>NZ_JABASQ010000009.1 GCF_016107535.1 Psychrobacter cibarius | reverse complement strand
TTCGTCCATGTGAGAGTAGGTCATCGTCAGCTCTCTATTCAAAGTAAAACCCCCTGCGACTTATGTCACAGGGGGTTTTCTTTGTCTGTGGGTTTGAGATTAAGTTATGCTTAATCTCACTTACTTTTAGAATTCACACTCTATAAGTGTATTTTCTATTTGAATTGACGAGTTTTCTTGTTTAATTGCTATGCAATTTTATGAATATATTTTCTAGCTTTGCCATCAAAATGATTTGACTTATATCATTATAGCTGCTAATTTTAAACTAGATTTTTATTACAGGTATGTAAAAGATATATTTAAAACTTGTAAATAATTAGATCTGGTATAGATTGGATTATTTACCAGTGATGTATTATTCCTATTTTCACAATTATCAAAAGGAATTGATAATGAAGCTAGCTCCTCTTTTTTCAATTGGTGCCTTAGCGGCTGTTAGTCTTTTAGGCTGCTCTAACCAATCTGCTAATACGACTGATGGCTCATCAGCAAACTCTCAAGAAACGACCGTTTTACGCTTCTCTCACTTTTGGCCAGCAACCTCTTCTATTAGCACAGAGGTTTTTGAACCTTGGGCAAAGCAAATAGAGACAGATTCTAATGGTCGCTTAAAAGTAGAGTTGTATCCTTCCGCGGGTCTTGCCAAAGCAGATGTTACGTACGAATCTGCTGCTAAAGGTACGATAGATATCGGTTCACAAGCACATGGTTATACCAGTGGACGTTTTCCTTTAACTCAAATCACTGAACTTCCTGGTTTATCAAACTCAGCGACTCAAATGGGTTGTATGCTTCAGACTCTTTATGAGGATGGCACGCTTGCTAGTGAGTATGAAGACTCACATCTACTATTCATGTATGGTGCTGGGCCTGGCTCACTGCATACTACGGATAAGTTGATTCGGACTCCTGAAGACATGAAAGGCATGCGCATCCGCCGCCCTTCTGCGGTCGCGGGTGACATTATCGAAAGCGCTGGGGCATCACCAGTAGGGTTGCCTGCCAATGATATGTACACCTCTTTACAGCGCGGCGTCGTCGATGGGTTGAGTTTTCCATGGGAAGCCGTAACAGCATTCAAAATCGATGAAATCACTAAATATCACACCAATATTCCTTTTTATAGTTCGGCGCTGATGGTTACTATGAATAAGGATAAATATAACAACTTACCTGATGATTTAAAGCAAGTGTTGGATAAAAACTCAGGAATGGCATTGGCTAATAAAGTTGGTGAAGTGTTTGATAAGCATGATCAAATGGCCATTCAAGCTGCTAAAGCTAAAGGCGATGAGATCGTTGAAATTCCTGATCCATTGAATGATCCTGATTGGAAAGGACCACTTGAAAAAGGTACTAAAAAATATCTAAATGATGTCAATGCTTTGGGTTTAGATGCTGATAGTGTCTATGAGAAAGCAAAAGCTGCCAGTGCTGCTTGTAAAGTGGTATAACCCATTGGAGGTGTCACATGGCATTTTTAGTAAAAATCAGTATTCTAATCTCTAGATTATGCCAGTTTATTGGTGGTATCAGTCTTATTATTATTGTCCTCACAACGATGCTCGATGTGACTGCTCGTTATATTTTCAAGCTGACTGGTGGTGAGTTTGGCTTTACCGTTAAAGGCAGTGTAGAGATCGTCTCTTACTTCATGCTCTTTGCTTTACTTGCTGCCTTTGGCGCTTTCGTCGAACGCTCACAAATCATCGTTGATGTCTTTACCCAAAAAATGCCGCAAGCCGTTAAAGGTTATATGATGGGCGTCTTTATGATGGGCTTTTTTATCATTGGTATCGTTTTTGCTTGGGGGCTTTATGAGAGTGCTGTTGATGCCATAGAATACGGCAAAGTCACTCAAGATCTTAGATTGTCAATGATGCCCATCTATGCATTTAGTGCATTTTTAAGTCTCTTACTCGCCATTCGCTCATTAATCGAATCCATTAATATCTTTAAAACGGGCGAGTTCTTTGACGCCGAGGAGACAGGCGCATGAGTCCAGAAATTATTGGAGCTATCGGCTTAATCGTCATGATCCTGCTTGTTGTCCTGCGAGTTCCAGTGGCGCTTGCCATGTTAGGTGTTGGATTGGTTGGTTTTGGCGCAGTGACGGCGCCCAGTGGTGCATTACAAATGCTCAAAGACATCCCAGTCGATGTCTTGGCAAAGTATGACTTTAGTGCGATTCCCTTATTTATTTTAATGGGCGTTTTTGCCACTCATTCAGGGATGGCAGGAAAATTGTTTGAAGCTACCCGAACTATTTTTGGGGGAGTGAGGGGCAGTTTGGGTATCGCTGGTATAGGATCGTCTGGTATTTTTGCTTCTATCTCAGGCTCATCCCTAGCCACAGCGTCCACTATGACCAAGGTTGCGCTGCCACAAATGGAGAAGTATGGTTATCAACCAGGTTTTGCCTGTGGTATTTTAGCAGCGGGTGGCACGTTAGGTATTATGATTCCGCCTAGCATTGCGCTACTGGTTTATGCCATCTTAACCCAGCAGTCAGTCGGTGACATGTTCATCGCTGGTTTCTTGCCTGGGATTTTGGGCATGGTGATGTATTCAATCACTGTTATGATTATGGTACGCTGGAAGCCGCATTTAGCGCGTCGCGGTGAGCCTACTTCTTGGAAAGCCAAGCTGCTGTCATTGACGGGACTCATACCATTTAGCTTTATTTTTATTGTGATTATCGCTGGTATTTTCTTTGGGTTATTTACTCCGACAGAAGGAGCAGCAGTCGGTGCGTTTGTTTCTTGGGTTTATGCTTTTGCCAAAGGCATGCGTATAAAAGGTCTAAAGCAATCTTTGATTGAAACGCTTGCATTATCAGCGGTGGTGTTCTTTATGCTGCTGGGTGCAGAAGCCTTGGGTTACTTTATCTCCGTCTCACGCTTGTCTTATACGCTAGCGACTTGGATTGGTACATTAGCAGTTAGCCCGATGATTGTACTGATCTGTATCTTAATCATGTACTTCCTCTTAGGGTTGTTCATGGATGCTTTGGCGATGCTGGTCATTACTATCCCAGTGGTATATCCAATCATTGTGGCGTTAGGGTTTGATCCCGTATGGTTTGGTATCATCGCTGTATTGACAGTAGAGCTTGGACTGATTACGCCGCCGATGGGGATGAATATCTTTGTGATTAAGGCAATGGCACCGCATATTAAGCTGTCTGATATGTTTCGCGGGGTCGCACCGTTCATTGTCTCTGATCTGATTCGACTGGTTATTTTGGTCGCTTTTCCAGCGATATCTTTAGTGCTGCTAACGTAAGCGCTATTGATAAAAGTAAGCTTAGAAAATCATAGCTGCGTCGTTCATCTACACTGTTCATCTGTATTGTTCATTAATAGAGCCATATTGTTTTCATAACAATATGGCTTTTTTATGATAAAAGAAAAAGTCGGCGTAATAATTCTATGGTTAAATTATTCCACATAAAGTCACATTATGAGACACTTTCTGAGCGGTCATTTTGATTACTTAAAAAGTAGTTTTTATACTAAATGACATTATACGTGGATAACTTTTCTTATCATTCTAAGGGCTTGTGAATGTAGTAAACTGGTTGGCATTTCCGAATAGATAACTTTATAAGTAGAGAAAATCATGGCAGTCGATTTTAGTAATACGCTCATCGTCGCGATTTCTGCAACGGCACTTTTTGATTTAACAGAATCAGAAAATTATTTGCTAGAGCTGCTAGAGCAGAGACCTGTAAGCGCCATAAAAGAGTTTCGAGACTATATGACCAAGCGTGAAAACGATGCTCTCAGTATAGGTGCTGGTTACCCATTAATTAAAGCTCTATTAAATCTGAATAATTATTGCAATGATGGTATGCAAGATTTAGAGGTTGAGACACCTTTGGTGGAAGTGGTCATTGTCTCAAAAAGTAGTCCAGATACGGGCATTCAAGTCCTCAATGCAATTCTTGAACATGAGCTGACTATCTCGCGCTCGGCTTTTATTTCAGGCAGTCCTGTTGCTCCTTATATTAAAGACTTCAACATCGATCTATTTTTGACGACCAATCGCGAAGATGCCCAGCAAGTGGCTGATGCCAATATCTGCGCTTGTGCGATACTCGACGCAACCCCCGTCAATACCTATGAGTTAGATACCGATCAGTTGCGTATTGCTTTTGATGGTGATGCGGTGCTGTTTGATGATTCAGGTGAGCTGCTGTACAAGCAAAAAGGACTGCGTGCTTTTCACGATCGCGAAATACAGATGCGTGATTTACCCATTGAAAAAGGCCCTTATGCTGAATTGTTGATTAAACTATCAAATTTACAGGAACGTCTACCCGCTGGTCTCAAGTATTCTCCCATAAAGATTGCATTGGTGACAGCTCGCAACGCACCCGCTGATCTGCGTGCGATTAAGACATTGCGAGAGTGGGGCGTCAATGTTGATATGGCGTTTTTCTTAGGAGGTTTAGAAAAAACAGCTGTACTTAGAACATTTGCACCTCATATCTTTTTTGATGATTCTATCAAACACATCGATGCCGCTCGTCGTTTTGTGCCCACCGCTTTAGTGCCTTATCACTCGACGTCGTTATTACATAGTGACAGTTATTTGATGACTGACAAAGAGGCTGCATTGTTAGGTTTTACGCCTGTAACACGCTCCACTGCTACGCTGAGCCATTAAAATATCGCTAAAAACATGGATTAAAAGAATAGGGCATTATATGAATTGGCAGCAACTGCTTAACTTGATTATGATACGAATAAAGCAGGTTATAGGCTTATATGCTTTTGTATTAATACCGATGTGGGGCATGTTTTTTTTAAATGAAGTGGCATTATTTGGCATGTGGAATATCTTTGGGATTGTGCCTCGTGCCTTAGACGTGGGCAGCATGATTGGAGTGTTTGCGTCATGGACGATGCATGGCAATTTTTCACATTTGCTTGGTAACACTTTGACGTTGTTACAGATTTTATTTTTGTTTGGATTGTTTGAGAAGAATGCTTATCGAACAGTGATTAAGCTCATTATCGCGTCTGGATTGGTCACTTGGATCATTGGCTCGCCATTGTCAATTCATGTTGGCGCATCAGGGCTATGCTTCGCGATGCTCGGCTATATGATAGGTGGTGCTGTATTTGCGCGGCGTTGGGGTTATTTGATTGCCTGTATTGTCATGGGTACTGGCTATTGGTTGACCATCAAGCAAGGATTGATGCCGCAACAAGGTATTTCGTTTGCGGCGCACTTCGGTGGTCTATGCGCTGGATTGCTGTTAGGCGCTAACTCTAAGCATACTTATACCGCAACTTCTCAGCGCAATTGAATATATGACTATAATATAAGCCGTCTTAAACCCCTTAGTAATCAGATGTTTTAGCAGGGTTTTATTTGCATATTTATGAGGAGGTTAGCTTTTACCAGTACAAATACTAATGAACAACGGGTCATCGGTTGCCAACTCTCGCCATGCTGTTGTTTGCCTCACATGTTCATCAATCGTTAGCTTACTGTCTTTTTCGGGTATGACATAATCGGCACGTGCAGGAATACGACAGTCTATAACTTGTGGTACTTTCTGCACACTTCTGCGTCTTTCAAACAAATATAAATTGACCAAATATATATCTGGATTGTCTACCTGCACGCTAGCGTTGGCGGTATCGGCAGCGATAAAACGTAATATTTGCGGTTTGATATAAGACCATGGGCGAAACCACTCGGTGCTTTTTGCTACTTTGACGACTTGCACGCCTGCTGGTAACTTGCTCACTTGCTGACCATACCAGTTATACTCTTGGTGTATTTGAAAGGCAAACATACCAATCGCAGCAAACAAAGGAATAAGCCACTTTGGTGCGCGTTTGCCAGCCAGTTTACTGAGGTGAGTTATAATGAGTGCCAGACCAGCCATGCCAAATGCGGCAGCAATGGTAGCGATAAACTCAAAAAGCATAAAATCTTCCTTAATGCGTTAAGCACTTTTAATTGAGCGCTTTTAACTAGGGCATGTCCTCATTTTAAAAATGGTCATAAAAATGAGATAAATTGCCGTCAAACAAGGAAAGTAGCGAAAATAATATCGAGATATTGATAAGCTATTGACGATGTTTGGCAAAATTTAGCCATTTTTAGCCCATTTAGAGGGTAATCGATTTAATTGAGGACACGTCCTAAGCATAGTTAATAAATTATATTCAATAAAGCAAAAATCTAACATTTTTTATAATAAATAAGAGATAAAAAAATCACTCACAAGCAGCTACTGCCTGTGAGTGATATATAGTAACTGAAGATATATTCTCATTTATACACTTAGTGGTCGACTGCACCGCCTGCGCCACGTGGAGAGCGGACACTTTCAACCAACTCTTGAATGTGTAATGGTGGGGGAGCAGTAGCATAAGAGACAGCAAACGCTACGATAAAGTTAAGCAATGCCCCAATCGCACCAAATGATAGTGGTGAGATACCAAATAACCAATACTCTGCCGTATCAGGGAAGTTCGCTGTACCGCTAATGAAGAACCAACCTTTAAAGACAAAGATATAAACAAGGATACTAATCAGACCTGTTAGCATACCAGCGATGGCACCAACATTATTGATCCGTTTAGAGAAAATACCCATCATCAGTGCAGGGAAGAGCGATGCACCAGCGATACCGAATGCTAAAGCGACTACCTGTGCGGCAAACCCTGGTGGATTTATTCCTAACCAAGTAGCAACTACAATTGCAACACCCATCGTAATACGTGCAACTCTCAATTCGCCTTTATCAGTAATGTTTGGATTAAGGTTTCGTTTAATCAAGTCATGACTGATCGCTGACGAAATAGCGAGTAGTAGGCCTGCTGCTGTTGAGAGCGCTGCTGCCAAACCACCTGCGGCAATAAGACCAATAACCCATGGTGGAAGATTCGCAATTTCTGGGTTAGCTAATACTAAGATATCGGCATTGACATCCAGCTCATTACCTTTCCAGCCTGCTGCGGTAAAGCGTCCATCAAGTTCTAGATCCTGTGCGACACGTGCAGTCTCTACGGCTGCAGTGGCAGCGGCTACATCGCCACCATCCGCTTGTGCAGCAGTCAAGGCAAGCTCAGCCGCACCAAGTCCACTGTCGTTGTACATTTGGATACGACCATCATTATTAAGATCATTATATTTAATGAGACCGGTATCTTCCCATGTCTTCATCCAGTCTGGACGTTGATCATAGTTTATAGGTGCTTCTGCTACCCCTTGTGGATAAATCGTATCAATCAGGTTTAAACGTGCCATTGCACCTACGGCAGGAGCAGTGAAGTATAATAGCGAGATAAATACCAACGTCCAACCAGCTGTCCAACGCGCATCAGCGACTTTAGGTACGGTGAAGAAGCGGATGATAACGTGTGGTAGACCTGCTGTACCGATCATGAGTGATAAGGTAAATAGCACCATATTTAGTTTGTTAGGGACATCAGCAGTATAAGCCGTGAAACCCAAATCAGTAACCACCTGATCTAGCTTGGTTAAGATAGGAACGCCTGCTTCCACATGGTTTGAAAACAAGCCCAAACCTGGAATTGGATTGCCTGTTAACTCAAGTGAGATGAAAACAGCAGGAATGGTATATGCAATCATTAGAACTACATACTGCGCTACCTGCGTATAAGTAATCCCTTTCATACCACCAAGTACAGCATAGAAGAAGACAACAACCGCAGCAATCAGGAGACCAGTCGTGTTTTCAACTTCCAAGAAGCGTGAGAAAGCGACACCGGCACCTGTCATCTGACCGATAACGTATGTGGTTGAGGCGATAATCAAACAAATTACGGCAATCATTGCTGCCGTTTTTGAATAAAAACGGTCGCCGATGAAGTCAGGTACCGTAAACTTACCAAATTTACGTAAATAAGGCGCTAGGAGCATTGCCAGTAGTACATAACCACCTGTCCAACCCATCAAATAAGTTGATGCGCCATAACCGCCAGCGGCAAGAATACCTGCCATCGAAATAAATGACGCAGCACTCATCCAGTCAGCAGCCGTTGCCATACCGTTGACGACAGGATGAACACCGCCGCCTGCTACGTAGAATTCACTCGTTGTGCCAGCACGTGCCCAAATTGCAATACCGAAGTATAGAGCGAAAGATAGACCTACAAAAATAATATTAATCGTAAATTGACTCATGGGGCTATTCCTCGTCTACGCCGTATTGTTTATCTAACTTATTCATACGCCAAGCGTAGAAGAAAATTAAAACGATAAATACCCCAATGGATCCTTGCTGAGCAAACCAAAAGCCCAAGTCGGTACCACCGATTTTAATACCTGCTAAGAGAGGACGTAACAAAATCCCAAACCCGTATGAGCATAGCGCCCAAATAAATAGGCTACCTAAAATGAGACGGACATTGGCACGCCAATAACCGGATGGATCGTTGTGGTTTTCCATAGGACAACTCCTTTTGCCTAACATAAAAACAAGATTACTGATTTGAGCCTGACAAGTTATTTTGCTTTAGCATGTATCACATGATGGAAGACAGTTCGATACGTTGTCTATAAACGGATCATAAAATCAGTTTATAGGCTGATAAAGCAGAATGACCAACCAGTAGTAAGTAACCCAATATTATCGAAAAAAAGGCAGATTTCTATCAGTTAAAACACTGCGAAAAATACTTTTCTGTGGTTCGATTTTGCTAAAAATTACATTGTAAAATATGGGTGTGGGTCGACTATAACCTTAACATCTAACAAGATTTATGGGCTATAGAATGACTGAATTTATAGTATATAGAGATGAGGATTTATGGAGGAGGGTCGGTATTGGTTGACAGTCCTCTGTCTTATTATGCTCATCATCCCTGATGATATTGTCTTAATATTTCAACTTATTATTCATGCCAATAAGTATTGCAAGAAATATTTATGAACTTATTGGGAATATATACAATATTGACTTAATTAACAATAAATAAATTTTATTTACTTTATGTAACTAAATGTTTGCTTTATGGAAACCATGGTCAACTTATGTTAGAGAGAGTAACTAAAAAAACGGTCGTTGCTCAGGTGTTGTGCTAAAACCCTATTTATATTAAGGATTTAGTTTTATAGAGGTATTAGAGAATTATTAGCAGTAAAAGTCATTCATTCTATAAATATAGCCAATACTTTACTCAATAAATATTATGGCAGTGACTATTTTTTTTGGAATGGTGTTTATATGAATACGTTTTAAAATCTAACTATTGTACCTAGTCTTAAAAGTTTTCTTCAATATTTCATATAAAAAATATTTTTTTGATCTTTATCTAAATACCTTGCAAAAGTTCGTAGTTATTTAATTTTTATAATAGAGGTTTGAAATAGTTAAATAATCTCTAGTCAGTTAAAATGTAGCGACAGGATGTTAGTGATTTACTTTGCCAATATATTGATCAGATATTTACTGTTTCATGAGTAGGCAGAGGGATTAGTAAGCATTTTTAAATATCATTAATCACATCAATTCATAAAATATACTAGCAGTATAAAATGTAAGTGAGAGGATAGCAGTATGGGTGAAGGAATAGCAGGTTGGTTTAATAGCATCGTCAATTATGGTGTCAGCATCATTTGGGGCAACAATGATTGGCTAATTGCAAGTAACCCTTGGTATGGATTACTGATGTTCGTACTGATTGGTGCGGGTTTATATTTTACCATTGCCACACGTTTTATTCAGTTTCGCCACTTTGGGCATATGTGGCAGCTATTGCGCGTGTCCAATCAAGGGCGTAAAGATGGCGGTATCAGCTCATTTGAGGCGCTGATGACCTCATTGGCGGCGCGAGTCGGTACGGGTAACTTGGCAGGGGTCGCAATCGCGATTTACCTTGGTGGTCCAGGTGCAGTGTTTTGGATGTGGATGACTGCGATCGTCGGTATGTCGACCAGCTTTATCGAATCAACATTAGCACAAGCCTATAAAGTGCCGCACAATGACAATGTTTACCGCGGTGGACCGGCTTATTATATCGAAAAAGGTCTCGGTCAGCGCTGGCTAGCGATATTTTTCTCATTATGCTTATTAGTAGCGTTCGGTTTAGCCTTTAATGGCGTGCAGTCAAATACCATCGCACAAGCGACCAACGAAGCATTTGGGGTTCCAACGTGGATGACAGGTTTGGTATTGGTCGTATTAGTTGCGCCAGTGGTATTCGGTGGTTTGCGCTCGGTTGCTCGTATCGCGGGTAAAATCGTACCCGTGATGGCGATTCTCTATATCCTATTAGCCTTGTTCATTATCGTGACGAATTTTAGTCAATTCCCAGCGGCGATTGTGTTAATTGTTAAATCAGCATTTGGTTTTGAGCAAGCAGCAGGCGGGGTGATTGGTTATGGTATTGCTCAGGCAATGATTAACGGTATCAAGCGTGGTCTGTTTTCAAATGAGGCGGGTATGGGGTCAGCGCCTAATGCGGCGGCAACGGCGAAGAGTCATCCCGATCATCCAGCGGTGCAAGGATTTATGCAAATGCTGGGTGTATTTATGGATACGCTTGTCATTTGTACGGCAACGGCGTCGATTATTATTTTGTCCGGTGTGGTCGATCCTAGTGTTGAGCAAGAAGGAATTCAGCTGACTCAGTTGGCACTGTCGCAGTATGTGGGTGATATGGGTGTTATCTTCGTTGCGATTGCTATTTTCTTCTTCTCTTTCACCTCTATCATTGCCAATTATAGCTATGGTGAGTCGAATCTTGAATTCATCTCTGGTGCCAAAAATGCCAAAGTCATGATTATGATTTTCCGCTTTATGGTCTTGGGCATGGTGTTTGTCGGCGCTATTGCCAGTCTTCCTGCCATATGGAACTTCGCTGACTTATCAATGGGTCTAATGGCACTCGTTAACCTAGTGGCTATTTTAATCTTGTCACCCGTAGCACTGCGCATATTGCGTGATTACGAGCGTCAGATTAAAGAAGGTAAAACTGGCGATCAAATCAAGTTTAATCCTGATGACTTTGTGAAGCTTAAAAACGAAGCCAATCGTGATGCATGGACGGATTAATCTCACCTGATTAAAGATAAACTTGTCTCATGTGTCGAAGTTAAAAAAACCGCCCTTATGAATTCATAAGGGCGGTTTTTAGTATTAGTGATTAGTTCTAACATTGTTTATATTTACATATTAGGATAGTTAGGGCCACCGCCACCTTCTGGCGTTACCCAAGTGATATTCTGTGAAGGATCTTTGATATCACAAGTTTTACAATGCACACAGTTTTGCGCATTGATCACAAACTTAGCTCCTTCGGCATCTTTTACCACTTCATATACCCCAGCTGGGCAGTATAAACGGGCAGGCTCAGCATATAACGGTAAGTTAATTGAAACAGGTACCGTTGGATCAGTCAGTTTCAAATGTACTGGCTGGTCTTCTGCATGATTAGTATTAGAGATAAATACCGATGACAGCTTGTCAAATACCAGTTTGCCATCAGGCTTGAGGTAGGTTGGCTGAAAAGCATGATTGGCACGCTCTAACTGATCATAATCTGGCAGGCTGTCATGTAAGGTAAGCGGCATTTTACCTTTTAATAAGTTGTGCTCGATAAAGGTAAAAGCACCGCCCATAAACAGACCCATGCGATGTATTGCAGGCGAGAAGTTGCGTGACTCATAGTTGTCTTGATACAACCATGACTCTTTATACATGGTGGTATAAGCAACGACTTCATCATGCTGACGATCAGCTTGTAGTGCCTCAAAGATGGCTTCGGCGGCTAGCATGCCTGACTTCATCGATGTGTGTGTGCCTTTGATTTTAGCAGGGTTCAAGAATCCAGCATCATCACCGACCAATACACCACCTGGGAAAGTGAATTTCGGTAGAGAGTTTAGGCCACCTTTGGTTAAAGCACGTGCGCCATAAGAGATGCGCTTACCGCCTTCCAATACGTTTTTGATGACGGGATGGGTTTTTAGGCGCTGCATCTCATCGAATGGCGACATATATGGGTTGTGGTAAGACAGGTCAGCGACAAGACCAAAACTTACTTGGTTGTTTTCATCGAAGTACAACCACCAGCCACCAGTAGAGCCTGTTTCGGTCAATGGCCAACCAAGACCGTGCATGACCACGCCTTGCTCGTGTTTCTCAGGGGCTACGTCCCACAGCTCTTTTAGACCGATACCATAATGCTGAGGATCTGAGTCTTTATCAAGATCAAAACGGCTGATTAAGCGCTTACCTAAATGACCACGGCTGCCTTCGGCAAAAATAGTGTATTTAGCAAGTAACTCATAACCTGGCTCAAAGCTAGGCTTGGCTTCGCCATTGGCAGCCACACCCATATCGCCCGTTAAGACACCACGTACAGAACCGTCGTCGTTATATAAAATATCATCTGCAGGGAAGCCTGGGAACATCATGACTTCAAGCTCTTCAGCTTGTACCGCCAACCAGCGCACCACATTGCCCAATGAGACAATATAGTTGCCATTGTTGTGCATCGGTCCTGGAATCAACGAGTCAGGTACTTTAGTAGAGCGCGTGGCTGAGTTTAGATAATAAAAGCGATCTTCGGTCGCTGGCACATTAAGCGGCGCGCCTTTTTCTTTCCAGTCTGGTATCAGCTCGTTCAAAGCGCGCGGTTCGATGACAGCACCTGATAAGGTATGCGCACCAAACTCAGAACCTTTTTCGACCACACAAACCATAAACTCATCATTACCAGCAGCGATAGCGAGCTGACGCAGGCGGATAGCAGCAGATAGCCCAGCAGGTCCACCACCGACGATGATAACGTCAAATTCCATAGACTCACGTTCAATCTCAGGCTCTGCCGCGACAGCTTCTACTACTGGCTCTGGCGCTTTGTCGATAGCGACTGTTTCAGATGGCACTTCTTGGGTCACAACGGCTGACTCTGCTTTATCTAGATTTGCCGTCTCTGTCGCTACTGATGGGTCAGTATTCACAGTGTCACTATCAATGACTGGCTTTTGATTGTCTTGCTCTTGCATACCTACTCCTAAACTTTTAGTGGCTTATCTCAGGGCATCATTAGCTTAACAATTGAATAATAGACTTGCGGCGCTAACATTACTCAGACATATGGCTGCCCGATAAAACTGTCTTTGCGACATCAATTGACCATGTTACTGTCGAGATCCATGTATCTAAGGATATCAACACATCACGTAAAATGTGTCATTAACACAACACCCACTTGACCATTTCAATAAAAAATCGTTACTCATTATAAAAGAAAAGTCCTACAAACACGATACGCATTTATGAGTATCGATGTTAAGGTAAGATTGAACTAATGAGGGTGCTAAGATGATATGTTTTCATCATACCCGAAACTAAAATTTATAGTAATAATAGATTTGCCAAACTTTGAATGCTAAGTAAAGGATTATAAGATGAATAACAATAATGAAGACATAATTCAAAATGATGAATTGGCAGCTAAACCGCCAAAAGACGTGCCATCTGAGCTAAATAATATGGATTCTCTCAGTCAGTATCTAAAGTCTACCGTAGGCAAACGTGAAGGACGTGCCATCCCACCATTGGATAAATGGCACCCAAAAGATGTGGCCGATATGGATCTGGTCATAAAGGCAAATGGCGAGTGGTGGCATGAAGGCGGGCAAATGACCAGAGAGTCATTGGTGAGCTTATTTGCGACTATTTTATGGAAAGAAGACAATAATGGCATCATTGAATATTTTTTGAAGACGCCAGTACAGAAAATCCGTATCCAAGTTGAAGATGCCCCTTTATTAATCAATGACGTCGGTATCGTCAACGAAGGCAACAATCGTTGGCTAGAATTTACCACGACGACTGGCGATGTGGTGCGTTTAGATGATGAGCACACCATCACATTAAAGGCGTATAATCCTACAGACAATGATACGATTGATCAGCAGGCAGCAATGGATATGCAGGTACGTCCTTATATGCCCGTTAGAAATGGTTTGGACGCACTTATTGGGCGTAATACTTTTTATCATTTGACCGAAATTGGCGAATTGACAGAGCAAAATGGTGAGACGATACTGACATTACAAAGTGGCGGAAAATCCTATGAGCTGTCGATGCCAGACAGTTAACGCAAGGGCTCAAAACTATGTGTCCGTCAAATAATTTACGGTTTAGATATAGTCAATCCCATATAAATCAGATACGGTATCAGGTTCGCTTAGTCTACTATTTGTAGTACTTTTGCTTGCCCTCATTGTATCCAAATTATATTGAACCGACTATAGCGATAAATCACCAGATAATTACTGTAGTATGCAAAACAGCAAACAGCAAACAGCATAAAGATGACGATATGTATATAAAAATGGCAGTAGAGTAGTGATGGATATTGCTGCAAGTAATAGCTTAAATAGGGTGAAAATGCGCTTAGATAGCCTTGATGGTAAACATGTTGAGCATGTCGATAGTGCAACTAATGCTAAAGCTGACATCCATAAAACGAATATCGGCACAGTTATAAATAATAAAAAGCGCAATGCGCCAATCGGATTGTTTGACTCTGGTGTCGGTGGACTGTCAGTTTATCTACATTTGGCACAGCAGTTGCCTGCTGAGCGTTATGTCTATTATGCAGACACCTTAAATGTGCCTTATGGTAATCGTGATAGCGCCGATATTGAAGCGTTGACTTTAACAGCCGTTGATTGGTTGTATGAGCAGGGCTGCAAGCTCATTGTTATTGCTTGTAATAGCGCCTCAGCTTATGCTTTGGAAACAGCCAGACGGCGTTATCCGCAGCTGCCTATCGTCGGATTAGTCCCGGCGCTAAAGCCCGCCATATCGGCGAGCAAAACTGGTCGCGTGGTCGTTTTAGCGACTAAAGCTACCTTGAATGGCACATTGCTTAATGAGGTCATCGATCACTTTGCTAAACCCAACAATACGGTAGTGACCAAATATTTTGATCCGCAATTGGTACCTTGGGTAGAGGCGGGAATGCCAGAGCAGGATGATACTGCTTTAAGATTACGCCAGCAGCTCACATTATTTGCTCATGATGGCGTTGATCAATTGGTACTAGGCTGTACGCACTATCCATTTTTCAAAACGTTTTTGTTAGATGAGATTGCTCAGCAGCAATTGGCGATGCAGGTCGTTGATTCTGGACAAGCCATTGCTGAGCGAGTTAAGCAGCTATTGGCTGCAAACCAGCTGTCTGCATTGGTTGACAATACCCCAGATGATCATTGTTTAGAAACAACTGACAAAACAAAAGTTGTCATTCGACCGCCATTGATTTTTTATGCGACTAAGTTCGATGATAAACTGGGTACTTTAATAGCGCGTTTGCTTGGCAAAGACGCCATCTTGCAATACTGTTCTGAATAGGCGCAGCTAAAGGTGTTTATATCAAACCCATAACCATAATATTGATATATTAAAAATAAATTGAGCTTATTTTTATAAGATTATGCTAGGCTGTGCAACACAAGATATTTGTGCTCTATTTTATATCATATTATTCTATGTCATGACCTAAGCTTAGAGGTGATTGTGCCAAACCGTCGCTATCATATTCACATCATATGCGCTGACAATGATCAATTGTTGGTCTTGGACAGCTTGGCGATATTTTTTCAGTCGCGGGCTTTCTTGACCTATGATGTGTCGAGCCAATTGCCAAAAGCATCGCTATATGGTCGACAATGTATTGACTCCTGCGATTATGCACTGATGCTCATTGGAGACAGTTATGGCACCGTGCAAAGGAATGGCGTTAGCCAAATGCATTTGAGCTATTTGAATGCCAAAGCCAAGCTCAAACCGTTACTCATCTTAATCAAAAATCATCATCCAGATGCGAGTATCAGTCGTCAACTGCAAGAATTTATTAAGTCGGTAACTCGGCAGGACAATACGATATATTATTATGATACAGAAACGGATATTGAGCCATTACTTGTACAAGCTTACTATAACGCAGTGACCAATCATCAGGTCGTTGGTGGATGGCTGAGAGCTAATGAGGAAATGATTAAATTTAGCAAGCAAACCGTGGCGGAACGGTTTGCAGATCTATTGTCTACTGACAAAACGCTAAAGGAAAATAGCCCACCTGCTGATGAATTCGTCTCTGATGATGTGAGTAAGCCTATTATATTGTTAGAAGCTTTTGATATTCAATATAGTGCTCAAGCTTATGCAGGTGGCAACCTAACCGATGTTACCAGACCCTTGACCTTAACATGGCAAGAGATATTGATCGCCTTGATGAAAATACCAGCGACCTTTTCGAGCTATGGCTTGCAAAATGCTGTGAATCGCTTGATAGCGTCAAAAGCTGAGCAAGACATCAAAAAAGAGATGCCGAATGTCCATGCCGTCTCGCGCTGCCAAATTTCTCAAGATGATTTGAACCAGCTACAACGTCAGCTAGTGGGTGCAAACTGGATACAGCTCACAACCTATGGCACTCGCGTCTCGCAAGAACTTTGGAAGTTGACCTTTCACGCAAAAAATCTCTTGAACGAAGTCCATCATAACTCCCAATGATTCGTATTTTGCACTAATAATATTCCTGCCTTCCTCATTTCAAAATAGTCAGTAGCCTATCAGCTGTAAAGAGCACACGTGTGGCTGTGACTACGTTTTGTAATACAAAGCATACGCGTCAACGGTTGTGAATCCATTTAAGACTGGTAATATTGAGACTAATCAGAGATTGATAATAAATACATTATTTATATTAAAATTACTGACGTATATATTGTATACATATAAGTCGAATGTATATAAATCGCATAATAATACTGACTAAGGAGAGCACCTGATGAGTAACGCTAAAAACGATGCATTAAAAAAAGAGCTTGATGGCTTAGAAGAATCTATGCATGCTGCCGAGCAGTTTCATACATTAGAAGAGCAAGTAGCGGACATGAAACGTCGCGGTATCGACCCTAGCCAAGCTTACAAAGACTTGGACAGAAAAGAAGAAGACGCTGATTGGGGCGATGCTACTTGGAAAGAAAACGGCAAGTGGGAACCAAAAACACCTGCTGATCTAGATGAAAAAGCACGTGAGAACTGGGATGGTGACAATGGTAAACCGAACCCACCACCGATCGTTTAAGTTAAAAATTGACTAAAAAGTAAAAAGTAAACCCTATGAAAAAAGCCACGTTATTATTAACGTGGCTTTTTTTATGTGCTTAATCTAGGGCGTGCTTAGCCTAGTATGTGCTTAACCTAAGATACATCCGCGGAATACTAAGAACCTTCGTCAACACGAACGAGCTTCACCACACCGTCGCTACCAGTGACACGGCGATAGCGTGTGTTACCAGAGTTAGGTGATTGCGCAGAAGGCTGCGTCGAGTAAGTATTAGGAGTACTCGTTTGCTGCTGAATCAGCTGTCCCATGCGATCAGCAGAGGCAGGGTTTAAAGGCTGGCTATTCGATGGCTGCCCGTATTGATTGCCGTATTGCGTACTTTTCGGGGCTGTATTTCCAGCATCTCCAATGATTGCGCGGTAGAATTTCTGTCCTGCGCGGCCATCCGCTGGCAAGATACCACGACTAGATTGGTATTGCTGAATCGCGATACGGGTATTGTCGCCAATAATGCCGTCAACACCACCAATATCGTAACCCGCATTCAATAACGCCTGCTGGATATCTTTGGCTTGCTGGCGACTGATACCAGGGTCATCGGTAGGCCATGCTGTGACAAAGTCAGTTTTGCTGCTGTCCTCTTTGGTGATTAAGTCTGATAAATGGGCGATTGCCAACGCATAATTTTCTGACGCATTATAAGAATAAAACGTATCAAAGTTTTTACCAACTAAGAAAGCAGGACCATCTTTGCCAGCGGGTAATAATAACCCAGCGCTACTCAAATCGTTTGGCAATGGACTGCCATTGGCGAGCGTGATACCTTGATTGCGCCAGTGGCTAATAGACTTCTTGTTTTTACGGTCAGACGCAGCCCAAAATCCACTGGGCAGCTTGACTTCGTAGCCCCAAGGCTCGCCCGTGCGATAGCCACGATTGTCCAAGAAGTTGGCGGTAGAGGCTAGCGCGTCAGGCACACTATTGACCAAATCACGGCGACCATCACCATCAAAGTCGACTGCCAGCTCTAAAAAGGTACTTGGCATAAATTGCGTTTGCCCAAAAGCGCCTGCCCATGAGCCAGTCATATCACTTGGTGCGATATCACCGTTTTGGACGATTTTTAGCGCATTAGCGTATTCACCTTGGAAGTAGCTCTGACGGCGATCGAAACAAGACAGCGTCGCTAGAGACTCAAACAAAGGTTTTTTGCCCAATGTCTGCCCAAAGTTTGACTCAACGCCCCATACACCTAGTACGTGCTCGGCTTTGACGCCATAGCGTGATTCAATTTGACGTAGCGTATCTGCCCATTGGCGCTTGGCGCGGATGCCATCTTCTACACGCTCTTTATCGACCAGTGAAGATAAATAATCCCAAACGTCTTTTTGAAACTCTGGCTGGTAATTCAATGACTGAATCACGCTAGGGTCAGGCTGGCTAGGGCGATAGTTATTAAAAGTAGAGCTATCAACCCCTCGAAATTTGCTAGAGTTTTTCAAACCGTCTAAGCATTGTTGAAACTCGGCATTAGATAAGTCTGGCGCTGGTGGTTTGGCTGCTTGAGCAGTGCTAGCAAAACTCAGCCCAACAGCAAGGCTAAGTAGCGATAAAGTAGAAACTGGAGTCAAACGCATGAAAATATCCTATAAACGTTGAAATAGTTATTAAAAGAGAAAGCAAAGCGGATTGGTGCAGTATGGACTTAGAGTAACCAATCTCATGGGTAAAGAAAAGGTATCGAAGTAAGCTGTTACTATAAATTGACGGTGGCGTGAGGTTGAGAGAGGGTTTAGGCAAGTTGAGAATTTTTTCCCAAAACAATAGCATTCCTCAGCTGTGTTTTAAGTTGCTATACTGACTGGTAAGAATTTTCAAAGAAATTGATAAAATACTTAAATATTTACTACCTATAAAAATAAGGTAAACAATGAAAGTCAAACGCTTACACCTACAAAACTATGGTCGCTTTGAAGACTTAACAATAGACTTTGCGCCAACTTCTGAAAAGATGGGTAATGTCACTGTTATTGTGGGTAATAATGGGGCTGGTAAGTCACAAGTTTTGCAAGCACTGGCGACAAATTTGAGTTGGTTTGTAGCAAAACTTGCTAGTGATGAAGATGGTTTTAATATTGATAAAACTTATATAAATAATGGTAAGAACGAGGTCAAAGCTAGTATAAGGGTTGATTTTAACGAGAACAATCCAATGCCTTATGGATTAGAAGAAGATGCAGACTGGAGTATTACTTCTGTTAAAGATGGACGTCTTAAATCTTCGAGTAATTATATGAAATTGTTAAGTAAAACTGTCAGAAGTTTTCGCTCAAACCTAACTAAAGAAGATAAGTATTCTTTACCTCTTATAACTTTCTATTCAGTCAATAGGACAATATCAGTTCAAATTCAGAAGGATATCTTTTCATACCAATATGATCAGTTGGATGCTTATAAAAACTGTTTAAACTCAAACTCTATAGTTTTCTCGAATTTCCTAGATTGGTTTAGAAATTCAGAAGATATTGAAAATGAAAGGAAAGTATCAACTGAAAGTATTTTGGAAGGATTAAATAGTGAAAATGAAAAAGTTTTGAATGAAGTTAAGAAAATTTTAAGTCAGCTTAAGTCTTCTAAAGAAGACAAAGTAAATATTGGTCTAGAGATGTTAGAGGAATCTAAATATAAGATAGAAAAAGAAATACATGAAGTGCAAAAGCTACAAAAGCATAGCGAGGACATTTCTAGAGACTTACCTTTATTCTTTGTGAAAAGCGCACTGAAGTATTTTACTGGGTTCACTGATTTTTATATCCGTCGTAAAGGTACTGCTACCATGATAGTGGAAAAGGATGGCGAAAAGTTAGATGTTAATCAGTTATCCCAAGGAGAGAAATCACTTCTAGCTTTAGTAGGTGATATAGCTCGCCGTCTAGCAATCCTTAATCCAAGCCTAGCGAATCCATTAGAAGGTGAAGGCGTAGTGATGATTGATGAGGTGGATTTGCATCTTCATCCAAAGTGGCAACATGATTTGATTGATAAGTTGGTCGCTACTTTCCCAAACGTTCAGTTTATCTTAACCACACATTCGCCACATGTTATCAGTGATCGTAATGATATTTTGTTGTATTCATTGGATGATGGTGAATTAACAGAAATGCCTAATGTCTATGGTGAAGATGCCAATACAGTGCTTACCAAAATATTTGATGTAGATATTCGTGACAGTAAGGTAGAGGAACAATTTAACGTGATTCGCCGCGCTATCAGTAAGCATGATTATGTGAAAGCAGATACTCGTATAACAGAGCTAGCTGAAAAACTGCCATCTGACCATTTAGAACTATTAAAGTGTCGTCTATTATTGGCTCAAGCGAAATTGGCAAAATCTAATAAAGATGAGTCGAATCATGCAAAAGATTGATAAGTTAGGGTCAATGCCTCTTGAGACAGCAAAGAGTTTTAAAAAGTATCAAACTAAGAATTGGGGCGAAATTCCAGAAACTATTAAAGCGCCTTTGCGTCAGCAGTTGTATGATGAACAGCGTGGAGTTTGCTGTTACTGCTGTAAAAGTCTTGGCAATGGAAACACGACTATTGAACATTTAAAAAGCCGTAACGACTATCCACATAAGTGCTTTGACTATGATAATTTATTATTAAGTTGTAGAACTGCTAAGCAGTGTGACAACGCAAAAGGCAGCCAAGAACTGCTTTTAACACCGCTTATGGATGAATGTGAAGATGAGATAAAACTAAATCTTGCAGGACAGTTAGAGTCTGATAGTAAACGTGGTAGTGAAGCTATTCAAATGTTGAATCTAAATAGTCGTAAAGCCTGTAGACACCGCAAAGATTTGTTCACTATGATGAGTGAGGTTTTTGGTTATGACTTACCGTATAAGCCTCCCTTAGAAATAGCAAATGAATACGCTCTTGAAATGCTTTTAACATGTCTACCTGATGAAGGGCAAAGAAGTGAGCTTCAATATATTGTCAAAAAACTGACTAAATAAGTTATAGGAGGTTTCGAGGTTTCAAAAATAACTACTCCCCCAAAACCCTATCCAACTCTTCAACCAACGTATGAATACGCGCCGCATTTTTGCCCAAATCGCTCCCACCAACCCGTGACTTGCTACGAATATCTACTAGACGTTCACTACTGTTATCCGTGATATGCACGACCACATCATCTTTAAAACCGAACCAAGCAGTCGTATCTGTCGCTTCGATGATGCCTTTGTCCGCATCGATATTGACAAGCTCCCAACCTAAATTATCGATGGCTTGTTTGGTTGCCTCAACCAACTCAGATTTTGACTGGCTATAGCGTAATGTTTGTAATTCAGGGTAGGCGGCGCGCTGCTGCGTTGCAGTCTCTACACCTGCATACTCAACTGGGTTTGGTGCATCAGCGCGCAGTGGGGCAATGGCCACAAATTCAGGTGGGTTCACTAGGTCGGTTGAAATATCGTGAATGGGCGGTACGTTTTTGGCGCTATTCATCATGCTTAGTGGAATAGCAATGGCAGTGATAGCAAGCATTGCCGATGTTAATGCGCTACCAATGCTAGCCGTGTCTCGTTTAAATAAAAGCTGTATGCCTAATAGTACCAATGCTGCGATACCAGCAAATACACCAAACTTAAACCTTGCAAACGCAGTCGCTAAATCGACTAAGCCAAATTTTTAAAGCGGACCTGCGAGTGTGACTAGCAAAATAGAGATTAAACTTATCAGCCCAACGAATATTTTCATTCAATTTCTCCATCATAATTTAGTACTGATTAATCGCTACGCAAACGGCTTTATTAACCACTTATTTCATTTATTAACCACTCACTTTAATAGCCAAACATGCTCCGTGACCATTAGCTCAGGTGCCGATCCTATAGAAGTAAGTTCACTCGTCAGTTCGCTGATATAATAGTTATCGCCATAATATTGCTGTATTTGCTCGCTACTGATAGAGAACGGCGGTCCCGCTTTTTTGCTTTGGTCATAAGTGAGAGTGATGATAAATTGTGGTGCATGACCACTTATTTTACGTATATGCTCGCTATACTTCGTACGCATATTTTCTGGCAGCGCAATCAATGCGGCTTTATCATACACCGCCTTTACAGATCCGATATCCTCAGATGACAGTGCAAAAATATCAGCAACCCATAAGGTAATGGTTTGTCCTGACAACTGACCTTGATAGTATTTAATGGCTGGATTGTCTGCATGCTGGTGCACAGCAGGGGAGATATTCTGCTCAGCAAAGAATTCTTGTATCGCTGTTTCCACCAATTCAACGCCTACGACGTCGTAGCCTTGCGCTGACAGCCAAGCCATATCAATCGATTTACCACATAAAGGAACAAAGACACGGCTACCAGCTGGCAGGTTTAACTGCTTAAAGTAATTTATTAATAATGGGTTCACTGCAGACTGATTAAAGCCAATGCGTTTCTCTTGCCAGCGGCTGTGCCAAAATTCAGCGTTCATACCTTCGCCTTTATTCGTTGAGGGTTATATTTAAGTTGTTTCTATCATAACTGTTTGAGTGAGAATGCTAAAGATGTTAAAAAGCCAAACGCTCATACAATAAGCGTTTGGCTATAATGAAATGCTGAGATAATCTTTTTTCAAATGAAAAACTATCTTCATTTGTCGTTTAGCTCACCATATACTGACTAAACTCTTTACGCAATTTGGCAAGCTTTGGCGGTATGGCAAAGTTGCAATACCCTTGTCCTGGATTCTTATTAAAGAAATCCTGATGGGTCTCTTCTGCTTGATAAAACTCAACAGCTGGATTTACTTCAGTGACCACATTGACGCCCATATCGCGCAGTTTGTTGATGGTGCGGTCAATCGTTGGTTTCTGATTTTCTTCGGTATAAAAAACCACGCTGCGGTACTGGCTACCGACGTCATTGCCTTGACGATCCATTGTGGTGGGATCATGGGTAGCAAAGAAAACATCAAGTATCACTTCTAGCGGGACGATAGAGTCATCGAACTCGATTTTGATGACTTCAACGTGCCCTGTATTGCCACTACAGACCGCTTCGTAATTGGCAGAAACAGCGTCACCGCCCATGTAGCCTGAAACGACAGATTGCACACCTTTTACGGATAAAAATACCGATTCGGTGCACCAAAAACAGCCACCGCCCAAAATAATGGTTTGCATAATTTTTCCTATTTTTATAAATATAAAATATGAGCCAAGTGTTTTTTACTTAGCAATACGTATTTAGCTTAGCAGGGCATCTGACCGCGATAAGTAACAAACAGTAATGTTATAATGGGCTTTTGCTACGTCGTGCCGCTTTCAGCTAGTAATGACAAGCAAGACCATCAATTATCTCCTAATTTAAGTTCTATTATCACAAAATGAGTCGCACCATGAGTCAATCTAAGCCTGCTATTGTTAAACACGACACCCTATTTGACAAACCGTTTACCACGCCACTTGATAAAGCAGCGCGCTTCTCTTTTGATGAGCAAGTGGTGGCTTGTTTCCCTGATATGATTCGTCGCAGTGTGCCAGGTTATGGTCAGGTGCTAGCGATGTTACCCATATTTGCCCGACGCCATTGTAAGTATCGTCAACAGAGCGATAGTGGTCAGCGCGTCAGTCGAGTGTATGATTTGGGCTGTTCACTTGGCGCAGCAAGCATGACGTTGGCGGGTGAGTTTGAGCCGCAAGACTTGCAGATTAAAGCGATTGATATCTCACCAGCGATGACGACCGAAGCGACCACGCTACTGAGTGACAATTATCCTGCGCATGACATCGAAGTGATTACCGCTGATATTCGCGATGTGGAACTTGAACCCTGCGATATGGTGATTTTGAATTTAACGCTACAGTTTTTGCCCGCTGCCGATAGAGTCGCAGTATTAGAGAAAATTTATGCAGCGTTAAGTGAAGGCGGGATACTGGTATTAACTGAAAAAACCCATGCTTTTGATGAGCAATATGATGCATGGCTGGTTGAGCGTTATTATGATTTTAAACGTGCCAATGGTTATACCGAAATGGAAATCAGCGGCAAGCGTAATGCACTAGAGAACGTGCTTATTACTGATACTTTAGACGAGCATCATGCACGGTTAGATCAAGTTGGTTTTCAGCGTCATCTGACGTGGTTTCAGTTTTTAAACTTCGTCTCTATTGTGGCATTTAAATAATCCTTATTTTTAACACAGTTGTTTTTTGATCAATACGGTAACCTGCTTTTATGCTTAACGACACTATCACCTACGCCGAACGCGCATTATATTTAACCTTGCTAGAATTAGCCCAGCAGCAGCCGAGTGCTTATGAATGGCTTACGCGCTTGCCAACATGGTTAAATGATATCAAGGACAAAGCCAACTACGCGCATGCACCTGCTTATCAAGCGTCAGTCGCTCGTTTGCCAACATTAACCGTCAATAATGTCGATCTAAACAGTGATGTCCTGACGATTGAGGCAAATCTTAGTGAGTCTCAGCGCAAACAAACAATGGCATTATTAAAGCAGCTCATGCCGTGGCGTAAAGGGCCTTTTCAAATTGGTGGTCAGATCGAAAATCAAATTGATAGTGGTCAGAATGAAGACCAACAAGCCGCGCCAATATTGATTGATACCGAATGGCACAGTGATTGGAAGTGGCAACGGGTCACACCGCATTTGGGGGATTTAAAAGGTCGTCGCGTATTGGATGTGGGCGGTGGCTCTGGCTATCACGGCTGGCGTATGGCTGGCGCTGGCGCGGATACAGTCATTATCATTGATCCGTCTTGCTTATTTTATCATCAGTTTATGGCGATTCGGCATTTTGTCGGGGCTGCTGATAGCTATAGAACGCATTATATCCCCGTACCACTTGAAGCATTGCCCGAGCACAGTCAGCTGTTTGATACTGTATTTAGCATGGGGGTGCTCTATCATCGCCAATCGCCGTTTGAGCATTTACAACAGCTTAAAGGGCAGTTGGTCAAAGGCGGTGAGCTGGTGCTTGAAACCTTGGTTATCGAAGGTGATGCCAATACCGTACTGGTGCCGCATGACCGCTATGCCCAGATGAATAATGTGTATTTTTTACCATCAGTCGCGGCATTGACAGGCTGGCTAGAAAAAGCTGGATTCTCAGAGGTACGTTGTGTCGATGTGGCAACGACTTCTATCGATGAGCAGCGTAAAACGGAATGGATGACTTATCATTCGCTGGCCGACTTCTTAGATCCTAATGATACTAGCAAAACGCTTGAAGGCTATCCTGCGCCGATGCGTGCAACTTTGATTGCCAAAAAGTAGCGCGTGCGTACTGTATCACTCATAAGGAATATGGACAGTGAAAAAATTAACGATTTTGCTCAGCGCTATGATGGGCTTGCTGCCATTGACGTCCCTACCAGCTCATGCTACCTATGGTACGCCATTTGAAGGGTGGGGCTTTGTGCAGGATGATTGGCAGGTGGTTTGTGATAATACATTGACTTGTCGCGCAGCAGGTTATGCAGAGGAGGATCAGTTAGATACTTCTGCCTCAATATTGCTCACAGTATTACCTAAAGTTTCTTTACCAAGTGCCACAGTACAGTTTTTACCAGAGGTTCCAAAGCAGAATAATACCGAGGCTGAGCTTTGGTTAAATGGTAAGAACTATGGCGAGATACAGGCAGATGCGGACGGTTACGCCTATGATTTAACCACCAAGCAAACTCAGCAACTTCTGAGTCATTCGCGTCAAAATACTAAGATAGAGATAAGAGCGGGTGGTAAAAATTGGTCTATTAGCGACAAAGGTATGAGTGCCGTGCTGCTAAAACTTGATGAGGTACAAGGCAGAGTGGGCACGCCAATAGCATTGGTAAGTCAAAACCACACAAGTAAGCAAATACCGAAATCCGCTAAGCCAAAGCCAATCATCAAAAAGGCATTCTCGTATTCAGAAAAAGAAAATAAGACACTATCTGCATCAAAACAGGCGTACTTTCAGGTCAATATAAACAAGTGGATCGATATTGATGCCAAGGAGCTTATAGGCTCAAATGAGGTGATGGGAGACTGTGAGCTGATTAATCCAAAAACCGAAGTGTACCAACGAATGCAAGAGTATGGTTCTGATAGACTGGATTGGACGTTTACACCCGTAGATGCCACCCATACGCTTGCTAGCCATCTGTGCTGGCAAGGCGCATATAATGAGAGTTCGGGTTATTGGCTTATTAATCATGACAAACCAAGCAAGCCAAAATTGATCACCACCGCAGGCAATGACTATTCTGATGGCGAGATTTGGGCAACACATAAAGATCGAGGCTTGGGTGATTGCTGGAATCATGCGATATGGGTTTGGAATGGTCAAACATTTGCCAAATCGGAAGATTCCAGCTCAGGAATGTGTCGCGGTTTTGCTGGTGGTGCGTGGGATTTACCAACTTACGTGAGTAAAGTCGTAAAAAATGATAGCAAGGCTCAGTGAGTGATATTTTAATAGGAATGATTGACACACTATAAAGTAAAGCCGTCATGAGCCATGCATTTTTTAATTGATTATTTAACCGTTTATTTATCAGTGATAGGCGAGTTATTTATTACCTATCATTGACAGTGAGGATACTGCTTAATTATATAAAAATTATATCAACCACCTTTTAAAAGCGACTTCCAACAATAGCTTGAGTAAGAAGCCCACAAACCCTGCGCCTAGTGCTAAGAAAATCCAAAATGTGCCCGCGCGCCCAGCTTGAGATTCTTTAGAGATATCCCACATAATAAAAAATAAGAAGGCGATGAATATGGGTAGTAAAACATACAATCCCCAACTGGTAACTGTACTGGCAGCAATAGCAAACATGGCATAATCCTATAAAGTAGTAACGCCGTCTTTATTTATTTCTATTATTTTATGGATCTTTTGATAATAATTGCCTTCAAAATGAAGTATCACCATTCATGATATAAGCAGTAATCCATAAAATAAGTCAGAAAAAAGCAGGCAGCAATACAAACCGTTATTATAACGCGGAAGCGAGCAGGTATAAACTGCTGCTAAGTATGAGACAACAGTAACGCTACAATTTGCAGGGCTGACTTATCGTGAATGAAAGCACAGACAACGCCTGTTAGGGCGTGTCTTCAATTCAATCGATTATCCTCTAGATGGGCTAAAAATGGCTAAATTTTGCCAAACATCGTCAACTAGCTTATCAATATCTCGATATTATTTGTGCTACTTTTTTTGTTTGACGGCAATTTATCTCCTTTTTATCACCATTTTTACAATGAGGACACGCCCTAGTCACCTAAATTATCAGTGTTAACTGTCATAACCGTAAGATTTTAGTGCTAATTTTGGTGCACATAGTGCAATGCAGGGCAAAGATTGTTATATTTACAGGTTACTTATCTTTTTTGTATTATTTTATCCCCTGCAATGTCGGTCGCTATTATAATAGGCAGTTATTGGCTGCTCGCATTCGCCACATTTTATACCGTTTTTGTTGTTTATTTAACTGAGTTCAAATCCTTATGTCACAAGCCCAAATTGATACACTTGCATCACTATTTAACGATGCGATTCAAACCCTACAAGCAGATGGCACGTTACCAAGCGATTGGCAAAATAATAGCCAAATCACCCGTACTAAAGACTTAAGCCATGGTGATTTTGCCAGTAATATTGCGCTGACAGCGGCCAAAGCTGCTAAGGTCAATCCACGACAGCTTGCCGAAAAAATCGTCAATGCGCTGCCTGAAAACCAAGACATTCGCCAAGTAGAAATCGCAGGTCCAGGCTTTATTAACGTGTTCTTAAATGCGGAAGCCAAGTTTGCGGTATTAGATGATATCTTTGCCTTGCAAGATCGCTTTGGTTTAAGCGATCAGTTTGACGGGCAAAAAATTCAGGTTGAGTTTGTCTCTGCCAATCCAACGTCAAGTTTGCACGTTGGGCATGGTCGCGGTGCAGCGTTCGGTATGAGCGTGGCAAACTTGCTGGAAGCGATTGGTTATGACGTCACGCGTGAATATTATGTCAACGATGCGGGTCGGCAGATGGATATCTTGGCGACCAGTACCTATTTGCGTTATCTGGAAACCAACGGTGAGAAAATAATCTTCCCAGTCAATGGCTATCAAGGTGATTATGTCAGTGACATCGCCCAAACGTTAAAAGCGCAACACGGTGATCATTACGTTCATAGCTTTGCAGCAATCGCCAAAGATGTGCCAGCAGATGCTGAGTTTGAGATTAATGCGGACGGCGAAAAAACATTGCTATCAGGTGACAAAGAAGCGCATATTGATGGCCTAATTGCTAACAGTAAAGCCTTGCTTGGCGAGGGTTATGAGCTGTTTTTAAATGCGGCATTGAGCAGTATTTTAGCCGATATCAAAGATGACTTAAATGACTTTGGTGTGCGCTACGAGTGCTGGTTTAGCGAACGGTCTATTGATAGCGATATTGAGCCAGTCTTACAGACCTTAGATGAAAAAGGCTACCTATACGAAAAAGACGGTAATATTTGGTTCAAATCAACCGATTTTGGTGATGAAAAAGACCGTGTTGTGCGCCGTGCCAATGGTCAATCTACTTATTTTGCTTCTGATATCGCCTATCACAAAAACAAATTTGATCGTGGTTTTGATAAAGTGGTCAATGTTTGGGGTGCCGATCACCATGGTTATGTGCCACGCGTAAAAGCCGCTTTATTGGCGCTTGATATTGATGCTGAGCGTTTAGATGTGGTGCTTGTGCAATTTGTTGCACTATGGCGTGGCAGTGAAAAAGTGCAAATGTCCTCGCGTTCAGGTCAATTTGTCACCCTGCGTGATTTACGTACCGAAGTTGGTAACGACGCCGCGCGTTTTTATTATGTCGCCCGTAAGCCTGAAGTGCATATTGATTTTGATTTGGAGCTGGCTAAATCACAAAGCAAAGACAATCAAGTGTATTACATTCAATACGCGCATGCTCGTGTTTGCCGAGTATTAGAAAAGCTACAAAACAGTAGTCTTGTGGTAGACGATGCGATTGGTTTAGAGCATCAAAACTTACTTAGCGCGCCTAACGAAGATGAGCTGATTAAATTATTAACAGGATATCCAGCGACATTATTACGCGCCGCGACGGGCTATGAGCCACATGTCTTGACCAACTACCTTAAAGAGTTGGCAGCGCTATTTCATGGTTGGTATGACAGCAATCGCATTTTGCCAGTGAGTTTGACCTCAGGTGAGACACCAAGCTCGGATGAGATGGATTTAATGCAAGCCCGTTTGCGTTTGTCTAAAGCCGTACGTCAAGTATTGGCCAATGGTCTTAGTTTGTTAGGGTTGTCGGCACCATCTAGCATGTAGTTTTTTTCTACTATATAGTAACTTTCTAACATGTAGTATGAGTATAGATGACTGCCAGCCATAATTTGATGATAGTTAGATTCAGTAGGGAGAACCAGATCCATGCTAGCCAAAAAACCTAAAGGTGCGACTGAAAAACGCAAAACAAGTAGCGTATCAGGCTTATTGTGGATGTTTGTCGGGGCGGTATTGACCCTTATGATAGGGGTGTTTATATACTTGTCACCATTATTTGATTTCAGTCCTGCTGACAGCACCGCTGGTAATGATCCTGATCGTCAGGTACAGCCACGTGTCGACACTGATACTGATAATGGTGATTATGAGTTCTATGATATTTTGCCCAATCAAGAGATGGCGACTATTCCTGATGAAGATATTGCTGATACAGGCAATGACCGCATAGGGGATATCAGTGCCTTTGAGCCTGATGTCGTGGTGACTCAACCTGAAGATGGTTCAGCCAGTCGCAATGATGATACTGGTAACTTTGGTATCTCTGAAAACACGGTCATTGCGCCCAGTCGTGGAAATAACGCTGCTACCAGTAATAGCGGCGATGACATTGTGATCGTTGAAGAAGATGCGACCTATGATGGATCGACGCCTGCTAGTAGCAATAATACGTCTACCAATAATGCAGGCGCAGGTACTGCTAGCGTTCAGGCTGCAAAACCTGCGGCAACTTATATTTTGCAGATCAACAGCTTCGGCGATGCGGATGAAGCAGATCGCCGCCGTGCTCAAGTGTTGATGGCAGGTGTAGATGCTAGAGTGGTTAAGAATACAACGGGTAATGGTTTGCCAATTTATCAGGTTATTTCTCGCCCGATGAATAATCGCCAAGCAGTAACCACTGCTCAGCAGCGCTTACAAAATAATGGTATTGATTCCATCATCGTTGAACAGCGTCGTTAAGTTGCGCTATTTGATAGCAGTTTTAGTTCTTTATTAATAATAAAAAAAGCGTCGCAATGACGTTTTTTTTATCTCTAATTTTTAGCAAAGTTATTTTTTCTGTTGGTTTATTATCTCTCATCAAAAATTTCATAAAGAGCGTGGCTATGACAGTCTCTCATTTAGCAACACCGCCTACTGGCTTCATTAAAGCATTTTTCCAAAAGTATTTTATTGATGCGTTTACTGGCATGGCTTTAGGGCTATTTGTCACATTGATTGCTGGTCTAATCATCTCGCAAATCGGTGGCTGGTTAGATTTGCCTGCATTGGTTGCGGTGGGCAAGCTTGCCTCAGTACTAATGGGTGCGGGTATCGGAGTAGGTATCGCCTATTACCTTAAAGCACCGACGCTCGTCATGCTCAGCTGCTTGGTGGCGGGTATGCTTGGCGCACACTCTGAAGCATTAATGGCAGGGACGTTATTTACGCCCCAAGTAGGCGGACCTGCGACCTTTTCTGCGTTACCGGGTAATCCGATAGGGGCGTATTTGACCTCAGTATTTGCTTATCGTGCTGGTACTTGGGTCGCTGGCAAAACCAAGCTTGATATTCTACTGGTTCCTTTATTGGTATGCGCGGTAGCATTAGCAGTTTGCGCACTATTGAACCCACCTATCGTCGCTGCGGTCGCTGCCATTGGTCAAGGTATTCAAGCGGCCACTGAGTTACAGCCTCTGTTAATGGGTATTGTGATTGCAGTGGTGGTGGGTATTTTATTGACATTGCCAACGTCCAGCGCTGCTATTTGTATCGCAATTGGGCTTGGTGGCGTAGCAGGCGGGGCAGCAGTGGTAGGCTGTGCGGCACACATGATTGGCTTTGCCGTTGCAAGCTTTAAAGACAACGGCGTCAGTGGCGTAATATCTCAAGGTCTGGGCACCAGTATGCTACAGATTCCTAATGTGTTAAAAAAGCCGCTGGTGTTATTGCCTGCTGTGATTGCCAGTGCCATCGTTGGTCCTATTGCGACAGTAGGCTTTGGACTGGCATGTACGGCAACGGGTGCGGGTATGGGTACCGCCGGATTGGTCGGTGTATTTGGAGTGATTGAGGCGTCACAAGACATCATGAGTACGGGTCAATTATGGACAGCGATTATCCTGTTGATGTTTGTATTACCTGCCCTAATTGCAGGGGTGGTCGCTCATGTGATGCGCCGCGTGGGCTGGCTGGTTGATGGTGATATGAAATTGCCTTAAATTAAAGATAAAGGACGCAAATTGTCCTAACTATCAATAATAAAAAAGCCCAGCTATTTAAGTAATTGGGCTTTTTTATGGTAACTTTTAAAGGTGCTTAAAACTAGCGGCGTACATCTTTAGGGGCATCACCATTTGGCCAGTCTTTGTCTTTATTGGCTTTGATAGGTCGCGGCAGATGGGTAAAGTAAGCGGCAATATCGACCGCTTCTTGGTCACTAAGCGAGTTACCTTGACCAAAGGGCATTTTGCCTTTGATAAAGGCCGCTGCTGTATAAGTCCGCGCCATACCTGCACCATCGTTGAAGGACTTGTCTCCGGCTACTGCTGGATAGATATAAGTGCCATCGTCGTTATATTGACCTTCGCCATTTTCACCATGGCAAACACTACATTTCTCCGCAAACAGCTTTTTACCATTGTCCGTATTTGGCTCTAAAGTTTTGTCTACCTTAACAAAACCGCGACCTTCAGGCGAGACGCCATAAGGCAAGCCCTGTGATAGCCAGCTCATATAAGACACCATCGCATTCATATCATCTGAACCTAGCTCAAGTGCTTTGCCATTCATTGAGCGTTCAAAACAGCCATTGATGCGCTCTTGTATTGAATTCACGCGACCAGCACGTGAACGATAAATAGGATAAATACCCGGCATGCCATTCCAAGGCGCTGCGTAAGCCTCTGAGCCGTTACCCAAGTGACAGCTGGTACAATTCAACTGGTTGCCGACATTGTCAGGCATTTCTTTATAAGTATGATTGGCGATTTGTAAGCCGCGACGTACTGCTGCGCCGAACTCATCATCTGGAATAGTGGACTCATCTGGCATGCTAACGCTCAGTTTGGCGCTTGGATTTGCAGCCATCTCGTCTTTAATTTCTGCGGCACGTGCCTCAAGTGACTTAACACGGGCTAATGCTTCAGCTTCTTCGACACGGTCGACAGCCTTGGTATCTGATTCACTACAGCCTGACAGGCTAACCGCACCAATAGCAAAGATAGCAGCCAGTAAAACGGAGGAAGAGGGTTTGACCTTTAAAAGTATTTTCATTGGAATATCCTTATTATCAAAAATAATATGTAATAATATATTTTTATGATAATTTAACTGTCAAAATGACAGAAGTAATCTTAATTTTTGTGCAAAAAATCTGAATGAGTCATCAATCTGTAAGTTGCTAGAAACATAATTGTACCAAATATTAAATAATTAAAGTATATAAATAGATAAAGTGTTTTGGCTTTAGAGGGACATGAATCAATTTCATACCGTATGAAGAACCATATTGAAAGACAGTGTTGAAATACTCCCCACAAAAAAGCGCTTAAATATTATCAATATTTAAGCGCTTTTTTGTGGGCAAATACTTTTAGAATATATTATTTTGGCGTGCTTGGTTTTTTATGGCGGCGTGGTTTGAGCTTACGAGAGAGCGTATGGACATCGTTCAATATTTGACTGTATGTCGCTGGAAAGACACGCTGTACCGCGTCGATTATTTTGGCATCATTGCCAATCAGACAGCGCGGTTGATTGGTCGCGGCAGCCTGCAAAATAATCAAAGCGGCATGGCCTGCATCAAATTTCAGGAATTTATTAAAGCTCTGAATGGCTTTGGGGCCAGTACGCATGCCAATATCATTGATACTGTCATTGATACTGTCATTGCCACGGGCACTATTGGCAATATTGGTTTTAATCCCGCCGGGATGGATGCAGGTCGCTGACACACCGCAGCGCTGAATATCTAGCTCTTGACGCAAGCTTTCGGTAAAGCCGCGTACAGCAAATTTACTGGCGTTATACGCAGATTGTGACGGCTGCGCGGTCAAGCCAAACAGGCTTGAGATATTAATGATGTGACCATGCTCGTTAAATTGGCGCGATCTGTTTTTTTTGCTGCCATTCGTCGATTCGCTTTGTTTGACACTATTTTTAATCAATGGCAAGAATGCCTTGGTGCCATAGACCACACCCCAAAAATTGATGTCCATGACCCATTCAAGCTCGCTAATGCTACTGCCTTCTACGGTCGAATATAGCGCCACGCCTGCATTATTAAAGATGAAGTTCACTTTGCCATAGTCTACCATGACGCTATCTGCCCACGCTTCCACGGCTTTATTGTCTGAGACATCAAGGACTGTCATGGTCGCTTTGATGTCATAACCGACGAGCAATTCTTTGGTCTGTGCCAGTTGCGCCGCGTTGATATCAGAGAGCGCCACATGGCAGCCCATCTTTGCCAAATGAATGGCCAGCTCGCGCCCCATACCAGAGCCAGCACCCGTAATAGCCGCGACATGATTATGATAATAAGGGGCAATATCTTGGTCTGTCGTGGTATGAAAAGGCAAGTGTTGACGTAATGAGGTTGCGATAGAAGTGACATTGTTAAGCATGATAAACAGTCCTTTGTTTCATCAGTGATAGGTGTTGGTAGCACATTTACCTTAGCATGCTTTGTGGTTTTAGCTGTGAACGATTGATAGACGTGGCTGTCACTTTACCCATACATTGGCTGTCGTAAAAAGATCATAAGTGAGCAGCCATAAAAAAACGTCTAGCATAAGATATGCTAGACGCCTTTACTTCAATGACAGTTTTAATAGAGCTGATAACAACCGCTAAGCGTCGATCGCTATTTGCTCTGAGTCGTCGGTAGAAAAGATGATTTCAGGTGTTTTACCTTCATTAATCACTTGCTCATCGACGATGACAGTCTTGGCGTTTTTCATAGAAGGCAACTCGTACATGGTCTCAAGGAGCGCATTTTCAACGATAGAACGCAAACCACGAGCACCAGTCTTACGCGCCATGGCTTTTTTGGCAATCGCATCGAGCGCTTCTTTGGTAAAGCTAATATCAGCGCCTTCCATATCGAATAGATACTTATATTGCTTAACCAAGGCATTTTTTGGTTCTGTCAATATCTGCACCAATGCGTCCTCGTCCAGCTCTGTGAGCGCAGCGAGAACAGGAAGACGACCGATGAGCTCAGGAATGAGACCAAATTTGATCAAATCTTCAGGCTCTACTTGTTGCAGTAATTCTGAACTGCGTTTGCTATCATCTTTTGAGCTGACATCAGCATTGAAGCCGATACCGCCTTTTTCTGTACGCTGCTGAATAACCGCATCAAGACCAGCAAACGCCCCACCGACGATGATTAAGATGTTACTAGTATCAACTTGGATCAGCTCTTGCTGTGGATGCTTACGACCACCATGTGGCGGAATGGCAGCGACCGTACCTTCGATAAGCTTTAGCAACGCTTGCTGTACGCCTTCGCCTGAAACATCACGGGTGATAGACGGGTTGTCGCCTTTCTTACTGATTTTATCAATCTCATCGATATAGATAATACCTTGCTCTGCTTTACTGACATCATAATCTGATGCTTGTAGTAGCTTTTGCACGATGTTTTCGACATCTTCACCGACATAACCTGCTTCGGTCAAGGTCGTCGCATCGGCCATCGCAAAAGGCACATCCAGTAGACGCGCCAAGGTTTGCGCCAGTAAGGTCTTACCAGAACCCGTTGGGCCAATCAGCAAGATATTGCTCTTAGCCAATTCAACCATGGCATCGTCAGCGCCAATCTTCGCTTTTTTGCTGTCATTGGCTAAGGTTTGGCTAACTTTTAGACGCTTATAATGGTTATAAACGGCAACTGCTAGTGCTTTTTTAGCAGCGTCTTGTCCAATGACGTATTCGTCAAGCTTGGCACGCAGCTCTTTTGGCGTTGGTAGCTTTTTATTGACCCAAGAAGTATCAATGTCGCTCTCATCATCACCATCTTCGGCGCTATCAGCGATTAAATCGGTACATAGCTCAATACATTCATTACAGATATTGGCATCGTCAGCGGCAATCAGCTGCTGTACATCGCTTTTGGCTTTGCCGCAAAACGAGCAATGCGGGGTGTTATCTTCTGCCATAAAAGGCGCTCCTAAAATTTAAAACTTACAAATATTTTGATTTTTTACATCAAAGCCAAAACGTATAACGCTCAGGCTTTTGATGCCCATCAAAGCTTTTGCTCTTATGCGGTAATTATAAAGAAGTAGGGCGGCGCTCTAATACTTCATCAACCAGACCGTATTCTTTGGCTTCTTTCGCATCTAACCAAAAGTCACGCTCAACGTCTTTTTCAATTTTCTCTAATGGTTGACCAGTACGTTCTGCCAAAATCTCATTTAAACGGGCACGCGTTTTTAGAATTTCACGCGCATTAATTTCGATATCGGTTGCTTGACCTTGCGCGCCGCCTGAAGGCTGATGAATCATGACACGAGCATTGGCAAGAGAGTAACGCTTGCCTTTTTGACCAGCCGCTAATAAGAATGAACCCATGCTATAAGCGCCGCCCATACAGATGGTCGATACTTCAGGTTTGATAAAGTTCATGGTATCAAAGATTGCCAAGCCTGCACTCACTGAGCCGCCTGGTGAATTGATATACAAATGAATGTCTTTGTCTGGGTTTTCTGCTTCTAAAAATAGCAACTGTGCGACGATTAGATTGGCCATATGGTCTTCGACTTGACCGGTCAAAAAGATAACGCGCTCACGCAATAGACGAGAGAAAATATCAAACGAGCGTTCACCGCGAGAGGATTGTTCAACGACCATTGGCACTAATGCTGCATGCGCAGCTTGAGGGGCGCTTTGGGTATATTGCATGCCTTGTGCGTCATTGTGCGCACTCATCAGCATATCAAAATGTGGGTTGGCAGTGATGCGATCATAATCTGTCATAAAGATGTCCTGTTTATAAGTACATAAAATAAAGGGATTGAAGCTAGCGAGCGGCTACGCTTTTATGGCTGCTCATCATGCTAGATGTTGCCGCTTTTTAATAATATTCGCTGGCTGAAATAATAAGCGCCAGATATCGCTAAAAATAATTGAGCTAATGGTAACTTTTTTATTGAGGCAATAGTAACTTTTTCATGTGAAAAATAATTTTCTATTTATAACATGAGTGCTATTAATAAAATGATTGACTCACTATTAATAAGGCGTCTGTAACCATTTATCAAGGGGCTTGGTGATAAACTGTCCATAAAGATAGCATATAAATCCCCAATAAAAATGCCCTAACACATATGTTAGAGCATTGCGTTAGAGCATTATGTTAGAGCATGTTTAGATTGAGATTAGCAAGTTGCCATTGAATGGCAACTTGCTAAGTTATCTCACTAAATTACATGCCTTGCTGCTGTTGTTGCTGTGCAGCTAATAGGTCTTGGTAGCTAACTTCTTTGTCAGTTACTTTGCCTTGCTCGATTAAATAATCAACTACTTGGTCTTCTAGTACCACAGACTCAATGTTCGCGCGCTGCTGCTTGTCATTGGTGTAATACTCGATTACTTCGCTTGGATCTTCGTAGTTTTCAGCGGCTTCTTTGATGAAGGTTTCAACGCGTTCTTGATCGACTTCTAAGCCTTTGGTATCGATAACGCGAGCAACGATAATGCCAAGACGGGCAGCACGTAGCGCTTGCTCTTCAAATAGCTCATTTGGCAGCATGTCTTTATCAAAGCTATCAGCATTGGCACCGAACTGCTGAGAAAAACGTTGCATCATCATGTTGCGTTGACGCTCGATTTCTTGCTCTAGCATAGCATTTGGTACGTCAAACTCGTTCTTTTCTAACAATGCGTCAAAAGTCGCTTGCTTAACTTGGCTACGCGCAGCGTTTTTGATTTCGCGTTCCATGTTTTTGCGTACATCTTCTTTCAGCTTCTCAACGCCGCCTTCTTTTACACCGAATAGCTCAAGGAACGCATCGTCGATTTCAGGTAGCTTAGATTTTTCAACCAATTTTACGTTGATTTTGAACTGTGCTTCTTTGCCAGCTAGGTTCTCAGCTTGATAATCTTCTGGGAAAGTTACGTCGATAGTTTTTTCTTCGCCAGCTTTCATGCCTTTGATACCCGCTTCAAAACCTGGGATCATCTGGTTGCTACCGATAACCAGTTTGAAATCTTCAGCAGAACCGCCTTCGAATTTTTCGCCATCGATAGAGCCTTCAAAGTCAAAAGTTACTTGATTGCCTTTGTCCGCTTTACCTTTTTTCTCAACGAATTCTTCACGTTGCTTTTGAAGGTTTTCGATCATAGTGTCGACGTCTTCTTCGCTTACTTTAGCCGTGTGACGCTCAACTTCGATCTCATTGATACCTTGCACGTCTACTTCTGGGAAGATTTCAACAGTGGCTTGATAAACCAAGAAATCATCTTCAAGTTTTACGTCGTCGATGTTAGGCATGCCAACCGCGCGGATGTCTTCAGATTTGATCGCTTCAAAAACGGTATCACGGATCACATCGTTGATGACTTCTTGTTGAATGCCAGCACCGTACTGTGAACGGATATGTGACATAGGGACGTTACCTTTACGGAAACCGTCAATCTTGGCAGTTTTCGCAACTTGGCGAATACGACCTTCGACTTTGTTTTGAATTTTTTCGACAGGTACTTTAACTGTCAATTGGGTTTCTTTATTAGATAACTTGTTGGTTGTGACTTGTAAATCTGTAGCCATGTTAATTACACCTTTAGGATTAAATAGTACGTTTGATTAAATAGTACTTAGGGTTAAATGGTAATAGACAAACCGTGCCTCAAATTACGGGCGTGTACCATGGGTTGCCGTTGGAATAAATAGGGGATAGCGATAGCGCGCAATGTCAAAGTCAGTACCTTGAGCAATCGCCTTTGGTCACCACTGGCGCTGACTGATACTAAAATGTGAAACGGTTATCTTAGTAATAGGCGCTATCAGATATCAATCATAAACCGTTAATGCACCGCATAATAACGCTTTTTGGTGAATTATACAGACAAATAACGGCTTTCAACAAAATTTTAAAAGTAGAACAGTATAATCTATCTGTTTATTAAAGTAAAAATTATCTCTTTATCGTCCATTCCCTTTGAATCTGCTACATCGTCAATCTTGCTTAAACTACGATTTGTGCCTCTGTGCTCGACTTTCTTGTAATAGCTAAAGGAATAAATTGAATCGACTATAGGTTTTAGGGGTTATCTACAACGGCAACTGCGCCAATAATTGCTGAATCGCCTGACCACGATGACTGATGCTATTTTTATCAGCAGCACTTAAGCTTGCGGCGCTAGCTTGTAACTCTGGCAACCAAAACAGCGGATCATAACCAAAACCACCGTCACCATGCGCTGTCTCTAAAATCTCACCCTGCCATAGACCTTGCGCGATAATCGGTAGCGGATCATCAGCATGGCGCACCATCGCCAGTACGCAAACAAATAACCCTTTAATAGGTTTGTTAGCTTGCGCATCACGGATAGGCTGCAAGTCAGCGATGAGCTTGATGTTGTTTTTATCATCATTACCATGCTCACCAGCATAGCGAGCAGAATAGATGCCCGGTGCGTTACCTAATACTGGCACACATAGTCCTGAGTCATCAGCAATCGCAGGTAGTCCGCTGATACGGCTGGCATGACGCGCTTTAATCATGGCGTTTTCTACAAAACTTAAACCATCCTCAACTGCATCTTCGATATCAAGCTCACCCTGCGGGATAATCGTCACATCCAAATCTGCCTCGGCAAACAGCCTTTTAAACTCAGCCAGTTTGCCTTTATTATTACTGGCGAGCACCCATTGATTATCAGGGGTCGATTGGGTAGAGGAGCGTGAGGTATTCGTGGTGCTCATAGGGTTATTCCGTTATGTCATTATTAAGAATATGGTTAGTGAAAGTATCATTGTTGAAAGTATGGTCAGTTTTTAAATTATAGCTGTCTCTTAATGCCAATTTCATCAGTTTATCAGTCAGCTAATTGCCTAGCACGATAGGCATGGCAAGGCATTCTGCGCTTAGTCTATAGGCATCCAAAGGCTATACTAACAGTGTTATCCATAACATTTGGTAACTGATATTTGTCGCTACTGTTGCTATAATAGCCGCCAAGCTACCGTGAATGATATCTTATGGCTTGTGAATATTAAGTTAATAAATGCTTATGAAGTCAAGCATTTGGCTTTTGAGCAAACTGTAACAAAAGTAAGTTAATTTTGGATTCATAATAATACGTGATACTGTGTTAAACAATAAACGGTATTAAGCAATAACATTCATTTCAAACAATAAACTCAGCCAATTTAGTCCGCTATTTTATAGTGTTTTTTGCGGTGTAAAAATAGCGTAAAATTCAGTTTCTATAATGAGTTTTTATCAAATGACGGCTAAACAGCAAGGATAAAATAACTATGTCAAACATTACATTGCCAGAACTACCATATGCAAAAGACGCACTAGAGCCACATATCAGTGCCGAGACGCTAGAATACCATCACGACAAGCATCACAATGCATACGTAACTAAGCTTAACGAATTGCTACCTGGTTCTGGTCTAGAAGACAAAACATTGCCAGAAATCATCCTAGCGACTGCTAACGATGATAGCAAGCAAGGTATGTTCAACCAAGCGGCCCAAGTATGGAACCACACGTTCTATTGGAACTGCATGACGCCAACGAACGGCGGCGGCGAACCTACTGGCGATCTAAAAGCTAAAATCGAAGAAGATTTCGGTAGCTATGACAAGTTCCGTGAAGAGTTCAAAAATGCAGCATTGACTCAGTTTGGTTCAGGTTGGGCATGGTTAGTTGCTGATAAAGTCGGTGGCAAACTGTCTATCGCCAAAACGGCTAACGCTGATACACCACTTGCACATGACCAAGTTGCTGTATTGACTTGTGATGTATGGGAACATGCTTACTACATCGATTATCGTAACCGTCGTCCTGACTATGTTGATACGTTCCTAGACAAACTAGTGAACTGGGACTACGCAAACGCAAAATATAAAGGTCAAGATGCTGGTGTTGAAGAGTAATCTTTAACCACTAAGTATTTGATTAATAAAAAAGGACGCTGAGAGGCGTCCTTTTTTATTTCATTCTGACTATTGTTTCAGGTTGCAGACTGCCATTGAAAGCCAATATACCAGATGTATTCATTTTTTGTAATTCATTGACAACATCCATCTCATGGAAAAATCCATCCAATTTTTGAACTATATCATCGGCTACAACAACCTTGTTTGTTCTTTGTAATCCGTCAATTACCTTTATGATATTATTTTGCAATATCTCTTCACGTGTTTCACTTTCTACCATACTAGAAGTTTGTATGGCATTTTCTAATAAGTTTTCTAACTCATTGCCCAATCCTGAAACTTTATTATCAGCGATTTCTTGCTTTCGTAATATTTCGGTCAACTTATTATCAAAAACTGACTTAATACCTTGAATTTTTTCTTCTGACTTTCGTTCAGCTTCTTCTAAGATATTATTTTTAATATCCTTATTAGAACTAATACTATCATCCCCATTCCAAATATGGTTTCTCATATCAGAAACTGTATCTTTCACCATAGAAAATGTATCTGAGTAAAGCTTATCGAAAAGTTTCTCTAGCTTCTGTACACTAGCGTCAATATCAGATGCAGCCTTAGTTGTGACCTTGGAAGATGCATCTGACATTTTAAAAAACACTAAAGATAACCAAATCGCTCCAACAGCGAGTATTAAAGAGGCTATTGAAGCGATTAAAGCTAAAAGCTCTATATTTGACATACTTTCTTCCAGTTATTCTAATAATTACAGTTGATAAGAACGATATTAAAAGTCCGTACAGATTTATATATTTGTTTTCAAAGTAATAGACTCTGAGAATATACGAGTCAGTCGCTAGTAACAAACTTTAGAAGCTACAACACCTCAAATTCAAACCTACCCAACGCTTCTCTTAACATCGCAATATTATAATAAGCATGCGCATTAACGGTATTTTGAAAGAAAATATACAGCGTATCAAAATGCTGACGCTGATTGGCAATCGCTTGCGCCCAGTCCTGCATTTCCGCCTCGCTATAGCGATAATCATGGCGGTCAGCGGCACTCATCGCATCCCACCAGTTTAGATTGTTACCATGCATACGCAGATAGCCCGTGCGCTCGGTAAATATCAATCGTGACGGTGGTAGACCACTGACTTTGGGATAATCAACGCTACACCAAATCAGACCTTGTTTGACAAAACTATCGACCACTTGCGGGGTATGCCAACCATTATGACGAAACTCAACGGCTAGTGGATAATCTTGAAACCAACTGACCAGGTTTGCCAGATATAGACGATGCTCGCGGGTACGATCAAAGCCGTGTGGGAATTGCAGTAGTAGTGGCGCGAGAGCGTTGGCTTCGATAAGCGGGGATAGGGCATTTAAAAACGCTTGCGCATGTTCGGCTGTGCCCTTGCGCGCATGAGTAAAGTCTTGATGCAGTTTGACCGCGAACTTCAACTCACTGTCTGCTTGCACGTAGGCTTTATCGACCATGCCAGCAAAGGCTTTTTGCCCGATGGGCGCGTAAAAGGTGCTATTAATCTCAACTGCGCCGTATTGCTTGGCGTACTCGCGTAAGAAGTCCGTTTTCTTTGTGCCAGTTGGATACAGCGTACCGAGCAAATCGGTATCGCTATAGCCACCAGTGCCAAGATAAATACGCGGGATAGGGTTACTGTCCATGTTGACCACTCATTACCGTTCTTTGATGGTTAAATTTTTGGCTATTTTTTACGTGCCCATAGCCATTCTATTAATGCCAGTAAAGCATCATTGTTTGCGTCATTGCGAAGCTCGCTACTGCTTGATTCATGACGACTCATTTCACGAATGATGGCTGTGCGTCCGTCATTAAATAGCGATTGCGCATAGCTAGTCGCGTTTTCGACACCCATCAATTTCACATAAGTAGATTTGTCTAATTTTTCATCGCTGCCAGCAGGTTTGCCAAGGGTATCAGTAGAGGTCGTGACGTCTAAAATATCGTCTTGAACCTGAAAGGCGAGACCAATATGTTGGGCGCACTCTTGTAATGCCATACGCTGCGGAGCGGTCGCACCAGCACAGATGCCGCCCATAAGCATAGCGGCTTCAATCAATGCGCCAGTTTTATCACGGTGGATAGCTTCTAGATCGCCTTGTGAAATATTAGCACTAGCCTCAGCATTCAGGTCAAGCATTTGACCAGAAACCATACGCCGTGCACGTGGCGCAAATATTGCGATGAGCTGGCTGGCGATAGCTGAATTATAAGGCGCAAAGGTTGGCAGCTCTGCGGTCAATACTTCAAAGGCGAGCGTCTGTAGCACGTCGCCAGCGAGTAGGGCGGTCGATTCTTCAAAGACGATATGCGCTGTCGGCTGACCACGGCGCAAGTCATCATCGTCCATACAGGGCAAGTCGTCATGTACTAATGAATAGGTATGCAGCAGCTCCACCGCCAATGCCGCACGGCGCGCCATATCATAATTGGAGTCGTTTTCTAATAGAGCTTCCAAACCATCAGCGTTAGCCATGCTGTTTTTATTGTCAGTGCTTTTATCTGTATTGTCATTAGCATTGCTTTGATTGACACTATCAAAGGCGCTGGCGACCAATAGTGGACGCACCAATTTACCTTGACCGGTCATCACATAACGGCAGGCATCAATCAACGGGCTTGGCAGGTTGGCATACTCAAACAGCACGTCTATATCTTGTGCAAGTTGCACCCGCACGGCGCTATGAAATTGCTCGGTGTTGTTATTAAAGCTAGTAAAAGATACAAGTCTTGAAGGCATAAGGCTTTCAGGTATAAAGCTTGGCGTAGAAGAAACAGTCATAACCCAACCATTTATCAGGTGAATAATAAAAATATCGCTAGTGTAGCATGATAGATTATATAGCTTATGGGCTGAGCATCATCAATGCCATATTTTTGGCAGCTTACTATTAAAAATTAGATTAAGTACACCGAAATAATGCAACAAGCCCTCGTTACGTATTGGTGATTTAACTTAGTCAGTGGATATGTTTTGATAAAGAATCAAGTTAAGCGTGTGACGGCGTGTGATGATAGGCATCTGTCATTATAATCTTTAAAAGACGAATTTTTAGTATACAATTTCAGTATACAAACCGTCACTTAAAGCACATTACTAGTCAGGTAAAGGGCTGCTGCTGATTTAAGAGTGACTTGCGAGTATGGTATTAGCTTGTGACAGTTAGGGGCATAATCCCCTACACTAATTGGCGTAAAAATGATCTGATGATTCAGGGCTAGAGGTTTGCGAGCTTATTTCAGCGAAAAATTTGCTCAACTCTCAGTCCATATTTTTAATGTTAGTATGTTCAATATCAGTACTGGTCACAATATATATAAATGAAGCGCCGTATTCACTTGTGCTAACGCGGTAACATTAAGCATAAAAAATGAATATATAACCATGAGCGCTGGATAATAAAGACATCTTCACTGCTTACTCTATACTGACTTTATAACACAGTATATTGGCAGTGTTATTACTCGTTTTACTAACAATAACTGGCTATATACTTTAATTTTAAAACTTTTAATTTTAAAACTTTTAATTTTAAAACGTAGCTTTCGTTATATAGCAAGGAGTTCCAAATGGTATACCAAGGAAATCGCATCACGGTGACAATGCTAGAGGATGGCATCGCCAACATGCAGTACAACGCCGAAAATGAGAGCGTGAACAAGTTTGATGCTGAAACCAATAAGCAATTTGGTGAAGCCGTTACTGCTTTAGAAAAAGCCGATGACGTTAAGGGTTTAATTGTTACTTCGAGCAAAGGCGTGTTTATTGCTGGTGCTGACATTACAGAATTTGTGGCGTCTTTTAAACAGCCAGAAGAAGAGATTAAAGATTGGGTTATTAATATTAATGACGCCTTTAATCGCTTTGAAGACCTGCCTTTCCCGAAAGTAGCGGCCATCAATGGCGCGGCGCTTGGCGGTGGTTGTGAGATGACCTTGGTTTGTGAATATCGCGTCATGAGCGACAAAGCCATCATCGGTCTACCAGAAACGCAATTGGGTATCTTCCCAGGTTTTGGTGGTACGGTTCGTAGTACGCGTGTCATCGGTATCGATAATGCGCTTGAGTTGATTGCGACTGGTACACCAAAGAAACCACTTGATGCCCTAAAACTGGGCTTGGTTGATGCGACCGTTGCTGCTGATGACTTGCAAGATGCGGCTATTGATTTGGTCAAAAAATGTATCTCAGGTGAGCTTGATTGGAAAGCGAAGCGTGAAGAGAAGCTGAATCCAGTTAAATTAAATCAGCTTGAGCAAGCTATGGCGTTTAACAGTGCAAAAGGTATGATCTTTGCTAAAGCCAATCCGAAGCAATATCCTGCGCCAGCACTTGCTATCGCTGCGATGGAAAAACACGTTAATTTACCACGTGATAAAGCGATTGAAGTAGAAGCGGCTGGTTTTGCAAAAGCGGCGAAAACCCCACAAGCAGAAAGCTTGGTTGGTTTGTTCTTAAGCGATCAGTTGGTTAAAAAATTAGCCAAACAGCACAGCAAAAAAGCACATGAGATCAATGAAGCAGCTGTATTAGGCGCTGGTATCATGGGCGGCGGTATCGCTTATCAGGCAGCCAGTAAAGGCTTGCCAATCATCATGAAAGATATCAAGTCTGAGCAATTAGACCTTGGTATGGGCGAAGCCAGTAAATTACTGGGTAAAATGGTCGATCGCGGCAAAATGACCCCAGCAAAAATGGGCGAAACCTTAAGCCGTATCCGTCCAACGCTTAACTATGGTGACTTTGCTGAAACTGATATCGTTATCGAAGCAGTCGTAGAAAATCCAAACGTTAAGCGTGCGGTTCTTAAAGAAGTAGAAGGTCTAGTAAAAGACGACTGTATCCTAGCGTCAAACACGTCAACGATTTCTATTACTTTCTTGGCTGAAGCACTTGAGCGTCCAGAAAACTTCGTTGGTATGCATTTCTTTAACCCAGTAAGCCGTATGCCGTTGGTTGAAGTTATTCGTGGTGAAAAGTCCTCTGAAGAAGCCATTTCTACTACGGTCGCCTTGGCTACTAAAATGGGTAAAGTGCCTGTTGTCGTTAACGACTGCCCAGGTTTCTTAGTCAACCGTGTGTTGTTCCCATACTTTGGTGCCTTTGATTTGCTCCTTAAGCAAGGTGCGGATTTTGCTCATGTCGATAAAGTCATGGAAAAATTCGGCTGGCCGATGGGTCCTGCCTATCTAATCGACGTGGTTGGTTTAGATACGGGTGTACATGGTGCAGAAGTCATGGCTGAAGGTTTCCCTGACCGCATGAAGCCTGATTATAAAGGCGCGATCGAGCTTTTATATGAAAACAAACGCCTAGGTCAGAAAAACGGCGTTGGTTTCTACAAGTATGAAATGGACAAACGCGGCAAGCCAAAGAAAGTTGCTGATGAAGCCACCTATGAGCTATTAAAAACCACCACAGATAGCGACAAGCAAACGTTTGAAGATCAAGCGATTATTGACCGCACTATGCTAGCGTTCTGTAATGAGACTGTACGTTGCCTAGAAGACAACATCGTCAGCACGCCATCAGAAGCTGATATGGCGATGATTATGGGCGTTGGTTTCCCGCCATTCCGCGGTGGACCTTGCCGTTATATCGACCAAATGGGTCTAGATAACTACTTGGCACTGTGTGAAAAATACGCGTACCTTGGCAAAGCCTATGAAGCCCCGCAAAAGATTCGCGACATGGCAGCAGCAGGCGAGACCTTTTACGCCACCGCGTAATGGGTAGTCATTACTAGGATGAAGTGCCGTACGTGTACTGTTTGAGGGTGAGAGCTATTAATCTATTTATATTTAATGGCACTATTTTTTAATAACAAATCTTTAATAGCACACGTACGATTATAGTTGGCATTCACTTAATGCTAGTACAAGGAAATCGAGCGCAGAGGTACGTATTGTACTTCAAGCGAGATTGACGAGGTAATAGCACTAAAGCGGACTGACTACACTGACAATAAAAATTGAAAAGGAAGTATAGTATGACAATCTTAAGTCCAAAAGACGTGGTCATCGTAGATGGCGTACGCTCAGCGATGGGTAAAACCAAAAACGGTATGTTCCGTCATGTCCGCGCTGATAGCATGTCTGCTGAATTGGTTCGTGCATTGGTTGAACGTAATGACTTTGACCCACGTGACGTCGAAGACATCATTTGGGGCTGTGTCAATCAGACCTTAGAGCAAGGCTTGAACATCGGTCGTAACATCGGTCTGCTAGCTGGTATTCCAAAAACTGCTGGTGGCCAAACAGTCAACCGTCTGTGTGGTTCTTCTATGCAGGCGCTACATACTGCTGCGGCGCAGATCATGACCAACCAAGGTGATGTATTCATCATCGGTGGTGTTGAGCATATGGGTCACGTTGGTATGATGCATGGTGTCGATTTGAACCCTGAAGCGTCAAAGCATTATGCTAAAGCCTCAAACATGATGGGCTTGACCGCTGAAATGTTAGGTCGCATGAACAACATCAGCCGCGAAGAGCAAGATGCCTTTGGTCTTGAGTCGCATCGCCGCGCATGGGCTGCGACCACTGAAGGTCGTTTTGACAATGAAATCATCGGTATCGAAGGTCATGACGAAGCGGGTCGCTTGCAACTATGTACTGTTGATGAAGTGATTCGCCCTGATGCGACCATGGAACAAATGCAAAAGCTACGTCCAGCCTTTGATCCAGTAGGCGGTACAGTAACTGCTGCTACCTCATCTGCACTATCTGATGGTGCATCAGCAATGTTAGTGATGAGCGCGCAAAAAGCTAAAGAGCTAGGTCTAAAGCCACGTGCTCGTATTCGTAGCATGGCAGTCGCTGGTTGTGATGCTGCTATCATGGGTTATGGTCCAGTACCTGCGACGCAAAAAGCACTTAAGCGTGCTGGCATGAGCATCGATGATATGCAAACGATCGAGCTAAACGAAGCATTCGCAGCGCAAGGTCTATCAGTACTAAAAGCATTGAACTTGACGGATAAGCAAGACATCGTCAACATCAACGGTGGCGCGATTGCATTAGGGCATCCACTAGGTTGTTCAGGTGCTCGTATCACGGTTACCTTGCTAAACGCCATGGAGCAGTCTGATACTGAAATCGGTCTTGCGACTATGTGTATCGGTCTTGGTCAAGGTATTGCAACTATTATTGAGCGTGTTTAAGTTTCAGCTAAGCTAATATTTGTTGATTAATATGCTTTAATATCTTGTAAGATGAGCGCCTCTAACTTAATGTTGGAGGCGCTTTTTTTGGTTTAAGTCATAGTAATGAAAGGTAGAGTATAAATGGCACATCATAAATCGTCAGATAAGAGGCGCTTAGATTTAGAGGTGTTTAAGTTAAAAATGCGCTATATCTTTCTTCCTTTTTTAGGTTTTAGTATTGGCGCCATTTTATTCTACAACATCATAAGATGGATGTTGGACATCTGTCTAGGGATATGGCCTCTAAAAGATACGGTCTGGAACTTAATTATCCCAATAATTATCAGTGTTATTTTAGTGCTTGTCATAATGCGAACAAGGATTCGACTGCTAAGATTTGAATTATTTGACGATAATAGCGCTAATGTATTTTACTTGGTGATGATACTTGCTTTATTTCCGCCTATATCAATCAGTCAAGCTTACTTATATGAAGCAGCATATGACATTATTGATATAAGTAATATAAGTGACATTAAATTATATCCAAAACAAAAATACTTCCAATTTGATAATAAAAGTATTGAGAAACAAGGGGTTGTTTCTTACTTCAATACTAGGGAGATGGGGAAATCTAGACAAGAGTTAAAAATATACTTATATTTTGCTACTCCTTTTTATAGAGATAAAGATATCTGGTGGGGACAGGCTTTTACTAAGGTTATTGATAATGATCTTGAAGAAAAAGAGAAAGTTCAACAAATAGAAAATTTTAAAAAGATTTCTAGACAACAATATGCAAATGAAGAGATATCTGCTGCTGATTATTTTGAAAAATTGCAAAACTCAGATACTAAGCATGGTTATTTAGAAGCGATTAGATTGTCAGGTCAGCAACATATTAATGACCCAATAATACTTGTATCTCAGTTGGGCACACTTAACGAAAAAGCATATAAAGAGTTAGCAAAATTCTTTAGGTTTTTTATCATTGGAATGTTTATTTGCTTACTATTAGTCTTAAAAGCAACGATTGATAAAAAAGCATTTCAACAGTTTAAAGTACGCTAGATTAGTGGTGATAGTGCATGGATGATAATAGCAAGCAAAGCCAGTATAGGTATAAAGATAAAAATAGAAGCAGAAACAAAAAAAGAGTAAGCAAAAGGGATAAACAGAAGCGAACACAAAGCCTAAGCGCTAAAGAATCGATCAAACTAAAACTAAAGCAAGTATTCTTGCCATATTTAGGTCTTAGTATCCTGACTATTCTGCTTTTTGGGGCTTTACGCTGGTTGCTAGATATTTATCTAGATATTCTACCTTTAAAGGAAGGCTATTGGGATTTTGGTATTCCTTTTCTGTTAGCTGTTTTAGTCGTTAGTATTTGGATGTGGCCGAGGTATGAGCTTTTAACCTTAAAGTGGGTTAAGCGCAGTAGTTCAGGCTACTTTTTTATAACGATGGTTCTAGCATTAGTGATACCGCTCGTTCTCAGCCAAAACTATTTGTCCAAAGCGGCTTACGAGGTCATTGAAGTAAATAGCTTGAATGATATTCGTCATTATCCAAAGCAAAAGTATTTCAGAGTAAATGATTTTGAGCCACTCAAATTAGAGAGCGTTTCTTATATAGAAACACAAGTAATTAGTGGACGAAATTTTGACTCAACATTGCATATTGATTATTACATTGCGACGCCATTTATAGCCGCTGAGAATATTTGGCTAGGTTCTAGCTACCACACGAAATACGATAATCGTGCAGACCAAAGTATTAAAGACAGTCAATATTCAGCATTTATTAACGACTCGCGCCATAAGTACGCAGCCAAAGACTTCTCTAATATCAGCTACTTTAAGAAACTTAAATCATCAAATAGCAGAAATGCTTACTTACACACGATTTCTACGGCTAATAGGCAATCTAATCTGCCACCCTTGGTATTAATGCCTGAAACAGGATTACTTACTGATAGTTTAGGTCGTGGTTTGGTTTGGGGATTTGGTTCGTTTTTTATTGGTATGGTGCTGTGCTTGTTGCTCGTTCTTGCAGCAGAGTTTGATAGTCAAGAAAAGAAAAGTACGCAAAAACATATACAAAAGCGAAAACATATACAAAAACAAAAGCCCGTAAAAAAACGAGCACCAGTAAGTGATGTATCAAAGAGCCTAGTAGTTTGGTTTAAAGATAATAAAGAACGACCTGCAACGTTGGTGTTAATACTGACCTGTATAGGTACATTTATACTGACCGTATTCATGGGTATGGATATCATTGATCCTTTATCTAGACAGGTAAATGGTGTAGGTGGGTTGACGATGGATGCGCTGCAAGCTGGTAAGCATTGGCGAGTAGTGACATCGCTTTTTGTACACGCAGGGATTATGCGTTTAGTAATGAGTCTGGGGATGCTTTTTGCGACAGGTTATATTTTGGAAAAAGTATTGGGTCCTATACGTTTTACGATTGCCTTTTTTATATGTGGTATTTTCGCTAATGTTTTAGGGGTGCTATATTTTGATATGGACATGGCAGGTGTTTGGGGTGCTACATTTGGCTTGTTTGGTATCGCGATACCGTTGGTGGTCTTTAAGATTTTTAATAAAAAATATCGAGAGCTATTCGGCGGTACTATCACTGCGATATTAATCATTACTTTAACCAGCATGTTCTTTGCATTTATAAACATGCTCATTTATATGGTGTATTATCTTTTAACCTTGTGTTTTGGTATTGTTTTCGGTGTGGTCATAGTCATGACTCAAAAACAGTCTTTATTACGTAATGCTAGGCGTCATAATATATAGTTATTGGCTATTCTTCATTAAGAAACTATATCAAGCAATATGAATCAAACGTGATGAATTGTTATTAATCATTATTAGAGACTATCTCCATTGACGCCCTCAGCAAACTATGACTAAATAACAGTAAGGCTAATAAAGACAATATCAATGATAAAATTAACATAGCCTTTAACAATAAAGTCAGCCGTACAAGGAGTGTGCCATGTCTACTATGATTACCGACCGTACCTATCGAATCGCTCGCGAAAATACCCAAGCGATGATAATCGATGTTCAAGAACGCTTAACACCGCATATTTATGACCATGAAAACATCGTCAAAAAAACAGTGACGCTTATTAAAGGTCTACAAGCACTGAATATCCCGATCATGCTCAATGAACAGTATAAAAAAGGGCTCGGCGATACGCTACCTGAAATACGCGAGGTGTTAGAAGGCGATAACGCCAAAAGCTTTGAAAAGGTCTCTTTTAGCGCTTGTGATAATGATGATTCGTGGCATTATTTAGCGCAGCAAAATCGAAGTATTGTTTTGCTATTTGGCGTAGAGACACATGTCTGTGTACTACAAACAGCGCTTGATTTGCTAGATAATGGCATGCAGCCCGTCATCATTGGTGATGCGGTCGGCTCACGCTTCCCATATGATAAAAAGCAAGCGATTCGCCGTATCCGCCGTGCTGGTGGCGTGATTACCACGGTTGAAACCATTCTGTTTGAGCTGTGCCGAAGCAGTCAAGACCCTGCTTTTAAAACCATCAGTAACTTGATTAAATAGTTATTTTATTCAAGATAGAACCGATAGCGCTTACTCACATAAGCGCTATTTTTTATAGTGGTGTTCATTAGCTATAGGTTGGCATGCTCTTTTATAGCGCTCATAAAATGTATAATAATTGCTTATGCGTAAAGGTAAAATGAAGCACTATATCTTCGTAGAAAAATTAAGAGAAAATTTATGCCATCAATAAAACCCCTTTTATTAACCAATCCAACGCTTGCCTCAAACATTAATATAGATCATGTCACTCATTTCTTATTAGAGCTTGATGCGCTTAAACGTATCAATCGTCGTAGCTATGTGACGCATACCACACGCAAAGAAAACTCTGCCGAACATTCATGGCATTTAGCGATGGCGTGCTGGTCTATCGCTGAACAGTTTGAGCTAGATGTCAATCATGAAAAACTACTCAAGATGGCATTGGTACATGACTTGGGTGAGATTGACGCAGGCGATACGTTTTTATTCGCAAACAGTCGTAGCGAGGCGCACATTGAAGAACGTGCGGGCATTGCTCGATTGCAAGCTGAGCGTGGCAATGGCATCATGGATTTAAATGAGATTTGGGAAGAGCAGGAGACGGGTAGCAGCAATGAAAGTCAGCTGCTCAGAGTGGTTGATCGCTTATTGCCTTTTTTATTGAATTTAAATACCAATGGAAAAACGTGGATTGATGCTAACGTCACGTGCTCGCAAGTGACTGCGGCACTTGCTTTTATCAAAGACAGCTTTCCTCCCATTCATGATTGGCTATCAAAAAATATCGACTATGCGACTCGGCAAGGGTGGTTGATTGATGCTTAAATAGAGCCATCGTTTTGCCGTTTACATGTTTGCAAACATTCATCTTTTTCAACTAGTAAAGCATTTATAGTTAGCTCAATGAGCGATTAAGTACATTATATAGAGAGATTATTAAATGAGAGTCACTGGCACTTATAAGGTTTTTGCTAAATCGCTCGTCTTTGTTAGCCTATTAACTTTGGCGCAACTAACGCAGGCTGCCGCACCTATTAGTAATGGTGACAAACTGGCGCACGATGCTAAAAAACAGATCGGCATTACCACCAGCTATGATCCTGCTTACCGCAAGTTGGATTTTCCGCGTGGCGATGTACCGATAGAAACTGGCGTCTGTACCGATGTTATCGTCCGTGCTTATCGCTTGCAAAATATAGATCTACAGCAATTAGTCAACCATGATATGAAGTCAAATTGGTCGGCTTATCCAAAGACTTGGGGGCTGAAATCAACCGATAAGAATATCGATCATCGCCGAGTGCCCAATCTTGAAGTGTTTTTTGCGCGTCACGCAAAGACATTATCGACGACTGATAAAGCCAGTTTTCAAGCAGGCGATGTGGTGACGTGGCGGCTACCGAATGGCAATTTGCCGCATACAGGTATCGTCTCCGATAAAGTCGCTGCGGATGGTACACCGCTGATTATTCACAATATCGGACGCGGTACGCAAGAAGAAAACATCTTATTTGCTTATCCCATTCTCAAGCACTTTCGTTATTAACTACTTTCATTATTAACTAGGGTGTGTCATCAATTAGATTGTGAGGCTTAAAATGAGAAAAATTGTAGATAAACAAGGAGGAAATTACCGTTAATATGAACATATTGACAAAATTTCTGACGATATTTAGCAAAATTTAGCCATTTTAAGACCACTAAATGTATTCATGTGCTAATTGATGACACGCCCTAATACGTTGCGATAAGATAATTACCCACAATAAAAGGCTCAGTTCAACATAGATTATGATGCTGGACTGAGCTTTTTTAAGTCATTAAATCGCTCAATTATTAAGCGTTAGTAGTCCCTAGTAGCTGTCCCATTTTTACCACACTATCGGCTTTCATACTGTCTTGCCAATCTGCTTTTGCGCCTTTTGGTAGAATGACAATTGCGGTTGAGCCTAAATAAAAACGACCCAGCTCATCGCCTTTTTCAAAGCTCATATTGTGCTCAGCTTCTTGAATATCATCAGTGCGGGCAATTTTACCAGTCGCCACTGTTTCGATACCAGCGACAATCATCGCCCCAACCATCACCACCGCTGCTTTACCATATGCTGTATCAAACAGACAAACCAAGCGTTCATTACGCGCAAATAAGTCTGGCACATTTGCTGCCGTAGTATTGTTGACCGAAAATAGCGTACCCGGTACATAACGGGTTTTGGTTAAGGTGCCGGCGAAGGGCATATGTACACGGTGATAGTTACTGGGCGCAAGATAAACTGTCGCAAAACTGCCATCCGCAAAATAGCGGCCATCTTCACTGTCAGCAAGCAGTTGACCAACGTCATAATAGCGACCTTTTGCTTGGAGCAATTTATGGTCGTCAATTTGACCCAACTGCGAGATAATACCATCGGCAGGACTGACGATACCATGAGGAGTCATGTCGATAGGGCGCGCGTCTTCTTTTAGCTCACGAGTAAAAAAATCATTAAAGCTCTCATAGGCGTTGAGACTTTGGCGCTCATACTCGTCCAAGCTGACGTTGTAGGCTTTAGCAAAGCTACGGATAAACGTGCGTTTAACATAAGGATGGCGGCTAGCGGCTAGGCGCCCAGCAACTTTACTCAGTTGCTGCTGCGGGACTAGCTGTTGTAAAGTAGTGAATACATTCATAATGAGGCTACCAAAATAGGGTGTGATGTAATAATTAATAAGCAAGAGAATGGCCGTATTTTATCATGGAAGGCGTATTATTGTATGGGCATAATTGGTAAGGAATCCGTAAATGAAAGCACTTATACAGCGCGTATGCCATGCTAGTGTCACCGTCGATGCGCAGTGTGTTGGTACGATTGAGCAAGGCATATTGGCTTATATTGGTTTGGGGCCTGATGACGACCTAACAAGCGCACAGCGAATGGTGGATAAAATCCTCACCTATCGTATTTTTGACAATGATGATGATCCTGCCAAGTACGGCAAACTGGATAAAAATGTCCAGCAAGTTGGTGGCGGACTGTTATTGGTATCACAGTTTACGCTAATGGCAAAAACAGACAAGGGTCGTCGCCCTGACTTTGGTGGTGCGATGGCACCTGATGCGGCGCAAGCGTTGTTTGCGCAATTGGTCGCTTATGCCAACACGCAACACTCAAACGTGGCAACTGGTCAATTTGGTGCCAATATGCAAGTGTCGAGCATCAATGATGGTCCATTGAATTTCTTGTTAGAAGTGAATTGAGTAAACCAAGCATTAGCTGTCACGAGACCTATGAAGCGCTTAAAAGTTGAATGTCATTAAACTGTCATAATTACCCCGTTTAATAGGGAGCAGCAGGCGAGCATTTATCGCCTTTTTTGTCAGCCAAATGTGGTCCTCTAACACTGAGAATGCCGTATGTATAATGAGCAAATTTTGATTGTTGAAGATGAACCTGCGATTCGTGAAATGATCGTCATGACGCTAGAGATGGCGGGATTTGATAGTCTGCAGGCAGCAGATGTATCTGAGGCGCACCAACAAGTGGTCGATCACCGCCCTGCGCTGATTTTGCTAGATTGGATGCTGCCTGGTGATAAAAGTGGCATTGATTTTTGTCGATTGCTCAAAAACGATGAGCTACTCGCTGAGATACCAGTCATTATGTTGACGGCTAAAAGTGAAGAGGACAGCAAGGTGCATGGCCTTGACGCTGGGGCTGATGATTATATGACCAAGCCTTTTTCGACACGTGAGTTAATATCCAGAATCAAAGCAGTATTGCGTCGTAGTAACGCGCTCAGTAGTGATAAACCTATCGAAATCGGCAATCTGAGCCTTGATCCCAAAAGTCAGCGGGTGACAGCGGCTGGTAAAGTGGTTGATGTTGGTCCTACGGAATATCGATTACTGGCATTTTTTATGAGTCATCCAGAGCGTGCCTATACGCGGACGCAGCTGCTAGACCAAGTATGGGGCGGTAATGTATATATCGAAGATAGAACCATTGATGTGCATATCAAACGTTTGCGGACATTACTACGACCGCATCAATGTGATACGTTGATACAGACAGTACGCGGGACAGGCTATCGATTTTCTAGCTTTATTGAACCAATTTAACGGACGGTTTTTATTCGCTATAAAAGCAGTATGTCAATCGTAGCACAGTGAAAAACGGCGAATAGTGATAAGGATGATGGATGAACACCCTAATATCGGCTCAAGGCGACCAACAAAATAAATCACTGCTAGCAACTCAGCAGAATACAACGGATCAACTCAAAAAAATTAGAAGCGCACTACGCGCATTGCGTGATGCGGTGGTTTTGCTCAATGACGATGATGGGCTCGAATGGTGGAATCAGGCCGCCGAAGATTTAATGTTGTTACAGTTATCAGATAAAGGTAAGTGCATTTTTGACTTTATTAGTGCGCCTGAATTTCGTCAGTATTATCAGGCGACGACCAACCCTAACGATGGTGCTCAGGATGGTGTGCACATTGTCTCGTGGCGCGCGCCCAAGCGTTATCTAAAGTGTGAGCTCACGCCTTTTGGCGATGAGAAGCTGCTCATTATTTATGATGTGACGCGCTTGCATCATTTAGAAGAGATGCGCCGCGATTTTGTGGCGAATGTCTCGCATGAGTTACGCACACCGTTGACCGTCATGATGGGTTATCTAGAAAATTTTTCGGATCAGCCAGATATGCCGCCGCATTGGAAGCGAGGGTTTGAGCTGATGAGCCAACAGACTGCGCGTATGAATAGAATTGTGAATGACTTATTGCTGTTATCTCGCATCGAAATCGAAGAAACCCATGAGCTCAGCTATATTGATATGACCAAGCTGCTGACCCATGTTTATGATGATGCGCAAGCGTACAATCAAGAATATGGGCATACCATTCACTTGCAGATAGACACTTATGACGGACTGTATGGCTCAGAGATGTATCTAAATAGCGCGCTTTCTAATCTGGTGATTAATGCCATCAAATACACGCCCAAGGGCGGTAATATCGCCATTAGCTGGACAAAAACGTCAGAAGGTTGCCGATTTGCCGTCGAAGACAATGGTATTGGTATTGCACCTGAGCATATCACACGGTTGACGGAGCGTTTTTATCGTATTGATAAAGGTCGTAGTCGGGCGACTGGCGGCACAGGGCTAGGTTTGGCAATCGTTAAACACGTTTTATATCAGCATGAGGCTAATTTACAAATTGAATCAGTAGAAGGGGTAGGCTCGACGTTCAGTATGGTATTTCCAGCTGCCCACATTAGATCAGCTGCGATACCCTAATCTTTTTGTAAAAGTGGATAGGGGTTCACTGCACTGCCGCTGATATAAATACCGTAATGGACGTGCGGCGGCGTACCTTTGGCATTCCCACTGTCGCCGACGTAACCGATGATATCGCCGCTATTTACCCAGTCGTTTGGGCTAAAATCGGCATAATCCTCTAGATGCGCATAATAATGTCCGGCGCCGCCCGGTCCAATGATGAACACCACGCGACCGCCTAACGTATTTTCACCGACTTTACTGACGATGCCTTGTGTCGTGGCCTGTATCGGCGTACCTCGCTTGGCAAATATGTCGATGCCTTCGTGAGAGCGACCTTGGCTACGCGCGCCGCCCCACGTATCGGTTAGGTGCTGTGCTGGTAATGGCGAGGGCAGACTGTTTTCTGTGGGCAGTGGTTGTTGTAATAAACTGAGCTGTTGCCATTTTGCCATCACAAACGACTGGGTTTGTTGACTGATACTCGGTAAGAGCTTGTCAAATACAAATAACAGCATCAATAATACAGCTGCCTTGATGAATACACTTAGTATACGGCGTAAAAAGGTTGGTTTTGAATTTGGATTTGGCGGAAGCTTATTACCATCTGCTAGCATCGATATCTCTTTATTTTTTTTGAGTTAACTCTAATGGGTAGTATAAGAGTTAACGTCTCTATTCTTTGTATACCATTGTTATTTCTAGTTTTTATCCCCATAAACATAACGTAGTTTTTAAAAGTTACGTGGCTTTTAAAATTCACGCGGCTTTTAAAATTCACGCGGCTTTTAAAATTCACGCGGCTTTTAAATTTACCTAGCTTTTACAATTGCACTTAAAACACCAATGTTGCTACCTATAGCGAAATAACTATCTATCAATAACTATGCTTAAATAACGATGGCTAAATCTTTATGACTGATACTGCGCTGATTATCGATACCGAAACCGATCAAGGTCGTGATCCGCGTCCGATTCAAGTGGCGACTATTAATGTAGCGACGGGTTTTGAGTGGATGAAATACTTTAATAGTGGGCGCTCGATATCACCCATGGTCATTAGAATTCATGGTATTACCGATGATGATGTCGCCGGTCTTGAGCGCTTTGAGTTGGAGGCGTTTGAGTTGCCGCAGTATTTGATTGGGCATAATGTGCGCTTTGATTGGCGGGTGATTGGCAGTCCGTCCGCTAAGCTAATATGTACGGTGCGGCTGGCGCGCGTCGCCTTTCCAGAGTGGAGCGCCTATGGTCAGTCGAAATGTATTGAGCAGTTATTAGGTAAAGGCGAAGCAAGTAGGCTGACGATTGCCGCTCATGATGCGCTCGGCGATGCACGCATGTGTTATCTGCTTTATCAGGCCTGCTGCGAGCGTTTAGAGATTGCACCGACAGATTTTGTGGCGGCCCATGCTATCGCCAATAAAGCCAATCCGGTGAGCAAAATGCCCTTTGGTAAACATAAGGACATGCCGATTAAAGACGTACCTATCAGCTACGTAAAATGGATGCTAGGTAACATCCATAATATGCAGCCGTCGCTTTATTCTGCTTTGACCAAGCGTGTTAAAGCAGAACAGGCAGCAAAAAACACGCAAGACTAAATAGACTTGCGCTTAAATGGATTAACTAAACAGAACTTATTGCTGCTTAGCTAACCAATCGACTGCCATTTGCCAAAGCTGCGGGGCTTTGGCATTGGTTCTGCTACTAAAATAGCGCATATGACCGATACTATTTAAGCCGAACTCTTTTGGCTCAAAAAAGCGTTTTTCGACTGGCATTTTGCTAAAGACGCGAATCATATCATCCATGTTTTTACTATTGGCAATCTCATCATCGCTAAAGCTGAGCCACAATGCCGGCATATCAAGCTCATCATAGAAGTGAGTATGAATGCTTTTGCCAAAAGCGGTCTTGATATAGCCTGCGCCATTGCACCATTCGCGCCACTGACGAGCGACGCCGCGTGGTAGCGGCTCGCCCATACCGATTTTATCCGCTGGGGTATAACCGAAGGTTAAGTTAGTGAGTGGGATAAAGGCATCCATAAAACCCATTGCTTTGAGCTTATAAGGCATGTCCATATTTTTGATGCGCCCTGATGAGCAAGCGACATTGAAGACCGACGTAATGGCTTGGTAGTTTGGCATTAAACCTATCAGCTGACCACCGGCACTATGACCAATTAAATGATAAGTCGCATCGGCAAATTCGTCTTGTAAGGCATCAAGCACGGCTGGCATATCATGGCGACCCCAACTGATTAAAGAGGCGTCACATTTAGCCAAATCAGACGATAGCGATTCGCCGATACCTTCATTATCAAAGGTTAGGACACCAAAGCCACTGGCTGCTAAATAAGTGGCAAAATTGTGATAAAACTGCCGTTTGATACCGGTAGCTGGCGCTATCATGACCGCTTTTTTCACCTCATCTTTAGGGCGATAGACAGTCGCTGCCAATGCCCGATTGCGATCAGTCATGATGCTTAGTGCATAAGTATCCGTTTGATTCTGCGTATTTTCCATGGTTTAACCTTAATATGTTTTTGTCATTTTTATGAGTAAGTGCTTTTTTATCAGTAAGTGCTTTGGGTAAATAAAGACGCTTAAGATGCGCTGAGCGTTTAATAATCAGTGTTAATCATATCGTCATTGAGCTGCGATTATTTAATCTATGGCATAACTCTGCGATAACCGCATGATGACCGAGTTACAACACCGCTTATGGTAAAATAAATCTTAGGTAGGAAGGTAGGCGAAAATGACTTCTAAGTTCTATAAGCAGGTTCTATGTGCGAGTTCTATGTGGTTTGTTTTGCACAATATTAAGCAAAAAAATTAATCAGTATTTATTTTGACCAATCAAAACACATCAACAAACCAACAGGTATGAATAAACGTGTTTTAATAGCCAAGTATTTAGTAGCTAAGAATTTAATAGCTAAGTATCTAATAGCTATATATTTAATAAAAAGTCGATATAAAAATTAAGGAAGTTTTATGCAAATGAAAATTAATAATGACACTTATGAAGTCATTACCAGTCAAGATATTACCAATATTGAAAAAGCAGTGGATAAATCAGCGTTGACGATGCCGTTAGTGGCGGTTTATTGTGGTTCGCGTTTGGGCAATAATGAAGTCTATGAGCAGGCAGCGCGCGAGCTTGGCCGTGAGCTTGCCGATAATGGCATGGGTCTGGTTTATGGCGGCGCGAGCATCGGGCTGATGGGCGCAGTGGCAGATGAAGTCATCCAAGGCGGCGCGCAAGCGGTTGGTGTGATTCCAACCTTTATGCTCAAGCACGAGATTGCTCATGAGCAGCTGACCCGCCTGCATTTGACCGATACCATGCATACCCGTAAAACGGTGATGGCAGAATATGCCGATGCCTTTATTACCTTACCGGGCGGGCTTGGGACGCTAGAAGAAATTATGGAAATCGCTACGTGGCGTCAGTTATATCAGCACGAAAAACCGATGATTATTCTGAATATCAATGGCTTCTACGACCGTATGATTGAGCATTTAAAATATACCGCTGACCAAGGTTTTATGAAACAAGAAGATTTGGAGCGTTTGGTGGTATGTAACACGATTAATGAAGCCATTGAGCTATTAAAAACAGTCGTAAAAATAGACGATGCAGTCGATACCGAAAAAATGGCTGGTAATTAAGAGTACATATTCTTATTTATAAATGCTTTGATCTGTACATGCTTTTATATATAAATGTTTTTATCTATAAAAAAAGAGAGAAGGGCTGATCGTTAGCCATTCTCTCCTTTTTTTGTTCAATTTTTAATAGAACGCTTTTTATATCTCAGTAGCACTTGCATCATTAGCCGTGTTGAAACCCTTTAAAGTTGTCTCGCCAATACCGTGATTCACATCAGCCATTGCTAATGGAAAGCCTCGTTGCTCAGCCAGTGTACGCGCGACTTTATCAATCGCCATGCTATCGTGTTTTGTCAAATACGCCCAATTATGAGCATAACGATTGCGGTTGGCTGGCGTGTCATGATCGATTAAGCCAAGTTCAGTCAATTCATCAACGATTTGATCGGCAGCAATCAAAGTCGAGGATGCTTTGACGTTTTCTGCCCGCGCATAGCGAATATTGGCATATAAGCTGACATCGGCAACGCGCAGCGTATCGTCTTGTCCAGGTATTTGCTGGCCGCCGTATAGCGCATTGCCAACCGTACGCGCGCTATGAAAGGTCGGTACAAATTCAGCCACGTAATCAATCGCTTGCTGGCTGCGCGCTTGCAGCGGCGCTTTATCCCAGCCGTCTTCGATATAGTGCAAGTATTGCGACGGCAATTTCGGTTGGGCGCTATTTTTGTTAGAGGCGACCAAGCCATCATCAAATAAGGTGATAAATTTACTCATGCCATGTATTTGAAAATAACCATTAGGATAAGGCGTTAACTGCGCCATGCCTTCAGGGGTGCCGCGCTCACCGTAAACGATAATTTCTGGTATTTGTCCGCCCGTATCGTCCCAATGAGTAATATAAGAGGATTTAAACTCGACCATACGCGTGACTTTGACACCGACCATATCATCGATGATACCGGTACGAAAACCACAAGCGTTGATTAAGTAATCAACTTCGATAGAATCCGTTTTAGTATCAGTATCAGTATCAGTATCAGAGCTCGCTGCTTGCTGATAATCAATGCGCCATCTGGTCACATGATGGTCAGCATTTGAGCAGTTTTCACAATCCACAGGCATGACCTGTTTCACTTGTGTATCGGTAAAGACATGCGCGTGCTCATAGCCTTCTAAAGCCACTTGTGCAGAAGCTGCCAAACGGAAAATATTCCAGCCATACTCTTGTACGACAATCAGCGGAAATTTAACCTTATTTAAATCCAAATACTTAGCAACTGGTATCATCCATTCGTCAACCGTACTCGGCACCGCGACCTGCTCGCGCTCAGACAAAGCAATCAGTTGCTCATGGCTATAGAGCTGATAGTAGTTTTCAGGTTCGCCAAGTACTTTATTATTAGCATCTTCGGCGATAAGCTCACGATAAGCGTCAGTCAAGATATCAAGGCGTGGTAGCAAATCTTCTGGCAAGCCTTCATCGCGAGTTGGTACGGCAAATACTGTTGGGCGAACATCGATGGTATAAGGATAAAGGCGCAATATATCGATACATTGTTTGAGGAGAGCCACACAATCTTCATCAGGAATTTCGCGGTATAGATTGCCGCCAGCATGCAAGTGACACATCGGTGGACCATCAATCAGCGATTTGTTTTTTTCAAATACATAAGTTTCAAGCCCTAATGCCGCAAGGCGAATAGCAATGGTTGCTCCTGCCGTACCACCACCAAGAATACCGACGCGTTTGGCAGAGTGCGCTTGGTTTTTCACTGGGTTTTTAATGAAAGAGTGAGTCATTGTCGTTGTCATATCCTTAATAGCAGTTACAGCAGGTCATGCTCGGTGTATTTGTTAAATGTTTTATTCTAAAATCTTATTTTAAAAAATTTGTCCTAATGGATGTTGTTCTAAGCCGTTTATAACTATTGATATGCGTGCAAAGGACGTCAAGTTCAATATGCATATAAAGCCGCAAGAGTCATATTTGTCATTGTGTAGTAATTCTTAATATGTATAGGGTATTCTACGAAAAATGACAACCAATATGATGACAAATACGTAAGTAGATAGGTGAGTTTTGTCAATGAATGGCTATGGCGCTTGATAGCAATGGCTATGCCAGTTTACCCAATTTGCAAATACATAAGCTTTTGTAAATTTATATAGGGATAGAAACGACTGCGCTGTTGCATATGCTATATTAAAACTGCTTGAAGTCAGCGATAGGTTTTTTTGCTGCTTAAATAGTCTGACGATGAGAAAAATCCAAATAGAAATTTATGATCATAATCACAATCACAATCAAAATGACAAGGAAGTTATTATGAAACGTATGCTTATATTATCGGCTCTCACTGGTGTTTTAACGCTTACTGGTTGTACTACGTTAAACAATGTATTCGGCAATGATGATTCTGGCATGCATGATGTACAAGCCACCAATAAAAATACCGCGCCAGTCGCGAGTAAAAACGGCATGTTAGTCGATGCAAGCAATCACATGACCTTATATACCTTTGACAAAGATGGGATGAACAAATCAGAGTGTGGTAGTGCCTGTCTAATTGCTTGGCCCGCATTTATGGCACCGAGTAATGCCAAAGCGTCAGGGCAGTTTGCAGCATTTCAACGCGAAGATGGCAAGTATCAATGGGCGGTAAATGGTAAACCGTTATATTTCTATGCTAATGATACAAAGGTGGGCGATAAAAATGGCGACAATAAACTGGGCGTTTGGCATATCGTCAAAACCAAGTAAAGTAAGCCCGTTGTCTACCGAAATGAAAGACAATTAGCATCAAAAAAGCAGCCATCGTAATGGCTGCTTTTTTATTGGCTTGACTGATTAGAATCGTAAAATAACGCGATCAAATATCTGCCAAAGCTTCAGCTTGTTCAGTCTCCAAGATACGTTCTTTAGTAGGCTCTTTTCTATATAAAGGGAAAAAGTCGGAGCGTAAATCATTTTCGGTGAACCAGCTATCAGCGACTAATGCTTCGTATTTTGCTGGATTAACGACGAGTCTATAAGTTTTGAATAATAACTCTTGTGAGCTAAACCCTTTTTTATACTCATACAAAGAATCTAGATTAGAGCCTACGCCGCCGCCAAGATGGAGTAATTTATAATGATTGGTTCTGCCCCAATCACGAGCCACATGGGTAATGAGTTTGGAAGGTTGTAGATGGGTATAGGCGTTGAGCGTGCCTCCGAGATGAAACTGCATAATGCCCGATTCTTTGCAGATTGTGTAGATAGAGGAGCCAATGGCTTTATTATCCTGATAGGCAGTTATCAGTAGTATTCTGTCTTGCAGATTTTCGAGCAAATTAAAGAAGTAATCATCATCAAAGAAGTAGTACTGATCTGCCTTCACCTGCGCCATCGTTTCTTTGTAAATATTGGAAAACATCACTGCATTCTCTCTGGTTAAACGCTCAATTTTTGTCACGACATCCATTTTTAAGGCTTTTTTAATGCCTCTACGATGACGATTTTGAGTCTCGCTCCAGTGCTCCTCTTCAGATTTACTCAAGTCAGACATCAATGTCAATCCATGAGTGAGTGCTTTGCCGACCGTTGGTAGCCATTCTTTATTGATGATTGGATGCAGTCGCATGAATAAAGACACACAGCCTTTTGCTAAGAGAAAACCCCTTACTTCTGCCAATATTATGTCTAATTCGGCATCAGTGAGAGACTTATCCATGACAGGACCGCCGTAACCATAAGTAGAAGTCGCATCCCAATGCTCTGAGTCGAGTTCTCTTATAATGAGAGGCAAAAAGATCTTTTTATTGTTATAAGTGGCAATCACTCCTTGAGGAGTGCCTTTATCGACAATAGCTGACGCAGCAATCCAACCAGATAAGTGATAAATATCAAAGTGATAATCAGCGATGTTTTTATCCCATTCAGTATTTATCTCGGTAAAGTCTACCTGTACTGTATCCATCTTTCTGCTCCCTCAGCGTTATGTTTTATATTCGTAAATCCGTATATATGAATATAACAATAAAAACTGAGGTTAACAAGCAAATGGAAAGTATTTATGCGATTTATTGAATATATAAATGTCGAGTGAGTTGATTCATTATTGTCAAAAAAGCAGCCACTATGATGGCTGCTTTTTTTTAGAGTATGTAGAGGAAGTAGCGATTTGTGCTTGGCTAAAAATTAGACTTATTTAGATTTTTTGTTGGTTTGCGCTTTTTTCTCTATCAACTCACCATCGATTTGGATCGGGACATTGGTGGTAATGCCATCTGCGAAAGCTGTCATACCATAGGCTGCGCGATCAATATTACCCGTTGCACGGAAGCCAATAACTGGCTCTTTGGTAAGAGGGCTGTTGGCGATTTTATTCAAAGTCACATCCAAAGTTAATGGTTTGGTTTGACCCAGCATAGTAAAGTCACCTGTGACCTTGGCTTGTTGCGGATTTATAAATTTTACGCTGGTTGATTTAAAGGTCATGGTTGGATATTTAGTGACGTTAAAAAATTCAGCCTTTTTTAAATGCTCATCACGTGCATTCCAATTGGTGTCAATGCTATCGGTTGCAATGGTGAAGCTCATATTGGTTTTACTGGGTGCTTTAACATCGTAATTAACGACCCCTTTGACGTCGTTAAAATGACCCATGGTGGTCGAAAACCCTAAATGATTGACAGAAAATCCCACACGGGTGTGCGAGTCGTCTAATTGCCATTGACTAGGCAATGCCGCACCTGCAACAGTAGTGAGTGCCAGTGCTGAGCTGATAAGCAGGGCTTTTGCGCTATTCTTCATAACAGTATTTATCATTATATTGTCCTTAGTGAGTGTTTATAAATAGTGGGTGCTTGATTAATGAGGCGAAATAAGACGGTATCCATCATTATTAACAAATGATGAATATCAAAAATAATTATCAACTAAATCTAAACATAAAATATATATTGATTATTTAAACTAAAATATTATTATACTAATATAGCGTATACTTCTCAACAAAATAGAGATCTTGGTGACAACTTAGCACATATATCACTCACAACTGCTGCTTGCGTCTAGCGGTAAAAACCGTTAAAATCGCGTTTTGATTTTCCCGCTGGGGAAAGGCTAAGTGAGCAGAGGAATGGTGTTGGGTGCTGGAATAAGCCAGTGACGCAGCTGCCATACTTATCAATGTCCCTTAGTGCCTCAGTTACGTATGTCATGACTTGCTTGACACATCGTCTAAGATGGTGTTCAAGAGTGCTATACATACATCGGACATAGAGAGTTTATTATGCGTAAAGATATCCATCCTAATTACCAAGAAGTTTTATTCCATGACACTAACGCTGACGTTTTTTTCTTAACTCGTTCAACCGTTAAAACCAAAACCACTCGTGAATACGAAGGGTCAGAATATCCATACTACCCGCTTGATATCTCAAGTGCGTCGCATCCATTCTATACTGGCGAACAACGCAAAACTTCTACTGAAGGCCGTGTTGCTAGCTTCAACAAACGCTTTGGTGCATTTGGTGGCCGTAAGAAAGCTGCTGATACTGACGCTGCAGAATAATTCACACGTATTGCGTGATATTATTTTGAGCATGTGTTTTCTCAAACATGCACAGCTATAGTATTAAGAACATAAAAAAACCGCTGACTATTCAGCGGTTTTTTTTGTTTAGATTTTTAGAAGTAACGCCTCAATGGTTTTTAATCAGTCAACTCAGCATCGGAAAGGGAAGGATTCAGTAACTGTATAATCAACTCTGACAATTGCTGCGCCCAATAGCCATACATGAGGCTGCTAGGATGAAAACCGTCACTGGCAAACATCACTTTGATATCGATTGGAGTACCGTTCGAATGCTCTGCTATCATTCTTGGAAAGTCAGTGGCCATGTAGGTAACACTATCATGAGCGGCGCAAACTTGCTGCAACGTGTTATCAAGGATAGAGGCTTTAGCACCCACAAAGTTACTTAGCGGGGCAGGTATCGCAGGCATTTGTGCCATCGGCGGCAGGCTTAAAAAAATCAACTCTCGCACGCCAAATTTACGCTGAGCGATAGCGATAATACTTTCAATTTGCTGTTGCCATTTATCCACCGAGACTTTGGATGTGGTGTCGTTAACGCCGACACTCAGCACCATCACATCAACAGGCTGGCTAGGCGCGGTTAGAACATAAAGCCTACGCAAGATATCAAAGCTGGTATGCCCCGTCGTCGCTTGCAATGACCAGTTCAGTATATCAAACTGATTTTGAATAGCGGACTGCTGCGTCAAAACAGGAATTAAGTTACCGACAAGCGCCTCTTGCTGCGTCTCACTACCGACGCCAGCCGCCGCCGAATCGCCAACGACCATTAGGTTTAATGTCCGCTTGTGCGCTTCTTTTAGCGACTCAATCGCGTCATTTAATTGAACTCGCCCGTGCCTTTCGCCATTTGGCTCAGGTAGACGTACCGTATCACGCTTAATTTTGCGCCCTTGATAAAGATAAATAGGAGCAAGCAGTACATCTCTTGCCACCGAGGCGATTTTATTGCTATTTATCATATTGCTACCATCCTGCACGCTTCCGAATAGTGGTGAGATTGTCTTCAATTAATAATTTACCATCGACATAAATATCACGCAGTAGGTTATCTGCGTCTGCAGCTAGGTCTTCAGCCTTGATGGTTTTTAGCTGTCCATTGCTGTTTTTGACCAGCGCCAAACGTCCCTTCTTTGAGCGTTTTGAGCGGCTGGTAATCGGGTCTTTATAGATGTCTGTCCATGTGCCATCGATAGAGATAGCGCTGGCTTTCATCGCCCAGCTCATGGTGTCGCGGTTGACTTGTTGTAATAGACCACCGCCCATACCAAAGGTCACGTTATCTGCGCTAAAGCCTGCTTTCATGATCACCTCAATGATCTTAGTTAAGCTTTGTGGGCTGATACCATCCCCTTGGATGACACGTACATAATCAGGCAGCACTTTATAACCTTTACTATTAATCGTCGTTCCAAATTTTACTGCCAAGCGCTCTAAGGCTTCGCGAACCACTTTGGCAGGCTCACCACTATCGGGTCGGATGACTAAGGTGCCGCCCATGTTTTTGACGTCGTCTTTCAGGCTGCCGCCCCAAATATTATCAATGGCGTTCCATAAGTCATAGCTGTCAGAGACCACTGAGAAGCTTTTACCTACGCCGCCAAACTGCTCAATCATATTGGCAAAAGCAGCGGTTTCGCCGTCACGACCCCACGCGGTCATGGTGCTATGCTCAGCGGCAGGAATAGAAAACGCGGGCATGTCTTTATCCATGTGGTACCAGCGGCTGGCAGCGACTAACGCCGTCATCGAATCGGTTCCAGCAAAGTTCACTAAATGCGCTAGGCTGCCGAGCGCGACAGACTCTTGACTAGATGCCCCGCGCGAGCCGAAATCGTGCAAACGAAAAGTGAGCGATTCGGTATTGTCTGCTGATTTTTCTAACGCCTGACGAATAATGCCTTTGCAATAATGCGAGACACTAGCGACGGTTGATGGATACCAAATGGCACGGAGTAGCGCCGTTTCGATATAGCTTGGCAGCCAATAAAACTCAGGATCGGTATTGATAACTTGGCAGACTACATTGGATACTGGCACGATGCTACCCTCAGGTATGGCTTCGATGCGCAGTGGCATGTAGCCGCCATGTTTATCAACCAAACGCTCCCAGCCAGCACGGTTAAAGGTCAAACCATGTGCTTGAATGACCATTTCGGCTTCATCAATGTCTTGATGAGTGATTGGCGTGCTTAGATATTCTTTAATAAAGGCTTGCAAGCCAAAGAACACCACATCGTAGTCACCTTTACGCGCCTCAATGTAGCTGGACAGATACTCACTACCTTTTGGGTATTGCACCCAATGTGAGGTTTTGTAGCTGTCACTATTTAGAATTAAATTATTTAAATTGCTGGTATACATCACAGAACTCCTCTGCTTTGAGTTGCCGTAGCTGCGTTAATGAAAGAACAGTTACGGCAGTTAGCCCTTGCTGTCTATCAGCTTGGGCGTGGAAAATTGTTAATGAAAAATCGGATAATCGTCTGATAAAACCTACAAACCAACCATTTTAGTAATAATTGCATAATGGTCTTCAAACATCATGGTAGCGTCAAGCTCAGCGAGTGGTAGCCAAAAAGCCGTGGCTGCATCGTCGCCGCCTTTTACTTTTGGCAAGCCTTTTGGGTCATTTTTAAGCTGAAAATAAAAGGCTTGAGTAATTGTACGACCACGTGCTGAGCGATATGGGTCATCAAAGGTATGCTGACTATGACAAGAGCCGCGCAATACTGGTTCAGGGACTTTTAGGCGAGTCTCCTCACGTAGCTCACGGATACAGGCATCGAATAAGGTCTCTTTTGGATTTAAAAATCCGCCTGGTAATGCCCACAGTCCGCGCCCTGGCATGCTGCGGCGCTCAACCAATAGAATATGTCCTGACTGGACAATCAGAGCATCTGCTGTCATAAAAGTTGGTGGATAAGGCGCTGATTCCCACTGTCTTTTATATTTATCAATAAAGTCGGCTTCTTCGTGCAGATTTTGATATTCGTCTGTCTTTTTGAAGTCATTTAGAACCTTGCGCGTCGACTCAGGCGTGCGTTCAGGAGTCGGGGTCGCACCCATTAGATAGCTATCGCGAATCGGGGTAGCGGATAGGTTGTGATAGCTCGGTACTGAGACGGACGCCCAGTTGGGGAATAGCGATAAATAATACGAGGAGCTGTCTTTGGAATGACCAATCAAGCCGATATCAGTTTGCAAATCACCAGTGATAGACTTCACGCCTGCTTGCACGTACTGTAGCCAGCGTGTGTCGTTGTAGAGTGCATCATCTAGAGCAACGCAGTGAATACGTGCTGCTTCTGCTGCTGAATATGCGCCTTTAATCATGGCAGCACGCTCAGCGACGCTGAATGGATTGCGTAAACTACGCGGTAAGTTAGCAGAGCCGATCAACATAATGACATTATCAGCACGCTTCAATGCTTCGTCGATGACCGCTTTATGTCCACGATGGAAGGGCTGGAAACGCCCGATAAAAACCAAATAACGATAGTGTTTATTGTCTTTAGCTGAACTTTGCTCTGATGATTCGCTCATATACGCCACTTTCCTACTACGAATATTTCATTGGTTAAAATTTATTGAGTAAAAAGTAATGACGCCAATACTGACACAGCCTGTCACTCGCTGACAAGTATAAAGATGTTTAGAGGTGTGCGGTTTTTGGTTATAGTCCGTACCATGTTGTAGTTAGGCTACAACCGCACCGCTATTTTAACAGGCGTGCTGCTCAATCCACGCGGTAACTGTTGGCCAAATCTCTGTCGCCGCATTGCGACTGATCATAATGCGGCTGTGCGTATAATCATCCAAATCCCCATGGCTGAGCGAGTATTCTCGAAAAATATTGGCAGGGTTTTTAAAGGGTTCAAAAAACAGCTGACAACCACGAGTAGGGGAGATGAAATTGTCGCCTTTTGCGCTGATAGCATAGATAGGTATCGTGATTTTTGGCATCTGTTGCCGGTAGTCTAAAGGTGCATCATCAGCGGCGAATGTATCCATGCTGGCTGTATTAAATGTACGTTGCTTAAGAAAACTGCTGTTAAAGTTTTTTTGTAGATTCCAGTCGTACCACTGGTTCATCATATGATAGCTTTCATTAAAAGGCCCTAGCTTGATTTTTTTAGCAGGGATATAGCCAACCAGCCGCGTGAATAATTTTGCTACAAGAATTTTAGTATGATTTATCGGATTTATTGCAGCGCCATAAGCTTGGCAGGCAAACATGCTGGCGCTATTAATTTTATCGATATAGCAGGGATGCTGGATCAAAAACATCGTTAAACCAACCCCGCCGCCGCTGTGGGTGACGCAATGTAGATTATCGAGTTTTAATTCCTCAAAAAGATAGCGAAAAGTCGCTTCATAGTCATAGGTTGCAACCGTTTCGAAGTTGAATTTTTCTTTGGGTATTGAGCTTGCGCCATGACCGCGCCATTCCATGATGTAGCAATGATGACCGAGGCGGGCTAGATACTCAGCGATTTTCAAACAGGTTTGTTTGTCCGAGAACGTGCCGTGCGTCAAAAATATGTTTTGAGATTTTATGACAAAGGTATTGGTGGTAAGGGTATCGCTCTTTGTTTCGTCTTTTGTATTATCCACAATCTTCCAAACGGCTACTTGTTCGTCGTCTTTGGTCGTTACTAGATTCAGTGTTTGTGTCATCATAAGATTGATTCAACTAAAATATGAAATTTCTGCTAGCTTAAATGTAATGTTTAACAATGAAAATTATAGTAATAAATATAAAGATGCTAAAAAATTGCGTTATAAAATAACGCTTGAATATCCTCTTTTCTTCGATATCTAAGCGATCTCTATAGTCAATATAAAAGAATATCAACTGGAGTAATGGATTGCGAAAAAATACCAACGCTACATGAATTTTGATATAGCGAGACATAATTTCTTTTACAGCTTTGGTATAGTCAACACCCTCCGGTACTAAAAGCGCGACGACTATAATAAGGGCAACAAGAATGCCTAATATAATGATCAATAAGTAAACCTATAAAAAGGTATTTAGGACAATACACTTTACCTTGTAAATAGATCTAAAACTAGCGCTAGAAAATAGCAAGCATGATAAGTGCTTTGGTTGTATGGTCTCACACAGTGTTAGACATGCCGTAGCATTCGGAAGAAAGTAGGTGGTTAGTTAGTGTTCTAGGTGCTTGATAATCACGGTAGCTGTCTTTATATAGTAGGGGATATATCAATCATTAGATAAGCGCTATTTGTCGTCTCTATTTCGTCATTGTTAATAAAGCATTGATAAAACCGATAGCAGTCATTTGTGAGCATTTTGGTTTAATTCACAGTAGCGCAGTCGGAATTGTCGTCTGAGTACGTTATAATAGCTGCTATAAATTGAGCAAAATGTTATAACAACGGCACTCCGTATTTTAAGACAACAGACCGTAATGATTGATAACCCGCATAACTTATACCCGCTACCTAATTTTAAATTCACGACACAGTAGCCATGACAGATATAGCGTTTGTGTCATAACGCATAGGACATATTATGAGTGAGCACAACCAAGCTGAGAGCCAACTAGACCAGTCAGCAGACTATGAATCAGCGCTAGATACTGAGCAAACTGTAGCAAAAAGCAATATTACTATTACTGAGTCAGCCCAAAGCTACTTAGCAGATTTGTTATCCAAGCAGGATACCGATGGTATCGGCGTGCGTATTTTCGTTGAGCATCCAGGTACGCCGCGTGCAGAGTGCTGTATGGCTTATAACCAACCGGGCGAAGAGGATAGCGCTGACCTGCGTTTTACGTATGAAAGCTTTTCTGCCTTTATCGAAGCGGCGTCAGTTCCTTATTTAGAAGATGCGGTGATTGATTATAATAAAGACCGTTTTGGTGGTCAGCTGACCTTCCGTGCACCAAATTCTAAAGTGCCTAAAGTGGGTGCGGATGCCAGTGTCGAAGAGCGTATCAACTACGTATTGCAGTCAGAGATTAATCCCGGCTTAGCGGCGCATGGTGGCGACGTACAGTTGCTTGAACTGATTGATGAAGAAGGCGTTGGGCTGACTGCGGTATTGAAGTTTGGTGGTGGTTGCCAAGGCTGTTCAGCCGTTGACATGACCTTACGTCAAGGCGTTGAAGTGCAGCTGAAACAACAAATTCCAGAGCTGACCCAAGTGATTGATGAAACCGATCATACCCGTACCGAAAACGCTTACTATAAATAGAAATCTCAGTAAAAGCCAAAGCGTTAAGTAATATCTGAAGAGTTATTTTAATTAAAAAGCCAAGTTTTGATGAACTTGGCTTTTTTTATTGCTATGATTTGGTAAATTGTTTTTTAGCTGAATTTTCAGTGGTAGATTGTTAATTAATAATTTGTTGATTAGTCATTTATTGATTAATAACTTTTATCGAAATAAAGGAATATATAATGAGTGACGAACAAGCAGCCCAGCAAACAGCCCAAAAATCAGCGACGCCTCAACGTCTTGAGACCTTGGCGATTCACGCTGGTTATAGCGTTGAGCCAACGACCAAAGCGGTCGCAGTGCCTATCTATCACACCAGCTCGTATGCGTTTGATAATACCCAGCATGGTGCTGATTTGTTTGATCTAAAAGTTGCAGGTAATATCTATACCCGTATCATGAACCCGACCAATGCCGTGTTGGAGGAACGCGTCGCGGCGCTCGAAGGCGGTATCGGTGCCCTTGCAGTAGCATCTGGCATGGCAGCCATCACTTATGCGATCCAAACCATCTGTGAAGCGGGCGATAATATCGTTGCTGTGTCGACCTTGTACGGCGGTACTTATAATTTGTTTGCCCATGCATTGCCGCGTCAAGGTATCGAAGTCCGCTTCTTTGATCACAAAAATCCTGAGGCGATTCGTGATTTGATCGATGATAAGACTAAGATGGTCTTTGCAGAAAGTATCGGTAATCCATTAGGTAACATCGTTGATATTCAAGCGCTGAGTGATATCGCACATGAATATGGTGTGCCAGTGGTGATTGATAGTACGGTTGCCACGCCTGCGTTATGTCGTCCTTTTGAGTTTGGTGCGGATATCGTGATTCATTCATTGACTAAATATATGAGTGGTACGGGTACCTCGATTGGTGGGGCGATTGTCGATAGTGGTAAATTCGCATGGGGCGACTATCCTGAGCGTTTTCCCTTATTGAATACGCCAGATCATAGTTATCACGGTGTGAACTTTGTCAAAGACGTGGGTGCAGCAGCCTTTATCGCTCGTGCTCGTGTGGCACCGCTGCGTAATACTGGCGCGGCACTTAGCCCATTGAATGCCTTTGGTATTTTGCAAGGTATGGAGACATTGAGTCTACGTATGGAGCGCCATGTACAGAATGCCCAAGCCGTTGCAGAATATCTACGTGACCATGATAAAGTTGCTTGGGTGAAATATGCAGGGTTACCGGATCATCCTGAGCATGAGCTTGCCAAAAAATATATGAAAGGCACGCCTTCTGCTATTTTGACCTTTGGAGTCAAAGGTGGTCTAGAAGCAGGTGCGCGCTTTATCGATGCGCTGCAATTGATTACTCGTTTGGTCAATATCGGTGATGCCAAATCACTAGCCTGTCATCCAGCGACGACCACGCATCGCCAGCTCAATGAGCAAGAGCTCGAAAATGCAGGTGTAAGCACTGATATGGTTCGTTTATCAATTGGTATCGAGCACATCGAAGATATCAAAGCGGATCTTGCGCAAGCATTAGCCTCGGCTTAGTATTAAACGCTTTTTATTGAACTGAGCCATGTGAGCTGAGCAATGTGAACTGAATAATTTGTCTCATAATTAATAATAAAAAAGCCCATATCAATCGATATGGGCTTTTTTATTATCAGCAATGACAGATTTTTATAAGTTAAGCAGATAGTACACGCTTTGCAATATCTCTATAATCTTGTGAGGCTAATCGTGGTCCAAACTGTTGAATCACCTGCGCCGCCACTTCGCTGGCAAGACGACCACATTCAGGCAAGCTATAGTGCTGCGACAACGCGTATAAAAATGCTCCTGCATAATTATCACCGGCACCATTGGTATCAATGACATTAGTAACGATTGGTGTAGCAACTTCATAAATCTCAATCTCTGATTTATCATCAGCTTTATGAGCGATTGTTGCACCATTGGCACCATCAGTGACGACTGCCGTCTGGCAATACTCAAGCAGTGCGCGTGCGGCTGCCTTGACTTGTTTTTTGTCCGTAAAGAGTTTGGCTTCCTCACTATTACAGAATATCACTGCCACTTTATTGCCCAGCATATTGAGTAAACCGTCTTTGGCAAACTTCACCACGGCAGGATCAGCAAAACTTACGGCAATTTTTGCAGAATGAATCCCTGCTTGGTGACGCAACTGAGTCATAGCAGGCTGAATACTCTCAGTCATGGCCAAGTAGCCTTCTATATATAGCCAGTCAGCTTGTGTCAGCGCATCAAAATCGACATTTTCTGCGGTGATTTCGCTTGAAGTACCAAGATAAGTTTGCATGGTGCGCTCGCCATCTTCAGTGACTGCGACCACACATGAACCCGTTACTCCGCCTGCATGGATAGATTTCTCTGAAGTTGCAACACCTGCTTCATGTAAGTCTTTGAGATAAAACTCGCCTTGTTGATCGTCACCAACGCGGCACGCATAAAATGGCTTGCCGCCTAAACTGGCAAAGGTATACATCGTATTAGCCGCTGAGCCACCACCAGCCTGCTTTGATGGTGCAATTTCTGCCAGTTTAAAATACGCCAATAATTGCTGTTGCTCGTCGATACCTGCCAGCGTCATATTGCCTTTGGTCAAATCAGTCTCTTCTAGCGCCGCATCTGACAGCACATATTCATGGTCAACCAATGCGTTGCCTATCGCCATTACATTGTACATTGCTCACTTCTCCTCAATGGTTTTATAACTGTCTTTAATATTAATATCCAAAAATTATTCAGCTTGTAGCTCAAGTAAGCGCTGATATAGCGCATTCTTTTTGACGCCAGTGATATCAGCGCCCAATGCAGCGGCTTTTTTAACCGATAAGTCTTCAAGCAAGCGCTGCAATAATTTATCATGAATACTGATGTCATCCGCATCCTGCGCCACATTCACGCCAGCGACGACCACGACTATCTCACCGCGCTGTTGATTGTCATCAGCTTTGACAAATTCCACCAAATCCCCAAGGGTGCTTTTATGGACAGTTTCAAAGGTCTTAGTCAATTCACGGCAAAACGTCACTTCACGATCTGCGCCAAATACCGCCGCCATGTCTTCTAAACTGGCGATAATACGGTGCGGTGCTTCATAAAATATCAGCGTTTCAGTACGTGTGTTTAGAGCGGTAAGCTGTTTTTGGCGACCGTGGGTTTTGGCGGGTAAAAACCCAATAAAGCTAAAGCGGTCTGAGGGCAATCCTGCGACTGACAGTGCAGCAATGGCAGCAGAGGCACCAATGATAGGAGAGACTCTAACGCCTGCGGCATGAGCGGCCTGTACCAGTTGATAACCTGGATCACTGATGAGTGGCGTACCGGCATCACTAATCAAAGCAACCGAATGACCTTGCCCGATCATCTCGATAATTTTGGGTGTTTGAATGGCACTATTGTGTTCATGATATGCCCAAAGCTTGTTATGACCTTTTTGCTTGGTCGCGGTATCAGCGTCTGTCACGTTATTATCGGTATTATTTTTAGTGTTGGGAGCTTCTGACTCTTTTTCGTCGTCGGTTTTACTGCCTTTGGTATCAATGCCAAAATGAGACAATAGCTTACCTGAGGTACGGGTGTCTTCACAGGCAATGATGGCGACTTGTTTTAAAACATCGATGGCATGCGGCGTCATATCGCTCATATTGCCAATCGGCGTGGCAACGATATATAGACAAGCTGGCATCGCGGTAGGGCTAGACATGAAAACCTCGGAGTATTAAAAGCGGGAATTAAAATATAATGTGGCGCGCTGACTGACAAAACTGGTCAAAAATAGAACTTAAGCAAAGCATAAAACACCATACCAGCATCTGCACGCGAAAGTGGCTAGTTTAGCATGATGTGCTATGATAATTCTGAAATGTTAACCAGACCCATCGACCTTATGTCCAGTCATAAACCTTTGAGCCTCACTTCACCAAAGCAGCGCCAAGGCAGTCTGTTCGAGCAGCAGGCGTGTGAGTTTTTACAATCGCAAGGATTGATTTTGATTGCCCAAAACTGGCAGCAGCCCAAAGTGGGTGAGCTGGATTTGATTATGCTGGAGACAGGTTCAGCATGGTCGACATTGGTATTTATCGAAGTGCGTCAACGGCAGCGTTCAGGTTTTGGTGGTGCTGCACTGAGCGTGACAGCAAGCAAACAACGTAAAGTGATTAAAACGGCGCAATATTTTTTGCAACAGCATCCTGAGTATGAGGATTATGACTGCCGGTTCGATGTCATCGCTTATGATACGGTAGGTAATCATCTTAAGACCAGTGGTCAAAATGTAGAAAATCAACCACAATGGCTCAAAGGTGCTTTTATAGCAGATACGTGATAATAGGATATAAAAGCAATCCAACTAAAAGGTAGTAAGTACTTGTCATCACATGAGCGTTACCAAAAACCTAACCGCTGATAGTAAAAATTAAGTAAAGTAGCTAAGTTATTATTAACTGAATTAACAGTTGTCAAAATAAATGTTATTAGATTAAAACTGGCTCAACCAATCGACTTTATACGATCGTCACACTCATGTTCTAAGAGGTAAATCATGACACGGATGCATTTGCGCACTGCTATTTTTGGCTCATCACGCCGCACCGCGATAGGCGTTATGCTAATGACCAGCATCGTCACTACGGGCTGTACCACCAATTATTTGACCAACAGTACAGAAGGTACGTATGGTGTGCCGATGACAGAGCGTACCATTCCGCAGCGACTACTGGATCGCAGTATTGAACATACCGTCAAAATCAATGTTTATGGGTTGAAAGAAGACCTGCAACAAACCAGTCGTATGGGTATTGATAGCTTTAATAGTGAAGTGTTATTGACCGGCGAAGTACCCACTGAGGCCATCAAAGTAGAAGTCGAAAAAGTCGTCAGCTCTATGCCAGATGTGCGTCATGTCTATAATGAGCTAAACGTCAGCGCGTCTAAAGGCTATAGCTCGACGGTTCATGATGGCTATATCACCTCAAAGCTGCTGGCAAAAGTCGCCGCGAGTGATGGTGTCAAAGCCTCACAGATAAAAGCAGTGACCAATGATGGTGTGGTTTATATCATGGGACGTATGACACCGACTCAGCAGAGTCACCTAATCGATATTGCCAATAGCACCGTTGGTGTGACTGAGCTGGTGCTGCTGACGACCGTCGTTGATGACAGGGGCGTAAAGATAAGTAAAGATGACATTATGTCTGAAAATAACTTGGTAAATCCTGCTTCAGCGCCAGTCGTTGTGGATGCTGCTAGCGTTAATAATTCTGAAGCGCCAGCGTCCGTTGGTACATCGACTCCTATCGTCGTGACCGAAGATGGCACAACCGTTGAGCAACCGTCATCAAGCCCCTATATAGACCTGTATCAAGATCAGTAAAAAGTGTTCTAAAACACAGCTGTTATTTATCAATGAAACAAAAAACAGTGGCTAAATAGTTTGTAGGGTAAGCTATTTGCCCCGTCAGTTTAAACCGTGTTTAATGACAAGAAACCTAAACACGGTTAACAGGAAAAACACGAGAACGTCTGAGCCAGCCAGTAAGATATAAAAAGCGAAGAATAGACGAGACAGGATTAGTGCTTATTTTATAAAAGGGCTATCGCAGTGCTGTTAATTTTGATTCATGTATAAATATAATAGGGATACTGGCAATGAAGGATGCAAACAAGCGCTTAGAATATAATAAAAGCCGTCAAAAAATAAATAATGAAAGCATGACTAACAATACTGCTAGCAAAGTAAGCATTCTAAAATTCACAGGTGTCGCCGCCTTAGCACTGGGTAGCGTTGCACTAGCCACCCAGAATGCGCAAGCCTTATCGCCACTGGCTATCGTCAATGGCATTACTGCTAGTGGCGGCGTTGGCGTCAGCAAAAATATTCTCTATGGTGATGAGCCCGATCAAGACTTGGATATTTATTATCCCAAGCCATTAGCACAAGCGATGAAAGCCCAAAGCGCCATCAATGATGGTGCGATTAATGATAGCTATCCGATGGTGGTGTTTGTCTACGGTGGCTCATGGGAGAGTGGTAATAAAGAACAGTATGCCTTTGTCGGTCAGAGTTTGGCGCAAGCAGGTTATGTCACCGCCGTGATTAATTATCGTAAAGCGCCTGAGCATGTGTACCCTGATTATGTCAAAGATACGGCGCAAGCGATTGCTTGGAGTATCAATAATGCTTCGAGCTTACATGCTGATCCTAAACGCTTGGCGGTCATTGGACATTCTGCTGGTGCATTTAACGCGGTTGCAGCGGTCGCCAATGAAGATTTTTTAGCGCCTTATGGTATTAAGCCAAAGGATATTACCGCGGTCGTGGGTATTGCTGGTCCTTATAGTTATGACTTCCGTAAATTTGATAGCGCCACCGCCTTTGCTGCTGATGCTACGCCAGACGAGGTCATGCCAGACCGTCAAATCAAAGGCGAGCAGCCCCCGTATTTGTTGTTGACTGCCGAAAAAGACAAAGTGGTATATGCGACCAATACGATTAAAATGACCAAAGCGTTGCAAGAGGCGGGCGTCACCGTGGAAAACGGTGAAATAAAAGGTGCCAGTCATGCGACCAGTATTGGTGCGATGGCACCGCCGCTACGTTGGGTCAATGATGTACGCGCGCAAGTACTGACGTACTTGGATAAAATGCTCAAATAATGGACGGCAATCAGAAGTTAGGTGCAGTTGCGTAAGACAGTACTGTAAGATGCTTAAACTCTTGTTATAATGTCGTCACTTTAAATCTATACCCTATCTGACACTTTAAGGCAGAATATTCTATGAGCATGAACGCTGACGATTTGATTGCATTTTTACAGACTCACTTCCCAGACGCTTTTATTCAAGCTGCCAATCAAGGTAATAAGTTTGATGTACGCGTGGTTGATGCAAGCTTTGAAGGTAAGCGTGCCGTGCAACGTCAGCAGGCGATTTATGCATTAGTCAATGATAAGATCGCCAGTGGCGATATTCATGCGCTCAATATTCAAGCGCTGACGCCTGCTGAATGGGACGTTCAATCCAAAGGCTAGACCGTTATACATATGATTTGGCTTGTTAGACTGGCTATTATGTTGGCTAGGTGTGATTGGTCTGATTTTCACTATTTTAATACTCATCGTTAGGTTGTCACTTCTATGGATCAATTTTTAATCACTGGTAGTAGTCGTATCGCAGGGGAAGTTACTATCTCAGGCGCCAAAAATGCTGCTTTGCCGTTACTTGCCGCTATGATATTGGCCGAGACGCCAACGACATTGCACAATGTACCATCGTTACAAGATGTGCGGACCTTGATTGAATTGATCGGTGGCATGGGTATCAAAATCCAAAAGCAGGACGATACTGTCACCTGCGATACCAAGAATATCGATAATTTCTATGCACCGTATGATTTGGTAAAGACCATGCGCGCATCGATTTTAGTGCTTGGACCATTGCTGGCACGTTTTGGTGAGGCAGAAGTGTCATTGCCCGGCGGCTGTGCCATTGGTTCACGTCCTGTTGACCAACACCTAAAAGCCTTTGAGGCGATGGGTGCTGAAATTAGTGTCGAAAATGGTTACGTAAAAGCACAAGCGCCAAAAGGGGGTAAGCTAATTGGCTGTAACTACTCTTTTGATATGATTACCGTTGGCGGTACTGAAAACGTCATTATGGCAGCCGCACTTGCCAAAGGTACGACCGTCTTAGGTAACTGTGCCCTTGAGCCAGAAGTCGTTGATTTGGCCAATATGTTGGTCGCGATGGGCGCTAAAATCAGCGGTATCGGTACTTCGATCATGACTATCGAAGGCGTTGAGCGCTTACACGGTTGTGAGTATTCGGTGGTACCGGATCGTATCGAAACAGGCTCATACCTTGCTGGCGCACTCATGACGCGTGGCGATGTGTTGACTAAAAACACCTCTGCGCTATTACTAACACCTGTGTTAGAAAAATTCGAAGACATGGGTGCCATTATTACCAGCGGTGATGGTTGGATTCGTGCGCAGATGAAAGGTCGCCCTAAAGCGGTTGATATCCGTACTCAGCCGCATCCAGGTTTCCCAACCGATATGCAAGCGCAGGTCATGGCTATTGCGTGTCTGGCGGATGGTACGAGTACCTTTATCGAAAATATCTTTGAAAACCGCTACATGCATGTCCCTGAGCTTAATCGTCTAGGCGCTTCTATCCAAGTAGATGGTCATACGGCCGTAGTAAAAGGCGTCGAAAACTTCACCGCTGCCCCTGTGATGGCGACTGATTTACGTGCGTCTATGTCATTGGTGATGGCAGCGGCAACTGCTGAAGGTGAAAGTTTAATCGACCGCATTTATCATATCGATCGTGGCTATGAGCATGTCGAAGAAAAGCTGCGTGCGCTTGGGGTCAATATCGAACGTATCAATACTAATGACTAATATCGATTTGCTTATCAAATCCATGACCTAAATGATTGATACGATTGGCATTGATATGAATAGCTTAGTAAGCTAGCACTATTAGTAACCTACCACTAAAAGCCCCCTTCAGCGGGGGTGTTAACTGCACATGGACACGATGTCATTATGACTGAAGCAAGCAATAGCCTACCAAATGATGGTTTATTAAATGAAGTAAATGATGAGTTTTCAGGCTTAACACTGGCCTTATCAAAAGGTCGTATTCTAGAAGAGACCATGCCACTGCTACGCGCAGCTGGTGTTGAGTTATTAGAAGATCCTGAAGCCTCACGCAAACTTATTTTTCCAACCTCAAACCCCAACGTGCGTGTATTGATTTTGCGTGCCAGTGATGTGCCAACCTACGTTGAGCATGGCGCGGCTGACTTTGGGGTGGCGGGTAAAGATGTGTTGCTTGAACATGGTGCCAACCATGTCTATGAGTTGCTTGATTTGCAAATTGCTCAGTGTAAGTTGATGACAGCTGGCGTGAAAGATGCGCCGCTACCCAATCGTCGCCTACGTATTGCGACCAAATACGTCAATGTTGCCCGCGCTTACTTTGCCAGCCAAGGTCAGCAAGTGGATGTGATTAAACTGTATGGCTCTATGGAGCTTGCGCCGTTGGTCGGATTGGGTGATTTGATCGTCGATGTGGTTGATACAGGTAATACGTTGCGCGCCAACGGTCTTGAAGCACGCGATCATATTTGTGATGTGTCCTCACGCCTTATCGTCAATCAAGTGAGCTACAAGCGTAAATTTGCGTTACTTGAGCCGATTTTAGATAGCTTCAAAAACAGCATTGCCAGCGCTTCATAAATTAATTCCTAATGAATCAATGCTTTATCAAACGATACTAATCATTGGTAATCTCAAGCATTGTCATACAAATTTTTAAACCAGTTTAGCGCTATAAGATAGATATAGCGTGCTAAACTGGTTTTGTTGTATTTGCTTGCCAGAAAGTATGAGGTTAGTATAATCTGAACAAACTAAATATATAGAAGCTGGTATATCAGCCATCACAATTATTATTAATACTCAATACCCCTCATTTTTACATCGCTAATTTTCAGCAGTTTTTTATGCTCAGATATAGGATTAAGTCATGCGCCAACTAAGTACCCAAGATGCCGATTTTGACAGTCAATTGACAGAGTTACTTGCCTTTGAAACCGTCAATGATGCTGATTTACTTAAGACTGTTGATGATATCATCGCGCAAGTTCGGCATGATGGCGATCGCGTCGTACTGGCGTTAACCCAGCAATTCGATCAGCATCCGGCGACGACAATGCAAGAGCTAGAGCTGTCTAAAGAGGCGCTTGCTGAAGCGTTTGCGAATCTTGATGATACAGTAAAATCCGCATTGACCACCGCAGCAACGCGTGTGCAGACCTTTCATGAGCGCCAAGTACAAGAGACTTGGCAGTATGAAGATGAGCTTGGTAATCGCTTGGGTCAAAAAGTCACCGCACTTGATCGCGTTGGTATTTATGTGCCTGGTGGTTTGGCCTCTTATCCATCTTCTGTATTGATGAATGCCATTCCTGCCAAAGTGGCGGGTGTTAAAGAGGTCATCATGGTGGTACCAGCGCCAAAAGGCGTGCTCAATCCATTGGTGTTAGCCGCTGCACATTTGGCACAAGTCGACCGTGTCTTTACCATCGGCGGTGCGCAAGCGGTTGCTGCCTTGGCATATGGTACCGAAACGATTCCAGCGGTGGATAAGATCACTGGCCCTGGTAATAAATATGTTGCAGCGGCAAAGCGCGCGGTATTTGGTCAAGTTGGGATTGATATGATCGCTGGTCCCTCTGAAGTATTGGTATATGCAGAGGGCGAGGCGCAAGACCGTGCTGATTGGTTGGCGATGGATTTATTGTCACAAGCTGAGCATGATCGCATTGCCCAAGCTATCTTTGTCACGACCAGTGAACAGCAGCTTGCAGACGTCGCCGCTGAAATTGAAAAAGCGCTGGCAGAGTTGCCAAAAGCCGATATCGCCCGCGATTCGCTAAAAAATCGTGGCGCACTTATTTTAGTCAAAGACCGCGTGGAAGGTATGGCCGTGATTAATCGGGTTGCCCCTGAACATTTAGAGTTGTCAGTTGATCATCCTGATGCGCTACTCAACGATATTCGTCATGCAGGTGCTATTTTCATGGGACGTCACACGCCTGAGGCGATTGGTGACTACTGTGCAGGACCCAATCACGTGTTGCCAACCTCTGGCACTGCGCGTTTCTCTTCACCGCTTGGCGTTTATGATTTCCAAAAGAAATCCTCTATTATTTATTGTACTGAAGCCGGTAGTAAGCCATTGGCTGAGACCGCAGATATTTTAGCGCAACGTGAGGACTTAGAAGCCCATGCGCGCTCAGCCCGTTATCGTTATCAGTAACGTGGCTTAATGATTACTTTTGAATTGTACTTTTGAGATTTATATTTAATAATTTATGTGGCGAATAGTAGGATAACTTATGAGTGAGTTAAAGATAGACACCAGACTTTGGTCATCTAAAGCGCGTAATTTGTCACCTTACGTTCCTGGTGAGCAGCCTCAGCATGAAAATTTATGCAAATTAAATACCAATGAAAACCCATTCCCGCCGTCACCGAAAGTAGGCGAGGCAATCGCAAAGGTTCTAGAGCAGCAAGCGGCTGATCTGCGTTTATATCCAGCGCCTGAGTCTGATGATTTGCGTGCCGCATTGGCACAACTTTATGATATTGATATCAACCAAGTGTTTGTTGGCAATGGCTCTGATGAAGTGTTGGCACTAGTATTTGCCAGCTTTTTCCTAAAAGAGCGACCTGTTTTAGCACCCGATATCAGCTATAGTTTCTATCCAGTCTATGCGCAGACCTTTGGTATCGAGCTGGTACAAATCGCCTTGGAAGAAGATTTTAGTATTGATCCTGATGCTTATCGCCAGCCTTGTAGCGGCATTATCATTGCCAATCCAAATGCCCCAACTGGATTATTATTATCGCTTGCCGATATTCGCAAGCTGGCTAGTGAGCACTCAAACTCAGTGATTGTGATTGATGAGGCTTATATTGATTTTGCGCGGGCAGTTGACGGTAGCTCAGATGCAGAAATTTCAGCAGTGAGCTTAATCAATGAGTTTGACAACATTCTTGTGACCCAAACCTTTTCAAAGTCACGTTCGCTTGCTGGATTACGCGTTGGTATGGCTTTTGGTAATGCCTCATTGATTGAAGCCTTAACCCGTATGAAAAACAGCTTTAATAGCTATCCACTGGATAAGCTGGCGCAAGTAGGGGCGACTGCCAGTGTATTGGATGTTGAGTATTTTACTCAGACCTGCCAGCAAGTCATCGACTTACGCCAATCTCTTACAGCAGAGCTGACAGCGTTAGGTTTTGATGTGTTGCCATCGCATGCCAACTTTGTTTTTGCCCGCCCTAAAGACGGTAATGCCAATACGGTAGCGAATGCGTTACGTGAGCAAGGCATTATCGTCCGTCATTTTGACAAGCCACGCATCAATGAGTATTTGCGTATCACTACCGGTACAGCAGAGCAAAACAACCGTTTGATAGATGCTTTACAGACGTTGCAGAAAGAGGCTGAAATTATTGCTGATTAATATCTGGTTCGCGATTTAAATCTTGATAATTGCATCACGATGCTTGTATTGATAAAAAAGCCTGCCAACATTATGTTGCGCAGGCTTTTTGACGAATTTATCTAGTCACGTTTTTAGAACAATCTTAAGGGCCTTTGTGGGTATTTTCTTGAGTTAAAACGCTTAATAGATTACCGACTTTATCCAAACATTCTTGGTATTCAGCATCGCAATCAGAGGCGACAGTGATACCACCGCCTGCCCATAAGCTAATATGTCTTTTTTTATCCAACTCATTATGTGATGAAGTGTTAGCTTGCAGCGTACGAATGAGCACATTCCATTGACCACTGCCATCAAAGTTCATATAGCCCAATGTGCCGCAATAAGCACCGCGCGGCGCAGTTTCTAGCTCAGATATAATTTCAACCGCTCGCTTTTTTGGGGTGCCAGTAATTGAGCCAGCAGGCAAACTACCAAACAAAACGGCGAGTGGGTGAGTGTCCGTCTGTAATTCTGCGGTAATAGTGCTGACCATATGGTGCACATTGCTAAAACTCTCAATCGCGAATAACTGCGGCACTTTTACGCTGCCTATCTTGGCATATTTACCCAAGTCATTACGCAATAAATCGACAATCATCACATTTTCGGCGCGATCTTTTTCACTATCAGTCAGTTGCTGTTTATAAGCATGGTCTTGTTGAATATTGGTGCTGCGTGGCATAGTCCCTTTGATGGGCTTAGTGATGATATGGTGCTTGCCAGTATTGATATCCTTGGTAAATGTAAAGAACAACTCAGGCGAGCAGCTCAATAATTCAAACGGATGCTGGGAAGTATTATCTTTGATTTCACGGTTAAAGGGATTAACCGCTAAGTATCCAGAAAAAGGTGCTCGGGTATTACGATGTAAAGCAGGTAAATAATCAATAAGCATCGGCAAGATGCCATTATCACTGGGATTACGATCAAAAAAACTTTGCCATTCTTGGGTTAGGTTGATTTGATAACAGTCGCCTTGCTGTAGATAGTTTTGGGTTTGATTAAATGCTTGTTGATAGTCTTGTTTACGCCATCGTGACTTTAATACTAAAGGAGCAGGCAGTGGTGATGCTGTCAGTTGCGTTTTATTGAGACAGTTATCAGCCAGATTTTTATCTACTATATCTAAATAAGAGACAAGTGCCGTGATCATTTTATTTTTTTGCTGATTATCAGAGTCGTTTTCAGAGTCGTTAGCAGTTGCCTTTATCGTTAATTCCCAACCCGTGTTGCCATGATTTTTCTCAGGTGCTAAGTAAATATCATAATGTCCTAATACGGCACAAGGCTGTGCTGCTCGCTCAATTTTGGCGGCCGGGCTTAGCTCATGAGCCGCAATATCATAACCAATAAAACCTATCAGACCATGATGATAACTTGGTTTTTCATTTAAATCGCTTACTGATTCTGAGTTTTCATTATCAGTCTCATAAGTTTGACTATAACTGATTAATTCATCTTGCCAGTCGCTATAACTCCTATAAGTGACAGTGATATCATTGTGAACGGCGTCACGATAGGTTTTTGTGACTTGATAAAGGGCTGCTTGTTCGTTAGAATTTGACGTTTTTTCAGAATAATCATAAACAGACCAGCTTACTTTTGGCAATAAGCCAATCACCGGTTGACCATCATTGTTGAGCCAAACCAATTGCCAGTTTGCCTTAGTATCTTGTGCGATTAAATACTGCTGTAGCAGCGGCATAAATTCTGCAGCCGATAGGTCACCAAAACGCCAGCTAGGTTTAGTAGCTGGCGATGGATCAGACATTATTTGCTCAGTTTTGAGAGGATGTGCTGCGAGCATAGTTAGGCGTCAAACTTCTTAATGATTAATGTGGCATTAGTACCGCCGAAGCCAAAGCTGTTGCTCATTAGTGTCTCAAGCTTGGCTTCACGCATTTCGGTGACAATATCAAAGCCTTCAGCCGCAGGATCTAAATTATCAACATTGATACTGGGTGCAATGAAGCCTTCTTGTAGCATCAATAAGCAATAAATCAGCTCTTGCGCACCAACGGCACCAAGGCTATGACCTGTCATAGATTTAGTAGAGCTGATCGCAGGTACTTGACTGATATCATCGCCAAATGCTTTAGCAATGGCTTTAAGCTCAGTGATGTCACCTAACGGCGTGCTGGTACCGTGGCTGTTTATATAGTCGACAGTTTGCAAACCAGCTTCGGCTAGGGCTTGCTGCATACAGCGCACGGCACCTTCACCACTTGGCGCAACCATTTCAGCACCATCAGAGCTGGCACCATAACCGACGATTTCAGCCAGTATATTGGCACCACGTGCTTGTGCATGTTCTAGACTTTCAACCACGACCATCGCACCACCAGCAGCAATCACGAAGCCATCACGATCTTTATCATAAGCTCTTGAGGCGCGCTGCGGTGTCTCATTATATTGAGTACTGACTGCACCCATGGCATCAAACATACAAGACTGTGTCCAATGTTCCGCTTCGCTACCACCCGCGAGTATCACATCTGCTTTGCCTAATTGAATAAGTTCAGCCGCATGACCGATACAATGGGTTGAGGTGGCACAAGCAGAGGTGAGCGAGTATGATACGCCTTGGATTTTTAGACCTGTAGCAAGCGCCGCTGACACTGAGCTGCCCATTGTTTTTGGCACAGCCATCGCGCCGACACCGCGCAGACCTTTATCCCGCATGGCATCTATGGCATTGACAATATTCTCTGTCGACGCGCCGCCAGAGCTTGCGACCACGCCCACGCGTGGATTATTATTGATGGTTTCAAGCGACAAACCAGACTGCTCAATGGCGTTTAAAACACTGACATAAGCGTATAGACTGGCATCACTAAAAAACCGCTTCAACTTACGATCGATACCACTGGTATCAAGCGTCGACTGGTCGATACTGCCGCTAACGTGTGATTTAAACCCATGCTCAGCATAAGCCTCATTAAATGTAATGCCAGACTGCCCTTGCTTTAGAGCGGCAGTAACCGTGGCTAAATCATGTCCGATACAAGAGACGATCCCTGCTCCAGTGATAACAACGCGGCGCATATTCTATTCCTTATGAGTAACGATTTTTCACAATTACTTTTAATAATCGTTTTTAAGTATGTATTTCTATTATTTAATATTAGGGTATGTTGAGCGTTAAAGTCTCATTTTACAATCATTGTGATGATCATAGTAAAACTATATGCTTGGTAACTGATTATTTATAAGTAACGAACTACTTATAAATAGAAGTACAAGTGTACTGTGAGTTATGGCACATGATAACGTATCGAGCGTCCAAAATCTTTGTACAAGTGCAAAATAACGACAAAATCGTGCTTGCTGTCTAAAGCCATCTAAAAAGACCATTTGCTTGAAGACAGCTTGCATAATGGTATCAATCATACATTAAGTGATACTTTTGGATACAAAATTTGTGATTGCGATAACATTGTTCGCACTGACATTGATTATAGTGATTGACTAGAATGGCACATCTATTATTATAAATCGCTTACAATAAAACAAAATTACTCATCACATTAAGGACATCACGATGGCGAAGCGTAGCACTCTCTCTAAAGGTATCACTACCGTTGGCTCTTTTACTCGCAACAATCTAGAGCGCATGGGCGCTATGATTGATAGCATGAATGCTAAGACGGGCAAACCGCGTCAATACAAAGCAGTCAACTTAGGCGATGAAGACTATCAGCAGGATTTGTTCCGTGAGCAAACGTTAAAAGCCACTCAGCAATTATTAGGGCCACGTTTTGCCACTTATGGTAAATATGCCAAAAAAGTAGTGCCAAACAGTTTTTTTCAGTCGACGGTCGATGGCGCTTTTGCACAAGTGGCAAATCTTGCTTCTAACTGGAGTCAGATTAATTTACCTAATGAGCATCGTTTCGCCAATATCGCAAGCTTAGATGATGAAGAGCGTTATGCATTAGCTACTGATATCGCCAATCAAAACCGTGCATTGGCAACGATAGGGGGCTTAACAGGTCTGGCTGGGCTTCCTGGTTTGCTGGCTGATACGCTTTGGCTTTTATTGGTATCATTACGTACCGTCTATCAGTTGGGTGCTGTCTACAATAAACCCCTCACAGGTAAGCAAGGCGTCAAAATGGCATATGAGCTGCTAGCGAATGCTGACCTGAGCAAGATGCAAGAAAAACAAGCATTGCTAGCAGGTATTGGTATCGGCAAAGGCTTATTGGATAATGCCCAAAGCAGTGGTCTACACAATGAGCTAAAAAACCTAGGTCTAAAGGATAAAAACGTCAACTTTTATGCAGAACAAGTTGACAGCATTGCCAGTCAGGTCGGTATTGACTTGGATAAAATCAATTTAACATGGATACGCAAATTCTTACCAGTTACCGCTGTTATCGTTGGTATGCGCTACAACAGCCAGCTCATTGATGAAGTGATTGGCGTGGCTCAAGCGACTTTTGCCCCAGAAGCCAAACTTGCCAATCGCGCAATCACTGATGATAGCGGTAATGAAGCTAAGGTAAACAAAACAGCTGACAATGACAAGCAGCAAGATGCTGAGAAAGAGTCAAGCAAGGATACCGATAGCAAGAAAGATACTGCTGAAGATAAAAATAACCATCAAGAAGTTGATGAAAAGGTCGTGAAAGAAACGCAGAAAGACGACAATTATAAGCAAGGCGGTCAGAATAAATCCTCTGATAGCAAATCAAACAAGACGGCTAACAAGAAAAGCAAATAAGAGCGTCTAAATAATCAGACTTACCTGTTTTCTTTCTTCAGCCAGCTTATATCATAGAAGGATTATGAGCTGCATATCTACTACTAATTTTGGCGATAATGTCTTCTTTCTCTTGAAAAACAAGATAATATCGCCATTTAGTACTTATAAATTGCTATTTATTTATAGTTAAACATCTTATTTAAATCGTTCGTGACGCTACTTTCGATATACTGTATGACAATCTACTTTTTAGCTGATTTTTAACTAAAAATAGATAAAGTGTTATAGTAGTAGGGTGAATGCATATCTATCAAATGTTGTAAAGTGCAATCACGCATAAGTGGTTGAAATAGCAGCAACAACTCTTTATAATACACTGTCCTAAAAATGGGTGTACCAAAATCTGTCGTTAAAGTCAGATGGATGGTGCGTTTCCCCATTTTTTTGTTTTATACCAAACGGGAGAAGGATGCCTCATGGCAACAACTAACCAATTGATTCGTAAAGGTCGCAAAACCATCAAGGAAAAGTCAAAAGTTCCTGCGTTGGAAGCGTGCCCACAACGTCGTGGTGTATGTACTCGCGTATATACTACTACCCCTAAAAAACCTAACTCAGCCATGCGTAAAGTATGTCGTGTACGTTTGACTTCAGGCTATGAAGTATCAAGCTACATCGGCGGCGAAGGTCATAACTTACAAGAGCACAGTGTTGTTCTTATCCGTGGTGGTCGTGTAAAAGATCTACCAGGTGTACGTTATCACACCGTTCGTGGTGCATTAGATTGCGCAGGCGTTAAAGACCGTAAGCAAGGTCGCTCTAAATATGGTGCTAAGAAGCCTAAAGTTTAATAACTAATCGTTATTAGCTAAGCTTTTTTATACCAAACATTAACTGTGCATGGGTCTGGTGTTGACAGTATTATTAAATTAGTAATTCACTGTTAAAACATACCGCCGTGCAGTAAGGCTGACTGACAACTCGATATAACGCCATCCAATATTCATTGGTGCGAGATTGTGAATGTCAGACACTCCTGAAGAAAAGGATATTTATTATGCCAAGACGTCGCGTCGTTGCTACCCGTGAGATCCTACCGGATCCTAAGTTTGGTAGCCAAACTGTTGCAAAATTCATCAACCATGTAATGAGTCATGGTAAAAAATCTACTGCTGAGCGTATCGTTTACGGTGCACTTGAAACAGTAAGCGAAAAACGTAAAATCGAAGATCCAGTATCTTTCTTCGAAGAAGTTTTAGAAAATGTACGCCCAATGGTAGAAGTGAAAGCTCGCCGCGTTGGTGGTGCAACCTACCAAGTACCAATGGAAGTACGCCCCTCCCGTCGTACTGCCTTGGCTATGCGTTGGTTAGCTGAAGCTGCTGCTAAGCGTTCTGAAAAATCAATGGCTTTGCGTTTGGCTGGCGAATTGAATGATGCTGCTGATGGCAAAGGCGCTGCTATGAAAAAGCGTGACGAAGTTCACCGCATGGCAGATGCTAACAAAGCGTTCTCTCATTACCGCTTCTAAGCTACTGTTTATTAGTAGTAGCTTTAGATTAGCTGGCTGAAGTCAGCTAATCTTACATTGTTATTTATTCTATTGATTGCCGCCATCATTTATCTTGTTGTAAATAGTTTTTGACTATCAACAACGAGATGGCGGACATCTATCAAGATGTCTCTCTTAATTAAGTATGCTTGTCACAAGAGAGCATCCCAAATCTGATGCCGCACTATTCTTAGTATTTGCTCTTTTTTTGTCCGTATTAGGCTCAATAATCAGTAAGTAATATGAAGCTGACCGCTTTGTCATAGAGTATGAGGTAGAGACACAATACATTATTATATACACGACTTTTCCTAGGAAAACACTATGGCTCGTAAAACTCCCCTAAAACGCTATCGCAACATTGGTATCTCAGCGCACATCGATGCTGGTAAGACAACCACTACTGAGCGTGTTTTATTTTATACCGGTGTTAGTCACAAACTTGGTGAAGTACATGATGGCGCAGCCACTATGGACTGGATGGAGCAAGAACAAGAGCGCGGTATTACTATTACCTCAGCGGCGACGACTTGTTTTTGGTCAGGTATGGCAAAACAGTTTGACGAACATCGTATCAACATCATTGACACCCCAGGTCACGTTGACTTCACGATCGAAGTTGAACGTTCTATGCGTGTACTTGATGGCGCTTGCATGGTTTACTGTGCAGTAGGCGGCGTTCAGCCACAGTCTGAGACCGTATGGCGTCAGGCAAATAAATATAAAGTTCCACGTCTTGCATTTGTAAACAAAATGGATCGCGTTGGCGCTGATTTCTATCGTGTTATTGAGCAGATCAAAACTCGTCTAGGCGGTAATCCTGTACCATTGGTTATTCCAATTGGTAAAGAAGATGATTTCGAAGGCGTTATTGATCTAGTTACCATGAAAGCTCTTTATTGGGATGAAGCATCTCAAGGTATGGAGTTTGAAGAGCGCGAAATCCCAGCTGAATTACAAGAAAAAGCAGAAGAGTATCGTGAGATTCTTGTAGAAAATGCGGCTGAAGCAACAGAAGAATTGATGAATGAGTATTTAGAAAATGGCGAGTTGTCTGTAGAGCAGATCAACGTTGCTATTCGTCAATTGACTATTGATAACCAAATCATTCCATTACTTTGTGGTACTGCCTTTAAAAACAAAGGTGTACAAAAGATGTTGGATGCGGTTATTCAGTATCTTCCAGCACCAATGGATGTACCTGCTATTAAAGGTATCCTTGATGACAAAGATGAAACTGAAGGCACTCGTGAAGCGTCAGATGAAGCGCCATTCTCAGCTTTAGCATTTAAAATCATGAATGACAAATTCGTTGGTAACTTAACCTTCGTTCGTGTTTATTCAGGTGTTTTAACGCAAGGCAGCAGTGTTTATAACCCAGTTAAAATGAAGCGTGAGCGCGTTGGTCGTATTGTACAGATGATGGCTAACTCTCAAGAAGAGTTGCAAGAAATCCGTACTGGTGATATCGCTGCGTTGGTCGGCATGAAAGACGTAACGACTGGTGATACGCTATGTGATGAGCAAAATGTTATCACGCTTGAGCGCATGGAATTCCCAGATCCAGTTATCAGCCTAGCGGTTGAACCTAAGACCAAAGCTGACCAAGAAAGAATGTCAATCGCTTTAGGTCGTTTGGCGAAAGAAGATCCATCGTTCCGTGTACATACTGACGAAGAGTCTGGTCAGACAATCATCAGTGGTATGGGTGAGCTGCATCTAGAGATTCTTGTGGATCGTATGAAGCGTGAGTTTAACGTTGAAGCGAACATCGGTGCGCCGCAGGTTGCTTATCGTGAAACGATTCGTAACACGGTTGAGCAAGAAGGCAAATTCGTACGTCAGACTGGTGGTCGTGGTAAATTCGGTCACGTTTGGTTACGTCTTGAGCCACTTGATCCAGCGGGCGATACTGAATATGAATTCGCTGAAGAAGTTGTTGGTGGTACTGTACCGAAAGAATTCCATGGTGCTGTTGATAAAGGTATCCGAGAACGCATGAAAAATGGCGTACTTGCTGGTTATCCAGTGGTTGGCGTAAAAGCGACCTTGTATGACGGTTCTTACCATGACGTCGATTCGGATGAGCTATCATTTAAGATGGCTGGTTCTATGGCATTCAGAAAAGGCTTCATGGCAGCAGATCCAGCGCTACTTGAGCCAATCATGAAAGTTGAAGTTGAAACGCCTGAAGATTATATGGGCGATATCATGGGCGATCTTAACCGTCGTCGTGGTTTGGTACAGGGTATGGAAGACCTACCTGGCGGTACTAAGCAGATCCGTGCCGAAGTACCATTAGCAGAAATGTTTGGTTATGCCACACAAATGCGCTCAATGTCACAAGGCCGTGCTACTTATTCAATGGAATTCCAAAAGTACGCTGAGATTCCAAAATCAGTTGCTGCTGACATCATCTCTAAATTCAACAATAAAGATGATGACGAGTAAGTAATCGTCTATTAAATATGACAATGTAGCTATTATCTCTATGTTGTCATAGAAGAATACGCCAATAATTGGTTAAAAGACTTGTTATTGGCGGTGATTTTCTTATAATATCTGCACATTAGTATGTGTACCCTTTTAACAATTATCTTAATGTGGTCAAGATCGTCTTTGTTATCGTATTTATACGAGCTTAGCATTTGACCCCAAAAAAAGAGGAAATACCCATGGCAAAGGCCAAGTTTGAACGCGTAAAGCCAC
>NZ_JABASQ010000008.1 GCF_016107535.1 Psychrobacter cibarius | reverse complement strand
TCAAGCTATCTAGCGAGCCGACTATCTTATCATAATGATTTGAATTGTCAAGCTTCTTTCTTAATTTGTTTCAACTGGTTATCTAAGTGATAAGTTTGTTAACTTACTGCTTAGCTTCCTTTGCTGTGGGGCGTATTATATAGATTTTAGGGGGTGTGTCAACTGCTTTATTAAAGGTTTTTAGGTTTATTTGATAAGACTTTTAATAATGCATAGTTTTCAATGGGTTAAGACTGATATTCATTTAATTCTTTTAAATTAGACGGTAAATAATGACTCAGCTTTAAACAGTATCTATCGATATTCATTAATTGTCATCTATAGAGTTGCCATTAAGAACTTACTTTAAGCTAAAACTTTGAAGCTCTATACTGACTTTTTGACATATTTATCTGCTTATTGATAATTGCCTTCGCTGTGTCCTTTAACTATGATTTACACTTCTTGATATTCGCATAGATAGCATCTATATATAGAGGCCGGCCTAATCCCTTACTATCTAGTGTTGATACACAGTTTTTGCTATAATAGCTGACTTTATAATATTGCTTAATGGCATTTCTTATTAGCCTTGATTGTTCAACGGGTGATTGTTTGAAATTTTGCCTTTAAGTGATATCTATCTCTTATAACATATCATAGCAGTTGGATATAATTGACGCAGTCTTGCGGTTATATGATTGATGGTTGCAATCATCACTGCCAACGGACGCAAAAAGGTGAATAGATTATGGTAGCGATTACTTTACCCGATGGTAGCGTAAAAAACTTCGAAGGTAGCACCACCGTCATGGAAGTGGCACAAAGCATTGGTGCAGGATTGGCTAAAGCAACGGTCGCCGGGCGTGTAGATGGTCATCTAGTTGATGCGCACGACCCTATCGCTCATGATGCTAAGGTTGAAATCGTGACACCAAAAGATGATGACGGTGTCGATATCATTCGCCATTCTTGTGCTCATCTATTAGGTCATGCCGTTAAGCAGTTATATCCTGATGTAAAAATGGTGATTGGCCCCGTTATCGATGATGGTTTTTATTATGACATCTATAGCGAAACGCCATTTACGCCTGAGCATATGGCAGCCATTGAAAAACGCATGATGGAACTCATCAAGCAAGATTATGACGTTATCAAAAAAATAACGCCACGCGATGAAGTCATTAAAATCTTTGAAGAACGTGGTGAAGACTATAAGCTTAAGCTGATTAACGATATGCCAGGCGAAGAAGCGTTTGGTCTCTATCATCATCAAGAATATGTCGATATGTGCCGTGGTCCACACGTGCCGAACACCAGATTTTTAAAAGTATTCAAACTGACCAAAATGTCTGGTGCATATTGGCGCGGCGATGCCAAGAACGAGCAACTGCAACGTATCTATGGTACAGCATGGGCGGATAAAAAAGATTTAAAAGCCTATATTCAGCGTATCGAAGAAGCTGAAAAACGTGACCATCGTAAAATTGGTAAAGCGTTAAATCTGTTCCATATGCAAGAGCAAGCGCCCGGTATGGTGTTTTGGCATGCGAATGGTTGGACGATATATCAAGTACTTGAGCAGTATATGCGTAAAGTACAGCACGATAACGGTTATGAAGAAATTAAAACACCGCAAATCGTCGATCGTAGTTTGTGGGAGCGTTCGGGACATTGGGGTAACTATGCGACTAACATGTTTACGACTGCCAGCGAAAATCGTGATTATGCGGTAAAACCAATGAACTGCCCGTGCCACGTGCAAGTCTTTAACCAAGGTCTAAAATCTTACCGTGACTTACCATTACGTATGGCAGAGTTTGGCTCATGCCATCGTAATGAACCATCAGGTTCACTACATGGTTTGATGCGCGTTCGTGGCTTTACACAAGATGATGCTCATATCTTCTGTACACAGTCGCAAATCCAGCAAGAAGTCGCTGACTTTATCAAGCTAACTCTTGCCGTTTATGAAGACTTTGGTTTTGATAATATCATTATGAAACTCTCAACCCGCCCTGAAAAACGGGTTGGTAGTGATGAGTCTTGGGATTTTGCCGAAAAAGCTTTGGCCGATGCATTAGATAGTTCAGGTCTTGATTGGGCTTATCTACCAGGTGAAGGTGCATTCTATGGTCCGAAGATTGAATTTAGCTTAAAAGATTCTTTAGGTCGCGTCTGGCAGTGCGGTACGATTCAGGTTGACCCAAACATGCCTGAGCGCCTTGATGCCGAATTCGTCAATGAGCAAAACGAGCGCGAAGTACCTATTATGTTGCACCGTGCCATTTTAGGTTCATTCGAGCGCTTCATCGGTATATTGATTGAAAACTATGCCGGTTGGATGCCAGTATGGTTGGCACCGCAACAAGTGGTGGTGATGAATATCACTGATAAACAGGCAGATGCTTGTGAAAATGTGGTCAGCGAACTCAAAAAGTCAGGTTTGCGAGCTATTAGTGACTTGCGTAACGAAAAGATTGGATTTAAGATACGAGAGAAAACATTAGAACGCGTTCCCTATATGCTAGTATTAGGGGATAAAGAAGTCGAATCGGGCAGTGTCAATGTCCGTACTCGTGAAGGTGAAAACCTTGGCGTGATGAGTATTCCAGAATTTATTACATTAGTACAGACCGCTGTCAGCAACAAAGGCCGACAGACCCCAAAAACAGATGAGGAGTAATACCTATTAAACAGTCAAACCGTTTGAACATCAACGAAGATATCACAGCCAAAGAAGTCCGTCTCGTTAAAGAAGACGGCGAACAGATGGGCGTGGTCGATATCGAAACCGCGATGAAAGCGGCACGTGAGGACAGTCTAGATTTGGTCGAATTGGTTCCTGAAGCCAAACCGCCAGTATGCAAAATCATGGATTATAAGCATTTCCTCTATGATCAAAAGCAAAAAGCGAAAGAAGCTAAAAAGAACCAAAAGCAAACTCAGCTAAAAGAGATGAAGCTGCGTCCTAGTACTGAAGAAGCTGATTATCAGGTTAAACTGAAAAAAATCGTCAGCTTTTTGGAAGACCAAGACAAAGTTAAAATCAGTATTCGCTTTCGTGGCCGTGAAATGGCGCACCAAGAGATTGGTCGCAAGCAGCTAGATCGTATTATCGAAGATACTGCTGAGATTGCTAACGTTGAGCAATATCCTAAGATGGAAGGTCGTCAGATGGGTATGCTGCTTGGGCCAACTAAGAAAAAGTAATCTGTTTATTAGATGGCTGTTAGTCAATATAGATATGTATAACCTTAACCATCAATATACTGCGGGATATTGATGGTTTTTTATTGTGTGTATAGATACATATCTCTTTTAAATATGTTTAGTCAGATATAATTGGCTGACTCTATTTTACAAAACCTACCTTCTCAACCATTTGATTACGCGGTAATCTAAAGGTCTGTTTTATATTTGCTAATCAGCATTTATTAAAAATTTCTAGTAAGTGTATAAAAATAACGTATATCACGACCATCAGAGTCGTTGACAAAAACACTACTTTTATCCAATATTGAAGGAAATTTCATGCAAGAATTGACCCCACCAGAAAATGCAACGACGCCAAGTATTTCTCTAACCGCGCCTGAACCTGTGAGAGAAATACAAAAAAGCGAAGCAGATCAGATGGTCAAATTGGATGACAGCCAAATCCCAGAGCTTGATGCCAAGGTCGATGCCTTTGTTGATCATGTGATTAATAATTCTGTGCACAGTGCTGAATTTCAGCAAAATGTGCAATCGATTCATAATCTCGGTACCAAAGAGATTCGTGAATCAGCCCAAGTGTCTAATCGTATGCTCGATTTACCTGCCAAAAGCCTCAGTGACAGCTTGTTTGATAATTCCCCTATCGCCAAGTCATTGACTGAGTTGCGCGGCATCGTCGAAGATTTAGATCCCAGTAAAAAAGAGCTGACCAGCTCGCGTAAGCTATTCGGTCTCATTCCTTTTGGCAATAAAGTACAGGATTACTTCCGTCAATACGAATCTGCACAGTCGCATATCAATGCGGTTGTTACCAGTCTATATAATGGTAAGGATGAGCTGCTCAAAGACAATGCGATGATTGAGCAAGAAAAAGTCAATATGTGGGAGCTGATGCAATCCATACGTCAATACGTTTATGTCGGCAAAAAAATTGATGAGCAGTTAGAACAAAAGGTTTATGCGATAGAAGCGACCGATCCCGAAAAAGCACGCATTATTAAAGAAGAGATGTTGTTTTATGTGCGTCAAAAAAACACCGACTTTTTAACTCAGTTAGCCGTAAACGTGCAAGGTTATTTAGCGCTCGATACCATTCGCCGCAATAATTTAGAATTGATAAAAGGTGTTGATCGAGCCACCACAACCACCGTATCTGCATTACGTACAGCGGTTGTGGTTGCACAAGCAATGACCAATCAAAAACTAGTACTTGATCAAATTACTGCTTTAAATAAAACCACCAGCAGCTTGATTGAGTCGACCTCAGCGATGCTAAAACGTCAGTCAGGTGAAATCCATGAGCAAGCGACCAGTAGCAGCATTGAGCTTGATAAATTGCAAAACGCTTTCAATAACGTCTATGATACGATGGATATGATTAGCAATTATAAAATTGAAGCGCTAGAGAACATGAAACAGACGGTCAATACTTTGACTACTGAAGTCGATAAGGCTCAGAAATACTTGGATAAATCTAATCAAACAACAGTATTAGAAGTGTCGAAAGAGATAGACAGTAAAAAGATAACCAATAGATCAAGTACAGTCGATATCGACATTTGATTTGTTTTTAATAGTTGTTGCCTATTAAAGGTGGCCACTTCCTGCTACCAAATACACTTAAGACAATTGACGCAAGATATTGCAACGTCGTTCGTGTTAAGATAGCCATTATTAATAATTTTAAAAATAGATACGGTAATTTATGAGTTGGAACGATCCAAACGCCTCAAGTGAGGCAAAAAGATATGACAATCCTATCCCTAGTCGCGAACTGATACTCAGTACGATTAATGAGCATGGTGAAGTCACGCATCAACAATTGGCAAAAGCCTTTAATATTGATGACCCAGACCAGTTTGACGCTTTAGGCAATCGCCTAAAAGCGATGGCACGTGATGGACAAGTAAACCGCGACGGTCGTCCTTATCGCTATCGCACAGTGACCAAGCAAGATGTCGTCAGGGGTACAGTGTCTGCACATCCTAAAGGCTTTGGCTTTGTATTATTAAGCGATATGCCAGATTTGTTTTTGCATGAAAAGCAAATGCGCTGGGTTTTCAACGGTGATACCGTAGATGCAGTCGGTACATCGACAGACAATCGCGGGCGCACAGAAGGACGTATCGTTGATGTCGTTGAACGTCGTCAAAATAACTTCATTGGTACATTAGCGCTTGATGAAGATGGCTACTGTGTCGAGCTTGGTAGTCCAAATAATCACCAGCCGATTACCGTTACTGAAGAAAATGTACAAGCGATGAATGCCAAGCAAGGCTCTCCTGTTAAGGTTGATGTTATTGATTGGCCAAATCAGCATGAATTTGCGACGGGTAAAATCACTGAAGTACTGTCTGACGACAATGATCGCGAACTGATTATTGAGACCACCTTACTCAATTATGACATCCCATCAGATTTTAGCGAAGCAGCACTGAAGCAAGCCAACGATTATCAAGAGCCGACTGAAAAAGATTTAAAAGGTCGTACAGATTTGCGTGATTTGCCGCTGGTGACTATCGATGGTGAAGATGCACGTGATTTTGATGATGCCGTATTTGCTGAAAAACGCTCTGGTGGCAACTATCGTGTCTTAGTTGCGATTGCTGATGTCAGTTATTACGTTACACCAAACTCGCCACTTGATAAAGATGCCTACGAGCGCGGTACGTCCGTATATTTCCCGCATCGTGTGATTCCAATGTTGCCTGAAGTGCTCTCTAATGGTCTGTGCTCACTGAATCCTGACCGTGACCGTCTTTGTATGGTCGCCGATATCAAAATATCGCGGGCAGGCAAAGTGACTGGTTATGAGTTCTATCCTGCTGTCATGCACTCTCAAGCACGTTTAACGTATAATCAAGTGAACGCTTATCTTGAGAATCCAGAAGATAAGAGCGTACCTCACTCACTCACGGGTAATAAAGACGTCAAAAAATCTGTCGATACCTTACATCAATTGTATGAGCTGCTGCTTAAAAAGCGTGAAGAGCGCCATGCAATGGAGTTTGAAACAGTTGAGACCTACATTAAGTTCAATGAGAAAGGTGGTATCGAAGCAATCCTACCGCGTACTCGCGGTGATGCTCAAAAACTCATTGAAGAATGTATGCTGCTGGCCAATACTTGTGCAGCGAACTTTGCACTCAAGCATGAGCTTCCTGTCTTATATCGTAACCATGACAAACCTGATGGCGAAAAATCAATGCGTATTCACGAATACGCAAAGAACTTTGGTTTAAGCTTCCCAGAAGAAAATCCAACGCAAGCCGATTATCAGCGCATTATTGAAGCCACCAAAGACAGACCCGATGCGATTAGTATCCACAGCATGCTGTTGCGTTCAATGATGCAAGCAAACTATGCACCTGACAATATCGGTCACTTTGGGCTAGCTTATGACGAATATAGCCACTTCACCTCGCCGATTCGTCGTTACCCTGATTTAATGCTGCATCGTGCCATCAAAGCAAAAGTGACCAATACTCAGCAGCCAGTGATGGACTTTTCTCTTGAAGCGGCTGGCACGCAAACCTCAGATACTGAGCGCCGTGCTGAAAAAGCCTCACGCTATGTAGAGTCTTGGCTCAAGTGTCACTATATGAAAGATCATGTTGGTGAAGAGTTCGAAGGTGTGGTTACTACAGTCACAAGCTTCGGTTTGTTTGTCACCTTGACTGACTTATATATCGATGGTTTGGTTCACATCTCTAATGTCGGTGATGACTTCTTTGTTTACGATGAACAGCAACAACAGCTGATCGGTAAAGACAAAGGGACATTGTTCGGACTGGGCGATCGCGTTAAAGTGAAAGTTGCTGGCGTCAATATGGATCTGCTACAAATTGACTTTGATTTAAAAGCCAAATTGCAATCTAGTGAAATGAATCAAACGAAGAGCGCGCCTTCTAAGAAAGGCACTGATAAGAAAAGTACTGATAGAAGAGGCCCCGCTAAAAAGACTGGCAGCCGTAATAAAGGCGCAAGTAAGAAAAGCTAGTGTTAGCAAACACTTCAAATAATAAAAAGGCCAACGTCATCGTTGGCCTTTTTTTTGCGTGGTATTTTATAACGACTACTTAAATCATTATTGCGTATTACTCATCTGGTCTAGACGTTCCTTGTCTGCTTCCTGAGCCTGATCTATTTTCGCGGTAGCATTATCGAGAATGGCTTTAGGCTGTTTGCCAAATGGCTGGCTGGTGACATCTACTGAGCCACTTTCTACATCATCCGTATTTGGTAACGCTGTATCGGGAGATTGCTCAGATCCTGCGTCACTTATGACTAGCTCCCTATTTTTATCACGTTGATTGCCATTAATGAGGTTGAAACCTAGTAACGCAACCATGCCCACTAGGGCGAATATAATCAAGTGTTTCATTTGCATAAAAAATGTCTCGTATTTGAATGATAATCAGATATACGTTTCGTTGCATTTTTTATGCCTAGTTTTTGGCAGGTTTTTGCAAATTATTCTTGCGGGCTATTATTATTCAGTAGATCAGTCTCGTCAGAGCTTTCTGCAATTTCCTGTTCAACTTTTTCCATGAGTTTGTCGTCAGGACGCGCGTTAAGCACCTCATCAGCATTTCGACCTCGTAAAATCAATTTGGCACGAGCCTTTGCTTGTTTTTTGTCCTTATCATCAACGCTATTATCTTCATTCTGGTTTTTATCAGTCACTTTGGGCGTGTTCGTCGTAATTGTCATATCTGACTTAGCACTATCAGTGTTAGCCTGCATATGCTCAAACGCTTTTTCTAAGTTACTATTGAATCGTAAACGATAAATCGGTTCAGGCAAGCTGAAGCCTTCATTTTCTAACGCATGCTTGGTCTCACGAATGGCAATACTGCGTGCTTTTGAGAAGTCCGTGTCTGATTGATCCACCCAAATTTGAAATTCCAAAATGATATTAGAGTCGCCAACATTGGTAATGACAGCCACTGCTTTTGGTTCATCTAAAACGAATGCTAATGTATGTATCGCATCCAGTCCGACCTTGATAGCCGCTAATGGATCATCATTGGCATCAACGCCTAATTCAAAGGTAAATCGACGTTCTGGATTTTTGGTGTAATTTAAAATCGTTGCTTTAAATACTTCAGCATTGGGAATGCGCAACTGGTTACCATCTAAAGTCATCAGAATAGTCGCACGTGAGGTTAGCCGTACTACGATCCCCTCTTGATTATTAATTAAAATATGATCACGTGCGCGAAATGGTTGGCGAATACTGAGCATGAGCGAGGCAATGTAATTCTCAATAGTGTCTTTGACCGCAAAACCAACGGCAATACCGATAACGCCTGCACCGCCAAGCAAAGTGCCTAAGATGGTTTCGGCGCCTATCAAACTCAGCGCAAGAATCAAACCGAAAATAATAAAAATAACTTTAACGGTTTGTGACAGCAATTCGGCGACAAACGGATTGGGCGTGAGCCGTTGCCACATTTTTTTGCGATTAGACAGCCAACTACCAAACCATGTCACCAATGCAAATAGGACAATGCCGACCAATAGGAGTGGCAAGGCTTTAACCAGATTTTTGGCTTGTGCTTTAAGACCTTGATAAACGGTAGTGACATTGTCTTGAACATCAAGCGTGCGATCAATCCGATCTTCGACGGTGACCACATCTGTCAGACGGTTGGTCAAATTAATGGCTTGTTGGGCTTTTTTCTCGTTCGGCGTCTCTCCGGTTAAGGTGACAACACCTTGCGTAACGCTGACATTGACAGCCTGCAGACCTTCTATTTCAGAAAAAATACCCTGAATACGTTGACGAATGTCATTGTCTTTTTGCGGAGTAGGAGTGGTTTCTATTTGCGCATTATTGGTGCTCTCACCACTGATTATGGGCGGTGGCGCTGGCTCAGGTATGACAACTGGAGATGCTGAAGCTCCCTCTTCTGATGGCGCATCAAGTAAAGGTTTGTCAGCTGCCGGATTTTCTGCTGTATCTATCCCCAATGCAGTGGTGATACCAGTCACCTCTTCACCGGCCGCATACACTGGAAAGGCAAAAAGGATGCTTAGTAACAACAGCATTTGACCGCACGCTTTTATAAAATCGCGTATCGTTGAACGGTCAAAGTGAGTGTTCATAAGCATCCTTTGCTTTTTATAGATTTTCGTACTCATCTTTCTTTATTAAATGTTCAATAATCATTAACTGTCCAAATAAACTTGTGCCTCGCCCAAGTTTAACGTGCCTTCATAGATTGCGCGACCAGTAATGATGCCTTCAATACAATCGCCATAAGGTTTCAGCAGTTCGATATCTTTCATATTGGTCACGCCGCCTGAAGCAATCACAGGCAAGCCGCCTTCACGTGCCAAATTGACAGTTTGTTCAACGTTGACGCCTTGCATCATGCCATCGCGGTTGATATCGGTGTAGACAATCGACGATACGCCGACATCTGCAAAGCGCTTTGCAAGCTCGGTCGCCTTGGTATCCGTCACATTTTCCCAACCATGAGTCGCGACCATGCCGTCTTTAGCATCGATACCTACAATGATATGACCCGGAAATTCGCGGCAAGCTTCTGCGACAAACTCAGGATCTTCGACCGCTTTTGTACCAATGATGATATAAGTCAAACCAGCCGTAATATATTGCTCAATGGTGTTCATATTGCGCACACCGCCGCCCAGCTGAATAGGCAGATTCGGATACGCCTTCGTAATGTCATTCACCACTTGTCTATGAACGGGTACGCCGTCAAATGCCCCATTCAAATCAACCAAATGCAGTCGACGTGCACCTTCCTCTACCCAGCGTGCTGCCATGGCCACTGGATCATCAGAAAAAACCGTATCATCCTCCATACGGCCTTGTTTTAAGCGGACACATTTACCATCTTTTAAATCAATCGCCGGGATAATGACAGGCACAGCACACATATAGCATTCCTTATAAAGCACAACAATAAATATATTTAGAAAAGTAAATTCAAAAATCAGGGTGTATTGAACGTTCAACACCCTCTAAACACGCATAAAAACATCAGTCAAAAGTGACTTAATATATAGACGAATCAAAAGCTATCCATGATAGACCCAAAATCCGCTTCGATAGATAGAAATGACCATAAGAAAACTGTCAATCATAACCATAAGTTTTAATACATTGAATCACTGGCAACATTAGATAAATTCAATTACTGACTGGCAATTTTAGGTCAATTTAGCGTATAATCCTAGGTAAATTTTTATTTGTTTCTATGTGATAGTAACCATGCGCTGCGCTTTTTATTGAGTCATTTATGGCTTAGTGTTGCATAGCGGTCAGGATGAGTCGAGCAGCAGCTAAATGCATCTTTTTGATGTTGGCTGACATATTGCTAAGAAGGGTTATATTAGAAATTTCAACTGGTGGCCTCTAAACAGTCTACTCTACAGCACTAAACTCTAATGACGCCTCTTTCTTTTTTATAGTCTCTATCGTCTCTCTATCACTAGCTAACTATTTTAGAACAGTCATTACTAGCTGTATAGCCGCTTATTGATGTGAGTGAAATCTACTTAATAATGGCTTCGCTAGTTTGTCTGTCAACCAGTTTATCATCTATTTCGATAGATCATCTTTTGGCTGCATTCTTATCTAATTGCGTATCTATTAATAGGGTACCAAACCGATAAGATTGGTCAATTGCGCTGGTGTTACAAGCTTTAATTTTCAATGAAACGTATGATAGAGCTATTGTCTACACAATCATTTTCGCTAAAGGCTTGAACGATTGCGTTTGATTTGATGGTTTTAACATACACCTTGGTAGCCAGTCGCCACTTTGGTCATTCGAATAAGACATTAACGTGTTGTTAAGGAGTCTAAGGTCAGCGTTAATACTCTTACTAGTAGTTATGATCATGCGTTATTTTTAGAGATCCTTTGTCACTATCCTACTATAGGAAGAGAGACGCGGGGGCTTTATTGAATGACGCAGATGTTCATGCTACCGATATACCAAACAGGACGTCTGGTATCGTTTTAGACTATGGACTAAGTTTTCGCTTATGATTACCATCAAAAAAGGTTTGGATTTGCCCATCACCGGTGAATCATCCCGCGAGATATCTGAGCACCAACCGACACATGTCGCCGTTATTGGCTATGATTATGTGGGCATGAAGCCCACGATGAACGTCAAAGAAGGTGATATCGTAGCAAAGGGTCAGCCCGTTTTTGAAGACAAAAAACGAGTTGGCGTTATCTATACTGCCCCTGCTGCTGGTAAAGTCGTCGCGATTAAACGCGGTGAACGTCGTGTGTTTGAGAGCCTTGTGATTGCGGTCGACCCAAACGGTGAAGAAGTAGACTTCGAGCGCTATGACTCCCAGCAACTTGCTGACCTAGACGCTGAAGTTGTTGAAACCCAACTGCTTGCCTCTGGCGAATGGACCGCGTTTCGCACGCGCCCTTATAGCCGTGCGCCAGAAATCGGTGCCCGTCCTCATGCTATTTTTGTCACCGCTATGGATACCAATCCATTAGCATTTGACCCAATGCTGCTGATTAGCGATCAGTTGCAAGCGTTCAATGACGGACTTGCTGTCTTATCGACACTCAGCCCCAAGACCTTTGTTTGCCATCATGGTGATGCCCAGTTGACGCCAGTTGCCAAAACGGCGGCTAATAATGTCACTGAGTATCATAGCTTTGCTGGTAAGCATCCTGCTGGTCTGGCTGGCACGCACATTCACTTTTTGCACCCAATCATGCGCGGCGTGACCGTATGGACGATTGGCTACCAAGACGTGATTGCGATCGGTAAGCTATTCACCAGCGGTCGCTTATATACGCGCCGTATCATTAGTTTGGCAGGTCCTGCGGTCACCAAGCCACATTTGGTGGCTACTGAGCGCGGTGCTGATATCGCTGCTCTGACCAAAGGACAGCTGGCGGCTGGCGAGAACCGCATTATTTCCGGTTCGGTGTTGTCAGGTCGCAAAGTGTTTGGCAATACGGCTTATCTTGGTCGTTTTCATAATCAAATCAGTGTGCTGCCTGAAGGGCGTGAACGTCCAGCGTTCCATTTCCTAAGTGTCGGCACCAACCGCTTCTCTAAGCTGCCTATTTATATTTCTAAGTTTTTTGGTAATAAGAAATATAACTTTACGACCACGAGTAATGGTTCACCGCGAGCGATGGTACCTATCGGGGTTTATGAAGAGGTCATGCCGCAAGATTATCTGCCTACACAGTTACTACGTGCATTAATTGTCGAAGACATGATTAGCGCCGTAGATTTGGGCGTGCTCGAATTGGACGAAGAAGATTTAGCATTATGCACCTTCGTATCTCCTGGCAAATATGAATTCGGTGATATTTTGCGTGATAACTTGACGCGCATTGAGCTGGAGGGCTAACCACGATGAAATTTTTACACAATATGTTCGATCGTATGGAGCCGTCTTTCACCAAAGGTGGCAAACACGAAAAATACTATGCTATCTTTGAGATGTTTGATACGTTTTTGCGTCAACCAAGCTCAACCACATACTCAGCATCACACGTACGCGACGGTATTGACCTAAAGCGTATTATGATTACCGTATGGTTATGTACTTTCCCAGCCATGTTTTGGGGTATGTACAACATCGGTCATCAAGCACTAACGGCGATTGCAACCCTTGGTTTACAGCCTGAAGGCTGGCGTACCGTTATCACCAGTATGGCAGGCTATAACCCAGACAGTATCTGGGCAAGCTTTGTTTACGGGGCGATGCAATTTTTACCGATTTATATCGTCACTTTTGCGGTCGGTATTCTCTGTGAGATTATCTTTGCTGTGGTACGCGGCCATGAAGTCAACGAAGGTTTCTTTGTGACCTCAGTGCTGTTTGCGCTTTGTTTACCACCAGATATCCCGTTATGGCAAGTTGCCCTCGGTATTATCTTTGGTGTCGTAGTCGCAAAAGAAGTGTTCGGTGGTACAGGTAAAAACTTCCTGAACCCTGCCCTATCGGGTCGCGCATTCTTATACTTTGCTTACCCTGCTTATATGTCTGGTGACTCAGTATGGACGGCGGTCGATGGTTTCTCTGGTGCAACACCACTTGGTCTTGCCGCGTTAGGCGTAGTTCCTCAAGACTTCGTCGACGTCTATGGTAATGCAATCACTTGGGGTGATGCGTTCTTAGGTAATATGCAAGGCAGTATCGGTGAAGTATCAACACTGGCTATCCTAATGGGTGCCGTCGTTCTACTTTGGACGCGTATTGCTTCATGGCGTATTATGGCAGGTTGTGTGGTAGGTCTGATTGCTACTTCTCTTGTCTTTAATATGATTGGTTCTGAAGACAATATGATGATGAACCTGCCGTTTTATTGGCATTTAGTGATTGGTGGCTTCGCCTTTGGTGCCGTATTTATGGCAACCGATCCTGTATCAGCTGCGCATACCAATAAAGGCCGCTGGGCTTATGGTATCTTGATTGGTTTTATGACGGTATTGATTCGCGTCGTGAACCCAGCTTTCCCAGAAGGCATCATGCTGGCCATTTTATTCGCCAACTTATTTGCTCCATTGTTTGATTACTTTGTGACCCAAGCAAACATCAAACGCCAAACAGCTCGGAGGGTTCGTTATGTCCAAGCCCAAAAGTAATAATGCGAAAACCATCAGTGTGGCATTGACGCTATGCTTGGTGTGTTCCGTCTTAGTTTCAGCAGTAGCGGTTGGTCTAAAACCTGCTCAAATTGAAAACGCACGCTTAGACCGTAACAAAAACATCTTGGTCGCCGCTGGCATGTACGATGCCGAGTCTGATACAGCAGATGATGTTGCTGAACGTTTTAAAGATTTCGATGTCGAAATTATTGACTTAAGTAAAGGCAGCTACGTTGATGATGAAGCGCTAAAAGCCGCTGGCATCCCTGATCGTAATGCTTATGACGCAAGCCAAGCGACTAAGAATAAAGCACTGAGTGAAGATTTAGGCAACGACGATCCTGCTGGTATTGGTCGTAAACCCAAATATGCCAAAGTCTATGTTAAAAAAGATGACGCAGGCAAACCTGAAATGGTTGTTTTGCCGATTCAAGGCTATGGACTATGGGGCACTATCTATGGTTTCTTAACCCTTGAAAGCGATATGAATACCATCAAAGGTATCAGCTTTTATGAGCATAAAGAAACCCCAGGTCTGGGTGCTCGTATTGAAGAGCCAGAGTGGCGTGCGAAGTGGAGCGGTATCCACTCATATGACGAAAACGGTAATGTTGCCACTGGTGTGACCAAAGCGGGTACACCAAAAGAGAACTGGGTCGATGGTATCAGTGGTGCAACCTTGACCGGTCGCGGTGTCAGTAACATGATTCAGTTTTGGTTGGGTGAGCAAGGTTATAAGCCTTATTTAGATACGCTACGTAAAGAGAGTGGTCAAGCGATTGATAATGCGGCAGATACACACGCTACGCAATCAACGCTGAGCGCTCAACCTGAAACCGAACTGGCAGCCAAACGACCAGTAGCAAACGGCAAGGAGGCATAACATGGCTGACACTAAAAGTATTTTAACCTCGCCTATTTTTGATAATAACCCCATTGCCCTACAGATCCTTGGTATCTGTTCGGCACTGGCTGTCACCACAAGCATGGCTAATGCCATGGTAATGTGTGTGGCGTTGACCTTAGTCACGGCGTTTTCAAGCTTCTTTATCTCGATCATTCGTAAGCAAATCCCTTCAAGCATTCGTATTATCGTACAGATGACCATTATTGCTTCCTTGGTTATTTTGGTCGATCAGGTGCTAAAAGCCGTTGCTTATGATGTGAGTAAAGGCTTGTCGGTCTTCGTTGGTTTGATTATCACCAACTGTATCGTGATGGGTCGTGCCGAAGCATTTGCCATGAGCAATCCACCAGTGCCAAGCTTTTTAGATGGTATTGGTAATGGTCTTGGCTATTCTGCGGTTCTGCTGTTTGTTGCGACTATCCGTGAGCTACTTGGCTCAGGTACGTGGTTTGGTATCACCATCCTACAGCCTGTCACTGATGGCGGTTGGTATATTCCAAACGGTCTATTACTGTTGCCACCGTCAGCATTCTTTATTATTGGTTTGTTCATTGCCATTATCCGTATCTGGAAACCTGAGCAGGTTGAAGACGCTGAATTTGTAATGAAGCCGCAGTCTAAAGGCATGGCACATGGAGGCGGTCACTAATGGGACATTATGTTAGTTTATTTATAACCTCAGTCTTTATTGAGAATATGGCGCTGGCCTATTTCTTAGGTATGTGTACTTTCTTGGCCGTATCAAAGAAGGTTTCAACCGCTATTGGTCTGGGTGTTGCCGTGGTCGTCGTGATGGCGATTACCGTACCATTAAACAACTTACTCTTTCAGTTCATTCTCAAAGATGGTGCGCTGGCATGGGCAGGTTTCCCTGATATCGATTTAAGCTTTTTGGGCTTGCTCAGTTATATCGGCTTGATTGCTGCGACCGTACAGATTCTAGAGATGTTCCTCGATAAGTTCGTTCCTAGTCTGTATAACGCCCTTGGGGTGTTCTTGCCACTTATCACTGTGAACTGCGCCATCTTAGGTGGTGTACTATTTATGGTAGAGCGTGACTATAATTTCGGCGAATCTGTCGTGTATGGTGTGGGCGCAGGCTTCGGTTGGGCATTGGCGATTACCGCATTGGCCGGTATCCGTGAAAAGTTAAAATACTCAGACATTCCAGCACCGCTGCGTGGTCTTGGTATTACTTTTATCACAGTTGGTCTGATGTCACTTGGCTTTATGTCTTTCGGCGGTATGTCAATTTAGACCGCTAAGCTTAACAGCCTATTTAGCGATTTGACCTATTTAATTCATTTATTCGGTAGGGGTTCAGGAAACACGCAATGACGTATTTTCGCACCCCTACTCCATAGATTAAGGATACCTACCATGGATTACGCTACGGCGATTGGTGGCGTTGCTATGTTTACCTTGATCATCATGGGCCTCGTTGCCATTATTTTGGCGGCGCGCTCAAGACTGGTCAGTTCAGGCGATGTTACCATCCATATCAATGATAATCCCGATAATGACGTCGTGACCCCAGCAGGCGGTAAATTACTACAAACCCTTGCAAGCGAAGGTATTTTCTTATCTTCAGCCTGTGGTGGCGGTGGTACTTGTGCGCAGTGTCGTTGCCGCGTTATTGAAGGGGGCGGCTCTATCTTGCCCACCGAAGAAGGCTATTTTACTCAAGGCGAAATTCGCAATCACATGCGTTTGGCTTGTCAGGTAGCCGTTAAGCAAGACATGAAAATCGAGATTGACCCTGAGTTTTTTGATGTACAAAAGTGGGAATGTGAAGTTCTCTCTAATGATAACGTTGCTACCTTTATTAAAGAGCTGGTTCTTAAGATTCCAGATGGCGAAGAAGTAAACTTCCGTGCCGGTGGTTATGTGCAGTTAGAGGCGCCACCGCATGAAGTGCATTATAAAGACTTTATCATTGACGAAGAATACCGTGAAGACTGGGAAAAATTTGGTATTTTCAACTATGTCTCAAAAGTTGATGAGCCAGTTATTCGTGCTTACTCGATGGCCAACTACCCTGAAGAAAAAGGCCTTATTAAGTTTAATATTCGTATCGCCAGTCCACCGCCACGCGGTCCTGACGGCATTCCACCAGGCAAAATGTCATCATGGGTATTTAGCTTAGTACCTGGCGATAAAGTGACAGTTTCAGGTCCTTATGGTGAATTCTTTGCCAAAGAGACTGACGCTGAAATGATTTTCGTTGGTGGTGGTGCTGGTATGGCACCGATGCGCTCGCACATCTTCGATCAGCTTAAACGCTTACACACTAAGCGTAAAATCAGCTTTTGGTATGGTGCACGCTCTATTCGTGAGATGTTCTATGTTGAAGATTATGATCAACTAGCAGAAGAGTTCGATAACTTTGAGTGGCATGTAGCATTGTCTGATCCCTTACCAGAAGACAATTGGGAAGGTCCAACCGGCTTTATCCATAATGTACTACTTGAAAATTATCTGAAAAACCATCCAAACCCAGAAGACTGTGAATACTACATGTGTGGGCCACCGATGATGAATGCAGCGGTCATCGACATGCTACACAGCTTGGGCGTGGAAGATGAAAACATCATGCTTGATGACTTCGGTGGTTAAGTGAGCAACTAAGCAAATGGTTACGTAAAAAAGTATTCTAAAGTGATAAATAAAAAAGAGTCTCAATTGAGGCTCTTTTTTTGGCTTTGACTAAATGTAACCCTTGCATAATAAGCCTACAAATCTAAATGGCAGACCGCCTGCCCTCTACTATATTATTAATTGTTTATTGCCTTAAGAAAGGATTCTTATGAAAACCAACATTAAAGATTTGACCATTTGGATTACTGGTGCTTCTAGTGGTATCGGTGCAGCATTATCTATCGCCTTTGCCAAACGTGGTGCCACCATTATTTTAAGTGGGCGTGATGAGGCAAAATTAGTAGCAGTCAAAAGCCGCTGTAAAAATAGCAAAAACCATTTCATCATCCCTTTTGATATCACCGATGCTAAACAAGCACAAGACGCGTATGAGACAGCTAAAGCTCAAGCTGGAAAAATTGATTGGCTCATTAATAATGCTGGCATCAGTCAACGCTCGCTTATTATGGAAACCACTGAAGAAGTTGAGCGCCAAATTATGGAGATAGATTATTTTGCGCAGACACGTCTTACCAGACTGGTATTGCCAGATATGGTCACACAAGGTAGCGGCAAAATTGTCATGGTATCAAGTGTGGCAGGTTTATTAGGCACGCAATATCGCGGCGCTTATGGAGCAGCCAAAGCCGCACTTCATATGTGGGCAAACAGTCTGCGTGCAGAACTGCATGAACAAGGCATAGAGGTGGCGACGATATTCCCAGGATTTATTCAAACCAGTATTTCTATTAACGCCTTGACTGGTGATGGTAGCGCGCAAGGAACGATGGACGAGGCGACTAATAAAGGATTAACTGCAGCTACCTTTGCCAAACAAGTCATAAAAGCCCTGATTAAGGGTGAAGAATATATCATCGTGGCAGGCACTAAAGAAAAACTGGCGACCACAGTCAACCGCCTATCGCCACCAAAACTATATAAGCTCATCCGTGAATCAAAAGTAAAGTAAATCTAGTCGTTTAAGCCACTAGGTCTTAAGTCGATGATTGGCGTTATGGGTGACAAGGGGTGTAAAATGGGCGACGCTAATAGAACGTGCCACTCACCCTTTTGTCATAAAAGCCATTATGATTAATATGAGAAAACCAATAATGCAAAAATTATCCCCACTCTCATTGTCTAGAAAATCGATGAAAACTACCTTATTGCCCGTTATGGCTATCAGTGCTGTATTCAGTCTTAGCGCTTGCCAGCAAACGCCAGATTATGACTATCTCAGCGGTGAGACCATGGGAACGAGCTACCATATCAGTTATCAGCTACCTGCGAATACAGATGAAGCGGCCATCCAAGCGTCGATTGATAAGCGCTTGCAGCAAATCAATGACAGTATGTCTACCTATCAAGCAGACTCTACTATCTCTAAGTTCAACCATTTAGGTAAAGACATCCCTCTCACTATCGATGCAGATTTTGCTCACGTACTTGATGTGTCACGAATCGTCTATCAGCAATCTGGTGGCGCCTTTGATCCTACCGTCATGCCATTGGTAGATACTTGGGGCTTTGGTAGCACCATGACCGTTGAGCGCTTGCAAAGTCCACCGACGGCACTTGAGATTGCTCAAGCAAAAGCCTTGGTCGATTTTGAAAGCATTGTACAAAAAGAGCAGAGCATTTATAAAACCAAAGACGGCGTCGGGCTTGATTTCTCAGCAGTTGCTAAAGGTTATGGCGTCGATGTAATCGCCGATGTGCTCAGAGATGACTATCAAATTCGCAACTACATGGTAGAGATAGGGGGTGAAATTGCAACCTCTGGGGTCAATAACCAACAGCAGCCGTGGCAAATTGCGATTGATGCACCTATTGAGGACAGTACGGTCAGCGAGCGTCAGACAATATCAGCGATTCGTCAACCCATCAATACCGATAATCAGATGTATTTGGCAACTTCTGGCAACTATCGTAATTCCGTCATATTCGACGGTCAGCGCTACAGTCATACGATTGATCCAACCACTGGCCAGCCTATCGCGGGCGGTGCACCATCGGTAACCGTTGCAGCAGACTCAGTCGCCTTGGCAGATGCGTGGGCAACTGCCCTCACTGCGATGCCTTATAAAAAAGCCCTTGCGACAGCCAAAGCACAAGATATAGCTGCCTTGTTTGTTGTTTTAGCTGATGATGCAAAGGCGACGGATTCTGATAAGAATACTGACCAGTGGCAAGTGGTACAAACACCAGCAATGCAAGCATTACGTGCTGACAAACAGCCTTAGAACCTAGTCGCAATAGAGCTTAGTCGCAATAGAGCTTAGTCGCAATACTGTAAACGGCTCGATAACCATCAACGAGCCATACAAAAATTTGCTATACTGATCTTGCTATACTATTAAGGTATTACCCTAGTAAATAGCCACACTATTTTTAAAAATCGAGGTTTCCTCTATGCTTAGTCAATTGCTTCCCATGCTTGCCATTACCTTTACCGTATTCGTCCTGTTCTTTATCTTTATGGGTATCGGTTATATGGTCAAAAAGAAGCCGCTTAGAGGATCTTGTGGCGGCGTTGCTAAACTAATGGGTGATGAAAATTGCTCGTTTTGTGGAAATGATCCCAATAAGTGTGATTCAATCGTGGCAGAACAGCAAGAAAATGCCCTTAAAGCCGCTCAGCTAGGCAAACCTGTATAAACTAAATTTTATAAATACCGCGTTTGTTACTATACGCTGGTAGTATTTACCTAACATCTGTTCTTATAATAGCGCCTAGTCCTTTGAAAGGGACTGGCGCTATTTTTAGTTGTGCCAGCCGCGACGTATCTAGTTAGCATCGCTTTAAGATATCTTGGATATAAATACGGCACGTGCAAGGCCTGTTAATAATAGTAGACTAAATAAATCTAATACCGTATCCAGTTGATAGGCGATTGAAGATAAGCGCGCTTTCAAAATGGTTACTCATATATCTTGTATTCTGCAAGTAATCTCTAGTTCTAATTTACGATTCTAATTAATGATTTTAGTCACCGTCTAGGTGCGTTTTCTTTGGTGTTATTTACAAGCGACGATGCTTCGGCGCTGTTTAATGACGTGTCCTTTTTCTTATTCTAATAGTCGTGCTGCTATGTCTACCTCTACTGATTTGCCACCTGATGTGCCATTACAGTCTCATTCAGATACGCCGTCACCGTTTGAGCTGCCCTCCTCACGCTTCACTTTTTGGCTCATTTTATGTGCCATGATTTTGCTCGCCACCAATATGCGTGCGCCTATTGTTGCTCTCGGCTCTATTGCCCCTGTTGTACAAGATGCCCTCAATATCTCTGAGACGCAGATTGGTTGGCTAGGAGCAGTGCCCATGCTGACTTTTGCGGTGGGCGCACTGATCGCGCCAGCCATTGGTAAGCGTTTTGGGCTTGAGAATACACTCATTGCGATGATTGCATTATTAACCACTGGTATGATGATTCGTACCGTTATTCCCACTTGGTCTGGATTTTTGATTGGTACGTTATTGTTGACCCTGGCTATCGGTTTTGCGAACACCTTAGCTGCCCCTGTTATCAAACAGCGTACGCCCCAGCATATTCCACTCATAACAGGACTATTTAGTCTAACGATGACGGTAACGGCAGGTATCGTCGCTGGAGTTGTACTACCATTATCTGAGCAGGTGGGTTGGCAATGGGCACTGGGTGGGTGGTCGCTATTGGGCATTTTTGCGATCGTTATTTGGATATTTTTACGGTTGCAGCTTGGTTCCTCTAGTAATCAAGCAATTGTGCCACCTACCTCTGGAGCGTCTGACATCTCCATGTGGCGTACGCCTTTTGCTTGGCAAATTGCGGTATTTATGGGGCTGCAATCACTATTATTTTATACCGTTGCCAGTTTTTTGCCATCCATTTGGGTCAGCAAAGGGCTATCTGCAGTGCAGGCAGGACAAATGGCTTCAGTGTTTCAGTTTATGGCGCCAGTCTCTATTTTGAGCCTGACATGGCTGATCAATCGCGGCCGCCCTATTCAGGCGCTGGCGGTGTTTGCAGCGGTGCTGAATGTTATTGGTATTTTAGGAATCAATTATTTATCTACCGACCTCGCGTGGTTGTGGTCAGGTCTGATGGGCATTGGCTGCTCCGCTATTTTCACCTTGAGTATGATGCTGTTCTCCTTACGTACTTATACGACCAACCAATCTAGTGAGCTGTCGGGTATGGCGCAATTCGTCGGTTATTTGATTGCGTTTTTCGGTCCCTTAGGGACAGGTTGGCTACATGAAGCGACTGGCAGTTGGGATTTACCACTATTCATTATGCTCATTTTGATGGTTATCAACGTCGTCATTGCTTGGGTAGTGAGTCGTCCAGTGATGGTCGATGGCAAAAAGCTTTAATGTCAAAAACTACAGTAACCTTAGGATAATATTGGTGTCTGTCTTATTTTGCTACACTGGTTTGATTGCTTATAGGACAGAATAATCATGATGAATTTATCCATTCGTTTCGCTCGACACTTACCAACATTGGCTATTTTAACAGCCATAATGGCGCTCGGTGGTTGCCAAAAACCATCTGAACCTACCGCCAATAATGGCATGCAAAATAGCACTCAAACTGCCGAACCTCAAACGACAAATTCTGAGCAACCGGCAACATCCACTGCACAGCAAGCGCCATTAACGATCTTGGCATTGGGCGACTCCCTGACAGAAGGTCTTGGGGTGGACAAAGATGACAACTATCCTGCTCAGTTAGAAGATCGTCTGCAAGCAATGGGTTACGACAATGCCAAAGTTATCAATTCAGGATTGAGCGGTGAAACCAGCACGGGATTGGTCAATCGCTTAGACTGGGTGTTGCAAACTAAGCCTGATGTGACGATTTTGACTATCGGTGCTAACGATGCCATACGCGGTATCGATGTGGCGACAGTTGAAGACAATATTCGTACCGCGGTCAAACGTCTACAGGATAATGGCAGTATCGTCATTTTGGGCGGCATGCAGATCTATGACAACCTTGGCTCTGAGTATGTAAAGTCATTTGCAGCGATATATCCTCGCGTCGCCAAAGACATGAACGTGACGCTGATTCCTTTCTTCTTGGATGGTGTGGGCGGTGATCCTGCGCTCAATCAAGCCGATGCCATTCATCCGACTAAAGAAGGCTACGCAATTATCGTTAATGACAATATCTTGCCTATCCTAGCGCCTAAACTAGAAGCGCTAAAAATAGCCGATGCAGACAACGCAACTGAAAATGCTCAAGATGAGACGACAAAAAATACGACAAATGAGACTACTTAACGAGACACTGTAATGACATCATCACCTTCGATTGCCGCTTCAACGCCACAAGTAGATTATAAAAAAGAAGTTCTCCTCACCGCCTCGCAATTAAACAAAACCGTGCAAGTCGGCGAGCAAACCCTATCAATCATTAAAGACGTAGATATCTATGTCAACGCTGGCGAGTTTGTGGTCATTATGGGCAAATCAGGCTCAGGTAAATCCACCTTGCTAGGATTACTGGCGGCGCTAGATTATCCCGATAGCGGTACGGTGTCGCTAGCAGGTCAAATGTTAAGCAGTCTTGACGAAGATGCGCTAGCGGTCATTCGTCAGCACGATATGGGCTTTGTCTTTCAGTCGTTTCACCTACTGCCAACCTTGACAGTAGCCGAAAACATCGCCTTTCCACTTGATATTGCGAGACGTCCAAACCCAGCACGAGTAGACGAGCTAATTGATGCCGTTGATTTGGGTCATCGCCGTCATAGCTTGCCCAATCAGTTGTCAGGTGGTGAGCAGCAACGTACAGCTGTGGCACGCGCACTGGTATCGCATCCAAAGATTGTGTTTGCGGATGAGCCAACAGGCAACCTCGATGAGCAAAATGCCGATCAAGTCATGCAGTTGCTATTGGACTTACGCCAACAGGTTGGTTCAGCACTGGTCGTTGTGACTCATGACCCTGCACTTGCCAAAATGGCAGATCGTGTCATCACCATGCATGATGGGCGGATTGTACCTACATGAATAACTGGATTGTATCTTAATGAATAGTAAGCCCACAGACAATAAACCACCAGCTGATACAAAAAAGACTGATACCAGTATGCGTCAAGAGTCCAGCTATCCTAGCGGTATCCTAAACCAATTATTTACCCGTACCCTAGGTTTTCAAACACTAGGCTCACAGGCACTCAGCCGTAGTTGGTGGCAGCGCTGGGTATATCCGGTATTGTTTCTGCTGACATTAACCCTATCGCTTGCAACTTACCTAACCCTCGATTCTGTGCAGCAGTCTGTCGATCGCTATATCAATGACAATCAGCGCGCGCTCGTTGGTGGCGATTTGATTTTAAACAGTAAACAAGACTGGCCAAGTGAAGTATTGACGCAGGTAGAAACCATCCCCGATACGCAGACGGTGTATGACTATCAGTTTAGCGCCATGCTGGTCAATGATGAGCGAACCTTGCTTGCTAGCATTAAAGCGGTCTCACCGTCGTATCCCTTATACGGTACAGCGGAGCTTGCCTCAGGACAGCCGCTGTGGGAGCAGCTAACCTCTGACAGCGTGATCGTCGCGCCAGAAGTGCTCAGTAGTCTACAGGCCAATGTCGGTGACCGCATTACCATTGGTGATGCGCAGTTCACAATAAGTGATGTATTGACAAAAGAACCTGATCGCCCGCTGACCACCTTTGGGTTTGGTGGGCGTGTCTTAATGCATCAAGACTCACTCCCGTCAACCAACCTATTGGGGCAACGCAGCCGAATAAACTATCGTATTGAGATGGCAGGCGATCCCGAACTGATAACGACGCAGCGTGATGCGCTCACAGAGATACTGACCAACTATCCTGATATCGAGCTCTCTGACGCAGAGTCCGCAGACACTTCGGTCTCGCGTATCTCTGATAATGTACTGATGTTTTTAAAGTTACTGGTCATCGCAGTGTTGCTACTTTCTGCGGTCGCCATGTACGGCGTCATTAGTGCGTTTGTCACCAAGCAGCAGTCACCTAATGCCATTCGCTTGGCATTAGGTGAACCGCTTGGCTCACTCAAGCGCAGCTACTATCAACTGCTTATCGTCACCACTGCCATTGCTTGTGTCGCCGCGATTATACTGAGTCTAGGTTTGCTTAAAATTGGTCAGCCGTATCTGGTGGCTATCTTGCCTGCCGATGTTGGTCTCGCCATCAATCCAATCAGTGCGGTCAAAACCATTGTGATTGCTTTAGTCCTGACGTTGCTGATTGCGCAGCGTGGTTTAAGCGCGCTTAACACCACCAAACCCGCTACCCTACTCAATCAAGGGGCGAGCACCCAGACACAAAACCTGCCTTGGTATCGGCGCGTGCCATTACTATGGTATGGCTTGGTGCTGGCAGGGTTGTATGCCTTCTTTGCTTATGAAGTGGGCTCACTGTCGTTAGGCGCACAGCTATTGGGCGGCTTGATCGGTTTTGTAGCGATATTTTGGCTGCTGGCGCGTGGGTGGCTCTGGCTACTTGCCAAGTTAGCGAGCAATACCAAGGTCAGTTGGATGCAGCGCATTGCTATTCATAACCTTGCGCGTAAAGGTAACCAATCAGCGCTATTCTTTGTCACCTTATCGCTGTCGGTCGCGGTTCTGACGCTTATCACCACCCTCAATCACAGTATCAATGCGCAGTTTATCAATGCTTATCCTGAAGATGCGCCTAATCTGTTTTTACTGGATGTGCAGAGCGATCAACATGACGATATTGATGCGATCATTGAAGCACCCGTCACTTATTATCCCGTCATTCGTGCCCGTGTGGAGACGGCAAATGACGTACCGGCAAAAGATATTGAGCCTGAGGATGGGTTTGATGACCCTACGCGTGTGTTTAATTTGAGCTACGCAGATACGGTCATGGAGACCGAATATATCACTGAGTCGCTCACAGACGACGCGCTATATACCCCTATCGATGCGACAGATGAGCAAGTCAAACCCTTATCTATCTTAGATACTGCCGCCAGTATGCTCAATGTCGGTATGGGCGATAAGGTGCGCTTTAACATTCAAGGTATCGAAATCATCGGGCAAATCACCAGTATTCGCACGCGCTATGAGCGTGGCCCAAGTCCGTATTTTTATTTCCTGTTTGAGCCGTCGGTGCTGTCCGCAGCTCCGCAAATTCAATTTGCTACTGCCCACGTATCAGAGAATGACATTCCAGAACTACAAGGCAAACTGGTACGCGAGTTCCCTGCTGTCACCACGATTGACGGCACTGCCATTGCCAAGCAAATCCAAGAGCTGGTTGTACAAATGAGCCGCTTGGTCTATGTGTTTACCTTGCTTGCTCTGCTCACTGGGGTCATGGTGCTGATCAGCTCGCTACTGTCCACCTCACAAGATCGCATGAAAGACAGCGCGTCATTTAGACTACTAGGCATGCAAAAGCGTGACCTATATATGCTCAATATCTTAGAGCTGGGTGTGCTTGGTATTAGCGCGGCGATATTTGCCGTCGTCATCGCTAGCGTTGGCGCATGGGCGGCTATCACTCAATGGTTTAATCTACAGTTTAGTATGCCGTGGGCAAATCTAGCTATGGGTGGTGCAGCATTAGTTGTCTTGCTATTCGCTATTGCCATTATTTATGTGAAACTGGTGATTGGGCGCGGGATTATGGCGAGAGTTAGGGCGATGGTTTAGAAGGTACGCTATGAACTCAAATGACATGATAGTTAGTGATTTTTTGATAAGAATTATTTAACTTTTACCTCTTAGTGAGATCAGCATTGACCAAGCTCATTTTTTGATTTTCAGCCTTGACAGGTTATCAACAATCAAGGAAAACAACGACTTAAAAGGGTTAGCGCCTATTATTAATCAGGCGCTTGAACTCGAAGATATATTGTCTATATTAGTTATTGAAAAGTATCAGCAGGAACTAACACAACTTGAACAGTTATTGGTCAGTCATTTAGATATCGTAGATGATTGTGAAGGCTTGCATGAGTTGTCGAAAATGATAACTTCGATATGAGCTAAAGGGAGTTTCCTAAACTTTGTTTAACTGCTTATAGTCCACTAACTATTCATAATTGTCGTCAATTATTTCTATATTTAGTGAGTGCATTTTAATTGGCTCATTATCCCACTTTCTTGCCAGATACTCTATTTCCTGATAAATAGTCTTCTTACCGCTGATTGCACGAATTCTAAGAATTAATGGGTGAGCATATTGCCAAACTTTCATAAAACTAGAGTAGTGTAAATTTTTAAAAATCTCTTCTTCGAAAGCTTTTACACGTATTCCTAAGGCAACTTGTTCGTAATAGTTTAGTACATAATGAATATCATCTTTTAACTTTTCGTCTTCTAGTATTCTCTTATATCTTTTCTTTTTCTCTTCTTCGACATCTATTTTTCTTTTTTTTTCATTCTTTAGAAAACTTTTGTTTATTTTTATATGCTTAAATATTATAAAATCTTCTTTATGTCTAATTTCTTTAGATATTTCTTCGTCGGATTTATTTTTGTATTCATGATTGTCTAGCTGGCTATAATATTGGGGCAGATCATTTCCCTTAACAAAAATTAAGTTCTTAGTATTTTGCAATCTTTTATTTTCATTGAGTTCTGTCACAAGTTGTATTGTTAATTGTTTTCTACTAGAAGATTTACTACTTTGTATAGACTGATAAGTTAGATATAAACCTATTGTAGCTACAGCCACTAAAACATAGCTAGGGAAGGATCCAAGAACTACTCTATACACACTATCTTGGAAGCTTCGTACCGTCACTTCATCTGAAGCTGATACTACAACATCTGAGTAATTTATCTGATAGTGCCACCACAACCAAATAGCCCCTAGTGTAAACAATACAATAGGGGCTATTATAGGTAATTTGAGTTTTCTTCTTAATTTAACCATCCCATCCTTCATGAGTAACCTTCTTGAACATATCAAATTTTACCATTTGAATTCTCCTAACTAAGTAGAATTGTAAGCTTAATTTCACTTCCGTACTAAGTTGATTTACAGATAAAAAATACACTACGTATATACATAGTACAAAAATTTTATGTACTACAATGTAGAGTTAGTATTAATTTACGTAAATATAAAACGAACATTAGTTTATTTTTCCGCTCTGGCTTATCAATATTCTTAAAGAATATTGATAAGCCAGAGCTTAATTATACACAAATTTATCTTTCTTGTCAATAGATAAATTTCAGAATACACGACAAATTAGAGATAAACAAGACTTTTATAGGATAATTATATCAATAATATGTATAAACTAAACTCTTTTCAATCCACATCTGCCCCTGAACATCTCTCCCCGACCCCCTATCTTTTGCTATACTAGCCCAACTTTTATCAATCAAATTCCTTCTTATCAAACCCTCCCAAACAGCATGGTAGCCTTATGAAATTCTCAAAGTTCGGTCAAAAATTTACCCAGCCAACTGGCATCTCACAATTAATGGACGATCTAGGCGATGCGCTAAAAAGCGATCAGCCAGTCAACATGCTGGGTGGTGGTAACCCTGCCAAAATTGATGCCGTTAATGAGCTATTTTTGGAGACGTATAAAGCACTTGGTAATGACAATGATGCAGGAGAAGCCAATAGCAGCGCGATTATTAGCATGGCGAATTACTCTAATCCACAAGGTGATGCCGCCTTTATCGATGCGTTGGTTGGTTTCTTTAACCGTCATTATGATTGGAATCTAACGTCAGAAAATATTGCCTTGACCAATGGCTCACAGAATGCGTTTTTCTATTTGTTTAATCTGTTTGGCGGCGCTTTTGCTAATGAAAACAGTCAGGATGAAAAGAACGAATCTGTCGACAAGTCCATCCTACTGCCATTGACCCCTGAGTATATCGGCTATAGCGACGTGCATGTCGAAGGTCAGCATTTCGCAGCGGTATTGCCACATATCGATGAAGTGACTCATGACGGCGCGGAAGGGTTTTTTAAATATCGGGTGGATTTTGACGCGTTAGAAAACTTGCCAGCGCTAAAGGAAGGTCGTATTGGCGCGATTTGCTGCTCACGCCCGACCAACCCGACTGGCAACGTGTTGACCGATGAAGAAATGGCGCATTTGGCCGAGATTGCCGAACGTTATGACATACCCCTTATCATCGATAATGCCTACGGTATGCCCTTCCCTAATATCATCTATTCAGACGCGCATTTGACGTGGGATAACAATACGATTCTGTGCTTTAGCCTGTCTAAAATTGGCCTGCCCGGTATGCGTACCGGTATTATAGTAGCCGATGCGAAAGTGATCGAAGCGGTCAGCGCGATGAATGCGGTGGTGAATCTAGCGCCGACACGTTTTGGTGCAGCGATTGCCACGCCATTGGTAGAAAACGACCGTATCAAGCAGTTAGCCGATAATGAGATTAAGCCGTTTTATCAAAAGCAGGCCACTCTTGCCGTGAAGCTGTTAAAAGAAGCATTGGGCGATTATCCGTTGATGATTCATAAGCCTGAAGGCGCGATATTCTTATGGTTGTGGTTTAAAGATTTGCCGATTACCACGGTTGAGCTGTACGAGATTTTAAAAGAAAAAGGCACGCTCATTGTACCAAGTCAGTATTTCTTCCCTGGTGTCGATGTCAGCGATTATCAGCATGCACATGAGTGTATTCGTATGAGTATCGCCGCTGATGAGCAGACACTGACTGATGGTATTGCAGCGATTGGTGAAGTGGTACGTGGGTTGTATAATCAGAAATAGGTTTCTAAATATCTTGGTGGCGTCTCTATAGAGCCACCTTTATCCTAATATATTGAAACTCATCATTGATATGCCCATCTTCTTTCCAAAAGGCGGCGCTATGATTAACCGCTAGGTATAGGAAACCATCTTTTGCCCAAAATATATTTTCTGGTTCAACAGTAAGCATCCAATGCATAAAGCCTGCACCCATAATCGGGATGGTGTCTGTTCCCTTAATTTTATACAGCTCTAGATCGGTGTATTGCTCATATGGGTTGGTATAGGCTGAGATGATATATTTTTTATTGGGAGAGATATGAGGATAATCTATAAATACCTGCGTCATCTCACCCGAATTTTTATCAATCATCTCGTAGTTCGAGCTTTCCCAGTAGTTTCCTTCTATTAAATGTTGGTTTAAAAAATCGATACTACCGATGTAATCAAAACGCTCATCGCCGTCATCACCATTATCTTTATCAACAAACTTCACTGGTTTTTTTGCAGTTGGAATGGACATCACACCATTTCTCTTTTTAATACTTTTATTTTTTGATAGAAAGTCAACAGCAAGTGGACGTTTTTTCTCAAACAAAGCCTTATCAATCAGCTCTATTTTTAGGTAGTCGTTAAGTGCTTTGCCATCTTCAAAATACTCGTAGTCTTCGCCAACGGATAGATATGCTAGTATGTTTAAATCTTTGGACGTTAGCGAGGCGGGCATAGTAGTACCCGTTTGCTCTTTTTTCACAAACACCTTTTCCCATTGACTAATGCTTTTATCAATAACACCGTCATTATTCTCATCGTATTGTCTATCAATACTATCTCGTACCGTATACCAATCCTTTCTATCTTCAATGACGTCTAGTTTCTCTCCGAACGTATAGCTTTTCACCTTTCGAGCAGCACCGCTTGGTAACTGACGTGCGATTGCCCCATCTTTTGCCGTCACATAAACGTGTTTCGATACAGTCGTATCATCATAGTCAATCTCGATACCATCACGATTGTACTGTGCTAAAAGTGCTGCCGATATGGGTTTGTTTAGGTCAATGATGACATTTTGATTTGCCACTGCTGAATGATAGCTAAACGTCGTTAGGAATAGAATGGTAGAAGAAAAAATGTAAGTAGATATTTTAAATGAAAACATAATATGGTCTGCTATATATTTTATATTATAAATTTTACACCATAAAATCCCACTTAAGTTTACTTTTTTGATATCTGAAATAAAATTACTTCGGAATATTAGCGCTGCTTTAAAAGTTTAGTAGACGGATTGAATGAACTGAATATCTTCGTCCATTTATTCAATGCATAGAGCACGTAAGGCAGCAGGCACGTATTGATCAAATCGCGGAGGCTTGCGACCAGCTGTTCGTGGCTTAAGCCAGCCATGCCTGACGCTTCAATGGTATTTCGATTATCCAAATACTCACCCAACAGCGCAATGCCCGTCACGACGACTAAAGCCATGAATGATCTGATGCTTTGGTTTTTAATGATAGGACGCAGCACAAGCAGACACAAAAGATAGATGCCGACGCCGACATAGATATGTAAGGCATCTTTGGCAAGGCCAGATACTTCAATAATATTGATTTTAAAAGCGGTAAAATCCACTAGAGTATTCCAAATATAAGCAAGTAGAAAACGACTGAGAGTATCACTAAATCATGATGGCTAAACTATAATAGCTAAAGAGTGGCAGCTACAAAGTGATGGCTGAGCATAAAAAAGGCAGATTATACAATTGATAATCTACCTTCTGCTAAATTAAATATTCACTTCACGGTTATCAACTACTTACACATCCCACTCAACGAAATTTTTCAACAACTGCAAACCTGCAGTATGACTTTTTTCTGGGTGGAACTGAGTCGCAAATAAATTGTCTTTGATGACACTGGCACAAAACGGTTGACCATAGTCACATATCGCTGCCACTTGTGAGCTATTAGCAGGCTCGCAGTAGTAACTATGCACAAAGTAAAAATGCGCGTTGTCCTCAATTCCCTGCCACAGCGGATGGTCAAAATCCATACCGCTAATGGTATTCCAACCCATATGCGGTACTTTGATGGTAGTGCCCTGCTGATCCTTCCACGTAGGGTCAAACGCCTCTACATTGCCGTTTAAGATACCCAAGCAGTCTGTACCACCATTTTCAGCGGACTGCTCAAACAATGCCTGCATGCCCACACAAATAGCCATAACAGGCTTATTAAACACCGCATGGCGTATGACGTCATCAATCCCGGCTTCATGCATGCCAGCGATACAGTCACGCATCGCACCGACACCGGGGAAGACAATCTTGTCTGCCGCAGCGACGACTTTTGGGTCATTGGTGATAGAGACGTCTGCCCCGACTACCGATAGTGCTTTACTAGCAGAGTGCAAGTTGCCCATGCCATAATCTAATAGTGCTACTTTAGTCATCAATTGGTTCTCATTTTAGATATTTTGATTACTATACTATTTATATTATTGGCTATTACCAAGGTGTAGATAAGGTTTTTCTACAAGGAAGTCAAGCGCAGGCTGTACAACTAGTACGCCAAGCTTGACTGACACCGTAGAAGAGCCTTAAATGCGCCTTAGAAAGCCTCTTTGGTCGATGGCAATGTATTTAACGCACGCTCATCATATTCGCACGCCATACGTAGCGCACGAGCAAACGCTTTAAAGGTAGACTCGATTTGGTGATGGCTGTTTTTACCTTTTAAATTGTCTAAATGCACTGTCATCCAAGAATGGTTCACAAAACCATAAAAGAATTCGCTAAACAGGTCAACATCGAAATTACCGACATGCGAACGGGTAAAGGGAATGTCCATGTGTAAACCCGGACGTCCTGATAGATCGACGACAGCGCGGGTCAATGATTCATCAAGCGGCGCATAAAAATGCCCATAACGACGAATGCCTTTTTTGTCGCCCAATGCTTTGTTAAATGCTTGTCCAAGGGTAATACCAGTGTCTTCAACGCTATGATGGTCATCGATAAAGGTATCACCGTTGCATTTAATCTCTAAGTCAAACAAACCGTGACGCTTGATTTGATCAATCATATGATCCAAAAACGGCACGCCAGTATCTACAACCCCTTGACCCGTACCATCAAGATTGACAGTACAAGTCACTTGGGTCTCAGCAGTAATGCGCTCAACGGTCGCAATACGTTCAGGGCGACCATGTAAATTTAGGTTTTTTGGTGCATTTTGCTCAGGTGTATCAGCAGTCGTCATTGCATTGGCTGTCATGGCTACTCTCTATCAGTTTTTTATCAGTGAAAAGCGGTCAATAAATAAGGCAAAACATGTCTAAATATTTTACTAGTGTCTGAGTCAGCGCTAGCAAAAAATGTATTAGAAAATGATATATACAAAGGATATCAAGGTATTAGGGCGTGTCCTCATTTTAAAAATGGCGATAAAAATGAGATAAATTGCAGTCAAACAAGGAAAATAGCGCAGATAATATCGAGATATTAGTCAGCTATTTGACGCCGTTTGGCAAGATTTAGCCATTTTTAACACATTTAGATAACTATCGATTGAATTGAGGACACGCCCTAGGGTTTGTACGTACTAAATATCATCTAGCCTCATCATAGCAAACCCTAACATTTACTGCCACGACCAAGCGGTAAACCACGCACAAAATTACCTCATTCTGCTAAAATAGTGTGTTCAGTATTATTAATCATGACTTGCACTGACTTTTAGATATCATATTCTACGGTACTACGCTCTATGATATTGTGTTGTGTCATACTGCTACTTTATACGATAAAAACCCTCTGCTTATAGGAACTGCTATGCCTTTAGAAGCGATCGCCATTAATAGCTTGGATACACCACTTATCAAAAAACCTGCGCGCGACAATGAGCTAGCAGAGCGCTTGCAGGCATTATATGATAGCGATGATGCGCAGCCTGATGGTATCGAGGTATTAAATATCGTTGAGCAGGGTTTTAAGCGCGGGCAATATCTATATGTCGGTATGTTTAATGACAAGCCTATCGCTGCAGTTGCCTGTTTTGATGATGGGCAAACCGACGCCAAGCGTCTGCAATATTTAACAGTACATCAGCAAAATCGCGGTCGCGCTATCGATGCTAAGTTTATTAAACTGGTCTATGATGCCGAGGTAAAAAAAGGTGTGCGTGAGTTTGTCCCTGTCGATGCGGATATCCATCGTATTATGAGCGAGTATGATTTACTGCGTGTTAAAGACTAAATCGAGAGCAGAAACAGTTAATTTTGCCAATATTTGATTATTTATCGTCTTTTATCTTCTATTATGCAAAAACTACTTGACAGCAACGTCTATATTTAGTTTAATAGCGCCTCAACGAAGACGGCTCGATAGCTCAGTCGGTAGAGCAACGGATTGAAAATCCGTGTGTCGGCAGTTCGAACCTGCCTCGAGCCACCATTCGTTTAAGAATTCTAAAAAGCCCCGAACATTGCTGTTTGGGGCTTTTTTTATGCCTGTATTCCGTTCTGAAATAAGTCTAATAGCTTATGACAAACGTCTTCTTAATAACACCTCGCAACGTTCACGCGAGTCTAAGTCATAAACCGTCGCGCGGTAATCGATACCATGACGCCCTTCAAAAAATATCACTCTATCGCCCACTGCTAAAAAGCAAGACGTGCGCGCATCATAAATGAAACCATCAATCACGAACGCCAAATCACGATCTATCTCGCGTACCGTATAAGTTTCTCCTTGCGGAATCAACCGCTCAAACCATGCGCTATGGGCAGCATTGGTGCTTAATACGTTGATGAGCAGCAGCACCGATATCACAAATATACTTTTTGACGACATCGTAAAAGCCGAGCCAGCTAGACTGATGCTATTGAGGATGTTTTTATTAACTGTCATAACTTTAACCTACTCAGACCTGCCCAATGATTGATTCTATTCGCCATGCTTCTCATGCTAAACGCTTACTGTCACGGTTGCATAACATTTTTGTGCTGTTTTTTAGACAGCGGCGCTCAGTATACTCGATAGTATTGATAATGATAAATTTGACAGATGACGAATACTAATAGGGAAAAGCGATGAGAGCGTTCGATTACGATTTGGATTATAAAAACCTAGATTTGCGCGCGCAGCCAGAGCTGTATCGGGTCGGGCGCGGCGAGCAAGGCGTTTTATTGGTAGAGCCGTATAAGTCTGAAATCCTGCCACACTGGCGCTTTGCGACCCCTGATATTGCGCTTGAGAGCAGCGAGACAATTTATCAGATGTTTTTAGATTATCTGGCGGCCGATGACTTTGTCGGTGCAGATATGGCGCGCAAATTTATTCAAATGGGCTACACCCGCGCCCGTCGTTACGCCAATCACAAAGGCGGCAAAAAGTATAAAGGACCAGTACCTGATGATAAAAAAGGTCAGAGCGGCGCACATGGTCGTGAAGAGTTGCCACGACAAATCGAAGACCCAGTCAAAGCAGAGTCAGCGCGCATATTTAAACAAAAATGGGACGAGTGTCGTGAGAACGAAGATTATCTAAGAATGAAAGCTGAGCATCGCGAACGTTATAAAGAGGTTGAATAAGCATAAAACATATCAATAAAACATTACCCTCAGCCTGAAAAGATAGAAATACTTATAATGACAGACTGTTAAATAATTGAATTCATGATTTGCTGTGCTAAGGTAATGAGGGCTTGGAGCTAATACTCCAAAGAAGTATAAAATTGATAGCGTAGGCAAATAATAATGACTGTAGATATTAAGCAACTTTTGATTTTTGATTTCGATGGCACACTCATTGATAGTGTGCCAGATTTGGCTGATGCGACCAATGCGATGTTAGCCACTCTGGGCAAAGAGACTTACCCTATCGAGACCATACGAAACTGGATAGGCAACGGCTCAAGATTGCTGGTAGAGCGCGCACTAGTAGGTAAGGTAGAAGTGTTAGAAGGCGAGTTGACGGTCGAGGAAGCCAATTACGCAGAGCACCTGTTTTTTGAGGCTTACAAAAATCTCAGTGGTAGCAAAACCGTTGCTTACCCAGATGTCGATAACGGACTAAAAAAGCTAAAAGCGGCAGGATTTACGCTGGCGTTAGTGACCAATAAACCGATTCGTTTTGTACCGAAAATATTGCAATCCTTTGGCTGGCAGGACTTATTCAGTGAAGTATTAGGCGGTGATAGTCTCTCAACTAAAAAGCCTGATCCAGCACCGCTACTGCATGTCTGTAAAGCGTTGAACGTCACTCCAGAACAAGCTGTGATGATTGGCGATTCTAGAAACGATATCTTAGCCGGACAAAATGCTAATATGGATACTTTCGGGCTGTCTTATGGTTATAATTATGGACAAGATATCCGTGAGCTAAATCCTACCGAAGCCTTTGATGCCTTTACAGCATTAGTAGAATATATTTTCAAAAATTATACGATAGACAGCTAAAATTTGAACATTAGAATGATTCGTTTAAGCCATTCTTTGAAATCATTATTTGCTCCGATAACTCAGCGCCTCAGACACATGAGCGCTTGTAATATCGATACTGTCAGCCAAATCAGCAATGGTACGCGCCACTCGCAATACTCGATGATAACCGCGTGCCGATAAATTCAGACGCTGCTGAGCGAGCTGTAATAGTTGCTGTTCGCCCTCTCCGAGTTGGATATATTTATCAATCTCGCTAGGGCTAAGCTCATTATTGACCTTTTGTTGCCGCTGCATCTGATGGTTATGTGCGGCAATAACTCGAACGCGCACTTGTTCGGAGGTTTCGCCAGCTTGAGCATTTTGCAAGTCGGCAATTGGCAGCGCAGGTACAGTGATATGCAAATCAATGCGATCAAGCAGTGGACCTGATAGTTTATCTTGGTAACGTTTAATCTGTTCAGGTCGGCAGCGACAACGCCCTGAGGTATCGCCATCATAGCCGCATGGACATGGATTCATGGCAGCGACCAATTGGAAATTTGCCGGAAAAGTCATCTGCGAATTGGCACGGCTAATAGTGATTTGCTTGGCTTCTAATGGCTGACGCAATACCTCAAGCACACTCCGATCAAACTCTGGCAATTCGTCAAGGAATAATACGCCTTTATTGGCAAGGGTAATTTCACCCGGTTTTGGTCGTGAGCCACCACCTACCAATGCCACGGCTGATATAGTGTGATGAACCTGCCTAAATGGTCTTGTCCCATAATCGTAATCGCTGTCTGCCACTGAATAAGTACTGGCAACTTCTAACGCATCTTCATCACTTAAATCCGGCAATATGGTCGGTAGCCGTGACGCCATTAACGTCTTGCCTGAGCCGGGTGGCCCTGTAAATAACAGCGAATGACCACCAGCAGCGGCAATCTCTAGCGCGCGCCGTGCATGATGCTGTCCTTTAACATCGGCCAAATCCACTTGATAGCCAACATGCTGCTGTGCTGGACTGGGTTGTACAACGTCCAAAGAGTCATAGGCTGCGCTTGGGTTCGCTAACAACTGTAAGTGGTCACAAACTGTCTTTAAGCTTTGCGCGGCTAGTATCGTCACGCCATCCACACGGCTGGCCTCAGCACCATTATCAATCGGTACGATAAGCTGCGGTGTTTGTGGTTTTTGCCGTGGCTCGATCAGCTCCTGTTCAGTGATATTTGCCACCTGCAATACTTTGGACGCCAGCGCCTCAGCTTTGATCGCTCGTGCCACCGCTAAGCTGCCTGTCACTTGCCGTAAATTCCCATTGAGCGCTAACTCCCCGATAAACTCAAACCCTGATAATACTTCTGGATCCAATTGATCACTGGCTGCCAAGATTCCGATGGCAATCGGTAAATCAAGACGTGCACCATCTTTAGGCAAATCAGCGGGGGCTAAATTGATAGTAAGACGACGATTAGGAAATTGAAAGCCAGAGTTCAGAATCGCAGAGCGTACACGGTCTTTACTCTCACGTACCGCCGCCTCCGGCAAACCGACGATGGTCAATGCTGGCAACCCTTGTGACAGATGCACTTCAATAATGACCTTGGGCGCATGCAGTCCGACGACTGAACGAGTATAGACTTGGGCAAACGACATCAGCATTTTCCTAATATAGGGAATAAATGATAATAGAGTATTATGTATCAGTGCGCAAATGTCGTGTTTCCTTGTCTAATTTTATTTACTAGCATAATTATCAACAGTTGTTATATGATAAACGGATGCTCTTTCGCTCAGTCTTATTCGGCTATGCTGCTCCAAAGATTATCCAAAAATTCTCACGCCTGTTAACCACGTTATTAACGTATTGGATAATTTTAATCGTGCTACAAAGTATTAAAGATTAGCAAGAGTATTGGCAATAAAAGGATTTTATTGATCATATAAAGTTTACTGGCGGCTTTTTGCTGCAGATTTATATAATACCTACTACCATGGACGGATAAGATTATGAGCATAAAGATGCATAATCGGCGTGTGCCCACACTCACGCTACTGACAGTAGCAGTCTCTTTAGGACTGTTCGGCTGCTCAGACAGCGACAATAGTTTCAATGACGATGATGTCATATCCCCTTCCACTAATTATGAAGCCGATATTCAGCGTACTGAGTTCGGTATACCGCACATCACCGCAAAGGATTACAAAGGTCTGGGTTATGGCGTCGGTTATGCATTCGCAGAAGATAATTTCTGCTCACTAGCGCGTGAAGTTATAGTCGCTAGCGGTCAGAGTATGCTGTATCTAGGCGCTGACGGTAATTTGGCTAGCGATGCTTTTTATACGTGGTACAACACTGACAAGCGAAAAGCTGAATTTTTAGCAGCTCAAGACCCTGAAGTCATTGATGCTGTGACAGGTTATGCTGCAGGCTATAGCCGTTATCTACGTGATAAAGGCGTGGCTAATATCGATCCTGCTTGTGCCAATGCTGAATGGGTACGAGAGATTACTCTCGATGATTTATTGACGGTCTACGGTAAAGCCAATCTACGTGGTGGCTTATCTAATTTTGTCGGTCCCATTGTAGCAGCGGCACCGCCCTCTATTGCTGGCGTTCAGGGTAGCTCAAGAATGCGTAGTGTTCCAGTCGCAAATCCTGTCGTAGAGTCAGCACCTGCATTCAATATGGATACGATTAATGCGATGAGTGGCGGTAGTAATGCCTACGCCTTTGGTAAGGAGGTGACCGGTACTAGTAGTGGGGTCATGTATGGCAATCCGCATGAGCCATGGGATGGCGTCCAACGCTTCTATCAATTTCACTTAACGATGCCAGGTGAGCTGGATGTGATGGGTGCGGCTCAGCAAGGTCAGCCTTTCCCTAACATCGGTTTTAATAAAGACGTGGCTTGGAGCCATACCGTATCCACTGCCAAACGTTTTACACTTTATCAGCTTAGCCTAGTTGACGGAGATCCTCTCAAATACAATTATACTAATAGCGCTGATGTGACTGAGCAGCGTGATATCGAAACCGTTCCTGTCACTATTCAGCTACCAAATAATCAGACGCAGGTTCACAATATTTATGTCTCACAATATGGACCTATGTTAGCGGTCAATTTACTCAATGGCCAATTACCAGCATGGGGCGCTAATAATCTAGCTTATACTATCCGTGATGCCGCCTCTGAAAACCCAAGAGCACTCAATCAATGGCGTAGTATGAATAAGGCTACGAGCGTTGAGGACTTAGTCGACAGAATGCAAAGCGTCCTTGGTCTTGGGTTTGTTAATACTATTGCTACCGACCGTAATGGTAAGGCACTCTATGCTGACATCTCAACCGTACCAAATGTGACCAAAGCTAAGCTTGAAGCTTGTAGTAGTGCTGCATCTGGCCCCTTCCTTGGTGCTTTAATTGCCTCTGACTTGCCAGCACTGAATGGTAGTACCGCTGCCTGTGAATGGGGAGTTGATACAGACTCACCGCAAGCAGGTATTTTTGGGCGCTCAAACTTACCTTTCTTGATCCGCGATGATTATGTTGCTAACTCAAATGATAGCTATTGGTTAAGCAATTTAGAGCAACCACTGACTGGATTTTCACCACTCCTACGTCGTCGTTTAGCCCCCTTCTTAGGTGCTAGTCCAGTAGATGGTGTTCCATTGCTTATGCGCTCACGTATGGGACTGGTTCAAATACAAGATCGATTCAGTAATAAAGATAACTTGGGCGGTACTAACTTCAATTTAGACAATATGCAAGAGGTCGTCTATGGTAACCGCAGTTATGTCGCTGAGTTGGTACTCGATGACGTATTAGCAGATTGTCGAGCGAATGCTAGCATGCCTTTGACGGGTGGCTCTACTATTGATGCAACTAATGCTTGTAATATCTTGAGTAATTGGGATCGTCGTAATAATTTAGATAGTAAAGGCGCTCATGTCTTTAGAGAGTTTTGGCGTAATGTAGATTTCAATGAAACGACGGATACGATATTCAGTGTTAAATTTGATGCAAAAGACCCAGTCAATACGCCTCGTGGTTTAATTATTAGCGCGGATACACGTACTGCTTTAGGAGATTCCATTAAGTTTTTCCAAGATAAAAACATCGCTCTTGATGCGTCTTTATCTGATTTGCAGTATATCGTTGATGCTAATAAAAACGATGAGCGTATTGCTATGCATGGTGGCTTTGGTCGTGAAGGTGTATTCAATGTTGCAGAAACGAGAGGCACAAGCGCTAATGATGGCGCAAACTACCTCATTAATTTTGGTCCAACATATATGCAAACCGTTACCTTTGATAAAAGCGGCCCTGTAGCAGAAGCATTACTAGGTTACTCGCAAGCTTCTGATACTACTCGACCGTTCCATCGTGACCAGAGTCGTCGCTATTCAGCTAAAGAATGGATTCGCCTACCCTTCAATGCTAGTGACGTTAGCAACCAAGCCGTTGGCAATAAAATTCAGCTAAAAGAATAAGTTTGACGTAACTTAAATTAGTGATAACTTAAATTAGTGATAACTTAAATTAGTGATAACTTAAATTAGTGATAAAAAGACCTCAGATATATGCTGAGGTCTTTTTTACTTTATGGAAGCAGCCTGTGTGCAGATCGTCGATTCATTATTAAGAAAACTCGCCGACCACCCCACTGCAAACAAGGATTTGTTATACTAGTGCTTATTCATGGCTATAAATTTAGCAGCAGATAGCGCTGTGAAAATTATTATTGATAATAAAATTATTATGGTTATTAACCATCTATCAAACACCTACTGGCTTTCAGATATTTGGTCGTTAGAGATGTAAGAACAGTAATACTCAAGGTCAAAACGAGGAGTACCGCATGACAGAACATTCAGAATCAAATACTCAGCAACCTTACAATCGTGCAGGAGAGCAACCGACCACGACACGCCCTGTTATGCAATCAGAAAGTCCTTATGCCAGTACGCGTGGCAGTATGATGAGTAAGCAGCTACCTGCCTTTGATGAAGCTATTATTAATAAATACAATCGTTCAGGACCACGTTATACCTCCTATCCGACCGCCTTAGAGTTCTCACCCATCTCTGATGGTCTTGAGGCAAAGATTCTTCAGAACCGTGAAGCTCGTGCACCACTGTCTTTATATTTTCATATTCCATTCTGTCGTCACCTCTGCTATTACTGCGCTTGTAATAAAATTATCACCAAGAAAAATAGCGACTCAGGCGATTATTTGCAGTATGTAATCGCTGAGATTAAGCACAAACGCCGCCTGCTACCTGTCCCAGAAGGTAGTAGCAAACCCCTCGTTAAACAGCTGCATTTGGGTGGGGGTACGCCAACATTTTTGCGTGATGAAGAAATGGTTCAACTGTGGGAGTTTTTACAAACTCAGTTTGAATTCTTACCTGAAGACAAAGGCGATTACTCTATTGAAATTGACCCACGTGAGCTGAGTGGCGAGACGTTAAAAGTATTGCGTAACCTTGGCTTTAACCGTGTCAGTTTAGGCGTACAAGACCTCGATGAAACGGTACAAATCGCCGTCAACCGTGTACATTCAGCAGAGCTCATTGAAAATGTGTTAAATGAGGCGCGTGATCTAGGTTTTCACTCTATCAATATCGACCTAATTTATGGTTTGCCGCATCAAACACCCGTAACCTTGGAAAAAACGGTACGCCGTATCATCGAGATGTCGCCGGATCGCTTGTCAGTATTTAATTACGCACACTTGCCAGAACGTTTTAAGGCCCAGCGCCAGATTAAAGAAGCCGATTTGCCAGACCCAGCAGCCAAGCTGACGATGCTTGGCAATACCATCAATACGCTGACCGAAGCTGGCTATCAATATATCGGTATTGATCACTTCGCCAAGCCTGATGATGAATTAGCCGTGGCGCAGCGTGAGGGCAAACTGCATCGTAACTTTCAAGGTTATACCATCATGGGCGATTGTGATTTATTGGGCTTCGGCGTCTCCTCTATCAGTCAAATTGCCAATGCCAATACCCGCTATATTTTGCAAAATGATACAGATTTATCAGTTTATCAAGCGAGCATCGATGCTGCACAAAGTAACTCGGCTGCCATGCCTGCAGTAAAAGTCATCAAAACATCTATCAAAGATCGCTTGCGTGAATATGTGATTATGAATCTACTCTGTCACGACTATATCGACTTTAAAGACGTCAATCAAAAATTTGGTATCGATGCCATCACTTACTTTATCAATGAGATTCAACAGCTTGGCGCCATGCAAGAAGACAAGCTCATCGATATGGACGCGGCTGGCATTCGCGTGCTACCAAAAGGTCGATTGTTAGGTCGTAACGTCGCCATGGTATTTGATGAGTATCTTGAGAAAAAACATAAGAATCGTTTCTCAAAAGTTATTTGATTGAGTGATTCCATACATTAAAAGCAGTCATAAAAAAGACCTTAATCGAGGTCTTTTTTATGGTGTTTAATAAAGCTGATGATTGACAAAAAATACCTCTAGGGCGTGTCCTCATTTCAAAAATGGTGATAAAAATGAGATAAATTGCAGTCAAACGAGGAAAATAGCGCAGATAATATCGGGATATTAACCAGCTATTTAACGATGTTTGGCAAAATTTAGCCATTTTTAGCCCGTTTAGATATGATCAATTGAATTGAGGACATGCCCTAGCCTACTCAGTAGCCATCACCACATTCAGAAGGCATCACCATATATAGCCTATTTGCATCTTCTATTGTTTTTTCACTGTCCAAATATTTCTGCTCGATTGTGCTTTTAGCGTTGGCAATCATTGAATCCGTCATTGCAAAGTCATCGTCGTTTAGTAGACCCAATGAGCCATCTTGACGCAACCACAAACCTTCTAACTTATCATGCGGATACTCTACAGTCGCGAGAACGTCGACCACCAAGGTTTTCTTGACTGGCTTGATTGCCAGTTCCTTAAGCAATTGCCAATTTTTTTCATCGGCTGCAATAAGCTGCTCAAGCGTTTGTCCATTGATCGTTAAACCCAATACATGATCTTGCTTGATATTATCTGTATTTAAAATATTCTCAATATCAGTCGCCTGCGAGAAATCAATTTTATAAATGAGCTTTTGCGCAGACTTGTCTTGCAGCGGAAACTTGCGATCATGTTCAATCAAATAAAACTCGTGATTGTTAATCGCAACGATACCCGAAGTCACATGATGAGCATGATCGAGACGATACAAATACTGTGCTATTTGACCAGAGTATAGATTGATAGTGACGATGCGCGTCAAACTAGAGACACGACCTGACTGATCAGGGTTGTCCATAGAAGACTCCATAATACCCACCAGTGTGCTCTGATCTGGAGTAATCGTTAATGCTTCCATACCGCGATTTGCACGACGTTTGGTAAATTCTGCTGGTAGTAAAATCGGCTGACCATTAACAATTACATTATTGCGCTGATCGCTCGCAAAGGCATTGATACGCTCAATCTCCACCCCCTGCGCATTATAATGAACCAAATGAGGACCATACTCATCACTGATCCAAAAACTGCCATCTGTGAGCGCAGCAAGTCCTTCAGGATCTAAACCATTGAGATCGTTTTTGATAGGATTGGTCACTGCATCAAAAGGTAGGTTGGGATTCATGGTCATCGGCTGACCGTCGACATCGTAAGGGACTTCATTAGTTCCGCCGAGTGCTTGTGGATTCGGTAGCCCAGAGATAGGATTACCATTTGCGTCTTTTAGCAGTATCTCTTTGATCTTAATAATTTGCTCAGTTGCTTGTAGCTCAAACAATCCGATGCGCGGTGTATAGTCAGGTACTAAAAACTGTTTACCCTTGCCTGCACTACCTTCGAAATCCGCATTGGGACCGCGATCAGTGAGCACATAAAATTGCTTGGCATTGGTTGGATGAGCCGCTGCATCTGAGCCAAAACCACCCCCTCTAATCTCAAACTTCCTCTCAGGATACGCAGCATTGATATGCGTATCATCGAGCACGGTATAAGGCAGTGCCGTGCCTTGGATAAAGTCTTTTATTTGAATAACTTCTGTATTAATATTTTGTATCGTCATTTTTTATCCCTGATATATATTTTATTCTTGTTAAACGAACCATATGAGTAATTTATTAGATGTAGCATTCAGTACAATTGACAGTCGAAAAAATAGCCAGCGCCTAATAAGCTCACTGACCATTTTAAACATTAATGCTATAACACATGGCTACACATTATTTATTAAACCTTAAGCTTGTCACCCACCATACCTTTGATGGTACTTAAAATATCAGCAGGTAATACCACCATTTTTGCATTGTCAGACTCTGCCAGCTCACGAATCGCCTTAATATATTGCTCACCAAGTAAGTAGACAATAGGCATTTCTTCATCGCCCATTGCATTAGTAATCAAGCGAATAGATTCTTCAGAACCTCTCGCCAATACCACTTGTGCTTCGGCATCACGACGTGACGCCTCTAAACGTCCATCTGCCTCTAAGATAGCCGCTTGCTTTTGACCATCAGCACGAGTCACTGTCGCACGGCGCAGACGCTCTGCCGCCGCCTGCTCTTCCATTGATGCTTGCATCGTTTGCGATGGATTAATATCTTGAATTTCTACTGTCTTTAGGGTGATACCCCAGTCCGCAATATCTTCTGATATCGCATGCTTTAGCTTCATTTTGATTTCATCACGGCTAGACAATGCACTATCAAGATCCATCTCACCGATAATTGAACGTAGTGACGTCTGCACCAGATTACGAATACCATATTCATAATCTTCAATACCATAAACAGCCTTATCTGGGCGCACGATATTTATATAAGCCACGGCATTGGCAATAATAACAACGTTGTCTCGCGTAATGACCTCTTGTGAGGGAATATCAAGAACAATGTCTTTGGTCGTCACTTTATAAGCAACATTATCAACGAAAGGAATAATAAGGTTGAGACCCGGCTCTAGTGTTTGGCTATATTTGCCCAATCGCTGCACCACCCACTTATAGCCTTGCGGCACGATTCGAACGCCTTTGAAAACCGTAAAGACAACCAGTGCAACCAAAACCACCATGACAATGCTGAAGCTTTCCATAATTCTTCCCTATTATTATAATTGCATGTCTTTATTAATCGCTGCCTGCGATTTCATACTGCTCACAATCAGCTCATTACCGACAATATCAGTCACCACCACTCGATCGCCGACCGCCACCGGCTCACCCGTAGTGCGGCACATCCACTCCGCTGCTCCAACAATAGGAACACTGAATCTGACAGTGCCCGCTCTATCTGGCTGCGGCTGGACGATAATCATGCCAGTTTCACCAACGATAACACTACCACCCAAGCCTGCTTTGGTGCGATCTACTGATAAGGGTTTAATAAACTTGAACCATGCCAGTAAGAATATGGCAGAAAGCACCAACCAAATAATAATTTGCACAGAGACAGAAATAGGCAATAGCCACGAAAGCGCGGCAACGATGATGGCAGCGGCACCAAACCAAAGGCTGGCGAATGTCGGCACAAACATCTCAATGATCAGCAATATAAAACCTAAGACTAACCAGTGCCAAGGTTCAATCATCCACAGCATCTCCATCATCACTACATTCCCTCTCTTTATCATTCTAACTTTTAATGTAGCACATTTTTGGTGTTAATAATTTCTTAAAAATCATCAATATATGATGTGTATACTTCGAAAAATATGAGAAGCACATATTAAAACTTAGAGCATAAAAAAACGACCGCCAAAGCGATCGTTTCTTTTTTCTTTAATCAACTTATTAAAACTTAATGTGAGCACCTAAAGTCAATAGAGTAATATCTTCAGCAACATAATCATATTCAGCTTCGACGCTCATGCTAGGATTAAAGTTATAACCCAAACCAATACCACCAGCAACACCACTATCGCTATCGCTTTCACTAATAGTGTTTCCAAGTACGTCACTTAAAGAAGCATCAATCTCAGCTTTAGCAAACCCTAACTTACCTTTGGCATATAAACCAGTATTAGGGAATTGATAACGGTAAGTACCATAAGCACCATAAGTTTTAAGGTCATATTCACCCTTAAGAAGTCTGGTACCTGTATCAATATCAGTGTCACTAGAGCCTACATATTCAACTTCAGCACCAAAGTTAGGATCAAAGTTATAACCAGCATAAATACCATAAGCAGTAGGATCATCTAGATCATCAGCATCTACCATGAACTTACCAGCTTTTACGCCAACATACGGCTGACCTGCATAGTTAACTGCCGCTTGCGCGCTGACACTCAATAAAGAGCCAACTGATAGGGCGATCAAAGCTTTTTGTAAAGTATTCATATATCTTCCTGTTAAATAAAACTAAAAATACCATCTGAATGAAAATAACAGAGCATATAAGTTAGCTGAACTATTGTCGAATTCGAGATTCGACAGAACCTTATTTCAAATGCACTCTTTTTTAATGACGCTTACAGTGCTTTTTATCGTACAAAAAAACGCACCTCGAAGGGTGCGTTTTTTAGCTATCATACTGCTAATCAAAAACTTAGAATTTTAGCTGAGCACCAACAGTCATAAGATCTGCGTCGCTACCTAACATGTCATATTCAGCTTCAACACTGAAGTTTGGGTTAACCGAATAACCAAGGCCTACACCACCTGCAAGGCTGGTATCGTCGTTAGAAATGGTTTTTCTGTTAGAGTCTTCAACGATATAGTTACCTTCGATTTCAGTCTTAGCAACACCTAGCTTACCTTTGGCATATAGCGCAGTATTTGGGAACTGATAACGATAAGTACCATACGCGCCATAGCTCTTGGCATCGATATCACCGTTATAATAATCGGCATCGCCTGAACCTACATATTCTGCTTCGATACCAAAGTTAGGATCAAAGTTGTAACCACCATAGACACCATAAGCAGTTGGCTTGTCAGCACCGTTTACATCTAGGTCAAACTGACCGACTTTTACACCAACGTATGGCTGACCAGTGTAACCGTTGCCATAAGATACGGCAGCTTGTGCACCCATGCTTAATAAAGAACCAGCTGCTAATGCAAGTAACGTTTTTTGTAAGGTTTTCATAGTATTCCCCTAGGGTTATATTTTTAATTATTTGTCTATAATATATTTGGAGGAGAAAAAATTATTGTTGCCATCTTCTCTCACTCGTTTAGCTGATAAATCGTTTTGGCTTTAGAACTTCAACTGAGCGCCAACAGTAAGTAGCTTGGCATCGACATCACTGTCCATCATTGAGTATTCAGCTTCGACACCAAAGTTAGGATTCACTGAGTAACCAAGACCTACACCACCAGCAAGACCTGTGTCGCTGCTAGATTTCGAAACTTTAACTGGACCGACAGTGTAATCACCTTCTACTTCAGTTTTAGCAACCCCTAGCTTACCTTTAGCGTATAAGCCAGTATTTGGGAATTGGTAGCGTGCCGTACCATATGCGCCATAAGTTTTGGCATCAAGATCACCGTTTCTGTAATCAGCATCATCTGAACCTACATACTCTGCTTCGACACCGAAGTTTTGATCGAAGTTATAACCACCGTAGACACCATAAGCAGTTGGATCATCTGCATTGTCGATATCTAGATCAAACTGACCGACTTTGACGCCGACATAAGGCTGGCCAGTGTAACCGTTGCTATAAGAAGTAGCGGCCTGTGCGCCAACAGTTAACAAAGAACCAGCTGCTAGTGCAAGTAGCGTTTTTTGTAGAGTTTTCATTATTAGCTCCTTAAAATCAATTTGGACAAACAAGTTATCTATTTATATTGGCTTTTATAGCCCTATCGCCTTGTTTGCTAACGATGGGTATATAGTAACAAACTATTTCAAGTCGTCTGTCAGTGTTTGATGGTATGAGAGTTAAGATTTGCAAGTATTTATCAGTGCTTGGGTTACAAAGGCAAAGATATGAAATCTTTTGTTACAACCACTGAGTTTATGCAATAATCCCTACTCATTTCATCGCCTTCCTAGCAGAAATAAGCATAAAACAATAAGAGAAACCGAATATTTTAAGGTAAAAATAATGACTGGACGTATAACTAGCCGCCTACAAGAAGCGCTTACAGTACTCAAAGCCACCCAACAATATCGTCAATTACCCAATCTCCAACATCATGGGCAATACGTTGTTAGCGAGGGTAAAACCTTACTCAATATCGCCAGTAACGATTATTTGGGCTTAGGCGGCGATACCGAATTACAAAACGAATTTCTCAGTCAACTAACACCGCTATCAGTCGCACAAATGCCTAAAATGAGTGCGACGTCCTCACGCTTGCTCACTGGAAATGATGCACAGCTACAAGCGCTAGAGTCTGAGTTGCAGGAATGGTATCAAACCGCTATCGGCAAACGTGATATCTCTGTCTCAAAATCGGTGTTGGTATTGAATAGCGGCTATCATGCCAATCTTGGTATATTGCCCGCCCTCACAGCGTTGCCAGTCAAAACACTTATTCTGGCTGACAAACTGGTACATGCCAGCATTATCGATGGGTTGCGGTTGAGCCAAAGCAAACTTGTCAGCTATCGTCGTTATCGTCACAATGATTATGAACATTTGGCGACGTTTATTGAGCAAGCAGCGCCAGACATTGAGCGCATCATTATTGTCACTGAGAGCATCTTTAGTATGGATGGTGATCGTGCGGATTTATGTCAACTGGTACACTTAAAAGCTAGCGATGCTCGTATCGAACTGTATGTCGATGAGGCTCATGCCATCGGTGTGTTAGGTCATACAGGATTGGGACTAGCGGAAGAAACGCAGACATTGGCTGATATTAACTATTTGGTCGGTACTTTCGGTAAAGCGTTTGCCTCGGTGGGTGCTTATATCATGTGCGATGATGTCGTCAAGCAATGGCTAATTAACCGCATGCGTCCACTAATTTTTAGTACTGCATTACCCCCTATCAATCACGCATGGACGCGATTTATTTTAGCAAAAATGCCAATGCTAAATAATCAACGGGCGCATTTAGTGCGGTTGTCTACCAAGCTTAGTCAAGCCATCGACCCAAGATACCGTGTGTCCCAGAACACCCGGCATCCAAACTATGAATCACCGATTGTACCTTACATCTTGGGTGACAATGCCAGCACGCTTGCCAAAGCACAACAATTGCAAGCAGCAGGTTTTTACGCCCTGCCTATCAGGCCACCCACTGTGCCTGCAAACACCGCTCGTATCCGTTTGGTCATGAACGCCAAGCTGACAGATGAAGACTGCGAACAATTGATACAACAATTATAACGCTGTTGTTATACATCAGCGACGTCAGTCCTGCTATCGATTGATAATTGGCTCACTTGGATATAATAAACCGTATGAAAACACTCGCCACGCCTGATAACTTTAGCCCCAGAAAACAAACCATCGCTCGTCATTTTGCCAATGCCAGCGACTATGACCAGCATGCCAATATTCAGCAGCAAGTCTGTCAATATTTAATAGACAAACTCACCCACACTGAACACGATAGTGTGCTTGAAGTCGGTGCAGGAACCGGTCAAATGACCCGCCTACTCGCAGCACACATTCAAAGTCAATATTGGCTAATCAATGAATTATGCGCTGAACAAGTGGCTACTTTACAATCCATATTGCCCAATGCTGACATAGCAATTGGCGATGCTGAAACGATGAACTTTGAGGATGAGCATAGCTTGATAATCAGTGCCAATGCAGTGCAGTGGTTTGATGATCCCTTAAACTTTGTTGCGCAATCAGCACACCATTTGCGAGCTGGAGGTCAACTGCTGTTTAACACTTTTACGCCAAATAACTTTTTGCAAATAAAGACTCTAACGGATCAGGGTCTTCACTATCCCGATATCATTGAGTGGCGATTGGCACTGATTAGTGCTGGTTTTGAGAAAATTGAACTGTCCACTGAGCGTTTCGAGTTACCGTTTGCCAGTCCTTACGCTATCCTAAAACATATGAAGTTGACGGGCGTATCGACCAATCAGACACAAGTAAAAGCCAACAGCACCCAGCCCTTTGTATGGACAAAGGCACGCTTGCAACAGTTTGAGTCTGATTATTGGCAACATTTTTCGGCGCAAGATGACGACGGTCAGCCTATCGTTCATTTGACTTATGAAGTACTGATAGTGAGTGCCTTTAAATCATGAAGACAAGGTATAGACTGGCAGGATACTTCTTATAAATAACAGCCATAAAAAAACGCATCCCGAAGGATGCGTTTTTTGTTTTAACTGCGTTTAGTTACTAAATCGCAATTATTTTTTGTCTTCGTCTACTTCAGTAAACTCAGCATCAACGACGTCATCATCAGCTTGGTTGCTATCTGCTGCATTGTCCGCGCCTTGTTGGAACTGGCTTGGATCCATGCCCTCGCTACCTGCGCCTGCGTCAGCATAAATCTTCTGACTAACTGGCAAGAAAGCATTGTCTAATGCTTCAAGCTTGGCTTTGATGTCATCATGATCATCTTCTTTCATTACCGCTTCAAGCTCAGAGATAGCAGCTTCTACTGTTGATTTCTCTTCAGCAGTTACCTTATCTTCAGCGTCTTTCAACGCTTTTTGTACCGCATGAATACGACCATCTGCTTCGTTACGAACTTGCGCTAAGTTAGCGAATTTTTCGTCTTCTGCAGCATTGGCTTCTGCATCACGAACCATTTGCTCGATTTCTTCATCCGTCAAGCCAGAATCTGCTTTGATCTGGATGCTTTGCGCTTTACCCGTACCTTTGTCAGTTGCTGAGATATTCATGATACCGTCAGCATTGATGTCAAAAGTAACTTCAATTTGCGGTAGACCACGTGGCGCTGGTGGAATATCCGTCAAATCAAAACGACCAAGCTGTTTATTTTGGTTAGCGATTTTACGCTCACCTTGATAAACCTGGATGGTCACAGCTGGTTGGTTGTCTTCAGCCGTTGAGAATACCTGTGATTTCTTAGTAGGAATCATGGTGTTTTTCTCAATAACTGGTGTCATGACACCACCCATCGTTTCGATACCAAGCGTTAGTGGCGTCACATCAAGTAGCAATACGTCTGTTTTTTCACCAGACAATACCGCGCCTTGAATCGCAGCCCCTGCCGCTACTGCTTCATCAGGGTTCACATCTTTACGTGGCTCCTGACCGAAGAACTCTTGTACTTTTTGCTGTACCAGTGGCATACGAGTCTGACCACCAACTAAGATAACATCATCGATGTCACCAATTTTTATGCCAGCATCTTCAAGCGCAATCTTACAAGGACCCATGGTACGTTGTACCAACTCTTCAGTTAAGCTCTCAAGTTTTGAGCGACTGATAGTGACCACCAAATGCTTAGGACCATTGCTGTCTGCAGTAATATAAGGCAAGTTCACTTCAGTGCTTTGGGCACTTGATAACTCAATTTTCGCTTTTTCTGCCGCTTCTTTTAGACGCTGCATCGCCAATGAGTCACCTTTCAAATTGACATCTTGGTCTTTTTTGAACTCATCAACCAAATAATCAATCAATGCTGAGTCAAAGTCTTCACCACCAAGGAATGTATCACCATTGGTTGCTAGTACTTCAAACTGCTGCTCGCCATCAACGTCAGCGATTTCGATGATTGATACGTCAAAAGTACCACCACCCAAGTCATAAACAGCAACAGTGCTATCGCCTTGCTTCTTGTCCATACCGTACGCAAGAGCCGCAGCTGTTGGTTCGTTGATGATACGTTTTACATCAAGACCTGCAATTTTACCCGCGTCTTTTGTTGCTTGACGCTGTGAGTCATTAAAATAAGCTGGTACGGTTACAACCGCTTCAGTAACAGTTTCACCAAGATAGTCTTCTGCTGTTTTTTTCATTTTTTTCAAGATTTCAGCAGAAACCTGTGGTGGTGCTAATTTTTTACCGTTAATTTCTACCCATGCATCACCGTTATCTGCTTTGGCGATTTTGTAAGGTACCATGCCGATGTCTTTTTGCACGACTTTGTCATCAAAACGACGACCAATCAAACGCTTAATCGCAAACAACGTATTGTTTGGATTGGTGACCGCTTGACGTTTGGCTGACTGACCCACCAAAATTTCATCGTTTTTATAAGCAACGATAGATGGCGTTGTACGAGTACCTTCAGCATTTTCGATGACTTTGACTTTGTCACCTTCCATCACTGCGACACACGAGTTAGTCGTACCTAAATCAATACCAATTACTTTACCCATAATTATTTGCTCCTAATTTGTTTTAAGTATTTATCTATTCAGACCGTGGTTGATCTCTTGTTGCTATATATATCGGTTTACTTATGGATTTTTTCAAGTCAATCATCATGCAAAATTTGTCTTTCGTGTGACTTTTTGTGAAAACCCTTAATAATAGTAGGGTTTAGCACACTAAAAATCCAATTTTTAGTACTACTGCCCAACACGTACCATGGCTGGGCGTAATAAACGACCGTTCAAGCTATAACCTTTTTGTAATACAGTACCGACAGTATCAGCCTCTGCTTCTTCATCGATACCAACAGCTTCATGAAGATCCGCGTTGAATTTCTCGCCTTGTGGGTCAACCATTTCGACGCCGTTCTTATTTAATACGTCCAATAACGCTTTGTGCGTCAATCTCACCCCTTCTGTAACAGGGTCATCAGCATGGGCGCTTTCAATGGCGCGTTCTAAATTATCGACCACTTCTAATAGCTCTTTGGCAAATTTCTGCAAGGCAAAACGCTTGCTCTTATCCGCCTCTTGCTCCATGCGTTTTTGTGCATTGTAAGCTTCGGCATTGGCACGGGCGGTGACTTCTTTAGCTTGCTTCACTTCACCTTCTAGCTCAGCGATACGCGCTTTAAAGGTGTCGAGATCGATTTCATTTTCAATGGTCATCTCTTCACCTGAGTTATGCTTTGGATCAAACTCTTTCATGGTTTCTTCTAAAATACTGTCACTGTGTTCAATATTGTCATGCGCCACATTTTGCTCAGGCGATTCGTGGTTAGTATTTTGCTCGCTCATGATAGCTCCTTAGAATTTTAATAATGACAATTTATATAAGAGGCAACAAGTTCACTATTTGCTAGGGATACTGTGCTCTTATTAAATAATTAACCTGTCTTACACATTGTTGTTATGAGTACCTTCTACTAGCTGTTTGATAAAGGTGATGGAGCTAAATTTCAAGCCTAAGCCAAGGGAATTTTTCTAATTTACAACAAATATTGCCTAAATCTGGATTAAAGTGCTCAAAACAGAATTTCATAGGTGGTAAATGGCTATCCATGTTCGTTAACACAAGCTACAAGAAAGCAGTACTTATTCCAAAAAACTTACCATTGGTACATAAGCCATTACCAAACAATACTCAACTTTATTTTTGATTACTCTACTATTGCTAGTAAATAGTATGGCTCATGTCAAAGTGAACGCTCATATATGACAACGCATACTGACAATCCTTAACGAGAAGTGTTATGTCTAAATCAACCGTGTTATCAATCAATGCGCTATTAAATAAAGCGCTGATGACGATAAAGCTCGCATCAACAGATCGTATAGATAAGGGTATAAAAGAAGAAAATGGCACTCAAGAGAATCGTTTGACTGTCAAACAAAAAGTGCTTAGCTATAACCCGTTGACGACTTGCCAGCCGCATACCTTGCACTATGCCATGAAAGGAGTCGGCTATCTGCCAACGCCACTATTAGAGAGCTTGGTTGGGTATTTGAAAGGACTTACCTCAAAACAATATCTGCACGCCGATGCTCACCTGCGTTTGATTCTCGCAGTGAATAGTAAGCTTAAAACGCCTCTTGAGCTAACACCAATGCATGAGCTGCGCGAAAGGTTCGCCGCTGACGCCGTGGCGATGCAAGCGCCGCAGGTATGGCAGCAAGCAAGTGACAATATCATCGGCAACATGAAACGATTTACGAAAAAAAATCAGAAGCTTGTGCATTGGGAAGACAAAGTGATTGCCAACGCTGATGATGGCGATATGACCATTCGCTGTTATCAATCAGATGCGAGCTCTCATGGCTTAGGGTTCAAAAAAGCGGATACTCATAATTCTGATGAAACAGTGCTGTTATATTTTCATGGGGGTGGATTTTGTATTGGTGATGTCAATACCCATCATGAGTTTTGCCACGCGGTTTGTGAGCAGACGGGCTGGCCGATAGTCAGTGTTGATTATCGCTTAGCACCTGAACATCCAGCACCAGCCGCATTAAAAGACTGTATCACTGCCTACGCTTGGCTGGCGGAGCATTGCCATACCTTAGGCGCTTTACCCTCGCGAATCGTTCTAGCAGGCGATAGTGCTGGCGGCGGATTATCCACTTTGATTGTTCAACAACTCACTGCGCCCTCGCAAATCGCATGGTCAGATCTGGGTATTGCAGGTCAAAAAATGTTCGATTTATTAGAGCACTTACCAAAGCCACTTGCACAAATGCCTTTGTATCCTGTGACGGATATCGAAACGGATTATCCAAGTTGGGAGTTATATGGCGAGGGATTATTATTGGATCATGCCGATGTGGCTGTATTTGATGCTGCTTGTTTAGATAACAGCCCCTTGCCACGCCAGCATATCCTTAACTGTCCGATGCTTGGTGATAATAGTAAAGTATGCCCGACTTACATTGTCGCCGCAGAATTAGACGTATTACGTGATGAAGCATTTGCTTATGCAAACCAATTAAAGGTGCATGGTATAGCAGTCGAGACTCATACCATTCTGGGTACGCCGCATGGTTTTATTCATTTTATGAGTATTCATCAAGGTATCGGACAAGCAACAGACGATATTATTAAAGGGTTTGCGAGTTTTGTGCGTGACGTTATCAATACCCAGTCACAATTAGCGGCATAGTTATCAACACAGTTGTATAAGAAAGTGCTAGTTCATTTATAAAATATAATGGTACTGCTATTATTTAAACGTTACTTTTTTAAGCATTGTTTTCTTAAATATTACTTTCTTAAACGTTATCTTCAACATGACTATTCACAGTGATCAGCCAAATCTCTGAGCGCGAACCCAAGCGAAATGGAATGCCCCAAAAGCCGTAACCAGATGACACCACAAAGTGTCCTTTGCCAATGGCTTCATAGCCATAACCCAAGCTATTGATGGCACTGACAATGAAGTTGGCGGGGAATACCTGACCGTTATGGGTATGCCCTGAGAGCTGTAAATCAATCGGCATTTGACTGTGCTCAGCAATATCACTTGGTCTATGATCTAGCAGTATTACAGGCTGTGTAGTATCAACTTGGGCTAGTAGATCGGTTGTGGCTACCCGCTGTCTTTTATGGTTATCAAAACGCCCAACCAGCCAGATTGGTTGACCTTCATGCTCGATACCGATTACTTCATCATTTAACAACTGCACGCCAGCAGCACGCAACGCTTGGACAATCGGCTGCTCGTGCCCGTATAAATCATGATTGCCTAAAGTAGCATAGACCCCATATGGCAGGCTTTTGCATAACTCCGCCAAGTTTTTCGCCATATTATAATCAGTAAATGCCTGTATATTGTCATCCATGATATCGCCCGGCATCAGCAATATGTCGGCTGTATTTTTTACCATAAGATGATGCAGCCTATCTATTGCACCGCTACCAAATAATCGTCCGATATGTAAGTCGCTAGCGACCGCAATACGTAATGGCTTAGCCAAAGGTTTATCAATATCAATAGATAACTCACGTACTACAGGCGCATAAGCACTATATAAGGCGTAAAAAAACAACCCGACAAATATTGCCAATGCCAATATGCGCAACCCAAAATCGACGGTAGCCGGTGTAGCGAGCGCATCACCAGTTAGCGATGTAATTAGCCAATAGCCACCATAAAATAGACTCGTAACTAAAGCCGTCAATAGCATGAAATGCATAACTAACATCCAACCACTGATCCAGCGATAGCTATTTTTAAATGCTCTATTGACACTGAGTAGCAGCAAACCGTTGGTAATAACGAATACGATGACCCATACCGAAGTTTGCAAATCTGCTGTCTGCCAAGGCTGTAACCACCATTGCACGCTTAGAGCAGCGCCAAAACTAAACAGCTGCAATAGCACAAAAATGATCATGAAAAATGCGTAGCGCATGAAAAATCCTTGAGTATGATGTCGTCGATACACTATGTTTTTAGCTGACAATACGAGCAAAGTCGCTATTAGCCAGCCTAACAGCAAATAAAAGCCTCTACCATTTAGATATGGTAGAGGCTTTATCATAGGGGTAACACTGTTTATTTAAATAGCTCATACACCAGACTGCAACGTAATTATCCAAATCTCAGAACGCGTTCCCAGTCTAAACGGTACTGGACCGATACCATAACCAGAGGTCACCAAAAACTGCGTATCGGCTATTTTTTTGCTGCCATAGTTTAGTGGTGTCAACCAATCCATCAATAGCGTTAGTGGAAATATCTGCCCGCCATGGGTATGCCCAGACAGATGCAAATCGACTGGCAGGGCGCTGACCTCATCCATCGCGCTAGGACGATGCTCCAAAAATATCACCGGTTTGTCTGTGTCTACTTGCGTCAATAATTCCTCGGCTGACAGTCTGGTACGATCAATATCATCTGAGCGCCCCACCAGCCATACTGAATCATCTAATAGCACACTCTCATTATCAAGCGCTTTGATGCCAGCCTCTTCCACCGCCTGTGTGATCTGTTGGTCATAACCGAAATAATCGTGATTGCCTAAAGTCGCATAGACGCCAAGCGGTGCCTTTAGCTTTAATAGCTGCTCATGCATATTCGTATTATCGTAAGCAATCGTATTATCATTCATAATGTCACCAGCGATAACCACCACGTCAGGATGTTGCGCATCGATAAGGCGCACCATTTTCTTTATCTGCCGATTGCCAAACCATCTACCCAAATGTGTATCAGAAACGAGTGCTATCTTCATTGTCTTATCGAGAGGCTTAGCTGTAGTGACCGTCAATCGATGTACTTCGGGCGAGTAGGCATTAAATATAGCTAAGCCAACAATACCGACATAAACCACCATTGCAAACGCACGAATGGCTCTTGGTCGTGGCTTTTGTTTAAGAATTAGAGCATAAACCCCTGCAAGTACAGCCGTTAGTAAAGCGGCATAAAGCATAAAACCTTGCAAAACACTAACGACCAAATAGACATAAAAGCGTTCGTACCAAAACTCGCTCAAACCATAAATGAGAAAGCCGTTGTTCACTATCAAAACACTTAATACTAAAAACAGCTTCATACTCTGACGTTTTGGTTGGATAAACCACCAAAGCAATATGCAGGTCATCATAGAGAGCAGTTGGGTAAAGCCGATAAAAAGCCACATAAGTAAATCTAGTTAAATAAAGATAGCGCTATCTTACGTTAAAAATTTGATGTTCTGAATATCGTGTCTTTTTTCCACGAAAGCTTCATATGTTTTACGTCTAGAGTGCTGTTGCCACAAAACTAAATGGTTGCCAATAAACGTACTTTAACGTTTATTTGGTGCTATTTGGCAAACGCCATTTTTACAGGCTTGTATCACTGCTTTGCCATAGACCAGTTTGGTCACCCAGTTCGGAATTCTATAACGATTGCGCGCAACATACGGATAAGCGAAGTCGCCAAGTTGTTTGACTACTGGCAAAAACAACAACGGTGACCATTTAACGCCACCCGTTCTGTAGAGCAATCGCACAGCATCCATATGCGTGTACCAATTGCCGTAGTTGTCTTGCACACACATATAAGTCATCGCATCCTTGCGGCTGAATCCTACGACTGCCAACTCATTAACCCCCTCGTCCACAGGAACTAAGCGTATCTTCTCCGGCTGTCGCATTTTCATATTGTGCGCCTCGGTGCTACATATGACGCAAGCATCGTCGTAATACATGGTGATGGATAAATGCGCTTGCTCTCTATAACTGTTGATATGATTTTGGATAATCATCTTACGACTCCTTTATGAGTGATATATTCAATCCTATATAAATCAGATACGGTGTCAGGCTCGCTTAGTCTACTATTTGTAGTACTTTCGCTCACATTCCTTGTATCCAAATTATATTGAACCGACTATAGCTAAATATCAAAGTGACGCGAATGGGCATTGGATTTTTCAGTCACCCTAGATTCTTGATACTGATTGGCTGGGGCTAAAAGAGGAATGACTGGCTGCTGCGTCCACTGCGGAGCGGTAGCATCTAAGCGCTTGGCCAGTACCGGTAAATGATTGGTTGGCACCGCTGGGAATAAGTGATGCTCGATGTGATAGAGTAAGTTAAAAGTCAGTAAATTAATCAATGGATGACGCTCACTGCGCGCATATACCACGTCATCACAACCATGATGGACGCTCCATACTGCAAAGAATCCTACCATCGTATTGGCCAATATCATCACCAATACGTGATATATCAAAACTGGATGCGTCGTGATAAAAGCAGCAGCAATCACTGCGAAAATAAGCAGCATATCAAAGGCAACGAGAATACGATTGCGGCTACTACCATGCGTCAAGCCAAACCACTGAATCATAATCGAGAAAAGTCCGCCTCCCAATATCGCCTGATACCAAGGCAGACGAGCCCAATTACCCTCGACATCGCTGTCACCCAGCGGATCTCTATGATGATTAAGATGAGTGTGACGAATGGCATGCGTACTACAGAGCATCATGATACTGAGAAGAAACAGCATGAGCTCTGTGGCGACTTTACTCACCCCTAAAGTGCGGTGATAACAATCATGGGCTTGTCTCAGTGCGGCAGTAAAAAAGAAAAAAGTCGCCACAAGTGCAAGTAACCACCACCCTTGCCACGCGCTCCACCATGACAATAATAAAAAAGGCAAAGATAAGAAAATATTATAAACAGTCTCGCCAAGACTAAGCTGTCGCAAATCTTGCCATTCAACACTGTCTAACGAAGGATGACGCATGATGTTCTCCTTACTTAGTGATAAGCAGTAGCTGTCTTGCTGGCGCGACCACTTAATTTAATCGGCTATTTTAATTTACTTTATTTCTGTCAATAGTGAAATTACTATTTAAATTTTATTCGTATTTAGGTAATGCGACAAGACCTGTAATTACAGCGCTGATACCGCCTGTCAAAACCTGCATAATAAGAGGTAGCTCTAGTAAAGATAGAAAGGCAAAGCCCATAAAACCACCCGTAATTAAAGAGATAAGAAGGCCTTTATAATTACAGTAAGCATTTACTTGCGCAAGAATCCAGCCTGTAAATAACGAAGGTAACAGTCCTAATATAAATCCAAAAATTATATAGAAAATCAGCGCAAACCCTAGCAGCCAAACTACATTAAATACAGTGCTGAAATAGACGTTAGTAATATTGAACATTTCGGGCGCACCAAAATTATAGTCATTAAACAAGACATCAGGTACTGCTACGCTTAACCATAAGAATATCCCACCTAATGCCCCGCCAAATTGTGCATATTGATTTATCACCTTACTCTTTGGATAGCTGGTTGCTGTAGCGCCAACCTCAATATCACTCATAAACACCTCCATTTAGGTTTCACATGAAACAGTCGCTTAATGTTTTACGAACTCTGCTCTTCTAAAGCTTGCTTCAGTGTTGGCTGTTTAAAATCATAACCTGCGTCCTGTAATGCTTGAGGCAATACCTTTTGTCCATCTATTAGTAGCGTCGACATCTCACCAAATATCAGTTTAAGCAGAAAATTGGGTAAAGTAAAAAAGGTGGGACGGTGTAACCATGCTCCGAGCGTTTTGGTAAAAGTATGATTGGTCACTGGATTAGGCGCAGTGAGGTTATACACCAGCACTGGCGTATCATTGATAGTTTCTAACGAGTGATCATCGATAGTCTGAGTTTCCGCATAATTAGCAAGATGCTTTTCAATGATAAATATCGCTGCCCCAACCCAGTCTTCACGACTGATCCAGCTCATGATTTGCTTGCCATCACCCAACTGTCCACCGACACCCATTTTAAATGGGGCTAATAACTTACCGAGCATCCCGCCATCAGGATGGATAACCACCCCAGTGCGCACGATAGCCACAGGCACGCCATGTTTAGTGGCTTTGAGCGCTAACTGCTCCCATTCATGACATAATTGATGGGCAAAATCAGTTTCAAAACCACTGCTTTCGGTAAGAGGTTTATCGCCTTGTGCGCCATACCAGCCAATCGCAGAGCCGCTGACCATTAGTTTGGGCTTAATACTGGTGCGCTTAATCAATGCCAATAAGGATTCGGTAGGCTTGATACGGCTGGCGAGCAACTGCTCTTTGCGCGCATCGCTCCAGCGCGAGTCAGCAATGCCTGCGCCTGCTAGATTTAAGATAACATCAAAGCTTTTATCCGAACTCGCTAGCTCATCGTAGGTCATCATGCTGATCGAGTCAGGATGCGTTTGGCTGCTATCGCGTGTTAGCCATGTAATGTGTAAGTCCTTATCCTGCGTACGATAGCGTTTGATAAGCTCGTCACTAAAAGCACTGCCTAAAAAGCCTGAGCCACCACTGATTAAAATATTCATGTCCTACTCCCTATATTTTTCGCTTATCGTTTAGTAAAACTTAATCCGTTATAGCCATCGTCTACTTTTTTAGTACTAAGATCAAAATGACTTTTACGTACTTTTGGTAAAGCAATGCGGCTGGCTATAGCTAAGTTGATAGCGCCAAACAATCCTATACCAATCATAAAGGCCAATAGCACGCCAACCTCTATCCATGAGTTGATGCCTAGATATAGGATGATTGCACCCATATAACCTGCTGACGTTATAAACCCCACTAAAAATGTCGTGCGTAGACTTTTATGATCACCGCGCCATATCTGCTTATAAGCGACGATAACACCCGTTAATAAAGCAGGAATAAAACCAAGCAGACCAACATAGAGTAATGGCTGATAACCAATCTGCACAAAATCCGCATCCCTAAAAACAAACAATAAACCCAGCTCTGCAATCACTCCACCAACCATACTACCAAACCCTGCAAACAAAATAATCACTTGTAGATAAGGATACACACCTAACTCATTATTCGTTTTCATTCTATTTATCCCATTAACATTCGTCGTTAATTGAGTATAAATACGGCGTTGCCAAAGCCAATGAAATTCCTGTGGATAATTGGTGGATAAGTATTTTGATTTTGTTTTGCCTACTGATTAAGCAAAACGCTTACGAATAGGACAGTCACTATCATTACTATTTTGAGATTTATTCTTTAATTTGTTCCAACGATAATTAATAAAACCTATGACGTTAACCATACTTGGTAATACATGTGCTTTGGTCAGGTGTGGCGCTGCTGCATCTAAACGCTTGGCAAGCTCAGGTAAATGATTGGATGGCACAGCAGGAAAGAGATGATGCTCTACGTGATATAACAAGTTAAAAGTCAGCAAATTGACCAAAGGATTGCGCTCAGTTCGGGCGATTGTCTCATCACAATCATGATGCACGCCCCACACCGCAATGATGCCGACACTGGCATTGGCCAACATCATGGTCAGTAGGTGATACATCAATACTTGCACTAATATCGCGAGAGTAGGAATAGTAAAGGCGGTCAATATAAGGGCAACTATGATGACTAAACCAATCAAAGCAAATTCTAGCCAAGCCAATTTTTGATTGCGACGGCTGCTGAGACGCAGTCCTTGGCGATAAATATCGAGTCGATAAGTTATCCCACCGAGGAGCGCTTGCCACCATGAGTCTTTTGCTAGACTGCCTTCAATATCACTATCGCCCAATGGGTCACGATGATGGGCCATGTGCGTGGCTCGAATGCTGTGCAAACTGGTCATTAATAGTACGCTGAGCAATAATAATATAGCGGTGGTCGTGCGTTTACCTGTACCCAAACTATGATGATAGCCATCGTGCGCTTGGCGAAATGCGGCAGCAAAAAACAAATAAGAAGCCCCGCACGCCAATACATACCATGATTGACTAGCAAACCACCAAGACAACAACAAAAATGGATAAGGCAAAATAACATTGTAAGCGATTTGACCGCGCGTTAACCGGCGCAAGTCTTGCCACTCGACTGCAGCAACAGCCTTTTTAATGGCTGGCTCTTTATTAGCGTGTGTCTGATTAACTGTCATTTTACACATCCATTTGTTATTACTATTTTTGTTGCTGCTATTTTATAGAAACTTATCTCACTTAAACTTAGCTGGCTTTTATATTTATTACATATATTTCTGTCAAAACAGAAATTATATTGCAAATTTTTTATTTTAAATTACACAGCTCACTATTAACGTAAGACCTTTTTAATACTAGCGCCCAGTTTTAGGACTTTTTTGAGGATGCTTGTGGGCAGCTTAAGCATCTCAGATGACCATGTGGTTAGGGTACTAACGAATTCTTGGGTATCACGAATACGTGACTTTACCTCATTATTTTCATGTTCAAATTCAGGACTGTCCATCAATTCTTGTAAGAACTGTACTGTTGGCTCAAGCTCACGCTTTTGTCGTTCAACCACGATAATACGTGCCAGCTCCCAAACGTCAGTATTGGTCGTGAAGTGATCGCGACGATCACCCAATATTGAGACCTTTTGTACTAAGCCCCAATGCTGCAACTCTTTAATACTGTTTGAGACGTTAGAGCGAGCAACACCAAGTGTTTCGGTGATTTCTTCAGCATTTAATGGCTTACCAATGATGAATAACAGCGCATGAATCTGTGACATGGTGCGATTAACACCCCACTGCGAGCCCATTTCACCCCAATGTAAGATAAATTTTTCGGTCACAGGATTTAGTTTCATGATTAATATGTACTCTACTTTATAAGTTTTGATTATTTTATCTACTTATCTTGCGCTATTCTTTTATTTCTGTCAATAGTGAAATCAATAAATGATACTCATCCCTTGGTTGACTGTCATGCGCTAACGAATAACCAAACCCGTGGTTGCGTCACGAATTTGGCTCGGTAAAGTATAGCCTAGAGTGTCAGCCTGCAAGTAGCTGATTTGCTCGCCAAAATATCCATAAGCATCAGTGAAAGTCATAGCAGGCGGTTGCCCTGATGGATTACAGCTTGTGGAAACCAATAGCCCAAATGGGTTTTGAACGTCGACCAGTTGTTGGCACAATTGACGAATCATAGGATGCGCAATAACTCTAACCGCCACTGTTTGATGCTGCCCTGTGATCCAAGGAGGGATAGTCGTTTCAAGTGTCTGAGGGATAGGCAGTAGCCATGTATGGGCTTGCTTACCTTGTAGCTCTATACTGTCAGTATCTGCCTGCCAACTCTTGATGATTTGTTGGCGCAGACCTTCTTCTAAAGGCTCTAGTAACGGCATTAAACGCTCAGCGCTGTCAGTAATGACGATCATACCTTTGGCTTGTGGACGCTGTTTAATGGATAAAATACGTTGAACGGCTGCTTCGTCATAAGCGTCACAACCGATACCCCAAACGCTTTCGGTGGGATAAGCAAGTAGCTGTCCTTCTTTAAGCCATTTGGCAGCTTGAGTGACAGAATCAGTAATAAAAGATGTGGATTTTTCCATGGCTTAAAGGCTTCAAAAAGGTAGAAATTTAAGCACTCATCATAACATAAGGCTAAGAAAAATTAGGGCAGCGAAGTTTAAAGCGACCTTATTAGCAGCTACCTAGGTCGTGTCATCAATTAGCACATTAGTGCGTTTAGTGGTCTTAAAGTGGCTAAATTTTGCTAAACATCGTCAGCAATTTTGTCAATATGTTCATATTAACGGCAATTGCTTCCTTGTTTATCTACAATTTTTCTCATTTTAAGCCTCACAATCTAATTGATGACACGCCCTAGATTGTACTGTCGTCAATCACTTGGCAGTAGATACGTAAAAAGCCTAAAGCGATAGAAAGTACGATTTTAGACGCGCAAATACCGTCCACCTTGCACACTAATGATGCCTAATAATTCAAGCTCCATTAACTGTCCAATCAGCTGTGGTGTGGCAAGTTTGGTAGCGATAATCAGCGCATCTAAATCCTGCCCGTGCCAATCAAGCTGCTCATAAACAAGGGTTAAATGCTCTGGTACGACGATAGCGCTGGGAGAAGGTTTAATATTGGATGATGCTAGCTTGCCAGTATCTGCAGTAGAACTGCTAACGTTTTCTAAAGGGTTTTCTGTCTGACTTCGATTCAATGTAGATAAGACATTTGATTGAAATGAATGACTGTTATATGGCAACTGACTATTGATATCCTCTAGCACTTGCTGCGGATGATAAATTAAAGTCGCACCTTCACGTATCAGGTGATGACAGCCTTCTGCATTGCTATTATCAATATGACTTGGAATGGCAAAAACTTGCTTACCCTGCTCCGAGGTTAAACGCGCAGTAATCAGCGAACCACTCTGAATGGTCGCCTCCGTCACAATCGTTGCTAAGCTCAATCCAGCGACCAAACGATTACGCCGTGGAAACGTATGCTTATGTGGCATTGTATGCGGCAATAGCTCACTAATAATACAGCCGCCTTGCTCAATTATTTGGGCAAACAATTTATCATGATGATTGGGATAATTGACCTCAATACCCGTACCCATTACCCCAATCGTTCGACCTTGATATTCAGCGTCTGCCTGTGCTAAAGCGCCTAGATGTGCTCGTTTATCGACACCCATGGCAAGACCACTGGTGATGATATAACCAGCTTGCGCCAAATATTGTGCGATATCAAAGGTGATTTTTTGGGCATGGGCAGTGGGTTTTCGGCTACCGACGATCGCGATTTGCGCTTGACGCAAACGCGATTTATTGCCTCGGTAAAATAATAAAGGCGGTGGGTCATAGATTTGCGAGAGCTGGGCGGGATAATCAGGCTGGTCGGCGAATAGCAGACCGTAGCGCCCCTCGATGAGCGCTTGCTGAATTTTATCGATACTGGCTTGCGTGTGCTCTGGCTGTTCATGACGGGCAAGATGGCTATGATGAATACCCAATTGCCGCCAAGCATCTACTTTGGCGTACCAAGCAAGCTCTGCTGTGCCAAAAGAAGTAATGAGCTTATGATAAGCAGATAATGATGCATTCACCTCAGTCCACAGCGCCAGTACTGCGCGCTGCTCATCTGATAAAGAAGAAGTAACTGCCATCATAATCATCTAGCTCGTATAGGCTAAGTTAGTATATCCCGTCCAAAAATAAGCATGTTCTCACTTATAGTGTACTCATTTATAGATATGGCGGTGGCAACAGCTGATCGCCGACATTTAATGGTAGCTCTGAATCAAGCACATAAGCATAGCTAATATTATCGAAAGTATTGAATACCATGACCATACCGCTTGGCTCATTTGGTAAGCGTACTGGCGTGTCATTGTCTTTAGTATCGCGGATCAAAGCCCCTTTTTGATAGACAGTCAATACATCACCAGGCTTAGCACCATGGGTACTACCTAAATTGATAGCAACAACACTACCCTTCGCTGCTGAGCTGATTGAGTCCATGACTCGGACAATCATGCCCCCACGACTGACCGTTGCAGGGGCTGGATAAAACACAGGTGGGATAGAGTTATTCAACTCAACGAATACGCGATCACCTTCACGTACTTCTTTGTCGTAACTGTCGGTGAGCTGCAAACTGCTGACGCCGTTGGTTTCTGTCGAAGTAACCAAACCCGTCGCAACTTGCGTGACTTCTAGACCAATAACTTCTTGGGTTTTTGGCTCAACATATAGCTCTCCTTCACGGTAGATACCATAACGCTGACCGACGATCAGTGGCACACCTTTGGCATACACTTTATCGCCGCTAGCGGTAATTAAGTTGCCTTTTTTAGAAGCCAATATATAAGGGGTGGTATTAAAATCTTGTGGATTAACGATGACTGTCTTATCTAACCAGTGTTGAATAGCAGACCACGGAAGCGGTGGAATACTGTTGGCTGTTGAAGTGACTGAAACTGTGCTAGATACCACGTTACCCGTTAACTGCTTTTCAACTCCAGCACAACCTTCGCCAGTATCAACACCAATTAAGGTTTTACCTTGAATCACACATAAGATAAGGATGTCGTTAGGATAAATAAGATTGGGGTTTTTGATTTGCTTATTGGTTGCCCAGATTTCTTTCCAGCGCCACGGACTGTCTAAATAACGTCCTGATATGTCCCACAACGTATCGCCTTTTTTGACGATATAGCGATTGGGCGCATCCGCTTTGATGGCTGGTGGTGGATTGTTAGCGTGGGCAGCACTCATTAGCATTGCACTACTAAATGTCGTGATTAACAGTGCTTTTGCTATCGTTTTTAAGCTCATCTTCATTGTTATATCCACAATATGTACCGCTGTTGTCGCCACAATTAGTACCATTTAGATCTATTACTTAACCTTAATCTTTGACTGTCATTAAAATAGTGACAAGCAATGAGGGTCGTAAAAGGACTTAACTGTACGATTATCATGACGCTTATAGGGCAGCTGTTCAGTGTAATTGGCTGGTATGATTACTAAAAAAGCGTCTAGCAAAATGATGAGTCGCCGACGCTGTTTCTAATATTACAATTATATCTACCATAACACAATCATAAACACTTTATTACAATGGCGTAACTTTTATATGAATATTATTTCTATAGTTCCTCATTGAAATTTATAGAGTTCCTCATGAAAATAAGCATTAAAATCCACTTTGACTTATGCTGGATTTGGTATCACATGCTGACGGATTTGTTCAGCCACCAGCTCAGCGCTGTTATCAAGCACCACCACATGTTGCGGTAAGCTCTCTAAGCCTTCGGTATGGGCTGGGCGTGCGATTTCTATTTGACCTATCGCTTCGATTATCGTATCTGCAAATTTCACTGGCAGCGCGGTCTCAGCACAGACAATCACCTCACCTTCGCGCTGTAGCTCTTTGGCAACCTTGATACCATCAGCGGTATGCGGATCAACCAACTCTCCATGCTGCTCATAAAGTGTTTTGATAGTGTCGAGACGGTCGGCATGAGTAGATTTACCCGCAGCAAAACCGTAGCGAGTGTTGACCGCATCCATTAGGTCAGGCAAATCAAAACCTTGACCAGATTTCACCCCTTCAAATAACTCATGAACGCGGGCGCTGTCTTTATCTAATAAGAGATAAACAAAACGCTCAAAGTTAGAGGCTTTAGAGATATCCATCGATGGGCTTGAAGTGATATAAGTTTTATCAGTCGGACGCGGCTGATAAGCACCTTGATTAAAGAAGTCGTTTAAAACGTCGTTTTCATTGGTCGCGACGATTAGACGATCAACTGGCAGCCCCATTTCACGTGCAATGTGACCGGCACAAATATTACCAAAGTTGCCTGATGGCACGCTAAAGCTAACCTTTTCATCGTTACTTGAAGTCACGGCAAAGTAAGCTTTAAAATAATAAACGATTTGCGCTAGGATACGACCCCAGTTAATAGAATTAACCGTACCTAGATTATAAGCCGCTTTAAACTTAGCATCCTGTTGTAGCGCTTTGACAATATCTTGGCAATCATCAAACATGCCTTCGATGGCGATATTATGAATGTTTTTATCAGTCAAGCTATACATTTGCGCGCGCTGGAATTCACTCATTTTGCCATGCGGTGACAGCATAAAGACTTCGATATTTTCTTTACCACGTAGGGCATATTCTGCTGCACTGCCGGTATCGCCACTGGTCGCACCAATGATGGTAATACGTGCGTCTTTTCTTTTAAGCACATATTCAAAAGCATTACCCAAAAACTGCATGGCAACATCTTTAAACGCTAACGTCGGACCGTTTGATAGTCCTAAAATATATAAATTATTGTCAAGCTTACGGACAGGAACAATCTTATCAGAGCCAAATATCTCAGCGGTATAAGTGCGCTTAATAATGTCTTGCAAATCAGCCACAGGAATATCAGTCGCAAAGCGCTGCATAATCGCCATCGCCAGCTGTGGATAGCTTAGCGTGCGCCACTCAGTAAGCGTCGCACTATCAATATTCGGATAGTGCTCAGGCAACATCAAACCACCGTCTGGGGCAAGACCCATTAATAACACATCACTAAAATCCATCGGCGCTGTCTGACCACGGGTACTGATATATTTCATTAGATTGTCCTGTCTATAATGAGATTATTAGTTAAAACGGTTTATTCAGCAGTTTTTTGTAGCATGGCATAATAAAAACCATCGCCGCTCTCGCTATCAATTGGCAAGCACTGACGACCAATCGCCTGTTCAATACCCCAATTACAATCGTCGCTAAATTCAATGGCTACTACATTGTTATAGTGAGTCATAAAATCCTGCATCTGCTCGACGTTTTCTTGCTTTAGGATAGAGCAAGTGACGTATAAGAGGTAACCACCAACTTTAAGTTGTGGCCATAGATTATGCAAGATATCCGCTTGTAAGAGTGCCGTTTGCTCAACGTCTTCTTCAGTACGCAAAATACTGATGTCAGGATGGCGACGAATCACGCCAGTCGCCGTACAAGGTGAGTCTAATAATATAGCGTCAAACACGAGCTTGCTCTTTTTCTTACCAGCCCCTTGCCATGTCGTAGCGTCAGCACAGACAATATTTAGCTCAATATTTTTCTCAGCTTGCTGCAAGTCGTGCTGACTTAAGTTTAAGCGCTGTAAATTAGTATGAATACGCTCGATACGTGGCGCTTCATTATCTATCGCAGTAATCTTAACTTTCGAAATCACAGGCGACGTTTCAGCATCGTCTTGTTTCACGTGAAACAATGAAGACTCGTCTGAACTGATTAACTCTAACCAATGAGCAAGCTTACCACCCGGCGCGGCACAAGCATCTAAAATGCGGATCTCGTTGTTATTGGTGTCTATATCGCCGTCTGCATCATCGCTTTTAACAGTCAGTTTATTAAGTAAAGCGCTATGGATAAGCGGTGCTGCAAGCTGAGCATGCATGTCTTGTACACTAGCCGCACCTTCAGCGAATTGAGGTAAGGCATTGACTGCCGTGCTTTGGTGTAGTCTAAGACCTTTGGTTACTATACTATTAGATGTGGCTGTATCCGACGAGTTGTCGAGTTGTAAACCACTTGTTAGCTCAACCAAATCTGCTTCAACTTCAAATTCCACCAATGCTTGCTGATAATCCTCTACCGAGGTAACCGCTGTATTCACGCGTAAAAACATCGGTGCAGGTTGACGTAAACCCTGCATCAGATCGTCATACTGCTCATTCCAATCTTGCTTAAGCTGATAGGCAAGCCAATTCGGTAAGCTGTGTTTTTTATCACATTTCTTACGGAACTTACTTGGGTTTTTAGCGACTTTACGCAAGATGGCATTGATTAAACCCGTCGCATGCGCAAATTCGATTTCTTTTGCTGCTTCAACCGTTTCATGAATTGCCGCATGGTCAGCTACTTGTAAATAAAGCAGCTGGGTTAAACCCACTTGGATCGTCGTACGTACTTCTTTTTCATCAATCGAGTTATCAGCCAGACTATCGAGTAGACGCTCAAGGGCGTACCATTGGCGCAACGTCGTTAGCAATAACGCATGAGCAAAACCTTTATCCCCATCATGCAAACTGTTTAGTAGCGGATCAAGGACGCTTGCAAGCGACTGACCATTCTGAATCGCCAGTAAAGTGCGAATCACGCGGACGCGGACGCTACCATTCATGATAAGGTTGCTTGACGGTTTGAGCTTATTGTTTCTTGGCGCAGTGCTTCTCATTAAATTGAATTTCCTTGACGCCTAATAGTTAGCGTCTGATAAAAGTTGGATTGTTTGGTATTAAATGACGAATATAAAAATAAATAAGGTTAAGCGGTATTAAACTGATTTAGGAGCAATTATTTCGAGTCTGCTGTGAACTGGTCACCATCATTTAATTGGTTGCCATGGCAGATTTGCTCGGCTGTCATCGGTTTACCACCAGCAAACTGTAATTCGGTAATGGCTAAAGTACTGGCTTGCGGTTTTTCGAGACCATTATCAATATTACTATCATGACCACAAGCTACCAATATCGCTTTGCGTCCAACGCTGATGACCGTACCAGCAGGCTGATTGGTTTGCTGCGACGGATTCACAGGTAAGCTGGCTAAAATCTTGACACGCTGCCCTGCCAAAAAAGTATATGAACCTGGCCATGGCGTCAGTCCACGAATTTGTCGCTCAATTTCAGTAGCGGATTGTGTCCAGTTGATTTCGCCTTCGGTTTTGACCAGTTTTTCAGCGTAATTGGCTTGACTGTCATCTTGAGCGATAGCCTGAGCTTGATAATGTGGCAAGTCCTTTAGCACGGTAATAATGGCGGTCGCACCAAGCTCAGCCATTTTATCATGGAGGCTGGCAGCCGTATCATCAGCCTCAATAGGAGCGCTGATTTTGTAGATCATATCACCTGTATCTAAGCCCTTATCCATCTGCATAATGGTAATACCCGTCTCGCTATCACCCGCCAATAACGCGCGGTGAATAGGTGCTGCACCGCGCCAGCGTGGTAATAAGGACGCATGAATATTGAGGCAACCATAAGTCGGTGTGGTCAATACCCCAATCGGCAATATCAAGCCATAAGCCGCGACAATCATCACATCTGGCTGATAACTACGCAGAGTCTCACGTGCAACCAACCCTTCACTACTAGATTTTTTAAAGGTGAGAGGCTGCTCAACGGCAATATCATGCGCCAATGCGACTTGCTTTACTGCAGAGGCCGATAATTTTTGACCCCGTCCTGCCTTGCGATCAGGTTGCGTATACACAGCGACGATGTCTATATTCAACGCTTCTTGCTGGCTGATAAGCGCCTCAAGACTAACGGCGGCAAACTCAGGAGTGCCAGCAAACGCAACTCTTAAGCGCTTACTAGATGAGCAATCTTTCGTCGTAGATGGCATGGATAAATCGGAGGCAGAAGCAATTGTAGTCATAAACAGGCATTATATAGGGTTGATTGACTCATTATAGGTGAGTTTGCGATGTTGTGCCATGGTTGTAATAACGGTAATCGAGCGTTACCAATGATACGGTTTGTCTTTATAATAGAAAGCAAGCAGGGCGCTCTTATTGATGAGTTTATTTACAAAACAATGCGTGATTGAGCGATATTCCACTGCCATTCACCATTTTTTTCTAGATAATAGCTGTACAACCGTAAAAGACAAAACGGCTTGAATAAACCAGCTACTGTGCCAAACTGATGACTTACTCACTATGTTTCTTGTGTCGATATAGGACCACGCTTTCATGCAACAGTTTCAGTCCTTACAGCGCTTACTCATATTTTATGCACTGACCTTGCTGGTCATGTTGTCTATCTATTATTTTGCGCTGTTTCACGAGATAAAAAAACACAGTGAACAACACAGTATCGATACTTTTCATACATTACAGTATGAAGTTACTGAACGTGATGATCTTCTAAATCCTGACATTAAAAGGATTTTAGAAAAACCCGTATTTGAAGACATAAGCTATCAGCTGGTTTTTATGATGCCCTCTGGGCAAACTTATATCCATCGCCATACTCAGCCCAATGAGCGTGCTTTTGCTAACGTTACGTTTCCTATCATTAGCTCATCCCCTTCTAATAACGGCAGTCATAGTGCTTACACGCTCAATAATCGCAACTTAACCGGCACCATTAAACTCAAAAGTGGTCATCAGCTTTATATTATATTGCGCCATAAGCCGCTTATCATTGACTGGATATCTTATCGCTACTGGTTGCCATTGATGGCAGCGATCATGCTTTTTATTATCGCTTTGCTGTATATGCTCAATCGTCGCACCAATTGGGAACAGCTGCTGATTTATACGGACAATCTAAGTAGCCACGCAAAAGAAGCCTATAGTCCGCCGCCTTTTTTGCAAAAAAAATCTACGCCTGAGTTTTTGCGTTTAGGCCATGCGCTGAGCCGTGTCAGCTACCAGCTGCATAATGACTATCGCCGCATTAAAACCCTAACACACCGTCTTGAACGTTTGGTTGAGCAATCCCCTTTACCGATGCTGATGATCATGCGTCATGGTCAAATCAGCTTTTTCAATAAACGCTTTGAACAAATATTCATGTCTTTACTGCAAAGCGATAGCAACTATGAACTGACGGATTTTATCGCGGGTAAAGATGAATCCACGCAACGATTGCTGCAAACGTTATCCAACCTACGCGTTACTCGTACCTTAACAGTCTATGGGTTGGAAAATGAACAGACTTACCAATTGCACGTTACGCCATGGTTTGGTGAACATGGTCAGGTTCACGGCTTTACCGTACTGCTGAATAACGTTAATGAATTTGCCAGTCAAATAGGGCAATTACAGCAACAAAATCAACGACTACAACGCCAAATTAATGAATTTAATACGATTAAATCGACGATGGGTCATGATTTGCGCCTGCCATTAGAAGCAATGATTGACACGCTAGAACCGATTGATCCTGAGACCTTGACTGCTGCGCAGAATGATATTTTAATATCCTTAATTAAAAGCAGTCAGAGTATGCTAACGACGCTTAATGATGTGCTAGACATCGAGGAGATAGCGGTAAGAAAAACCCGCCTAAGCATTGAGCCTGTCGATATTTATAGACTGGGGCAACAGGTCAGTCAGTCATTTATAGAAAGGATAAGGCAGCAAGGACTTGAGCTGCTGTATTTTTTTACACCTGACAGTCCGCGTTGTATTGATACAGACCATCAGCGCCTACAGCAAATCTTGTACGACTTATTAGATAACGCAGTGAAATTTACCACTTCTGGCTACGTATCACTGACCATCGAAATGGTCAGTAATGCAGAGATATTAACAACAAAAAACCGAAGCTTAGTAAATCTTAATAAAGACCTTACACTGATTAAAAATAGTAAAATCAATAAAGACAATCCCAATTATGCCTCACACGACTGGATTCGTTTTAGCATAAAAGACAGCGGTATGGGCATCGATATAGCGAAGCAACATCAACTGTTGGTTCAGCTTAATAAAAGCAGCAACCAAAACACCCATCGAAACGTTAATTACATGCAAAAGAACACGACTGGGCAAGGCCTAGGGTTAAATAACGTCAATAGTTTTGCGCGATTATTGGGTGGTTTTATTGAAATAAAAAGCACGATGACTGAAGGCAGCAGTCTGAATCTTTATCTGCCTTGCAGACGTCCAAATTATCAGCCTATTTATCATCATAGTCAGCATTTGACTCATATCCATCTAATAGCAGTGATTAAACAACCACTACGTGCCAAACATCTGCGCGATTTTTGCGCATATTTATCGATGCCAGCTACTATCTATACCTCTATAGATAAATTAGATCTACAACAATTAAACGAAAAATTGGCACAAGACGAGCAAAGACTCGCCCCTATCTTGCTATTAGATTACGAATATTATGAAACCCTGTCTATTGCTTCCGCTAATCAGGCGATAGGGAATGATGATAGACAACAAGCATTAAATACCCTACTCGATAATCCGTCGCTACCAAAAATACTACTTAGTATGAAACCTGAGCGCCGTATTCCCTCTATATTATTAGATAAATATGAAGGATTCTTGAGCAAACCATTAGATGCGACTTTATTGCTCTCTGAATTACTGCGCTTAACCTTACCAGCGAGACAGAAGCTGGTTCAAGCCATAGAGATAAAAGAAGAGAATAAGCAGCTAGCAAACGAAGCAGATAAAGCTGCCAACGAGAATGTATTGCCACTTATCTTGGTAGTAGAAGACAGTCCAACCAATCAGAAAATAACGTGCAAGATATTGAGTAAACTTGGTTATCGTAGTGTGGTCGCAGAAGATGGTCAGCAAGCGTTAGATATGCTACAACAACAGCGTCAAGATATCTCACTCATTTTGATGGACTGTCGCATGCCTGTCATGGATGGGCTACAGGCTACCCAAGCGATTCGTGCGCAAGGCGATAAAATTGCGATTGTGGCGCTGACTGCGAACAATACCAAAGAAGATCGCGACGCTTGTATAGAAGTAGGAATGGATGAATTTTTAGCCAAACCTATCAACAAAAAAGAACTAGAGTCGGTTTTACAGAGCTTCATAAAATCATGACAATCTGTAAAACCTACTTTTTAGGTTTAAACCAATTAATTCATAAATCAGCTACTTCATGAACCAATTATTTCATAAAACCGTTATCTGCTAAAAATGCTTCTGTAATTTGGCTTTGCGGACTTGGCGTATTCATACCACTGGTTTGCGACTTATTTAACAAACGTTCTAAATAGCGCGCGACGATATCCACTTCGATGTTGACCTTATTTCCAACCAGCCAATGCTTAGCGATATTGGTCACTTGTGCGGTATGAGGAATGATATTTAAAGAGACAATATTGTCTCTTACAAGATTGGTCGTCAGACTAATACCATCAACCGTGATAGAGCCTTTAGTCGCTGTATAGTGCGCCAGCTCTTGTGGTATCTCAATTTCGATATAGATAGAGCGCGCATCTTGTTGCAGCTTACTGACCACGCCGACGCCGTCGACGTGACCCGCGACGATATGACCACCAAAACGCGTGGTTGGTAGCATCGCTTTCTCTAAATTTACTGTGTGACCAGCTTTTAAAGTTTCTAATGCGGTACGAGCGATAGTTTCACGTGAGACATCGACCGAGTAATGATTACTACCTAGGTCTACAACGGTTAAGCAGATACCATTGGAGGCAATAGAATCTCCTAGCTTCACATCACTAAAGTCCAAACCATCAGATTCTATCGTCAAACGTATATCACCGCCCGTAGGCTGCATGGACTTAACCTTTCCAACACTCTCTATAATTCCAGTAAACATATCGACCTCATTTCATTATGATGTTGTCTTTATAGACAATATATCTTAATCTATTAATATTGTGGCAGCATTTATCTAAGCCAGTTTTTTATGGCAACTTGAGCTTAATTAAGTCTATGATGGGATAGATTGTGGATAAGTCCTCATAAATCAACTCATAACGTATTAAAACACGCATTTCCGTTAAGTTATCCACAGAAAGCAAGATGTTGACTAACATCAATAAAGATTAGCAGTAAAACCCAAGTTACTGATTTCAAAGGATTAATATCAATTTTTTTATAAAAAGCCTAGTTTTCTGTTTCATGTGAAACAAAGTTATGCACAGTTTCATGTGGAACCTTGTACGACACTGACTGCTTATCCACATTGAGCAAAAATTTAGCGCAGACTGTGGATAAGCTGTTTATAAATAACCAGTTATAGCGGTAATAAAGTCAGTTTAAGGTCAGGAGTTAATGTTTCATGACTATAAATATTAAAACGCAACTGCTGAGCTAGAGACAATGGGTTAAAATCAACCATCGGTCTGGCTTGCGCGCCTAACAAACAAGGCGCCTGATAGACAATCAACTCATCTACCAATTGTTGGCTTAAGAAACTACCAGCAACACTAGCACCGGCCTCTACCAACACGTCATAACACCGATGATCACTGACTAATTTTTTTAGTAATTCAGTCAAGTTATCTTCGCGCCAATAAATCGTATCCGGTCGACGGCATAACTGATAGTCAGACTGTGAGCTGTGTTCTAAGCGCTGACGTCTATCGAGTACGACAACTTTAGGAGTAGGAACTTGTTCAGGTGGCACAGCTAGTTGGTTGGAACGTACATTAAGCTGTGGATTATCAGAGATAACCGTCTCACTACCAGTAATAATTGCGCCACTTTGAGCACGTAGCTTCTGCACATCTTCGCGGGCAGCCGCTGAGGTAATCCATTTTGACTCGCCAGATGCCATCGCGGTACGACCGTCAAGGCTGGTGGCAATTTTCAGTCGTACATAAGGCATCTGGGTGCGCATTGCCTTTAAAAATCCACGATTTAAAGCTTCTGCTTGCTCGGTTAATATACCGACTGTCACTTGAATTCCAGCCTGCTCTAACAGTTTCACACCGCGTCCTGCCACTTGTGGATTGGGATCAAGCCCTGCAATCACCACACGTTGCACACCAGCATTAATAAGACCCAAAGCACAAGGTGGCGTACGCCCCGTATGACTACAAGGCTCTAAAGTCACATAGGCAGTTGCACCTAAAGCCCTCGCACCCGCTTCTTTTAGCGCAAATACTTCTGCATGAGGCTGACCAGCTTTCGGATGAAACCCTTGACCGACGATCGCTTCTGCTTGCACGATGACACAGCCTACCGCTGGATTAGGTCTGGTGGTATATAAACCCTGTTTGGCTTGTTCGATCGCAAGCATCATAAAGTAGCGGTCTTGCGCATTCTGAGTATGGTTTGAGAGCGTCATAAAGAGATACACTTAATAAAAAAGTAGAGGGTAAAAACTATTTAACGTTATCGTCAGCTTTTTCATTTGGGCGAATATTGGCAATCTCTTGATGGAAAGCATCAATATCTTGAAAGTCGCGGTAAACACTAGCAAAGCGCACATAAGCAACATCATCTAACGTTTTAAGCTCACTCATGATGATCTCACCCAACACCTTGCTACTGATTTCACGCTCACCCATCTGTCTAACACGCTTCTCAATACGACTGATCATCGCCTCTTGTTCATCAATGGTGATAGGGCGCTTTTGCAATGGTAATAAAATAGAGCGGCGCAGTTTTTCATTATCATAAGGCTCAATTTTACCGCTTGACTTGATGATTCTTGGCATGACTACTTCTACCATCTCAAAAGTAGTGAAACGCTCTTGGCAGCTATTACATGAGCGGCGGCGACGGACTTGCGCACCTTCTGCCGCCAGACGCGAATCAATAACTTTCGTCTCTGACGCGTTACAATACGGGCAATGCATAGCGTTTCCTTATTTCAATATTAAGCACAAGAATCACAGTCACTATTTATAAGACCGAATGATAAGACCGAATGATAAGACCGAAATTTCTGAGAATTAACGAGCTGTATCAGGCAATTCAAAAAAATCGGCTGATTATTTTCCAATACAGAAACTACCAAAGATTTTGCCCAACAAGTCATCCGCACTAAACGCTCCCGTAATCTCACCCAAACTGTTCTGAGCTTGGCGTAAGCTTTCAGCGACTAACTCTCCTGCTTGAAAGACCGTTAACTGCTCGTGCGCCTCTGCTAAAGAGTCGGCTGTGCGTCTAAGTGCATCTATATGACGTGTGCGAGCAATTAGGCTGTTTTCTGGCGGATGAAAACCGACCTTAGCACATAAGGCTTCGACTAAATTATCGATACCAGCACCTGTTTCACATGAAACATTAACTTGTTCATAACCACGTTCTTTTATTGCGATTTGCGAGACAGAGGGTATTTGACTGCTACTATCATCTAGTAAATCACTTAACAAATCACTCTTATTAGCAATAATCAATAAGCGTTTAGCCTCTGGTAACTCACCAAATAATTGTTCTGCAAGCTGTAGCGGCGTACTTTCTTCTTCAAGATCACGAGTCACATCGTAGACCATCAGTAGCATATCAGCCTGTGTAATGGCGGTACGTGCTCGTTCAATCCCAATACGCTCTACCGTGTCTTCAGTCTCGCGCAGACCTGCAGTATCGGTCAAATGCAGCGTCAAACCATTGAGTACTACGGTCTCCTGTAGCGTATCACGAGTCGTACCTGCAACATCGGTAACGATAGCGCGCTCTTGCCCTGCCAGACGATTCAGCAAGCTTGATTTACCCGCATTTGGTCTACCCGCTAAGACCACATGGATACCATCACGTAAGAGCTGACCTTGCTTGGCGGTCGCCAATACTTGCTGTATCTTGTCTTGCGTTTGCTCAAGTTTACTTTGTATGACACCGTCTGATAAAAAATCCACGTCTTCTTCGTCAGGGAAATCAATCGCCGCTTCAACATGCAAACGCAGATGAATAAGCTGCTCTAATAGCTGATTAATCTTCTTTGAAAACTCACCACTTAGGGAGCGAATGGCACTACTCGCAGCGGCAGCACTGGTCGCATCGATGGCATCAGCGATAGCCTCTGCTTGTACCAAATCCAATTTATCATTATCAAAAGCACGATAAGAGAATTCCCCAGCACCTGCTTGTTTTGCGCCCAGCTCAAACACCCTTGCTAGCAGTTGATTTTGTAGAATCATGCCGCCATGCCCTTGCAGTTCAATCACATCTTCCCCTGTGAACGAATGCGGGCCTTTAAAGTACAGCACTAATCCTTCATCAATGACTGTACCATCAGCCTGATAAAAACGACAAAAACTGGCCATACGTGGCGTAAAAGCAGACTTACCCGTTAGTGTACAGGCAATGTCATAAGCACGCGCACCTGACAGACGTACAACACCAACGCCACCTCTTCCAAGCGGTGTGGCAATAGCAGCAATCGTGGCCAAGCCAGATGCTTTAGGTGGTTCAGATGCTTTAGGTACGTTTGACGCCATCTCTAGGGAATCCACAATTACTCTCAATAGCTAAAAACCCCATTATAGACGGCTGGACACAGACTGACAAAGCAAACTTTAAATAGCCATGCTTTGCGCTTATTTTATTTCAAATCAGTGAGCGATGATAGAAATGTCACGCATAAAAAAACCACCGCCGTAGCGATGGTCTTTTATCAATTGATGAGCTACTTAGTCCAATACTTTAACAGTACGACGCTTTTGCTCTTCTTCGACTTTTTTATTGACAATATATTGCTGAGTCATACTGAACAAGTTGTTGACTGTCCAGTATAGTACGAGACCAGCTGGGAAAAACAACATGAAAGCAGTAAAGATGATTGGTAAGAACTTCATCACTTTCGCTTGCATCGGATCAGCTGGCTGCGGGTTTAGCTGCTGCTGTACAAACATCGAGGCACCCATCAGCAATGGTAAAATAAACCAAGGATCCATCGCCGATAAATCCTGAATCCATAAAATCCAAGGTGCATGACGCAGCTCAACACTCTCAACCAACACCCAATATAGCGCTAAGAAGATAGGCATTTGCATCAAAATAGGCAAACAACCTGCCATTGGATTGACTTTTTCTTCTTTATAAATAGCCATCATTTCTTGCGACATCTTCATTCGATCGTCGCCATGCTCTTCTTTAAGTGCGGCTAATCTTGGCGCAATCGCACGCATCTTCGCCATCGAATAATAGCTCTTATTCGAGAACCACATCAGAGCAATTTTGACTAAAATCGTCAATACAATGATTGACCAACCCCAGTTACCGATGACTTTATGAATACCGTCCAAGATGGCAAATAAAATCTTCGATATTGGCCATAACAACCCATAATCGACCGTTTTATTAAGACCTACTGCCACGTCTTTTAGCTCAGATTGTACCTTAGGACCAGCGTATAAGGTGGCATCTAATGTCACTTGTTTATTCGGCGCGACATTGACAGGCTGACTGTTAAAACCAATGAAGTAATCATCGCCTGCTTCACGGCTAAAGAAAGTAGCGGTAAAGTTTTCAGGTACCCATGCTGATACAAAGTAATGCTGCACAATACCGACCCAACCTTTATCGCTACTAACAGCTAGCTCACCATCATTAAAGTCTTTAAATTTGAGCTTGTTATATGGATCATCAGGAGTACCCCAAGCGCCGCCTAAGTAAGTAGCCATACTAAGCGCACCCTTATCAGACATACCTGGATCTTTACTGTCATCACGTTTCAACTGGGCAAATAGCTGACCTTGCCACGGTTGTGTAGAAGCATTTTGTATTTGATAGCTAATATCAATCGGATATTTATTTTCAGTAAAGGTAAAGGTCTTAGTAACGGTCACGCCATCTTTTTTATAAGTCAGCGGTACTGACAGCGTCTGTTGCCCTGCTTCCATGACGTAATTATTAGCAGTATGGCTGTATTTGGCACGACCTTCTGCAGTATCAATACCATTAGGACCAATAAGACCAGACTGAGCCACATACACGCGATTACTATTATTCTCTAGCAATACGAAAGGCTTATCGCTATCGAGCGTTGCGTCATACTGCTTAAGAGCAGCATAAACAATATCGCCGCCTTCTGGGTTGATCTTTATATCATAACGATCGGTAGTGACCGTGATTAATCCCGTGTCTTTAGCAGGCGTTGCCGTCACAGCATCATTAGCGACTGTATTGTTATCAACAGGCAACGTCTGTACCGGAATATCACCTGCTGCACCAGTTGTCGAAGGGATATCAGCACCTACTGAAGTAGTGGTTTCTGACACCGCATCTACAGCTGGCGCATCGGCATAATCATCTCGCCATGCCAAAATCAGCAGATAAGCGGTGATTAACATCGCAATGATGATCATCACCCGAAATATCTTTTGCATAAACCTTTCCTAGATTAAAAAATTAGGGAATGAAAAATTAGGGCATGTGTCATGACCGTACAATTATCATCATATGTGACAACAGTATTGCCAGTCATTTACATAAAATGTGCATCATTTTACTAAAAATCCGCCTTAAATGATACCAAGAGTGTGGATAACTTGTGGGTAACTAAATAGATATCCACAACTTCGCAGTCGATGACGAATGCTATGTTAGTTTCATCATATGGTTTAAGCGAGACACATAGCCTTTATTATCTCTAAAAACATATAAACCTTGAACTTTGACACTAGTAGCTAGTGCGTTAAAAGGTACATATTGATAATGATAAGAGGATAACGGTAGCGGCACAAAATCAATGCCGTGTCCACCCAAAGGATGACAACTGCTGATACGTTTTAATAATAACCAACTGCCTGCTCGGACTCCATGCCATGCCAAAGCTTGTTTACCATAATTCGAGCACGTAGGGTAATAGCGGCAACGAGCAGGTAATAGTGGGCTTATTAACTTTTGATAAAAAACAATAAAATAATAAATAATTTTATAAAGAATATTATTTAAATTAATAAATAAAAAATCCATCTTATTTTTTTTCTACTTTTTTAATAATATTGATTATTTGATTTTTTAATTCTTTGTTATCTATATCTTTTATAGATTTTTTAACAATAAAAACAATATCTTTGTTTTCTAAAGAATGAGCCTTTACACGAAAGTGCTCACGTATTTGACGCTTGATTAAATTTCGCGCGACAGCCGTAGGAACTTTACGCTTGGTAATAGCCATGCCGACTCGTGGCTTATCATGATCATTGGTACGCACAAATGCCATTAGATGGCTCTGATGAAGCTTACGCTCAGGTGCATCAAAAACCTCACGGAAGGCCGCAGGCGTGAGCAAACGCTGCTCTTTGGTGAAGCGGGCATTAGCTGCCGCTGAAACAGTATTGGACATAGCACAACCTAGTATAAGAGCGAATAACGGTAGCGGAAATAATAGCGCAGAAATAACAACAAAGTACAGAGACAAAAAAAGCGCCGATGTGGGCGCTTTTAATATATGGCTAAGTGTCAGTTGTGGTGATTGACTATCGCAATCTATAAATAATAGAAACACAACAAGCACTATAAGCCATGCTTATCGCAATCTACTGATTATACAGTAAGACGATGACGTCCTTTAGCGCGGCGACGAGCTAAGACCTGACGGCCTTTTTTAGTTGCCATACGAGCACGGAAACCGTGAGTACGTTTACGCTTGATCACGCTTGGTTGGAATGTACGTTTCATAACTCACCTATCAAAATAATGGACTAAATTCGTAATAACGGAGGATTATACCACCGCATAGAATCTTGGTCAATGAACTAATTTAATCTATGTCGATGCAGACAGATATTTTGACAGAGGAAATATCATTTTAAATGATTCATCGTGTGTAAATTTCATATTCATAACTAAAAAATAACGACTCAGTTAATTAATTCAGTGATGGATTCCCAAAAGTTATCCACAGTTTTTTTCGAAATCTATAATAATTAACTATTAATATATATAAGTATTGTTGTTATTGGGAGCTCGATTATCTGTGGCTAAGTAAGTTTTCCTTTTTATTATCAACATATTGTACTATGGGTAAACCTGTGGATAACCTGTGGGCTAAATATGGATAACTCAACTTTTAAAGTTATGCACAAAAGTATCCACAGCCTTATCCCCAAAAAACAAGGTTTTATCCACAGGGTATTTGTGTTAGATTAGCCCCTACTTAATATATGGCTTCGTATAGTTTATCAACGTAACTCCCAATATGGTTTCCAACGGAAATAATTGCGGAAAATATTAAGGGCTACGCAACAGATCACACTGCTAAAACACAAATATTATTTCAAATTATAGGGTTAGTATTTTTCATGATAGACACAGCAAATATTTGGGATAAATGTCTAAATGACCTACGATATAACGTCAAAGACAACGTATTTACTATGTGGTTGAGACCATTGTCAGCTCATCAAGAGGCGCAAACGCTGACTATACTTGCTCCTAATGATTATTTTGTGACTTACATCAAAAAAAACCACTTGCAAGAGATACAGCAGCTGGTTGCTAAGCACAGTCAGGGAAGTATCGAAGAGGTGGTTGTGCGTGTTGATAACGCTGGCCGCGATAACGAAGACAATCGTCAATTGCAATCAGGGTCTTTGTTTGATGAAGATAAACCCTCCCCTACCCCTGCAGACCATCAGTTTGAAACTATTCATCATAACAATGCAAAAGCAGATATTGATGCCAATATGCGTCACGCAGAATTGGTTGATTCTGCTGATGCCAAGTCGTTAAGTTATCTAAACCCTGACTTTACTTTTGAAACTTTTGTCACTGGCAAATCTAACAATCTGGCTTATAAAGCCTGTTATGAGCTTGGTAAGCGCCAATCAAAAAATCGACACAATCCTTTATTTATATACGGACCTTCTGGTTTGGGAAAAACGCATTTAATGCATTCTGTAGCACATCGATATTTAAAAAATAATCAAAGTTTTTATTATTTCACTTCTGAAAAATTTATTAATCAATTGGTTTATTCGTTAAGAAATAATAAAATAGAAGATTTTAAAAAGAAAATTAAAAAAGTTGATTTATTGATTGTAGATGATATTCATGTATTGGCAGGAAAAACCAAAAGTAGTAATGAGTTTTTGACACTGTTTGCAGATTTTACCAGTGGTGATAAACAACTTATTTTGGCTTCAGATCGTCATCCTTCGCAAATGACCGAATTTGATGAACGTTTTAGATCGCGATTTTCTTGGGGGCTAACTGTAGCAGTTGATCCGCCTGAGATTGATACTCGTGTGCAAATTTTGCAAAAAAAAGCAGCTTCATATGGTATGACACTGCCTAAAGAATGCGCATTATTCATCGCTCAAAACGTGGTTTCAAATGTTAGGCGTTTAGAAGGTGCTCTAAATCAAGTTTTTGCCAATGCTAACTTGACGGGTGCACAGATTACTCTTGAAATGGTGCAATATGCGCTAAAAGACATCGTCGCGATGCGTGTGCAAGCTGTGAATATGGATAATATTCGCAAAGTGGTTGCTGAGTACTATGATGTGACCATCAAAGAGATGATGGGTCGTAAACGCACGCGCAGTATTGCTAGACCGCGTCAAATAGCGATGGCATTATCGCGTGAGTTGACTGGTGATAGTTTTCCTGAGATTGGTCAATCATTCGGTGGTCGCGATCATACAACGGTGATGCATGCTTGCGATAAAGTTAATGAGCTACGAGCAGCAGATCCTGCTTTTGATAAGGATTACAAAACACTGGCATTGATGCTGCAAGCGGGTTAGCAGGTGACGGTATCACTATGTTTTAGTGGATTGATATGGTTTATAATATTAAAAATACGAGTAGACAGACAGCGAATGGATTATAGTCAATAGACAGGGTATGATTAAGCCATTATTGTTAAGTTTTATAATAAAAATCATTTAAATAAGAGTAACCAAGCATGCAATTATCGATTAATCGAGAGTCGTTACTAAAAGCCATTAATTTGATCGCCAAGGCTGCTGATAAACGGCACAATATGGTTATTTTGGGCAATATCAAGCTACAGCTATCCGAATCAATGCTTATTTTGACGGCTTCTGATTTAGAAGTAGAGCTGACATCGACGTTGAAATTGCCTGCTGGTGCTTGTATTGAAGCTGGTACCACAACTTTACCTGCAACAAAATTAAAAGACATCTGTAAATCATTGCCTGCACAAGCTCAAATTAATTTGGCTACTCAAGAAAATGAACGCTGCTTATTAACCAGTGGCAAGAGTCGCTTCACCTTAGGGACATTACCTAGCGAAGATTATCCGAGTTTGGGTAATCCCGAAAATATTACGCCATTGACCATCAGTCGCAATCGTCTTATCGATTTGATTCATAAAACGCAGTTTGCAATGGCGATTCAAGATGTACGCTATTATTTGACTGGCATGTTGTTTGATGTGTCGCAACAGCAGCTGACGACGGTTGCAACCGATGGGCATAGATTGGCTTTGGCGCGCAGCGTTATCGATGTCAGTGCTGATTTAAATATGCAGGCTATTTTGCCCCGTAAAGCTGTCATTGAGCTTGAGCGCTTGGCCTCTGAGCTAGGAAAAATGCTTGGTGAGCAAGACAATCAGGTCACCTTGAGCTTCGGTCGTGAGTTTTTGCAAGTGAGCTTACCCTTTGGTGACGTTGATAGTGCCGGGCAGGTCAATCAGAACCTGATGGTTACTTTCACTGCGCGTCTGATTGATGGAAAATTCCCTGATTATCGCCGAGTGATGCCAAGTAATACGGATAAATTGGCTTTATTCAATCAAGCAAAAATGACGGACGTACTGCGCCGTGTCGCGATTTTGAGTAATGAAAAATCTCGCGGTGTGGTGTTTAATTTTGCCAGCGATGGCATGGTAGAAGTGCGTGCTAATAATGCAGAGCAAGATGAAGCGGTGGAGATGATACAGGCGAAGTATCAAGGTGAGCCGATGGAGCTGTCTTTTAATGCGGCTTATTTACAAGATGTGCTTGGTGTGATTCAAGGTGATTTGCAAATGCACATGAGTCAATCAAACGCGTCGGTGCTAGTCAATCAGCTGAATGATGAGTTCCATCAGTATGTCATTATGCCAATGCGTATATAGTTTCTGTATAATTTCTATATGTTTTCAATAGGCTTAATAGCAGGGACTAAAGACACTCAGTTTGCACTAAAAAATTAAGGTAAGCTGAGAGTCTTTGATTAAAATCCAGTATTTTAAATTTAATTATTATTAAACTTTTGCCTATTATTATAGGTAGCGTCAATAGGTGGCTGTCGGCATTATGATTGAACGTCTACAAATATCCAACCTACGCAACCTGACGCACGTCAATCTACATGCAACAGCTTGCAACGTCATTATCGGTGCCAATGGCAGCGGTAAAACCTCATTACTTGAAGCCATATTTCTGCTATCAAGAGGAAAAAGCTTTCGTCATCACCAGCCAAAACGCTATATTCAGCACCATCAAAATACAGCGACTGTATACGTTAGACTCAATAATAGTAGTACCTTAGCTATCCAGAAACAAGCTGACGCGACCACAATTCTACGTCTGAATCAAACCACTGTCTATAACCAAAGCATCTTAACTGAGCAACTGCCAACGCTACTGATAGATCCATCGACGATGGATATGTTAGAGCAGGGTAGTGCTAGTCGTCGCCAGCTGCTAGATTGGCTAGTGTTTCACATGAAACAAGGCTTTCATCCGCAATGGCTCGCCTATCAGCGTCTATTAAAACAGCGCAATAGTTTACTAAAAAAAACGCGTCATTTGACCCAAGTGCAGCTCGCTGAACTAAAATCGTGGGACAAAGGACTTAGTAATCATGCGGCACTGATTCATCATTATCGTGAACGGATATTTGCAGAATGGCAGCCTTATTTTGCTGAAAGTATCGCGCAGTTATTACCCACTTATGCGGAGCAATTGAGCCTCAGCTATAATGCTGGTTATGATACTAATGTTGCGCTGGATATACAGCTTAACGAGCGCTTAGAACAGGATTTGCAACTGGGATATACTCGTATCGGTAATCACCGTGCTGATGTTCATGTGCATTGGCGTTCTAATGACTCGACAGCGTCGAATAACAATTTCTCAGATACAATGCATGAAGCGGACACTAACCTCAAAGTACCTGTTATAAAACAGCAGGCAGCCAATGTATTGTCGCGTGGTGAAAAAAAGCTATTAATCACAGCACTGCGTTTATCGCAACTGCCACTACTGCTAAATACTCAAAAGACTAATGATCTATCAAATGTTAGTGCTCATGCTCAGGTGACACCAGTGGTATTGCTAGATGATATCACTGCAGAGCTTGATGATAGGGCGATAGATATTCTATTGTCGACGTTAGCGCAGCTGCCATGTCAGGTATTTATAACCAGCTTAACCGATGATATTTTGCCTTTGGTGCATCAATATTGGTCAAAATCCAGTACGTTTCATGTGAAACAAGGTCAAATCTTTAGTCCTTAATTATCTCCTTTATGTTATCTCCTTTCTCCATGGTCTTTCATATCGATACTTATCTACCTGTCGTTTCGTAATGATATAGGCTATCTTTGCGAGCTGGTTTTATAGGCATAAAACGCTCAGTAAACAGTGACTTAGAGGCAAAAAAATGCTAAAATAGGGCTTTATTTTTGTCCTGTTCTCAGCAAGTTGTTTGATGACGTTATATAGGCGTTTTTCAATGTCTATGAATTTCTAAGTATTTGATAAATAGGTGTTTTATTTGCTCTCTTGGTTTTTATAATGTTTAAAAAAAGAAGCCGATGTTAGAGAAAAAAAGCGCGGACTTGAAACTCTTTTTAAGTCGCTATCAACACTCAAGAATTTTCAGCTAATCGTGTTTTAGCTGGTAATGCTTATCAAAGGTTTTGACTATAAAAATTAAGTCTAAAATAACGTTATGAGGCGTCATCGTAGTGGTGCGCTAATAACAAACGGCTGATTATGGCTAGATTAAGGAATGCACATGAGTGATTCATTACCTACCGACCACGAGCAACTGACGTCAGACAGCATTGCTGAAACTACGGCACCAGCGGTGGTTCCTGAAAGTTTACCTTCTGATTATAGCTCCAAAGATATTCGTGTATTGCGCGGGTTAGAAGCGGTACGCGTACGCCCTGGTATGTACATCGGTGATACGGATGATGGTACAGGCTTACATCATATGGTCTTTGAGGTGGTGGATAACTCTATCGATGAGGCACTCGCGGGTCATTGTGATCAAATCGATATCATTATCCACGAAGACGAATCTGTGAGCGTCATGGATAATGGTCGCGGCGTGCCTGTCGATATCCATCCAGAAGAGGGTGTATCTGCGGCGCAGGTCATTATGACTGTCTTGCATGCAGGCGGTAAGTTCGATGATAACAGCTATAAAGTATCAGGCGGCTTACATGGTGTTGGTGTCTCGGTCGTTAACGCCCTATCGAAAAAGCTTGAAATGAATATCTGGCGTGAAGGCTATCACTATCATCAAACCTATACTGATGGGGTGCCTGATGCAGACATTCAGCAAATGGAGCCAACCGACAAAACCGGTACGCAAATTCGCTTTTATCCCAGTAGTGATGTGTTTACTGGCACCATCTTTGAGTACGATATTTTAGCGAAGCGTTTGCGTGAGCTATCATTTTTGAACTCGGGCGTACGCATTGTTTTAACGGATGAGCGTATTGATAAGCGTCATGAGTTTGAACACAAAGGCGGCTTGTCAGAATTTGTCAGCTATATCAATGCTGGTAAAGATGGCATCAATGAAGTCTTTCATTTTGTGAGTGAGCAAGATGACGGTATCAGCGTCGAAGTGGCATTACAGTGGACAGATACTTATAACGAAAAAGTGTTTTGTTTCACCAACAATATTCCCCAAAGGGATGGTGGTACGCATCTATCTGGCTTTCGTTCAGCGTTGACGCGTTGTTTGAATACCTATATGGATCGCGAGAATCTCTTTAAAAAAGAGAAAGTCGTTGCTACTGGTGATGATGCGCGTGAAGGTCTAACCGCTATCGTATCCGTTAAAGTTCCAGATCCTAAGTTTTCGAGTCAAACCAAAGATAAACTGGTATCAAGTGAAGTGAAATCTGCTGTCGAATCAGCAATGCATGATAAGTTTAATGATTATCTGCAAGAGAATCCAAGCGCTGGTAAGGCTATTGCTGGCAAAATAATTGATGCCGCTCGTGCTCGTGATGCCGCTCGTAAAGCCCGTGAGATGACGCGTCGTAAAACCACGTTAGATATCGCTGGTCTGCCTGGTAAGTTGGCAGATTGCCAAGAAAAAGATCCGGCATTGTCAGAACTTTACATTGTGGAGGGTGACTCTGCAGGTGGTTCAGCAAAACAAGGTCGTAGCCGCAAAACCCAAGCGATTTTGCCATTGAAAGGTAAAATCCTAAATGTAGAGCGCGCACGCTTTGACAAAATGCTGTCTTCTGCTGAGGTTGGTAACTTGATTACTGCGCTTGGTTGCGGCATTGGTCCAGACGAATATAATCCAGATAAAGTACGTTATCATAAAATCATCATCATGACCGATGCGGACGTTGATGGATCACATATTCGTACCCTGTTGCTGACTTTCTTCTTCCGTCAAACGCCTGAGTTGATCGAACGTGGTTATATTTATATCGCCCAACCACCGCTTTATAAAGTGAAAAAAGGTCGTCAAGAGCTGTACCTAAAAGACGACGAAGCACTCAAAGCGTACTTATTGTCTTCAACGATTGATAATACTAAGCTGCATATCAGTGCGGATGCTCCTGCTATTACTGGTCAAGCGCTAGAAACGCTACTAAATGATTATAACCAAACGCAGCTGATCAAAGCCCGTTTGCAGATTCGTTTTCCAGCGGTACTTTTGGATGCGTTAACGCATACACCGAAGCTTAGCACCGATATGACTTATGATTTGCCTGCGATGCAAGCTTGGAAAGAGGCGATGCAAGCTCAGCTTGAGCACTTCGGTAGTGACTTGAGTCCGGAGCTTGAACTGGTCAATATCCATGCGCCGCAGCCTAAAAATATGGATGCTGCTGCTGCTGATTTATTGGGTATGAAGCCTGTCATTGAAGTTGAAGGCGGGGAAAATGTTGACGCTGAAGCTCCAGTAGCAAAAGCACAGTGGCTACCGCGTATTACGGTGTATGTGCACCAGTTAGCCCATCATTATCTGCTAGATGCTAGCTTTATCAATTCGGGCGAGTACAGCAAGTTGCAGCGTTTGTCTGCTGAATGGAATACCTTGCTTGCAGAGGATGCTTTTATCCGTCGTGAAGCAAGTGCGGGAACCACTAAAGACATTCCTGTACGCGATTTTGATTATCTCTGGCAGCAGATGATGCTTGATGCGCGTCGTGGTCTAGCAATTCAGCGCTATAAAGGGCTGGGTGAAATGAACGCAGATCAGCTCTGGGATACCACGATGGATCCTGAAAACCGTCGTATGCTACGCGTGACGATTGAAGATGCGATTGCGGCGGATCATATGTTTACTTGCTTGATGGGTGATCATGTTGAACCGCGTCGTATTTTCATTGAAGAGAATGCATTGACGGTGTCTAATTTAGACATCTAGGTTGGGGCTCTAAGTTGGACATAAAGAGTTGCGAAATCATTGTTAATTAATTAAAAAACCACCGCTTTGGCAATCAAGGCGGTGGTTTTTTAATGTTAGAATTGTTTCACGTGAAACTTAGTTTACGAATTGCTTTAGATAATGGATATAGAAATGATTGAAGTTTTTTTACTTGCGATAGCCTTGGCGATGGATGCATTTGCGGTATCAATTGGGTTAGGGGCTAAGTCGCAAAAGAAATCATCTGCTTATGTGCTGCGTTTAGCCGTTTATGCAGCACTATACTTTGGTATTGCGCAAGGTGTGATGCCGCTGATAGGTTATCTATTGGGTGCAGTATTATTAGGCTGGTTGGCGACTGCTGCACCGTGGATTGGTGGTGGGATTCTTATTGTGCTTGGCGCTAAGATGATATATGAAGCGTTTAATGGTGAGGTTGAAACGGTATTAGCAGGCAGTTTCGATGAAAATATACAAGAAAAAATCAATCATCGTATGATGTTTACATTGGCTATCGCTACCAGTATTGATGCGATGGCAGCAGGCTTTACTTTAAACTTACTGGCACTTAATGCATGGCTAGCGTGCTTCATTATCGCTATTGTCACCGCTGGATTTGGCTTTTTCGGTATCTATTTAGGTAAGTCTTCAGGAACGTGGCTCGAGGATAAAGCTGAAATACTTGGTGGATTCGTATTGATAGCCATTGGTATAAAGGTGATGTTTATCCGTTAATAATCATCATTATTTGAATTGGTTCTCTACAATAAAAAGCACCCCTTTGATGATCACAGGGGTGCTTTTTTAATAAATACTTTGTTTCACGTGAAACTATAACTATTTTATATTAACTACTCTCTATTCTTCGTCAGTATCAAAACGCCATGCGAGTATACGCGTACTTTTTTGACCTTGGCTCATCTCAATGATACGCATTTGAGCAACACCAAGTTGTTTTAGCAGTAGTTGCATTGGTTTCACATTTTCTGACTTTGAGACTAAACTTGTGAACCAGCCAACATGCTCAGCGAAATCTTGACTCTCTTTTGCCATTTTGGTTAAGAAGGCAATCTCACCGCCCTCAGACCATAGCTCTTTATGCTGACCACCAAAGTTTAGGTTTTGCGCGGCATTGCCAGACTTGGTTGAGCTGCGGCTAATTTGTGCATTCTCATTCTTACCGCGATGTCGTTGCAAATTATGCTGCTTACGGCTATTGGCTTCCATCGCTTCTTCTAATGAGGCATGGAATGGTGGGTTGCAAACCACCACATCAAAGTAATCTTGGCGACCGATGATATTTTTAAAAATACGCTTAGGCTCAGGTTGTAGTTTTACTTTAACTGCACTTTTTAGTTTGGGATTGGTCTCACAAATCAGCGCGGCGGTATTGACCGAAATAGGATCAATATCTGAAGCCGTAAAGCGCCAGCCATAGCTTTGGCTGCCAATAATCGGATAAATCGCGCTGGCACCGGTGCCAATATCAAGGGCATGGATTTCTTTGCCAGTCGGCGGGGTATTCTCTTTATTCACATGCGTGGTTTGTGCGAGTAAATCGGCAATATAGTGAATATAATCGGCACGTCCCGGAATCGGTGGGCAGAGATAACCTTCCGGAATATCCCAAAATTTCACACCATAATAATGAGCCAGTAGCGCCTGATTAAGGACACGCACGGCGGCACTGTCGGAGAAGTTAATCGTCGACTCACCTTTAGGATTGGTAATGGTGTGTTTAGCAAGCTCAGGCAAAGCGCGAGTCAATACTTCAAAGTCATAGCGACCTTGGTGCGGATTGCGCGGATGTAGCTGTCCTAATTTTTTGGCAGTTTCAGGCGATCTGTTTCGGTGATTATTGGCGGTCGGGCGACGGTTCATAGGCTTACTGGTCATAGTATCGGGCTTTGATGTTTGAATATAATGCACCATTTTAGCAGATTTCACGAGTCACTAGCGTCTTATCGACTACGTAAAATCAGATTTAATCCCAATATTATCATCGCTGTACCCAATACGCGGTCGATCCAATGTTCAAAACGCTGAAAGCGACGATGAATGGCAGGAATAGACAGCAACATCACCACGGTACTAAACCATGCCATCTGCAAGACCATCATCCAGACACCATAAATAGCCAATTGCCACAGTGGTATATCGGGTGAGAGTACGAGTGTAAATATCGCGACGAAATAGACGGGCGCTTTGGGATTAAACACATTGCAAAAAAAGCCACGACGTAGGATGGAAGCGGTTGAGTCTGTATCTATGGGTGTTTTTTTAATTGAAATATCAGCATCTGAATCTATGGCGTCTAAATCTGCTGGTTTTTTAGCTTTGGCTTGAATACCTTGCCAACCTAAATAAATAAGATAACTGCCGCCCAACCATTTAATAGCGGTCAGTAATGGCTGCGAATGGGCGATGAGCGTTGCCAGTCCTAGCACCGAATATATAATGTGTACGGCAAGACCTAAGGTAATACCAAGACTACAAATCAAACCCGTGCGTCTACCTTTTGCCAAGGTTTGCTGCGATACCAAGACAAAATCAGGACCTGGGGAGGCGGCAGCGAGTAGATGGACGCTGGTGATAAGTAAAAAACCGTGCCAAAATTCCATAACGTGCCCTGAGTCATGTCTTGAGTTGGATAATAGTTGCACTTATCGTAAATGAGGTCAACTGATATTGATACCACCGCTGATATGATGCTTGCGTTACACCGAACGTATGTCTATATTAAAAGTAAGTTACATAATTTTTAGCGGTATTAATTCGCCATGTGACAAACCATAAAACGATCGCTCTAATAGGGATAAAAATATGACTACGGAAAGTACTACTAGTACAGACACTCGCATCACTTATGACATCCAAGATTATATCTGCTTGATTGGATTAAATCGCGCCGATAAACGCAATGCCTTTGATAGCCATATGATTAAGCAACTGTCTGAGGCACTCACTCAATATGAAAATGATGCCAATCTTCGCTGTGCGTTAATATTCGCCCATGGGGAGCACTTTACCGCAGGGCTTGATTTGATGGAGCTACAGGATAAATGGAACAAAGGCGCGTTTGAGTTTACAGCCGATGAAATCGACCCATGGGGCATTGGTGGTAAATTACGCAGCAAACCTGTCGTCGTTGCGATACAAGGAACTTGCTTTACCGCTGGGATTGAGCTGATGTTAAATAGTGATGTGGTCATCGCCAGTAGCAACTGCAACTTTGCCCAAATGGAAGTCCAGCGCGGTATCATGCCGTTTGGTGGGGCAACGGTTCGCTTCGTTGCGGCAGCTGGCTGGCAAAAAGCAATGCCGTATCTACTCACTGGTAAAGCATTCGATGCGCAAACGGCTGATAAACTAAATCTGGTCAGTGAAGTGGTGGCAAATGGTACTGAGTATGAGCGCGCGCTAACTATCGCGAAAGAGGTTTGCAAAGCTGCACCGCTTGGTGTGCAAGGATTACTATCCTCAGCGCAAGATGCCAGCCGTAATGGTGCAAAAGTAGCACTAGCCAACATTCATGGCTATCTACCTCATTTATTTCATTCAGAAGATGCAAAAGAGGGTGCGATGGCGATGGTTGAGAGACGGGAAGCTGAGTTTGTGGGACGTTAAGCACTATAAGCTAAGAAATAACAATTTAGATTAGAAGAGATAGTATGAATCAAAGCTCATCAGCACAAAGACTAGAAACTGAACAAAGTAATAGTAGCAATTTTAAAATAACGGTACTTTCTCCTTCAGATAACCTTGAGAGTAGTGCAAGCTACAAAAATTATGAGAAAAGATTAGTTGCAGCATTAAGGCATGAGCTTGTGTTAAATATAGCTCTTACGGGGATATATGGCTCAGGTAAGAGTAGTATTTTAAACACTTTCAAAAGAACTTACGAGAATAAAAATGAGTGGGATTTTTTGGAGGTATCACTTTCTACATTTAAAGTTGAGAAGGTTAGCGAAGGCAATCAAGCTGATGAAGAGAGTATAGATAAAGAGGTGAGAGGTCTTACGCCAGATAAAATTCAGCTAATTGAAAGAAGTATATTACAGCAGTTTTTTTATGCTGTACCTCAAAGCGATATTCCTTTATCAAGATTTAAACGTATTACACAAAATTCTAAAGAGAATTATAGGGAAGTATTAGGTGTAATTATTCTGGGATTATGGAGTTATCTCTATGCTTTTGATCTTATAGGTTTTATTACAGATTTGATAGAGTTCGCAAACTGGTATCATTATTTTAATTTAGTTATTTTAATCGCTTGTACATTATTTCTGATAGATAAAATATTTAGCTATGGCTTTGGTCTCAAAGAGATAAAGTTCAACCTCCACAACGCTGAATTTAATATCAAGAACGAACAAGAAAAATCTATTCTTAATGATCATTTAGATGAGATATTATATTTTTTTGAAACTACTGGAAAGAATGTTGTCATCATCGAAGATTTAGATAGGTTCAATGATACTGAAATTTTTATTAGACTTAGAGAGTTAAACTCAATTATTAATAAGTCTTGCCCGCATCGAGTTGTGTTTATATACGCAATTCGTGATGATATTTTTGAGGACAATGAAAGAAGTAAGTTCTTTGATTACATCATTCCTGTTATACCTATAGTTAATCCAACGACTGCATATGACATAGTCATAAAAGAACATAGCAGTATAGCAAACGAGCTTGATAATAAATTTTTATTGAATACTTGTTTATACTTTAGCGATATGAGGCTTTTAAAGAATATTTTAAATGAGTATGAGGTTTACTTTGATCAACTTAAAGTTTTGGATATAGATAAGAATAAACTCTTTGCAATGGTTGTTTATAAAAACTATCACCCAAACGAGTTTGCCAAACTAAACTCGAACTCAGGTGAAATATATGAGATTTTCCATAAAGAGAAGCTGAAAATAGTTGAAATTTTGGCAACAGAAAAATACCAATTTATCTCTAACTTAGAGCTTAAAAAAAATAAAATTTTAGATGAGGGGTTAAACTCAATTAAAGAGCTTAATAGTGTTTACTCTTATATGGTTTTAAGGAAGTTGGACAGTGTAATGCAACAAGGGACTTACGGCCGGCAGTCAAAAATAAATGTTGTCGTTGATTCTAAAGGATATAGTATAAGCAATATTGTTAGTACTGAAGTGCTTAAGGAAATGGCACAACATCAAACGATTATTTTGGAAGTAACTAATACAAGTTTTACAGTAAGTTTCAATTTTAGTGATATTGAAGATGAAGTTAACCCCGATACACCTTATCTAGATAGGCTCTCTAATATAGAAGGTAAGAAAAATGGTGAGTTAGAAAAGTTATTAAATGAAGAGTCTAATACGAGATATGAGATCCAAGATACAAAAAGAATGATGTTAAGAGAATTGCTGAATCAGTCTGATATTATTATTGACAAGCCTTTATTGAAGTTCTTTATCACTAATGGATATATAGACGAAACATATCAAAGTTATATCTCTTATTTCTTTGAAGAATCTATTAGTTTGAATGATAAAAACTATGCTCTTTTAGTTAGTACTTTTGATGAACCAGATTTTGAGCTTGAATTGAAAAAATGTGGTGAGTTAGTTGAAAATTATTTGGGACTGGATAAGTTATCAACTCACAGTGCTCTAAACTTCACTATGTTAGACTTTCTGCTAAATAACTCTAGTAAAACCATATATCTTGAAAAGTATATAGAAGTTATTTGTGATGCATCAAATTTATCTAGAGATTTCCTTAAGCTTTATCTCAAAAGAGATAAAAATCTCTCTTTATTGATACCAAGGATAGTAGGTATTAGAGAGGATATTATCGATGAAATAAATATCTACAACAATACGGAAGAAGCCAGATTTAATCTGAAAAGGTTTATTAAGTACCTACCTTTAAAGTCATATGAAGAACTACCGTATTTAACTGAAAATATCAAAGGTGAGCTAAATATTCTAAGAGATTATGTTAGTTTTGTTTTGGATTGTTTTGATAGTGATTTTGATAAATTTCAAGAGTTTACAGATGCTCTTAAGCCAGTACTCGAACATGCTGCTTTTTCAGAAGTTCAGGTCAGAGAGCTTAATTGGCTAGGTGAGAGCAGATACTTAGCTATTAATAAGTATATGATAAAACAAGTTCTAGTAAATAATTTAGAAGACACTGATACAGCTATTACTGATTTAGAGGTTAAGCCAATAACTCTTATGGCTAACTCTGGCATTGACTATCTAGCTAAAAATATTTGGTCTGAAAACCTATTAGAATATATAAGAGTTATTTTACTAGATGCAGATGAAAACACTTCATATTCTGAAGATGAAGATGTCTATATTAAAGTTTTAAATGTGTTTAATAGTCGAGATTTAATAATAGAGAAATTTATTGACCTCACTTTGACCCCTGCTGTCAAATCCGTATAACTAAACTTGGGAGATTTTGATTACGCAGC
>NZ_JABASQ010000007.1 GCF_016107535.1 Psychrobacter cibarius | reverse complement strand
TTACAGGCTCAATGAGCGCTAAAGGTAATTGCTTCGACAATGCTCCGATAGAAAGCTTCTGGGGCACTTTAAAGAATGAGCTGGTATATCATCAGGATTATAAGACTAGATTTGCAGCGATCAACGATATTATTAGATACATCGAGCTGTACTACAATCAGACGAGGATTCAAAAGGGTTTGGGCTATAAATCGCCAAGACAGGTGTGGTTTGATTATTATCGTCAGGCTGCGTAATTAAAATCTCCCAAGTTTATGTGTACGGATTTGACGGCAGGGGTCAGTATGCAATACACTTCATTTTGCCACCACTTGATAAAACGGCTCACGCTCGTTAAGTTATTCCTACTGTCTATAAAATAATAATTCGCTATGTACAGTACGTACATAGCGAATTTAACTTTGTTGCCACTCTTGTCTTATTTAAGGCGCGATAAGCAACAAGGAGAGTTTGATAAATCACTCATTTTTTGAACACGACCACCGAATTATATCTCTAGTTTATTTTCTACGGCTTGTACCTTACGGCGGGCTAATGCAAGATTGGCTTTTGATTTATCAAGCACCAAATAAATAAACAAGTCTTCATGCTTGGCTGTAGGACGAATGATATGCAGTTGAGACTCCAAGGTGATTAACATATCTTCGATTTCACCTTTGATATCTAATGATTTCATCGTTGCTACTTTCGCCTTTACCACTTGCGAGTTACCTGCTGCTGCAAGTTCTAAGTCAACGCCGCCGCCAGCCATACCAAGTACCATGCCTGACATATAGTCAACGATACAGCCACCCATTGCACCATCAAGATTCATTAATTCTTGTAACGACTCATCGATATTTGACATACTTTTTCCCATTTATCTGATTGTATTTAAATAAAGTCATTCCATCACAGAAATGCCTTCGTAGTTTCAAGCTATGAAGCTAAATTTAGCTTATTATTTACTCTTTTTATTATTAGTATATCTTAACATACACCTATAACTTATAAGATAATTATAACAATAAAACATTAATAACTAAGTATGTTTTTTGGTAAAAACGATATAGTCTATTTATAAACAAAGTCTACATACCGTAGCGGTGGTCATTATATGCCATATATTAGACTCGATGACGCTTGCTCCTAACCACTCATGAACAAAAAACGACCGTTGGGTAGGAAAAAATAAAAACATCGAATAGTCATGCGGATTTAAAGTTTAAAACCCCCACTCTTGACACTAAAGTGCCATTGATCGTTGAATCACTCCAAGGAAAAAAACAAGGAAAAACGATGCCCGATTTACTTATAAAAAATGCCCAATTACCCAATCATAAAAACTTGGTCAATATCAGTATAAACGGCGCTTATATTGAGAGCATTGACGATATTTCGGAAAAAACTGAATATGATGATGCGCCAAAAGCAATTTACGATGCTAAAGGTTACTTTGTCTGTGCAGGATTCTATGAGAGCCACATTCACCTTGATAAAGCCTGCATCCTTGATCGCTGTACTATAGAGCAAGGTGATTTAAACGAGGCTGTTGAAGAAACAGGTAAGGCTAAAAAGGATTTTACGGAAATAGATGTGTTTAATCGTGCTTCACGAGTGATTGAGATGGCGATTAAAAAAGGCACCGTTGGTCTGCGCACCTTTGTTGAAACAGATTCAAAAACAGAGATGCGTGCCTTTAATGCCATCAAAAAAGCCCGCGACACCTATGCATTTGCCATCGATATAGAGATTTGCGCCTTTGCGCAATCAGGATTGACCAATGACCTGCATACTTATGAGCTACTAAAACTGGCATTGTCGCAAGGCGCTGATTTGGTTGGCGGCTGTCCATACAAAGATGAGAATCCTCACAAGCATATTGAAATGGTGTTTGACTTGGCTGAGCAGTTTGACGTCGATGTTGATTTTCATTTAGATTTTGATCTGGATCCACAAGGCTCGAGCATTCCAAAATTGGTTGAAGAAACCATCAAGCGCCATTATCAAGGTCGCGTGTCTATTGGTCATGTGACTAAACTGTCGGCGATGGACAAAGACAAACGTATAGAAATGGCTGCGTTACTGAAATTCGCTGACATTACCTTGACGGTGTTACCAGCCACCGACATATTTTTGAATGGGCGTGATTATGATGTGCTCATTCCTAGAGGCATGGTCAACGCCAATGAGCTATTAGCAATGGGCATCAATACGACTATTTCTAGCAATAATATTTTAAATGCTTTCACGCCTTACGGTGATGCCTCACTGATTAGAATGGCAAATATGTACGCCAATATCACTCAATTAGCAAAAGATGAGCAGATAGCGGAGGTATTCGATATGATTAGCAAAAATGCAGCGAAACTTTTGTCACAGCAAACGGAGATTAAAGTAGGAGCACCGGCTACACTAGTCATATTAGAAGCGAAAGACGCGGTAGAAGCGATTAGAATCAATTCGCAAGCCATCGCAGGCTTTAAAAATGGCAAGCAAACCTTTTGCAATGAGGTTGCCCATATTTGCTTTGAATAACTTGAATATCATCAATTGAGCATATTCAGTCAATTGAAAGATGCAGCCTATCAATGCGCCAGCATCTTCATCATGAAACATAGCCTTAAAACGATAAAAGCGTCACCCAACTATACATTGGATGACGCCTTTCATAACGGTTTTTTTACTATTTACTATAGCTTTAACATCATGGTTTAAATACTTTCATATGCAGATAAACTTAGTCTAAGGTTTGCACACCGCCGCCATTCACAAATATGGTTTGACCACTGACCCACTCAGATAGTGGTGCGGCAAAATACAGCATAGCACCAGCGATATCATCGGCTTCACCCAAACGTTGAATCGGCGTATGCTCTAGCATTTTCTTTTCGATTTCTGGTGTTAGCACGGTTTTTAAGGCATCAGTACGCGTGGCACCAGGGCCAACCGCATTGACGCGTACCTCAGGGCCAAAATCATGTGCCAAGTTCGCCACCATATGATTGACAGCCGCTTTTGAACCTGCATAACCACTCATGTTCGGGCTTTTATTGATACTCGACATCGAAGTGGTAAATACAATCGAGCCATAACCCGACGCTTTCATGTGTGGCACGCATAATTGAGACAAGCGCCAGCCACTAAAAACATTCAACTCAAAATCACGGCGAATATCATCGACCGATGCTGTGGCTGGGTTTTCACGACCACCGCCGCCGCCACCAGCATTATTGATTAAAATATTGACAGTGCCAAATTCAGCTACGACCTTGTCTACCATAGCGACCAAATCTTCATCTTTCAAGATATTACATTCGACTGCCAAGCCTTTTACACCATACACTTCGATATCCTTGACCGCAGCCTTTGCATCTTCTAGTTTTAAATCAGCAATAGCGATATTTGCCCCAGCTTGTGCTAGACGTAACGCCGTTGCTTTACCAATACCATTTGCACCGCCCGTCACAATCGCAGTTTTTCCTGACAGATCAAATAATTCATTAAATGCTCTATGTTTGAATTCTTGCATAATTATTCCTTATTATCATCATTGTTTATAGATGGATTATTTGTTGTTATATTCGTTTAAACGATCTATATAATTATGCATGATTGAACTGAGCCTAATGTGTCAAATTGACCACCTTTTGTAACTTAGTTTTGGCGCTGCAACTTTTAGTAATCTATGTCGTTAATTCCGTCGATAGTAACTTGGAATGTCATCGAAATATTCTTAAGAAACAATGACAACCCTTAAAATCAGGACAAAAAAAAGCCTCACAATAAAGTGAGGCTTTGATGCTTTTTCAAGCCATATTTGGAGCGGGAAAAGAGATTCGAACTCTCGACCCCAACCTTGGCAAGGTTATGCTCTACCACTGAGCTATTCCCGCTGATTATCGAATTGTAGTGTTGTTAACAACAACTCCGTCTCGATAGGCTGGCTATTCTATCAGATATTCTAACCCTGTCAACCTCATTTTTAACGTTTATTTCCAATATTATGTCTTTAACTCGCTATTTATTGATGTAATTATCATAAATAATTGATTTAGCGATAATTATTTATTTAAAATAATATCAATTATTTTTCAGAATAATGTTAGAAATCTAAAGCTCTGTCCTTGTAGGTAGTATCTCATCGCCTATGAGACTATTTTTTGACTGAGATTTATGCCGCCTATCAAGTTTATAGACGTTAGTCATGAAAAATAGATTTGTTGGTGTCAACGTCCCTCTCACTTACAATCCTACGCTGTATTGTTACTTTTCCTGCATTGGTTTTGCCTTAGTAACATTATTATACTTATGCCTAATGACAGTTCGGGTAAAATTTTACTGTTGAGGTCACGTAGCAAGCATAGGTAGAACATTAATAAAAAATTGCCTTACTTGCTGCTTTGACTCTTTATTCCACAAAAAATTTAATACGAGTCATTTGAACGACAATTGTTTCAACGATAATCACTTTGTTATTAGTAGCCGCTTTGTTATTAACCGCCACTTTGTTCTATTTTACTTTTTATCATTTACAGCGAGGATGTTTATTATGAAAAAATTACTGACCAGCACCGTGATGGCCGCTTCATTGTCGGCACTAGCCCTGACAGGCTGTACCAGCACCACCAGTACTGGGGCCGTTGGCGTTGACCGTCAGCAGCTATTACTGGTTTCTAGTGAGCAAGTTTTGCAGCTGTCTGCACAGAGTTATGCCAAAACGTTGCAAGAAGCAAAAGCGCGCGGCGTGTTAGATACCAATAAGGCTCAGCTTAATCGCTTAAAGAACATCGCTAATCGTTTGGTCGGTCAGGTCGGCGTCTACCGTCCAGATGCGGCGAAATGGCAATGGGAAGTGCATACGATCAAATCTAATGAGCTGAATGCCTTTGTGGTGCCGGGTGGCAAAATCATGTTTTACTCGGGTATCATTGACCGCCTGAATCTCACCGATGACGAGATTGCGGCTATTATGGGTCATGAGATGTCACATGCGCTGCGTGAGCACTCACGTGAACGTCTCTCACGCCAATATGCCACGCAGACTGGTATCGGTGTAGCGGCCAGCATCTTTGGACTGTCGCAAGGTCAAGCTGAACTAGCAAACGTTGCTGGGGATTTGGGACTGAGCCGTCCGCACAGTCGCACACAAGAAGCTGAAGCCGATCAAATTGGTCTAGAGTTAATGGCACGTGCTGGCTATAATCCGCAAGCAGCGGTTACCTTATGGCAGAAAATGCAAAGCGCAAGCCAAGGTGAGCCACCACAGTTCTTAAGCACTCACCCGACCAGCAGCAATCGTATTGCTCAATTGCAATCGTTAATGCCTAAAGTGATGCCGCTTTATCAAAAAGCGCGCCGCTAACGAGATTGTTAGATTTCATGCTTTGAGTAAATGGTTGTTACTTATAAAAGCAGAGTACAGGTTATCAATTGTGCTCTGCTTTTTTATGCTGATAGCTAACAGATGCCGCTACTTACCATGACTGGCTATTATTTATCGTCATTAAAGACAGTATGTTAAAAAGAATATTTTTCATTGCTATATTTTTTAGAAACAGGATAGCTCAAAAGTGTAATCGCTTACAGGCACACGCCAATTAATAGCAGGCTTTACCGCTAATAGCGTCTGCTATAATGGGCATTATTTGCAATTCACAAATTGCTAAGTACTATTAGGCAAAATATATGGAAAGATTATTATGAGTAAAACACCGACCGCTGATGCGCTCAATGCTGAGCTACAAGCGTTGCAGCCGCAACATATAGAATTGTTGAATGAGTCAATGAATCATTCTGGTTATTTTGATGGTAAAGAAAGCCATTTTAAGCTTACGATTGTTAGTGATGCTTTTGAAGGCAAAAGATTGGTCGCACGGCATCAACTTGTATATGGACTGGCAAACTCCTTATTAACCTCGCAAGGTGGTCAAATCCATGCTTTAGCGATTCATGCTTATACCCCAATAGAATGGCAAGGTCAAAGCCCTGATAGTCCGTTATGTGCTGGACAAAACAAGGGCTAATAACGAACTATTGCGAAGATAGTATTTTCCATACCATCATTATATGTAACCAGTAAGCGCTGAAACTGCACCTTTAAAGGAAATAATATCTCATGAAACATCTACACATGCTCATGGCTGTATTGCTCATTGCCCTGTTTTTATATCAGAGCTATTTGGTATTAAGCTCAAACAAGCAAGCGCCACGCGTGGTCAAAATCTCTTCGCACATTCTCTATGCCCTCATTATTGTGTCAGGGGCAGTCATGCTAATGCAGCTGATGAGTGCCAATGCACCCATACAATGGGTGTTTGCAAAAGTAATCTTACTGGTTGCGGCTATCAGTGCCAGTATCAAAGCGTTCAATAATAACGCCACATCTAGCCAAAGAAAGACCGGTATTCTTATTGCTGGAGCGGCATATCTGGGCATTGTGGTACTTGCCTTTGCTAAACCTGGCAACTTATTTTAATAAACATATCATATTTTGATTGCACAAATACTTATATTACTAGTATTGAAAATATTTAATAATTGCTATATTTTCAATATCTTAATCTCATTATTTTTGCTATCTTACATAAATCCAATCACCTTAACCTAGCCTAATGGAGCCACTATGAAAACTCTTACTGCAGCGACACTACTGGCGACAGCTGGCATTTTTGGTCTCTCAGGCTGTGCCTCGACGGGTAATGTCACGCCACAATATGTGCCGCCAAGCACGTATCAAAGTTACGATTGCCAAGCCCTTAGTCAAGAATATACCCGCGTCAATCGCTATGTCGACGCGGCGCGCAATGAGCAATCAACTTTATCCGCCTCAGGTGTCGGGGTTGGGGTTTCTGCAGGGCGTTGGGGTATTTCCCCTAATATTAGCTTTGGCGTTGGCAAAAGCAACAATACCAAGGCGCGCGATGCAAAATTATCACGGCTCTATGGCGAGCGTGATGCCATCATTCAATCCGCCCGCATTCAGCGTTGTAGCTTTGCCAATGGTGTTAAGATTTATGGCGAGTAATACGTGATAGATTATGTGTAATAGATTATATTTAATAAGTTAAGTTTGATAAGTAATATTTAACTGCTCAACTCTTTGATGACTTTAGATAGTATTTGTTATAAAAAAGCCAGCATGCAATAAGCATACTGGCTTTTTTATAATCATAATCCGTTAAAACTCAAGAATGTAAGCTTTGTACCCACTGAACAATTTGATCGCTAGGTAACGCACCTGACTGCCGTGCTATCTCTCTACCATTTTTAAAAGCCACCATGGTTGGCAAACTGCGAATATTATAAGGTGCCGCCGCTTGCTCATATTTATCGGTTTGTATTTTGGCAAACACTACTTGTGGCAACTGACTGGCTGCCGTCTTGAACTGCGGTGCCATCATCAGACACGGCTGACACCAACTCGCCCAAAAATCAACGATGGTCAAGACTTCATTTTTTTGAATGACTTTACGAACCGTTTGGGCGTTTAGTTCATGAGGACTCCCCGTTAATAACGGCTGACCACATTTGCCACAATTTGGCGCAGCACTAAGTTTGGCTGCTGGTATGCGGTTGGTTGCCTGACAATGTGGGCAGACCAGATGAGAGTTTTGCTCACTCATTATAAGACTCCTATACAAGTAGCATGGGTATTGGTCGATCAAAGTATCCAATACCCATGCTTGATTATGTATTTATGACAATAAATCTAGCGACTTTTTAACGCTTGCAGGTATTCACCCCAAGCATTTTATACAAAGGACAAAAGCGGAAGAGTCCCGTGAGTAAAGGCACTAAGCCAATCACGCCCCACCAGCTTTGAAAATACAAACCCAAGCCGATAATCACAACACCCGCGATGATACGTAGTAAACGCTCAGTACTGCCGATATTAATTTCCATGGTTCAATCCTTAAGTGTGAAGGCTTAATGGTAGAGGAGTAATATAGCCATGTGTTTACGGTAAAGACTAGCATTATGATGGCTTATACTCGTATTGTGCTTACGTAACGTGATGCATGTTTATAATGTTTGCTTATTCTGATGTCTGCTTATCCTGATATCTGTCTTATTGCCCAAGTACATTAATCGGTACTTTGAGATAACGGGTACCATTGTCTTCTGGCTCTGGGAAATGACCTGCATCGATATTTACTTGTACCGATGGAATAATTAGACGCGGCATATCAAGAGTGGCATCGCGGCGCTCACGCATTTGCACAAACTCTGCTTCATTGATACCATCTTTGACATGGATATTGCCCAGTTTTTGTGCAGCGACAGTCGTGGTTGGACAGTGTTGACGACCCTTGCTTGGATAATCATGGCACAGATATATTATCGTGTCTTCAGGGAGAGCAAGGAGCTTCTTGATTGAGTGGTACAGCGTCTTGGCATCGCCACCCGGAAAGTCACAGCGAGCCGTCCCGACATCAGGAGCAAATAAAGTATCACCAACAAAGACCACGGTCTTTTCATCATCAGTCGCAATATAGGCCATATCTGCCGGCGTATGACCCGGTACATACATGACCGTAATAGTAATATTGCCAAGCACCAAAGTATCGCCCTCATCCGTTAGAATATCGAACTGGCTGGCATCGGTGCGAAAGCTGGTATCAAAGTTGAATATTTGCTTAAATATTTTTTGCACTTCGGTGATATGTTGACCGATTACCAACTGCCCGCCAAGTGTATCTTTGACATGTATCGCGGCGGATATATGGTCAGCATGCGCATGAGTCTCTATTATGTAAACCAGCTCCCAACCATGCTCGCGGACGAACCCTATCACCTCATCGACGCTAGTAGTACTAGTGCGCCCTGACTTAGCATCAAAATCCAACACCGGATCGATGATGGCACAGACTTGTTGTTGAACGTCCGCGAGTACGTGAGTATAAGTTTCTGTGTCGCTATGTAAGAATGAATGAACTTGCATGGCTACCTCTTTGCTTTTAGATGAATATTTTATTTTTTGATAAATTGTTCAGTATAATATGCACCGGCTTCAGCTTATCGTATTGACCGCCACATATTTATCAACGATGCATGCCAATATAGCAACGATTTAACATTTTATCAATTTATATAATGTAAATAATGATAACTTGCTATCCGTGGCAATATCATTGATAATTAATCTTATCTTAGCTATTAATCCTAAATTTTTTATTATGTCTTATATAAGGAGCTTGCTCTGACTACTTCTACTTCAGCATTGAGCACCTCGACTACTAGCATTGATGATGCGTCATCTAGCGTAGCAGACTTTGCCCCTAAAGACCTTGCTGAGCAAATGCAGCAAGCGTCCATGCAAGCCAGCCAATTATTAAAGTCGCTTTCACATCCGGATCGCTTATTACTCTTATGTCAGTTGACTCAAGGAGAGTATTGCGTCAGCGAGCTTGAAAGCTTAGTCGGTGTTGGTCAGCCAAGCTTGTCACAGCAGCTTGGTATTCTACGCAAAGATGCGCTGGTGACGACCCGCCGCGAAGGCAAGCAAATTTATTATAGTATTGCCAGTGACGATGCCTTGGCGGTGTTACATTTATTGTATGAACGCTTTTGTGCCAAAACTGACAGCTAGTTTATTGGCTTGAGTTTTTAGAATCACTTGTTAGCGTCATTTTTCAGCATTACCTTGTGAATTTAGCGCTTAGCTGTAATTAAATTTTCTTCTATTCAATTTTTTCTACTATAGTCGGTTCAATATAGTTTAGATACAAGGAAGGCAAGCGAAAGTACTACAAATAGTAGACTAAGCGAGCCTGACACCGTATCTGATTTATATAGGTTTGACTATATATTGTGATGACATATTGCTATGCCTTCTATCACCGCTCGTCTGATTCCTGCTTGGTTGCGTCAATACCAGCTGTCTGCCTTGCCAACTGACGTTGTTGCTGGGTTGGTGGTTGGGGTGCTCGTCATTCCACAAAGCTTAGGTTATGCGGTATTGGCAGGATTACCACCCGTCTATGGACTCTACGCGGCCATCGTTCCCGTGTTGGTCTATGCATGGATAGGCTCGAGTAATGTGCAAGCAGTAGGGCCTGTCGCTATTACAGCGATTATGACAGCCAGCAGCCTGCACCCTTATGCTACAGAGGGCTCTCAGCAGTATATATTGATGGCAAGTTTGCTGTCATTGATGGTTGGTACGATGTTATGGCTAGCAGGGCGGCTCAAACTTGGCTGGATTATGCAGTTTATCAGTCGCGGCGTTTCAGCAGGCTTTATCAGTGGTGCAGCCGTATTGATTTTTGTCAGTCAGCTTAAATATCTGACTGCGATTCCTATTGCGGGAAATAACTTAATCGGTTATCTATCAAGCATGCAAATGTATGCGCGCCAGCTACATCCACTAACCTTAGTTATTGGCGTCATTGCTTTTGCACTGTTGGTGGCCAATCGCTACGGTAGCAAATGGCTATGGAAATCTTGGTTATCAGCGTCTTATGCCAAATGGGCTGAGCGACTATTTCCGCTCATTTTGCTCGGTATTGCGATTGTTTTGAGCATCAGCTTACACTGGACCACGAACGGCGTGGCCACGATTGGGAGTATTCCACAAGGCTTACCAACCTTTACCCTGCCCTATGTACCAGACTTCGATGAGGCGCTGAATCTATTACCTAGCGCAGGTTTGATAGCATTGATTATCTTTGTCTCTAGCAGCTCCGTCGCCAGCAACTATGCACGCCTGCGCGGTGAGGCTTTTAACGCCAATAGTGAGCTGACTGGACTGGGGCTCGCCAATATGGCGGGTGGCTTTTTTCAAGGCTTTACCGTCGCTGGCGGCTTTTCGCGTACCGCCATCAATGCCGACTCAGGTGCCAAAACACCAGTTGCAAGTTTAGTAACTGTGCTGGTCATGATTGCTGCTTTAATCGCTTTTGGCAATGTACTCGCACCATTGCCCTACGCTTTATTGGGCGCAACCATCATGGCATCGATCATCGGTCTCATTGATATGGCAACCTTGAAATCGGCATGGCAACGCGACCGTCTAGATGCGGCCAGCTTTTTGGCGGCATTCATCGGCGTATTGATATTTGGATTAAATACTGGCTTGGTGATTGGTTTGATGGTGTCGTTTGCTAGCCTCATTTGGCAATCGAGTAAACCGCACGTCGCTGTGGTTGGTCAGCTAGCTGGCACAGGGCATTTTCGCAATATAAACCGTCACGATGTGGTGACCTTTAGCAATTTATTGATGCTGCGTATCGATGAGAGCTTATTTTTTGGCAATAGTGAATCCGTCCATCGTAGGGTCATACAAGCCACTCAGCAATATCCAGAAGCGCATGAGGTCATACTCATCATGTCAGCAGTCAATCATATTGATTTGACCGGACAAGAGATGCTGATTAGCCTCAATCAAGAGCTGTTGAACCAAAATAAACATTTAAACTTTAGCTTTATTAAAGGGCCAGTAATGGACATCATCGAGCATACTCCGGTCATTACTAACCTCTCAGGTCAAGTTTATTTAAGCACGATGGATGCGGTAAATGCGCTAAAGGATGTCTAATCGGTCTGTGAGGCATATGTTGCTCAATCAAGCATAATTATTATTATGCTTTGACAAAATATAGATATGATAAAAGCTGTGTTATGCTAAATTGGTATAAGCCCTTAAAAAATACAGCCTTTAGAATAGATACCTAAAGTACAGCCTTTATAAAATGGCGCTTAGCTACAATACAATACCTCCAAACGTCTTTTAATATACGCGACCGAAACGACTTATGACCGATAATTTAACTATTTATAAGCAAATTTATCCAAGCCAATGTGTCAAGATTGCTGAGCTTGGCTACCGCTCCGTGCTCAATATTCGTCCTGATGCCGAGACAGAAACGCAGCCCAATAGCAGTGACTTTACCAGTGCGACGGCAAAAGCCAACCTTACTTATCATCATTTACCGTTTGATGATGAGCGCTTGAGCATGGCGACTGTCGAGCAGTTTGCGGCGTTTTATCGCTCGATGCCTAAACCAATATTGATGTTTTGCGGGACCGGTGCACGTGCTAAATTGTTGTATCAAAGCGCATTGATGCAAGGTTTGTTATAACCATTACTATAAAAAATCGATAACGCTTACATACGGTCTCTTTAGAAAGTTGCCTATTAAGATTAGTCTAAGATTCTGTATTTTACGCCACACACTTTATTTAATATAAAAAATAAAAAGGAGCTCTTATGAGCCATCAAATTAGTATTACCGGACAAATCACCCCTGATCAAGTACCTATGATTGCTGAAAATGGTTTTAAAACCATTATTAATAACCGTCCAGATGGTGAAGAACTAAACCAGCCGACTAGCGCCGAGATTGAAGCTGCTGCTAAAAAAGCAGGTCTTGCTTATAAAGAAGTGTCTTTCGCTGGTAGTGAGCTTAATCAAAACCATGTCGAAGAATTTGCTGATTTCTTTAATCAAGCTGAACAGCCAATGCTGATCTTTTGCCGTACTGGCAACCGCTCAACAGGTATTTATGAAGCGGCAAAGCGTATGGATTTATTAGACGATTGATAGTGATTTAAATATAATCGCTACTGCTGAAAAAACGTCCGTCCAAATTTTGGATGGGCATTTTTTATTGGAATTACTGAACTATAGACTGGTCAATTTTCAGCATTGGGTACATAATCAAATTTTATTTATATAATTTGATAGGATTTTATGATGCAAAAACCACTTCTCATTATCGGCAATAAAAACTATTCGTCATGGTCATTGCGAGCTTGGCTACTACTTAAAGCTTTTAATATTGATTTTGATGAGCAACTGATTGAACTGTTTCATCCATCCGCGATACCCATTCTCGATGAGCATGCGCCAACAGGCAAAGTGCCAGTTTTGGTCTATGGTCAAGATGATGAAAAAGTCACAGTTTGGGACACCTTAGCGATTGCCATGCATATCAATGATTATTTTACCAACGTAGATGTTTGGACAGGACTGAGTAAGTCTGAGACTAAAAGCAATACTAGCATCAGAATAAATAGCGCCTATTGCCAAAGTATCGTCGCTGAAATGCATTCAGGGCTGATGGGCATTCGTAGTGACATGCCGATGAACATTCGAGCCATAGCAAAAATACAACCCAGCGCTGCATGTTTAAAGGACATTGCTCGTATCGAAGAGATTTTTGCAGATTGTTTAAAAAATCGCTCAACAGACAGTTATCTATTTGGTCATTTCACTGCCGCTGATGCTTTTTTCGCACCAGTTATTCTACGTTTGCAAACGTATGCCGATGCCTCTGATATAGTGTTGAAATCAACGACCAAACAGTATTGTGAGACGATGTTAAACAATCCTCATCTACAGGCTTGGCGAGAGGCAGCACTTGAAGAAACTCGCGTAATTAAAGAAGATGAAGCAGGTGAGATACTGTCGGTGGTTGGGGTGTTGGCTGATTAAAAGTGAATCATTGGAAACGAGCTTAGTAGTTATCTTTTAAAGGATAATCATTAGGCTCTATATAACCTTTGTCTTTTTGATAATGAATACGATAAACAAAATCAGCATATACCTTACCTTTTGTCCGCCCATTGATGGTTAGTTCCAAAGGATAAAACCCATTGACTACCCTACTGCTATCAACAGTAAAAGTAGCTTTGACATCATCACACTCTGACATATCGTCTTCGCATTTCCCCGCATTTTCGTTATTAAAATTAATACCTATCCAACTCTGTGTAATACCGCTGCCACTAGGTGTCAATATGACAAGACTATCACTGTAATAACCTTGATGCGTATCACCATGCTCATTTATAAAGCCCCACGTATTTGTCGCAAACTGTTCTAAATCCCAATCACCTAAACCAAGACCATTACTGCCTGCATTCATATAAGGATTGGCCGACTCAACTTGCCAGCCTTCACCCTTAGGCTTTAAAACAAACATACCGACTAAACCACTATCGGCATGACCACGTAAAACTTCTTCACCATCTTCATCAAAGCCAACATCACCTGTAATTAATATATATAAGCGTTTACCTTTATCCGTCTCTATGACCTTTTGCCTATCAATATCTATGCAATAGCCCGTCATATAAGGCCCTTTAGTTAAACCATTCACAGAACCAGAAGGTGCAATGACACCATGACACTGTAATGCTTCGTTATAAAGCGGATAGTACTGCTTGAGGATATCTATCACGCTATCAACAGCAGAGGCTGTACCGCATATTAATGTGACTGTAATAAGGAACGTTAGTTTTCTTAAGCTGAGTAATCCTAAATTAGATTTGAACATCTTAAATACTTCCTTTGAAGCTCTCAAAATTTTTATCGTTCATTTTTATGAAACACGAATATAGTTATGAATATGAATCAAAAGCTGACATCTTTCATTGGATAATCATTAGGTACTTGATACCCTAATCGGGGCTGATACTTAATAAGATAGACTTGATTTTTATATACCTTATCATCTTCAAAACCGTTTAGCGTAATCTCTAACGGATAAAAACCATTAATTATCGTCTTCTTATCAACGCCTAGTTTAGCTTTTAAAAGTGTACAGGTATCGGCATCAGGATTGCTACAGCTTCCTGCTGACCCAGATCCTGCATTAGAATGTTCATACTTAGCTTCTACCCAGCTTCTTCTAATATTACTCTTGTCTGGCGTAAGTAAAATAAAAGCTGACCCTGAATGAACCCAATGCGAGTCACTATGAATATTAATAAATCCCCACTTATCAGGGGCAACTTGTATCAGCTTCCAGTCTTTTAGAGCTTTACCAGAGCTGCCTGCATTCATCGCTGGATTGGCAGATTCTACTTCCCAGCCTGAACCCTGTGGCTTTAGAACAAACATGCCTACTAGACCAGAAAAGACGTGTGCTCCATAAGCTTGGCTACCATCTTCATTAAAACCGATGTCGCCAATGACCGATATATATAACCTTGTACCCTGCTTGGTTTCTACCTTTAATTGTCTATCAATTTTAATACAGTAACCGTTTTGATAAAGTGTGCCTTCGCCATCTGATGAACCGTTATTAGCCATAATACCTCGACACTGCTTAGCCTCATTATAGATAGGATAGTATTCATTCAGAATCTCATTGACCGTTTGCCCTGCATAAGTATTGGTTACACTGAATATAAACGATATAAAAACCAGACATTTAACCCAATAATTATTTTTGCGAATTGCATATTTATTTTTCACTATTAAGGCTCTCATAAAATATTAACGAACATAAGTTAATTGATAAATTTTTACAAGTAATATATCAGCACCCATAAAAAAACCACCTCAAAAGAGGTGGCTTGTGAGACTAAATTTAGCGTGAAATAACTTACTGCATAACCAAGTACTCAAACGCTGATAATGCCGCTTTACTACCCTCACCCATCGCAATATTAATCTGCTTAAATGGCACAGTCGTGACGTCACCACAAGCAAAGATACCTTTGCGATCAGTACGGCAGCGCTCATCAATCTCAATCTCGCCAAAACGGTTCAAATCAACAAAGCCTTTAACAAACGCAGAGTTCGGTACTAAACCAATCTGTACAAACACCCCTGCCAAGTCACGCTCATGAGTATCACCTGTGCTGCGATCTTGATAAACGATCGAAGTCACTTTGCCATCAGTCGCTTTAATTTCTTGCGTCGCTGCGCCAGTGATAAATTCGATATTGGCTTTCTCTTTGGCTTTGTTAATCAATACCTGATCCGCTTTTAAATCATCCGCGAACTCAAGCACGGTCACATGCTTCACGATACCAGCAAGATCTAATGCCGCTTCGATACCAGAGTTACCACCACCGACGACAGCAATGTCTTTACCCTTAAAGAATGGGCCATCACAGTGAGCACAGAAAGCCACACCTTTACCGATGTTTTCTTCTTCACCCGGAACACCAAGCTTACGCCACTGAGCACCCGTCGCTAAGATAATACTGCGTGTCTCAAACGTCTCACCCGTGTTTAGATGAATGCGATAGTTTTCATCTTCTGTCTCACTGATTTCTTTGACGCTGACGTGCTCTTTTAAATTAATATCGTATTCGCGCAAATGCTTTTCAAAGTTCGCTGACAGCTCAGTACCAGTCGTTAAAGGCACAGAAATTAAGTTTTCGATATCCTGCGTGTCTTTCACCTGTCCGCCGATACGATCAGCAACCATCGTCACTTTTAAGCCTTTACGAGCGGTATAAATCGCAGCGGCAACACCAGCTGGACCTGCACCAATAATCGTCACATCTTGCTGCTCTAACTGCTCAGCATCGTCATCAGCTTCTGCTAACAAGTCAGGAAATTGCTCTTGCAACTTTCCAATCAATTTTGCCGTGTCGATGAGACCATTGGCAAACGGTTTACCATTTAAGAATACCGCTGGTACACCTTGGATGTTATTAGCATCAACCTGCTCTTGGAATAGAGCACCATCAATCATCTCGTTGCTAATACCATCGTTCAATAGTGCAAACTGGTTGAGCGCTTGTACCACTTCTGGGCAACTGTGGCAAGATAGCGACACGTAAGTTTGAAACTGTAGTGGCTTATTAAAACGCTTAATCAGCTTTTGAATACTTTCATCCAATTTTAGCGTATGACCACCGGCTTGCAAAATAGCCAAAATCAACGAGGTAAATTCATGACCACCGGGGATACCACTAAAAACAATACCCGTATCAGTCAATGCACCATCGACATGACTGACCACTTTAAAGCTAATTGGACTTGGTAAGCTGTCATCAGTTGCTGTTGCATCAAAATTGATTTTATCTGTGGTGCCAGCGATTTTAGTCAAAAAATCAATCAATTCAGCACGCTTGCTATGTTCGCCACTACCCAATACAAAGGTAATTGGACGAGTCATTTTTTCGCTGTAACTTTTGATGGCATCTAATAAACTTTTATCTATCATGTTTGTTCCTCATCATTACTGGATATGTAACGGCAACTGTCATGTTGCTCGTTCAAATATAGACTATTTAGTATTAATAATTTTATCTAAAATATTATAGGCCATAAGTTTATGCCCTTTGATGTCTCTATTATCATAGGTTCTGAGGGTTTCGGCAAGCTGAGAAACTCAAACCTTATGTTTTATAAAACCAATCATTAATTATTATTTAAAATTAAATATTAATCTACATGTAGATTATTCTCATGGTAACAAGGCTATTTTTTCGCTACAATCAAATGAGGCTAATAGGAAAAACTCCTATTTCCCTCGTTGCAGATTGTCTTTTATGCAAGTTTATCAAAGAAGCTTTCTGCTACTATTAGGTCTTATCCATATTGAGCTAAATAGTGTTTTAGCTTAATAAAATCAAGTCTCAAAATCATAGCAATTCATCAAAAAAATCTTACGACCATGCGCGGATGCTTACTGCAAACTTGCGCTTCATAACAAGGATGACAACATGAGAAAGACTGATACATGGCAAGATAACAAAGACATTATTGCTGAGCTTAAGCTAAAAGACAGTCATTTTGCGACGATCTTTGATGAGCATACCCAGCTAGATCAGCAGATTAATCAGTTGGATAAAAACTTGGTGACACACACCAGTCGCGATGAAGAAATTGAACTGATGAAACGACGAAAACTGCATTTAAAAGATGAGATTTATAAGATAATTGATAAAAATAAACTACAATCTCATGCTTAGCGCTTCACTTATTCTCACAATGCATGAATAAAAACACTTATTGATAAATGACACAAAAAGACCCCATCAACTTATGCTGATGGGGTCTTCATTTATAATGCTGGTTTAACTCAAAGTAGGATATACAGCACTACAAATATCTAAAGTATTGAGCCAGTTCATTAACTCAAGAGTTAGATTTTACCAACAAGATCAAGACTTGGTTTTAATGTTTCTTGACCAGCTTCCCAAGCTGCTGGGCAAACTTCGCCATCGTTTTCACGAACATATTGAGCGGCTTTCACTTTACGTAGCATGTCTTTTGCACTACGGCCAATACCACCAGCATGAATCTCAGCAACTTGAATCAAACCGTCTGGATCAACTAGGAACGTACCGCGTTCAGCCAAACCTGCTTCTTCGATCATGACGTTAAAGCCACGAGTGATACGGCCAGTAGGATCACCGATCATTGGGTATTGTACTTTACCGATCGCTTCTGAAGAATCATGCCATGCTTTATGCGTGAAATGAGTATCAGTAGATACTGAGTATACTTCTACGCCCAAACCTTTAAGCTCGTCATAATGAGCAGCCATGTCTTCAAGTTCAGTTGGGCAAACAAAGGTAAAGTCAGCTGGGTAGAATAAAAAGATTGCCCAGTTGCCTTTTACATCTTCTGAAGTGATGGTTTTGAATTCACCATTAACGTACGCATCAGCTGAAAATTCTGGGATTTCTTGATTAATAATAGACGCCATGATTGGCTCCTTTATAGTTGATTGATAGTTAAGTTGATTGAAATTTCTTGGTATGATTGTTTCTATTAAGCCTTTACTGCTTTGGGCTACCTGACAAACTATACGCGAATCCTATCGTTAATCCAGTTAAAAGTTTTTAATGTGATGTTTTGTTTTATTAAACTTGTTAAACTATTCTCTCTACTTTTTATCATCAGTGCATTATGCATCAGCCACTATAGAGCATGCGTCAGTCACTATACAGCCGTTAGGTTACGTTAAGATGACATCGAGTTTGGATATCGAATTGGTACACCAAATGTATCAGCATAATATATCACGTTAAAAACCCATTAATAGAGAGGTTTTATGATTACTTTACGTCAACTTGAGTTTGCTTTAGCAGTGGCCAAGCACCGTCACTTCAAACGTGCAGCAGAAGACTGTAATATCTCGCAATCGGCACTGAGCTTGGGTATCGCCGAGTTAGAAAAGCAACTGGATACGCAGATTTTTGAGCGTAATAATAAGCAAGTATTGATTACCCCTATTGGTGAAGACATTTTAACGCGGGCGCAACGAGTTTTTTCTGAAGTCAATGATTTGACCACACGCGCCCATAGCCATCAATCGCCGCTGGCGTATCCGATGACTGTCGGCATCATTCCAACGATTGCGCCTTATCTGCTGCCAAAAGTCTTACCTGCCCTGCGAGCCAATTATCCAGAATTTCGTATGACCATCGTTGAGCAACAAACGGAGCGTTTGCTGGAGCAAGTGCGTTACGGTCATATTGATACCGCTATTATCGCGCTACCTTATGCGGTCGATGGTTTGCACAGCTTTGAGTTTTGGAGCGAGGATTTCTTTGCCGTATTCCCAAAAGATGATGTGCATGCCAAGCTTGAAACCATCAACGCTGATGAGCTGGCTACCGCCAATCTTATGCTGCTCGGCGAAGGGCATTGCTTGACCGATCAAACCCTGTCTGTCTGTCATTTTGACCGTGCACAGATGAAATCAAGCTTTTCAGATGCCAGTCTAAACACCCTTATACAGATGGCACTTGCCAATATGGGGACGACATTGGTGCCAGAAATGGCGCTCGACCAGCTGCATCTGCAGAACCAAAATGCCGTCGCGATACCACTCGCTGAGCAAGGACCGCATCGTCATATTGCTTTTGTCACCCGTTTGAACTACGCTCGCGTCGATGATGTCAATTTATTGGGTAAAGTGTTTAAGCAAGCCTTTGAAGATGCTGCTAATAAATAATAATCTGTTGGTTGTAAATTGCCAGCAGTTATCAAACGAAGGTTAACGATGGACGATTTGTCGCAACTAAATACTGAGCTTGGTACGATTTTTACGCAGCATTTATCCGCTATGAGTAGCCATATCACGCTAGAACAAGTGAGCATACTTTGGCAGGATATCGCCATGCGTTATAACGATCCGCAGCGTGCTTATCATAGCTTGCAGCATATTCAGCAGTTGTTTGGGCAGTTCGATCAGGTTAAGGGTAATTTGCATGAGCCGCATATCATTGCGTTAGCACTGTTGTATCATGATGTGATATATGAACCGACGCGCTCAGATAACGAGCTTAAAAGTGCAGAATATGCATTAGAGTCATTAACTGGTTATTTAAATGCGGAGCAATGCCAACATATCTACGCGTTGATTATGATGACGGCTAGTCATCAAGTTGAAAAATGGTCAAACAAAGCTAAAGAGAGAGAAAAATACAGCGATGCCGCTTATTTACTAGATATGGACTTAAGTATTTTAGGGGTATCTTGGTCGGAGTATGAACACTATGCTCACGCTGTACGCCAAGAGTATGCGCATGTCTCAGATGACGATTATCGCGTCGGACGCATGGCAGTATTAAAAGAATTACTGGCACATCCAATGCTTTATCTGACAGATTATTACTATGCACGGTTAGGGAAGCAGGCTAGAAAAAATATTGAGCACGAAATTATGCTTTTACACGCATCTTAATAAACAGCTCACTGCCCTGCCGTGCAGGATGTGAATTATAGCTTGGTCCCATGATTTCAATATCAAAGTGCTGCTCAAAACGCTGCTGATATTCAGCTTTTGTACCGCCAAACGGTGGTTCTTTTCGTCCAAAGTCTTTATCAAAGAGCAAACCAATCAGCTTACCATTCGGTTTTAGTAACGCTGCCATCTGGTGCACATACTCGTCACGGCGTGATGGATTTATCGCACAAAAAAACGTCTGCTCAAGCACCCAATCAAATTGATACTGCTCAGGCGATAACTCAAAAAAGTCGGCACAGATTAAATGCTCAACTGGAAAGTCAGGATAACGCTCAGCAAACGCTGCAATCGGCGCTGGGGCAAAATCAACCAAGGTGACATTGGTAAATCCTTGCTCATGTAAATAACCTACCTCGTAAGCATTGCCCGCACCCGGCACCAAAATCGCTTGCTCTTTGGCAGATTCGGGCAGTTGGTCAATATAAGCTTTGAGCGGTGGCGATACCTGTCCCATATCCCAACCGATACTGTCTTGCTCATAACGCTGCTGCCAAAATTCCGCTTGATTGACGTTTTCCATATGACATCCCTGTAGACAAACTTATTATTTAAACGACACGGTTTATATCGTTATGTCTTATCATATCAGGCTTATTAGAGCGTGTCTCATTTTAAAGATGGTGATGAAAATGAGGACATGCCTTACGATTATGGATATTATTTAGATAAATCATTTAATCTAATTTTCCCGTCTTCCCTGCCAGCATATCGTGCCAATGCTGATAATCTGGCATTGCATTCGCTACCGTCTGCCAAAACTCCGCACTATGATTGGCATGGTGTAAATGACACAGCTCATGGACAATGACGTATTCGGTGCACGCAATAGGATAAGCAGGCAGATACACAGACAACCAAATTCGGCGCGCACGCGTGTTACAACTGCCCCAGCGCGTATGCATTTTTTTTAGGCGTATCTCATTGGCTGTCGCACCGACAATCGGTTGCCACTTTGCAAATAATGCAGGTATCGCTTCAGAAAGATGTTGCCGATAATAGGCAAGTTTTTCATCATGGTTTAAAGTGAACGGTTGCTCTTTACCCCACAATAGCAAAGTACTATCAGCAGTTAAAGCTTGCGCTAAAGGAAGTTGTTGCCGTTTATACTGCTCTAATACTTGCGGATGGTTTGCTATCGCCCATGACACGCGCTTCATCACAGCCTGCGCAGCTTGGGCTGAACTAATAAACAATGGCACAGAAACCATTAATTTATGCGGTTTTAAGCGAAAGTTGATATTTTTGACCCGCTTTTTGCTGATATGTAGCTCAATATCCGCTTGCGCCAAACGCTGTATAGATTTCTTTAGTAAAGATGACTGATATGCAGACGGCATATTCATACTCAAAGCGCTTGCAAGTGATTATCAAACGACATCATATGGTATTGACTGTCTTTAACGATAGCTTCATTTGTAGTGACGATGTCTGAGTTTGCTATAGATAAATCATTGACCGTTAATCTGGTCAATTGACCTTGCCCATCACTAACGATAAAACCTGATCGCTCATAATGATTGGCTGTCTTATTAGTACTTTGCCGCAAAAACACTGCTACACCCGCACAATCTGGCAGGCTAACATCATCAATCAATTTACGAGTATTTAAGTCATAAATCGCCGCACAACCGCCAATTGGCGTGGTCACACATAATAAGTTACGCGCACTATCAACCGCCACACTGGCGATATATTGATGAAAACGCTGCCATTGATCGTTTGGCATAATAAGAGGTTTAAAATCCGTATCACCGCGTTTATGGGTCAATACTAACGGCACATTGATATGTTTTTCACCTTGGAATTGAATTCCTATCATCACCGTTCCATCGCCATGCATGGCTAGGTGACGCACGCTCATTTGATTGTGCTCAGGCATAATCTGCTCAAGTAAAGCGCCAGTATGACGATTAAGGTAAACCAATGAAGGACGCATACTGTCTAAATTGAGCTCTTCACGTGACGCTTGCTCGGTTTTGATACCGCCGTTAGCGATCACCAACGTCTCGCCATCAGGATGCATAATCAGCTCATGCGGACCGATACCATACGAGTCATACTCTGCTATTTTTTTATAATTATCGTAAGCATCGTAGATACCGATTTTACCATCCAAACTTATGGTGTCATTCTCGGTCACATACAGCAACTTACCATCTAGGCTATAACAAGCGTGTCCATAAAAATGACGATTGTTTGCAGCGTTAATGGCAAATTTTACGTGTCCTGTCGCAGTATCAAGCACCCAGAATTTTTCACTAGGACGACGACCCATAACCACAACGTCACGACTGCTATGATTCTTCACCGTACTATCTTGATTACTAAGCACAGGCTGAACGACAATATCATGAACACGTTCAGGCATGGTCGTTTGCCAAACGATTTGTCGCTCAGCATCAATACCGACCACACCAAAATCATTATCATCACGCTGATCATCATTTGCTAATGCGCTATTTTTTGGCATAGACGCCACGCCGCTAACCCAACAAATGGGTCGCGTCAGTACGGTGGTGGTATGTAGCGCACTAAAGTCAGCGACACTATGATGATTGGTATTTTGCCGATCATCTAGCGATAAATGGTAAGCGTGTTGCCATGCAGTAGCGGCTTGCTGACAAGCGTAACTAAACCGTGCTAGCTGGGGTGTTGGTGTAGAGGTTAACGACTGCAACTGCGAACGTATGCCTACGACATAATCCTGCAAGCGGGCATCAGGCTGACGCTGCTTGCGATAACGATGATGAATACCGACAAACGCTACGGTACCCATTATAGTAGAAAGCATCGTCAATGCTGATGTTGCCAGCAGCTCATTATTAGACTGCTTATCTTCTGGCCGCGGCTGTGATTTATTTGGTGTCTTAGTATCGATAGAGTGCATTTTTTAATCGCCATCAGTACTGTTAAAGCCCACACGGATACCCAGCGTCGGAATCAATTGGCGCTTAATAAGACGTGTAATAGTCGTGAGGTGATCATACAGCTCTTGTTGAGTGGCTTTATCGGCAGTCCCTAAGTCTTCTGGCATTTGCGCTAATAGTGTAGTGGCATCAGCAAGCGCGGTCGATAAGTTATCCGCGACTTCATTTTCATTATTGCTGCCCAAAATAGCGGTCAAAACGGGATCTGTCAGTGCTTCATTCAATTTCGCCAATTTAGCATTGATAATGGCACGGCTTTGCTCTGCGGTAGCGGCTGGCAAATGACCTTTTGCCTTTCCTGTTAAGCCTAACGGTTGATCGATGGCATTAGACTTCATGGTCTCAACCAACGAGAGTAAAGAATTAAACCATTGATTCAATCCTTGATCGCTGTCAGCCGTTTTATCAATGGCTAATAGATTAGTGGCATTTTGCTGCCAGTTTTTCTCAATATCTTTTAGGCGCGTGCTCAAAGCACTGCTTGCACTCATCACATAAGCACATTGAGCAGCATCCAGACTGTCATTGGCATATAACGCTTCTTCTAATCCTGGCACCCCTTGCACGATGGCACTCTCGTTAGCCAATTGCTCGGCGGTGAGCTTAGGATTAGCAGCAATTAGCTCGGCAACGCCACTGTGTACCAGACCACGCTCATCAGGATAGTAATTGACATATAAATTACTCATGCTGGCGGTCGCTGGACCAAAGTTAATCATCTCAGCGCCTGCCCATGCTTGTGCCAGCACTAGCCATTGATCACGCAGTGCTTGCAGCTCATCACCGCTGACTGGTGCTTGCTGACAATGCTTTTGTGCCAAATCATGCAATAAATCACTCTGTTTTGCGGCATCCGCATAGGCTGGAATGACAATGTCATTTGCCACATGGGTCAAATAGGTCTTTTCGGTCTCGGCACTAATATCGACAGCGGCAATTTTATCTCCACTACTATCTTTTTTTGCTGCGCTGGTAGATGCCGCATTGTCTTGCGCAACTTTTTGGCTATCTACTTCTGGCGCTTTATTGTCATCAGCCGGTTTAACACAGCTGATCAGCAAGCCTGCGCTTAAGGCCGATAAGGCCATCGCTAAAGCATGGTTTATTTTCATAAATTTCTCAATATTATTATCAATAATGGTTTAAATTCTAATCTTTACAAGCTTTAATCTCTAGTGTTTGATTGGGCGGATAACCTCATCAACACTCACTTATTTTCTCAGTTATTACTCATTCATTTAGCATAGATAAATGACCTTATCTCTATAATGACTGTAAGAACGCATTCAATTCAGAACGACCTTGTTTGTCGAGTTTGAGTACTTTTTGCTGTTGCTTTTGGGCTTCACCGCCGTGCCATAGCACCGCTTCCATCAACGTACGGGCGCGACCATCATGCAAAAATGTTGCTTGTGGATCGACCGTTTGCGCCAGACCAATGCCCCATAAAGCAGGCGTACGCCATTCATAAGAATTCGCTAAAAACTCAACTTGGATATTTTTTGCGGGTAATTTTCCAGCAATCGTGCGATCGGCAAGATCATCACCCATGTCATGTAATAGCAAATCCGTATAAGGATAAATCACTTGTCCATGCTGCTCAAGATGGTCATCGTCGGTTTTTGGCAACTGATATCTTGGCGTATGGCAACTTTGGCAACCCATATCATAAAAGCGTTTTTTGCCCGCTAGTACTAGCGTATCGTCAGCATCACGCCGATGCGGTACTGCCAAATTGCGTGTATAAAACTCCACAAACTTAGCCACTTCATCATTGACTTCAACGGGCGGCTTGCCATTGCCTTGCTCATCAGCCCCAGTCGTCGCATTCATACAAGCCGTCTGTGTCGGCATACAGGATTCATGAGGACGTATATTTGAGGTCAAACCCATGTCTTCATTAAAAGCACTTTGGTTTTGAGTAATCAGCTTGGTTTGCCCAGCTTTCCAGCCAAAGCGTCCAAGAGCATGCTTGCCAGTCTGTGGATCCATGACCCAATTGAACTTGCCACTGATATCGCCATTCGTACTGTTTTTATTATCAACCGCTTGTTTTTTAATCGCTTCATCCGGTATTTGCTCAAGTAATCCAAGCCCAATCATCGGTAAAGCCACTCGCGGCGACACCATCAAATCATCATCAAATGCACCATAACCCGGTTTGGTTAAATTAAAGGTGGGCGCACGCAATGTTTCGATATGACCATCCGCAAAAGTAACAGGCTTGTCTGTCCACTGCACCGCAATTCTGGCTTCAGCAGGCACACCTTGGATACCTCGATCTTGTAACTGACCACCATACATAGGATGAACGACTTTTTCGATAAGTGAGTTTTGCAGTTGCTGACGCTGCTCATCGGTGGTCGCTGGCATCGCAAGGCGAATAAGCAAGCTATCGGCATCGTCATCACTGGTCATAGGTGCATGACCGCGACCATCCTTGACATGGCACGACTGACAGGCAGCAACATTGAACAATGCGCCCAGACCATCGCGGCTGTCAGTGCTGGCAGGGGCAATCACCCACGGTTGCCGAAAGAACGCATTACCAATAAAGAAATGCCCTTTTCGTGATGCCGTCAAGTTTGATGAAGGTTTAGAGTAACTCTCAGCGCTGCTAATACTGATTCCTGTATCACCACCTTGCTTGATCTCTTGCGGATCAAAGCTTGCCAATTGCTGCATTGGTACGCCAGCGAGCGTTTCGATGGTTTGGAGGCGTCCAGGTGTTAGCGTTGGGCTGTCAGCATTATTAATGGCAGATTTTTCGTTTTCAGAAATATCATCAGAGACACTGTCCGTCGGCTGACAAGCACTAAGGGATAGAACACATAGAATACCAAGCATTAGCTTTAACAGGGTGGTTTTGCTGACAAAAGACGCATAAAAAGAGGCAGGGGTTTTGGCTTTGAAAATATTTGTGGTGTTCATCGTGGTGTTCATAAAGAGTACCTTAGTTCTAATCTAGAACCATTAAAATCGCATGCTATAAAGTGTTTCACTTCTAGTCGATAAGGTACAGCGATGTACTGACCTATCAGGCTATTTTAATATGGTAAAAAAACACGCTGCCAACGGTAGTCGACAACGTGTGTATTATACCTAAATTATTTTTCCATGAAAATAATTCTCATTAGCTTATAACGACTTGTCAGGCATTATCGCTCAATGCTATGTCGGTCAATACTATGTCAATCACTGCTATGCTTGCTGTTAAGCCAGTAAATTCGTGATCAGTTAAAATTGCGAACCTGCGTCAGCATCTAAATTGTCAATACCGACCGCTTTTGCCGCATTTTCGATACCAGCTGTCAGCTCTTGTAAGCTAGTGATACTATTTTCAATCCAGCTACGACGGGTATTTTGCTCTTCAGCTGAAATACCTTGTTTGCTTACTTGACCAGCGGTGGCAATCATTTGATCAACTTTGATGCCTTCTTTTTCACCTTTTTCAACAATCACATTAAAGGCGGCTTCTACCTTAGCAAAGTCAGTCGCCAATTTATCAGCCGCTTCTTTGTTGTTCGTATCGACTAGATAGTTTTTAACACCATAGCCACCAACGCTCTTACCAGCGACTGTCTTATAGTTGCCGTTAAAGACATTTTGGATACCACGGGCATTGTTGGCATAGCTTAGATGGGTCAAATCACTGAAGCATTCATGCTCATCTTCAGTGGAGCCCGTTACAAACGCAACCTGTATACGCTCAGAAGCAAGCTCACCCAATGCTAAGCTGCCCATTTGATACATGATTTGGCGTAGACCATTATCGTATTTGCGAGCCATCAGGTCGCTACGTAAGGTATTCTCACTCTCAGGCTGCCACTCAGCTTCCATTGCAGTCAAATCATCAACCAATAATTGAGTCGCTGCTTTTAAGAATGCGCCACGACGCTCACATATACCAGCATCTTCATTGACCGTCTCACCACTGGTACATTGACCCGCTTCAGTTACATAGTCAGTCACTGGACGGTTGCCTGCACCTTCGCCAACACCGTTATTATCTTGTCCCCATAGCATAAACTCAATCGCATGGTAGCCGGTCGTCACATTCGCTTCACTGCCACCAATCTCATTCATTTCTGCTAATAGCTCAGGAGTGATAGTACTGGTATCTTGTTTGATACTACCGACCGTAATGCTATCGCTATTGATGATATTGTCTTGGCTATTGTATTCACCTTCATAGCCATCACTAACGTAATCAATCAGCGCCTCATCAAGTGGCCAAGCATTTACCTGCCCTTCCCAACCATCGATACTACCGAGTGCTCGTTTATCATTGGCTGTCACAAAGCCTTCATCAAAACGGAAAATCTCAGTTTGCGAATACGGCTGGCGCGCGGCTTTATACGCCGCTTTTGCCGCATCAAGGTTTGCTTGGGTTGGTGTTGTCACATATGTCTCTACTGCCGTTTGCAGGGCTTTAGCAGTATCTAGCGAATCTTTATAAGCCGCATGCGCCATGTTGGCATAGCTGATCATAAGTCTATCGGTATAAGCTTGATCAACCGCTGATAGTTTCGTCGTATCTGCAGCGGTTGTGTCTTGCACCGCTGTTTGCGTATCGGCGGTAGAGTCTGTGTCTTCCTTGGCTTGCTTGGTACAACCCGACACCATTAACAACCCTGCAAGCGCAGCAGCTAAAGTAGTTGGTAAAATCTTACGGCTCGTTACTGTGGTAATCGTCATACATATCCTCAAAAAGTATCGCAAAAGAAAAATGGGCTTTGAATAAAGAGCATTAGGGCATATCCTCATTTTAAATAATACTGATAAAAATGAGATGAATGACAGTCAAAGGAGAAAAACAGCACCCATAATATCAAGATATTGACCAGAATTTGACACTATTAGACAAAGTTTAGCTATTTTTAGTCCATCTATAAGGCAATCAAATGAACTGAGAACCTACCCTAGTATCGCTACAATAACAAAGCTTTGTAAATTATAGTGTTATTGATAATCATTATCAATATTTAATTGATATTAATATAACCATTTAGCTAACGATTGTTTTATAAATAGAAGTACCAAAAATATTTTAAATTGATTTAAAGCAAACGGAATCCTGATACCTAAAATCATTTTGAATTTGAAATCTAAATATCAGGCATAAAAAAAGGCCAGTTTATCACTGACCTTTTTCAACACTATAGTGACAGCTACACTACTATAGTGACAGCTACACTATTGTATGAATTAACGTACGTTGTTTGGCGCATTGATGGTTAATTCAACACGGCGGTTTTGCTGACGACCATACTCGGTGCTGTTATCCGCAACTGGACGAGACTCACCATAAGCGACGACATTGATACGACTAGAAGCCACACCGCGTGCGCTTAAATAGTTCGCTACTGCGTAAGCACGATCTCGTGACAGTTTCATGTTATAAGCATCAGAACCTTTGCTATCAGTATGACCAGCAACCGTTATCGTGTTTTGATTATATTCATTTAGCGTTGAAGCAAGCTTATCAAGCGTTGGTCTAAATGATGGGTTTAAAGACGCATCATCAAATGAGAAAGTGATGTTGCCTGGCATTACTAGGTCAATATTACCATTCGCATTTGGCGTAACGGTTACACCCGTACCAGCCATTTGCTGCTCAAGCTGCTTGGCTTGACGCTCCATGTAGTAACCAACACCAGCACCCAAAGCTGCGCCAATCGCGGCATCACGACCTGTGTTATCACCACCTGTTGCTTTTGAAATTGCGCCGCCGCCTAAAGCACCTGCCAATGTACCAATAGCAGTTTTGTTCAAGCGTTGTTGTCCAGTGTTTGGATCAGTAGCACAACCGCTAAGAGCTAGACCTGACGCTACTGCTGCAATCATTAATGTATTACGCATAATATTTCCTCTTAAGTTTAAAAAATTATAGACAAACAAAGTGTGCTTTTTATAAATATTTTCTGTTAATTCCATCTAAATGCTTAATATACACTCGTCATTATTATGGCAATTACAATCTAATCATGTGTAATATTTTGTCACACCTGTGTATGAGAAGTGCAGAATGATTTAATGAGACTTTCACAGTGATTGGATACGTTTGTGTTCTCACTTTTAACTATCCATTAGCGCAAGGTGTTATCACAAGTCACGTTTACACTCGTACACTCTGAACCGTTTCTGCTAAAATTGTGCAATAAAACTGGCAATGAATTATTTATATACTAATAAGACTGACCGAAAAGGATTTAGCATGCGATTGACATCTACTATTCGAAAAATACACGAACGCAACCCTAAATTAGGCAAAGCCGTTTCACTTGCGACAGCGACTGGGGTTATTGCAGCCAACAGCTTCGGTGGTAGCATTCCCTTATGGTTAATGGGTGTCGGCAAAGTCATCACCGGTGCTCCTATCGCAGACAAAGCGGTCATCAAAATCGCGACTTATTGGATCAGTAGCAACAGTGCCTTGATCGATGACATGTTGCCACGTAAAGATTGGCGCATCAGCTTACCCGATGACGTTCACATCAATGGCAAATATTTGCTGGTCAGCAATCATCAGTCTTGGGTCGATACCAGTATCGTGCAGTACATTAGTGAAAAACGCTTGCCATTGACACGGTTTTTTACCAAATTTGAACTGATTTATATTCCGATTGTGGGTCAAGCCTTTTACTTTTTAGACTTCCCAATGATGCGTCGGCATTCTAAAGAAGCCGTCGCTAAAAACCCTGCTCTACAAGGCAAAGACATCGAAGAAGCCAAACGCGCCTGTGCCCTGTTAAAAGACAAACCTTTTACTTTGTTAAATTACTTAGAAGGCACGCGTTTCACCAAAGCCAAACATGCAAAGCAACAGTCTCCTTATACTCATTTATTGAAGCCACGGGCAGGCGGCCTATCTTTAGCCATTAACGCGCTAGGCGAAGACATCGATGGCATGCTAGATATGACTATCGTTTATCCTGATGGTGTGCCAAGTTATAGTGATTTGTGGAAAGGCAACATCAAGCGTTTGGGCGTCGATGTGCGTTATATTGAGATGCCTGATGCATTATTTAACGGTATTAAAAATGGTGGTTACGAAAATGATAACGCGGTAAAATCACAAATGTTTGATTGGGTAGAGCAAATTTGGCAGCAAAAAGATCAGCGTATTACCGATATGTTGGCTGAGTTTGAAACAAACCCTAAAGCTCCGAATGCTTAGAGACATCGTTAACAGAGCAACGGCATACAACAGTGAATTACTTTAATTTGTTTTAAAACTACGATTGAGCGCTGTTGTTTTAAACTTGAATGCTAAATGCCGATTCGTAAATGCTGACTGTAAATCCCAACTCGTAAATGATAATGCGTAATTATAATGAAAGATGGGTTGTTTTTTGGCTCTATTCATTGATAATGTGAATAGTCATGAGCCCATGACTTTTTGACCGTTAGTGACTTGATAGCCCTGTACTATTTGAGCCGCTTATTTTTCGTGCTATTTATCATTTATAAGGTTTGACTGTGCCCGCTTCCTCTTCTACTAGCCTGCCTCTAGACTCAGTGCCTGTATCCAATCAGCCGCCTGATAATACGCTGCCACCGCCAAACCGACCAACGCCAAATCGCTTAAAACTCACTTACGATATCCTGATGATTATTGCCATCAGTATCGATCTATTATTGATTAGTATTGATGCTATCTTGATGAGTAGCTTTAGTAGCAATGCCGCAGGATGGCTCAGTATTAGCGATGCTCTCAATTGGTATCAAAATACCTTACATGAGCCTTTACGTACCGCTGGTGGATTTTTTACCCTATTTTTGATCTTTGAGCTACTGCTACGTTGGGCGATTGCGATTAAACAAAACGTCTACTATCGCTGGTTCTTTTTTCCTTTTGTCCATTGGTATGAGGTATTGGGGTGCTTTCCGCAGCTGCGTGCATTACGTTTATTCCGAGCAGTCATCATTGGGCGACGCTTATACCAACTTGGTTACCAAGTGCTGCCGCAGCCATGGATCAATCGGATTAGGTTCTATATCGACTTATTATTAGAAGAGCTGTCAGACCGCGTCATATTGACGACTATTCAAAACTTTCGGCAGCAACTGACCGATCCTAAAACGCATAAATCTTTTATTGAATCAACGATAACTCGTAATCGTAACGAGATTGAGGCAGCGGTGCTGTCGATACTGCGCACAGAGCTAGCACCAAAACTACAGGAGTTGACGGCATCATCAGGTGGCGGCAGTATATTAGCCAGCGAGATGGGCAATGCTATTGAAGAGGGTTTGGCCAATACGCCTGAGCTGCGTCGCTACCTACGCATGATACCGATTGCCGGTAGCTTGATTGAATCACAGTTGCAACACATCGGTCACAATATAGGTGAAAACGTCGTTTACGCACTCAATAAACGCCTTCTAGACCCTGAACGCCTCGATTCATTGATGGTAGCAATTGCCAATGGCATTGCCAGTATCGATACGGATAATACTGCGTTAGATACCTTGATTTCGAGTATCATTGATGACAGTTTGACAGAATTTGAAGCGCAGGTAAAAGTGCAGCAGTGGAAGCATCAAGAGATGCTTCATCTATAATCCATACTGCTAATAGCACGCCCTACCTAAAAAACATTAGGCTTGGCAAGCAAATGAATGGTATGACTCGATAATAAAAACAACACCGTGAATACAGTGACAGAATTATCTCTTGAGGATTTATATATGACAGTTTCAGACAACGACAGCCAAGGCTCGAGCGCCGCGCCAGCATTACCAGCATTGGCATTTTATGGCAAGATGCTGACTTTTTCACGTTTGCAATTTAGCACAGATGATTTAGGTGCGATAGACGCCCAGCTTGCCGCAACGCTTAGTAATAAGTCTAGCAACATCCCCATCCTCATTGATAGCGAGGTCGAACAAGATCTATCAGCATTGGTAGAGCTTTTATGGTCGTGGGGCTTACAGCCTATCGGCGTCGTGACCGGCACGCTAGATGCGCAAGCCCGTGAGCAGCGATTGGCTATCTTCCCTGCTGATGGCAAACGTATTGAGCGTATATTACCCAGCAAGAAAGCTGCAGCTCAAGTAAGCAAAGCTCCCGATGATAAGCATACAGAATCAGCCAGCATCAATTCAACCAGTAACAATTCAGACAGCACCAATGATACTGCAGCCATCAGCGAGTCAAACACAGAAACAACGATAGCAACCACCACAGCAGAGACATTGGTGAGCGCTGAGCATATTACCAGCCTAATTTACGATCAAATGCTACGTTCAGGACAAAGCCTGAATCACGTGGGCGGTGATTTGATTTTGACCAATAGTGTCAATAGCGGGGCGGAAGCGATTACCGATAACAGCTTGCACGTTTACGGTCGTGCCCAAGGACGCTTGGTTGCTGGCGCTACCGGTGACAAAGATGCTCGTATTTTTTGTCAAGTTTTTAACCCTTCTTTGGTGTCAGTGGCGGGAACTTATTGCTTACGAGACAACTTACCTGAGCACGTGATTGACAAATCTGTACAAGTAAGATTTGTAGAAGGTGAAGGCTTAGTATTTACAGTAATGGATGACGCTTAAATTCTTTTGCCGTTAAGAACGATAAATTCATTCATGATTTTTATAAATGTAAACAGGCTAAGCCGATTTTCATCATACATGACGCTTATTAAAAAACGTTTATTAGAAAATCTCAACAGTAGACGTTTAGACAGCACATTTAATATTATAGTAAGTTTATTTAACAAAACTGTTCTATGATGAATCGCTAGCTCTGCCACTATCTACACTACTCGTCAGCGTCTATTTTATTATTCACAATAGGCAATATTGACCAGCAAATTCTAGGTAGCACCGCTTTGTGATCCATATATAAGCTGTTTTTCTGCTTTACTATGGACGTGCTATAAATTTTTGTTTATTTATGCTAGGCTACCTTCGCAGGTAGTGTATATATAGCATGTGAATAATGTGCAATTGCGCTATTTTTTTTATATAAAAGATATCCCATTGATTCATAGGAGTGTGCCATTGTGGCGAAGATAGTTGTAATCACTTCAGGTAAAGGCGGTGTGGGCAAAACCACGACAAGTGCCTCTTTTGCCGCAGGTTTAGCATTGCGTGGCTATAAGACAGTCGTTATCGATTTTGATGTGGGTCTACGTAATCTAGACTTAATCATGGGTTGTGAAAACCGAATTGTTTATGATTTTGTTGATGTCATCACCGGTAGCGCACGCTTGTCGCAAGCACTGGTCAAAGACAAACAGCTTGAAAACTTGTATATCCTACCCGCCAGTCAAACGCGTGATAAAGACGCCCTGACAGACGAAGGGGTGGCAGAGGTTATGTCTGAGCTGTCTAAACAGTTCGACTATATTATCTGTGATTCACCAGCTGGTATTGAGCGCGGTGCACAACTCGCCATGTATCATGCTGATGAAGCGATCATCGTCACCAACCCTGAGATTTCCTCAGTGCGTGACTCAGACCGTATTATCGGTATCTTGCAAAGCCAGACCAAAAAGGTTGAAGAAAACCAAGGCTCTGTACGTGAGCATTTGATTATTACTCGTTATAATGCCGAGCGCGCAGCAGCCAACGAGATGATGGACATTGATACCATTTCAAATGATATCCTAAAAGTTCCGTTACTTGGGGTTGTTCCTGAAAGTCACTCAGTGCTTGAAGCATCTAACCATGGTGAGCCTGTCATTCATTATACCGATTCAGTTGCTGGTCAATGTTATGATGACATCGTCGCCCGCTTCTTAGGTGAAGAACGCCCACTACGTCATATTGACGTGAAGAAAAAGAGTCTATTACAGCGCTGGTTTGGAGGTCAATGATGACGAAGAAAAAAGGATTTTGGAGTAGCCTATTTGGTACTGACGACAGTGGTAGCGCAGGTAGCGCTAATATGGCTACTGAGCGTCTTAAGGTTATCGTTGCGAGCGAAAATCGCTTAAACAACCGCTTAACAGCTGATCGTATCGAAAAAATGAAACGTGAGATTTTAGAAGTGGTCAACAAATATGTTAATGGCGTACAGATTGATGATGTGAATATCAATCATCGTTCTGAGGACAGCCTAGACGTATTAGAGATGAATATCAGTCTACCTGAACACAAAAAATAAGCGCTGTCTTAGAAAAACAAAAAAGCCCTAAGTATCATAACTTAGGGCTTTTTTATATGGCATGAAATAGTAGGTTTACCTATAGCAGCCTACGATTATTTTGATACCATTATTTTATACGCGCTATCAAATTGTCTTTTTTGACAAACTGATGATATAGAGCAGCACCGATATGAATAAGTGTAAAGGCAATAATGGTCGGCCAAATAATATCAGTATGCAGGTCATTATAAAAGCGTGCCAACCCTCTATCTGGTGTGACAAATACAGGGATTTGAAACAAGCCAAAAATATCGACGGGGCGTCCACCATAAACGGACATCAGCAAACCAGCTATTGGCATTGCAATTAATAAGGCATATAAGCCAAAATGCGACAGTTTAGAGGCTAATAACTGCCACTTTGGCATCGGTACAGGTGGCGGCGCCTTAATAAATACACGATTAAGCACCCGTGCTATCATCCAACATAACAAACTAATACCAAACGCTTTATGCAACCCAATATAAAGATTGTTATCCAGATTATCGTACAACAAAATCATTATCCACGTAACCAACAGTAAAACTGCACTGATCCAGTGAAATATCCGGCTGCTGACTGGCCACTTTGACACATTTGAATTGATACTATTCATGAGCTGTCCTATTACCCTCATCACTAATTATCTATCATCAATGTTATAGACAAAACAACCACTCATTCAACGATTAGCAATCATCAAAGTAATTGGGTAACCCTATTTCTCTGATAGTGAAAAATAACCCTGATATAAGCGAGAAGCTAACTGTCTAAATCGACCAATTGATGCGCAATTTTGTCTAAGTCGGGCACCAAATAAGCCTTATCATCAATCATAACCGTTTGGAAAAGATAGGATAGCATAACGTTTTCATCAAAAGGTAGGGCTGTTTTGTCGCTGTCTATATTATCGGCATGCTTAGGGCTGTTAAATTGCTCAGGAACGTCAATATCTTTAACCTCAGAAATACGCACTTGTCGGTGGTGCAGCTCGCCTGCCGTTTGTAAAGCTAAGCGATGATCGGTAGTATTGCCCTCTAATACAATCATGGTATCTGGCATTTGATCCTGTGGTAGCAGGTGACATATCATTACCTTTTGCTGCTGCCATTCATAGGTTGCCGTGCGCTCATTATAATCATCTACACTCAAAATCAGGCTGCTTGGAATAAGCCAATCAGGTTGGTCAAATGCTGGCACAATAGTGACATCAAGCATACCGTTATTTGTGATCAGTAAACTCACTGCCTCAAACGAATGTTTCAAAATTTGTTTCATACATCGCTCACAATCAGTTAATGCAAAGGGGCTACTACTAATCTTTCATCAATATAGTCTGTTAGTTTTTGTGCTAAATCGGCTGGACTGCCAATAAAACCACAATACCCTGAATCAATAATCGCCTGAGGTTGACTTGGGCAAGCGCTTAAGCTGGGATCTTGTACCCACAATTGACTGTTATTTTCTTGAATGAGATCCAGATACTGCGAACCATCATTACCCATGCCGGAAAATATAATATTGATAAGCTCGCTACCATAAACGTCGCTGGTGTTTTTAAGAATCTGACCAATCGCGGGCTTATACTCACCCTCCCAAGCTTGCTCTAGTAATATAACTCGACCAGTAGAGTCACAAACAATCTGCTTATCAATAGGAGCTATAAGACACTGGCCTGCTCTTAAACGCTGCGAAGAAGTAATCACCTGACAATGCCAGTCATTATGGCGATTCAGGATGCGTGGCAGTGTGCCAATCATCGTTTTATTAAAATGGTGCGCCAGCAAAATACACACTGGTAGCGTCGCCGACAAGTTATCCAAAAATTCTTTTATAGCACTCGGCCCACCCATAGAAGCACCCAAAAATACTACGTAGCGCCAGTCTGCATCAGCATTATCAGGTTTGTGCACGGGTGCATCCATTAAAACGGGTAATGCCAGCATATGTGCCAGCTTACGCTTTAATTTGCGCTGCCATTTGGCATATTGCGGCGCTTCATTTAGGTAAGGTGCTTGACTAAAACCCACCAACACCGCAGCAGGTTTAGATGCCGTAGTCGCGGATACCACACTGTCGTCGTAATCACTATCTATTAGCCAGATGTCAACCGAGGTATCAGAGCGCCCCTGTTTTTCTTGCAGTTGCGCCCGTGACATACAGCCAACAAGGCTAAAACCACAACTGCGTACAGTATCTGAAAAGGCCATACGCTGATGATGGTCTTCTGCCACTACCATCACCTTAATATCATCCTTGTTTTTTCCTCTTAGCGCCAAGACACGTGCATTATCCTTCATAAGTTAAGCTGACCTTTTGACCCAGTATGTGCTGGATTTTATTAAGTAGCTCTTGTTCTTGGAATGGCTTACCCATGTAATCATTCACACCAATTTCCAGTGCACGCTCACGATGCTTTTCACCTGTACGTGATGTGATCATGATGATTGGGATATGTTGTAAGCGCTTGCTGTGTCTCACTTGAGTAGCCACCTCGAAACCATCCATACGTGGCATCTCAATGTCGAGCAATATCATGTCTGGTATCATGTCTTGTAATATCTCAATCGCATCGATACCATCTTTTGCCACCGCCACAGTAAACCCTTGGCGCTCTAAGAAACGTGACGTCACTTTACGTACGGTAACAGAGTCATCCACCACTAAAATAGTAGACTTAAACTCTAAACGACTACGTTTAGAATCAGCAGATTGTGAGATATTTTTGACCAACTGCGCATTACGCATCAAAGCAATCAGGTCTAAGATAAGCATTACTGAACCATCGCCCATGATAGTCGCTGCTGAAATACCTGGTAGATTCGATAACTGTTGTCCTAGAGGTTTGACCACGACTTCGATACGTGACCCTGCAATCTGATCAACCTGCAATGCAATATTCTGTCCGCTACGGTTCTTAATGATAATAAGTGGCAAACTGGTATTGGTATTAACGACCAGCTCATTCAGTTCATTGCCTGACAAAATCTCATTTAAATAACGCACTCGATAATCAACATTTTCAAAGTTCAACGTTGCATCGCCTGACTGGTAATAGTCATAAAGCTTCTCTGGATTAATCCGGACCACACGCTCAATCTGTACCAAAGGTATCGCATAATAGCGATCCGCGGCACGCACAACCAATGCATCAGATACCGCAACCGTCAGTGGTAAACGCATCGTAAAGCGTGAGCCTTTGCCCAGCTCTGAGACAACCGATACAGCACCACCTAATTGACGAATCTCGCTGATGACCACGTCCATGCCCACGCCACGTCCAGAAATCTGCGTTACTTGCTTACTGGTACTCAATCCAGCATGGAAAATATACTGCATGATATCAAGATCTGTTAGGCTGTTATCATTTGCATCAATCAAGCCTTGAGAAATGGCTTTATTACGAACGGCTTCTACATCGATGCCGCGACCGTCATCTATTAACTGAATGACAATCTCACTACCTTCTCGATTTACTTCAAGAGTAATGCGACCACTACGCTCTTTACCTGCTTTTAAACGCGTTGAGGTATTTTCGATACCATGATCGACGGCGTTACGGAGCATATGTTCAAGCGGTGAAGTGATGCGCTCTAGAATGGTTCTATCCATCTCATCATCGGCATTGATGATCGTTAATTCAACAGATTTATTCAGCTCATTGGCAGTTTGTCGTACGATACGCTCAAGACGTGGCGTTAAGCGCGTAAACGGCACCATACGTGAATTCATAAGCCCATCTTGCAACTCGGTCTGTGTACGAGACAGCTGTAATAAAAGGCTTTCACTGTCTCGTGTTTTTTCTAATAAAGTATGATTAATATCAATCAAATCTGAGGCTGACTCTGTCAAAGATTTGGATAACTGATTTAAAGAAGAATATTGATCCATCTCTAGAGGGTCAAACCCTTCATGATTAATCAGCTCATCGTCTATCTGCGACAAGATCTGCGCCTCAAGCTCGATTTCCATTCGACGTAACTGATCAGCCAAGCGCTGTACCGTAATACCCATATCTTCGATACTATTGGTCAAGCTACTCATGCCCATATCGATACGAGCACGGTTGATGGCTGACTCACCAGACAGGTTAATCATATGCTCGATCAAACCACCTGAGATACGAATCATCTCATTATTATTGGCACTCTGATCTTCCTCACCCGTACTGCTGAGCATAGAGGGCATCTCGCTAATATCTTTTGCCAGATACTGTGAGTCTTGCTGTTCTCTAGCAATAAAGAGCGCTTCATGCTGCGATTGTAGGGATTCTTTAGGAATTTGCTTTAAGCTGTCAGGATTTTTACTAAATTGCTGCAATGCCTCAATCAATAGCGCAGGCGTCGGTGGATTGACATGTTGTCTAAGGATAGATATTGCATCAGCAAGCCAGTCATGACTGGCAACCAGCAACTCCAATACTTTTTTGGTAGCAGGACGACGATTATCTACAAAATCTGTATAAACCGATTCCATTTCATGTGCCAGATCAGCGATACCAGCTGCGGTGACCATTCGTGCGCCACCTTTGATGGTATGCAAATCACGCTGCAATGCCTGTAATGCTGTCGTATTATTGGTATCTGTTAAGAACAGTTGCAGATACTTATTACGATTGGTAAGCTCTTCAGCTTCTTCTAAAAACACCGACAATATATCAGGATCTGGCAAACCATTCGCCCATGACTGTTTAATCATCATGTCTAGGCTCAAGGTATCAGATACGTCAGCGCTGAGGTGAGCGTTGTTAGCCACCCTATTTTGTGCTTCAGGTTCGAAGTGGGTTTTCGGTATAGGTATGATTAGCTCTACCGTTTCTGGCAAGGCTTGGGCTTTTACAAACTGTTGTAACTGCTCTATCAGCGCTGAAGCAAAAAATGATTTTTTATGATTTACGATATGCAGTACTTGCAACGACATTGTGTCTTGCACTATTTGCATTATTTCAAGCCATTGTGGTGTCGGTATTCTTCTATTCTCTACAAATGCTTCATAGACACTTTCAGCTTCATGGGTCAGATCACCAATACTACGAATACCTGCCATTCGCGCACCACCTTTGATAGTGTGCAGATGGCGCTGTAAAACTTTTAGCGCATTTATATTGCTGATATCAGCACGCCACTTATTAAAACTCTCATCCAGCGCGGCATCGAGCTCTTGAGCTTCTTCTAAAAATATCTCTAATAGCTCAGCATCAGTATCAATAGATTCAAGCTGTAGCTCAGGTGCTGCAACGGCTCTCACGACAAAGATACCCTCATCACCATTGCTATCATCGTCTTGGTAAATACGTTGTAGATCTTCAATAACTTGTTGGTCAATCTTCAATGACGTGCTACCAGCCAATGCGTCGAACAAACCAACCAATTGAGCATGACCAGCGTGTAAAACCGCTTGGGTATCGATATTTCTTGCTGTATCAATATTATCTTTCAAATAGGCATAAGCGTGACCCAACTCATTAAGAATAAAAGTGAATTTTGGAAACGCTTCTGCTTTATTGGCTAAGTAAGCTATTTGCGATATTTGCTGCGATATATAGCCCTGAACATGTGCTGTCTCAGAATGATTAAGTGCGTCATCTAACTCCCACTCAGCATCCAATAGTTCATCAATATTATTATCTAACAACTGCTCTATCGTTGGTTTGTTATCAGCCGTGACCTTATCATCGCTAATGACGTATTGATCACCAAGCATAGCTTGCAATGAGGCTATATCTTGCTGACTTTGTGCATCTTCGATCGATATATTTTGTGGCTGAACGTTTTGCTTATAGTTGTTTAAATAACCGTCCATTAGCGTAGCAGACTTCGCCAATGCTTCTAGATGTTGAGCATTCATGGCAGTATCTTGCTGCTGCAGTAGCTCTAAGCTATGCTCTATCGTTGCGCTAACCTCGCTGATCGCTGCTAAAGCACTAGAACCTGAAGCCCCTCGCAAGGTATGAAATGCGCGGACAATCTCATCCGTCACTTCAATATAAGACTGATCTTGATGCTCATCAACGAATTGGTCAATATCTTGCAACAGTCCTTCTGCTTCGTCGATAAAAATCTCACAAAACATTTTTTCTTCTTCGCTTTGCGGTGCTAAATAAATAGGCGCTTCTGCTATCATTTCATTGACAGAATTAATCGTCTGCAGCGTGGTATCTATCTCTGTATTAAGATTATCTTGGGTCGGGCTATGCTCATCAATAGCAGGCGATGGTACTGACGCTTGGATGGTCTCATCCTCAGAACTATTTGATGCTTGCTCATACAAAGCAGAATAGCTAAATTCGTCCTCTTGCTTTTTGCTATAAGCATTGGCGCATGCGATCCATAAAGGCACCATCGCTGGATAATTTTGGCTGTCATTTTCAAATACTGTTAGCATCGCAGGATAGGCAGCTAGCACATCAGCAATAAGCTGACGCATATCTGCTGAGACAGTCACACTATGATCCAAAATGCGATTAAGCATATTTTCTATAGCCCAAGCCAGCTCAGCCGTATAATTTGCACCGACCATACGACCGGAACCTTTTAAGGTATGGAACCCTCGACGAATATCCACCAATCCGCTTAAGTCGGCTGGCAATAATCGCCAATCTTCATATAAAGGTACAATCTCAGCCAATACTTCATCAGCTTCTTCTAAGAATATCTCTTTAATATCAGGATCGGCATCATGAGCATCTGCCGATAGCTGCTCGGTTTCTTGCATAAAAGGTTTGAGTATCGCTGGAATATCAATAGCAGATAAGGAAGCAACAGCAGTGCTCTTTGTACTATCAGTAGTTGTCTCGTTTGATTCATTGCTCATGTCGAGAGCAGTTAGCAATTCAGCATCATCATCGAATGGAGGCGATAGTTCTAATGCTGAGTCTGAATCAGCAGTGACAGCATCTAATATAGTCAGCCCAGCATTGATAGGTTGCTGTGTCATGAGGTTATGGCTTTGTAGAATAGTAATAGCAGGATCAAAGCTTGGAGATTGTTGCGCTTCAAAATCTATCACTAATGCTGGTAGCCGTTTTGCCGTATCCATCACCAGATTTACGACGTCATCTGTAACAGGCAGCGTTTTATCTAACAGACGATTGAGCAGATTTTCGATCGACCATGCCATCTCGCTGATGCTAAAAGCCCCAACCATACGTCCTGAGCCTTTTAAGGTATGGAACCCTCTACGCACCTCAGTGAGTGGGGTTAAATCCTTTGAATCTTGCTGCCAAATAGGTAAAAAGTCTTCTAAATCAGCAATGACTTCCGTCACCTCTTCGATAAAGATGTCACGAATCTCTGCGTCCATCTCAAAATTATCAGGCTTAACTTGCTCACGAGCACGCGTTAATGCGTCACTCTCCGTACTATCACCATCAGCCGTATCTTGCCCTACCACACGCTCATGATCTACATCAGTCAAAGCTTGGTTAGCAACATCATTTTGACTATTAGCAGGAGCAATCTCGCCACTATCATCGTAACGCAATACGTTGGTCGCTACAGATTTTTGGGTAAGGAAAGTGTCTTTAATGGTCTCTGGCGATGCAATATAATGAGTAAGAAGTTGGGCGGCAGTCGCAGTATACTCATTTGCCCGCATTAATAGCTGCGGGTCAAAAACCTGCTGCGCAAGGTAGTCAAGCAACAATTCAATAGACGTTAGTCCTTCAGCCAATGCCTGAGTCACATCCCAACTGAGTACGTCAATCTCATGAATGGTCAATTGTGTAAATATACTTGCCATATCATTCATGGTTTGACGAATTGATGGCAATCCCATGTCGGCAAAAGCATCGCCAATATCGGTAAAATCAGCAGCAATGGGCAGTAAGTCAGTGTCTTGACGCTGTACATATTCATGAAAGCTTTGTTTGACATCTTCTACCGCGATGCGCAGCTCACGTAAACTTCCACCAACAGAAGCCGTCACAGGACTTGCTTCCGACTGCGTTTCAATAGCTTCAAACGTTGCAGACAATGTCGTAAAAGAAGCGGCATCCCCTATCTTGAGAGATATCGTCTGTTCGGTATGATAGATAGCGTTATATAGCTCTTGAAGCTGACGCTCAATCTGCCATTGTTCTTGCGCAAATCCTGTTTCTGATGATAGAGCCTGCTCTATGTCTGTAACAATTTCATGTATTTGCGACACGTAATAAGTCCAACCTCGACCTTCGAGTTGACTTTGTATTTTCTGTAAAGGAATGAGAAGCGTGTCTGGCTTATCCAAAGTAAAGATAAGTGTCTCAAGCTCACTGAGTATACGTGGTAAAAAACGTGATCCCGTTGACGACGTTTGCGACAAATCATTTAGAAGTGACTGAGTGCGCTTGCTACTTTGAGCAAGGCTATTTAGTTCAATATACACCCTTATGATTAAGCTTCGAATAACGCTTGATGATAACTCAGCTTGCTGAGTGCGAGACTCTATTACTTGATCCAGCTGACTTAGCAATGACGCATAATGCTCAGGTAATGGGGTGTCATTATGAGCAAGGTCATTTAGCCACAGTTCCGTTAAGTACCAAAGGCGTTGTAAGTCATCATGTTGAGTGGTCTGCCATAAGTATTGGCTGACTCTTTCTAGTGTAGTCAATAAGGACGGTTGATTGGTATTGGCACTCAATAACGCTTGTACTTGCTGTCGCCAAACCAGTAATAATTGTTGATAGTGATAATCAGCTAAATGCGTCGCCGTTCTATTCGCCGGCATCATCACTTCGATGCTATTGATACCATCGATAATATGATCATCGATAGCATGATTATTTAGATTCTTATGCTGAGTATTCGCCAAGCTGACCGAGATATCTGGCGCTACCCCCAGTTTCGATAGTGCTTGAGTAAGCTCCTCAGCAGCATTATCAATTAAAACGGTGTTGTGATTACCCATACCTGCGTATTGATTCAACTCACGCTGTAGTAAGCGATGAGAAAACTGACCAATGCGGCGGTCGTTAGCAGAAATACGCTCGCGACTGCTCACATCTGCCAGCAAGCTCAGTTTATTGGCAAGATCTGCTAACAAATTAAGGCGAATCATCGTTAGCGCGCCGCCAACCTGATGATAATGTTGCACCATCTGCTCATAATCAGCGCTATCAGCGTCTAACTGCCAGCCATCAGATATCTGTGATAATTGCTGATTAAACAGTGGTAATAACCACTCAAGCGTCACTATGTCATTGGGCTGGTTTTTCATAGGGTTATCCTAACTTGTCTAGGCACTAATCTAGGCATTAATTTTTTGCCACACATTAACCTGTGGGTGCGCAATACGGCGCATATTTGAAGGACGCCAAAACAACGCCTCACCTGGAGCCAATATAATATATCCACCTAACGCACACTGCTCTGATAGCCTTGCCAAAATATCACGCTGATCAAACTTGCGAAAATATAGCAGCATATTTTGACAGATAATGACATGCTGAAGGTGCGAAGTAGGTGGTTTTTGCTCAATAATATTGTGTAAAGCGAAGCTAACATAGCGTCGTAACATTGGCGCAATCTGCCAGTCGGTCTGAGTGCCAGTCATCGCCTTTTTTGCGGTAGATACCTTATAAAAGTGCGATTGGCTGATATCACACTTAGCTCGCAATGGCTGAACGAACTGCTGGCACAGGTCTGGAATTAACGACTGCTGCCGCTTATCATACTGCCCTAGTCGTGCTTTTGTAATGGCTTGTTGGCTGACATCTGTACCCAATATCGTATAATTAATCAATTGTTCAGAAGCCAAGCTCATCGCCAATGACCATGTTTCTTGTCCACTGGCACAACCAACACTCCAAATGCGAAATAAATCATTAGCATCATTGTTGTGACCACGATCAGTACTAGTGGCAGTAAGCTGCTGGCGCTGATGCTGTAATGCACACTTTGTGACAAAATCGATAGAAGGCATATGGCGAAAAAAACGACTTTCGTGAATCAGTACTTTATCCAATAACTGTTGGCGTATTTCATCATTATTTGGTAGTTGACACCACAGCTTTTCAACTGTCAATCCATGTGATAATGCCGTGTGTTCAATCGCATTTATCAACCATTGCAGCTGGACATTGGGTAGAACAAAACCTATCTCTTGTTCTATATATCGCTGCCACTGCTGCACATCAAAACTGTCTGCCTGCAGCAAACCCTTAATCAACGAGGGTTTGGCTGCTTTGATAGAATTGCTGTCTGGTTGAGTAAAATTATTCACGTCACCTGCTATAGTCACTGCTGCAAATCATCGTATCTGCACAGCATATTATTAACACATTAATTTAAAGACGGTCAGTGGTCTAACACCTACTTGACGTTAACACTTGTCATTACACACTTGCTGATAACGCTTCTTCGGTGTCCAACATCTCGTTTTCTAGTAGCTCATCATCGTTCGACACTTTAAAACCAGTGACTGACTCTTGCAATGCTGCAGCCATTTCGCTCAGCTCACCAATAGAGCGCGCGGTTGCCATTGTGCCAGAAGAGGTCTGTGAGGTAATATCTTGAATAATATTCATCGTATGAGAGATGTGACCAGCAGATTCTGCCTGCTGCAAAGCAGCGTTTGAGATGTTTTGAATCAAGTCAGCCAAGGTATTAGAAACGCTCTGCACTTCTTCTAGCGCTTCACCAGCATCTTTTGCCAAACGTGCACCGCGCACAACTTCAGAGGTCGTCGATTCCATTGACATAACTGCTTCGTTGGTATCTGCCTGAATGGTTTTTACCAAGGTTTCAATCTGTTTGGTAGCGTTAGCTGAACGCTCAGCAAGACGTTGGACTTCATCAGCAACGACCGCAAAGCCTCGACCAGCTTCACCTGCCATCGATGCCTGAATAGCAGCATTCAATGCCAAAACGTTGGTCTGGTCAGCAATATCATTAATCAAACCAACGATATCACCAATTTCTTGCGAAGACTCACCAAGACGCTTAATACGTTTTGAGGTCTCTTGAATCTGATCACGAATCACGTTCATACCTTCAATAGAGCGCTGTACAACTTCCGCTCCATTATGAGAGATGGCTACTGAGCGCTGAGCAACAGTCGCTGATTCTGAAGCGTTGTTCGAAACTTGGTCAATCGATACTGTCATCTCATTAATAGCCGCTGATACACCAGCAATTTCTTGTGCTTGGTGCTCAGATGCTTCAGCAAGTTCGACTGCATTCATCTGTGTTTGGTCTGAAGACTGCGAAACGCGGTCAGCCGTGTTGTTAATAACCAAAACCAATTGACGTAATTGGTCAATCGCAAAGTTCACTGAGTCAGCAATTGCCCCAGTAAAATCTTCTGATACGGTGGCATTAACCGTCAAATCGCCTTCTGCTAAATCACCCAATTCATCAAGTAGACGTAGAATAGCAATCTGGTTACGTTCATTTTCTTCTTGAATTTGACGCGCTCGCTCAGATTCCGCTTCTGCTTCCTGACGACGACGCAAGGTTTCTTTTTCAATGAGTAGACGCTCTGATCCCCCACGCTGCTTCAGTAACTGATACAGAGCAAAGAGGATACCTAATACTCCTACGACAAATATAATCGCTGGTAAAGTAACGGATTGATTAAAATCAGCCAAGTACTGACTTACTGACGATAACGAATTGACCAGCCAAATCAGGCAGGCCACACTTATTAGCACAAAAAACCCTAACAATAACTTCCACTTGCTATTAGCGTCCTTGCCATCTGTTGTATTGTTCGTACCAGCTACAGGTTTCTTTATAACATCACTCATCGTACGTATTCCTTTCAAACAATCATCAAAGTCTCATCGTGACTGACTTTGACAATCTTATTGTTATAAAAACAACAGTGATTAGCAAAGCCTGTATGAATACTGACACCCAACCGTATCATGTCATTCGCTATTATTTCGTCATCGTTATAGCAGCCAGATAGCTGTTATCGACTGCTATATTGCAGCATCGGTATACTGCAGGTCTTGTGCGAGCAGGCTTGGCATAAAAACATACCAATCTTGCTCATTTTTAAAGAACTTACCGTGATTATAAGGAGCAAAGGGCGAATTAGGCTCTATAGCTTCTGCACGGTATTGATCATGCGTAAATTGTTCAATCCCAATAACTTGATCCACTAACAGTCCTGAAAAGAGATTGTCATGTTCAATGACAATGACTTTTCGTTGGCTCATTTGCGTTAAACGACTAGGAACCTGTAGAAACTGAGACAAATCGGTGATTGGCAATAGGCGTCCGCGAATATTGGCGATGCCTAGCATCCAAGGCTTCACTAGAGGCAAGCTGGTATACTCTGGCATGGCCAATACTTCTGATACTTGACCCATCGGTGCAACTAACCGCTGTCCGCCAATCTCGAATACCACACCTTGCCAGTCATACTCTTGTCCACCGCGGCGACCACTTTTGCGCGCGCGTGCCAAGTCTGCTAAACGCAGAAGCTCAATAAACCCTCTGGAAGCCACAATCTACTCCATTACTTTACGAATGATATTAACCAATCCATTTTCGTCAACGGGCTTTGCCATATACTCTTTAGCGCCTTGGCGTTTTCCCCAAACTCGATCGGTTTCCTGATTTTTGGTACTGATCATAATCACTGGAATATGCGCGGTGGTCTTACCTCGAGTAATTTTGCGAGTGGCCTGAAAACCGTTCATCTCAGGCATAACCACGTCCATTAAAATGACATCTGGTAAGTGATCAATGGCCATCTGGCAACCTTGCTCACCATTTATCGCCTCTAATACTTTAAAATTATGTCTGGCAAGCATGTCGCGAAATTTCGCCATCTCAGATGGTGAGTCGTCAATGACTAAAACTGTAGTCATAGGAATTTCCTTTATTTTCGAAAGTATCCATAAGGATATGTTGTTATATTATTGAGACAATCCGACTGAAAGTAGCACGCCAACCATGAATGGCAGGGCAATTCTCTTAACAGTTTCGATTAAATATTGAGCAGTTATTAGTAATATTTTATCAATACTAAATCTCTTAACCGTAATGCCTAGCCTAATTTATCTGATTCTATATAAAGCATAGCAATGCATAAATCATACCAACTTGTAAGACGATATTTAACGATATATCTACAAGCGGACTTATTTATATTAGCGGTACTGATTAATTGCCTCGAACAGCTCATCTTTACTAAATGGCTTGGTCAGATACTCATCTGAACCCACAATACGACCACGCGCTTTGTCAAATAAGCCATCTTTAGACGACAACATAATCACAGGTTTGCTGGCATAATCAGGGTTGTTTTTTATTAGCGCACAAGTCTGATAGCCATCCAAACGCGGCATCATGATGTCGACAAAAATAATATCTGGATTGTTATCGACAATTTTTGCTAAAGCATCAAAACCATCAATGGCGGTCACAACTTCGCAACCCGCTTTTTGTAATAAAGTCTCTGCGGTACGGCGAATGGTTTTTGAATCATCAATCACCATTACTTTTAAACCATCAAAATTATTTTCCATTATCAGTGTCCTATAAACGACTATTTATTCTTAATACCATCCATCAATGCAAAAATTTAACGGTTATTTCAACCTGTCATATCATTCATTATTGGACTGATATGAGACGCTAAATTTGCATTACCATATGTTATGACAGTCAACATATCAGCTGCCAGTATCCGCCTGTCAAACAGAGCGTCAACATGGGCTACTATACGCACTTTCTAATTAATAAGCTTACTAAATTGCGCCAAACCTATGGCTTTTTAGACGACTTATTTTGCTTTTATTATCGTCCACTGCAACCGTATTTGGCTTCAAACAAGGTAGAGTACCTTTTATTACTGATGACCATGACGATAAAAGAGGTAAGCTCGAAGTAAAAGAACCATCAACCTTATGATATTTCTGCATTATATAGAAACGATGGGCACATTGCTGAATAATTTTCTTTTGTGATAAAAATGTATCATTGTATTTTGTTATGTTTGTTTTAGCACAGTTATCGACTAATTTCCAGTTATGAGTGAGCCAATATTCGAACTGGTCAGTAATATAAAAATTTGTTCAGACTTGCTGTCACTCCTAGCTTAGCTAATGACTGGATTTAGTAGCCTTAACGTCAGCGGTTTATTAAGTTTTTTGCGCTTATTTCACCCAGTGGCAATTCACTATATAATAAAACGATGACTACTATGGTGACTGCTATGACGGCTTGTAATTTTTTAAAAAATAGCACCTATCTACTGAGTGCTTTTCTTCTTGCTGCCTGTCAGCCATCACCGCCTACCAATGAGCCTGTGACTGCAGAAAACAGTGAGACTGTAGATACCCCTATTGTCATTACCGACGATAGTGTGACCATGACGCCAGATCATATATTGAGCATAAAACCTTCACGTTATCAGCCCAGTCTTGGTTTACAAGGTAAGATCGAACCTATCAAACAGACTAAGCTTATCGCTGCATACCCCATTAACGTCGAAGAAATACTGGTTACTGAGGGTCAATGGGTAGAAAAAGATATGCCGCTGCTTATTGTTCGACGCGTGCAATCAGAAAGCAAAACAGCAGATGCATCCAACCCAGCTAAGGAACAATCTTCAAAATCGAACAGCGTTGCCCCAGATTCTGAGATGACGAACGATGCGGTTGATGTAAAGCAAACACACTCACAAAAAACAGACGCTAGCTCAAAACCCAATCAGCCTACAGCAGAAAATAGCGCAACAACCACTAAAAACGACCCAATTGCTAACAAAGAAGAGGCAGCAGCAAACGCCACAGTGGGCACTCCTAAAAACGCAGTCGGCAACCTTAAAAACAATGACCAAACCAGCGCTAATAGCACGGCGAGCTTAAAACCGCAGCAGAATCAGTATAATTTGGTCACTGTGCGTGCCAGCTTTTCTGGCCGTGTAAAAAACTTATATGCCAAAGCAGGTCAAAGACTAGAGGCGCGCACGCCTTTATTACAGCTTAGCGATGAAACTAAATTACACTTTATCGCGATCCTACCTATCCAAGCAGAACCGCAACTTTCGGTTGGTCAGACTGTCAATTTTACAGCTGAAGGTATGTCGGAACAGTTCACAGGACAAGTCAGTAAACTGACCGCGACCAGCCAGCCGAAAAAGCTGTTGGTCTATGTTAACGTCATTGACAATGAAGCAAGTCGAGACAAGTTATTGCCAGATATGAAAGTCACGGGGCGGGTTAATTATGGTCAAATAGATGTGGGCACTATCGTGCCTAAGCGGGCGTTGCACGATGTTGACTTGACAGAATTACAAACGTCACCATATAAGCCTCTGTCACCGTTGACTGCTAACGTGTGGATTATTGGACAGGATCAGCGCCTGACACGCCAGCCTATTGAAGTAGTCGAATATGACCCTATCACAAAGCAATATTTAATTGCGGGTATTAGCAACGACAGTTTGATTTGTTTGGCTGATTTACCGGCTGATGCTAAAGGTAAAAAAGTCAATGTCTCATAGCTATGCATGCCGACAGTTACATTGTGTAGAAACATTAACAAAGCCTCTCTTGTTTTGTAACTGCGTAATTAGGCAATATGACCATATAATATATAGCATTAACCGAGTATTCTGAATCATTGATATTAAATGATTCAATATCTTGAAAGTTTGAGAAATCTTAAAAAGTTTGAAAATATAGAGGCTTAATCTTTTAACTGTTTGAGATCCTAAAATCAGCGATGTATTTATCGTGATACAAAATATTAAAACAGATGAAACGTTTGGCCAACCATAACAACAACTAGAGGATAACCCATGAGCAAGCAGATTTTATTAATCGAAGATGATCCTGATCTAGCTGAGTTAATCAGCGATTACCTGACCATGAATTATTATGACGTCCATCATGCAGGGCTTGGTCAAGAAGGGCTTGATTTATTGGATGCCAAAGAGCGTGATATTGATTTGGTCGTGCTTGACTTAATGCTACCTGATATGGATGGTATGCAAGTGTGTCAAAAAATTCGCGGCAATAAAAACAACATGACCAATAAAGTGCCAATTATCATGTTGACAGCGAAAGGTGATACCACCGATCGCGTGCTAGGTCTTGAGATGGGTGCTGACGATTATATATCTAAGCCTTTTGAGCCACGTGAGCTTCTCGCTCGAATCCGTGCTGTTATTCGCCGTCATGAGCAGCCCAATCAAGCAGATAGCCAGTCTGATAGCTTAACCTTTGGTCGTTTGAGCGTGTTCCCTGACAGCCATGAAGTGACCATCGATGATGAGCCTGTTCGTTTAACGACGCATCAGTTTCAATTATTGCATTACTTTGCCACCCATTCTGGTAAAGTATTGAATCGCGAGCAACTGTGGCAAGCCATGCCCAATGATGACAGCTCAGATAATATCGATCGCGCCATTGATGTTCATATCTCGCGTCTGCGTGCTTTAATTGAAGACAACCCACGCCAGCCAAAACGTATTATTACGGTACGCGGTGTTGGTTATCAATTTGCCACTGATCAGGTTTGATCGCAAAAGCGGCAAATTAATCGATAAAAACCATACTTTTGATTTGTTTACGCAAATTAGAAGTATAAGTCGATATAAACGGCTGATAGTAGAGATGGTTTAATGCAGCAGTTGGGATTTCGTTCGGTATTTGCCAAGTTATTTGCCAGTGTCATGCTGGCACTTATTTTATTTGCAGTGGCGATGGTGCTGTTGACGCAACTTGTGCACGACAAAGATGCAAGTATTCGATCAGAAGTATTGGCCACCCAGATTTTAGGACAAATAGACCCTTTCTTGCACGAGCTGAATATCTCTGTTAGCGAGGACAATCGCTTGCAAGCGCGCTTTATGCTAGCAGTGGTCAAAAAGAGCTTTGATATCTTTGATGAGTCATTACAGGCAAAGATGGGCTTGTATGACAACGAAGGTCGATTGCTAATGCAAACGGATAACAGCGATTTGCCGTTGGAGTTGCCCGCACCGCCCTCTTTATTTTCACGCGTTTTTCCCTCTCTCGCAGACACCTCCCCTACCAAGCAAGCTCAGGTTTATAGCAGCACCGGCTATACGCTTTTGTATGAATCACGCTTACCGCCTAAAAAACCAGTACTCTCCTCTGCGCTGAATTTATTTACTGGCACACTACTACTGTTACTTATTATGGCAGGCGTCCTGTGGTGGATTGCTCGTACCATCACTTGGCGCATCAATCAGATGAGCCAGCAGATGGCGCAACTGGGTGATGGTGATTTTACCGTACGGGTGAATGCTCGTGGTAACGATGAGATCGCCTCACTAGCGCGTGGATTTAACCAAGCAGCACAAAAAATCGAACACCTTATCGATGCCAATAACCTGCTCTTAGCACATGCTTCTCATGAGCTACGTACCCCCATTACTCGTATCCGCTTACAGATTGAGATGATGGATATGCTCGCAGGGGCGCTACCATCTGATACCAAAGCAAAGTTTGATAAACGTGCGCAAGCGATTAACCGCGATTTGTCAGGGCTCAACGACTTGGTAGAGAGTATCTTATTGGTGAGTCGTTTAGACGCCGGTCATGCCTTGCAGCAAGTTGAAAGTTTAGATTTATACGATCTGGTGAATCAAGAACGGCAACATTATCCTGAAGCGACGCTCATTGGTGAACATATTGTGATCGATGGTCAATCATCGATGTTGACCCATTTGATTCGCAACTTGTTAACCAATGCCATGCTACACGGCAAGCCACCCGTGACGGTACTATTGTATGGTGTGCAAACTATTGATGAAGCAGATACCATACCTGATTACCTGCTACAAACGATACTCTGCAGTAGCTTTGCCGATTATAATAGCTCTGATTTTGACTCCTATCACCAACCAATCGAGGTTAATGAAGACAATACGCATAATCATATTGCGCATAGTAATACACACTCAAACGATTCTTCTCATAGTACTGGTAAAGTTAAATCTGAAGCAACGGATGCTATTATCGTGTTGCCAGCACCACCGATATATAGAAACGGAGAAAATATTGCGGTTGAGCATGATCTCAATTCTGATACCGATGCCGATGTGAATATAGAGACTAAAATCGATAAGGCTGATATTAATACCAACAGCGACATTGACTCTATTGAGACCTGTGCAACCTTAACAGAATCTACTGATATGGATAGTGTTCAAACTGACTCAAGCACTTCGACAAACTTAGTCAACAGTAGCGATACCGTTGGAAGCACCAGTGCATCCTCATTGATTGCTAATTATCATAACTTTACCAATGATTTGACTGACAAAATTAAAAAGGTGGTTTGGAAAGCAGTTCCTGACACTGAAGAGCCATCTGCAGTTATCAATGACGCTAAGAGTACTGCCTTGAATGATGCAATTCCTAAATCCAAAGGTGCCATAATAAATAAAGGTGGCAATACACGCGACAAGGGTGATGCTCAAAATAACACTCAAAATTCTACAGAAGTACTCAGTACACCGCGCAAAGAAGGCTTGTTTGCCAAGCATCTAAAAAAAGCCAAGACCGATCCTGTACGCCCATTACCGAAATATGCAGTATTGGCAGTGATTGATGAAGGCACGGGTATTCCAGAAGACAAACGTGAAGAAGTATTTAGTCCATTTGTGCGGTTGCAACAAAAAAATAAAGGTTCTGGACTGGGCTTATCGCTAGTATCACAAATCGTTACCGCACATCAAGGGCGCATCATTACTGATACGTTGAATGGACATACCAGGTTTTTAGTTGTCATACCAGTCAAGCACGACCCACATTATCACCAGCATGACTAGGACGTGCCTTCAATTCACTCTATTAACCTTTAAATGGACTAAAAATGGCTAAATTTTGCCAAACATCGTCAAATAGCGTATCAATGTCTCGATATTATTTGCGCTATTTTCCTTATTCGACGGCAATTTATCTCATTTTTATCACTATTTTTAAAATGAGGACACGACCTAGTCAGCGATGCTATAGTCGATTCAATTTAAAAGTAGTACAAGGCAACCGAGTGTAGATGTATATTTAATACTTCAAGCGAAGTTAACGCCGTAATACTTTTATAGTGGAATGACTATATAAGGTGCTATGAACAGACACTTCATTCTACTGGATCGTCTCGACTCACATTCTACAAAACCCCTCTTACTAATAGCTATTAATCATAAGCCTGTCACGGATGTTCATATCCAAAGTGCTCGATAATATGCTATATTAGCGCCCCTTATTATAGGGTTATTAACGGTTGTTTCTTAATTGGCTTCTTACATTGTTAAAGAGGCCCGACAGCGCGTTTGTGACTATTAAAAAAATTATTGAATTTTGAGCCCTCCATGAATGACATGATTGTCTTAAACAATGTGACCAAGAGTTTTTTAAGCGACCGATCAATCAAAGGCAAAGATGGCAAACCACATTGGTTTACTGCCGTTGAACCGACCTCGTTATCTGTCCAGCAAGGCGAAATCTTCGGCCTAATGGGATACTCGGGTGCCGGTAAGTCTACTTTGCTACGCCTAATCAATATGCTTGAGCGTCCAGATGCTGGTCAAGTCATCGTCGATGGCACCGACTTGACCACATTGTCTGCCAGTGAATTGCGTATCGCTCGGCATAATATTGGTATGATTTTTCAGCAATTTAATCTGATGTCCAATCGTACTGTTTTTGACAACGTGGCCTTTAATTTAACCGTTTCAGGATATCCGAGCCGCGACATTCATAAACGAGTGATGGATTGCCTAGAGATTGTTGATCTAACAGACCGCGCTGGTCACTACCCTGCGCAGCTGTCAGGCGGACAAAAACAGCGTGTCGGTATTGCCAGAGCGATTGCCCCCAGTCCTAAAGTATTATTGGCTGATGAGCCAACCAGTGCGCTTGATCCTGCGACGACTCGCAGCTTGTTGACTTGTCTACGTGATATCAACGAACAACTTGGCGTCACCATTGTGATTGTGACTCATGAGATGAGTGTCATCCGTAGGCTGTGTGATCGCGCCGCATTACTGCATCAAGGTCAACTCTTGGAAGTTGCGGATGTGAGAGACGGTCTGATTCAAGCGACCACCCCGATTGGCAAAGGCTTAGTGCACGAAGACTAATGAGGCAGGAGAAATAAATATGTTAACTGGTAGTGAATTGTCCGCCTCGATAGACAAGCTGTTTGCCCTGCGCAAAGAGATTGTGAACGCGTTTATTGATACATTTATTATGCTTGGCATCTCAACGACGGTGGCCATTGTCATCGGTGGGTTGTTTGGCGTATTTTTGTTTTTATCCAGTGATCGACAGTTTTTGCAAAACAAAACATTGTATGGTCTGCTTGGTGGTATCACCAACTTTATGCGCGCTTTCCCATTTGTCATTTTGATGATTGCCATGAGCCCATTTACGAAGGCTATCGTTGGCACGGGTATTGGACCGATTGCGGCCTCATTGGTACTCGCCATTGCAGGTTCGTTTTATTTTGCCCGTTTGGTCGAGCAAAACTTACGTGAAGTGCCACGCGGTATCATTGAGGCGACCGAGTCTATGGGCGCACGTCCTTTGACCATTATTAAAGTCTTACTCAATGAAGCACGCTCAGGACTGGTATTGTCCGTGACGATTCTCTGTATCAGCCTGCTCTCTTATTCAGCAGCGGCAGGTATGATTGGCGGCGGTGGTCTGGGGGATTTGGCCATTCGTTATGGCTACTATCGTTATCAAACGGAGGTGATGATTTTTATCGTTATTGTCCTATCAATAATGGTCGTCTCCATTCAAGCATCGGGTAATTGGTTGGCCAACCGTTTGGATAAACGATAGACAAAAAGACTTAGACAAAGTCAGTTAACGCTAATATGAATAATACTCAGGGTTTAATGCCGATTCATCCTAAGCAAAATGCTTGACTTTGTTACTGAGACCCTTTAATTTTGATACTAACTTAACAGTCGTTAACTTAGCAGCATTACTATCCCTAATGTTGCTTTTTTAATGGCCAGCGTTTGCCCTCCATCCCATCCCTCTTATTAAGGAAGTTCCATGAAATTAACAGATATCAGCCGTCAGTTAGCGACTGCATTTGCTGCCGTTGGCGTATCAAGCCTAGTCTTGGTTGGTTGCAACAACTCATCAGCACCAGAAGCAACTAAAGAGCCTGTTACGGAAGGCTCAACAGCAGAGACTGCCGCTAGCGATATCGATCCTGAGCATACCAAAATCGTCATCGGTACCACCGAAGGTGACTTCGCTGATATGGTGCGTAACCAAGTGAAAAGCTCACTGGAAGCGCAAGGTTACGAAGTTGAGCTGATTGCTTTTACTGACTATGTACGCCCAAACCTTGCCTTGGCTGAAGGTGATTTGGATATCAACATCTTCCAGCATAAGCCTTATCTTGATACCTTCAAAAAAGAAAACAATCTTGATCTGGTAGAAGTTTTCCAAGTACCTACTGCTCCACTTGGCATTTACTCAGGTAAAAAGACCACGCTTGATGATGTTTATAAAGGCATGAGAGTCTCTGCCCCAAATGATCCAAGTAACTTTGCTCGTGCGCTGGTAATGATGGATGATCTTGGCTGGATCACGCTAAAAGACAATATTGATCCGCTAACGGCATCAAAAACTGACATCGCTGATAACAGCAAATACGACATTGAAATCATTGAGTTAGAAGCCGCTCAATTGCCACGTGCTCGTGATGAAGTCGACTTTGCCGTCATCAATGGCAACTATGCCACGGATGCTGGTATCAAGCTGACTGAAGCGCTATTTCAAGAGCCTAGCTTTGCTTATGTCAACTGGTCAGCCATCAAATCAGCAGATGCTGGCAAAAAATGGGTCGAAGATGTGACCAATGCATATAACTCAGAAGCCTTTAAAAAGTATGCTCATGAAACTTTCCCAGGCTATAAGTACCCAAAAATCTGGGGCTCTGATCACAGTGCGCACACGGATACCGCAACAAAACCTGCACCTGTAGAAGCGGCTGCTCAATAAGCTCTTAAGCCAAAAACACTTAAATATCGTCTTCGTCCCGATTGTAAACGCCCATTGCTAGATAGTGATGGGCGTTTTTTATGGGCTCGATTTTACGATTTTTATTTTTTAACCGCGCGCTGCTGTCTATCAGTTACTAAAAATGACGTTACAGCCTGTTTGTCCTTTGTAGGAAAGCGTCACGTGCCCTTTTACTTGCTGCCAATTTTTTCTATAGTGGGTAGGTCAAATAGAGAGGGTGATCAGAATATTGATGATTTGATGCTCTATCAATAAATACATAAATAACAAGGATAATAAGATGCGTGCTAAAACTTATAATATTCGTACCGCTGGACAAGCAAATATTCCTGTACTAGGGCTTGGCACATGGCAATCGACTGGTCAAGATTGTGTTGATGTCGTCAGTCAAGCGTTGAAAATGGGTTACGAGCACATCGATACCGCTCAAGCTTATGGCAATGAAAAAGAAGTGGGTCAAGGTATCAAACAATCAGGGGTATCTCGGGATAAGTTCTTTTTGACCACAAAGATTTTTCCTGATGATATGAAGTTTGAGCCTGAGAAATTGATTGCAGCCGCCAAACGCTCTTTAGCAGATTTAGATACTGATTATGTTGATTTACTACTATTGCACTGGCCGGATGACCGTGTTCCTTTATCCGAAACCATTCCTGCTTTGTGCGAACTACAGAAACAAGGTTTGACACGCCATATCGGCGTCTCTAACTTTAATATTGCCAATATCATTGAAGCTGAGAAATATGCTGATGTACCGATTGTGGTCAATCAGGTTGAGTTTCATCCTTTCATCAAGCAAAAAACCTTGCAGACTTTTTTGAACAATCACCACATTCTACTCGAAGCTTATTCACCACTTGCACGCGGTGATGTATTCGATAATGAGATTATTAAAGAAATCGCTGACAGACATAATGTCACGCCAGCACAGATATCATTGGCTTGGATTCTGGCAGACAAGCATCGTATTGCTATCCCAAAGACTGCTAACCCTGACCATTTACAAGGCAATCTAGATGCTATCAATGTGCAATTAAGTGCGGATGATATTGAGAAAATCAGCAGCTTAGCTCGTACTGATGGGCGCAAAATTAAGCATCCAGATTACTCGCCTGAATGGGACGACTAAGTTCTTATAAGAAATTATCAAAACTCATTAGGTCGTGTCCTCATTTTAAAAATGGTGATAAAAATGATATAAATTGCCGTCAAACAAGGAAAGTAGCGCAAATAATATCGAGATATTGATAAGCTATTTGACGATGTTTGGCAAAATTTAGCCATTTTTAGCCCATTTAGAGGTTAATCGGTTGAACTAAGGGCACGTCCTAGTACTAAAATTCATGTAAAAAAAGAGCCGCTAATATATTATTAGCGGCTCTTTTACTATGATATGGACTATATAATTACTGCTGTAAGGTATCAGTCTCGTGCACCTTTTCAGCAGGATTATATTGCTCAGAAGGAGGCACTACACCGCTACGGTTGTTTTCTTTCATCGATTTGGCCACTTCTGGCGGCATGTAGTTTTCATCATGCTTCGCCAAGACTTCTCCAGCGACAAAAGTATCACCCTGCATCTTACCTGTCGCTACGACACCTGAGTTTTCAGCAAATAAATCTGGCAAAATACCTTGATAAGTCACTGGTACTGTCGATTGAAAGTCAGTAATGGCAAACTCAACGTTTAGTGGATTGTCTTCTGCGCGCTGGACACTACCCGCAACGACCATACCGCCTGCTCGAATACGCTTATCTTGTGGTGCTTCACCTTGTGCAATCGCGGTAGCATCAAAGTAGTAATCGGTCTGTTGCCCAATGGCATAAAGAACCAATACCACGGCTATCGCCGCCCCTGCAAGCGTAAACATAACCCACATCAGTTTTTTGCGACGAACTGCGTTCATACCACTACCTCATTGATGAGTCACTGTTTTATAAATTATAGTCAATGCCATACAAATATATAAAACAGAAAAATTTGAAGAAACTACCATTAGAAAAACGTTCTAAAAATGTCTTTCTAATCGTACTCTTCTAATGGTTATATGGTAGCATTTTTCGGACAAATCAATAAGCTCTATAACCTCTGTGGCAGTCACCTCTTTATTAGGTGCTAATTGCAGATTGAGTGGCTAAAAATTAACGGCTAACGCTAGATAGGACGAACCTACTAGCTAATTAGGCTGCTTGGTGACAGGCATGGTTGTTTTAGCAGTACGCTGTGCTTGCCGCGCTTGCTGAATGGTCAACTGCTTGATTAAAGCCTGTCGTTGTCTACGACTATAAATAACAAAAGCCAGCATCATGCCAACGGTAATTGCCCAGCATGACCAAACAAAAACACCATGCTTACCCATGGCAAGAAATTCAGATACGCTATAAAAGTAAGGCTGCATAATATTTTCCTAGCCGTGATTTTTTTTGGCGACAGTCATGACCGTCATTTAGCTTGCCTGCGAATGTATTCCTTGACCCACGCTTTGCCTTGATCACGATACAAGATAAGGGTATTGGTACGATAAATCGCTAATGTTGCCACTAATAAATAACTACCAATAATCATCAGTAATAAGGGCATCCACATATCTGCTGACATCTTGGGCGCGGCGGTCAAAGTAAAGGTTGAGCCTTGATGTAAGGTGTTCCACCACTGTACCGAATACTTGATAATGGGCAGATTTACTGCGCCAACAATCGATAAAATAGCAGCCGCTTTGCCGCGATTGGCAGTATGTTCAAAGGCTGCAAATAATGCCATCACGCCCGCATATAAAAATGCCAAGATGAGCATAGATGTCAAACGTGCATCCCAAACCCAGTAAGTACCCCAAGTGGGTTTCGCCCAAATAGAGCCCGTGATTAAGCTAATCACACAGAGCAAGAATCCTAGCGGAGCAAGCGCCTGTGCCACCAGACTGGCGGTCTTAATTTTCCAAACTAAAAAAATGACCCCTAGCACTGCTAAGGCAAAATAGATGGAAATGGCGATACTGGCAGCGGGTACGTGGATAAAGATAATGCGATAGCTATTACCCTGCAGATAATCAGGCGGCGCAAAAGCGAGACCCCAGACACTACCGATCAACAAGCAAATACTGGCTAATATGGCTAACCACTTGACCCAAGGCGAAAAAATGCGAAAAAACTGCTTGGTACCCACAGTGGTCAAAAAGCCTTGCCAGATGCGCTGCCACAAGCTAGGAGATGAGACGTTATTCAAGTTGGGCATGGGAATAAACCTATTGGCACAGCGTATTGGTTGTAACCGATATAGCGCATCATGGGCGCGACTACCTGTTAACCTGCCGGCGTTAAACACTGGATAAAATCTACAAGTGATTGTTTGCTTAGTTAACTGACTATTATAGCAAAATTGCCAGTTTTCAACATGCTGTTAATACAAAGGTTTTTTATAGGGGTTTTTATTACAAACTCTCAATACAGAGAGTTGTACACAACTTATGTCGTTTTTAATTCAACCACGCCATTTTTAACGTCATGGCAATCACCCATGGCATCACCAAAACCGAGATAATACTACCTGCTAATAATAAAGCCAGTATCGGTAAACCATTGAGACCAGTGGCAAATAAATCAACCGCTCCTGTGGCAAAAATCAATACAGGCAACTGCATCGGTAATGCAATCAAAGGCACTAGCACCGCACCATTCTTTAATGACAGCGTCAAACTACTCGCGACCGCTGACAGCATCAACAACATCGGACTACCCGTCACAATAGAAGCCATCAATATCCACGCCTCAAACCAACTAAGCTGAAACAAAGGCACGGCAAGTAAACTAAGCGCTGCCACAATACCACTACTAAAAATCCAATGGATAACCAAACGAATCAACACCCATAAGGGCAATGACGCTTTGGCAACGACCAATTGCGCCAGTGTGCCATTATCAAGGGCGGGCTTAAACAAACCATCGACACCCATGACCAGTGACAATAAAGCAGCAATCCACACCGCCGACACGCCAAGGCGTTGCAATAGCGCAGGCTCGCTACCCACTGCTAGCGGAAATAAGGTGATAATGACCAAAAATAGCACTAGCGGATACAGCCACTGCACGGCGCCTTGCTGTTTGACTTGCCACTCGCGCCGCCACAACTGTATAAATCTGATACCGCGCACCGCAGCTAAGTCAGCATTTGAGCTTTTATTCACTGTTTGTACTGGACCGTCTGTTTCTATCATTTATTTGCTCTTCTACGGATGCTTGGGACACTTATACTGAGAGTATGCAAACTAGTATTCAAACCATATAATCGGACAAATCGAGCACTTGATTGGCAACACCAACGGCCTGATGACTGGTCATTAATATAGCGCCGCCTTCATGGGCAAAATCGCGCAATCTGTCTTCCATTCGCGCTACCATATCGACATCAAGGGCAGTAAAAGGCTCATCGAGTAGCCATAATGGTGTCACCTCAGGGGTCAATAAATATAACCTTGCAAGGGTAATGCGGCGGGTTTGCCCAGCAGATAAATGGCTTGAGCTAATCGTCTCAAAGCCTTGTAATCCCACCCAAGCCAAGGCGTCATCAATATCAGTAACGCTTGGGCTAATCCCATATAAATTTAGCAGAAAAGTCAGATTTTGTGCGACCGTGAGATTTGGATGTATACCCAACTGGTGCGACACGTACAAAGGCTGAATAGGTAAATTCGCTGCTCCTTGATAATAAACCTCACCGCTTAACACTGGCAATAACCCAGCCAGCTGCATCAGTAAAGTCGTCTTACCAGTACCGTTGGCACCAATTAAATGGCAAATGCTACCAGCTGTCAGATTGAGAACAACCCCTTCACATAGAGGGATTTCGCCGCGCTGAACGGTCAGCTCATCAAGCGCAAGTAAGGCGGTATTCAGAGCTGTCATCAAAACCTCTCATTATTTATTAAGCGGCAGTCAATATTCATCACAAACACAGATGACGTTCATGGCATAATACTTTATGCTTACCCCACCCACACAGTATAACAAATTGTCGATTATTATGACCTCAAAACCTATGCCGACTTCAAAAGATAACCAAAATTTAGATATGCCAGCGCTAACCATAGATGGCTTAATCGAGGCACAAGTTGCCTTTATGCAGCAATGGCTACGCATGCAAGCTGAACCGCTGTTTATGCAGGCATGGCAATGGTTTGCTGCACAGCCATTAAATAAATATGTCAGCGCCGATGATTTGCAACAGCTGAGTAATGACTGGCTACTCAATCAACCGATGACGGATATGATGCGTAAAGATATTCGCGATATCTTGCATACGATTATTTATCATCCAGTCAATGATAACGTGCCGTTGTCTGAGCTGGTGGATGACACTCAAGTTGAAACCCTTGCCAACTATATCGGTAGCCACGATCAGCAGCGTAATATCTTGATTCACACCCTGGTCGGCAACGAGACTTTTGCCGATTTGCTAACCCAAACGCTATATCATGCCATTAATGACTTTATGGAGTCCACGCTGGATAAAGCAGGCGCTGCTGGTAAACTGATGAAATTTGGGCGCAGCTCTTTTGAAAAGGCGACCAATAGAAACCTTGACGAAAAACTGCAGGCGTATTTGCATCGTAATATTAAAGATTTAGCACGCCGCGCAGAAGCCAATGCGCAAGAGCATTTATCAAATGACGAAGTCGCGCGATTATTAATCACTGGTTGGGCGCGAATCAAAGACCAGCCTGTCAGTCATCTACAGACTTATCTGCGTGATGAACCTGACAACAGCAGCATCGATCATATCGAAGCCAGCATTCAGCAAAGCTATAACCGCCTGCGCCAGTCACCTTACTTACACAGCCTTGTGGCAGCGAGCATCGATACTTGGTATGGCAATCATCAGTCAGATACTATTGCGACGGTAGTTTCGAGTCTTCATATTGATGAGCAAGCCATGACTCAATTAAGTACAGCACTATTACCTGTGGTGCACGATGCCATAGAAAGCAAGTGGTTGACGGCACATACTCGTGAAATGTTACAAGTGTTTTATGAGCAACCGAATATCAAAGAAAGTTTAGCACTTAATGGTCAATAATTTACTGTCTTAACGTATTTGTCTCAATTTTCCATATCATTCATTTATTTGACAGCACCATACTTATGAGTCAACGTAATACACTCAGCTTGTGGCAAAAACTCAAACAGTTACTGACTGGTTCAGCAGCGCAGGCTAATGAAGTTGAAATGGATATGACGCAAACAGAGTCTCATGACATATATAGTAGTGATACATATAGTAGTGATACAGATGATGAGGATACTAGTGACGCTCATGATGATACCAAAATCGATTCTGAATCTGATGTCAAAAACACAAGCGAATATTCAGAAACTGACGCCTTTAACTCGAGTGCCAGTCAACACGAAGCTAGCGACACGCCCATTATCGATTTTCTGAAACAGTACTTTAATGATAAGCAATGGCACTATACTCACTATAGACCCAAAAGCAGTGGCAACAAAAACAATGACCGTCAACAATCGCATCACTTATCGCTTAGAATGCGCAATAGAAGTCTCGATTGCGGCTATTTGTTTCGCGTGCAAGAAAACAATAAGCTGCTGGCAGTCTATGGAATTTTGCCATTTTTAATACCAGAGAGTCATCAAAGCGCGGCGATGCTACTGATTACTCAAATAAATTATGACTTGCTAATCGGCAATCTAGAAATGGATGTCAATGATGGCGAAATACGCTACAAACACGCTATCGATGTCGAAGCGGTAGGCATCGGTAATGATGCTATCGAGCATTTATTGCAAAGTGTCATCGCGATGACCACGGTCGCGAATGAGATATTTAGTGATTTGATCGATAATCAAAACCCTGCGGAAGACTTACCGACATTGCTGACCGAGCTACGTCACCAATCAGATTCTAGAACCTTTTTTTTGCCAACGCAATTTGTGCAGTAATGAACTGACTACCATAGCTATCCATAGCTTTTACAATGTCTCATCTGTACCTTACTTTCAAAGCGCTTAAACCTATTTATCCTTAAAATACTTTTCAAAAAAGACATCCTCTAACACTATGCTAAAAATTGCTTACTCTGATATTTTTCGATATTCTGTGCCTGAAAAACACCGCTTTCCTATGCAAAAATACACCATGATTCCCGAGCGGCTATTGGCTGAAGGCACTATCAGTACCGACAACTTTTTTGCCCCTGCATGTTTGAGCGAAGATGAGATTTTGACCACGCATACTGCGGACTACTGGTATCAGCTGAAAACTCAGACATTACCACGAAAGGAAGCGCGTGCCATTGGCTTTGAAATGACACCAGAGCTGGTAGAGCGCGGCCGTTATATTGCTCATGCCACTTATGAATGTGCATTATATGCGCAGCAATATGGCGCGGCGATGAATGTCGCAGGTGGCACGCATCATGCGTTTGCTGATCATGGCGAAGGGTTTTGCGTGTTTAATGATGTTTGTATCGCGAGTAATTTATTATTAAATCGTGGACAAGCGCAAAAGATTTTGGTGGTTGATTTAGACGTCCATCAGGGCAATGGCAATGCCAGTATTATGGCAGGTGAGCCGCGCGTATTTGTCTTTAGTATGCATGGCGCAAAGAACTATCCATTTCGAAAGCAAGTATCAGATTTGGATATTGAGCTAGACAATGATACTGGCGATGCGGAGTATTTGCAGTTACTAGAGGCGACATTACCACGTTTGATTAGCGACGTTGCGCCAGATATGATATTTTATCAATCCGCTGTCGATGTGCTGGCAACTGATAAACTAGGAAAGTTAGGGCTGACGATAGAGGGCTGTAAGGCGCGTGATGAATATGTGTTACGCCAAGCAAAAGCCGCTAAAATTCCTATCGCTATCGTGATGGGTGGTGGCTATTCAGAAGATATCGACGATGTGGTTGAGGCGCACTGTAATACCTTTCGTTTGACGCAACAGATATTTTTTAATGAAATAACAAAATAATGCGCGCATAAGATAGCATCTAAACAGCCAAATGCCTAGCGAGCTATCTTATAAAAATGCCATAACTCCCTGCCAGCCGACACGAATACCAAGCACGATAAGTATCAATAAAATAAGCTGACGAAAGCGCGCTTGAGGCAAATAGCGACGCAAGCGGATGCCAACTAAAAGCGCAGCAATCGATAGTACACTAAGCAGAGTAATCAGCTGCCATTCACCACTGCTGAGCGCCATAATAGGCTCACGTAATACAATTATTTGGGCAATTTTACCCAAAAAATAGCACATATTTCCGACTTTAGCGATGGTGTTTTTATCATCGCTGGCAGACAGTAGATACATCATCAATATGGTCGACATGGCATTAGTCGAGCCACCAATCACCCCTGCACTAAAACCAACGATGATTAACACAGGCTTGGTAGCAGGTAGACGGAGTTGCTTACCAAGCAAGCTGCTTATGACGTAAAAACCAATAACCGCTGCCAATAGTAATAAAATATAGGCGCTATCGATCCATAGTAAGAGCTTCGCGCCTAGAATACTACCAACTAAGCTGGTCAACGCCAGTAACCAATAGCGCCTGCCGTAATAGATGAAATTTTGCCAGATTGTGCGCCCGCCACCCGCGAGCCAAGTCATGGCATTAAGCAATAATGACGGAAAAATGACCAACACAATGGCATGTGGTAACGGATAGATACTAGCAAGCGCAGTGGTCGTCACCAACGTCACACCCAGCCCACTAATACCGTGTAGCAACGATGCCAGCGCAAAGATTACCATCAAGAGCAACGTCTGGGTGCTATCACTATCCATCATATTAGCCATAAACATTAAGACCTAATATCTGGATTAATAGTGACATAACTAGGCATTGTGACCATTGTGGCGTTGCCATATTATCTCACCAATGATGCCAGCCAACTGCTCGGCAATCTTATCTTTGCTCGCCTTCTCAAGTGTGACGCTATCGTGCTCATAACGCTCTGAGAAAAATACCTGCATGGCATTGTCATCGCTAGCAAAACCAATGTCTGCTCGGGAAACATCATTACAAGCGATCAAATCTAAATCTTTAGACACCAGTTTGCCACGAGCATAGCGCTCGATATCTTGCGTTTCTGCTGCAAAACCAACGACAAACAGCGCTGGATGCGCAAGCGAAATCGTCGCTAAAATATCAGGGTTTTTGACCAAACTCAACGTCATAGCATCTTGGGTTTTTTTAATTTTTTGCGGGGCAGCTTCTTCAGTGCGATAGTCAGCGACAGCCGCAGTGGCAATAAAGATATCCGCCATTACATTTTGATTCTCGCTATGAGCATGCTCCTCATCATCAATCTCATGGCTGTGGTTATGACTATGGCTATGATCATCGCCGCAATCACACTCGCCATGATGTTCATGTTGATGGTTATGATCGTGTTCGTGATCGTGAGAATGGTCGTGCTTATCTTCAGGCACATACTGTAGCGCACTGTGCGTACCATCCACGCACTGCTGGGCTGCTATCAGCATCTCTTTAGCCGACAATACATCAATACGTGTGACATTCAGCGGTGTCGGCAGTGCCACTTTGCCGCCCGCAATCAAGATAACATCTGCACCAGCAGCCACGCACGCACGTGCTAATGCAAAGCCCATCTTGCCAGTAGAGTGATTGGACAAGTAGCGCACCGGATCGATAGCTTCTACCGTCGGTCCTGCAGTAATTACCACGCGTTTACCTGCCAATAATTGCGGCGTGGTTTGCATGGCGTTAAATAATAACACTTCTGCCAAGAGCTGCTCAGGTTCAGGCAAACGCCCTGCTCCCACATCACCGCAGGCTTGCTCACCGCTAGCAGGCGCAATAATTTGATAATTCATATCACGCAGGGTTTGGACATTGAGATTGACCGCAGGGTGCGCCCACATCTGCTGATTCATGGCTGGCGCAATGATGACTGGTGCCGCCGTTGCAAGGCATACGGTTGTCAATAAATCATCAGCCATACCCATCGCGAGACGCGCCAGCGTATTGGCAGAGGCTGGGGCAATGATGATTAAGTCCGCCCATTTTGCCAATTCGATATGCCCCATCCCCGCTTCTGCTTTTTCATCGAGTAATGAGATATGCACCTCATTGCCAGTCAAAGCTTGCAGGGTCAGTGGCGTAATAAAAGCTTGTGCGCCTGTGGTCATAATGACACGCACATCAAAGCCTGCCTTGATTAATAGGCGGGCAAAGATAGCAGATTTATAGGCGGCGATACCGCCAGTGATAGCAAGCACAATATTGGACATAAGCATGGCATCAATAAAAAGTTGAAAGATAAAATTGCGCTTATAGTAACAATTATGAGATAAGTTGGGTAAGAATTTCCGTATTTACTCAATATATCTGGCAGCAATCCATTCTCAAGGAGTGACAATGGCGATTAAAGACTGGCATGAAGATGATAGACCACGTGAAAAACTACTAAAATTTGGGGCAGCTCATTTATCCGATGCCGAGATATTAGCGATATTTCTGCGCACAGGTACGCAGTCACAGTCAGCTATCGAATTGGCGCGTCATTTGATTGAGCAATTTGGTAGCTTGGCAGAATTATTGGCAGCGCCGCAAGAGACTGTACTGGCTTGTCATGGTATTGGTCCTGCCAAATACGCGCAGATATTGGCCTCACTTGAGATGGGCACGCGTTATTTGGACAGTCAGCTTAAAACTGGTCACGCACTTGGGCGCTCGCAAATGGTCAAAGACTATATCAGCACTCAGCTGCGCGGGGAGCATCGCGAAGTCTTTGCGGTACTTTGCTTAGACAATGCGTTAAATCTCATTAATTTTGAGATACTGTTTACTGGCGGCATCTCCTCTTGCTCCGTTTGTATCAAACACGTTCTGCGTCATGCCTTGAGTCACGCCGCCAGCCAACTCATCGTCGCACACAATCATCCACATACCGATGCGACCCCTTCAACGGCAGACAACTTATTAACTTACGAGCTAAAGAAAGCCTGCGATTTAATCGATTTATCCTTGGTAGACCACATCATTGTTGGGCGCAATGAGACATTATCTTATGCCGAAAGCGGCTTAGCGCCTTTTGGATAATTAATCACGACTGTTATTTTTGCCTATATGAGAAAATCTTGATACATATAATCGACACAGCGTAGCACTTTAGCTATTGATAGTTATCGGCAACTGTTTCATATTGATGGCTAAATTTGTCTTTTATTTGTCTGTCACTGGTTAGACAGTTATCAAAGCCACTTTTGTAAAATGCTCAACAAATTAAAATTGATTATAAAATATGCTACAAAATCCATAACGGCTCATTGGTTTAATTTGGTCAACAGACCTCTAAACATCAGCAAAAATAACAACAAGATTTATTCAAATACTTTAATACACACATTTTTCGCGCTTTTGGTTTAGCGTTATAAAAGGAGACAGTCATGGCAATTGGCTTATTTATTTTGGCAATCATTATTCAATTAGCCATGGTTTTGGCCATCTTTTTATTGTCCCTATCACGAGTCACAGGCAGTATCGTTGCCCTAGTTACCGTCCTTGTCACTGCCTTTATCAGTCCTTGGTCGCTCATTTTGGGGATACCAATTGCTTTACTTTGCATCGTTTTGCTCGTCGCCCCTATTCGTCAGTCACTGATTACCAGACCTGTTTACAAGACTTTGGGCGGGGCAATGCCGAGCATGAGCGATACCGAGCGCGAAGCACTCGATGCGGGTACCAGCTGGTGGGAAAAAGAGCTGTTTATGGGCAATCCCAACTGGGACACTTTTGCTCAATATCCCTATCCAGAGCTGTCGGCAGAAGAGCAAAGCTTTATTGATAATGAAGTAGAAGTACTATGCGCCATGCTTGATGAATGGAAAATTCAGCATGAAGACAAAGAGCTGTCGCCTGAAGCGTGGCAATTTATCAAAGCCAATGGATTTTTAGGCTTAATCATTCCAAAAGAGTTTGGCGGTTTAGATTTTAGCTCTTATGCACAAAGCCGTATCATGAGCAAAATCGCTTCGCGCTCGCCGACCGCTGCGGTTACCTGTATGGTGCCAAACTCGCTCGGCCCTGGTGAGCTGTTGATGCACTATGGTACAGACGAACAAAAACAGCGCTGGCTACCCGGTCTTGCCAAAGGTGACGAGGTACCTTGCTTTGGTTTGACGGGCCCAGAAGCAGGCTCCGATGCTGGTGCGATTCCAGATACAGGGGTGGTTTGTTATGGTACGCATGAGGGCGAGCAAGTGCTCGGTTTGCGTATGAATTTTTCTAAGCGCTGGATTACCCTCGCCCCTATCGCCACAGTCGTGGGTTTAGCATTCAAGATGCACGATCCTGAAGGTTTGCTTGGCAATCCTGATAAGACCGATTACGGTATCACTTGTGCGCTCGTTCCTGCCAGCCATGAAGGCGTCGTTATAGGACCACGCCATAATCCAATTGGCTCGCCATTTATGAATGGTACAGTCGATGGTAAAGACGTCTTTATTCCACTAGATTACATTATCGGCGGCGTCGAAAATGCGGGTCGCGGTTGGCGTATGCTGATGGAGTGCTTGGGCGTTGGTCGCGGCATCTCTTTACCAGCTTTATCAACCTCAGCCAGTGAAATGACGTATCTGTCTGTCGGTGCTTTTGCCAAAGTACGCGAACAGTTTAAAATCTCTGTTGGCAAGTTTGAAGGCGTCCAAGACGCTACCAGCCGCATGGCAAGTAACACTTATATGCTAGAGGCATTTCGTCACCTCGTCACCTGCGGTCTGAACCAAGGCGGCACACCATCAGTGATGACGGCAATGGCAAAATACTATGCGACTGAAACCATGCGCAGTGTGGTCAATGACGGTATGGATGTGGTTGGTGGTCGCGCGGTACAGATGGGTCCACGTAACTTTTTGGCCACCCCTTATCAGGCAATTCCAGTATCTATCACGGTTGAAGGCGCAAATATCTTGACGCGCTCACTCATGATATTTGGTCAAGGTGCGATGCGTTGCCATCCTTATCTCTTTGATGAGCTGCAATTGCTGCAAAGCGAAGATAAAGAAGGCGCACTCAAACAGTTCGACACACTGTTTTTTAAACATTTGGGTTATACCTTTAATCGCGGCGCAAAGGCATTTGTCGCAGGTTATGTCGGTGGCAGTAATCATGCACCCAGCTTCGCGGACAGCTTTACTCGTCCCTACTATAAACACATCAACCGCCTGAGCGCAAGCTTTGCCTTAACGGCTGATATGGCGTTAGGGTTGCTCGCTGGTGACTTAAAACGTAAAGAGATGCTGTCTGGACGCTTAGCTGATATTCATAGCCATTTATTCATTAGCACTGCTATTTTGCAGTTTTATGAGCATGGTACTAAATCAGCTTCCGAACGCTTGCATGCTGAGGTTGCCTTACAAAATAGCTTATATACCATTCAAGAAGCTTTTGAAGCCTTTTTTGCAAACTTCCCTAATCGTATGGCGGCCAGTTTGGTCAGTTTTGTGACTTTCCCCAGCGGCTCTATCTTTACGCCGCCAAGCGATGAGCTTAAACGCAAGCTGGGCGATGCTTTTATGGATGACTTTGAAGCCAACCCGTTCCGTGATTACCTCAAAACCATGGTTTATTATAATACTGAAGCCGATGATGTCACTGGACGTATGGAACACGCTTATCAAACGCTACTGAGCATCGAGCCATTATGGCAGAGGTTTAAAAAGGCTGAACACAAGGACAGTTTTGAAGGGCTTACTTTTGAGGATCATGTGGTATATGCCAGCCAAAACGGCGATATTACCGAAGAAGAAGCTGAAGTGCTTATTCAGTACAACGCCATACGCTTTGACTCATTATTGACTGACGTGTTCGATAAACATTTATTGCATGCCCAAGAGCGCACCAATCCACACAGCCTTGATAATGCCGTACAGCAATTAACGGACTATGCACAATTGAAAAATGACGCGCAAGCCAGAAATGGTATTGCGACAAATATGACAGCTGAAAATGATGTCAACTCTAATGATTTGGCTACGCCCGTCAGTACAGACAAACCCACTGGCGATGCCAACCCCAATCATGGTTATGAGAGTGACGGTGATGTAGAAATGGTCAAAGAGCAAGATACTATTGAGGAGGTACGTGCACAGACCGACTTTGATGAGTCTGAGCCTGAGGTGGAAGCACTAGATCATCGCCACCGTGATGCAGAGTCACACTTAAGTGAACGCATGAGTAACAACCATCGTCTGAATCAACATAATGCTGACGACCTAGAGCCTTCTGAAATATCTGAAGATGCAGAAAATGTGAAGGATGATATAGACAAATCTGCCGCTACTGATCCTAAATGGCAGGATGGTCTACGCCGTGATGAAAGTGACAAAGTTTAAAATAAAAAGCTTTGATAATTCTTAAAATGACAAGCTTTGAAACAATAGGCTTCGAAATAACAAGGAACAAAAGAATCAGGCTTAAAATATTTAAAAAACAATAGCTTTTAAGGCTGCTATAGTCGATTCAATTTAAAAGTAGTACAAGGCAACCGAGTGTAGATGTATATTTAATACTTCAAGCGAGGTTAACGCAGTAATACTTTTATAGTGGAATGACTATAGAAACCTTGCACGATACATTCTGATCATTCACTTAGAAAAGACTGCCCCATTTGAGCAGTCTTTTTTTAGTTATGAATCGCCATTTTTAACCATTAAGGCGTGTTTGATGATTCAACCATGACACTGACAGAGACTGTTTTTTAGGCAGTTCGACGTTAAAAATAGTAAGTCTGTTCATTCTAAGCGTCTACTTTTAACAATGAAATGGCAAAAAACAGCCCTGTCTCCCTCTATTAATATTGGAAATAATACTAAATTCTCCCAGCTCCATATAAAAAATGTGTTATAAAACTAATTAAGGCATGAACATGATCGTCATTTTACGCCTTGTCTGGCACAGTTTTAACGATCAGCAATATCTATTTTTGAATGTTCAACACACCCTAATATTGGTCAAGATGCCTTGTCATTTACCTACTTTACTCGCGAAAAATTCGGCGCAGAAAACTTAACTATTGATTTATATTACTTTAGTCATAAAAAAACGTTGCAGTATCCTTAACAATTATTTTATATTGTGCTCCGAAAACGTGACACTAAGTGGAAGTTGAAAGAATTTAATAGACGTAGCAAGAGCGGTGATGAGAATAATGGCAACAATCACATTGATGTGAGCAGCCTATCTATCCGTTACTGGGGCACGTACACAAAGGATATAAGTTATGTGGAAAAATATGGGACTGACCGGCAAGATTATTGTCGCTATGGTACTCGGTATCATACTGGGATTGTTTATAAACTATTCAGGACTGAACGCTGAAGGCGGTTTCATTCATACGTACATTACCAATGGCTTCCTCGCCATTGTCGGCAAGCTATTTGTCAACTCGCTCAAAATGCTAGTCGTGCCTTTGGTGCTGATTTCACTGATTTGCGGCGTTTGCGGCATTGGTGACATTCGTTTGCTTGGTCGTATTGGTACCAAAACGTTCATTATTTATATGATCACCACCGCACTCGCTATCGCAACAGCAATTGGGCTTGGCGTGCTATTTGGTATCGGTAAAGGCATGAATATCGAAACCGAAGCGGCATTTGAAGCAGCTTCAGCGCCGCCGCTGCTAGATGTGTTCTCTAATATTATCCCATCAAACCCCATCAGCGCGATGGCAAATGGTGATATGTTATCGATTATTTTCTTTGCTATTTTGATCGGTGTTAGTATCTTGATGGTGGGTAAACCTGCCAAAGGCTTAGTGCAGAGCTTAGAATTAATCAATGAAGTCATCTTAAAAATGGTGACCATCATTATGAATCTTGCACCTTATGGTGTATTTGCGCTATTGACCAAAGCAATGGCCGAGCTGGGTTTAGACTTGATTTGGTCACTGCTCGGTTATGTGGCGGTATTGGTCGGCTCATTGGCATTCCATTTCTTTGTCACTATGATGATTGTACTCAAAGTCTCTTCGGGCTTATCCATCAAAACCTTTTTGGCAAAAATGCGTGAAGTTCAGATTTTTGCTTTTAGTACGTCAAGCTCGAACGCGACGATTCCTATTACCTTGCGTACGGTCACCAAGCGCATGGGCGTTAATAACTCAGTTGCCTCATTTACAGTGCCTTTCGGTGCGACCATCAACATGGATGGTACCGCCATCATGCAAGGTACTGCGACCATTTTCATTGCCAATATTTATGGTATTGACTTGGGCGTAACTGAGTATCTAACTGTCATTCTAATGTCCGTTTTGGCTTCCGTCGGTACCGCTGGTGTACCGGGTGTTGGTCTGATTATGCTATCAATGGTATTTGCCCAAGTCGGTCTACCTATCGAAGGCATCGGTCTTATCTTAGGTGTGGATCGTATCCTTGATATGTTACGTACCGCAGTGAACGTCGGTGGTGATGCTGCCGTGACAGCTATTGTGGCAAAATCAGAAGGCAAAATGGATTTGGCTATTTATAACGATCCTAACGCTGGTGCAAAAGACGTGTTTGATGGTCATATTGATGAAGACAATGAGCGTGAATTCTCTGAAGTCTTTAGTGATGGAATCATGGGCAGTGAGTACGATGATATCGATCGTCGCCGCTAGGCACTTGTATTGAATAGATTTTGATAATTTATTCACGATACATAAAAAACCTCAGTCATATTAGCTGAGGTTTTTTTGCTTTACTAAATACATTTACTTAATGAAAAGCAATCAACCAAAAACATATTTGGTTATCATCGCCAAGCATACCACTACAATCATCGGACGAATCAGCTTACTACCGCCCTTGACCACCATATGAGAGCCAAAATACGCGCCTATCGTTTGTCCCACCATCATGGCAAGCCCTACTTTCCACAACACATTACCGCCCAAAATAAAGAATATTAACGAGCCAATATTGGTCGATAGATTCAATACCTTTGCTGCGCCTGTCGCTTCGATAATTTGACGACCGCGCAACGCCACGTTGCCGAGCGCAAAAAACATCCCTGTGCCTGGTCCAATATAACCATCATAAAAACCAATTAATGGTGCAACCACTTTTTGCCATTTGCCTTCTGAGATACGCGGCGCAGCTTCTACTTCGCCAAGTCGAGGCGCAAACAAAGTATAAATCCCGATAGCCGCAATCAAAAACGGAATGAGTGTCTCAAGCAGATCTGGCGGCGACATCTGTACAGCGATAGTGCCGAGAACAGAACCGATAAAAGCGCCAACAATGGCTACTTTGATACGTTGCGGTTTGACCACCCCTTTTCTAATCATCGTAATAGAGGCTGCTAGCGCACCTGAAGCGGCTTGTAGCTTATTGGTACCGAGCGTTAGCACTGGTGGGATATTGGCAAGTAACATAGCGGGGATGGTCAATAAACCGCCACCACCAGCGATGGCATCAATAAAGCCTGCCAACGCTGCCACAGCGGTAAGCATTAATATAACCTCTAACGAAAGCGATAAGTCCATGACGCTGACCTGTAAATTTTATGATGGAAAATGAGTAAGTTCTAAAACTGGCTTTAAGAACTGGCTTTAAGAACAGGAAATAAAATATTAGTAGCAATGTTGCTATCAACTTTGCTATTCATTAGCTGATAGTACTGCTGATATGTATTAAAGCTGTGACAGAACATCACAAAATGCCAATCATTATAAAGATAAAACGCTAAAAAAAGCCAAAAACGTAAAAAAGTCTGCTAGATTTGTCTAACGGCCTAATAAGTATCTAAAATAAGCAGCGATTGATTAAAAGTATGTAACGACTGAGCACGCTTTTGTCTGCTCTATCGACTTTATAATATCGCTATTATTAATGTGGCAAGCGGCACTTATAACTTTTGGTTGACGTATTTTGTTGTCTATATCAATAAGAGTATGAGAAACTGTTGCTGTCTATCATGTCTTTATGAGTCGTGTCATAGATATTTGAGGTTATTGGATTAATTTGTAATTCGTGTTTAGCAAATGAGGATGATATGGCAATACGCAGGATTAAAGCATTTTTTGAATTTGAGGCAGCGGGCGGTATCGTCCTAGCATTGGCTGCCATTGCTGCAATGATTATTGCCAACTCCCCTCTCAATGTGTGGTATGAGGGCTTTATTCACGCACCCGTTGCCATTCAAATCGGTGAGTTCGCTATCGCTAAAGACGCTCATCACTGGATTAATGACGGTTTGATGGCGATTTTCTTTTTCTTAGTGGGACTTGAGCTCAAGCGTGAAGTGCTGATCGGTGAGCTGTCTAACGTTAAGCAAATCATCCTGCCAGCTGGTGCGGCGCTCGGTGGCATGATTATGCCAGCGATTGTCTATCTGCTCTTTAACTATAACGAGCCTGAGTTTTGGAAAGGATGGGCGATTCCAGCCGCGACCGATATTGCTTTTGCCCTAGGTATTTTGAGTTTGTTAGGCAATCGCGTCCCCAACTCTTTAAAGGTATTTTTAGTATCGATTGCTATTTTTGATGATATTGGCGCCATTTTAATCATCGCTTTATTCTATACCAGTGATTTGTCATTAGAGTCATTGGCAGTGGCAGGTCTATGTCTACCCTTCTTATACCTTCTCAATCGTCGCAACGTCACCAGCATCACGCCTTATCTACTGATCGGTGTGATCATGTGGATTGCGGTACTCAAATCCGGCATCCATGCCACCTTGGCTGGCGTGGTCTTAGCACTATTTATTCCTATGTTTGACCGTACTGATCCTGAGCACTCACCATTAGAAGAGCTAGAGCACGATTTACATAACACCGTTGCCTTCGGTATCTTGCCATTATTCGCATTTGCCAACTCAGGCATATCCCTCAAAGGTGCAGGCTTCGCTGAGCTGTTCCATTCGGTACCGCTTGGTATTGCGGCTGGTCTATTCATCGGTAAACAATTGGGCGTGATGATCATGTGCTGGTTAATCTTTAAGCTTGGTATCTCAACCATGCCAAGAGGCATGAATTATAAGCAGATTTACGGTGCAGCCTTACTCTGTGGTGTTGGTTTTACCATGAGTCTGTTCATTGGCGGTCTGGCATTTGCTGGTGAAACAGCCTTATTTGATGAGCGCTTAGGTATTATTATGGGCTCAATCGTCTCTGGTATCGCAGGTTACCTCATGCTCAAAGTCAGCTTGAAAGACAATGTCAGTGGCACCTCAGTCGATCTGACTCGCCCTCATTAATAAGAAGATAAGCCACTTAAAGGCGATTTAGCTTATCAGTGGCTTATTATTTTATAGTTCACGTACTTTGGCAGCCGAGCATGGTTCATTAAAAGTATTTTTCATTAGCCATATCAGCACTTGCATCAACAGCCATAGAAGAGATAATCATGCGACAGTTTGTACTGCGGCCTTCGTTAAGCTTAGCGCTTCTTGGTAGCATTGTTTTACTATCAAGCTGTGCCACGCTCTCTAAGCAGGAGTGCCTCGTTGGTGACTGGCAGGCTATTGGCTACAACGATGGCGTGGCAGGTTACCCATCAGATCGCCTTGCATCACATGCCAAAGCCTGTGCCAAGGCCAGTGTTGCCCCCAACTATCTGGCATGGGAGCGCGGCCGCCAGCTGGGGCTTAAGCAATACTGCACGACCAGTAATGCTTACAATGTCGGTCGGCGCGGACGTCAGCTCAATAATGTCTGCCCCTTAACCTTGGCGAACACACTACAAACTGCCAATCAAAAAGGCTTAGACTATTACGCCTTAGACAATCAGTTAGACAAAGACAAACGCCTCATAGAAACCTACCAAGAAGAATTTGATAAGCTAGAAAGTGGGGCGATGTTAAACTTTGCTAATGAAAAAGAAGCACGCGCGCGCTTACTGTCATTAGCCGACGAGCTGCGTAAAGCCAAACGCCGTATGAACACCACGCAAAGACAATTAGAAGCTCTAAACCAGTCAAATAGCTACTAATACTATTGGCCTTGTGAAATGATCTAATAGAAAAGCATTTGGTAAGAAGGCATTTAATAAATATGGATTCAATCAACATAACTGATAAACAGACGGCTGATACTTTGAATCACCAAAAATCCTCAATAAAACCTTATCAGCGTCACGGACGGACGACCGCGATTGATGACCATAGCGACTTGCAAGTATTAAAGCGCATCAAGCGTTACTTATTGCCAAAAGACTTCGTTATCTCGCAAGATTTATTAAATGAAATAGTCGCAGGCTACGATATTGGTGATCCAGTGGCAGATGCGTTAGCCGCTGACGGCATCCGTTTTGCCAAGCCTTTACAGCAACTTATTATCAGCGACAGTAGCAATAGCAATAGCAATAGCAATAGCAATAAATTCGATGCTAATCTCACAAACAACTCTGCATTTAACGTTTTGACTGAACAATTTAGCCGTCATCCCGATTGGTTCGATCCCAAGCTTGCCCAAATCGGTGCGGTTGCCTATCGACGCTATCCGCTGATGCTGATTTGGCTACTACGTAATGTTGCCCTGATGGCAGGCTACAGCATTCCTGCCCTCTCCCTTCCGCTCATTCAGACAGGCGCATTGATGCACGATGCCCTGCCGCGCCTGATGCGTACGTATGCCTATATCCTAGCCGTTTCTGAACATCCCCTATTACATAAGCCAAATACAAGCGCCCATAATCAACGTCAGTCTATCGAGCAAGTATTGGCGATTGGTTCTGAAGGTTGGCGGCAATCAATTAAGGTGCGGCAAATTCATACCCTAGTACGGCAAAACTTGCTCAAAGGTAAAGGCAATGCTGCTAAAGGCGTCATACCAAATGCCGACCAACATCACAACCCAGATGGCAGCTGGAATACTGATTATTGGGGTCTTCCTATCAATCAAACTGATATGATTGCTACTCATTTGCAGTTTTCATTGTTGATTATGCGCGGGTTACGGCTGCTTGGCGCACGCATCAGCACTGAAGAAGCGGCAGGTATTCTGCATCTATGGAATCTTGCCAGTTATTGGATGGGGGTTGACTTAGAGCGCCTGCCAAAAGATGAAACCGCCTGTTGGGAATGGCTCTATACTTATTTATCAATTCAGCAACTTGATTTTAAAATGGGGCAACCATTAGCCAAAGCCTTGCATGATTTGCCGCGTCAGCTGATGGGCGAAGACAATCGGCGAGGGCGTTTCGTTGAGATGGTCAATGCTAGTGTAACCCGTACTTTGGTCGGCGATGATATCGGTGATGGGCTGGATTTACCAAAATCAAAAATCCGCTTTGGTGTCTTATCATCGGTGCCGATTCTCTTTGCGCTCGATACGGCACGCCAACACAATCAAACGATAGCCGAAAAATTAGAAGCCTTCCGCGCCAAACGCCAAGATAATATGAACTGGTGGCTAAAGAAAAATGATGAATATTATAAGTAGGGAATTATAAATAAAGCATAGTAGCTAAAATAAAACGAATAGTGATTAAACGTCAGCCGTTAGCCGCCTTACGGATTAATTGCGCGTATTTTGGATACGATAATACCACTCAAGCTGGCGATCAAAGCCTGTTTCTAACAGACTAGCAATGACTCGTCCTGTCAGACCCCAAACCGTTTCACCATCCACTTGCCAGCTAGGTGTAAGAATGGTCGCGATCTTATCTTGCATTGCATATTCTACCGCATACTCGACAGTAGGCTGAGTCAGCAAGGTTTCAAAATCTGCCCAAAAAATGCGCGAAATTTCGCCAAGCTCAGGGACTAATAATAAATCTGGCGCAATCAGCGCCACAATAGGACGCACACTCATACCACTTTTAGAGGTTTGGATGGGCAATTGACCAATTAGCTGGACTTTATTAGGTGGTAGTGCGGTCTCTTCACAGGCTTCACGCAAAGCGGTAACGACATTATTACCGTCGCCTGCGTCATGTTTACCACCAACGCAAGAGACCTCGCCAGCATGGCTGTTCATGTGCGCAGCGCGGCGTGTCAGTAGCAGCTTTGGATGGCGTTCATGGGTAATGGCAACCAATACCGAGGCATCGGCAATGGGTGTTTGATACAAGCTATCTAGAATGCGAGTGCTACGAGAAGTGCTAGCCTCATACAACGCAGGACTGGTGACGGCATTTAAGGTCTCATGCTGCACCCGTTCCGCCAGCGTTCTAATAGTGGGATAACGAATAAAGTCCGGCACAGCGACTGAAAATTCATCAAAACGTAGCGACTGCGGGGGAAGTAACATGATTATTGCCCTATATTTTTATTAGAATTAAGCATCGGATGGTGGAGCTAGTCTCTCGCAATGTGTACAACGCTTGCGCCAGTGTTATTGCTACGCGTATCGCATCTACATGCTGGCCTTCATTCATTCATCGTTATGCTTGGCGACGTAAAGTGGCATTTTTTAACACCCCCTACTCTGACAAATGCGCGCGCTTTGCTGATTGCCCTTATTTAGAACAACACCAGTCGCGGCAGCCATTAGTCTCGTTATAGGTAAAGCTATCATTCAATAGTTAGCGTGAGTCTAGCCTAGCGCAATCTTATCGTGACTGCATATACTTTATGTGACTGTCCTGCTCTGCCTACTGATGCATTCATTAATAGCAATCGTAGCCGTAAGCAGTTGCGCAAACCTGTGTGCTTGTTATTATCACTGCCAGTATGATGAGAATTTGTGTTATCTTAGGATTAACAGCTATGATCACATAACATCTGATAAGCTAAAGTCATACTATTTTATAAAATAAGAATCATAATTCTTCAAAGAACGACAATCCTTTTTCTCATTTCTATTTATCATATATATTTATCATTAAATAAGGCAGTTGATATGCGCTATTGTTTACAATGCGGTCATGAAGCGGAACGCAAAATACCAGCCACGGATAATATCCCACGCTTGGTATGCCCCAATTGCCACTATATTCACTATGAAAATCCAAAAGTGATTTGTGGATCACTCGTTGTGCATAAGCATCGGGTACTGCTATGTCGCCGCGCGATCGAGCCACAGTATGGCTTATGGACACTGCCAGCTGGCTTTATGGAAAATGGCGAAACCATGGCAGAAGGGGCCGCTCGTGAAAGCTTTGAAGAAGCAGAAGCGGTCGTCATCAATCCGCATTTATATTGCTTATATGATATTCCTGATATCGGGCAAATCTATAGTATCTATATCACTGAGCTAAAAGACGGTGCTTATGGCATCGGCTCTGAAAGCCTCGATTGTGCGTTATTTACCGAAGAAGACATTCCATGGGACAAACTTGCCTTTGAAGCGGTACGTCGTACCCTAAAAAGCTACTTTGCTGACCGCAAGCAATACGATAACCATGAAAACTTCCCTATTCATCAAGATATCATCGGTAAAGACCAAGCGATCAAGCGCTACTAGCCCTAAGCATATAAAGAATAGAGTTATAAAAAATAACCTTATAAAAAATCAACTGCTTTACAAAAGTGGTTGGTAAAAACCATTGATAAGTCTTATGCTAAGTTTTGAATATAGCCACTTATCAATGGTTTTTTATTGTCTGAAGTTAATCGTTTAAGCCGACTTGCGAGAGTATTATGCTGACTTTATTGCAACGCTCTTTACCGCTACTACCGCTGACCATCGCCATGACCCTAACCAGTATAAGTATCACCAGCCATGCGGAAGATGCACGGTTAACCGCCAAACAATCCGACCCACAAACGCTTGGCTAGATGCAAGGTTTTCCGCCGCCTGCTGATAAACTGATTACTCAACCCTCCTCTAATTTTTTTAGTTTTCCCAAGCTGCGCTGGACGGTCTGTCATATCCGTGAATTGATGCCCACCACTGACGTCAGTCGCGGTATCGGTGCGCCTTCCAAGCTCAGCTATGCGTTAGATAAAAACATCGATGCCATCACCTTTATGCCTACTAACAGTAAGCGCCCGATGACTTGGAAGCAATCACTGGATGCCAATTATACTGACGGCATTATGGTCATGCATCATGGCAAGGTGGTATACGAGCGCCAAAACGGCTGCCTCAATGAGCTGGGCAATCATGCGGCGATGTCGATGACCAAATCAATGACTGGGCTGTTAGCAGAAATCCTCGTGACCGAAGGTAAGCTTGACGATAAAGCTTTGGTGGCGTCTATCATTCCAGAGCTCAAAAACAGTGGCTTTGGTGATGCAACCGTACGCCAAGTCATGGACATGACCACAGCGCTCGATTATAGCGAAGACTATGCCGATCCTAATGCCGATATCTGGAAGTATTCAGAAGCGGCAAGCCCACTACCAAAACCGAAAGACTATAAAGGACCCAATGGTTACTTTGAGTACCTGCAAACAGTTAAGAAGAACGGCGAACATGGGGAAGCGTTCAACTATCGAACCATTAATAGCGACGCGCTAGGTTGGATTATTTCGCGTACGACTGGTAAAGCGGTGAATGAATTACTCTCGGAACGCATCTGGCAAAAAATCGGCGCTGAACAAAGCGCCTATATGACGGTCGATGCTAAAGGTACGCCGTTTGCTGGCGGCGGTCTTAGTGCAGGTTTGCATGATATGGCACGCATTGGTAGCTTGATGCTCAATAAAGGCGAGATTAATGGTGAGCGCTTATTCCCAGCTGCGGTCGTTGATAATATCGAAGCGGGTGGCGATAAAGAAGCTTTTGCGAAAGCCGATTATAAGCAGCTGACTAACGGTAGCTACACAAGCATGTGGTGGTTATTTAATAACCCCACGCCCATCTATGCGGCACGCGGCGTCCACGGTCAAACTGTCTATGTGGATCCAGCAGCCGATATGGTCATCGTTCGTTTTGCGTCATATCCGGATGCTAGTAACGGTAAAATCGACCCAACTTCTTTACCTGCCTATAAAGCAGTCGCCAATTACTTAATCAAAAAGTAAGACTTTAAAAAACCAGTCTCTAAGAAATAGCGCTTTAAAAGACTCGCCCAAAATAAAAACCGCCGCTTTCAATATAAATACTGAAAGCGGCGGTTTTTTATAGCAATTAAGTCAATAGACTTTAAGTGAACTAGCTCTTAATTTTACAAACGTTAAAGCCTAACTCTTGTACTGCTGCTTCTTTATCATAAGGCGCAAGTACTGCACGTACATGCTTTTGACCTTGCAGGTATTGCTTAGCAACTCGCTGCAAGTCAGCCACGGTCACGGCCAGTATTGAGGCACGCATTTTACGCTGCCACTCTACACCGCGATGATGCAAATCTGCAAAGCAGGCTTTAACCGCCTCCCCTGCTGGAGAACCGGGCTTATCCATTCCTGAGATGATTCCTAAAATGGCTTCTTCTAATTGCTCATCGGTTTGTGGCTCATTCAATAGCCACTCGATACTGGCATCAAAATGGGCAAAAGTTTCAGCACACTGCGGGTCACGGTAGCTAAAGAACTTAAAGGCACAGGCATTGGCATCGTAGCCCGCACCGCCGCCATAAGCACCGCCGCGCTCACGAATAGCGCTATGCAGATAACCATTGCGTAGATAAGGTGCCAATACCATTAAGGCTGCCGTATCAGGATGATCAGCCGCTGGCACGGTATAAGCGCTGGCATTATGATAGACGTTGGTCGGCACTAGCCACGCCAAGTCTTCAACATCGAGCGCCACATCACTTTCTAGCGCTTCGACCGCGTCTTTCTCACCATTTAACGCCGCATCAAGTTGCAATTCGGCAAACTCGCTTGGGATATTGGCGTCGATGCTCGCATCAGAATTTTTTAACTGCGCTGCAATTTTTGGCGCTTGACTGTCTTTCCAGCTATCAACGATTAAATTGCTTAAGCGTTCAGTTTGCTCCGCTTCGCAAATAATGACTGCGTGTTTAGGCAAGCTGATCAAACGCTGATGTAAGTCCATCAAACTGGTTGCTAATTTATCCCACTGTGCATCATCGCTACTGGCATGGGTTAAGAAATCTTTTAGCGCGTTCAATGCTGGCAGACCACTGCGCACGTACTCTAATTGCGCTTGACGACTCATACCACGGCTGGCGGTTTGCATGGCATAAGAATGTCCAGAACCGGCAAGGTTTGACTGCCAGCCTGCTTGACGCTGCTGCAAAATCTCTTTGATACGATCATGCTCACTAAAGATACTGTGTTCCATGACTTCTTTGAGCAAATCAATCGCTTCAGGTTTACGATTCAGCGCGCGCGTTGCCACCACAAAGTAGCTGCTAATCGCTTGGCTATCATCGACATTGGTACGTTGGCTAATTCTAGCAGTCACCCCTGATGAATGCGCCGCTTGTTTGGCCTGCATTTCATGGGCACTTAGAGAATCTGTACCTAGCTCTGACAATAAGCTTAAATAGATAGGCAACAGCGGATGATTAATGACTTCATTAACGGGTAGCTCGTTTGTATCCTCACTACCAATCGCATCAGTCAACGGTACAATTATTTGATAATAATATAAGCCATTAGTGCCTGCTTCATATTCAAATAAGGTGCTGTCTTTGCCACTTAAATTAATCTGCTTTTGCGTGCCTTGCTTAAAGCTAATATCAGTCGGTACGTCTTCTAAACCCACTTTTGGTAATAAGCTTAAATCATCAGGCGCTGCTTGGCGCGCTGTCAAATCTAACGCTTGTTGTTTTAAGATAGCTTTATCATCAGCGGTCAAATCCATTTCGATGGTATCAAGACGAGCCTGCTCAGCTGCTGCCAAACGGGCGGTTTTTTCACTATCAGGCGTCAGAGTGACACGGACACGGTGCTGATTATCAAGCAAATGCTGCTTGATTAAATTCGGTAACCATTGCGCATCTTTTACTTGTTCACGCAGCCATTGCAAATGCTCGTCGACTTCCCATACATCGATAGGATTACCGTCATGAATAGCAGTGCTAAAGCCTTCTAGCATCAGATTCAGACCATACGGCATGCTATCGCCGCCGATATGACGCTGATCAATCTCGATTTGATGCAGAATCGTCTCAATCGTTTCATCATCAATCGGTTTGCTCGCAACCTCTTTAAGCAAATCAATAATGCCTTGCTCTACCGCTTCGGCATGTTCAGGGTTTGAACCGCGCAGACCCGTATAAAAAACCATCTCATAATGACTGTCATCCAGCCCTAGTAGCGGACTTGGAGCTTTACCGAGTGGATGGCTATCTAGATACGCACGCAGCGGCGAACCAGCATGCTCAACCAACACGCCTTCTAATAGACGCAGTGCCAAACGCTGCTTGGGATCAGTAATCGATGGTAATAACCATGCAATCACGTGATGGGTTTGGTCAGGACCAGCTTCGTCAGCGGTATAAGTGTCAACCGCGCTAATCGGTGCAGACAGGCGTTTTTCAGGACGCGATACGTGCTTTTTGCCCGCTTCAAACTGAATTAAGGCATCTTCATGGATTTTGGCTTGGGTTTCAGCGACTGGAATATTACCAAAGCTCATAATCACGCTGTTTGACGGATGATAATGGCTCTGATGAAATTCAACCAGCTCAGTATGGGTCAAGTCAGGAATATCGGCAGGATCGCCGCCCGAATTATAGTGGTACGTCGTCGTTGGGAACAGATGATGGGCGACCGTATGATACAACTGGTCAATCTCACCACTCATTGCGCCTTTCATTTCATTAAAAACGATACCTTTAAATTGCGGCTTGTCATTTTCGTCTAACTCTACACGAATGCCTTCTTGGGCAAAATCCAGCGGATGAATATTCGGAAAAAACGACGCATCCAGATAAACGGCTAGCAAATTAAAATAGTCATTTTTATTTTGCGTCGCATACGGATACGCTGTCCAATCGGCAGCGGTCATCGCATTCATAAACGTGTTTAATGAGCGTTTAATCATGGAGAAAAACGGGTCACGAACGGGGAACTTCTCAGAGCCACATAAAGCCACGTGCTCTAAAATATGCGCCTCACCTTTTGAATCCATTGGCTGAGTTCGAAAGCCCACCAAAAAGGCACTTTCGTCACTCGGATGTGCCAAATGGTAATGCATCGCGCCTGTTTTGACGTGTTGGCTTATCAATACGTCCATCGATAATGCATCGATATGGCGGTGCTCAATCAGCTCAAAGGCAGGATGCAAAGTTAGATCAGTAGTAGATAACGTGTTGGTCATAATTTTCCTTATGGATTGCTCTAATTTTATTTAGAATAATATGCGATTAATGACTAAATATAGCCAGTGGCGATAAAATAAAATCGGAGTAAACAATAGATAAATAGTGTATTTAGTACTTATCGTAGGGTGTTTTTTATATGATATTTATATAAAAATATTGTGAGTATTATTGTGATTAACCTATGAGTAATATTCAAATTTAATGGCATGTACCCGTGCATCATTTTAAATGACAGCTATGCGCCGGTATAAATTAAAAAGAATTTGCCTAACGGAATTAGATGGGGTTCGCACCTTCATAAGTCAAGATACTGTAGTAATAAAGATGACTAATATGGCAGAATGTCGGATTTTCACAAAGCGAACTCAAAGCTTACTTAACAGCAGCCATCAGTAGTGCTATAGTTAAAATCATCTGTCACAAGGAGCCGCTCATGAGTTACGAACATATTTTATTGGTCACCGACTTAATGTCCGATGCTGATGTGGTCGCCCAAAAGGCCAAACGTATCGTCGAGAATCGTCCTAACGCCAAGTTATCGGTATTGCATATCGTCAAAGATACCATGGTTGGCTTTGGCTATGAGCTGGTGCCAGCTTCCAGCTTATACGATGAGATTGACGATGAACGCTGTCAAGAAGCGCGCGCTAAATTGGCACAGTTTTTGGACCGTAACGACTTACATGCGGTGAATTCTGAAGTGACCACTGCCATCTCTAACAGTGAAGGTATCGTCAACTATTGTCACAAGCATGACGTTGATTTGCTGGTCATCGGTCGTCATGAACGCCATGGTATCGCTGCTTGGCTCAGTGGCGCGACGGCAGATAATATCTTGCCTAACGTCCCATGCGACAGCTTAGTCGTGAGATTGGATAAGCCTGTGAATAAGTAGTTTAAGAAAAGACTTAACGTTGTTTTCAAGTTAGTTAAAACTATTAAAAAAGCTCATTAAAAAAAGCGCATTGTCTGACATTGCGCTTTTTTATTACTAATTAAAATAGTAGAGATTCTCGCTAATACCTCTATATTTACTACTAAAATTAATCTTCTGTCAAAATATCAATAAAGCTTTGCCAAATCGGGCTTTGATGGCGGGCTTTATGCCACACTAGCCACCAAGTTCGTGACAAATCGATGTCCGCGACTTTCACCTGTACCAGCGCTCCTGCTGTCAGCTCTGCCTGAATGACATGCTGTGATAAACAGCCAAGACCAATATCTGCATTCACCATATGCTTAATAGCTTCCGACTGCTGAATCGCCATCACAATTTCCGCATCAGGCAAATGCTTTAGCAGCTGCTCGTCAATAATTTGCCGTGTACCTGACCCTGCCTCTCGTACCAATAGCGGCAGCTTTGCCAGTTGTGCAATGCTAAGCTCGTAGCAATTATCCGCATCGTTATACGCTGCCATGTCTGTCAACCATTTGCTATCACGCTTGGTGAAGATCATCAAGGTATCTGTCCGCCACGCACGCTGCTCAATGACTTTCATATCTGTGGGGCGTGGCATACCCTCTACCAGCGCAATATCAATATTCAATTGTTCAACTTCGCTGACCACTTCTTGAGTATTGGCGATATACATATCGATATGGGCATCGGGTAGCGTCGCATATAGCTTGGCAAGCAGCGGCGGCAGCACATAATTTCCAATCGTGGTACTGGCACCGATATGAATCTGCCCTGCTTGATGCTTATGATAATGCTCTAGAGTTAAGGCCTGCCCCAAGATAGCTTGCGCCTGTATATAAATAGGATGGGCGTTGGGGTGCTGATTGAGCCTACGTCCGACGCGCTCAAACAGTGGCATTTGCAGCCTTGCTTCTAATTCTGTCAGCGCACTACTGACCGCCGACTGCGATAAATGCAGCGCTTCACTGGCACGGCTGGTACTACCCGTTTGATAAATACTGACAAACACTGATAATTGCTTGAGAGTAATCTTTGGTAATACCTGCATGGCTTTCTTCATAATTTCTCTGACACCCTATCTTATTGATACAACCTAAAAACCACCTATTATTTTTAAAATCCTCCATGATCTAAAAAACCATCTTTTTAGCCCAAAGACTTTTATTAACCTAAAAAATCGATAGCTTTTATCTAATTAATCTGTTTTTATTATAGATTGGTCTGCCTTATAATGTCTATTCATAAGCTTATGCTTATTTCGATTATAGATAATACATAATACATAATAGGACAGTCAGTCATGTACGCCTTGACCCAATCAGTAAATAACTATTTCCCGCGCAGCCGCCATTTAGCAGGGCTCATCGTCGTGCTGATTGGCAGCTTATTTTGTTTGTGGCTCAATACTAGTGTAAACACATGGACAAATGGACGTATCGTTGGTTTGTCTTCTCTCACTTTAGCCATTCTCATTGGTATGGTATTGGGCAATACGGTCTATCCTAACCTTGCTGAGCGCTTAAGTGTCGGCGTGGCATTTGCCAAAGGTCAAATATTGCGCCTCGCCATCATGTTTTATGGCTTTAAGCTGACCCTAACACAAGTATCAAGTGTCGGACTGTCTGCGGTGATGAGCGACGCTTTGGTATTGACATCGACCTTTTTACTCACCTATTGGATAGGTACCCGATGGTTAAAAGTCGATAAACAAACGACGCTATTGATTGGGTCAGGCGCAAGCATTTGCGGTGCCGCCGCGGTGATTGCCGCCGAGCCTGTGGTCAAAGCAGAAGCGCACAAAGTCACTATTGCCGTGGCGACAGTGGTGGTCTTTGGTACGGTTGCGATGTTGCTCTATCCGTTTTTATACCATCTTGGTTGGTTGCAACCTTGGTTGAATGCTCAGCAGTACGGGATTTATACGGGTTCCACCATTCATGAAGTGGCGCAAGTCGTCGTCGCTGGTAACGCAGTCAGTCCCGAAGTGGGTGACACAGCGGTTGTCACCAAGATGATACGCGTCATGATGCTTGCCCCTTTTTTACTTATTTTATCGTTTGCCTTAACCAAAGGTAACAGCGACAATGGCAAAAAACCATCGTTTATGAATCGCGTTCAACAAGTCAAAGTCCCTTGGTTTGCCTTCATATTCATTGCCATCGTCTTACTGCACACTTGGGTGCCGATGACCGCAAGCTTTGAGCGTAGTATGGTGATGCTAGACGATGTGCTGCTCACCATGGCGATGTTTGCACTTGGTCTAACCACGCATTTGGGCGCTATTAAACAAGCTGGCGTTAAACCCCTTATTTTGGGGGCGATTATGTTTGCTTGGCTGATCGTTGGCGGTGGATTGATTAATATTGGTATCAGTTTTTTATAAGACGCTCATTCCTATGATAGCTTGTCCACTATAAGTTTATGCAGAATCCACAAAGCCTACGACTATTAACATAGTAAGTAGGCTTTTTTATAAGTAATCTACACCAAATTTTAGACGAAAAAAAACGAACCCGAAGGTTCGCTTTTTTTTCATCTTGCTCTAAGTGTCTATAAGGACAAATTAGATAGCAACGATGTTATGGGCTTGTGGGCCTTTTTGACCTTGAGTTACAGTGAACTCAACTTCTTGGCCTTCAGCTAAAGTTTTGAAGCCTGAACCAGTGATTTCGCTGTAATGAGCAAAAACGTCTGCGCCAGTTTCTGGAGCGATAAAACCAAAGCCTTTAGCTTCGTTGAACCACTTAACTGTACCTTTTTGAACGTCTGACATAATATAATCCTACTTTTAAATTTATTAATGGCCTAGTGACCGATAACGCTTGCAAATAGCTACTGAACGATAAATATTAAAACGAAGGATTATAACTAATACTACGAGGTAATGATTTGGTGCAGAACTGCTCTTAAGCTTGGACGTATTATAGGGGGAACATCCTGATTTCGCAAGTCTTATCTTAGCTTTCATGTAACTAAAGCCTATTTTTTACGATTTTTGACCTGAAAATCAACGTATTTTAAGCATTTGGCAAACGGAACAAATAGACCGCTACCCCAGTACAGACCACGGCTACCAGCCATGCCATCCATATCATATCGGTGGGAATATTAAAAAACAACATCGTTGTTGAAATAGTCATCATTATTGTCGCTAACCACTTAGCATAGAGTGGCACCGCATGATTATTTTCCCAATCGCGGACAAATTTCCCAAAGTATTTATGATTAATCAACCAGAAATGAAAGCGCCGCGAACTACGTGCCCAGCAACCTGCCGCTAGTAATATAAAAGGCGCGGTAGGCATGACCGGCAGTAACACGCCGATAATCCCTAATACAAAAAATAGCCAGCCCAGTATGACAAACGTCCAACGCACCGTTGGGCTGTTATGCTGATTGGTTTTGGGTCGATAATAAAAGGCTTTTTTGTGTTGGCTCATAAAAATACTGTCATTGAATGATATGGAAGGGCTAGGGCGTGTCCTCATTTTAAAAATGGTGATAAAAATGAGATAAATTGCAGTCAAACAAGGAAAATAGCGCAGATAATATCGAGATATTAGTCAGCTATTTAACGCCGTTTGGCAAGATTTAGCCATTTTTAACCCATTTAGATGACTATCAATTGAATTGAGGATACGCCCTAATATTCGATAAAGGTTAGACAGCTAGATTCTTAAACCGGATAATCATTTATAGAACTGCCTACCTATATAGGTAGCTAAGCATGCAATATCACTCAAAACGGTACAAGGCTATTTTTACGAGGTTTTTGCTATCAATAGGTATGTTTGGTTAGTGGTTGGGTAAGTGAGCTCACAACCTTTGACTGAATTTTTAGCAATAAAAAACCGCTCATAGTTAGACTATGAACGGTTTTATCGTTGAAGATAATATCCTAATTTAGTTATTTCGCTATCAATCCTATCTCGCGTGCTTCTTTTAACCAGTTTGGGAATTCCTCTAACATGCTCTCGTAAAGAGATTCTTCGCTGATATCATCCAAATCATCGAGTTCAAAAAAGTCACAATTATCAATCACGCGCCCTGTCATATCGTCTAGTTTTTTTAAGATGCCATAACCACGACCACCTAAGCCTACGAACTGCCAAAATATCGGTAATTTCGCAGCTTCCGTCATGACTTTAGTGATACCGCGATTATCATTCACCCCGCCATCACTGATAAATAGTACGTAGATAGGCACATCCAAGCCGTCTTTTTGATAAAACTCCGTCACGGCTTTCATGACCTCTGCTTCATTGTTGATGCGTGGGCCAAGTGCCCATTTACGCCAGCCGCCATGAGCGTTGTTAATGAAACCGTCATAGTTGCTCAGTCCAATCTCGCCCAAATACTGCGGATCTCGGGCAAACGCCCAGCAGTCTAGCGCTTGGTCGTCATCGAAGTTCACTGCCAATGGCAATATGCGATTGACCACCTCTTGCACGCGGCCTTTTTTGTACTGTTTATTCATTGAGCCTGAGGCGTCTAGCACCAACGCCACTTTTGCCGTTAATTGTTGTAATTGGCGTTTCTCAAGCGATATCGTGGCTTTTTTGGCCAGATTGACCAGTTTTGGTGCTTTTTCTAGCATGATTTTTTCTAGCGACGGTTTTGCTTGAACTGGCGTTGCGGTCGGCTCGAGTACTTGCGAGCTACTCTCTTCTACATCGCCACCGAAATGCTGCACGATGGCGGCAAGTCCACCATTAAAGCCTTGCGCGACGTTAGATACTCGCCACACGCCACTCTTACGATAAAGCTGCATCAACATACTGGCTTGCTGCTGGGCAAAGTCTGCTGCTTGACATTCTGCCTGCGCCTTTTGCGACTGCTGCCAAATGCCAATCTCTAACGATTGAATTTGATTGAGCGGCGTGTCGGCTGATAATACAAAAAACAAGCTGTCTATATTAGTAGCCAGTTTGGATAAATTCACTTCAAACTCGGCTTGGATGCTGCTAGAGGACGTTGGCTGTGACTCGTAATGGGTGAGCTTGATTTGCCCGCACGGTGAGGTTGGCTGATTATAAAACACCATGTAATCATCATTGATCAGTCTGCCCGCTGCATCTAAGGCAAAGCAGCTGATATCCATCTCTACTGGGCTTTGGCGGGTGAACTTGAGCGTGATGGGTGCGGTATCGTCAATGGCAATGTTGCTTAAGGGCGCGCGTTGTCCGACGGTGAGATTGTTCATGGTATTCCTTACGTTAGCGTATTATTCCTTTGAAGATAATAGACTAATTACTGACGTTAAAAAACCGCTACAGTATTTGCTGTGGCGGTTTTTAGTTTGAAACAGAATAGAATTATTTACTACTATTTTCCATACCGTATAGTAGGCACCTCTACCAAAGGCAAATGGAAATTCAAATCAGAACGTACACATAAAGATGCAACATTCTCTCTGACATAAGGCATAAGTATTAAAGGAGCATTATTACGAGACCAATGATCTAACTTATCTCTTGGAAAACTACCTTCTAAAGCGAATATTCCAAAAATATCAATCTGTATATTGAATCCATCTTCTTGAGTAACATTACAAATAAAGTTGACTATAATAATATCATCGTCAGGTGCTGGTAATTTAGAACCGACTTTAAATTGAACATCAATTTCTATTTCTTCTTTGGTGGCTATATCTCTATTTAGAACTTCTAAGTAGAGTTTATTTACCTGTATTGATTTAAGTTGTATCGGATGATGTTTCATATTCTCACGCAGCTAAAAGATATTTTTTACTGTTACAAGTAGTATTAGTTACAGAATTATCAATAGTCTTCAGTATTACTTTTAGGCTATCAGTTGTTCTATATCTTTTCGCACAAATATGGCTTACCAATATAGTCTCCTCAATCACAGAAAATTCATCTGATTCCGAAGATGATATGTTAAATTTCCATAATTGGTTTAAAGTGCTTACAAAAGCTTTTTTTTCTACTCTTGAAAGCTTTTCCTTCATATCTTCTTTTGCAGTAGATTGAATTCTTTCAACTGTTTTTTCTAATGCTTGCTGAAGGTTCATATATATTCCCCTTAAATTTTAATATTAGAAACTATCTAATATATTGATATCTACGTCGTCTTTGATAATGATAGCTGGAAAAGAATTAGCAAACGCTACATTTCTTCCCAAATTTGGCACAGATAAATTAATTTTTACTAAATTAAACTTACAAGAAAGGTTACTTTCCAATTCTTCAATAAATACATCTAATTTTGCTCCATAGCTGCTCTCATCGTAACTACCTATAGGAAAAGCTTTATTAAAGCTCTCCTGAACTTGACCTTCAAAATTCAATATACTATCGACATTAGTTAATATTTCTACCTCAATGTTAACTAATGTACAATCCTTTTCTTGATCATAAGAACCCTGTTTTTTAGCAAAGTTTGTCCATGCATTGGCACAATATACTGCAGTACTTCTATCATGGAGATAATGCCAGAAGTATACTCCTCGTCCTGCTTTACCCACTTTTCCATCAGGGTCTACTTTAAATCCGTTAACGAGGATAGATTCTGCATGATACTTAGTCGTACCGTGGATGCCTTTTAGTGTAGATATATTCACAGTTGAAACGACCAGTAACATTTAAGGTTTAGAGTGTGTAATAACATTCAGCTACGCTAATCACAGTATCTTTAAGAGCATACTTTAATGAGATTGTATCCTTTGAACATATTTATCATAATAGTATTATCAATAGAGTTACATCGATATTTCCTAATATACATCTTGAATAATATGATATTTTATTCTTACGCATGGATTATACATTTTTTAAATAGTGACTTCATTACAAATAATGTTAACAGAAGTCTATTTTTTCGTTACATTCTATCGATTAAGCTTGTAAAAAACCTTTCTCACAGTTATCTGTTATGACTTGCAGTCCAATAATCTTTTTAAAGTAAACAATAAAAAACGCCATCACTAATGTGACAGCGCTTTTTATTACTCTAGATATTTACGCTTTGTTTACAACGCCTTCAGCTGCTCCATCTGCGCTGTCATTGCCGTCAACTGCCCTTCTAGCTCAGCCAGTTTCGCTTTCTCAGCATCGACCACTTCCGCAGGGGCTTTACTGACGAAGCCTTCATTACCAAGCTTACGCGCGATACCTTCGGCTTGACCTTTCAACTTATCATACGACTTGCCCAGACGTGCCAGCTCAGCCGTTGGATCGATCAACCCTTTCATCGGTACGAGTACGCGTAGCTGACCGACCATACTTGATGATGACAATGGCACCTCATCACCTTCTTTGACGATTTCCAAGCTCTCGACTTTGGCAAGCGCTTTGAACTGGTTTTTGATACGGGAGAGACGCGCCTCTTCATCGCTAGAGACGTTTTGTAGTAGCACTGGCAGACGTACAGCATTGCCCAGTTTCATCTCACCACGGATGTTACGGACGCTCGCGATTAGCTCCTGTAGCCACGCCATATCCGCCTCAACCTGCTCACTGATTTGTGCGTCATCCGTTTTTGGATAGTCAGCGACCACGATGCTGTCAGTGTTTTTGCGACCTAATAGTGGTGCGACCGTCTGCCAGATTTGCTCGGTCAGATACGGCATGATTGGATGGCTAAAGCGTAGCGCCGTCTCTAGCACATGCAGCAGTACATAGCGGATTTGCGCTTTACGCTCGTCAGATACCGAGTCATCATTTAGACTGGCTTTGGCAAGCTCAACATACCAATCACAGTACTCATTCCAGATAAACTCATAGATATCTTGGCTGACCATATCGAGACGATACTGAGCGAAATGCTGATGGATGTCGGCAACGGTAGAGTTCAGACGACTCATGATCCATTTTTCTGGCAATTCCCATACCTCAGGGTTTGCCGCTTGGTCGATAGGCTTGGCATTGCCTTCGCTATCGACACAGTTCATGAGTACAAAACGGCTGGCGTTCCAGATTTTATTACAGAAGTTACGATAGCCCTCGACCCGCTTTAGATCAAAGTTGATGTCACGACCGGTACTGGCTAAAGATGTGAAGGTAAAGCGCAGTGCGTCTGTACCAAAGGCTGGGATGCCTTCTGGGAACTCTTTACGCGTTTGCTTTTCGATTTTGGCCGCGTCTTTTGGATTCATCATATTGCTGGTACGTTTTTCGACCAATGCTTCTAGATCAATACCGTCGATTAGGTCGATCGGATCTAAGACGTTACCTTTCGATTTTGACATTTTTTGACCATTGCCATCACGTACCAGACCATGCACATAGACGGTCTTAAACGGTACTTGCGGCGTGCCATCTTCGTTTTTCACGAAGTGCATGGTCATCATGATCATGCGGGCAACCCAAAAGAAGATAATGTCAAAACCTGTCACCAACACGCTGGTTGGGTGGAAGGTATCCATCACGCGTGGGTCAGCGTTGACGTCTGCCCAGTCAAGCGTACTAAACGTCCATAGACCTGAGCTGAACCATGTATCGAGCACGTCATCATCTTGGCGTAAGATTACGTCATCGCCGAGACTGTATTTACTACGCACTTCGGCTTCATCACGGGCGACATAAACTTCACCAGTTGCATCGTCATACCATGCAGGGATACGATGTCCCCACCACAACTGACGGCTGATACACCAGTCTTGCAGATCGGTCATCCACGACATATACATGTTTTTGTACTGCGCAGGGACGAACTCAATGCTGCCGTCTTCTACCGCGTCAATCGCAGGCTTGGCAAGCTCTTTAACAGCGACATACCACTGATCGGTCAACCACGGCTCAACGATCGTGCCGCCACGCTCAGCACGCGGAGCTTTTAGTGCATAGTCCTCTACTTCTTCTAGCCAGCCTTGATCACCTGCTTGCTCAACGAGGAACTTACGAGCGGCAAAACGCTCAAGTCCTGCATACTCGCTTGGCGTGGTTTCTAGCTCTGGCTCACGTGTCTGCAGGTCAGGATACACTTCCATCGATGCTAAGATATTGGCGCGCTCATCAAGGATATTAATCAATGGCAAGCTGTGACGACGACCCAACTCATAATCGTTGAAATCGTGCGCTGGGGTGATTTTTACGCAGCCCGTACCGAAGTCTTTTTCGACATAATCATCAGCGACGATAGGCACGACACGACCCGTAATTGGCAAGGTAATAGTTTTGCCGACTAAATGTGCATAACGCTCATCGCTAGGATTGACCGCGACAGCCGTATCACCAAGCAATGTCTCAGGACGCGTGGTGGCTACCACAAGATAGTTTTTATCATCTTGGGTGGTTAGGTCTTTATCCGTGAAATGATAGCGGAAATGCCACAAACTGCCTTTTTCATCGTGGTTTTCTACTTCTAAATCAGACAATGCAGTTTGGAACTTTGGATCCCAGTTGACCAAACGCTTACCACGATATATCAAACCATCATCGAATAGGCGTACGAACACTTCTTTTACCGCGTTAGACAGACCATCATCCATGGTAAAACGCTCACGTGACCAATCAACCGAGCTGCCTAAACGACGAATTTGGCTAGTGATATTGCCGCCCGACTCTTCTTTCCATTCCCACACTTTATCGACGAAGTCTTCACGCGTCATGTCACGGCGTTTGAGTCCTTGCGCCTCCAAACGACGCTCAACGACCATTTGAGTCGCGATACCGGCATGATCCGTACCCGGTTGCCACAGCGTATTGTCACCATCCATACGGTGATAGCGCGTGAGCGCATCCATGATCGCATTGTTAAAACCATGACCCATATGCAGCGAGCCAGTGACGTTCGGCGGTGGCAAGGCGATAGAGAACGACTCTTCTTTATCAAAGGTCGGCTTAAAATAGCCGCTTTCTTCCCAGCCTTGATACATACCTGCTTCGACTTCTGCAGGATTGTACGCATTCTCTAACTGGCTTAAGGCCGCTTGAATAGATGTGGTGAGGTTGTGGTTACTCATAATGGCATTATCTTTTATTGATTGAATGTGATTAAAGCGAATATAAAAATTAGGAAAATCATGAATAGAGTGATTTTAACGCAGATAGGCAGATTTTGTTAGATGCTAAGGCAATTTATCAGACTTGCAGAGTGGCATTGCCCCATTAATAAGCGCAAAAGCCCATAAAGGCCCTCAATCGAATGAGAATCCCACAAAATAAGTGCTAGTGATGTTATAAAATATGGGTCATGCTATGAGATATATTTTATAACATCACTAGCATATAAATGGCGTCTTTATCCTAAAATCATGATCTTATAAACAGCGAGCCGACCGTGTCCAAAGATACCGAGCACACCTATAACCATAGCAGCCACTCTCAAGCTAATGAATCTAACGCTAATGAAATAGACGATAAGCGCTTGATTGATGATAGCGCTTATCAACCATCTGTTGCTGAGGGTAAAGACGTTAGCAAGACTGCGATGCCAGATGATACCGAGGCGACAGAAAGTTTAGAAGACGAAGATTTCTCTGAAGATATGAGCGAAGCAGATAAAGAAACCATCAAAAAAGTCGCCAATGATGACAATTTAAGTCAAGCAAAGAGCTATGCCAGTATCTTGGTTGAGCAAGTGATGGATGCCAAAGAAACCTTTGAGCGCTCGCTTGGCTCGCTATTTACCAGTGCTTTTACCGCTGGGCTTGAGATTGGCATTAGCTTCTTTATGATTTTATCGGCTTTTGCACTGTTGAGTAGTGTACTACCAAGCCAATACGCGATCGTGCTCGCCTCCCTACTTTACCCAATTGGCTTTATCATCGTCGTCATTGGTCAGTCGCTATTATTCACCGAACAAACCTCACTATTAAGCCTACCTGTGCTTAACAAAATTGAACCGCTGCATAAATTACTACGCCTTTGGGGTATTGTCATCGCTGGCAACATCGTTGGCGGCTGTTTGTTTGCCGCATTGATGATAGGGTTGGGTTTAAATATGCAGCTGTTTAGCGTGAGCGACATCGACACTTATGCCGAACACATTTTAGGGTTTAGGTGGTGGGTCATATTTGGTAGTGCCATCTTGGCAGGCTGGATGATGGGAGTCACCGCTTGGCTTGTGACCTCAGCACGCGACACCCTTAGCCGCATCGTTTTGGTAACGCTTATTACTGGCAGTATTGGTTTTTTAGGATTGCACCACAGTATCGTGGGCAACATTGAGATTTTTTCTGCCTTGCTATATGGCAATACCGTCAGCTTGGGGCGTTATTTACTGTTTTTAGTAGTGATATTGGTGGGCAATACCGTCGGCGGCGTGGTGTTTGTGGCGGTACTCAAAAACCGTACCTTCTTATTTCAAATCGAAAAAGTAAAAGAACAAACGGCTAGTGAACAAGCGGAAGCTAGAAGCAGTATAAATACCCGCCGACCTTGACTTGATTGGTATTGGTTAATGCTAAATGCTATAAATAGATAATTCACCTATTACCCATAACAAGGTTCAATATTTAAACCTGTTATGGGTTTTCAGCATCTACAGCATACGCGCTGCCAACACGCTATTTTCTATTTCAGATTTTCTTAGCTTATCGTGTTGAGCGCTAAATATGCGCACCAAAATTCCCGCGCTTAAGAACATCACCAAGGTATAAATGGCTGGCATCATCGACATGTCGTAGTTAGATAATAACGTCAATGCCATAAATATCGACAAGGTGCTATTCTGCAAACCGACTTCTAGCGTCACCGAGGTTCTTTGCGCCCAGTTGAGACCGAACCATTTACTACTATAATAACCGAGCGCCATGGTTGAGAGATTTAATAATACCGATACGGGACCCGTAGCGATAAAGGCGTCGACAATGATATTGCGTTGGACATAGCCCAAAAATAGCACTAAAAACGTTAAAAACATCACCCCAAATCGAGACACATAGACTTGTGAACGATCGGCAGCGGTTGGTGCATAACGTTTAATCAGCATACCGACACTAATAGGCACTATCGTCAGCACCACCAAAGTCTGAGCTATGCTGAAGAAACCGTAGAGGTAAACTTGGTAAACTAAGCGTATTAATC
>NZ_JABASQ010000078.1 GCF_016107535.1 Psychrobacter cibarius | reverse complement strand
AGTTGTGGATGTGTTTCTTATATTAAATCTCTTTGCTACTTTTGCAAGAGGTCTATTAAGTCTTGGACTTATATAAGTTTTTCCAGCTCTAGGGTTTTTATAGTCATCCATATTTGATTAATCCTCTAGTACCAATGAGACTTAATAGTAACGAACATTGGTAATTTAATACAGCAATAAAAGCTATGAAACACTAACTTAATCTCAAACCCACAGACAAAGAAAACCCCCTGTGACATAAGTCGCAGGGGGTTTTACTTTGAATAGAGAGCTGACGATGACCTACTCTCACATGGACGAA
>NZ_JABASQ010000077.1 GCF_016107535.1 Psychrobacter cibarius | reverse complement strand
CAGCCTCGATGCCCGACTTGCTACACCCAAAACGCTGTGCTCTCTCGTACAGGTAATCGTCTGGATGTTGTTCAACATCTTTTAATAAAGCTTCGTTAGGTATTTTACTGGGTGGTTTATTGCGAGTGAGTTTAATACTAGGGTCTTTGAGCCAATTCTGTAACGTGGCCTTACTAATGTCATAAAATGCACAAGCGTGTCTGATACTCATACCTTGTTGTTTAACACTTTTAATCACTTGAGCACGAAAATCTGCTGAATAAGTCATAATCTTTTTACTTTTCGCTTGTTTTAAAACTAATGTACCACTTTTATAAA
>NZ_JABASQ010000076.1 GCF_016107535.1 Psychrobacter cibarius | reverse complement strand
TAATGAAATCATCAGGAAGGCTGCGGCTTTTTTCGCCCAGGCGGAGCTCGACCGCCCACCGAAATAATGGTCGATTTCATTGATGTTAACAAGCAAGAATATGGGATCGAGCCAATCTGTAGAGTACTACCGATTGCCCCATCAACCTATCACCGTGCTAAAGACTTAGAAGAGTGCCCTGACAAGCGCCCATTACGCAGTCAGCATGACGACTTCTACATCAGCGAAATCAAACGTATCTGGCAGGACAGTAAATGCCGTTACGGTGTTCGTAAAGTCTGGCAGCAGATGAAAGCTGACGGGTTAAAGGTTGCTCGGTGTACCGTAG
>NZ_JABASQ010000075.1 GCF_016107535.1 Psychrobacter cibarius | reverse complement strand
TGTCTCTGAAATCTGTAAAATGCTTGGTAAGCGCTAGATACTGCTCACGTTCAGCGTTAGGATCACGCAACAGCTTGATAATGGCTTTGTTGTTTTCAACCAGCGTGTAATCAAAACGTTTGGCCACTTGGCGTAAGTGCGCGGTAAATTCCACGGCTTTATCGTGGTCCTCAATACCATGGCGCTGTGCAAACTCGCTAAGTTGCGCCACTTGACGCTGATCAAATTTATCAGGGGCGTCAGCCGCGGTTTCTCCTTGCTCCCATCTGATAGCCATCGCCTCACCATGACGTTGTATCAAGCGCATCGCTAGGTGCAGCTTCATACGTTCAGCATACTCAAAGATTCTCTCATCTTTAAAAC
>NZ_JABASQ010000074.1 GCF_016107535.1 Psychrobacter cibarius | reverse complement strand
GCTATAGTCAATCCACAATAAAATTAGTACAACCCATATTATGAAATAGTTTAGGTAGATTATTCTCCATCCATCCTTGGCGTAGAAATTTAGCCTGTGCCCATTTTTTCTCAATAGGGTTTAAATCGGGACTGTACGGCGGTAGAAATAACAAGCGATGACCATGTCTATTGAGCAGTCTCTGAACGCGTTTGTGAAAGCTAGCGTTATCCATGACAATCACGCATTTAGTTTTAAGGCTTGGTATTAGCGTGTCTTTGCACCAGTTATAGAAGATATCGCCATTGATGTTCTTCTCAAAGTAATCGAGTGCAAACAGCGTCTTGTCATAGAGAGCACCAATAACGTTGGTTCGTTTTTTACCTTGCCAGTTGTAACTATCGATGCAAGGGGTTCCAATAGGTGCATAGCCATGAGAACGAATGGTTTCAGACTCAAAGCCGCTTTCATCCATGTATACAATAGCAA
>NZ_JABASQ010000073.1 GCF_016107535.1 Psychrobacter cibarius | reverse complement strand
ACGATATGGATGTGATTGCGGATGTGTGTATCCATCGTCCGGTGATGAAGTTGCCATTCGATCCTAATGTACCGCCAAGTTCTAAGTATTTGCGTGAGGGTGAGGAAAACCCTGATCCCCGTAATTTTCACGCGCATATTTTAGTCACTACTCGAGCGCCTACCATTGGACCAAATAAAACCTTGGCGTTTGATCCAAAGCTTAAGACCCCGTTTGAGTGGTCTAACAAAAAACGTAAGGCGCATGATCTGCCGTCATCGATGCAAGAGATTAAGCGTATTCGGGAGATGTGGGTAGATACCGCCAATAAGGTGTTGGCCGAATATCATTTACCGCTGATGGATGCACGCAGTTATAAGGATCAGGGGCTTGATCAGCAGCCCACCATTAAAATGGGGGTAGAGGCGACAGCAATGGAGCGCCGAGGCATCACAACCGAAAAAGGTAATACCAACCGCGCCATCAAAGCACGTAACAAATTGGTGGCTG
>NZ_JABASQ010000072.1 GCF_016107535.1 Psychrobacter cibarius | reverse complement strand
GGCAACTTCATCACCGGACGATGGATACACACATCCGCAATCACATCCATATCGTCACAAAGCTTTTGGGCAAAGTTGATAGCCAGTGAATGGCGCTCTTCCTCAGACAATTCATGAGGCAAATTAATCAGCCACTCACGAGCCACCCGACTGTCCGAACGTGTCTCTGCCGCTTCGGCAGTATTCCAAAGCGTCTCTCGATCCACACTCACACCCAGCGCCTTTAGCGAAAATGGTAAAACAATATCGCTACTCATCACCCCAGACTTTTTACTATAGTCATGGGTCTTGCCATATTTGGCATCATCAAGCACATCGCCAGCACGATAGGCCGCAGATGCCACTGCCGACTGCCCTGCTTTTCGAGAAATTGCCTTTGTCGCAATATGTACCATCGTCATAAAGAGCCGCCTGCTATTTTTGCTTTTTGCACACCACCGCTTTTTGTGGTGTGCGGGGTTTGGGGTTTCCCCAACGAAGAAGGATTCAAAATTAAGAATAGTAACGAAGTG
>NZ_JABASQ010000071.1 GCF_016107535.1 Psychrobacter cibarius | reverse complement strand
CATCCAAGCCTAAGTTATGACGGCAAAATGCAGACTGACGCATTTAAGCGCGAAATGATTAATATCATACAACGAGAGCCTGAAAGTTTTAACAAGCCCAATAAAGGTTTAGAGAGCTATTTACCAAAGATTAAACACTAATGTTTTTTCAAATATCCGTTAAAGTCAAAAGAACCACCGTTTTTTCTTCTTAGCCGTCGCGACGATTGAATCGTCTTTTTTTTCTTGCTCTGGTTCAAGTAGCGGCTCATCGCTCATTTCAGCTTGCTTAAACTCTAGCAGTCTTACTTGTGCGAAATCCTGGATACTGGCGTTGGCTTTATCCAGCGTTTTGTTCAGCTGTGCTATCTGCTGCTGATAATTTTCAATTAACTTCTTTTGATCATTTACCTGTTGGCTGAGGTGTTCATTCTTGAGCTTTTCAAGCGCTAATAGGTGTTCAATGTCCGTATTGTACTGAACACTTTGACTGTTCAGAGGTGTACTTTGGACAGTGTTCACTGAACGTTCAGTACGTTTTTTAGAAATTGGCTCACCAAACACGCGCAACATTTCTGAAACGTCTATTTTCTTATCTGCTGTTCT
>NZ_JABASQ010000070.1 GCF_016107535.1 Psychrobacter cibarius | reverse complement strand
AAGATAACCCGTTGTAAACTAAGTAAAAAAGTACAGCGAAGGCTCTTAGAGTTTTTCACGGCTGAAGTGACTGCTAGAACAGCCGCAGATTTGCTTGATATTCAGCCTAACACTGCGGCACTTTTTTATCATAAAATTAGACTTGTAATAGACGACCATCTCTCATTAGAAGCTGATGAGCTCTTTGATGGTGAAGTCGAATTAGATGAAAGTTACTTTGGCGGCGTACGCAAAGGCAAAAGAGGTCGCGGGGCTGCTGGTAAGACAGCTGTATTTGGTATTCTAAAACGAAATGGTAAGGTTTATACCATTGTCGTAGCAGACACCAAACAGACGACTCTAATGTCTGTTATTAAGCGTAAAATCAAGCCTGACAGCTTTGTTTATACTGATAGTTATCGAAGTTACAATGCGTTAGATGTGAGCGAGTTTAAACACCTCAGAGTCAATCACTCTAAAGAGTTTACTTGCGGTAAAAACAATCACATCAATGGCATTGAGAACTTTTGGAACCAGTCTAAACGAATACTCAGAAAATATAATGGGATCGATAAGAAGAACTTCCATTTATTTTTAAAAGAGTGTGAGTTTAGATTCAACTATGGATCACCGTCTACTCAGCTTAAAACTCTGAGAATATGGTGTGATGTTTAATCCTTATCTACTACAGCCCCT
>NZ_JABASQ010000006.1 GCF_016107535.1 Psychrobacter cibarius | reverse complement strand
TTCGTCCATGTGAGAGTAGGTCATCGTCAGCTCTCTATTCAAAGTAAAACCCCCTTCTGCTTATGCAGAAGGGGGTTTTCTTTTGGCTCGGGTTTAACCATGTTTATACTCAAGCTATACTATTAATAAATGTAGAATAATAATGATATAAGTATTAGAAATACTATTTATAATCTTAAGCTACTTGTCAGTCAGAAAAGTATTTATAATGGCTTATAAAAATTCAGTCTTCGTAATAAGTATAACTTTAAAGCAAAGGAAGCTATATGGCTATGAATCCAATCGTTAAAGCGCAACTTAAAACTTTTCAAGAAATGAATCCAAACGAAAATATGGATGAATCAGATTTTTTTGAAGTCATGTCAATATTCTCAATAGAAAACGGAGTGCTTGGAGAAAATATAGATCCTTTTAGAGCTCATCTCAAAGGGGAGGAGTTTGGTATTGATGGAGTAGCTATTTCTATTCAGGGGTCTCTTTGTACTGAGATTGATGAAGCTATTGAGATTCTTTCTTTAGGAAGAAATCATTCTTCAGATTTCCATTTTTTTCAGTCAAAAACATCAGATAAACTTGATTACGGAAATATCTCAAAATTCCTTGATGCGGTCTATGACTTTTTCACGGATCGATCATTAATTATAAGCGAGCAATTGCAAAGTCTTGCCGAAGTAAAAGAAGCAATCTATTCGACAGCGGCTAAAACGAGTCCTTCTTTAAGATGTTACTACTGTACTACTGGTTCAGGTCAAGTTTCAGAGTTAATAGAAAGGTTAATAGAAACGAATAAAATACGTTTGAGTGAGCTAAATATTTTTAATGATATCCATATTGAATGTGTAGGCGCTAAAATTATTCAAAATGGTTTTCGTTCGGCAACGAATTCATCTTCCGCAAAGCTTAATTTTCAAAAAGCGGTTACAATGCCAAATCATGAAAAAGTTGATGAAGCATATATTGGATATGTTCCTGCATCAGAGATTTTAGCAATTGCACTTGGAGAGCCTGACCAAGATGGAGTTCGACACATTAATAAGTCTTTATTTTATGATAATGTCAGAGACTTTAATCCTGAATCTGAAATAAACAAATCAATAATATCTGAATTAGAATCAGGTGGTAATGCTTCTTTTGTTTTTAAAAATAACGGAATTACCGTTGTTTCCAAAAATATAGATCGTAAAGGAGATGTTTTCAGTCTAGAAGACTATCAAATTGTAAATGGGTGCCAAACTACAAATATTTTGGCTTATATTCCTGATCAAGCCGAAAGTATATTTGTTCCACTGCGTTTGATTGGGTGTAGCGATACTGATTTTGTATCCAGTGTTATCATCGGTACAAACCGACAAAATGAAGTTAGAGAAGATCAGTTTTGGGCACTACGCCCGTTTATGAAAGATCTAGAAGAGTATTGTGCTTCTCAAAGTGGTGATGCACGTATTTATATTGAAAGAAGAGATAATCAGTATAGAGATGTTGGGATTGAACGCACACGAATCCTTCGTCCATCAGATCTAATGAAAGTTGCAGCAGCTATGTTTTTTTATCAGCCACATCGTGCAGCACGTGATCACAGAGGAATACGGAAAGAGTTTGATGGAAGGATCTTTTCAGAGAATCACAATGTTGAGCTTTACCATATTGCTGCTTTAGCATTGTACAAATTCGACTATTTAGTACGCTCAGGAAAAGTTGATAGAACACGAGTTATTTTCCGTTTCTATGCATTGTATGCTTTAGTAAAAAAACATTGGAAAACTGGAGATATATTAGATGCACCGTTAAAATCACAAAAGAAAGTAACAGCTGCTGTATTTGCTGTTTTAAATGATAACGATGCATTTTCAGCCCAAATAGAGGATGTCGCCAGTCATCTAGAAAGTATAATATCAGAATCAAATATAACTACTCGCGAAAGAATTCGAGACTTCATTAGAACAGAAAGTGTAGTAGATGAGTTCACTCAAAGGTTATTCCCTACTAAAATAAACTAATACTCCTAAACTATCTAATCAAGATTCTATAAGAATTATATCTTACTAATAGTAAATATCAAAGAGAACCTTATGACCACATCAAAAGTAACCTACCAAGGCAATTTGCGCACCACTGCCAGCCACTTGCAATCAAGTAATGAAATCATTACCGATGCACCTATTGATAATCAAGGTAAGGGCGAGGCGTTTTCACCAACTGATTTATTGGCGACCAGCTTAGCCAGTTGTATGCTAACCATTATCGGTATCAAAGCCCGTGATATGGATATCGATATTGCAGGTACTACCGCTGAAGTGACTAAAATAATGGCTGCTGATCCAAGACGTGTCAGTGAAGTGCATGTTGCTATCACCTTTAATAAACAGCTAGATGACAAGACGCAAAAGATATTTTATAACACCGCGCTGACTTGTCCGGTTGCGAAAAGTATCCATCCTGATATCATTCAAAAAGTGACTATTCATTCCAGAAGCCATTAATTCTAAGAGCTTTTAATTCTAAGAGCTTTTAATTCTAAGAGCTTTTAATTCTAAGAACTACTGATTCCAAGAATTGTTAATTCCAAAAACCAGTGACCTTTATAAGGATGGTTGAGATGGCTAGCAAAACCTTACTTATTGTTGCGCATGCGCCATCACCTAATACTAAGAAGTTGGCGCAAGCGGCTTATGATGGTGCCAATCATCCTGATATAGATATCAATGTCATAATCAAATCTCCCCAAGATACCCAGCCTGAAGATGTATTGGCAGCTGACGCACTATTATTAGGGACGACTGAGAACTTGGCTTATATGGCAGGACTGACCAAAGACTTTTTTGATCGCTGTTATTATCAGGTTTTAGAGAAAAAGCAGGGTATGCCGTTTGCACTATATATTCGCGCAGGTCATGATGGTACGGGTACTAAGCTTGCTATGAAGACTATTACAACTGGGCTGCGTTGGTCATGGATTCAAGAAGCGCTGATTTTACAAGGTGATTGGCAAGAGGTATTTACTGAGCAAGTCGAAGAGTTAGCGATGACAATGGCAGCTGGGGTAGAAGCGGGTATTTATTAGTTTTTTCGTCGCTTTGCTTGTCGCCATTATTAATATCAAAGCTACAGTAATGAAGATATATAAGGATATTAGCAGTGTTGAATGATGATTTAGATAATAGCCAATCGATTGCTCCTGCTGGAATAGCATTTTCTCAAGCGTGTGAAAATAATAAACAGCCGATTTTAGAAGTTTTACAGCAAGAGTTGCAAGATTCTATTCATGTGTTAGAGGTTGGGTCGGGTACGGGTCAGCATAGTGTGTATTTCGCACCAAGATTGACTCATTTAACATGGCAGACTAGTGATATGTTTGTCAATCACGCCACCATCAATGCTTGGCATGCTGATTATCCTGCCCCTAATTTATATGCACCGCTTACTTTTGATGTATCGTGTAACTCAGTGCCAGTCAATGAGGTTGCCGATGCGCCTTATGATGCGGTATTTACCGCCAATACCTTGCATATCATGTCGTGGTCTTTAGTGGCTAAATTATTCCAATTGGTCGGTGATATGCTACCCTTAAATGGTAAATTCATCGTTTATGGACCATTTAACGAAAATGGCAGTTATAGCAGCGCAAGCAATCGTCAGTTTGATCATAGCTTGCGCCAGCGCGATGCTAACAGCGGCATCCGTCATTTAGAAGACGTTATAGATTTGGCAAATACACATCATTTAACGTTAAGTAAGCGTTATGAGATGCCATCTAACAATCAAATATTAGTATTTGAAAAACTTTATTAACGTAAAAAGCTGAATTGATTCACTGTGATAACACTATGAATCAACTCAGCGTTGGTACGATTTTGATTGAGTAAATATCTACCTTCCTGTATGTATCAATACTAACCCGTATTGCGTAGCCCTGCTGCCAAAGCATTGATACTACGAATTAATGCATCTTCGACAGCCAGTCTCTCATTATTTTCCAATTTATCATCACTAGCGCTATCAGGCTGGCGCATACGCTTGAGTAGCTCAATCTGGATGTAGTTAATGGGATCTAAATAGGCGTTACGCCATTCTAATGAATGAGCCAAGTCTTGTTGGTTTGAGAGTAAAGACGCCTGCTCTAGCAAGGAGTTGAGACCTGCGTGCGTCAGTTCATGCTCATCAATCACTGCCTGCATGACTTGCTCACGTAAGCTTTCGTCTTTACACAGTTGACTGTATGCACGGGCGATATTCATCTCGGATTTGGTAAAAGCCATTTCAATATTACTGATAAAGACATTGAAAAATGGCCAGTTTTTATTCATCTCTTTCATTAACGCTTCGTCTTTTTTGACGCTATCTAAAGCACTGCCCACGCCATACCAAGCAGGAAGGGTAAAGCGCGCCAATGACCAGCCAAATACCCACGGTATCGCCCGAATCGTTGATTTGCTCGGCAGTCCTTTTTTACGGTGAGCAGGACGTGAGCCAATATTGAGCAATGAAATCTCTTGTACTGGTGTGGCCTCAGAATAAAACTGATAGAAGCCTTCTGTATTATCCGTCAGCTCTCGATATTGCTGTTCGCCTGCATCTGCCAAATCAGCAAACAACGCTTCATAGCTATCTAGCTGTTTGGGTTGTTCGACAAATCGTGACGAGCTGGCTTTTAGTGCCCCCGTGATTCCCATGGTTAATTCAAACACGGCAGTATCTGGATTGGCATACTTGGCGTAAAGTACTTCGCCTTGTTCGGTGAATTTGATCTGTCCATGTAAAGTGCCAGCAGGCTGCGCGGCGATGGCTTGATGGGTTGAGCCACCACCACGACTGACGGAACCACCACGACCATGGAACAGGCGGGTGGTGATACCATATTGATTGGCGATATCGGTGATGGTTTGCTGGGCGCTATATAACTGCCAAGCGGAGGTAATAATGCCGCCATCTTTAGAGGAGTCTGAGTAGCCAAGCATAATCTCTTGAATGTTTCCTGAGTGCTCAAGTAACTCCCGATATAGCGGATTGTCCAACACCATTGGCATAATCTTATCGATATTTTTTAAATCTTCGATAGTTTCAAACAGCGGCGCAACTGGTAGGGCAGAAAATAAATGCCCATTCTTATCAATACCCGATAAGCCTGCAAAACGCATCAGTAGCAGCACTTCTAACAGCTGACTGGCGTTGTTGGTCATCGAAATTACATAGCTACCAAAAGTATCGTCGCCGACCAGTTTGCGCAGTTTAGCGACAGAATTCATCAGAGCAAGCTGTTCATGTGTTTGCGCGCTTAAATTGTCAGTATAAATCAGCGGTGCACCAGGCTTTTCTAGCAAACGCGTTAGCCATTGTTGGCGCTCTGTTTCGCTGAGAGTGTGATAGTCGGGCAGATTCGAGGCGCTAGCAAAAATATCTGCAATGACTTCGCCGTGATAACCTGAATCTTGGCGAATATCTAGCGAGGCTAAATGGAATCCACAGGTTTTGACTAGGCGAATGGTATCAAGCAGTAAGCCTTCGCCATGCGCCTTGTCATGGGTATTGACACTTTTGCGAATAAGGCGTAAATCATCTAGCAAGGCCGTCGGTGTTGAGTAAGCCTCTTTTGCAGCCTCTTTATCTGTGCCTTGACTTTGGATATGCTGGTTGGTCGCTTTTATTTTAGCCAGAATAATGGACAGCAATCTTCGGTACGGCTCATTATTGTAATCATCAGGATTGTAGCAAAAGACTTTTTGATCGAGTGTGCTGTAGTCTTTGATACGGATATAGATCTCTGGTGCGATATCGACAATAGTATCGCTATGAATCAGCTCACGACGCAATTTTCTGACCAATACTTGGTAATGGCGTAGCACGGTATTGGCATGCATCAATACCGCCATTTCAGTGGTTTCGTGGGTGACGAATGGATTGCCATCTCTATCGCCGCCAATCCAAGAGCCAAAACTGACAAAGGCGGGTAAAGGGTAGTCGATTAACTCAGGATAGATATCGACGATAGCGTCTTTTATATTACGATATACTTTGGGAATGGCAGTGAATAAGCTGGCATCAAAATAGTGTAAGCCGTTGTTTATTTCATCATAAACCAAAGGTTTTCGGCTGCGCACTTCGTCTGATGACCATAGCAAATCAATGGTTTCTGCGGTTTTTTGCTTGGCTTGCATAAAGGCTAGACTGCCTTCGGGATAGTCGCTCATGGCATCGGTATGCTCATAGAGGGTCTGCAAAATATTCATGGTGGTGCGTCTACGGGCTTCGGTAGGATGAGCCGTAAAAACAGGAATAAATTTAAGGTGATCAATAAGCTCTTTGATTTGCGCAGGTTCGATTTGCCGCTCACGGCATTCTAACAAGGTGCGGCGAAAGGATCCCTCCCAGCTTTGATTGGACTGGGCACGCATAGTACGGCGTTGCTCACGCAGATAGTTTTCTTCCGTTAAATTGGCGAGGAAAAAGTAAATAGAGAATGCGCGAATGACGTTTTTTAAGGTTTGATTGTCTAATGAGGCAATAAGATCGATCAGCTGCTGTTTGTGTGCTGGATTATGCTCGCGGCGCTCCTGAATAAAGCCTTTGCGCAATGTTTCGATAGTACGTAGGGTATCCTCCCCAGATTGGCGAGAAATGGCCTCACCTAAAAATGCGCCTAACAATCTAACACGCGCACGCAATACGTCGTTCTTCAATAACATAATTGGCTTCCTTGGCTTTTAATCGACTCATTTATCAATGAGATAGGCTGGTTAATAATTAAGGGTCGCTGTTCTTATAGGATATAAATTAAAGTTATTTATATTCATTTGCTAAAAAATCCAAATAGCGTTTCCACGAGCGCTCATCTGCACGTGCATCATATCTATCACTGCCGAACACGCTAAAGGCATGTGGTGCACCACTGTATGTCACCATCTCATGCGGTACGTTGGCGGCTTCTAATGTCTTACCCAAAGTGGCGAAGCTCTCTAGAGAGACAGATTCATCAGCAGAGCCATGGAATACTAAGATTTCTCCAGTTGTCTTGTCATAACTTTGACCAGTTGGAATATCAAAGGCACCATGGAAGGGTACAAATGCTTTTTGCTCAAATCCTGAGCGCGCCAGCTCCAGAGCAACGGTACCGCCAAAACAATATCCCATGGTAGTGCCTTTACGTACATCATTACCTTGTAGTCGTGCGGCATTCAACGCACCTTGAAGTATGCGGCGCATTTTATTGCGATCATCGTATAACTCCCCAGTTAAGCGTTTGTTTTCTTCAATGGAAGTAGGACGAACGCCTTGCCCGAACATGTCTGCCGCCAATACGTTGTAGCCCTCGCCTGCTAACATATCAGCACGTTTACGCTCATAGTCTGTCAATCCATCCCAGTCATGAATGAGTAGAATAAAAGGCGCATTCGCTTTGTCGGCTTTGGCGTAATAGCCTTCGTATGCTTGATCATCCACGGTATAGGTAATATTTTTGGTCGTAATAGCGGCAGCGGTTTGGCTAAAAGCCAGTGCCGTTAGTCCGATTGACGCACCCATTAGCAATGAGTGATAAGGTTTTTTGAACGGAGTATTTGAAGTTGATAACATGGTAGGTCGCCTTATAATCGTATAAAAAAGATAAATAGTTGGCTAAAACCATGCCCATTTTATTTATCAACTGTTTTAATGCTTCCTAAGAGCATACCTTAAAAAATCACTACATTACAAGAATCTATCGTCAACGTTGAAGCTCTGTTTAAATACGCTGAAATTACGGCTTTATCACGGCTGCAAACTTTAACCAAATATCAACAAGGAGTGCCATGAATTAGTCATATTTTTTGGCTAATATTAAAGACAGCTCTATACAAAGGTTCTAAAGAAATAGAGCCTACTTTTAATTACTAGCTAGGATGCATAATGAAAAATAATATTGATCATACTGACCCCGCTAAAGATATGAATACGGAACGTGGCAATGGCGGTGAGACTCACCAGCGCGCAGGGGATGACACTAAAGTGCTAACGACCCAACAAGGTGTCGTCATCTCTGACAATCAAAACTCTCTAAAAGCAGGCGCACGTGGCCCCACATTGCTAGAGGATTTTGTATTACGGGAAAAAATTCATCATTTTGACCATGAGCGTATTCCTGAGCGTATCGTCCATGCGCGTGGTAGTGCTGCTCACGGTTATTTTGAACTCACTGAGTCGCTCGAAAAATATACCACGGCGAAAATTTTGACTGAAACAGGTAAACAGACGCCTTTATTTACCCGTTTTTCTACGGTTGCAGGTAACAAAGGCTCAAAAGATACGCCACGTGATGTGCGTGGTTTTGCTGTGAAGATTTATACCGAAGAAGGCAATTGGGACATCGTTGGTAACAATATGCCGATTTTCTTTATTCAAGATGCGATGAAGTTTCCAGATTTGATTCACGCGGTTAAACCAGAGCCTGATCGTGGATTTCCGCAAGCCGCTTCGGCGCACGATACTTTTTGGGACTTTGTGTCATTAAGTCCTGAGACCATGCATAATTTAATTTGGCTGATGAGTGATCGTGCACTACCACGCAGTTTACGCATGATGGAAGGCTTTGGTATTCACAGCTATCGTTTAATCAACAAAGAAGGCAAGAGTACCTTTGTCCGTTTCCATTGGAAACCTGTACTTGGTGTACAGTCAACCACGTGGGATGAGGCGGTGAAAATCTCCGGCGCTGACCCTGATTATCATCGCCGTGATTTGTTTGAAGCCATTAATAATGGCGACTATCCTGAATGGGAGTTTGGCGTCCAGCTATTTACTGAAGAAGAGGCTGATAAATTCTCGTTTGATCATTTAGATGCCACCAAATTGATTCCAGAAGAGATGGTGCCAGTGAAAGTCGTGGGTAAAATGGTGCTGAACCGTTATCCGGATAATTTCTTTGCAGAAACCGAGCAAGTGGCGTTCTGTCCATCGCATCTGCCACCGGGCATTGATTTCAGTAACGATCCATTATTACAAGGTCGTTTGTTCAGTTATCTAGACACCCAGTTATCACGTTTAGGTTCGCCTAACTTTGCCCAAATCCCAATCAACGCGCCGAAATGCCCGTTTGCCAATAATCAGCAAGATGGTCATATGCAGATGCAGGTACCTAAGACTCGTGTGCTCTATGAACCGCAAAGCTTAGATCCGACTAGACCACGTGAAAGCGCCAAGCGTGGCTTTGAATCGTTCCACGAACAGTTGGATGATGGTGTGAAAGGTCGCGTGCGTGCAGAAAGTTTTGCCGATCACTATAGTCAGCCGCGGATGTTCTATCGTAGCCAGACGCCAGCTGAGCAAGCGCACATTGCGTCTGCTTATGCCTTTGAGTTAGGTAAAGTAGATACGGCGCATGTACGTACTCGTATGCTGAGTCATCTCCCGCATATCGATGAAGACTTGGCAAATCGTGTGGCAACAGCGCTAGGTATGGAACTGCCAGAGCCTGCTGATGCCGCTGCTCCTGTACAGGATATGGCGACATCGAAAGCAGTACAAACGATTGGTCTAACGCCTAAGAGTTTAAAAGGCCGTTTGATTGGTATCTTGGTCGCTGAAGGCTCTAAGCATAGTGAAATCAAAAAGTTCGAAGAGGCGGCAAAAGTGCAGGGTGCTAGCGTGAAAATCGTTGCGCCCAATAAAGAAGTTGTCTTAGATGACGACACTCGCATACAAGCAGATGAGCGCCTCGCTGGCGGCCCATCAGTGATGTTTGATGCGGTCGTTAGTATCATTATGCCAGAGCAAGCTAAAAAGCTAGCAAAAGACAGCTCAGCACGAGATTGGTTCAATGATGCCTATGGACATTGCAAAGCGATTGCTTATTGCGGGGCGACTGATGAGTTTATCTTAAGTAAGCTACCTATCGAAAAAGATGCCTTTGTCACGCCACTGGCTGAATTGGATACTTTTATCGAAAATGCTAAGTCACGCTTGTGGGAACGTGAGCCAAAGGTTCGTGATTTAGCATAAGGTAGTATTAAGTTTAAACTTCTGATACTTTTAAAATTTTACTAATTTAACGAAAACTCAGCTTTAGCGCTGGGTTTTTTTGATGGCAATTTTTATAAAAAAGCAATTTATAGCCACAAGCGTTCACTCAAAGTCATTACAAGTTGAATGGTGGGCGTTATACTAAATCCTATTAAGGCGCGTTAAAAGCGTCTCCTATAGTAGGGATGCTATAACAGTGAGCAATCATGTAGCAGGGAATGCAAATGAGTTTATGTGAAATTGTACGTTTAGAAGGATATATTCAAAGTACTTATCTTGCGGTATATCCAGACAAAATTATGCTGCTGGACGGTGGTTGCCGCCCTGATGTAGCAATGGTATTAGATTATATTAGAACGACGTTACAGCGACCAATCAGCGATCTCAAAGTCGTTGTGGTGACCCATATGCATCCTGATCATGCAGGCGGCGCTCATCAATTCAGAAAAGAGACGGGCTGTATCATTGTTTCGGCAGAAAAAAAACGTCAATGGTATAGCGGTATCGGTGGGCATGCCATGCATTTTGTGGACATAAATCTTGCGCATTATGTGGCGAGACGTCAAGGTCGCTCCCTTAAAAACCTGTATTATCCCGCCCATCTTACACCTGATATCACCGTTAAAGATGGGGATAGTGTGCCGAAATTTGATGAATGGCAAGTGCTGGAAACACCCGGACATACAGATCGTGATTTATCTCTATTTCATATACCAAGTCGGCAAGTCTATACGGCCGACCTCATTATCAAACTGCGTCATAAGTTTGTGGCGCCTTTTCCTATTTATGATCCTAAAGTCTATATTCAGTCACTACAAAGAATAAAGGCGTTAAAACCTTCTATGGTTATGATGGCACATGGGCGTGAGCTGGCAATAGATGCAGCAACGTTTGATATGCTGATTACGCAAGCACCCAAGCATCCACGGACGATCAAAGACACGATTAAGCATAAGCTACTGTGGCGAAAAGACACTGACTTCACTATTTTTAAACGAAACCGTAAAAAATAAAGTGAAATTTTAAATAAAAAAAAGCCCAGTCATTATTAATATAATGACTGGGCTTTCTAAATATGGTGGGCCGACCGCGACTCGAACGCGGGACCAATTGATTAAAAGTCAACTGCTCTACCAACTGAGCTATCGGCCCTGAAGAGTGTATAAAAAAGCATGGCTTTTTTAACTCTGCAAGTGAATTTACAACTTCGTAAATTCGGTGAAGTTTTCTAAAAGAAAGCTTCTTAAACTTTGTTACTTATTATGCCAATACCTGATAGGGCAATGTACACAACAAGCATAATACTAAATATGGTGGGCCGACCGCGACTCGAACGCGGGACCAATTGATTAAAAGTCAACTGCTCTACCAACTGAGCTATCGGCCCTGAGCGAAGATAAAATGAAGTAGTGCTTCATCTGAGTGCAAGAGGATTTACATTTTCGTAAATTCTAAAAACTCTATACCTTTACTAGGTTTATATCTACTACAAGATAAGTTTCCTTAAAGGCAAACTTATTAAAACTAGACATCTAAAAAATGTCTTTAAACTTAATTTTTAATATTAGGTCAATCAACATTAAAATAGGCATTAAGTTTGTTTCAACGTTTAAAGAATTTCTATCCCTAAACGTGAGAGCACATTATATACACTATCAGGACAATTACAACCCCGTAATATAAAAAAAGTGCAATTAATGCGAAAAAATGCGTTTTTTTATATAATTTGGCTTATTGGTGGCTGTTTCATGACAGTAAATGCCTATTTAAAACGTCAGTCGCGACGTTTTAGTCCCTAGACAGTGCTTCAACAGGGTCTAATTTAGCAGCATTACGCGCTGGCAAGAATCCAAATACGACACCAATCAGTGTTGAACATATAAATGCAGCAATAATAGAGGTTGATGAGTAAATCACTTGGAAGCTATCACCGCCCACTCGGTTAATCAGCTCGCCGATGGCAAATGCCAATCCAATACCTAGCAAACCACCTAAAATACAAACCAGTATGGCTTCAATGAGAAACTGTTGCATAATATCATTTTGGCGTGCACCTACTGCCATGCGTACACCTATTTCGTTCGTACGCTCGGTCACTGATACCAACATAATATTCATCACTCCGATGCCACCAACAATCAAAGAGATAATGGCTATTGAGGATATCAGTAGGGTCAATGCACCAGTCGTCGATTCGATAGTCTCACGGATAGAATCTGAGTTTCGTATACGAAAATCATCAGTGCCGTGTCGGCTTGTCATTAGACTGGAAATAGCGGCTTCAGCGGCAGCAGACGATATATTATTATCGATAAGTGCAACAAAGCTTTCGATATAGGTGCTGCCTATGAGACGTGACATCATAGTTGTGTAAGGCATATAAAACGTTGGTGTATCCGTATTTCTACTAAAGCCACTACTGTTAGGCTCAAGTACACCGATGACACGTCCAGGAACACTGCCAATCAGTACCACTTCACCGATAGGGTTGGGATTGTCAGGGAAGAAAGTTTGCAGGGCGTTATCATCGATAATGATGTCTTGAGTACGGAGTGAGATGCTTTGTTCATCGAAGCCTTGACCTTGAGCGAGTTTCTCTCCACTCACATCCAGATAATCTTCACCGACGCCGCTGATACTGGCGGCTTCTTGTATATTGCGATAGCGTACATTCATATTGCTATCAAGCTGTGGACTGACACTAATGACGTAGGGCTGGTCGGCGACTGCTTGCGCGTCATCAGGTGTTAAGTTGTCATCACCAAAACTTCGCCTTGGGTCGCCGTAAGGGTAGCCGTCAATAACGGTGATGGTGTTGGTACCCAGTGAGCTAATATTTGATAAAATTTGTTCTTGAGAGCCTTTGCCAAGCCCGACCACTGAGACCACTGAGGCGATACCAATGATAATACCAAGCATGGTCAATAATGTGCGCATCTTATGAGCACGCATCGCCAGTAGTGACATTTTGAATGCTTCAAACAAGCGATCAATAAAGCCACTAAAAGCCCCTTTACGATTATTGTCTAAAATCGGCTCAGGTTGGATATGGGTTGGATGATAGTGTTCGGTTTTATAATCAGCGATAACGTGGCCATCTTTGAGTTCAATGACACGTTCGGCTTGCGCTGCGAGCTTAGGGTCATGAGTGACCATGATAATAGTATGACCTTTGGCTTTTAGGTCATACAAAATTTGCATCACATCTTCACCAGACTTGCTGTCTAGCGCGCCAGTTGGCTCATCAGCTAAGATGATATCACCGCCATTCATTAGCGCACGAGCGATAGAAACGCGCTGCTGCTGACCACCTGAGAGCTGGTTTGGTCGATTGGTGGTTTTATCTCCTAATCCTAGATCCGACAGGAGCTTTATGGCTCGCTCGCTGCGTGTGTGTCCATCCATACCTGCATAAACCGCTGGAACAGCGACATTGTCTCGTGCATTGATATCACCTAATAAATGATATCGCTGAAAAATAAAGCCAAAATGCTCGCGGCGTAGTTCAGCCAGCTCATCAGCATCAAGCTGACTGACCGATTTCCCAAATATTTGGTAATCGCCCGCGCTTGCTTTATCTAAGCAGCCCAAAATATTCATTAAAGTGGACTTGCCTGAACCAGACTGACCGATGATGGCAACCATTTCGCCTTGATTAATGGTTAAATCAATATCGTGTAGCACACGAATGGTTTGCTCACCAGCATTGAACTCTTTAATCAGCCCTTTGACTTGCATCAAAGGGGCATCTGCTGCCGTATTTACAATGGGGTTTTTAGTATCCATTTATGTGGTTGCCTATATCAGTCAATATCAGAAGCGTTTTTTGTAATCTAAAGCTATTTTTTAGCATGTCTGATTTATTAGAATGGACGTCCACCACCGCCTTTACTTTGTTTCTTTGGACCTTCTTCGCTTAGTATCACCTCATCACCCTCATTCAAACCACTCAAAATCTGAGCGTTGACTCGGTTATTGATACCAACTGTGACCGTTTGCTCAACCACATTACCATCTGCTTGTAAGACTCGGACGATAGCGGTAGTGGCATTTTTTTGAGTATCGTCTTGATTACTCTTTTGTACCTTTTTTTGAGTTTCACTGTCGGTTTTAGCTATATCGGCATTGCGGGGCGATTTACTAGCATTTTTGCCAGTTTGCAGTGCAGCAGAGGGGATCAATAAAGCATTCTTTGCTTCGTTGATGATGATATAAACTTGAGCCGTCATATCAATACGAAAGCGACGATCAGTATTAGGCACTTCGATGTAGCCGACATAATAGATAGCAGAGTCAGTAGAGCTGGTTTCACTAATCATTTCAGGGGCAGGCTCAATTGCTCTAAGTACGGAATCAAAATTTTGGTCAGGATTACCAATGATATTAAAGTAAACGGGCATGCCTGCTTTGACATTAATGACATCAGCCTCAGAGATTTGAGCGTTGATTCTAACAGTAGACAAATCTGCTAAAGTTACGATGGTCGGGGCTGTTTGATTGGCATTGACCGTCGTGCCTTGCTCTGTGGTCACTGAGACGACAGTACCTGATATTGGCGCGCGAATCGTTGTATAGCTAAGGTCTTCTTGAGCCGTTGCGACATTGGTTTGAGACTTTCGTAATGCTGCTTGTTGGCTATTAATGTTTGCAGTGGCTGTTGCAATGGCGGCTTGTGCTGTATCAATAGCAGCGCGTGCATTGGCGACCGCTGCCTGCGCTGTTTGAACTTTTGTTGCCTGTGTATCGTAATCCTGTTGTGATATCGCATCGATAGCGAGTAATCCTTGCAGGCGTGAAAAATCTGCTTGTGCTTGTCTTAATTCAGCTTGACGACTTGCAAGATCGGCTTGCGCACTTTTGAGTCCAGCTTGACGACTTAGTGCTTCTGCTTGAGCGCTTTCAATAGCGGCTACGCTTTGCTCCAAAGTGGCTTGTTCGTTACTCAAGTTATTATTTTGAGTGACTTGATCAATCTGAGCAATGAGGTCACCTTGCTGCACTTCATCACCAACCTCAACGTAGAGGCGTTTTACTTCACCAGATACTTGCGCGCCGACATCAACGGTATTTAGCGCTTTAACTTTGCCAGAAGCCATGACATTGTTTTCAATATCACCAATTTCAGCGGTAGCCGTTAAGTAATTGGGCATGATATCTTTTGGTTTTAAGAAATGATAGGCCAAAGCCAATAATGCTATGACAATTAAGGCGATAACCCCCCATTTAATAGCAGATTTTTTGCTTATTTTGCGCATAACAACAATCCAGTCACAATGAAATCAAGTGTACATATAGTAGAGGCTTGAAGTCCAAAAGGGAATGGTAATTAGTTTAAGAAAGGTTAAGGTGGTTTTGTAAAAAAAAATATAATAATCTGAACGTAGGTTAGGGTAGTAAAATTCTTCATATTGAAACAAGGATTTTATGATGCTAAATCATCAGCAAGTTCAAGATATAGTTAATGATTATGGTAGAAAAATAGGGTTGAGTACCAATGATGTGATCTTAAGAAAAAAGCCATCTGGATTCGGGGAACCACACTTAGAGATAAGCGGTGGCTATTACCACTATGTAATATGTGAGCGCGGTAGTGAGTTATCTAGAGAATCTTTTTTAGATGTAGATGATTTCATTTATGAGTTTTTTGAGATGGTAACGTCTAGGGTAGCAGGCGAGTATGAGCAAGAGAATAGTGTCATGAGTGAAGATCAAAGAGTTATACGCTTTAATAAGCAAATTGAACTTATGACGCAGCTAAATCATGAATGGGGTAGAAAAAAAGAAGCAGATATAACAGAAACTTTAAAAAACTTTCCTTATTCAGTTAATAACAGAACTTACGATAAGAAAACTTGGTTAAACAAGTTGTTAAATTTCTTCAAATGATTAAACGACAAACAAACGCTTTCCAGATAGCTCTAACGCTGCCTGCAATAATAACTCCCACGCTGGCTGACGCACGAGCCCTTTGATGGCTTGGTCACATTTATAAAGCAGGGCAGGCCATTCAGCCGTTTGAGTTTTTGACTGGCGACGGCAAGCTTGCTGGTACAACCCTTGTTTGCTACGCCAAATACCAAGCGCTTGCGGGTCTTGCCCATCCATCAACTGCATAATTTGCCGCATGTCTTTACTAATCGCCCATAATACCAAGGTGGTTGGCTCGTCGGTGGCTTTCAGCTGAAACAAGATTTTAGCGACTTGCGTGCTGTTACCGGCAAGCATGGCATCCGATAAATCAAAGACGCTAAATTGTGCATCACTGACCAACGCGGCTTGTAGATCCTTAATGTCTAAGGCAACATTGTTTGAAAGTTGTGTAGAGTGGTCAGCCTGATGACTAGCCTCAATATTCTTAGCGACTAGCTGCGGCGCAAATAAATAGGAGAGCCGCCATAAGGTCTGATAAGCGCTTAGCAGATGGTGCTCAGTATGCGACATAAGCAGCTGCCACGCCTCTTGCGATAGCCGTAAACCAAACTGCTGAGCTTGTATTTGCAGTAGCTGCTGTCGTTGCTGCTCATTATATAAATTGCAATCAATGACATGACCATATTGAGCAAATGGCGTAAACCACTTGCTGCTTTGCGCTCGTTTGTCTTGCTTGGGCGTGAGCCATAATAAACTATGACTGTGCGTCCCTGTTTGAGCTTCAACGGCAAAGCGCTCAAGCTCAGCGATGACGGCTTTGTCAGGTTTGTGATTGCCCGTCACGATCAAAGCGCTGGCGTCGTCAAACAAAGACTGACTGCCAAGCTCTGACAATACCTCTTGCCAGCTCTTGACGGAAATCAGCTCAATACGCTTAATCGCGTAATTCTGCGCGCGCCAATGTGGTCGCAGGGCATCGATGAGCCATTGACTGAGTAGTGGCTCATCACCATGCGCCAGCCACAAGCCCGCGACTGCAACGGAAGGCTGTAGTAGCTTTGGATAGGCTTGTATAAAGGTATCTTGCATAGGGTAATAAGTACACAGATTGATGAAAATAAACGTGGAATATGTTGCGCATTATAAACTATGGGTTTGGCACCACCACCGCGATCGATGTTGAGCCATTACCGCTTTGCACAGATTGTCTGACTCCAGAAGAGCTGACCTTGGGTAGGGAGATGGCGACATATTGATCAGTAATTCGGCGTGCCAAACTGTCATAGAGCCAGTCACGAATTTGATCGCCTTGCTGATCATCAGTGCTTACCGATGCTTCATTATATTGATAGCTACGCTCGACTTGGATAGGGTTGCTTAGCGTAATTGGTTTGCCATTTTCCATGGTCTGATAGCTGACATCTGCTGAAAGTACCAAGCGTATCTCTGTCAAGACACCGACCAGCTCATAACGCTTAAAACGGACGTTATTGATGGTGATAGCGGCAATGGGTTCAGCACTTGCTTGTTTGTTATTGTTCGCAACATCAGCTGCTGTCATGTTGTCAATGACATCAACACCTAAAGTTTTTAGGCGTCTTGTCAATGGCAGCTTAAGCGGAAATGAGGTGCGATTGTCTTCTAGAATCACGGCTGTTTTGGCGACATCAAGCAGCATCGGTGCATCATAGCCCCGCAGTTGAAAGCCGCAGCCACTAATAGCTGCCGTTGCACCTAGTAGCGTAAACATTGGCAGGGCAGTCAGAAAAGCCGCCGCCAGTTTTTGTCCGCTTGATTTTTTGGCAAAAGCGTCTTTTTTGCTTAAGCTGGCTTTGGGGGACTGACCTGCTCGATATTTATACGACATAATCGCTATCCTAATATTATGAAAAGGCTCAGACTAATCATTAAACTAATAAAAAGTACTGAGCCTAAAAAATCTAGCCTACCACCACGATGTTTACCAGCTTATTAGGGACGACGATTTCTTTTTTGATGTCGCCAGTCAAGAATTTTGCCACACTTTCCATTGAACGTGCTTGTGCTTTTAGCTGTTCTGGATCGCTATTTGGGGCTACATCCATTTTACCGCGCATTTTACCATTGACCTGTACTACCATCGTGATCATATCTTGTACCAGAGCGCTTTTATCAACTTCTGGATAATTCAAGGTAATGGTATCTAAACCCAATTGCTCAAGTAAATGTTCACCAATGTGCGGCGCATATACGGATAGCATAATCAGCAGATCCGTCAATGCCTCATGCTGTACCTGTAGGTCTTGCTTGCTATTGGCCATAAAGCCTGTCAGCTCGTTGGCAAGCTCCATCAAACTTGATACAGGCGTGTTCAATGCCAAACGATCACCCAAATCACTATCAATTTTAGCAATGGTTTCATGGGTTTTACGGCGTAAGTTTTTGGCTTCTTTGCTTAAGCCATCAGTGCTCAAAGCTTCATTGTTCAGCGTCTCGATACTTAGGTTCGCGGCAGTAAGCGCTTGCATGTGTTCAGTAGCAATACGCCATACTTTTTTAACGAAGTTATAAGGGCCTTTGAGCGCATCATCTGACCATTCTAGCGTTTGATCCGCAGGCGCGGTAAAGAGCGTATAGAGACGAACGGTATCAGCGCCGTATTTATCTATAGTAATTTGCGGATCGACACCGTTATTTTTTGACTTAGACATTTTTTCGATTTTGCCAATGGTCACCGGCTGCCCATCAGATTTTAAGATGGCTTTAATCGGTTGACCACGTTCGTCATAGTCGATATCAATGTCTTCTGCAAAATAGTAGGTAGTACTGCCATCCGCATTTAGGCGATAGAATGTCCCTGCCAATACCATGCCTTGCGTCATCAAATTAGCAAACGGCTCATTTCCTGACACCAAGTCTTCATCACGCATCAGTTTATGGAAGAAGCGTGCATAAAGTAGATGCATCACCGCGTGCTCAACACCGCCGATGTATTGATCGACAGGCAGCCACTTATTGGCGGCAGATTTGTTGACCATGCTTTGCGCATCATTTGGGCTTGCAAAGCGTGCATAGTACCAGCTTGACTCCACAAAGGTATCAAAGGTATCGGTTTCGCGCTCAGCAGGATTACCGCATTTAGGACATGTCGTATTGACAAATTCTGGAATGTTTTTCAATGGATTTCCGCGACCATCAGGAACGACATCAGTCGGTAAGACAACGGGCAAATCTTGCTCTTCGACAGGTACGGTGCCGCAATGCTCACAGTTTACCATTGGGATAGGACAGCCCCAATAACGCTGGCGAGAAACACCCCAATCACGGAGACGGTATTGGATTTTTTTCTTAGCAAGCTCTTGTGGTTCTAGTTTGGTCAGCATTGCTTCAAATGCTTGCTCAAAGTCTAGCCCGTCAAATTCGCCTGAATTGACCAAAATATTGCGTTCGGTATAAGCACGATTAATCTCAGTATCGTTCGCCTTTGCATCTGCTTCCAACGCATCGAAATAGCCGACAGGGATATCGATGACTTGTTTGATGGGTAAGCTATATTTAATCGCAAATTCATAATCACGCTCATCATGAGCAGGGACAGCCATCACCGCGCCTGAGCCGTAGCTCATAAGCACATAGTTGGCAACCCATACTGGCACTTCTTCGCCAGTGAGTGGGTGCGTGACCGTAAGACCAGTAGCCATGCCGATTTTTTCAGCTTTAGCTAGGTCTGCTTCTGCAACTGAGCCTTTTTTGCAAAGCGCACAGAATTGCGCAATCGCTTCATTATGCTCAGCCGCATACTGCGCTAGCGGATGTTCGGCGGCGACCGCCACATAAGTCACACCCATCAAAGTATCAGGGCGAGTAGTGAACACATCTAAGGTATTGGTCTCGCCAGCAAGCTCATAAGGGAAGTGTACTTCCATGCCTGCGCTACGACCAATCCAGTTGCGCTGCATGGTCAATACTTCTGATGGCCAGTGACCTTCTAGTTGATCCAAATCATCGAGCAATTCGTCAGCATAATCAGTGATATTAAAGTAATACATTGGGATGTCGCGCTTTTCGACCGCAGCGCCACTACGCCAGCCTTTACCATCGATGACTTGCTCGTTGGCTAAGACGGTATTATCAACAGGATCCCAGTTGACTGTTGACAGTTTTTTGTAGACCAAGCCTTTTTTGTATAGCTGTAAAAACAACCATTGCTCCCACTGATAATACTCAGGGCTGCAAGTAGCAAATTCACGTGACCAGTCAATAGACAAACCCAGTAATTTAAGCTGCGCGCGCATGCTGTCAATATTGGCAAACGTCCATTTGGCAGGTGGAGTTTGGTTAGCAATCGCCGCGTTTTCTGCTGGCAAGCCAAAACCATCCCAGCCCATAGGCTGCATGACTTCATAGCCCTTGAGGCGATAGTAACGGCTCAGTACATCAGAGATGGTATAGTTACGCACGTGACCCATATGCAGCTTACCGCTTGGGTAAGGGAACATCGACAGCATATAGCGACTTGGCTTATCGCTTGGCTCATTGCTCACTTCAAAGCGTTTGTCAGTTGCCCATTTGGCTTGCTGCGCCGCTTCTATCGCTTGTGGGTTATAATGATTGTTTTCAGCTTGGTCAGATGTCACAGTATTGCTCATAGTTGGCTCGAGATTGATTAATACGAATAAATTGGGTGAAATTTCACAATGCCATAGCATAGCGTAATTTGGCGAAAATTGCGACGATATGATAGGGCGTTTACGCATGACGAAGAATACAAATTCGAAAATTTGAGCGGGTTTTTAATGTTTTGGTTATCATAAACCAAATACCCATAGGCTTAGGTATAATAAACAGAATAATGATCATTGATTTGGAGTTTTTATGACCATCACTATTTACGGTATCAAATCTTGCAGCACCATGAAAAAAGCCTTTGCCAAGTTAGATGAGTTGGGCGTCAGCTATGAATTTCATGATTATAAAAAACAAGGTATCGATAAAGATAGCGTTAAGCGTTGGGTAGATGAATTAGGCATTGATAAAGTGCTCAATAAGCGCGGTACGACATGGCGCAAACTAGACGACAGTCAAAAGCAAGCGGCTGATACTAGTCTAGATAACGCCATTGATTTGCTCGTAGAAAATACCAGTATGATTAAGCGTCCGATAGTTGAAGGTGAGCTGACTGATAAAAACAAGAATATATTATTATGCGGTTATGATGAAGCTGAGTTTGATAACGTTTTTTCGTAAAAGAATACGGCTACCATCAATAAAGCCCGAGCTAAGAACCTCTTAGCTCGGGCTTTATAACACCTAAAATAAACCAAATCACACTTGCTAGCCATATAAGCAAGACGTAAAAGCGAATTTGTTCAGCATTCCAATCTAGAGCAAACCACTCAATGAGGAAAAATGACTTCCACCCTTCTATCCATTTTGCGCCACCATAGCCAATAATCCACCAGCAATACAGGCTTTCTAAGATAAAAAGTAGACACCAGAGCCACAATGCCATGATTTACTCCTGCTACTCGGCCAATGATGAGCCTAAATCACGACTGATTAATGTACCAACCCCTTCATTGGTAAAAATCTCTAACAGCGTGGCATGAGGCACGCGACCATCGACGATCACCGCGCTTTTTACACCGCTACGTACCGCATCAAGTGCACATTGGATTTTGGGAATCATGCCGCCTGAGATAGTGCCGTCTTCAATGAGGCTGTCGACTTTCTTTGGGGTGAGTCCAGTCACGACTTCGCCGTCACGACCCAGTACACCTTTGATATTGGTTAGAAGCATGAGCTTTTCAGCTTGTAAAAATTCGGCTACTTTACCTGCAACTAAGTCGGCATTGATATTGTACGTATTGCCTTCGCTATCGACACCAAGTGGCGCGATGACGGGAATGAAGTCAGAGGCAATGAGCATGTTAATCACGTCTTTGTTGACACTGACCACATCACCGACAAATCCTAAATCGACAGGCACAGCAATCCCATCTGCGCCAATTTTTTCCATCATCAGTTTTTTGGCTAGGATTAAATTGGCATCTTTACCCGTCAAACCGATAGCGCGGCCACCGTGTTTGTTAATTAAGCTAACAATAGATTTGTTGACACTACCACCTAAGACCATCTCGACGATATCCATGGTGCTTTTATCGGTGACGCGCATCCCATCGATACGGTCTGACTGACGCCCCAACTCTTTTAATAAATTATCCACTTGTGGACCACCGCCATGCACGACCACGGGATGAATGCCAACGGTTTTTAACAAGACGATGTCGCGGGCAAATGAGCTTTCAAGCGCAGGATCCGTCATCGCATTGCCGCCGTATTTGACCACGATAAGCTTATCGACAAAGCGCTGGATATAAGGTAGCGCTGTGGTCAATACTTCAGCAGTGTTTTTGGCATCATCTAAATTAAGCGTCATTATAAACTCCTAAGTTATGGTATTAAAAAGTCATATTTTTATGTGACAGCAACTACTTTGACGGTAACTGTTTTGCTCAAAACTATTCGGCAGGAATAGCGACAATTTGTTCCGCCAGTTTTTTATCAAATGGGCGACATAAAGCGGCAAATTTTTCTTGAATGTCGCGTAAGTCTTCTATGCTATCACCAGCAAAGCGTGCGGTAAGATTGTGACTAGTATTTGATTGGCGGAGCACCCCAAAACCATGGGCGAAATCCAAACGCACGCCATCAATACAGCTCAGCTTCGTCCCCACTGGCAATAAGCATTTGGCTTGCTTGGACGTCATATATTGCCGACTCATCGAACAACGGCAAAGCGATGGCTGGCTAGTAGCTATCCAATGATCACCAGAATCTTTTGCTACAGTCGCTTCTACGAGTTGACGTAAATACTGACAAAATTTGGTCAGCTGCTCGACGATAGTATCGTCTTTTTTAAGGGTTTTAGGCATCGGCAAATAATGATCCGCCGTACTGACCATAGCAGGCAATTGCTCTGTAATATCAGTCAGAGATTTTTCACCCTGAGCATCGTAAGCCGCTAGCCAATGCAGCAATCGCAAGGCCGCGTACATGGCGTCATCATAAATAATAAAGCGGCTATCGTTAAATATGAAATGCCCTGACAATTCACCCGCAAAGACAATTTGACCAGCAGAATGCTGCATCTGTCGGCGCATAAAGCTGCTGCCAGTTTTACTGAGCACAGGTGTTGCGCCAAGCTCAGACAAGAGATTCGGTAGATGATGGGAGCATTTAATATCAAAAAGGATTTGAGAGGGCAGTTGTGAATGGCCTGGGCTTTTAGAACACAGCGTTTCAGGGTGTTCGGTCAGCGCCACTTGCGCTAATAAATATAGCAAGTGATCGGGCGTGACAACTTTACCGCTATTATCGACGATCATTAAGCGATCGCCATCGCCATCAAAAGCGATACCTATATCTGCTTGATGTTGACGCACACTTCGCTGTAATTGTTCGAGACGGTGTGGTTCAGTGGGATCAGGATTGCCAGAGGGAAAACTCCCATCTGCGAGGTCATTAAGCATGATGACCTGCTGGCAAAAATGCTCAAATAAACGCTGGGCGATATTGCTGGTCGCCCCATGCATGCAGTCTATGACGACCACCACATCAAGGATGCCAGATGGTTGTTGGTTATCTTTGAGAAGTGGTTTATTACAGGGATGGATTTGCTTAAAGACTTGAGCGATAGCCTCAATATAAATCGTCGCGACTTGTGTATCAGATAAATTGAAGGGCTGATTGCAAATAGACTTAGGAATTGTATTTGTCAGCGTATTTTGAGCATCAACCTGTGCTTGAGAGTGATTGAGGTGGCAAGCATAGTTAGCCCGTGTTTTTTGCCAAAGCAACTGAATCTCTGCATGGCTCGGAGATTGATGGTTGACCAACCATTTGATACCTAAAATGTCTTTAGCAGAATGACTGGCGGTGACGATAATGCCATGACCCGAGTATTGCTCTGCCCAAAAAACCATCATGGGGGTAGTGATTAACCCCAGTCGGATAACTTGTAAGCCATGTTCAGTCAGTATATTAGCCAATCTCTGAGCGATAATATCACTACCGAGACGCACATCATAACCAAGCACAATGATGGTTCTTTTAAGGTCAATACTTGGTTTTGGCAGGCAAGCTTTGGCAGGAGCTGCGGTTGAGTCGCAATCTGCGGCACTGTAAAGCTGAGCAAATGCCTTGCCCAATGCTTGAATAAAGTCAGTGGTAAAATGCTGGCGTGAACCACGAATATCATAAGCACGAAATAAGCATTGCTGCGCAGCAAAAGACGGCATCGCTTACTCTCCTTATGGCGTGATTCACGTGATGGTGATTTGGTGATGACTAAAATACAATTAAAATGGCAAATCAGTGATGATGACTGATTATTGGCGGCCTGAATGTCCAAAGCCGCCTGCACCGCGTGCACTGGTATCACTAAATTCTGATACCACTTCAAACTCAGGGCGGGCAACGGGTACGACTACATATTGTGCCATACGTTCCGCAGGATTCAACACAAAGTCTTCATTACTACGATTCCAAATACTGACCATCAGCTCACCTTGATAATCGGCATCAATCAAGCCAACCAAATTACCCAAGACGATACCGTGCTTATGACCAAGACCTGAGCGCGGTAAAATCATCCCTGCAAAGTTAGGGTCTTGGATATAAACCGCCAAACCAGTACCAATTAAATGTGTGGCACCTGCTTTAATCGTCAATGGCTCATCAATACAAGCGCGCAAGTCGATACCAGCGCTGCCATCAGTGGCGCGTGTCGGTAACGAGAAGGCTTTATCTTCAGTAATTTTAGGGTTTAATACTTTAACTTGTACAGCTTGCATAACGCACTCACTTAACGGTTGGATAGTTTCTAAATAATATTGTTTCTAAATAAGATAATTTCTAAACTATATGATTTCTAAATAATATAGTTTGAACGTTGGCTATGTGATTATAGTATCAACACACTCGCCAAACCCAAGAATGACATAAAGCCGACGATATCTGTCACGGTGGTTAAAATAACCGAGGCGGATAGGGCAGGGTCAATATTCATGCGTTTTAGGAGCAGTGGAATACTAATGCCCGAAACGTTAGCAGCAGTCATATTAATGGCAATGGCAAAACCAATGACGGCGCTAATTTTAATGTCATGAAACCATAATTGGGCAATAATCGCCATGATTATCGCCCATATGATACCGTTTATCGCGCCGACCCACAGCTCTTTATTTAATAACCACAAACGGTTGGAACCACCGATTTGACCCATCGCCATACCACGAATAACCACTGTCAGAGTTTGTGACCCAGCAATACCGCCCATACTCGCGACCACAGGCATGAGTATCGCCAGCGCCACCACTTTTGCCAGTACCGCCTCGAACTGACCAATCACAGCCGCAGCCAATAAGGCGGTACACAAGTTAATGCCTAACCAAATACTGCGGCTTTTGGCACTGGTTAAAATAGGCGCAAACAGCTCTTCATCTTGGCTGACACCCGCGAGGTTTTTCATGGTGCTATCGACATCATCTTGGATAATTTCCATGATGTCCTCGCCATTTAACTGACCGACCAACTCGCCATGACTGTTAATAACGGGGGCAAAACGAATGTCTTCTGAGCGAAAAATCGCTGCGGCATCTTGGATGTCTAAGCGATCATTAATGGTGATGGCGTTATCAATCAATTCTGAGACTAAGGTAGTTTGATCATGTTTAATCAAATCGACCAGACTGAGCAGCCCAAGTAATTGTTGGCTTTGATCAACGACCAGCAGCTCTTGGCTTTCATCATCGAGCAAATCGTCATTTTCTCGTAGCCAGTTCTGTACTTCTGCAAGGGTGATATCATCCCTGATCTGAATGAGGTCAGGATCCATATAACGACCGACTTCCCAGTCAGCATAGGTATCGAGCTTATTGACCTGCACTCGGATGTCTTCATCCAAGGTTGCCATCACCGAAGTACGCACACTTTCGGTAACGGTGTCTAAAATCTCAGAGATGTCTTGCGCATCAAGGTCTTGGGTAAATAAGGAAATATCTTTCGATGAGACGTTTTCTAACAGCGGCTGGCGTGTATCAAACTCTAACTCGGCAAGTACTTCGCCTTTGATGTTTTCTGGTACTTGTGCCCAAATCAACAAGCGATTTTGGCTAGGGAACGATTCTAATAGGCTCGCAATCTCATATTTGGACTGCTTTTCTAAAAACTCAGTAATCGCCTCGTATGCCTTGTCAGCAACCAAACTTTGCAGGTATAGAAGTTTATATTCGCCGCTATACTCTGCCGGATTATAATCTCCCTGTAGCGTAGATGGTCGTTCCTGATCAGGCATAGGGGTAGGCATAAAGGTTCCAAAGTTTTTAGAAAGTATAAATAATAACAAACACTAGAATGTCGAATAAGTGCTAATTTCTCATGTCGCTAACTGGTGATGCTCTCAAGCGTTGAGCCTAACGCTAACGATTACCCAATAAAGCGCGAATATTAGCCAAGTATTCATCAGCAACGGCTTCAGGGTCTTTAGTCGCTTTTTTCTTTTTTGCCTTGGCTGGCCAGTCGATATGCTCTTCTGGTAACTCATCTAAAAATCTTGACTCAGAAGTGACACGCATCTGACCACCGGCGCGGCGCTGGGTGGCGAGCGTCAATGTCAGCTCTCGACGCGCACGAGTAATACCCACATACATCAAACGCCGTTCTTCTTCGACCGTCTCGCTTAGGATAGAATTGCGGTGCGGTAGCATTTCTTCCTCAAGCCCCATGATATACACAAAATCAAATTCCAAACCTTTTGCTGCATGCAAGGTCATCAAGTTAACCTTGTTGGTGTTTTCTTCTTCTTGCTGTTGCTCGAGCATATCCAGCAACACCAGCTTACGAATGATGGTATCAATGGTGCGATCTTCGTCTTCTTCGGCGCGATTAATCAGTGATTGAATACTAGTGTAGAGCATATCAATATTATCGATACGGTTTTTTTCTTGTTGCGGGGTTTTGGCGTCGCTACGCACAAAGTCGATATAACCTGTTTCATCAATCATTTGGCGGACGATAGGTACAGGGTCAGGATGCTGATCGAGCTCACGCGTATAATGTTCAATAAATTCACCGAACTCTTTTATCGTACCATAAGCCTTCGACGGTAAAACATGCGCGAGCCCTGCGTGTGTACAAGAAGCGAGTAGCGAGATGCTATGCTCTTGTGAAAATAAGCCTAACTTCTCTAGCGTTGCTGGCCCCATTCCACGCTTAGGCGTATTGATAATACGTAAAAACGCACTGTCATCTTCAGGGTTCAGAATCAAACGCAGATAGCCCATGATGTCTTTAATTTCACTACGCGCAAAGAACGACTGACCACCCGATAATTTATAAGGCACTTGCAATTGACGCAACTGCGCTTCTAGCATGCGCGCCTGAAAGTTACTGCGATATAGAACGGCATATTGCTCCCACTCATTACCGAAACGCAGTTTATGAGTAACAATCTCTTTTGCCACACGCTCAGACTCATCATCATCATTACGACAGTTAATAATGCGAATTTTTTCGCCTTGACCTTTATCTGACCAGAGTTTCTTTTCAAATAAATGCTCGTTATTGGTAATAACGGCATTGGCAGAGGTCAAAATACGCGTGGTCGAGCGATAGTTTTGCTCAAGCATGACGATTTTTAATTTTGGAAAATCTTCTTTGAGCAGTGCCATGTTTTCAGGCTTAGCACCGCGCCACGCATAGATAGATTGATCATCATCGCCCACGACGGTAAAACGCCCTTGCGGTCCGACTAAGTATTTAATCATCTCATACTGGGCGGTGTTGGTATCTTGATATTCATCGACGAGCAAGTAACGAATACGGTTTTGCCATTTATCGCGCAGCTCTCTGTTTTCACGTAATATCTTGGTCGGCAGGACAATCAAATCATCGAAATCAACAGCGTTATAAGCCCGCAAATTGCGCTCATATAAGGCATAGAGGGTCGCGAAGATCATGTCTTCTGGATCGTCTAAGGTTTCCATCGCCTTATCTGGTTCAATTAGGTCGTTTTTCCAGTCAGAAATCATTTTAATGGCTTTGCCGACCAATTCACGACTTTCAGCGCCGCTTAAATTATCACGCATCATCAGCTCCATCAGCAAACGCTTACTGTCGTCACTGTCCATGATGGAGAAGTTACCTTTGAGCGGGGTATGAATCAGCTCATAGCGCAAAAACTGTAGCCCAAATTGGTGAAAGGTAGACACCGTCAGCCCGCGAGTTTTTTCACTCGGCAGCAATTTACTGACACGGGCTTTCATCTCGCGCGCCGCTTTATTGGTAAAGGTCACCGCGGTGATACGCTCGGCTGGCATGTTGCATTCTTCGATTAGATACGCAATCTTGCGGGTAATCACCGATGTCTTACCGGAGCCGGCACCTGCTAGCACAAGCAATGGACCGGATACGTAAAGCATCGCTTCTTGTTGTTTGGGATTAAGTTGACTCATAAGGTGACCTGTAAGACAAAAGCAAAAAGAAAGCAAAAAAGACGAGTGTTGATATCAAGCGTTGCTAAGTGAGATAAAAACGGCACGTATGAGGCAGATCGATAGCGCAAAATGGCAACATAGCATTATAGTTGGTTGCATCATTTCGATATCAAAACATGGCGTCGATAAGGTTAATCAACCTATCCGCTAATCACGCTCATGACCATTAATATTTTGTGACAATTAATCAAGAGAGCCATCGTTAAAACAGCCGCTGATACTACCATGCAATTAGGCGGGTTATTATAAAGCAAAAACCGTCACATTGGGGAGGAGTTCAAGGATCGGCACCCAGTAAAAAAGCGTTAATTTTTCGTGACTTATACTATATATACTAGCGTCCATTCAAAAATGTGGATTTGGGCTTAATATAAGGTAACGTCTATATCATAATTCATGGCAAAAAAAACATGTTTCTTTCACCTATAAAGTGACCGTTCAATACAGTTAAAAACTAGCTTTTAGGCACTGATATGCGTATAGTACGTAAATAATTTATGCCAGTTGTCTCGTCATTGTTGACCACGTGTAATGAGCTATTAAATCAATTAAATAAACTATCGAATATGATATTGATTTAATACGTTGATCTTACGTTGTTAGAAGATGCGTTAGGCGACCAGCCTTTCTCCGTTATACATCGGAGTATCTATAGTTGGTCATGTCTGACATCGTCGTCAATAAGCTTGATAATTGGTTATTACCAGCACAGTATCTATATGAGCCATTGAGTTATTAAGACCCAATGGCAGTTACTTTGTGTTTTCGTCTGCGTTATGCCAGTCGCTATTACCACTCTATAGTTTGTGAGTATGTGCGCTGAGCTTGACACTCGATTGGGTGAGGAGCACGTATTATCATGTCTGCTTTTAATTGGTCAGCCATTGCTTTTATCTTAGCCGCCATTGGGCTAGTGGTCTTTATGCTGGTTGTGCCGCGTTTGCTTGGCGGTCGCTCTCAGGGCTCACAAAAAGAAGAAGTATTTGAAGCGGGTGTTGTCGGAGCTGGCAACGCCCGTATTCGTTTGTCTGCCAAATTCTATTTGGTGGCAATCTTCTTCGTTATCTTTGATTTAGAAGCGCTATATTTATACGCTTATGCCGTTTCAGTACGTGAAGCAGGCTGGCTGGGCTTTGCCGCAGCCGCGATATTCATTACCATCTTGATCATAGGCTTGGTATACGAGCTCAGTCTGGGTGCGATGAATTGGGCACCATCGGACAAGCGCCGCAAGCAACCACGTCTATATGCAGCTCCGGCAGGTTTTAATTTGGCAGATATTACGCAGTTTGATGGCGTCGATGAGCTGATGGTCGATCCAACTGGCAAGATACCAGCCCAGTCTTCAGGGCAGATTAATGTCTCGAACAATATCGAGACCAACCGTCGTCACTTGCAAAATATCGATCATATTAATACTACTGGTAATGTGACTTCCATGGATTTTGCTACATCTGCGCAACAAGACAAAGTCAAACGCTAATCGCTTTTGACGGTCTTGTGGCACGTTACTGCAAAATGGTCGCTTATTAATAATAGAAGTTAAGGCGATAGCGGAAGCAAGATGATTGCTGCGCTTCGCCTAATATAAAGGTTGTATGTTATGAAATACACATTAACAAAAGCCAACCCTGATGCAGATGTCTATCCTGCACAGACCAGCCAAACGGTCAATGATCCAATCGAAGACGAAGTGAATAAAAACGTCTTTATGGGTCGTCTCGAAGACCTTGTCCATTCAACAGCAAACTGGGGGCGCAAGCACTCACTTTGGCCATTTAACTTTGGTACCTCTTGCTGTTACGTCGAATATGCCACTACCTTAACCGCCGTTCATGATTTGTCACGTTTTGGTGCCGAAGTTATTCGCGCATCACCCCGTCAGGCGGATGTGATGATCGTTGCTGGTACTTGTTTTGTCAAAATGGCACCGGTTATTCAGCGCCTCTATGAGCAAATGCTTGAGCCAAAATGGGTTATCTCGATGGGTGCCTGTGCTAACTCGGGTGGTATGTATGATATCTATTCGGTCGTGCAAGGCGTGGACAAAATTATCCCTGTTGATGTCTATGTGCCCGGTTGTCCGCCGCGTCCAGAAGCGTTGATCCAAGGCTTGATGTTGCTGCAAGAGTCGATTACTAAAGAGCGTCGCCCGCTAGGTATCCATGTCAATGATCAGGGTATCTATCAGCCACAAATGACGCCTGAGCGTGACCGTAAGCAAGCAGATCGTATCGCTGTGAAAAACTTGCGTAGTCCAGACAGTATTTAATCAGCGAGCCTGTAGCCAAACTGCATTTGATAAATAGCATATTAGGCATAAATTATTTGGTTATATCATGTTTTAGTTTGGCTCAATCATACACAATCCGTAAAAGTGCTCAGTACGCATATATTCATCGTAGTTCGCTTATGTTTAGCGTAGTTCAGTTATGATTAACATGGTTCAATTATGATTAACATAGCTCGGTTAGGCTCAACATAGCTCAATGATGATTAATGAAGGAATACATCATTCATGGTCACGGTAGTTGAAAACATAGATTCTAATATTAAGCCTATTCCAGCGGTTATCACCGAGCTGGAGCAGAAGTATGCCGGTAAGTTTGTCGTGCAGCACACTGTGGATGAGATTCCAACGGTTTGGGTGGCACGTGCCGATTTGCTCGACGTTCTTTTATTCTTGCGTAAATTACCCCAGCCATACGTCATGCTATTTGACTTGTCAGCGATAGATGAGCGTCTGCGTCAGCATCGCCAAGGGTTGCCTGACAGTGACTTTACAGTGTTTTATCACCTAATGTCGCTTGAGCGTAATAGTGATGTGCGTATTAAAGTCGCGCTGAGTGAAGACGATGTCAATGTACCGAGCGCCACTAATATTTGGCCAAATGCCAACTGGTATGAGCGCGAAGTATGGGACATGTTCGGTATTGTCTTTACCGGTCATCCGCATTTGACCCGTATCTTATTACCAAAATATTGGGAAGGTCATCCACTGCGTAAAGAGTATCATGCGCGTGCGACTGAATTTACTCCGTACTTCTTGAACACCGCCAAGCAGCAATACGAGCAAGAAAACCTGCGTTTTGTCCCAGAAGAGTGGGGCATGAAGCGTTCAGGCCGTGATGAAGATTTTATGTTCTTGAACATCGGTCCTAACCATCCATCTGCTCACGGTGCATTCCGTTTAGTCTTACAGCTTGATGGCGAAGAAGTCGTCGATTGTATCCCTGATATCGGCTATCACCATCGCGGTGCAGAAAAGATGGCGGAGCGTCAAACTTGGCACTCATTTATTCCTTATACCGACCGTATCGATTATCTCGGCGGTGTGATGAATGAGCTACCGTACATCATGTCGGTCGAAAAGCTTGCAGGAATTAAGATTCCACCGCGCGCTGAAACCATTCGTGTGATGATGAGTGAGTTTTTCCGTATCACCAATAACTTACTGTTCGTCGGTACGTTTATTCAGGATGCGGGCGGCATGACCCCGGTATTCTATATGTTTACCGATCGCCAAAAAGCCTATGACGTCATCGAAGCCGTGACTGGCTATCGTATGCATCCCGCTTGGTTCCGTATCGGCGGTACTGCTGCTGATCTACCACGTGGCTGGCAGCGTCTGGTTCGTGAGTTCTTAGATTGGATGCCAAAACGCTTGGACGAATATGTCAAAGCGGCATTGCAAAATAGCGTGCTCAAAGGCCGTACCCAAGGGGTTGCTCAGTATAATGCCAAGCAAGCATTGGCTTGGGGTGTTACTGGTGCAGGTCTGCGCGCGACAGGTGTTGACTTTGATTTGCGTAAAGCACGTCCATACATGGGCTATGAAAATTACGATTTTGAAGTGCCAGTTGGCTACAACGGTGATGCTTATGATCGTTGTATGGTAAAAGTCGAAGAGATGCGTCAGTCATTGCGTATTATTCGCCAGTGCATGGATAACATGCCACAAGGCCCTTACAAAGCGGATCATCCACTAGCGGTACCACCGCCGAAAGACCGTACCTTGAATGATATTGAGACGCTGATTAACCACTTTATCTCAGTATCTTGGGGTCCTGTGATGCCAGCGGGTGAGTGTACGACGATTGTAGAAGCGACCAAAGGTTTGAACAGCTATTACATCACTTCAGATAAGGCGACGATGAGTTATCGTACCCGTATCCGTACGCCGACATTTGCGCATTTGCAGCAGATGCCGTCCGTGATTAATGGTTCGCTCGTCTCTGATGCCATCATGTATCTGGCATCGATTGATATTGTGATGGCCGACTGTGATCGCTAATACTTTGATCTTTCATGCTTTGATCAGAAAATTATCGTTATTAAAGAAATACGTTTATCAATATATCATTGCCAAATGGCACACCAAAATGCTGATATCTTGCCATGTAGCGACACTCATAAGACTGTCGCTATTAGCTGATAAAGCATGATGAGTGAGGACAGATAGAAGACTATGAAAATTGTTTCCGACAAAATGCCAAAAGTAGATGTGGCAAGCATCCTCACTAGCGAGGAAATTGCGGCTATTCATGAGTTTATGCACCATTACCCGCAAGCCCGTGCTGCTTCGCTCGATGCGCTAAAAATTGTGCAAAAGCGCAACGGCTGGGTCGATGACGCACAAGTGAATGCCATTGCCAATATTCTAGACATTCCGATGTCAGATATGGACGGCGTTGCGACTTTCTTTAACCGTATTTATCGCCAACCTGTCGGTCGCCATGTGATTCTCATATGTGACTCTGTGGCTTGTTATTTGACAGGTTATGAGGCGCTGTCAGCTGAGATTAGATCACAGCTGGGTATTGAGTATGGTCAGACTACTGCTGATGGACGTTTTACCCTATTGCCAATTTGCTGCTTGGGCAACTGTGATAAGGGACCAGCGGTACTGATTGATGAAGACACTTACGGCCCTGTCCAGCCATCTGAGGTCGCGCAATTATTGGAGCTATACGCATGAGTTTAACGATTTCAGAGCAAATTGCTCGTCGCGGTCAAGGTCAAGCGCCAAGCCAGCTAAATGCACAGCGTGTTCCAATCTATGGTGATAAAGCGACAGCCACTAGCGAAACCAAGCCTTTGACTTGGCGTTTAGCCCATCATGATGCGGTGCTTGATTTAGCTACTTATGAATCTCTAAAAGGCTTTACAGGTCTAAAAGAAGCGTTATCTAAGTCGCCTAAAGACGTTGGCAATATGATTAAAGCGGCCAATGTTCGAGGTCGCGGCGGTGCAGGTTTTAACGCTGGTCTTAAATGGTCATTTATGTCGCCGCCGGATGGTTTGCCGCGCTACCTCATCTGTAATGCGGATGAAATGGAGCCAGGCACGTTTAAAGACCGTCTGCTCATGGAGCGTCTACCGTTTCAGCTGATCGAAGGTATGCTAATTACCGCTCATGCGATTGGCGCCACTGACGGTTATATCTTTATCCGTGGTGAGTATATCTTGGCCGCTGAGCGTTTGGTCGCTGCTATCGAAGAGTGCTTGGCTAACAATCTCATGGGCAAAAACATTCTGGGCTCAGATTTTAGTTTTAACCTGCATGTGCATACGGGCGCTGGACGTTATATCTGCGGTGAAGAAACAGCGCTAATTAATTGTCTAGAAGGCCGCCGTGCTAACCCACGTACCAAGCCGCCGTTTCCACAAATTTCTGGTGCATGGGGTCGTCCAACTGTTGTCAACAACGTTGAGACTTTGTGTAATATGCCAGCGATTTTGAATCACGGCGTTGAGTGGTATCAGTGGTTATCTGAAATTAAAGGCAAAAGTAAAACGCCGGGCACCAAACTATTTGGCTGCTCAGGATTGGTCAATGACCCAGGCCTTTGGGAATTACCGTTTGGCTATACGGCACGCGAAATCATTGAAGATTTAGCAGGTGGTATGAAAGATGGTAAAACACTGAAAGCTTGGCTGCCGGGCGGCGCATCGACTGACTTTTTGACTGCAGAGCATTTGGATGTGGTAGTAGATTTTGACACCATTCAAAATGCTGGTAGCCGTATGGGTACTGGTCTCATTATGGTCGTCGATGAATCACAAGACATGGTGCCATTACTGCGTAACCTTGAGATTTTCTTTCAGCGTGAGTCATGCGGTTGGTGTACACCATGCCGTGATGGTCTGCCGTGGGGCGTTAAACTGCTTACCGCTATCAATGATGGTCAAGGGCAAGTGGGCGATGTAGAAAAACTAGAAGGCCTGACGCGTGACTTATGGATTGGTAAAACATTCTGTGCGCATGCCCCAGGGGCGATGGAACCACTAATGAGTGCGATTAAATATTTCCGTCCAGAGTTTGATCAAAAAATCGCGCAGGCGGTTGGTGTCGATGTTATTGATGCTGCAGCCAACCAACAGCCAGTAGTGAAATAAGGAGAGCGGCATGGCAGTCATACATATTGATGGAACCACTGTCGAAGTAGATAGCGCAGATAACTTGCTACAAGCCTGCTTATCACTCGGCATTGATGTGCCGTATTTTTGTTATCATCCAGCCCTTGGCTCAGTAGGCTCGTGCCGTCAGTGCGCGGTCAAGCAATTCCAAAATAAAGAAGATATGGAAGCAGGTCGCGGTCGCCTTGTGATGTCTTGTATGGTCGCTCCTGGCGATGATATGTACATCTCGGTCACTGACGATGAAGCCAAAGCATTCCGCAAGTCGATGGTTGAGCTACTCATGACCAACCATCCGCATGACTGTCCAACCTGTGAAGAGGGCGGACATTGTCATTTACAGGACATGACTTATATGTCAGGTCATAGCCGCCGTCGCTATCGCTTTACCAAACGCACGCATCACAACCAAGAGCTTGGCCCATTCATCGCGCATGAGATGAACCGTTGTATCGCTTGCTATCGCTGTGTACGTTTTTATAAAGACTACGCAGGCGGCGAAGATTTAGGCGTTTATGGCTCAAACAACCGCGTGTATTTTGGCCGTGATAAAGATGGTCAGTTTGAAAGCGAGTTTTCAGGCAATTTAACGGAAGTATGCCCAACGGGTGTCTTCACTGATAAAACACATTCTGAGCGCTATAACCGTAAATGGGACATGCAGTATGCGCCAAGCATCTGTCATGGTTGCTCAGCTGGTTGTAATATCTCACCGGGTGAGCGTTATGGTGAATTGCGCCGTATCGAAAACCGCTATAACGGCGAAGTAAACCGCTATTTCTTATGTGACCGTGGTCGTTTTGGTTATGGCTATGTCAATCGTGATGATCGTCCAACGCAAGCGCTTGAACGTATCAATGATAAGCATGTCAAAATCAATATTGACTACGCACTCGATGAAACCATCAAACGTATCAAAGATAGAAAAGTCATCGGTATTGGCTCACCACGCGCCAGCCTTGAGACTAACTTTGCGCTAAAAAATCTCGTTGGCTTTGATAACTTCTCAACAGGTTTGAACCATCAGCAGCAAGCAATGGTTAATAAATGCATCGAAGTGCTTAGCACGGAAGGCATTTATAACCCTAGCATGACTGATATCGAAACGCATGATGCAGTGCTCGTATTAGGTGAAGACATCACTCAAACTTCATCACGTGTCGCGCTGTCAGTACGTCAAGCGGCAAAAAATGAAGGCCTAAAAATGGCAGCGGCGCTGCAAACACAGCCTTGGCTTGCTGAACCAGTTAAGCGTATCGCTCAAGATGCGTTAAGCCCAGTCTATGTCATCGATGTAACGCAAACTAAGCTAGAAGATATCAGTAAAGTGAGCGTAGTGGCGACCCCTGAAGACATCACTAAGCTTGGCTTTAAAGTCGCTGATGAAATTGCTAATTTCGCTGATGATTTAGCAGACATAGCAGATCCACAAGCAGCTGATGCAAGTGCTGAAACTGACGGTATGCAAGCATTGGCGCAGCAAATCGCTTATGACTTGATTCAAGCTGATAAGCCGTTAGTTGTTTCGGGTAGCAGCTTATCATCTACTGCATTGATAGAAGCAGCAGCGCAGATTACGCAAGCATTGACACAAAAACGCTCGGCTATCAAAGCGACTGAACAGCAGCAAGTGGACACGTATAATGCTCAAGTTCGTGATGAGCAAGCGCAAATAGAAGATAAAGAGCTATCCGCTAAACCAAACAAACCTGAAACTGGTGTTGATACAGAAACGCAAGACAATGTAGAACGCGCTCCTGCTAAAAAACTTGAACTGAAAGAAGTAAATAATAAATATCAGGCACAAGCAGGTATTTACCTAACGGTTACCGATGCCAATAGCATGGGTGTTTGCATGCTTGGCGGTCAATCAGTCGAAGAGCTACTGGCGACTGATTTTGATGTGGTTATCGTTGCTGAAAATCAGCTGACTGATGCCATTGATGCCAGTAAGTTGACTCAACTATTAGCCGACAAAACCGTCATTGCGCTAGATCATCAGCTGCTTGATTGGCATAAAGATGTCGATATCGTATTGCCAGCAGCAAGCTTTGCTGAAGCGGATGGTACGCTGATATCGGCTGAAGGTCGTGCACAGCGCTTCTTCCAAGTTTACGACAACGAATACTACCATCCAATGAGCAGTATCAAAGAAGGCTGGCGCTGGTTACATGCCGTGCATAGCAGCATAGAAGGTCGTGATGTCGATTGGACGCAGCTAGATGACGTTATCAATGCTTTGATCGCCACCCATCCTAAGCTTGCTGGTATTAAAAATGCTGCTCCTGATGCCGATTACCGTATGACTGGTCTGAAGATTGCTCGTCAGCCGCGCCGTTATTCAGGCCGTACCGCCATGCGTGCGCCGATATCTGTGCATGAGCCGATGCAGCCAAAAGATTTAGACACCGGTTTGACTTTCTCAATGGAAGGTTATAGTGGTAAAGAAACACCAAGCTCGATGATTCCTTTTGCCAATGCGGCAGGTTGGAACTCACCGCAAGCGTGGAATAAATACCAAGACAAGGTCGGTGGTCATCTAAAAAATGGCGACCCAGGTGTGCGCATGTTTGATCAGCTAGACCGTCTGGCCACACGCCAATATGTTGCACCAGAGGCTATGTCTGCGACGACGACGGATATGCAGCAAGGACAAGCAAAGCTTGTGCCTATCCATAATATTTATGCCAGCTCTATGATGGCGTCACGTAGCCCAGTGGTTGCGGAGCAACTGCCTGTTGCTGCATGGCGTATCGGGATGGATGATGCTAGGGACTGGAACATTGCTAATGGTGATTACTTAGCGATTGAAATCAATAAGCAACAAATTACCTTACCAGTACAGATTGTCGGTTATTTAGCAGAAGGCTGTATCGGTTATCCAGTTGGGCAGGTGAGTATTATTCATCCATCAATGCCAGCGTCGGTTCGCAAAGTGGATGCACCAGTAACGATGATGGGTAGCATGGCTAACGATATGATGAACAATAACGATGCTGCGCAAATGAGCACAGCACCGACCACCACACAGGAGGTGTAATATGCAAGTTACCCGTATTATCCCTGATGTGCCAAGCTTCTTGGCTGGTAGCATGAGCTTTGATGCTTGGTCAATTTTATTTATGGTCGGGCAATCACTGGTCATCTTCTTGGTCGTGGTTATGGTTGCCGCTATGATGATTGTCTATGAGCGCCGCATGCTAGCTTTATGGCAGGACCGTTATGGTCCAAACCGCGTCGGACCCTTTGGTTCGTTGCAGCTGGTTGCTGATATGCTCAAAATCTTCTTTAAAGAAGATTGGACGCCAAACTTTACCGATAAGTTTATGTTTACCTTGGCACCTGCGGTCGCGATGTTTACCGCATTGGCCTCATTTGCCATTATTCCTATCTCGCCAACGCTTGGCGTGGCTGATTGGGATATCGGTATTCTGTTCTTCTTTGCGATGGCAGGTATTGCTGTCTATGCCGTGATGTTCGGTGGCTGGGCCTCTGCTAACAAATTCTCGTTACTTGGTGGTTTGCGCTCTGCTGCACAGACGATCAGTTATGAAGTATTCTTGGGCTTATCACTGATGGGCGTAGTGGCATTAACCGGCTCATTTAACTTGCGCGCCATTGTTGAGGCGCAAATCGACGGCTGGTATATCATTCCGCAGTTTTTCGGCTTTTTGACCTTTGTTGTTGCTGGCGTTGCAGTCACCCATAGACATCCATTTGATCAGCCAGAAGCAGAGCAAGAGCTGGCTGAAGGCTATCATGTTGAATATTCTGGCATGAAATTCGGTATGTTCTTTATTGGCGAATATGTCAACGTTGTACTGATTTCTGCCTTGATGACGTGCTTATTCTTTGGTGGTTGGCTTGCGCCTTTTAACTTAGATATTCCATTTATTCCACCAGCTTTTTGGTTCATGATTAAAACGCTGTTCTTTATGACCATGTTTATTTTGGCTCGAGGCTCACTCATGCGTCCGCGTTATGATCAAGTGATGAACTTTGGCTGGAAAGTTTGTCTGCCAGTAACGCTGATTAATCTGTTGGTTACTGCTGCGGTCATTTTGATCTTTTCTCCAACGTTGTAATCATCACTAGTAGCCATCACTAGCCATCATTGATGAACTAGGGTAAAGCTGATAAGGATAATAATCCCATGTTTACTACCATAAAAAAGACCGTCATTGGACTATTTACCATTGTCCGCAGCATGTGGATGGTCAATAGTCATGCGCTCAGACCGCGTGACACCATCCTTTATCCTGAGGTGCCGGTACCTGTGCCGCCGCGTTTTCGTGGACGTATTGTCCTAACGCGTGACCCTGATGGAGACGAGCGCTGTGTGGCTTGTAACTTGTGTGCGGTGGCATGCCCGGTAGGGTGTATCTCCTTACAAAAAGCGGAACGTGAAGACGGTCGTTGGTATCCAGAGTTTTTTCGAATTAACTTTTCGCGCTGTATTTTTTGTGGCTTGTGTGAAGAGGCGTGTCCAACGACAGCCATTCAAATGACGCCTGACTTTGAGTTGGGTGAATATAAGCGCCAAGACTTGGTCTATGAAAAAGAGCATTTGCTCATTTCAGGGCCAGGTAAATATCCTGATTATAACTATTATCGTGTGACGGGTATGGCGGTAGCGGACAAACCAAAAGGCGCAGCACAAAACGAAGCTGCACCGATTGATCTAAGGAGCTTGCTACCATGATGAATATTTTGAACCATCCTGAACTGGCTGGGTTTTATTCGCTTGCAGCAGTGGCCATATTTGCCAGTCTGCGCGTCGTGACTCAAGCCAATCCAGTGCATGCTATCTTATCGATGATTGTGTCATTACTGGCAATCGCAGGGATATTTTTTGTACTAGGCGCGCCATTTGCTGGTGCGTTAGAGATAGTCGTCTATGCCGGTGCTATTATGGTGCTATTTGTCTTTGTTATTATGATGCTTAATTTAGGCATGAGCAATGATGAGCGTGAAGAGCGCTGGCTTGATGCGGGCACTTGGGCGCTACCGACAGGGTTAACGATTATTATCGCGGTTGTGCTGTATGCAATGATTGGTATGGGTCATGACGAAGCGGCAATGATTGGTGGCTCGACAATATCTGCCAAAGCAGTCGGTACGGTGCTATTTACTAAATATGTGATGTTGATAGAAGTGGCTGCATTGCTACTATTGGCAGCCTTGGTCGCCGCGTATCATTTGGGTAAAGAGTCTATCGCTGATGAGGTTACTGTTAATGCAAACCACAGTAATGATAGTCAAGCATCTAATGCTAATGTCGCAAGTATCAAACACTACGATGATCACGGCATGCCGATAGATGCTGACGCGGCGAAAATGGCAGAACCTTACGAATATAAAGATGTTGACCCGCATGACTATGTAAGTATGAATGCAGGTACGCAGCTGGGTGTGAATAAAGTCACGCGCAAGGAGTCAGACTAATGGTACTAGCAGCGAGCGTGGCACAAGATGTGTCAAACGTGCCGTTTGCCCACGAGGTAGCAGGCTTAGTACAGCCAGTTGCTGAGGCGCAGAATGTACTGGGCATGATACCCATGAGCCATGGACTGATTTTGGCAGGTATCTTATTTGCCATTGGTCTGTGCGGCGTCATGGTACGACGTAACTTCCTATTTATGCTAATGAGCCTTGAGATCATGATGAATGCAACAGCATTGGCATTTGTGGTGGCAGGTAGTCGTTGGGTCGATCCAGATGGACAGATTATGTTTATCTTTATTTTGACCTTGGCAGCAGCAGAGGCCGCCATTGGTTTGGCAATATTATTGCGGTTTTATCATCAGCGTGGGCATCTCGATGTCGACAGCGCCAATGAGATGAAAGGATGATGTCATGAGTTTATTACCATTAACCTTTATATTCCCGCTCGTTGGCTTTTTGATTTTAGCCTTTATGCGCGACAAGCTAACAGAGCAGGTGGCAGCGATTGTCGGTGTCGGTAGTATGCTGTTATCAGCACTATGCACGCTAATCGTTAGTTATACTTTTTTAACCAATAATCCAGCAGGAACGGTTGTAGAGATTCCGCTTTGGACATGGTTCCAAGTCGGAGATTTTGCCCCAAGTTTCGGTCTGAGCTTTGATGGTTTGGCACTGACGATGACGGGTGTCATTACTGGAATTGGCTTTTTAATCCATCTTTTTGCCGCTTGGTATATGAAAGGCGACACTGGATTTGCCCGCTTCTTTAGCTATATGAACTTGTTCGTCGCCAGCATGTTATTGCTAGTCTTGGCAGATAACTTGTTCTTGCTTTATCTTGGCTGGGAAGGTGTTGGTATCTGTTCGTACTTGCTGATCGGTTTTTATTACCATGACCGCGCCAATGGTCTTGCAGCGATGAAAGCCTTTACGGTGACGCGCGTAGGTGATGTATTCTTAGCCTTCGGTCTGTTTTTATTATTCCGCGAATTCGGTACGCTTAATATTCAAGAAATTATTACGCGTGCACCAGAAGTATTCGATATCAACAATCCAACGATGATGTTGACCACCATGATGTTAGTTGGCGGCGCGATGGGTAAATCAGCGCAGCTGCCATTACATACATGGCTGGCTGATGCGATGGCAGGTCCGACGCCAGTATCAGCGCTTATTCACGCGGCAACGATGGTCACGGCAGGTGTTTATTTAATTGCCCGTCTACATCCATTGTTTGAGCTGACCCCTGGTATTTTATTATATTGGGTCGGCGGCGTAGGGGCGTTGACGTTGGTCGTTGCTGGATTCTGTGCACTGGCACAAACCGACATCAAACGTATTCTTGCTTATTCAACGATGAGCCAAATTGGCTATATGTTCTTAGCACTCGGCGTTGGTGCGTGGCAAGGCGCTATCTTCCATTTGATGACCCATGCTTTCTTTAAAGCCCTGTTATTCTTATCATCAGGTGCAGTCATCCTTGCGGTACACCATGAGCAAAACATCTTTAAGATGGGCGGTCTACGTAAAAAGATACCGTTGGTATTCTGGTGTTATATCGTCGGTGGCGGTGCATTGGCAGCGATACCTTGGGTTACCGTTGGCTTTTATTCTAAAGAAGCGATTCTTTGGGAAAGTTATGCAACCGGTCACATGGTTTTATTCTATATGGGCGTATTCGGCGCATTTTTAACCGCACTTTATACTTTCCGTATGATTTGGATTATCTTCTTTGGTGAAGAGAAAACGCACGCGCATAAGTTATCTGGTGTGTCGTATTGGCTGCCACTTAGTGTGTTGCTCGTATTATCAACGGCAGTGGGTGCATTTATCACTCCGCCATTACAAGGCGTCTTGCCAGAGAGTGTTGGGCATTTATTGGAAGTCGCTGGTCAAGCGCATGGTAAGCATACGGCTGAGTTTATCGCCATGGGTGCGATGCTGGCTGGTCTAATAATAGCGGCGCTATTATATGTGGTGGATAAAGGTCGCATGCTCACCCGCTTTAAGCGCTCACGTGTTGGTGGGGCGCTATATCACTGGTGTTATCATGGTCTAGGTTTTGATGCGCTATACGATGTAATTTTTGTAAAACCCTTTTTGTTCATCGGCCGCTTATTTAAAGCCGACCCTATCGATAAAACGTGGTTGCTGTTACCTAAGCTGGCATCAGCTGGTAATAAGGTATTGTCTGCGACGCAAACTGGGTCACTTCGAGGTTACGCTGCAAGCTTTGGCTTGGGCATGGCTGTATTACTAGTGCTGGTAATGATGACGGTGGTATAAGATGATTGAGTTACAACAAACGTGGATGCTACCAGCATTAATTGCAATTCCCTTTATTGCGGGATTGCTATGTTGGTTGGTCGAGCGCTTTAATAAACGTCTGCCGCGCTGGATTGCTCTAATCGGTATGACGTTGACCTTTGTATTGTCGCTAGTGATGTGGCAATACGGCGACTTTAGTGGCATGAGTAAACAAGTCATTGCGCCAGATGCAAATGTGCCTTGGGTAGCGGAGTTCAGTGTGCCATGGATACCGACTTTTGGTATCAGCTTCCATTTGGCATTAGATGGTTTATCACTGATGATGGTGGCGTTAACAGGATTGCTCGGTATTGCTGCTGTGGCTTGTTCGTGGAATGAGATTCAGCGTCGAGTCGGCTTTTTCCATCTGAACTTGCTATGGAGTTTGGGCGGCGTCATTGGTGTTTTCTTAGCCATTGACCTGTTCTTATTCTTCTTCTTTTGGGAGATGATGCTGGTTCCTATCTACTTCTTGATCGCTATTTGGGGTCATGATGTGGTTGGCAAAACCAAGGAATACGCAGCGACTAAGTTCTTTATTTATACCCAAGCGTCTGGGCTTATTATGCTGGTCGGCATTTTGATATTGGTCATTATCAGCTACGCTCAAAAAGGGGTGGTCAGCTTTAACTATAATGATTTGCTCGGTACGTCACTTGGCGGCTGGGAATATCCGATCATGCTGTGCTTCTTTATTGGCTTTGCGGTTAAGCTGCCGATTATTCCGTTCCATGGCTGGTTGCCAGATGCGCATGCGCAAGCACCAACGGCAGGTTCGGTGGATTTGGCAGGGGTTTTGATTAAAACCGCCGCTTATGGTTTGATTCGTTTCGTGTTGCCATTATTTCCAGCAGCATCACAAGATTTTGCGCCGATTGCGATGACCTTGGGTACCATTGGTATCTTTTACGGCGCATGGCTCGCCTTTATGCAGACCGATATGAAGCGTTTGCTCGCTTATACCAGTATTTCGCACATGGGCTTTGTGGTATTAGCAATTTATGCTGGAACCTTACTCAGCTTGCAAGGTCTGATGATTCAGATGTTAGCGCATGGCTTAAGCTCAGCAGCGCTATTCATTATGGCAGGACAGTTATATGAGCGTCTACATACGCGCGATCTAACCTTGATGGGTGGTATGTGGGGTCAGTTCCGTTACTACGCACCGATACTGATGTTCTTCTGTGCGGCATTGCTCGGTATTCCGGGGACAGGTAATTTCATTGGCGAGTTCATGATTTTATTTGGTGCCTTTGCTCAGTATCCAGTATTTGTGGTCTTTGCAACATTCAGTTTGGTACTAGCAGGGCTATACTCGCTTATTTTGATTCACCGTGCACTATTTGGCAAAAACAACATCGAAGCAGTCGCCATGCAAGAAACCAAGTCACATGGTTTGCCTACGCGTCCATTAAAAGATTTGGGCAAGCGTGAGCTGTCATTGTTATTGATGCTCGCTGCAGGCTTGGTATGGCTTGGTCTATATCCACAGCCGTTCCTTGATACCTCAAGTCATGCGATGCAGTGGATCAATAATGCTTATATATACAGTCAAGTCACACAAGTAGATGCGTCGCAACTGCTTGATGCAATGGAGGCACGTTAAGTCATGAATGATATTACGATGAATGATTTGATGGGGTTATTGCCTTATGCGCCAATCATTGCCGTCGTTATTACGGTATTGGTGGTCATGATTGCCATCGCAATTAAACGCTCACATATGGTGACTGGTACGATAACGGTCGTCGGCTTAAATATTGGTCTGTTTACCCTCATTGGGCAAATGACAGGTATGGTGAATAGCGGTACTCTCGTACCAAACGCTGAGCAGTTATTCGTTATCGATAACTTTGCTCAGTTTAATATGGTGATTATTTTTATCTGTGCATTGGCTTGTTGTACGTTATCTTATGCGTATTTGGCCAATCTTAAGGATAATAAAGAAGAGCTATATTTGCTCATGTTGCTATCGACGATTGGTGCTTTGCTGATGGTCAGTGCTCAGCATTTAGCGTCATTCTTTATGAGCTTAGAGATGCTGTCTATACCGCTATACGGTATGCTGTCATATACCTATATGCGCAACCGCTCACTAGAGTCAGGGCTGAAATACTTGGTGCTGTCAGCGACGGCATCAGCGACATTGCTCATGGGTATGGCATTTATCTATGCCGAAGTAGGCTCGCTCGCCTTTAAGCCAATCAGTATGGTATTGGGTGATGTTTTTGAGTCGCCACTTCTGATACTTGGTGCGGCGATGATGATGTTTGGTATCGCCTTCAAACTCTCTGCTGCGCCGTTTCATATGTGGACACCAGATGTATACGAAGGCGCTCCAGCACCAATCGCTACCTTTTTAGCATCGGTATCAAAAGTAGCTATGATGGGCTTAGCGGTTCGTTTCTTAATCGATACGTCTTTATTGGCCTTGCCATCGGTGCAAATGCTGTTAATGGTCATGGCAACTTTATCTATTTTGATCGGTAACTTATTAGCAGTACGTCAAACCAGCCTCAAACGCCTATTGGGTTATTCATCCATTGCCCATATGGGTTACGTGTTGATTGTCATCGTCAGTATCGGCGCGGCAGCGGATAGTATCTCTAGTATGTATATGGCTGTTTATGCATTAACCTCTATCGGTGCCTTTGGTGTTGTGACCTTGATGTCGAGCCCTTATCGCTTGTCTGGTGAGGCTGATGAGTTGACTCACTATCAAGGTCTGTTTTGGCGTCGTCCCGTATTGACTGCAGTTATGACTATTATGATGTTGTCATTGGCAGGCATTCCGTTGACGGCAGGCTTTATTACCAAGCTATTTGCGATATTGGCAGCGGTACAAGGAACCAACTGGTTCTTGGCAGCGATGATTATCTTGGGCAGTGCGATCGGCTTATTCTATTATTTACGTGTGATGCTCACCCTCTTTAAACGTCCTAAACAGTTCATTGAGTTTGACGTTTCTAGCCAATGGGCGATGCGTACTGGCGGGATTATGGTTATTGCGGTGACCGCGATGATTATCTTCTTTGGTATCTTGCCAAACAGCATGATTGAATGGGCAAGTCTGGCACGTATTTGGTAAATAGCAAAAGAGTAAGTAGGGGTATACTGATACCGCTGCTTATCTGTTATTACGGTCAGAAACCCAAGATGCGCCAGCTTTATGATAAGCTTGGCGCATCTTTTATTTTGTGTCGTTTAAAGTCTTGATAAAAATAATGATTACTAAAAAGTGAGTCGATAATTCTTATGAGTGATAATATTCAGGCAGTAACCGTGCTTAGTAAGACCACGTGGACGCCAAATCTATTTAGCTTCACTGTCAGCCGTCCTGATAGCTTTAAGTTTACTGCGGGTCAATTTGTGCGTTTGGGCGTCAATCCCAGTCAATTAAAATATTATAAACAGCAGCGTGCAGCAGGTAATGCCGTTGCTAATGAAGAACAGAATGAAAAACTAAACGAAGACATCTTTCGGGCTTATTCCATCGTTTCTTCGCCGTTTGATGAGGTGCTAGAGTTCTTCTCTATAGTAATTCCTGATGGCGCATTTACGTCGCAGTTGCAGCATTTAGAAGTGGGCGATGAGCTGCTGCTTAATACTATGCCGTTTGGTTTTTTGACGTTAGCACGTTATCAAAAGCCTTTACCAAAAGATTTATGGCTGCTCGCGACTGGAACGGGCTTGGCACCATTTTTATCAATGTTACAAGATTTGCAGACGTGGGAAGACTATGAGCACATCATCTTGGCCTATAGCGCGCGCTCGATAGAAGAGCTTGCTTATGTTGAAAAGATCGAAAGCTTGCAAGAAGACTTTGGTTCTTTGGTTGAAAATCCTGCAAAACTAATCTTTATTCCCATCGTTACCCGTGAATCTGTCGAAGGCGCCCTGACAGAGCGTCTGCCCAAGCTGCTGCTAGATGGTACGCTACAAGCGCGAGCAGGGATTGCCTTAGATATTGATAGTACGCATGTCATGTTATGTGGCAATCCAGACATGGTGGAAGATACCAAAGAAGCGCTCAAGACTTTAGGTCTGGTGATGAATCGTCGCGGCGAGGGCAATATTGCAGTAGAAAATTACTGGTAGTTGCATGATTGATGACGGCACGCTTTAGAAGCCATTGAAAATTTGCTTGATAAAAAAGCGCTGACGCTAAAAGACAAAAATAGTCTCTAAGTGTCAGCGCTTTTTTATGAATTGAAAATCATGATTTTTATACTAGGGGATTTATACCTGACTCGGTTCGGTAGCATCATCTATTGGGTTAATAGGGCCTTGCATCAGCTCAGGCTCATCATCATCGCCGATAATATCTTCGTTACTGCTGGCAGCCAATAAATCACGATAATTGATTTGAGTTTTCAAAATCATTTGCTCTTCTTCAAGTTCGCCATAGTTGACTTGAACTTTATGCAAAGTGCTCATGATTTTTTTGTTCTTTTTTAACCAACGATTGATATCAAGGTAGATAACCTCGTCTTTTGCACGGGCGATATTGATATAAGAGAGAATAAAGCCTAAAGGGTCTTTTTTCAGAATAGTGTGATAAAACCAAATAAACAGTTTGATACCTTGGCGCTTAATAAACGACTCACAACGTAGATTTAGCACATCAGTATAAGTCTGTTGACCAAAGACAAATCGCTGGACGTTACGATCGAGCTGTACATGAATCAAACTAAAATTACTAGCCACCTCTGCATAAATGCCACCAGCATCGACCGTACAGTATAAGCGGAACCAGCCATCATGCATCTCAACACGCAGCTCTAAGATGGCTTTTACATTATCAGTGACGAACTTCTGCAGCGCATCATTGACATAAATCTGTGCCACTGGCAGCGACAGCTCATCTTCGAATTTATCAGTCGTTCTATGATATATCTGTTTGATTGATTGGGTAAGGCGCTCCCAACCATCACTAAATGATTCGTCGAAACGATAGCCCATATTTTCAAAAAATTCATCAAAATTGTCTGAATTATCCCTGTTATCAAAATCACTCAAACTTATTATCCTTATAATTATAGGGGAGGTAGCTGACTCAATGGCATAAAGAGCGACTGATTAAAAAATGACAGACAGACTGTTCTTTAATGAAAGCTGGCGAGTGGTCATTACATGCGTTTTTGCCAAATCAGCAATAATCTGTCCTGTCTATTTACGCCTGTTTAACCCGCCCTAATGACACAAAAATTATAAAACAGTATATAACAAATATGATGTCTTCAAAATGGACACATGGGTTTTGTCGCAAATCATTTAATTGGCAATGCTTATATGTTTAAAATACGGCCTAGCGATGACATACCCGCATTGGTTTTATATCATTTTTGCTGGTTCAGCTTGTCAATAAATTGACCAAAGGAGATAAATACTGTGTGAGTGGATTAAAATGAGTCGGCAACGGTTGTGCTAGCGACAGAATTCTATGTCATGTTATGATAGCGCCAGTATAAATCCTGCCCATTATCATAACGCTTATTACTTGCTGTCTTGTATTTATAAGCTCATATTCATAAGCTGAGACCCATTGTGGCCTATATCAAAGATTCACAAAGCTATCATTTTTCCGCGCAAGCACCTAAGCGGGATGTTAGTTTACCGGTGGCCATCGTTATCGCTGTGGCCGTACACGCCATTATTATTTTTGGTATTGGCTTTTCGATGGGCAAAGATCCTGCGGCAATGATGCAAGATGTGGCAAAAGCGCTAACCGACAATATGCAGCCAAATGAAGACGCCCACTTTATTGCTAATGCCTCCCAAGAAGGTGGCGGCACAGTGGAGGAGCAATTAAGACAAGAGAACGACCAAATCAGCCCATTGTCTGCTGAGCAAATAAGTGAGACGCAAGATGTGATTAGCCTGCAGCGTCAAGTACGCCAGCAGCATTATCAAGAAAGCTATCTGCGTACCACCTTAAGCTGGCGTCAAGCGAGTGTGGAGTCTGATAATGATAGCAAGCAAGCACAAGATGATATGATGGCGCAAGAAGAGCGTCTGCGTAAACAAATTGCTACTTTAGAGACACAGCTGTCTCAACGTCAGCAAGTCTATGCAACCAAATCAAAAGTCGTGACGGTCGATAGCAACTCGACGACGCGTGGTGCCGCGGCTGATTATATTAATACTTTCCGTGAGCATGTCGAACGCATTGGGAATTTGCATTATCCCATGCAGGCACGGGCACAAGGTATCACGGGCGAAGTGCGCCTTATGGTCATCATTAGTAGTGATGGTAATATTAAAGCCATACGTCTGCTTGAAAGCTCCAACTCCACATTACTAGATGAAGCAGCAAAGCAATCAGTACGCCAAGCAGCGCCCTTTGGTAAATTCACCAAAGACATGGAAGATATTGTTGAGCTGCGTTTGATACGTACCTATCGTTACAGCGATAAAGTGGATGTTACTTATTAGGGCGTGTTGAATATATAGATGATGAGCGTTAGCTACGCTGCAAACAGATAAGATACCAATATTTATAACAAACGAATACCACACACCGCTATAAAATAAAGAGTCAGTATGGAATTTTTAGGTTTTACAATAGATGTTGCCAACTTAACCAGTAACGCATTAAGCTTGGTCATTAAAGTTGCGTTAGCAATATTAATATTCGTCGTAGGTCGCTGGCTTGCCAAAAAGGCAGTCACCGTTGCTCACAAAATGATGTTGCGTAGTCGCTTAGATGACACCGTTGCGAACTTTTTAGGTCGCTTAATCTATGGGGTGCTACTGGTCGTGGTTGCGTTAGCTGCTTTGAGTAAGGTTGGCGTACAGACCACCTCGGTCGTCGCTATATTGGGCGGTGCTGCAGTAGCCATTGGTCTGTCACTAAAAGATCAGTTGTCTAACTTTGCCGCTGGCATCATGATTGTGACGTTTCGCCCCTTTGTGCGCGGCGATTATGTGCAAATCAGCAGCTACACAGGAACTGTAACAGAAATCACTTTGGTCAATACCCACCTAACGACGATAAACAATCACGATATCATTATCCCAAATAGTGATATTACGACTTCAGCCGTGACGAACTATACGGCGCTACCCAACCGCCGTGTCGATATCACGGTCGGTATTGGCTATGATGCCGATATCAAAACTGCCAAAAACGTGATGCTGAATTTGGCAAAAAATAATCCGTTGGCCTTTACTGACCCTGAACCTATCGTACGTGTCACCAATTTGGGTGATAACTCAGTAGACTTGACGCTAAATATTTGGACAACCAATGCTGACTGGTGGACCATGCAGTGTGATTTGTTGGAGCAATTCAAATACGCCTTAGATGATGAAAAAATAGACATTCCATTCCCGCAGCGTAATGTCCATGTTAAAGGATTGGATCAGATGATTAATCAGATGAGTCAAGCACAAAAGCTACCGATGACCAAAGACTAGTCGCTAAAAATTCGAACTAAGCATAAGGGTTTGGAAGGCTGAGACCTGCTAAAATCTCAATTTCAAACCGTTCCATCTCATCTTGCTCGGCTTGTCCAAGCTCATGATCAAAACCCAATAAGTGCAGCACACCATGTATCAGTAAATGGCTAATGTGCTGTGCGGTTGTCTTTTCTTGTTCTGCGGCTTCACGTACTATGACGCCATGACAGATGACCAGCTCACCGAGAGGTAGCGTTGGCATCAGCTCAATAATTGCGGCTGGCAGATCACTTGGATAAGATAAAATATTGGTCGCATAATCCTTACCGCGTGCTTCCAGATTTAATGCCTGACCCTCGATTTCATCGGTAATGTATATGTCTAATACTTTAGATTTCTCTTGCCATAGCTCAGGGTCGATATCTACAAAATAGGGTAGCGTTAGACCTTCTTTAATGCGCCCATCGATATAATCCAACGCTGCCATCATCACAGACTGTAAGTGCTTACGATCATAAAAAGTGTCTAGTATGTCATCATCAATACTACTGGTGGCACTGATATCAAGTGCTGCTAAACTGGCATCATCGCCAGCACGCTCATTTGTATCATGGTTGTCAAAGCTGTTGTTACCCTTCTCTTGGCTCATGCCATTATCCTTTTACTTTATTGTAAGATGGTGTGCTTTATCATCTGATATAACTTATGAGTAAACCTAAAAAGCTCTCGTCGTAAAAAGCCGGATTACTGACAGTAATCCGGCTTTGCATTTTTATAACATTAAGTAGCAGGCTAGACCGTTTATAGCTTGGCTGCAGCATTAGCAATAACTTGTTTACGCTCTTGCTCTTTTCTGCGCTCAAACTTACGCTTTTCTTCTAACGCTACTTGTTCTTCATCATAAACATCGTAGGCTTCTACAATTTTCTGTACCAATTGATGACGTACCACATCTTTTGAATCAAACTTGGTGATATGAATTTCTTCAATACCACTTAAGATTTCCATTGCTTGTGCTAAGCCTGACTTATGACCACGTGGCAAATCGACCTGTGTAATATCACCTGTAATTACTGCTCGTGAACCGAAACCCAAACGGGTCAAAAACATTTTCATCTGTTCAGGCGTGGTGTTTTGCGCTTCATCTAAGATGACAAACGAGTTGTTTAATGTACGACCGCGCATATAGGCAAGGGGTGCGATTTCGATGACTTGTTTTTCAATCAGCTTGCCCACTTTTTCAACGCCGATCATCTCATATAGCGCATCATATAATGGACGCAAGTAGGGATCGATTTTTTGGGTCAAATCACCGGGCAAAAAGCCCAGTTTTTCACCAGCTTCTACCGCCGGACGCACCAATAAAATCCGCTCAATCTCATTACGCTCAAGCATATCCACGGCGCAAGCCACGGCTAAATAGGTCTTACCCGTACCAGCAGGGCCAATACCGAATGAGACATCAGAGTTCAGTACGTTTTGGACGTAGGTCTGCTGATTGCCACCGCGAGGAATGATACGACCTTTACGCGTGCGTAAGCTAACTGGCGTAAACTCGTGAGCTGATTCTAAGTCCGCCTCAGCGTCTGCATTATCCTTGGCTTCTTGCTCATCCGCTTCCATATCTTCATCACGAGAAATGCTCGATTGGATAATAAGATGTAGCTCCGCTGCACTAATGTCCTTGGTATTCTGTGCCTCATCTACCAGTTTATAAATAATACGTTCACCGCGCTCGACATTCGATATGTCGCCACTCAAACAGAAGTCACCTTGACGCTGCATGATTTTGATATCGAGGCGTTGTTGGATATATTTCATGTGGTTGTTGTATTCACCAAGCACGGTTTTGAGCTGTGATGGTGTCAATGATTCAAACTTTATACGGCGGCTCATGGAATCAGTCAAGCGATTATCCTTTTATTATGTACCCCAATGCTATGATTTGGTTTTGATGGCATTGCGGGTTTAAGAGATAAAATAGTCGGTCGTTATGGTCTTGGCTTTACGTTATAGAGATAGAAATGACGGTAGAATTATTATTCGTTTTAGGAGTGGTGATAAGTAACGGTCTTGCCTTTATTATGGTCGATAGATTTTAAATTTCAAGCCATACGTCGAACAGATGCCACTGTTTTTGTACGACGATTGCAACCGCTTTTCGACATTGATATTTTTATGTCCATTTTTGAGCGGGTTACAGTATTGCAAATAACGTTTAGAGCGTGACGAAATCAAGCGTTTCAGTTATACGTTTTGGCTACTGTTAAGGCCACAGAGTTGGAGGCGATCTGTGGTAATCTATGGATGATGTCGTAGTGCTTTATTGCTGAGTTTAAAATATAAAGGCTGATGAAAGCTGACGAAGGTTAGGGCGTATTACGCATTCGACTAAGGCTATGCCGATGCGCGAATATTCAATACGCCCTAAAAAATTAAAATAATTCTAGCGATTATTCATCGCTTATAGTGCGTGCGCCCAACAGCGTAAAATAGACATGAAAATTAGGAATAATAATGCAAAATACTGATGTAAATTTATCGAATGCTAAAAAAAAGTTTGAATATAAAAAGGCAGCTACTGAGCAGCAAGTCCTCATCGCTGGCGGTGGTCATGTGGGATTGTCCTTTGCACTGTTACTAGCACATCACGGTATTGCTAGCACGTTATTAGAAAAAAATAGCTACCCAACCATCAGTCCAAATGAGGACAGCAATCGCAGCCATTATTTAGACAGCCGCAATACAGCACTGTCACGTCGTACGGTACAGATTTATCAAGAGATTGGGTTATGGGATGAGTTGCAAAGTCATGCTTGTCGTATCGATGCGGTGCAGATTAGTGAGCAAGGCAGCTTTGGACGCGCCCAGTTAAACAAAGCTGAAGAGCGGGTCGAGTCATTTGGACAAGTGATGGAAAATGCGTGGCTCGGACGTAAGCTTTTATTAGCCGCGCAGCAAGAGCCATTAATCACTTTGATCGATAATGCCAGTGTCAGCGCCGTGACCCAACAAGCGGATGGGGTGACGCTCAGCTTTAACTATTATGATGAAGAAGAGCATGAGCAGCAATTGCAGGCCAGCGTTTTGGTCGCTTGTGATGGTCGCGATTCGACGGTACGCCAATTATTAAATATTGGCACGACAACTTATGATTATCAGCAAACCGCTATCGTCGGTGTGGTAGAAACGGACAAGCCACACGCGCATGTAGCGATTGAGCGTTTTAGTCCAGCAGGGCCATTGGCGGTGTTGCCACTGACCGATCCAGACGGCGATGGCAATGACGGCTATCAAAAAGGCTATAGACGCTCAGTAGTTTGGGTATGTCCAAAAGGAGAAGAAAATAAATACTTAGCAGACGATGCGCATTTCTTAGCGACATTGCAGCAAGCCTTTGGTGAGCGTGCGGGCACGTTTGTCGCTGCTGGTCGCCGCGGCGCTTATCCACTGACACGCGTGCTGGCAGACAAGCAAGTAGAGGGTCGCTGTGTCATCATGGGCAATGCTGCCCATACCTTGCACCCTGTCGCTGGACAAGGTTTTAACCTCTGTATGCGCGATGCCCATGTGCTGGCACAAATGATGAGCGCGCAAGTGCTAAAAGGCGAAGACATCGGCGATACGCAACTGTTAAAACGCTATGAGAAAGCACGTCTAAGCGATCAAAAACGCGTCATTCGCTTCTGTGATGCCGTGGTACATGGTTTTACCCATCCTAACCCAGCTATTAAGTTGGCGCGAAATGTAGCCTTGGTTGCCTTTGATAAACTGCCAAATATTAAGCCACTAGTCGCTAACTACGCGATGGGATTAAAGTCCTAGTTTGCCATATCACGGTATATTAACGGTTTAGACCAATGTTCTATACGATTGCACTTAACTGTAGGAATAACTTATGAAGAATAATCATACGCTGATTATCGGTAGCGGTATTGTTGGGGCAACGCTTGCTTTACAGTTGGCGCAAGCAAAAATGCCCGTGACGTTAATTGATGCTCGCCCTGCACGTGATGACTCAGAATGGCAACAGGTGCTTGGCAAGCGGGATGCGCGCGTTTATGCCTTGAGTCTTGCCAGTATTAACTTACTTAAAGACGTGGGCGCATGGCAAAAGATAGCAGCATCAGAGCGTAAAGCGGACTACTCGCAAATGCAGGTGTGGCAACTAAACGGTATGGGTGAGCTATTATTTGGCGATAGCGGCGATAATCATCCCAACAATCATTTACCGCAAATGCTCGGTAGCATGGTCGAGCCTGCCATCATTGAGCATGCATTATGGCAATGCCTGTATGAAGATGATGTCAGTGACTATCTAACCATTATCGCGGGGCAAAAAGTCATAAACATGGATTGGCTAGGTGCAGAGCAAGGCTACCGTGTGACGTTAGATAATCATACTGCTATCGATGCGATGCTGCTGGTTGGTGCTGATGGTCGTGGCTCATTTGTGCGTCAGCAAGCGGCGATTGGGCTAGATACACTTGATTATAATCAAACCGCTATTTGCTGTGCGATTCACACCGAAAAACCGCATCAAGCGACTGCGCGCCAAGCAATGCTGCCCACAGGTACGCTAGCGTTATTGCCGCTCGCTGATATTACTGATGCAGATAAAGCCAACCCACAACATTGGCAGTCGATCGTATGGACATTGCCGCGCAATCAAGCATTGGCGTTGATAGAGGAGGACGCGCGCGTCATTGCTGATAAATTGGCGGCTGCCAGTAACTATGAGCTAGGTGCTATCACTCAGATTGAGTCAATCGCTAGCTTTCCACTGACCGCGCAACAAGCAAAAAGCTACGTCGCGGACAATTTAGTCTTGATCGGTGATGCAGCGCATGGCGTCCATCCACTGGCGGGTCAAGGGTTGAACCTGGGCATGCTCGATGTACAGACTTTAAGCGAGCAATTGGCACATGATTTTGAACGTAGTGGTAGAACCAGTTGGGGCAGCAATCAAACGTTGCGTAGCTACGAGCGTTTGCGCCGTCCGCATAACAGTCTAATGATGCACAGCTTTTCCGCGCTTAATTGGCTATTTGCAGGGTCACTTGCACAGATGCGTCCTATTCAACAAATCCGTAGCGAAGGTATGTACCGCGTTAGCAAAATTAAGCCATTGATGAGACTGTTTGCTAAGCAGGCGAGTGGGGTTTAGGGTTTTGACTAAAATTATTAATTGAACTTTTTAACTAAACTAAGGATGGCGTATGAAGACTCAGTCATGGATGGCGATAGCCATCGTAATAGCTAGTTTTATTTTAGCCTCCTGCCAATCTACACTTAAAAATAATACAATAGATAAAAAGGCAGACAACACACCTAAAGTATTGATAGAGCCACTTGCAGATACAGACAATGACGGCGTGCCCGATGAACTTGATAACTGTCCTAACACTGCTGAAGAGGTCAAGGTTGATCCCTATGGTTGTCCAGTGGCGGTCAATTTGATTGGGTCACTAGTAATGGATATTCGAGTCTATTTCACCTCAGATAGCCTTACCCTAACCAACGAAGCTTATTTAACTGAAGTACAAAAGGTCGCTGAAAAAACGCGTAATAACACTAATTTAGTTACCATTTTATCAGGTCATATCTCCAAAGCTGAAGCTGAAAACCGTCAAGCCACTAACGCCACGCCTAATAATAGGCACTTAGCGAGTAATCGCGTGAAATTAGTCAAAGATTATTTAGTAGAGCAAGGGATTGTTGCTGATAAAATTTTGGCGTTTGATTGCAGGGATAAAATTCAGCTTGGTGTTAATAATGAAGGTGCTAATATTGAAACTGAAAAGCATGCTGCTGAAATGTCATTGTTGAATCAAAGAGTTTTTGGGGCGGTAATAGAAGCTGATAAAGCATATTCTAGGAATTACCCTGATGAGCAGCATTCTTTGAAGCATTATAAAGAAGTCTGTCAGCAGCTCTAGAAGAAATAATTTATGAATACGCTATTGAGAAGTATGCTTGTTGTTTTAATCAGCGTCTTAACGCTATCCGCATGTCAAACCGCTGACTTGTCTAAGCAAACAAGCCAAACTATTAAGATGCCAAATATAACGGTTAGTTTAGATAGCGACGGCGTGCCTGATGAGTTAGATCAATGTCCAAATACAAAAATGAAAGGTAATGTAGTAGTGGATGACAGGGGCTGTCACCTCATTATGGGACCCGATATGAATTTAAAAATGGAATATCGCGCCTTTTTTGCTAAAGGTAGTAGTGAACTAATACCTAAATATAAAGTTGAACTGGATAAAGTAGCGGCAAGAATGAAAGAGTATGATACCGCTATCTTTAAAATAGAAGCGCATGCTTCAGAGGATGAAATCAATAAAGAATTAAGCTCATTACCTAAAAATAGAGCGCTGATGATCAAAAACTATCTTTTATTAAAGCATGGCATAGCCTCTAGTCGATTAATGGCCTTAAATTGTGAGGCTAGAGCGCCTATCGCACCCAATGATATGGATGAGGGGAGGTCTTTTAATCGTCGGGTCTATGGTTTATTAACTGAACCTGATAATGAGTATCCTGTCAATTTAAAAAACGGCATCTGCGTTAAATTTTAAATCAAATTTTTATCAACTATTGACCATTCGTTCAATCCAAATACTCCAAAGGCAAACCTCATGCTTATCCCTAAATACTGGGCGCAACACAAACAGCGCTTTGAATCGCTAGAAACGTCTAGTAAACCTTCCAAGCAAGCTACTATCAAACGTTATGGTTGGTCGGACGTCAGTCAAAGTGCAGCGTTAACTCATGCTAAATCACGAGTCAATGAGGCGCATAATCGCTGGCTGGCAGGTGAAGATATCTTACGTTGTGAGCGCAGGGAAGAGTATAACGAAGGCAATAGCATTCCTATTCGTGAAAAGATTATTTATGAGCATGATTTTCCAGAAAATGAATTATCTAATAATAGTGCAGCAGTAATGAAGCTCATTGTCACGCGCAACAGCTACGGTGCCCAAGTGGCTAACGTCGATAATATTGCCATTATCGATGTCGATAATGATGATTTATTGCGTCATATCTATCCTGATGATTATGACCATCATGGCTTTATGCCTGCCTTTCTCGTTAATCGAAGCAATCCCGCCAGCAAAATTAAAATTTGGTTTTTTGTTGTTGTTTTTATACTCATCGCCAGTGTTATCGCTTGGTTGGGGTTGTCATGGTTATGGCTGTTAGTAGTTATGTTTGTTGCCACTGCTTATTTGTGGCAACAAGCCAGTGCCAGAGACAAGACCCGAGCGCAAAAATATGCCGATGACGCCGCCTCGTTACTGCCCTATATGACGGATTTGATCAAAAAACGTATTGTTAATCATCCTACCGAATGCTTTCGTTTATATCAAACACCTGCAGGCTTTCGTATTATTGCGACTCACGATGTTGTATCGCCAAGTGATAACGTGGTAGAAGATTGGTTTGCGTATTTCCATGCGGATACCAATTATGTTCGTCTGTGTCAGGTGCAGCAGTGCTTTCGAGCACGGATTACTGCCAAGCCGTGGCGTATGAGTGAGGTTGAGAATAATAAGTTGGCTAAAGATATCCCTGCGAAAGACTTTTGGTTTGATTTTGAGGACACAGAGGTAGAACGCAGCATTGAGCAACGTCAAGACGCGTTAAAAGCGCGTAAACAGTGGCTGGCTGACTATGATAAGTATGCCAAAAACTATCGAGCGTGCCATTATGTTGAGAGTATGGCTGGTAAAGAAGCTGCTAATAACAGCAAAGTACAAGCCAGTATTGATGATTTTGTACAATGGCATGACCGTGCTTGTCAGGTGGATAAAGCGCTGCCGATGGCTTAATTCAGATTTTACTTTACTTTTACTTGACAGGTAAATGAGCTTTGGGTCATCTCATAGAAGTATTGTTTTCAAGGAAGAATCATAATGAAACGCTATCGTATTTTATTATTAACCACATTTATAACGCTAGTTGGTTGCCAAACTACTGAAATTATACCGCCCAAAACTATACCGCAATATGAAAATATCAGGACGATGCAAGTAGATATTCCTGATTCAGATGGTGATGGTGTGCTTGATGCTATAGACGAATGCCCTGAAACGCGACCCAATGTAGTAATTGATGCTAAAGGCTGTGAAATAATAATTGAGGGAGGCGAGGCACTTGAAATGGAGTTCAATGGGTTTTTCTCGCAAATGAGCAGTCAGCTATCTGATATCTATGATGCAGTATTTGTGAAAATAGCAGAAAGTCTTAATGATCACTCAAAAGCCAATGTTTTTATTTTCGGTCATGCAGCGACAAGTGAAATAGATAAAGATGCTTTAGCGACTTTTGGTTTCGATTCTTTATCACGCAATCGCGCGCTAATTATTAAGAATAATTTAGTGTTGTAATATAATATCGATGCTGAGCGTATCCGTACTTATGAGTGCTCAAATAAGATTATAGTTACAGATACAGCGTTTATAGATCCAAGTTTTGAAAAGCTCAATCTTAAAAATATTGAGGCAAAACAACGCCGCGCAACTTTAATGGCGAGTAGTGAATTTCATGATTTGATGAATCTTGAATATGATTCTGATATGCAAAAATATGGTGAATATGCCAAGCACTGTGAACTGTTCGAATAATAACGACTGATTTTCTTCAACCGTTAAAAATTATTCTTACCCCAACGCCGAAAACACCACCATCAGCACTGGTGAGACGATATTGATAATAAAGCCAAAACTAATCGCCAATGGCACGACCTTTAGACCACCTGATTGCTGAATAATTGGCAGGGTAAAATCCAAGCTCGTCGCGCCGCCAAGTCCAACTGCTGCTGATGGATATTTACGCATAAACACGGGAATAAATATCAGCGCAAAAAACTCACGTACCAAGTCATTAAATAGCGCGACACTGCCCCAAACCGCGCCATAAGCATCGGTCATCACAATCGCTGATAACGAATACCAACCAAACCCTGACGCCAGTGCCAAGCCTTTGGTCCACGATACCTCACTGAACATCAGCGCAAATATCAAGCCACCAACCAATACAGCTAGTGTAAAGATGACACTCATCTCAACGCCGCGCTTATTCAGCAGCACTTCTTTTAGCGTAATACCTGAGCCTTTTAAGCCAATGCCGACCAACAAAATTAATATCATCAGCATCACCGTCATGGTATTTTCAGGCGGCATATAATTGTCTGGTAAGAAATAACCAATCACCATACCAATGACCACACAAACGACTTGAGCGAGGCTACCACGGATACTTACGCGATGTTCTTTAGATTTTACGCTGGGTTTTTTGGCATGCCATGGACGCAGTCGGTCAAATAACATCAGGGCAAATAAACCACTGCCAATTGTCAAAATCGATAGTATGGTCACATACAGCGCAATTTCGCCTATCTGACTGCCAAGTCCTTCAACTTGTGACAGCTCAATACCAATCAGCGCTAAGATGATAAATACCAGATAAGATAAGCCTTTATCTGCAAGCTTTGTCATGGTTGGATGAGAAGGAATGGCAAAGCCAATAAACATTGGCATTAATACCAGAACAAGGGTAACTAGGCTTTGCATGGTGATTGGCTCGCGGCATTTTCAAAGGCGTTTTTAAGAAGCTGGAAATTGTATCACATGAAACGATCAATGCTGACATGAGCGGCTAAGATTCCTTGTAAAAGCTGACTGTTTAACGACCAACTATTGAGCGTTAAGATAAAATCGTGAATCACTAAGCCGTAAGTCAGGATTTCATTCATGATAATTTGACTGCTAACAACGCTTAAGTATTTACCTGACCAACTTTTGTTGCTACATTAATAGACTTACTATATTTGGCTTGCCTCATGTCGCTATATCAGCTCAAGTCTCAGTTTCAAGATCAGCTGCGCCCAATAAGTGATGCGTTGGTCGAGCAAAAGGTGACAGCAAATCAAGTGACGGTGTCAGCTGTATTATTGAGCCTTGGTACGGCCTATATGATTGCCAAACCCGCAACTGAGCAGCAGGCATTATGGTTGCTGTTACCTTCATCACTGTTTGTGCGTATGGCGCTCAATGCTATCGATGGCATGATGGCGCGTGAGCATGGGCAAGCCTCAAGGCTTGGTGCAGTGCTTAATGAAGTGGGTGATATCGTGGCTGATACGGCGCTTATCGCAAGTTTAGATCCGCATGTTGCTAATGGCAACTTACAAGCGTCGGCAGTCAATTTACCAAACCGTATATCAATCCATCAGCGTCATATTGTCGGTCTGATTGCGCTTAGTATAAGCACTGAGTTACTAGGTATCACCAGTAATACGATGTTAGACATTAGAGCAAACCAAGGACCTCTAGGCAAAAGCGATCGTGCTTTTTTACTGGGTTTGCTTGGCACTTTTATGGCGACTAAAGCGCCGACCGCGCTATCGCATATCAAAGTGGGTCCGCTATTGATACTGACAGAGGCGCTGCTACTAAAAACCTGCTTGAATCGCCTGCGTTATATGGCAGATTTATACGTGATGCGTAAACCACCCGCGCTTCGCTCAAATTACTCAGAAACTCTTGAGTCAATACCAGACGCATCGTATCAATCAGTTTTTCTTCTTGGTTGCCAAGAGAATGTTGGTCAACCCAATACGCTATTTTTCGATGCTGTTTCATCAAATTATTCTTTATTAAGCTATCCTCTATCAAATTTTTCTTCATTAAATGTCCCTTTATCAAATTCTGCTATTAAAACTTCCTTTTTGGAGCCTAAGACAATGCCAACCACCCCTCTCGATAGTCATGAAAAAGTGGAGCAGGTTAGCGATACGCTCAATTTATCGTCTTCCAAATTGATAAGCGGTGAAAGTTGCTATAACGCTTACGATGGCACGGCGATTTATTACCGCTATTGGCTAACGATGCCTTTAGAGGGTATCAAACAAGCCAGTCAGCCTTTGCGTCAAGTCATTCTGTTACATCGTGGTCACGAGCATTCGGGACGACTAGCAGAACTTGGAGAGCAGTTTGCTATGGCAGGTTATCAAGTATTTGCTTGGGATGCGCGTGGTAATGGGCGCTCAGGTGGTATCAAGGATCATGCCGAAAGTGTCACCGAGCTTGAGCGCGATTTAGACGGTTTTGTACAATTGGTTATCGGGCAAACGGGCATTGCTATCGAGGATACCTTAATCGTCGCCAGTAGTATCGGTGCGGTACTCGCCGCAGCATGGGTACATGATTACGCCCCAAATATTCGTGGCATGATATTGGGTACGCCTGCATTGAGTATTCGCTTGTACATGCCATTTGCGATACCGTCGCTAAAGGTGGCTCGCGCGCTTGGACTGATGTCACGCGTGAGCAGTTACGTCAAAGCGCAAGTATTGACTCATGATAAAGACGCGCAGCAAGCTTACAATGCCGATCCACTGATTTCTAATAGCATTTCAACTGATCTGCTTATCGATACTCATGCAACCGGTCAACGCTTGCTCGATGATGCTAGCGCTATTACTGTACCGACGTTTGTATTATGTGCAGGTAAAGATTACGTGGTCGACAAGCAGGCAGAGCGCGATTTTTATGAGGCAATTAATACGACTGATAAACGCTGGCAATTATATCCAGACAGCTATCATGCAATCTTTCATGAGACCAATAAAGCGGATGTCTTCGCCGATTGTATTAATTTCGCTGAGCAAGTATTCAGTAAGGACACTGAAGCGCCTGATTTGAGCTTGGCGCATATGAATAGTGCCAGTAAAGATAAGGTTGACCGTTTAGCGATTAAACCCTTTAACCCAAGCTTTGCCATTACTCGATTTGCCATGCAAAAATTTGGTCATGTCAGCGACGCGATTGCCACAGGACTGGAGCATGGCTTTGATTCGGGGCATTCGCTCGATCACGTTTATTATAATCAACCGAGTGGGCAGAATAAATTTGGTCAGGCGGTTGATAAGTTTTACTTGAGCAATATTGGTTGGCAAGGAATTCGTATTCGCCGCGAGCATATATTAGAACTCGCATGCGAGGCTCTGGCATATATTGAAGACAAAAACCAGAGCAGTACTAAACCATACCAACCAAAACTACTCGATATCGCTAGTGGACATGGCTTTTACGCCTTTGATTTATTGAAAGAGTTTATCAAATTGCACGCTGAGCTACGCGATTATGAGCAGCATAATATCCAAGCGTTACAGGCAAAGGCGGAGCAATTAGAGATTGCTGATCGTGTGATGACTTGTCAAAAAGATGCGTTTGACCCTGCCAGTTATCCTAATATGCAGAAGAGAAATGCCAATGCTAAAAGTCTTGATGATAAAAAATTCGATATTGCTATCGCCTCTGGCGTGTTTGAATTGTTTTCTGACAATACGCTACCAACGACGGCATTGGCAGGCATTTATGCAAGTTTAAAATCTGGTGGTTATGTACTTTATACCAATCAGCCTTGGCATCCTGAGCAGGAATTCATTAGTAAAACCTTAAACAATCATCGCGGTAGCAGTTGGGTGATGCGCTGTCGCTCGCAAGCGGAAATGGATCAATTGGTTGAAAATGCTGGCTTTAAGAAAGTCGCTATGCGTATCGATCGTTTTGGTATCTTTACCGTGTCATTGGCAATTAAAATCACCTCAACCAATCATGAATAATACGCATGCCAAGCCCTATGAGCGTGTGCAACTTTTTTCAGGGGGCGGTTCACGTTTTGGCTATTATTTGGGCAGTTATGCGGCATTGGTTGCCCATGATTTGAAGCCAGATATCATCGTCGGCACTTGCGGTGGCAGTCTGTCGGCTTATTTGGTCAATCTAGCGCCTGACCCCAAGGATTTGCAGGAGCTCATGTGCAGTCGTGAGTTGTATCGTGTCATTACGGCAATCAGACATGTTGCGCCAGCCGAAGCCAATAGGCGATTAAAGATACGTTATATGATGCAGGCACTTAAACGTTGGCGGTTATCACGGCAGGTTTCTAACCGCCAAAAACAGCAAGAAGCAGATAACTATGAGCGACTATTAGATGAGTTGCAGCAGTTAGCGATGTTTCGAGTCGATAACGAAGGACAATGGCTTGAAGAGTTGTCCCATTTTTCTCCTAATCACAATAATCTATATAACCCTACCGCGCCAGAGATAGCCATTATCGCTAGCCGAATCTATCAAGCACCCAATCAAACGCTTAATCAAATGCCTACTGCTGATAGTTCTGTTTATGATGAGTTTAAGCTGCAAGAGTTGTTATTTGCACCACCGCGTTTGGCCGCATCAGAGCACTTTGAGCAAATGCTTAACTCACCTGCACATACGTTTGCTGATGGGCGTATCCATCAGTCAGTAAATGTTGTAAAGCAGTGGGCGTTTGATTCAGCGGTTCGTGCTTCTATGGCAGATATGTATTATCTACCGCCAACGCATATTGAAACGCTTGGTTGGTGCTTGGGCGGAGTGATTAATCTGACACCGATTGAGCTGGCGTGTCAACTGGGACAAACGGTATTTGCAGAGACCAAGGCAGGTTATGATTCATGGCTGGCGGCACCAGCGATTCAGCGCGTTTTTGGTTTTGACCCCAATGAGCGTTTGGCACAAGTGCATGGTTATGAGTCAGCAGAAATACTGTCGCTCGCTGATTCTACTGCAATCAAGCATCGAGTGAATCAGCTCCATTGGTTGCCCTTTGCAGATAATGGTCAGCAGTTGGCAGGACAGCATGTACAAAAGCGTTTTAATATCAGACAAATGACCGTTGAACTTATTCACAGTGACTATGATGGCTTTGTGCAGCAAATGCAGGCGCAATGGCAATATGGCTATCAGCGTACGACTGACTATATACAGCAGCATGGTCTATGAACCTGCAAATGAAAAATATCACACAGTCTACTTCAGTGCATAAGCCATCGCATCTTATCGTTTTTGGCGGTACGAGTGGACTTGGCTTGGCGTTGGCGCTGCATCATCAAGCGCTTGGCTGGCAAGTGAGCGTGGTTGGTCATAGCGTAGAGAAGATAGCCCATATTAATAGTCAGCATCCTGACATTGTTACTCACTGCTGTGATTTAACCGATAGGGCGCAAACACAAACGTTGTTAGAGAGTTGGTCTGATATCAATTTTCAAAGATTGATTTATAGCGCTGGTAGTTACACTAACGAGCGTGTCCATCGTCTCAATCAAGCGGACAGCGATAAAATGCTCGCGATTAATTTTCAAGCCTTTGAGCAGGTTTTTAGGTGGGCAAGCGAGCAGTTAAAGCAACAAAGATATTCATCAGATTTCAACGAAAATAACAGACTAAGCTTGATTTGTATCGCGTCTATCGCCGGTACTATGGATTATCCTTATGCCAGCCTTTACGCCAAAAGCAAACGTGCCATGATTGCGACTGCCAGCGCTTATCGAGCGGCACTTGCGCCGTATCATATTCAAGTCAACTGCATCGCCTCAGGTTATATCGATACTCAAGCATTACGCGATTTGAATGACGGCGATGCCAGTCATAAGCCATTCATAATGAATACGCAAACGGCGGTGAAGCATGTTATGCAAGCCATTGATAAAAATATTGAGCTGGCCATATTTCCATGCTCCATGCGCTATATTACTCGGGCGCTCAATCATTTGCCTAAGCCTGTGCTTAACTGGATATTACGCAGTAAATTGGATAAAACGACTTGATAACAGCTTACCCAAGCAGCCAATAAAACAAGGTAAATAGCGGCACGCCAATGAGTAAGCTATCTACTCTGTCTAATACGCCGCCATGTCCGGCGAGCATCGTACCGGTGTCTTTTACCCCATGCTGACGTTTAAAGGCGGATTCTAATAAATCTCCAGCGATACCACTGACCGCTAAGCCGTAAGCGGCTAATAAGCAAATCCACCAGTTAAAAGGCGTGAGCCAAATGCCTAATAGCGTTGCCAATATCGCCGCTAGCATACTGCCGAAAAGAGCGCCTTCGATACTCTTATTGGGGCTAATAGTTGGGGCAAGACCACGCTTAAACAGTTTGTGACCAAGCAATCTTCCGCATAAATACTGGGCAATATCATTAAATTGACTGGCGAATAACACAAAAAATAAAACGCCATACTGCTCGCGCTGCCAGATTAATTGTTGTAAGGCAATGAGGCTGACAATCAGTGTGATAAAAGCAGAGCTAAAGATTAGGTCTAACAGATTTAGACGTGTATAAGCTTGAGTAGAATGGGAAGAGGTTTGGCTAAAAGGCACTATTTTGGGTTGTAAACCGCGCGCTTGCAGTTTCTCAATCAGCACAGCTTTGTTGCGCAGACACCATAAGCGTTTAATCTCGTAGCAGCCACGCAGACCAATCAAGATGAAAAAAGCGATGAGCAGCCATTGGTAGGGGTAGGTAGGAGGTTGTGAGGGTTGGCTATTATCCGTTACCTTAGCGATAACATAACAAAGGCAAAGCGTCGCTAACATGAGCCACCATGATCGGGCGATCAAATAAATTTTCGGTAAGTGCTGACGTAAGCGAGGTAGGGCAAGCATGCCCCACGTCACACTGACGACCATCATAAGTCCGATCACAAATAGCGTATCAGCAGCCATGTTTTTAGCACTTTGAGTTCAATAGAAAACGGTGAATTACCATTTTGTCATGGCTAAAGTGGCAGCCTCCAATTGCTGTTAGATGTTAGCAATTGTATTTACTACTCTAGCCTCTGTGTCATCGATTATAGGCTGAAGCAGCCAATCAATGCCACCCTCTTTGCTGCTTGTTTTGTCATCATCTTTTAGCTTCGATAAGGGCGCAATCACACTGGTTTGAGGTGTGGATGCCAAATGCGGATAGTCTTGACGATAGTGACCACCGCGACTCTCATAACGCTGATAAGCTGACTGAATAACCAACGTGGCTAATTGTAATTGTCGTGCTAATTGAAATAGTGTCAGCTCATCAGCAGTGATAGTGCCATCTAAAGTACTGATACTGGACTGATTTAACCTAGTTTTTTCAAGCCACTGTTGCCATTGCTGTATCTGTATCAGTATTTGCTCTAATGATTCGGCATTGCGAGTGATACCCATATAGGAGGTCATTAAAACTTTTAATTCTGTGACTATTTTGCCAGCATAATCGTGGGTAACGATATCAGTGTCATCACAATGAGATAAATTAAATAGAATGGTAGGAGAAGAAGGAAGCTTAATAGCTTGAATGTCTTTGAGCGTTGGTGCTGTCCAGATGGCAGTTGCTGATAAATGTAAATTATCATAAACGTCAACGGTATCTAGATTGTCCAATGCTTTTAAATATCGCGGTAAGTCAGCAGCGATATTGCGCCCAACCACCACGCATTCCAAAAGCGAATTACTCGCCAAGCGATTCGCACCATGCAAACCTGTATAGGCAACTTCGCCAGCTGCATAAAGCCCTGTCACATCGGTTACACCATTGGCGTCAGTAACCACGCCACCGCAACTATAATGCGCAGTCGGGGCAACGGGGATAGGTTCCCTAGTCATATCAATGCCGAGGTTGAATAATGTTTGATAAATCTGTGGAAAATGCTCTCGTAAAAATTGCTCTGGCAAATGACTAACATCTAAATGTACGTAGCCAAGACCATTATTACTGATCTGCTCAGCGATGGCGCGAGCGACGATATCGCGTGGTGCCAATTCTGCCCGCTCATCAATTTCCAACATAAAGCGCGCACCGGTTTGCGGACAGGTCAGCCGCCCACCTTCACCGCGTAGTGCTTCCGATATTAAAAAACTACTGTCTGCTACTGCTAAGCCCGTCGGATGAAATTGGATAAATTCTAAATTTGCTAAGCGGCAGCCTGCTTGCCATGCCATCATCACACCATCGCCGACACAGACGTTGGGTGCACTGGCACGCTTAAATAATTGACCCATGCCACCACTAGCCAGTACGACTGTGCGACTATAAAAAGTCAGTTGTCGTTGATTATTATGATCAAAAACTTGCGCCCCTTGGCATTGCTTATTTGGATTGGCACTGTCTGTTAAAAGGCTCAGCGCTTCATGATAAGGCAAAATAGTGATATTGGCAGCGTTTTGCGCCTTTATAGTCAAGGCTTCCATAATATGCCGACCAGTGGCATCATCGGCATGTGCAACTCGCCGACAGCCATGACCGCCTTCTTTGGTTAAATGTAAGTCAGCAGTTTGTAGTTCAGTCTGTAGTTTGGTGACAGGTTTTGCATTATCTTCTTGCGTTATTTGGGTAAAAGGCACGCCTTGCTCACATAGCCATTGGACGGCCTGTTGCCCGGCACTTAAAATGCTGCTGGTATTGTCAGCTTCGCATAACCCTGCGCCAGCGATTAGGGTATCGGCGATATGGTCAGCGACAGAGTCCTCTTTATCCAAGCTTGCCGCGATACCACCTTGGGCATAATGACTGGAACAGACTTCCAAGGCGGCTTTGCTCAATACAGTAATGTTTAGCGATTTTGGTAATGCTAGAGCCGTGCTTAAGCCTGCTAATCCCGCGCCAATGATAAGTACGTCATTTTGTACCATAGCAGCAGGGCTATCGAGACCTAATGATTCCGCTGTCAATGCCGCGCTCATATTAGGCAGCTCCGACATTGGCAAATAACTCACGGTCTTTGACAATATCGCCGCTCGCTGCTACACGCTGTTTTTGTGATTCGGCAAAATCAAGCATGCGTTGCAAGGGTTTTCTAGCCGCGACTGCCAGCTCAGGTGTCATCAAAACTTCACCGCTGCGCTGCGTTAAGCACTGTTTAATACCTTTTAGACCATTCATTGCCATCCATGGGCAAAAGGCACAGCTCTTACAACTGGCGCTTTCACCTGCAGTAGGTGCAGCTAAGAAACGCTTATGTGGTGAGCGCTTTTGCATCTCATGCAAGATGCCCAAATCGGTAGCGACGATAAAGGTATCAGCATCCATCTCATAAGTCGATTGCAGCAGCTTACTGGTCGAGCCGACCACATCGGCGAGCGCTACCACGCTATCAGGGGATTCAGGATGTACCAACACTTTGGCGTTTGGATGATCCTCTTTTAATTGCATTAGCTCGGTCGCTTTAAACTCGTTATGTACGAGGCACGAGCCTTGCCAAAGCAGCATATCTGCGCCAGTCTCAGCAGCAATATATTTACCTAAATGGCGATCAGGCCCCCAAATAATTTTTTCACCATTAGCATGCAAATGGCGAATGATGTCTATGCCAACCGATGAGGTCACTACCCAATCGGCACGGGCTTTGACGGCGGCGCTAGTATTGGCATAAACGACAACCGTACGCTCAGGGTGAGCATCACAAAATGCGGAAAAATCGTCAGTAGGGCAGCCCAAATCAAGCGAGCATTCCGCTTCCAAGTCTGGCATCAGTACTGTTTTTTCCATACTTAAAATTTTCGCCGACTCACCCATAAAGCGGACGCCAGCGACCACTAATGTCTGGGCGCTATGCGCTTGCCCAAAGCGTGCCATCTCCAGCGAATCACCCACACAACCACCCGTTGCTAATGCCAAATCCTGAATAAAGGGGTCAACATAATAATGGGCGACCAATACCGCATCATGCGCTTTTAATAGCCGTTTGATGTTTTCCTCGACCATGAGACGTTCAGTACGCGGCAAGTCTGCTGGCATTTTAGCTTTGGCATATTCAATATTCATTTGTATTGCAATGCGATTGTCATTACTCATGATGGGCGCGTCGTAAGGATAAGTTTTCATAGATGCAAACCTTTTAGGCAGTAACGACAAGCAATATGCCGCTAAAAATAAGTCAATTAATATCGCTGGCTAGTCAGATGTTTTAATTATGCTCATTTTGAGCATAAATACAAGTACTTTTTATATATTTATGATTTATACAGACTCATTTTATATAATTACAACCACAAGCTATGATAATCGTTGATTCAAGCTATACTGAGCAAATGGTCAACAGCTTAGAAGTTGAGCTTTATTTAATAATTAAAATAAAAGGTAATCACTAAAGTCATGACGTTGTCTTATTCACACGCGCATCAGCAAGGTAGTGGCACCACAGAAGTCGTGGCCGTGCTAGTCGCCATTACTGAGCATACCGCTCGGGTCTTAACCGTTGATCAAGGAAAGCTGTTACCCAATGGTCCATTGATGCCGTTGCATCGCTCATTGCAAGCGGGTGTGCGCCAATGGGTTGAGGAGCAAACACAGCAACCACTTGGTTATTTGGAGCAGCTCTATACCTTTGTCGATACCAATAGGCGCAATGTTGATGGTCACGCATTGGTCTACGTGAGCTATTTGGGACTGGTGCAAGAGACACAAACGCCGCAGCTACAAAGCCAAGCATTGTGGCGTGATTGGTATGATTACTTTCCTTGGGAAAATCATTTGGATGGCATACCTAGCATCATTATGAATAATATTGTGCCAGCATTATTGAGCTGGGCAGATAGCGCTAAAGATTCAGGCATTCAGCAGCGCCGCCGTCAGCGTATTGGTTTATGTTGGGGTGTAAGTGAAGCGCTCTTAGTGGGTGATATGCCCACAAGTGAAAATGCGGATAATGAATACACAGCATACGATCATTATGAAAATAGAGAGTGGGTCGCTGAGCATGTGTTACTGCGCTATGAGATGCTGTATGAAGCGGGACTGATACCGGAAGCACCAAACTATCCACCCAGCTATTCAATGAATCATCAAAGCGTTCATCAAAGTGCTCACCAACCGAGCCATCAAAATAAGCTACCTGAAAACTGGTCACAGCTCATTGGGGTGCCAATGTATTATGATCATCGCCGAGTGATTGCAACGGCTATTTCACGGCTGCGTGCCAAAATTGAGTACCGACCGCTTATTTTTGGCTTGATGCCAGATGTATTTACCTTGTCACAATTACAACAAAGCGTAGAAGCGCTCTCAGGAATGCGCTTGCACAAGCAAAATTTCCGTCGTTTGCTAGATTCACAAAAACTTGTGATGGAGACAGGGCAGAGTAGTAGTGCCCAACGTGGTCGCCCTGCCAAGCTTTATCGATTTCGTCATGATATTGAACTACAAAGCTTATTGATGGATAGTAAGTTGCCTAAGCGTAAATAGGAGTCAATATACTACCTTGCCATCTTTATTTTGATGATTATAAAAACCTGTAGGCTGCACAAAATGATGACGGTTCCTTGCGAGGCTGTTAGCTTTACGCTATATTTATGCTCATTTTGAGTTTAATTGCATTAGCATATATGAACGCCACGTTTATTTAAGGGTTAAAGATGACAGTTAAAAAAGAACCAGCATTGGATGACGTATTGCTTAGACCTTTGGTTGAAGCTGCGCTAACTGAGGATTTGGGCAGACGCGGAGATGTCACATCACAAGCCACCATTCCAGCCGATATGCAAGCGAAGTTAGAGATTAAAGCGCGGCAAGCAGGCGTGATATGTGGTATGGATTTGGCACGTTTATCGTTTGCGATGGTTGATCCTCAGATTGAGTTTGTGGCTCAAGTTGCTGATGGTAAATGGGTTGACGCGGGTACAGTCTTGGCTAGTGTGTGTGGTAATGCGCGCCATTTACTGACAGCAGAACGTACCGCGCTCAACTTTATGACCCACTTGAGTGGCATTGCGACAGATACCAGAAAAATTGTAGATAGTGTGGCAGAGTATCCTGCGCAAATTACTTGTACACGTAAGACCATTCCAGGCTTGCGCATTGTACAAAAGTACGCGGTACGCTGCGGTGGCGGGCGCAACCATCGTTTGGGACTGGATGATGCTATTTTAATCAAAGACAATCATATTGCCATTGCTGGTGATATAAAGACTGCGATTAAACAAGCCCAAGATTTTGCTGGGCATTTAATTCCCATCGAAGTAGAAGTCGATACTTTAGCGCAATTAGCGCAGGCATTAGACGCTGGCGTGAGCTTGGTGCTATTAGATAATATGTCCCCTGAAATACTAGTGCAGGCAGTAACGATGTGTAAAGGTCGCGCTAGAACAGAAGCTTCAGGTGGTATTACTCCTGAAACGGTGCAAGCAGCAGCAAAAACGGGTGTTGATTTTATTGCCATGGGTTATTTGACGCACAGTACCACGGCATTAGATATCGGTCTTGATTTTAGCGCATAATTTTCAATATGGCTGTCTTTACCTGCCTGTCTTCACATACCTGTTTTAGCGATTAAGCTTTATGAGATTATTTACCCGCCAAATGGTGGCTGATAGGTCAATGTTGAGCCTCTATTTTCGTTGATAGTCTGCTGCCAGAAAGGTAAGCAAAGTTAATGATTTAATTAGCTTATCTGCCTATGATACAATATAAGCTACAAAGTTATTGTTAACCATCTATTGGGTCATCGTTGCACTCGCACGATGACCTTATCTTTTTGCCCGATTTGACTAATAGACAAGCGAGCGCTCAGTGAATACTGAAATCATCAAGATAATCTTAGCCTTTATGGTACTGATTAATCCCTTTAGCGCTTTGACGTTATTTTTGGATTTGACCCGTGGTTATTCGATGAGTAATCGACGCAAAGTGGCGCGTGTTGCTTGTTTGACGATTTTTATCACTATTAGTTTCTTTACGGTAGCAGGCGAGACATTGCTAAAGGCACTTGGTATTTCTATCGGCTCGTTTCAGCTGGCAGGTGGTATCTTGGTGTTTTTGATTGCTCTTAATATGATGAATGGCGACGGTAATCCCGTGAAGCCCGATCAAGAAAACTTCGATGTTGACCATGTACAAGACGCGCCGCCCACCATGGCAGCAGCGGTTGTGCCTATCGCTATTCCAATGATGATTGGACCAGGTGGTATCTCGACGGTGATTATTTATTCTTCACAAGTCTCTGGTATTTTGCAAGTATCTGCCATATTGATTGCTGGTTTATTTATCAGTCTGTTTTGTTATCTAGCACTGATGGCGGCAGGTCGTATCAGTCGCTTGCTGGGTGATACTGGATTGAACATCATGAGCCGAATTATGGGGATGTTATTGGCGGCAGTTTCTATCGAAATTATCGTTAATGGCTTACGCACTTTATTTCCTGATTTAGTGTAATGACGCTGCTACGTTATGTTTGTCCGTCAATTTTTTGATTTACTCCTCAATGAGCGTGTTGAGTATTCAACCCTAGCACTGACAGTGCTGATTTATGAATGTTTAATACGTCCTAATGAAAGAAAAGTACGTGCTAACCCATATCAAATTTAAAAATCAAAAATTCGGTTAGAAGTCCTTTTTTGAGAATAGTCATGTCTTAAGCTATGGCCAATTAATCACCAAAAGTATTCGAAAAAAACACCATTCATAAAAATATGTTACAGTGGACAGACAACTATTATCATAGGAGTTAGTCTTGAGTAATAAAAGAATTGCTATTTTAGGTGCAGGTCCAAGTGGTTTAGCACAATTACGCGCTTTCGAAGCGGCTCGATTGGCTGGTGCAACAGACTTACCTGAGATAGTTTGTTATGAAAAGCAAAACGCTATTGGTGGTATGTGGAACTATAGCTGGCGCACAGGATTAGACAGAAATGGTGAGCCTGTTCACGGTAGTATGTACCGTTATTTGTGGTCCAATGGTCCCAAAGAGTGCTTAGAATTTGCTGATTATTCGTTTGATGAGCATTTTGGTGAAGCGATCCCCTCGTACCCACCGCGTGAAGTCCTAAAAGATTACATTATGGGGCGTATCGATAAACAAGATATCCAAAAATACATCCGCTTTGAATGCCCAGTACGTTGGGTGTCATTCGATGATGAGACGCAAAAATTCACCGTGACGGTGATGAATCATAAAACCAATGAGCAAGAAGTGGAAGAATTTGATTATGTCGTGGTAGCGACGGGTCATTTTTCCACGCCAAACATGCCTTACTTTGAAGGGTTAGAAGCTTTCCCCGGTCGCATTCTGCACGCGCATGATTTTCGTGACGCCTTAGAGTTCAAAGACGAAGATATTTTGCTCATCGGCAGTAGTTATTCAGCCGAAGACATTGGCACGCAGTGCTATAAGTATGGCACCAAATCAGTCACTATCAGCTATCGTACGCAAGCACTCGGCTATGATTGGCCAGAGGGCATCAAAGAAGTGCCTTTGGTCACCCATTTTGAAGAAGATGTGGCGCATTTTGCCGATGGTAGCAGCCAAAAATTTGATGCCATTATTATGTGTACCGGTTATCTGTTTCATTTCCCCTTTATGCCCGATGAGTTACGTCTGCAAACGCATAACTGCTTATATCCAGCCAACTTGTACAAAGGGATTTTCTGGCAGCCAAACCCAAAGCTCATTTATTTAGGTATGCAGGATCAGTATTTCACCTTTAATATGTTTGACGCTCAAGCATGGTATGCACGTGATGTGATGATGGGCGATATCGAGTTACCTGAATTGGTACACCGTGAAGCAGATGAGAAAAAGTGGTTGGCAACTTACGCGAAGTGCGTGACGGTCAGCGATTCAATCGACTTTCAAGCCGCTTATATTCGTGATTTAACCAACGCGACCGATTATCCAGAATTTGCAGTTGAAAAACAGGGTGAAATCTTAAAAGAATGGCAAAAAGACAAAGCCGATAATATCATGACCTTTAGAGAAAAGGCGTATCGCTCTACGTTAACAGGCACGCTATCGCCTGAGTTGCCCGAGCCTTGGTTGGACGTCCTTGATGACTCGCTTGAGCATTTTTTGAACTTAACCTTCGTTAAGCCTAAAAAGCGTAAAAAAGTATCGTAAATAGTAAAAGTGTCAGATTCCAAAAAGCCAAACGCATTTATACAATGTGTTTGGCTTTTTTTATTCTTATATTCATATTTAGGAGCTGTGTTAATGGTTTAGCCTATCACCTATTTTTGCCTTTATCGTTGTTTTTAACTTCGGTAAAGGTGCCACGCCAAATACAACATGAGTATCCCTACCAAAGCATCGAGTATATTCCACGCTTTTGGTTTGGCAAATAATGGTTTGAGTAATCGAGCCCCATAACCTAACGCAAAAAAGAAAAAGAATGAGGCGCTGACTGCACCGACTGCAAATGCCAGCTTACTACTAGCACCCGTTGAAACCATGCCAACGAGTACCAATGTATCTAAGTAAACGTGTGGGTTGAGCCAAGTAAAGCCAAAACATAATAGCAGGGCTTTTTTTAAGCTGGTGACGACTTGTCCCTCGACGGTGAGTGCATGTGTGACGCGCACACTGGCATATAAGCTCTGCAATCCATAGCCTAGCAAGAATACGACGCCAGCGAATTTTGCGATATTGACCACTTGCGGATATTGCGCCGTAACCGCGCCAAAACCGCCAACGCCAGCAGAGATTAACAGCGCATCACTGACCGCGCAAAATAAGCAGACAAAAAATATGTGCTCGCGTTTGAGTCCTTGTTTGAGTACAAAGGCGTTTTGTGAGCCAATCGCGATGATGAGCGATAGCCCAAGTAAGAATCCAGAGGTGTAGTCGGTCGCATTCATAATAGTGTGCTTAGCAGGGGGCGGATGAGAGGTGTTGACATTTTGCTTACTGGCAGAGCGGTAAAAAGCTGTTAAGATACGCTATTGGATAAATCTATGCAATACGAGCGCAATAAGCGTGCACGGGACGAGGGGCAAGGTAGGTCATGGTGGTAAGTCTGACAAGAATGCTAAAGTCATTTGGGCAAGCTCAAGATGACCTGCCAACGCTAGCAGCCAAAAATGCTCAGGAGATGGCTATCAGTCAAGATATAGAGGTGACTGATAATAATAGTACAAATAATGATAAAAACGATCAAGCTGTCAGTCAGCGTTCTGTACTGACGCCGCCTGAGCGCAGCGAACGTATTTGTGATGCTTTGGCGCAAGTGAGTGATATCAGAACGCCGACACCATTGACTGATCGCTACCTGTCCAATCGCGCTCAGATGCGCCCGACCAATAGACCACCTTTTGACCCCGATACTTTATGGTATCTCAAACATGGACGCTGCCCGATTATGACTGAGCTTGTTGATGTGGTCGATGAAGCCACCCTAAACGCCATGCCCATCGAGGCGGTTGCGATACTAGACCGTATCAATGGTAAGTTAAAACGCTATCGTGAGTGGAGCAGTGAGCTCAATGAGCAGCAACAACAGCAGCATAATGAACGCCAATTTGTCATCGATAAGCTGGTTTCAGAGAGCATTCCAGAAGCCCTCCATCATTATGAGCAATTACAGCGTTTTAGTCCGCACCGTACCAAAAACAATATGGTGCAAGGCAAGATGACGGCAGGTGACATGCTGATGGATTTGTTTTTAGAGATTGATTATGAGCTTGATGAATTGTTAGATGAGCTGCATCAAACGGTGATGAATCGTTTGGCTTCAACGCACCGTTATGTCAAAAGCCGGACAAAAAGTTAATTACTAATAGATAATGGCTGTTAATTGGCATTATAAAATTAACATAATTTAGAGCTGTAATTAAATTGGGGACACGTCCTAACATGGTTTTCACACAAGCGACGCAATGCATAACAATATAGGGCTTTAATAGAGCCTTATTTTTTTGTTTAATAATAACTATCTATCTTATTTAGAATAATAAGAAATTTAAAATAACAAGAAGTTTACCAAGCCATTTTATTCAAAAATTAGGATACTCTAATGACTCAAGTTACTGCGATGTTTGTCATGTTCATTTTATATGGAGTGTTACCAGTCGCTGGGCTATATCTGGGGTATCGTGGTGTCAAAAAAATGACTGCGCCTAAAATGCTTGAGTACAAAGAGATGCCGCAATTGGGTTATATCCCAGAAAAAAGCTTGCCTGTTGAAGTCAAAACAGCACTTGACCAAATCAATGAAAAAGGGGAGAAGCTGCGGGTCATTTATGGCGATACCAATAATGATGGCAAGATAGACGATAAAGACACGGTCAATGAAACCTATATCATAATTCAAAATTTAATGGACAGGCATGTGCCACTTGCTGTGACTGACTATCGCCGCTTGCACGACTTAGATGTGGGGGATGGCGCGCGCGCTGACACGACCAAAATTAAGCACTCTAATGTGACTGGAAAAGAAGCGCTATTAGATGTATTACGTACCATTAATACTCAGTTTGATGATTTACTGAATGCCTCTTATCATCAAGATGGTCAAAAGCTGCTGGCGACCAACCGCTATCTACAAAAACGCTTTAATAATCCTGCTACTACGACAGATATGCAAAAGCTCGATAGCAATGTTAGTAGTGCTAATGCTAATACCGATATAGAAATTAAAGCGATTGAAAATCCAACTGGCGCAACTGGTAAGAATGTGAGTGCTGAGAATATTAAACTGTAAAGGCAAAGTGGTGTGATTAAACGATGAAGAGTAAGGGTATATGAGCATCTTAATAGGCATTGGCATTGTAACGACCGTCACCACCTTTTATTTGGGTAAAAAAGGCTGGCATGCGCTACACAAAGCGGTCGGTATTTCGCCAGGTGTACTCACTTATCAGGATTATGATACACCGTTGTCATTGTCCAAACTCAGTTGGCAGCAACTAAATTTAAATAAAAAATACCTGAAAGATTTGTCAGAGCCACAGCTGCGCCAATTAAAACGTATCGATGAAAAAGTAACCCGCTATCAAGCGTATCAAAAATCACTACAAGCTCAGCATAAAACGCCTGCCGTAACCGAGCAGCAGTTTGTATTGAATAAGATGTTGCACACTAGGCTGCCTGAAATGCTTGCCAGTCATCATCATCTAGCGAATGTCAATATAAGCGCTGACAATGCAGATAATGAAAAAAAGGCGGAAGCCAATCAGTTATTACAGCAGGTATTTAATAATATTGAGCAGCGTCTAGATAGATTATTAGAACAAATGGAAAGTCAGCAGTTGCAAGAGCTACGAGTAATGAAGAATTATATTAATAGCCACGATAGCTAAATATAAGTCGTCAGGTTGACAGCTACTTTTTATATTATTTCTATAAAAAAAGCTGCCAATGATAAATAATCATTGGCAGCTTTTTTGTGGTCTACTTTAAAACTATTGAAGATTCAAAGTCACACTACATTTTACATTCAGGCGATTAACGCTTGTCGTTGCGGTCACGAGTATTGCGCGTACCACGGCTGGCAGGGCTAGCACTACTTTTAGGCTTCGCGCTGCTGTTGCGATTGTCGCTACCACTGCGGCTATCGCTACGACTGTCAGTAGCGCGACGCGCTTTAAGCGGCTTGCTTCTGATACGCTCTTGTTTCTCTTTCGCTGCGCCATGCAGACCCGTACCATAACGAGGACGCAAGCTCACTAGATCGGTCAACGTATTGATGTCTTTTCTGTCGAGTTCTAAGAAACGACCAGTACGTAGCTCTTTTGGTAGGGCAATCGTACCATAGCGCGTGCGTAGTAGACGGCTTACTTTCAGGCCTTGTGATTCAAATAAGCGACGTACTTCGCGATTACGACCTTCTTTTAGTTGGACGTGATACCACTTGTTGACGCCTTCACCACCGCCTTCTTTGATATCTTCGAACTTTGCAAGACCATCTTCTAGCATAACGCCAGCCGTTAGCGCACGAGCGATCTCAGGCGTGACTTCACCCAATACACGTACCGCATATTCACGAGTGACTTCGCCAGAGGGATGCATCAAGCGATGCGCCATCTCACCATCATTGGTAAACAATAATAGCCCAGTTGAATTGATGTCCAAGCGACCAACCATCACCCAGCGATCATGAGTCAATTTTGGCAAACGCTCAAAAACGGTTGGACGGCCTTCTGGATCTTTAGCAGAGCAGACTTCGCCTTCAGGTTTGTAGTAAGCGATAACACGGCGACGCTTTTCGTTTTCAGAGGTGTATTTAATCTGACGACCGTCAACGCGAATCTCATCGCCTTGTTCGACGCGATCACCAATGGTCGCAGGTCCGTTATTAACAGTAACACGCCCTGATTTTATGACTTCTTCCATTTGACGACGTGAGCCAAGACCCATACGGGCGAGGGCTTTCTGTAATTTTTCATCTTTCATAATCATGTCCTTGAGTCGGTGGGTTTACATTTCTCAATGTAAAAAATTGGATTGACTATTCTACGCTATTTTGATGACTTTAGCACGCAAACCAGTATCTACAAACGGTATCAATTTATCGTTTTATATTAATAAAAGAAAGTTTGCTAAATTAAAAGATATTTCTAAAATAAAAGTTGATTAAGTTGTGATAAAAGTAAGGTATTTGCACACAAATGCTTATATTTATATTTTTAATAAAACAGTGGTTTCTTTGAATGTTATTAAGATTAGTTAAGCAACATAACCAATACTAAATTTCTATTTTCGGCAGCATAGACCCTAAAAAATACTGCTAACGCGTTTGAATATGTCTTCCTATTTAGATTTTTCTGTCTTTTTGTTTTTATCGATATGCGCTATACGCCTTTTTTGAAAAGGGTTTACCTAAAATAAATTAACTAAGAAAATTGTTCTTACATCAATGTTTATAAATATTGCGTTATGTATAGTTTAGGTGTATATTCAATAAATACATCCTTTTTTATGAATATATTGATAGCAGCAAGGCACTTATTTTTGATTCACGAATATAAATATGAGTAACTGTTATGGTTTATAAATATTTCATTTCTGTACAAAAGCGCTCCTTAATAGCGAGTGCATCTTGCTTATTGCTGACAGTATTGCTCAGCAGTTGCACAATAAATTCAGGACTTCAGTCTGGAAAATTACCCGAGTCAGGGACATTTACTGCAGAAAACGGTTTACAATTCTATATTCAACCTTTGAGTTTGGCTAATCTACCAGCTAAAGAAGCCGTCATCCTTGATCGAGATTTATATCATTTAGTAAAAACATCTGGGCGTGTCAGCTATGGCATTGCTAAAGGGGATGTTCTCAATATTATCCTGACCAATTATCCAGATATTAATGCCTCAACGTCTAGTCTGACCGTTGACCAGCAAGGGTTTATACAATTCCCCTTAATAGGGAGAGTCAAAGCCAGCGGTCTCAGTGTGCCGCAGTTCACTGCCACTTTGCAAAGCAAGCTTCAACGCTATCTCAAATACTCAGATCCTCAGGTCAAAATCATCAACTACCGTGGTAGTAAATTTTTCGTGGATGGTGAGGTCAAGCAGTCTGGTGAGTTTGTTATCGCAGATGTGCCCATCTCAGTATATGGCGCTATTTCTATGGCGGGTGGTACGACTGATACGGGTGATTCAAACCATATCGTATTAAACCGCCAAGGCAAAAGTTACAAGCTCGGTATCCAATCATTAAATCAAATGGGGCTGTCTGCCAATCAAATATACTTACAAGACGGTGATGCTATTCATGTAAATAGCCAAAGCCGCAATAAGGTCTATGTATTAGGAGAGTTTGGCAAAATTGAGCCCGTTGCTATTCCTGAGCAAGGGCTGAGCCTAGCGCATGTACTGGGTGAGTCAAATGGGTTGAATTCTAATACAGCCAATGCGGCCAAAGTATATATCGTTCGGGATAATCCAAAGTATCAATACACCAATATTTATTATGTCGACATGCAAAGCATTACCAGTTTTGCCTTGGCCAGTCGTTTTGACATGCAAGCCAATGACATCCTTTATGTTGATCCAACTGGCTTGGCGCGCTGGAATCGTATTATTAGCGCCATACTGCCTTCAACATCAGCAATCAATGTGATTTCAGGGATATAGGAGTCAGTCATGGGAGCGTTTGATCAGATCTTGGTTGTTTGTGTTGGCAATATATGCCGCAGCCCGATGGCCGCTGCCATATTAACGGCATATTATCCAGAAAAGCACATCGACTCTGCTGGTCTGTCAGCGCTTGTAGGTCACGCAGCTGATGCCAAAGCGGTTGCATTGATGGCCACTCATAATATAGACATCAGTGCTCATATCGCCAAGCAAATTGATGAAGTATTAGTCAGTCAGTCAGATTTAATTTTGACGATGACAACCAGCCAAACCAAATGGATTGAAAGTCAGTGGCCGCACTGTCGCGGAAAAACCTTTCGAATAGGGCATTGGCTTGATAAAGATATTGCTGACCCTTATCAGCAGGATGACTCAGCATTTGACAAGAGTAGACAAGATATTATCGCTAGTCTTGAACAATGGACTGACAAGATTAGCGACGCGACATCGATTAGAGCGTTGAAGTTCAGCGAATGCTATTAAACGATCAACATTGAGCGATGAGTATATGGTTATGAATAATATGGATTCAAAAGACCTATCAACGTCTACGGGCGAAAAAAACAATGATGACATCGATTTAATGGCGCTGGTTTTAGTATTGTTACGTGGTTGGAAAATCATTGCTCTCATGGCGATATTGGGGCTTTTACTAGGGCTTTTGTATACCCGCTATGTGAATCCCATCTATAAATCAGATGCGCTGATACAGATTGAAGAAAATACTCAAGGAATAGAGGCGCTTGGTGAGAGTATCTCAGAGCTGGTGGGTGCAGAAGTCAGCAAAGCGGAGACAGAAGCAGAGCTGATACGATCACGTATGATATTGGAGCCAGTGGTTGAGCTATTGCACCTGCGCATTAAGCTAACAGATCCCAATATTGGTCATCTTGATAGAATAAAAAGCAATCGTACTTACACGCAATTAAATACACCAGATGATGTGTCACTTGATACCGAAAATGGCATAGTAAAAGTCCGCCAATTTGATGTATCACCAGCGTACTTGAACCAACCTTTTACACTTACAAAATCTGCTACAGGGTTTGTTTTGAGCAATGGGTTTGATGAATTCAAAGGTCAGCTTGGTCAGGCGCATCAGTTCAAAGGGTTGGACGGTCAGATTAATATCACTGTCACAGAGTTACCTGCTGATGGTTACCCAATTAATATTAGTAAGCAGACGATCAAGGCTGCGACTGACGCTATCAACAGCGCCTTATCCGTTGAAGAAAAAGGTCAAAAAACGGGTATTATTCAGCTGTCGATGACGGGTCCTAACCAAGAGCAAATCACGACTATACTCAATCAGATCGTCCGATCTTACGTCGATCAAAACCAATCTCGCGGTTCTGAAGAAACGACCAAAACACTTGCCTTTATGGAAACGCAGATCCCTCTATTAAAAGAAAAATTAGAGACTTCTGAAGCACTGTTTAATGACTTTCGTAAAAAATATGGCACGATTGATGTGGGTAAAGAAGCCGAGTTGTTATTGAATGAGAAGTCCCGCATCGATGAGCAGCTCAATGAGCTTAAACTCAAAAAAGCAGACCTAACCACTTATTATACCGAAGAGCATCCACTGGTCATTCAAATTAATGAACAGCTCAAAGTGCTCAATAATAGAACAAGAGAGATAGATAATACCATTGCAGGTCTACCTGAAATACAGCGAGAGTTTCTAAAGCTATCAGAAGATACGGCAATCAATCGAGAAATCTATCTGACGCTGCTCAAAAATTATGAGCAACTTAAAATCGTCAAGGCTGGTCAAATCGGCTATGCCCGTATTATCGATTCACCGACCAGTACCTTTAATGCCATTGCACCAAATAAACTACAAATCCTGATGCTGACCACATTGATAGGCATGATGTTTGGGGTGATGCTGGTGCTCTTGAAGAATATTATTAGCAATGTCGTAAAAGATCCAGAGCATTTAGAGACCACTACGGGCATCCCTGTCATTGCAACGATTCCACGCTCACCCTTACTGTCGAGGTTGAGTAAAAAGAAGAATACCACCCCTCGCATGCTCGCTCATGTTGATCACAGTAGTTTGAGTTATGAGGCGATCAAAAGCTTAAGAACCAATTTGATGTTTGGTATGCCAATGGGGACAGCGGTCGGGCAGCCCGCGCAAGTCATATTGATTACTGGGGAGAGCCCTGGTGTGGGCAAGTCGTTTATCGCTGCTAATTTATCAGAGGTATTTGCCCAGCTCAACAAAAAAGTCTTGGTCATCGATGGGGACATGCGCTTAGGTGAGCTGCATAAAATGTTTAATATGAGCCAACATGATGGTCTTGCCGATTATTTGTTGCAGGATAAAAAGCATTTTTCTCCGATTGATGGTACTCGATCAGACAGTGAGGTTTCTAGCTTAGGGGTCGAAAGCTTTATTCATCCCACTGGTATGGAGTTGATTGATTTCATACCGCGCGGACGGCAGCCGCATAATCCCACCTCCTTATTGATGGGCGAAAAATTCAATCATTTGATGGCAGAATTAAAAAATCAATACGATTATATTGTCATCGACTCACCCCCGATATTGGCGGCGTCAGATGCTATGGTACTTGCGCAACATGCAGACAAAGTACTCATCGTTACGAAGTTTAATCATTCAATAGAAGGGCAACTGGTTTATGCGATCAAGCAAATGAATAAAGCCAATGTCCAAGTAGATGGCATTATTCTCAATGATGTACAGCAGGGTCTTATGGATAAATATAGCTACCATTATCATTATGCCTATGGAGATAACCGCTAGTTTGCGTGGTTGTCGCTCATAAGCAAACCAACTTAATTGGGTGGATATTATGTTGATAAAAACAGAGTCAAACAATGCTTATCAATCGTCCAGTGGTTTTAATCAATGGTCGAAGCGTGTGGCTCTGTATTTATTGTCATTACCACGCCTGACGAAAAGCACCCTCTTATTTAGTATAGATTTTGCCATGTCGATCTTTTGCCTATTATTGGCATTGATGCTACGACAAGGCTATGTGGCTTCTCATATCAGTCTTGCAGCATTGGCTTTTTATGCATTCGTGCCGGTTGCTAGCTTATATCTTATTGGTTTTTATCGCAGCGCCTCTCGAGGGTTTTTTGATGCAGTGATGGGTCGTGTGCTGCAACTGTTTTTTTTACTTATTATTGTTTATCAAGTTATCATTTATTTGAGTCCATCAGCGACGATACCGCGCTCAGCTCCCGTCATATTTTTATTTCTATTTTTTATTTGGCTGTGGAATAGTAGGCTCATGATCCGTGCGTTACTGAAACGTCTACAGGGTGCAGGTCAAAGCCGTCGTCCAGATGCCTGTTGTGACAACGTGATTATCTATGGTGCAGGAGAAGCTGGTAGAGAGTTGCTAGAAAGTTTGAGGCATTCTTATCAGTACAATGTGGTGGCGTATATCGATGATGACCCGCAGCTTACTGGGGCTTATTTACATGGCAAACAAATATATGCAGCTCATGCGCTTCCGTGGTTGATAGAAAAACTCAATGTGGCGCAGGTGATTTTGGCCATGCCCTCTATGAGCCGTGGTCGTAAAAAACAGATTATGGACAGTCTGTCAGGTATCTCCGTTAAGATAAAAGACTTGCCAAGCTTACGTGAGCTTGCTGATGAGATAGTAACTGTCAGTCATATACGACCCGTTGACATACTAGATGTGCTCGAACGAGAAACGGTGGAACCTGTTGCGGAGTTGCTACAAAAAAACATCACGGGCAAAAACGTTCTCGTTACAGGGGCAGGTGGTTCAATAGGTAGTGAGCTGTGTCGGCAAATCATCAAAAATAAACCTAAATGCTTAGTGCTATATGAACAGTCTGAGTATGCTTTATACACTATAGATCAAGAACTTGGTAATTTAAAAACAGCAGATGCTGATTATCAAAATATTGAGATTATTAGCATCATCGGCAGTGTCAGTAACGAAAAAAAATTAATCAATATATTCGAAAAAAACCATATAAAAACGATTTATCACGCTGCAGCCTATAAGCATGTGCCTATTGTTGAGTCTAATCCCTTTGAGGGCACCATCAATAATACCAAAGGCACCTACCATTGTGCCCGTGCTGCGATACAGGCTCGCGTTGAGACTTTTGTGCTGATTTCTACTGACAAAGCTGTGCGACCTACCAATGTCATGGGGGCGTCCAAACGCTTGGCTGAGCTGGTCTGCCAAGGATTGAGCCAAAGTAATAGTCAGACTTGTTTTAGCATGGTGCGTTTTGGCAATGTTTTAGGGTCATCAGGCTCTGTGGTGCCGTTATTTACCAAACAGATTGAGCAAGGCGGTCCGATCACCATTACCCATCCAGACATCACGCGCTATTTTATGACGATTCCAGAAGCGGCCAGTTTGGTTATTCAGGCAGGTGCGATGGCATTCGGTGGTGAAGTGTTTGTGCTTGATATGGGCGCGCCCGTCAAAATTGTTGATCTGGCAAAACGTATGATTCGTTTGACAGGTTGTGAGCTAAAAGATGATAACAATCCCAATGGCGATATCGAAATCGTATTTACTGGCTTGAGACCGGGAGAAAAGCTCTACGAGGAGTTAATCATTGGTGAAGACAATATCGAACCTACTTTTCATCCATTGATTATGCAAGCAATGGAGCACAGCTTTCCTTTGCAAGATATCGAAAATATTTTATTTGAATTTGCAGAAAAAGCAAAGCAGCAGGATGTGGTCTGGCTGAAAACACAGTTTAAGTTTTTTGTCGAAGGTTACCGAGAAGGATCTGATAAAGATGGCGAGGTAGAGAAAGTAGATACCACACTGACAGATGAAATGGGTTAATAGAGAGAGGCGCGCTGTCATAAATTCCTTACAAGTTCTGTGAGTCACTAAATTGGACAATATGTCATGAGCTCTGGAGTATTTTCATCGATACAGAGCACAATAAACAGGTTGAAAACCAGTCACTTTGTGCGAGATGTGGTCATGGTCGGTGGCGGGATTGCTGCTGGACAGGCCATCGCCATGATTTTTATGCCATTTCTCACAAGACTGTACAGACCTGAGGATTTCGGTATCGCTGCTGCCTTTACTGCTATCGTCAGTATTATTACTCCGATTGCCACTATGGGCTATGCAAATGCAATCGTGATGCCAGACAGTGACGAGGATGCTGCGGCAATTGCCCGATTGTCTATATTGCTTAGTGTGGTTATAGCTGTCCTCTCATTCATTGTTGTCTATGTCGGCAAGTTTCATTTGGCAAGTTGGATGGGTATGGAAAGTACGCCAAACATGCTATATCTCATACCATTAACGCTATTAGTCGGTGCCTTTCTTTCTGTCGCTGATCAGTCTGCTATTAGAGTGGGCTTATTTAAAGCGAAAGCTCGGGCTTATGTGGAAAGCAAGCTTGTAACAGATAGTAGTAAGCTGATAGGCGGTATGTTAGCACCTTCAGGGATGTTACTTATTTTATTGACGATAGCAGGGCAGCTCACAAACTTTATCATGCAGATGCTTCGTGTACCTAGAGTAGGTGTATTAAATGTCCGCCATTGGTTTGGCACTAAGGGTATTCGACATGCCGCCATATCGCAGCGTGATTTTGCGATATATCGTATGCCACAAAGTATCCTGAATGCGGCTTCAGTGGGGTTGCCAACTATCTTGTTAGCGTCATTATTTAATGCCTCTTCTGCAGGGCAGTATTCATTAGCTGTCCTTGTGCTTGGTGCACCCGCGATGCTGTTAGGTCAGGCGATTGGAGAGGTTTTCTATCCTAAAATTACGCGTGCCATCACAGCAAATTCACCTGAGGCTTATCAATTTTTATTAAAAGTGACGTTGATTTTATTGGTGGTTGGTATTGTGCCATTCGGTACGGTGTTCGTTTTTGGTGATTATCTTTTTTCTTTAGTGTTCGGTGCAGAGTGGGCATTAGCAGGTAGTTATTCGCAGTGGCTGTCTATTTGGCTTTTGACCAGTTTAGTGTCTGGTGCGAGTACTGCGGCATTGCCAGCATTGCGTTTACAGCGATTCCTTTTGATTAGAGAAGTGTTTGCAGTGGTATTTCGTGCTGCAGCGCTGTATGTAGGTTTTTACGTTTTTGAGTCAGATATGATAGCCATTGCCCTTTTCTCATTTGTTGGGGTTTTGCTCAGTTTATCTATCATTTATGTCGCTTTTCGGCGTCTTGTTCATATCGATGAAGTGGAGCAGTAGGTACGTTTTTTGACTGCTTTAAATGTCACAAAGGATATGTATGAGAAGTCTCAACTTGAGAGGCTCACTATGATTTCGGTTATTATCGCTGCATTTAATGCCGCTGCTACTATTGATCGTTGCATCAACAGTATTGACGTTGCGAAAAAGAATCACGACATTGAGCTGATAGTCATTGACGATGGTTCTAAAGATGAAACGGCTCGTCTATTGTATAGCTGGGCGAGTGCTAGGTCATGGATTACGGTGAAATCTCAAAAAAATGGTGGCGTGGCAGAGGCTCGTAATACTGGGCTCGATATCGCAACCGGCAATTACATCGTTTTTATAGACGCGGATGACACCATTGATGATTGGTATTTTGATTTTGTCTTTGAACAAGCTGTAGATCGAGATGTCGAGATGTTGGCATTTGGTCATAAACGCATGATGCTGGATGGCTCTGTTATTGAGCGTCCTAATAGTGCGGCAGAATACTCACGGCAAGATATCGAAACGCTACAACTGAGAGTGACAGAGAATAGACATATATATTGGTACGCCTGCACCAAGGTGTATAACAAAAATTTAATCGCAGAGCTGCGTTTTGATAGTGACGTCAAATTTGGTGAGGATGGTATTTTTAATATCGCATGTCTAAGCAAAGCGAATCGTTTATCGGTGCTGCCAGACTGTCCATACAACTATTATGAAAATGCGACCTCAATAACAAGCTCACAATATAAATCAGGGCTTTTGGAGTCCATTGAAGCGGACTATACAGCCAGAGTCAGGATACATGATTGGTCGATCAGTGCTACTGAGAAGCAAGTGCTATTATCGGACTTTGCTCGTAGTTATGTCGAGCATATGCTGCCATATTTACTTAATAATTTGGCGCATGTCGATATAACAAAGCGTCGTGCAGAGCTAGTTAAAATCCGCCAGTCTTTCGTTTATCAGAACTGTTTGCCGCATTATTATCAACGGCATCCAGCACGCGGCATTCGTGTATTGATTTTATGTTTTTCACGGCGTTGGTATGTTATGACGCTGGTTTTTCTTCAACTGTCTTGGTCTAAAGCAAAGGTGAAAAAATATGCTTAATATTGATTTGTTGCCTCAGCCTTTACGCAGTGATGAAAAAGGCCAAAAGCGCTGTTGTTTGCTGCAACAGACAACAGCTAACGGGCAAATGACTGAGAAGGCATTGTGGTTTGTATATCCAGCGAACTTGCCAATGCCAGAAGACGATGATTGTGATGCTTATTTACTGGCCACATTGTTGCCCGCGATGCAGATGCGAGCAGCCATTCATGTGCATGGTAGCGTGTCGCATGAGCTATTAGCCAACCTAACAGAGCTACAGTATGTTTGGAATAAGTGGTTACCAGACCGTTATTTTTTGATTGATATACAAGTGGATCGTATGCGAGAACAAGACTGGCATGTAGGTGGTGCTATTGCTGCATTTTCTGGTGGCGTTGATGCTCAGTTTACCGCTTATCGTCATGCGACAGGCAGAGCAGGATACGCCACACGAAATATTAAAGCAGGGGTTTTTGTGCATGGCTTTGATATACCTTTAGAGGATACAAAAGGCTTTGCCAGTGCAGCAAAAATAGCGGCAAAAGTACTTGCAGATATCAATATTGATTTGGTCATTGTGAAAACAAATATTCGCACGCTTTGGTCTATCAACTGGGAAGACTATCATGCTGCTGCTATTGCCTCAGTATTATGCGGATTGAAACGATATGCAGGAATTGGGCTCATTGGTAGTGGTGATTCTTATGATGTATTAATTAGTCCTTGGGGCTCACACCCCATCACTGACCCGCTGCTAAGTTCTGGCGACTTTAGACTCATTCATGATGGCGCAGGGTTTAGTCGGTCAGAGAAGCTTCAAGCGCTTGCAGAATGGCCATTGGGTATAGAGAATTTACGTGTCTGTTGGGTTGGAGATAAGCATGATAGTAACTGCGGTCGCTGTGAGAAATGTGTTAGGACGCGTCTCAATTTTTTGGTTGCAGGTATAGATAACCCTCAATGTTTTAGCGAGCCCATGGACTCATCACTTTTTAAATCAATGGCTCTAAAGGGCAGGGCTGTCAGCATAGATTGGAAGTTAATTCGTCATGAGATGATTAAAACGGGTAGAGGTCTTGAATGGCTGCCATACATTGAAAAAGCACTCAAACGTAAACCGCCTCCTAACTTGAATAGATTGTTTCCTGTTGGCTCAAGGCGTCGTATGTGGGTGAAGAAGCTGTTAATGAGAAACGGATAAGGGAGCATTAAAAATGAATATTGCTGCTATAAAAAAGCTCATTCCGCTCAGATTAAAAAAACACTTAGCCGCTTATATGGGGGCTAGAGGTTTACCGTTACCAACTGGTAAACGGTGCTTTATTTTTCTTGCCGCTGACTATGGCAATATTGGTGATATTGCTATTTCTCACGCGCAAAAGCAGTATTTGCAACGTGTGCTGACGGATTATGACGTTGTTAGTGTTGCTATCAGTCAAACCAGATTTGTGCTCGATTCCATTAAAAAGCAAATCAAAGAGACGGATATCGTCACTATCATCGGCGGCGGTAATATGGGTGGCACGTATCCTGATATTGAGGAGCTGCGCCAATTAGTCATCAAGTCATTTCCTGCCAATCGTATCGTTTGTTTTCCTCAGACACTAGATTGGAATGATTCTATTCAATCTAAACGTGCCTTGCAGCGTATTGTGAAAGTTTACGCCAAGCATCCAGATATACATGTTTTTGCCAGAGAGTCGATAACATCGGAAAAACTCTTCGAGCTTTTTGCTGAGTACAGTAATGTGCATATTGGTCTCGTACCAGATATTGTGATGAGCGCGAATGCAACAGTGCTGGGTACGACAGATTGCTTAGCGCCTTCAGGTATTTTGCGCTGCTTACGAGATGACAAAGAAGCCGCATTATCAGCTGAGCAATACGCCATGATAGACAAAGCCTTAGCAGATACTGGCTATCAGATTGAAAAGACCGACACACATGCTGGTGGTTCGCAACTCTATGAGGCACATTGCACAAAATTACTGACGGACAAGCTTAGTCAATTCCGTGCTGCAAAATTGGTCGTGACTGACCGTCTGCATGGCATGATTTTATGTTTGCTATCGGGTACGCCGTGCTTGGTACTCCCGAACTCCAATCATAAGATAAGACAGACGCAGTTGGACTGGTTAGGCGGTCATCCAAGGCTGGTGTTTTTAGAATTGGAAGAGATTGCTGATATTGCAACATTCATCGATAGCCTCCTGTCCCTGCCTCACGGTATGATGGATGAGTCTCCAGTTGATATGGCTGAGTATGATGACCTAAAAAAAGCGCTAGTAGCGATATGAAGACTATCGAAACGCCATTAGTGAGTGTCATCGTACCGGTGTACAACGTTGCGTCATATATCGATGCTTGCTTGGCATCCATTAAGCAGCAGACTTATCAGAATATTGAAATTATCGTTGTAGAAGATTGCTCCACTGATGATTCAAAACATGCACTTGCGTCACATCTCATAGATGAACGCATCAAAGTCATTCAGCATCACAAAAACAGCGGTCTTTCTGCGGCACGTAATACTGGTATCAAGTCTGCGATAGGCGAATACATGATGTTCGTTGATTCTGATGACATTATAGACTCTCGATTGGTGGCAGTGTGTGTGGATTGTGCACTCACCACGAATGCAGAGGTCGTGACGTATGGCTTTACGCCATTCAAAGATGGCATCACAGAGACAGATCCGCAGTATCCAGCTAGAAATTTAGCATTTGAGGCAACCAAAATAGACGGCTCATATTTTAGCTTACCGCATTTTGCATGGCTCAAATTTATTAAATCTAGCGCAGTGTGGTCTGCCCCGTTACAGTTCCCAGTGGGTCTGTACTACGAAGACTGGCCTTTTCATTGGCATCTTGGCTTAGCTACTAATATTAAGTATCACCTGCCCATTGATTTTTATCTATACAGACAGCGCGGCACGTCGATCACAGGGTCAACAGATAAAAAACTATTAGACCTTTTCGTTATCCACGCAGAAGTCATCAGTTTAGTAGAGGACTATCAAGCGGATGAGGTTAAAAAAACGCTCGCCAATAAAATTAAACAAAGTCATTGGAGTATCCTTACTCGTATAGATAATGACTATTTAGCAGCTGCAGTAGCACAAGCTAAAAAAGCAGATAAAACGTTACGACTAAAGGGTTATAAGAGCGATTTGACCGTAAGAAATATGATGATTAGTAATATCGTACGTATGCCGACGCAAGTTGCCTTGCTTATGTTACAGGTGCTTCGTCAAGCGCTAGACAAAAGAGCAAGGGTTAAAGGTCAAGAGAAAACAGATTCAGAATAGTTTTGAAAAATACGTTTGGTTTTATGGCTTCTTAATAGGTAAAGAGATGACTATTCAGAGAGTGCTACACATCGTGGGAAAAATGGATCGGGCTGGGGCAGAGACCATGCTCATGAATCTATATCGTCATATAGATCATAGCCAGATTCAGTTTGATTTTATCACTTTTACCGACGAGGTCGGTGACTATGATGCTGAAATAATAGCGCTGGGCGGTAGGATTATACCGATTTTAGCGGATCATTCATTAGCGCGTATGTGGAAGCTTAAAAACTTCCTTAAACAACACCCTGACTATCAAATCGTTCATGCTCACATGCTATTAAACAATGCTTTTCATCTGCTGGCTGCTAAAGGTGCTGGCGTGCCGCATCGCATTTCACATTCTCATAGCACCAGTAATGGTAAAACCAATATTGTTAAAAAAGTATATGAACAGTGGGCGTTCATTACCAATTGTAAATTGGCCACGGATAAAATGAGTTGCGGTGAACAAGCGGCAAAATATCTATTTGGCAGCATAAAAGATGTGTGGTTATTGCCCAATGCTGTTGACATACAGCAGATGATGACAGTCGCTAGCCAATCAAGACAGTATATCGATCAAGAATTTGGCGATGAGGGGCTAAAAATCATCCAAGTCGGTCGTCTAAATGAGGTTAAAAACCATCAGTTTTCTTTAGAGGTCGCTGAGCAGTTAAAAAAACGTCAAATCGCTTTTACCTTATACATTGTTGGACAAGGTTCATTGGATATGAGGCTCAGGCAACAAGTAGCAGATAAGTCACTCCTAGATACGGTCAAGTTTTTGGGGATGCGTACGGATATCACAGAATTAATGGCCAGCGCCGACTATATGATCATGCCTTCGTTGCATGAGGGTTTCCCTGTCGTCTTGGTCGAGAGCCAAACAGCTGGGTTAAAGGCATTGGTTTCTGACCAAGTATCGCCTGAAGTAGATTTAGGACTTGGGTTAGTACAGTTTTTACCAATTCACTCAGCCAAGGATTGGGTTGATTGCTTATTAGCGTCTAAACAGCCAAAGCCCAATGAAAAAGACATAACCGCAGCGCTGAATTTATATGGATTTAGTGCTGCTACCAACGCGCAAATACTAATGCAAAAGTACTTGAGTATGTGACGGAGTGGTTGCTTCTTATTTATAGTCGTTTCAAGGTAGTTTGGACGGAATTAGAAAAAAAGCGAGGTGGCTAGGAAGGCTATAGTTATATAAGTACTGGACGGTACAAAAGATACTAGACGGTGTAAACCTGCCACCATATCCGATTTATATAAGATTGACGACATCTACTTTTATAGAGGGTTAAATGCTTCCATACCTGCTGGTTCTTAGCCTTGTTATTTTTTGGATCGTACTGGAGAAAAAATCTCTCAATCGTACGTCTTTTTGGCTGCCGCTAATTATATTGACAGTGTTTGCAGGCCTTCGTAGCTACCGAGTCGGTACGGATACAGGAAACTATACGAGAAATTTCAACAGTCAATTGAATGCCGAGTACTTTAGGTTCAACGAAGACATTGAGTTCGGTTATCAGTTATTAGAGTATGCGTTGTTACGTATGACCACTCATTATTTTTGGCTGCTTGTTATTACCAGTTTAATTATTGTCTATTGCTATCTTAGAGCGATTAAAAAATACAGCGTAAATTATTGGTTTTCCGTATTTTTATTTATTACATTAGGCGTTTATACTTTTTCTTTTAATGGACTGCGTCAAGGATTGGCAATGGCGATCTTTACCTTGGCCATTCCTTATCTGTTAGAAAAACGATTTATTGCATACCTGCTGATTTGTGCAATTGCTTCATTGTTTCATGTAACCGCATTATTTATGATTCCATTTTATTTTATCGTCAATTTAAGAGTAAAGCCCTTATATAAGATTTTGGCAACATTTTTAGGGTCGCTATTAGTGAGTGGGATTTTGGTCGCTTATATTTCTTCTACTAACGATAGATACGAGGGTTATGCGAAAGCATCCGATGAAGCAGGCGGATTTTTAACGCTTGGTTTTTACACGGCTATCATGATTTTAATTATCTTGGTCAGTTATCTATATAAAATCAAAGACAAAGAGTTTCAAAAATTAATAACATTTTATGCGTCAGGCGTGGTTTTTATCATACCGTTAGCGATGTTGGGCACCAGTCCTTCAGGTCCTCAAAGGCTGCTTGCGTATTTTACATGGACATTAGTTTTGATACTGCCTATGATTTTAAAAATAATGAATAATATTTATTTATATATAGCGAGTATCATTATTTTTCTCATGTATTTTGTCTTGACGACATCGAGATTTAGTAACTTGAGTCCGTATATTATCAATCCGATATTTGAGGTTTTCTAATGAAAAATCAGACATATATATCTATTGGTATTCCCATTTATAATGCTGAAGCGTACTTGGAAGATGCTATCAAATCCATATTGGCTCAAACGCATGAGTTATGGGAGCTTATATTGATCGACGATGGCTCTACTGATGCGTCATTGGCCATCGCCAAGCGTTTTGAAGAGTCTGATCATAGAATAAAGGTCATTGCTGATGGTATAAATAAAAAACTGCCTGCTCGATTAAATCAGCTTATTGAAGAAGCTAGTTATGATTATATAGCGCGCATGGATGCCGATGATCTCATTCATCCAGATAGACTGGCAATTCAATTAAGTTTTTTAGAAAAAAATCCAAATTATGATTTGGTTTCTACAGGTGTCGTGTCTATTGATAATTTTAATAAAGTTTATGGTTGTCGTCATGTCGATCAAATTTATACAGAATTTAAAGAAATAGCCGCTGCTTATCCTATTGTACATGCTGCTGTTTTGGCAAAAAAGAGTTGGTATGAAAGAAATAAATATAATGAAAATTATCCAAGGTCTGAAGATTATGATTTGTGGTGTAGAGCTATCTCAAATCAAGATTTAAATTTAGCGGTATTGCCCGATTTACTATACTATTATAGAGAAGAAGGAAATTTATCATTATCTAAAATAACCAGATCATATAAAGACAGTTTTAAAACGTATGGTGAATATAAGGGAAACAGCTATTTAGGTTCTTTGAAGTTGTCAGCAAAACTGACAACAGTCAATTTTTTAGATTCGATAGGATTATTACAAAAGATAGCCAACAAAAGAAATAAATTAACAATATCTGACACGCTAAGAAATCATCATCAGTCAGTGGTAAATGGTATTTGTGCTAAATGATATTATTTATAAAACGTCACTAATAAAACAATATATAAAAAATATTGAGGTGCTGAAATGACATTAAAGATATGCTTTCTAATGACAGATGCGGTGTCATTTAATGTGCTATATCGTGATCAGCTTGAATACATTAGAGATCACGCGGATGTTGAGATCACCTTAATCTGCGGTGGCGATAAACAGCAGCTAGATATTTTACGTGAGCGCAAAATAGGCAAGGTGATTAATTTAAATTTTCAGCGTAAGCCTTCTTTGTTTAAAGATGCTCAGTCACTCGCGCTTTTAACCCGTTATATGCTATCGAATCGTTTTGATGTGGTGGTTTATTTAACGCCTAAAGCCTTGTTGTTAGGGAGTATCGCAAGTGCTGTTACATTGCAAAAGAGACGAATTGCTTTTAGCGTGGGTAGAGCCTATGAGAATTTTTCAGGTTTAAAAAAGAGGGTGTTTCAGGGTCTGGATATATTAAGTTTTGGCTTATCTCACGAGGTTTTATTTGTTTCTGAGTCTTTGCTCAGCGTATGCTTAGCAGAAAATATCCTCAAAAAAAGCAAGGCAACTGTCATTGATAATGGCTCATTTAACGGCATCGATACTGATTTGCTGCAACCTATGGCTCAGCTAGAAAAAGAGGCATTAAGAAAGAAGTACAAGATACCTGACAATACCTTTGTGATTTGCGTGGTAGGACGAGTTTGTGATGATAAAGGCTTCAAAGATATTGAGTATATATCCGAAAAACTAAGAGCAGAAAACGTCTACTTTATGTTCATAGGAGACTGTGAAGACGACGTAGGAAAAGTAGTCGTTGAGAAAGTTGTCAAAGATAATAGAGGTGTGTATATACCAGCCAATCCAAATGTACACGAGGTTTTTCAGTGTGCTGATTTACATTTATTTTTGAGCTATCGTGAAGGGTTTGGCAGTGTCGCTATTGAAGCAGCAAGTTGCGCCGTTCCAACCTTTGCCTATGATGTCGTTGGTGTAAAGGATAGTGTCAAAGAAGGTATCAGTGGTCGAAAATTCAATTTTAAGGATATGTCGTCTGTCGCCGAAGCGATCAGTGCTGCTGCTACTGGTAAGGAATTTGAAAAGAGATATCCTGATGCAAGAGACTGGGCCATTGCAAATTTTGAACGCAAGCAATTGTGGCAAAGTTATTTAAGTTTTTATTTACGTAATAGGGATGACCGCGTAAACGACAAAAGGCGGGCTGAAAAATGATAAAGCGACTATTTGACATTACGGCGGCCACGGCGGCCTTGGTAATATTATCTCCTGTTTATGCTATTACGGCTTATAAGGTCAAAAAAAACTTAGGATCACCAGTGATATTTAAACAAACTCGTCCTGGTCTAAACGGAAAGCCGTTTGAGATGATTAAGTTTCGCTCGATGAAAGATGCTATCGATACAGAGGGTAATCCTTTAGAGGATGATGAGCGTTTGACGGCATTTGGTAAGACCTTGCGTAATAGCAGTCTCGATGAGCTGCCTGAACTATGGAATGTGATTAAAGGCGATATGAGTTTGGTGGGGCCGCGACCATTATTGATGGAATATCTGCCGCTATATAATGATGAGCAAGCGCGTCGCCACCGTGTACGTCCGGGTATTACGGGATACGCACAAGTTAATGGTCGCAATACGATTGGTTGGCATGAAAAATTTACGCTCGATACATGGTATGTCGATCATCAGTCATTATGGTTAGACATTATGATCTTGGTTAAAACAGTAAAAAAAGTCATTATCAAAGATGGCATTAGTGCTGATGGTGAAGCGACCATGAGTAAATTCACAGGTAATAGCGTCGATAAAAACACGCTTTGATGAGGAACGCATGCTAAATACTCCTTTTTCACCTTGGCCTAGTTTTACTCAGCAAGAAGCGGATGCGGTCAGTCAAGTATTGTTATCCAACAAGGTCAATTATTGGACAGGGCAAGAATGCCGTCAGTTTGAAGAGGAATTCGCTGACTGGGCGGGTAGCAAATACGCGATTGCATTGGGCAACGGAACTTTGGCATTGGACGCGGCATTGCAGGCACTTGGTATAGGTGTGGGTGATGAAGTTATCGTGACGCCGCGCACTTTTATTGCCAGTATCTCCTCAGTGGTTAATGCAGGCGCGACGCCCATTTTTGCGGATGTTGATGAGGCGACAGGGAACATCACGCCAGAGTCGATAGCGGCGGTATTGACGGACAAAACCAAAGGCATCGTCTGTGTGCATTTGGCAGGTTGGCCCTGTGATATGGATGGCATCATGGCACTGGCAGATCAGCATCATTTATATGTCATTGAAGACTGCGCACAAGCGCATGGTGCACGCTACAAAGGTCGTAGCGTTGGCAGTATCGGTCATATTGGCGCGTGGAGTTTTTGCCAAGATAAGATCATGACCACAGGCGGCGAGGGCGGCATGGTCACCACCGATGACGAGCAGCTATGGCGAAAAATGTGGGCGTATAAAGACCATGGCAAAAGCTATGCGGCGGTCTATGAGACTGAGCAGCTGCCCGGCTATAATTGGCTACATGAGAGCTTTGGTACCAACTGGCGCATGACCGAGATTCAAGGCGTGATTGGGCGTATTCAATTGGCACATATGAGTGACTGGATAGCGAAGCGCAGTGCTAATGCTAAAGTGATATTAGAGTCATGTGCTAAATGGGAAGAAAAAGGCTATCTATCGGTGCCGACATTAGATCAGGCCTCTCAGTTTCCAAACTCTACCCATGCCTATTATAAATTGTATGTTTATGTGCAACCACATAACCTAGCTGAGGGCTGGACACGTGATCGCATCATTGAAGAAATAAATGCGTCAGGCGTGCCTTGCTATTCAGGGTCTGCCTCAGAGGTATATTTAGAAAAAGCATTCGATGATACAGGCTTGCGTCCAGAAAACAGACTGCCAATAGCAAAACAATTGGGAGAGACCAGCTTAATGTTTTTAGTTCATCCTACCTTAACCACTGCCGAAATCGCGCAAACGGTAGATGCAATCGATCGCGTGTTTGCTTCAATGATTCAGTAATGTGAGAATATCGCTTATTAAGACGTGTTGAGTATTTATAAGGTGTTGCGGCTATTAACTTTTATTTGTGATTGGACTTTCTTATTAAACGGTAAAGGCTGCATTGGCAATGACATGATATTGCTAGATTGGCGAGTGATAGAAATTTATAAGTATTCAAGTCTTATCTCACGCTAGGATTTTTTAGCTCAGACAGGTACAATATCAGTCTTAATCATACATTGATCAAGCATAAGACAGGCATGCAAATAGTTGCGGGCGCTGTCTTTCTTTTTTTATCGCACCCTCTATTGGAGTTACTATGTCAACTGCCCAAGGATCTGCTACCGTTTTGGACGGTAAAGCACTTGCTAAACAAATAGAACAGCAACTGAGTACGCGTGTAGACGCTATCAAGAATAAAACAGGACGCACCCCAAGCTTAGCGACGATATTGGTCGGCGACGATCCCGCTTCTGCGACTTATGTACGTATGAAAGGTAATGCTTGTAAACGTGTCGGCATGGATTCTATACGCGTTGAGATGCCAAGTGCGACGACCACTGAAGAGCTGATGACGAAAATAGATGAACTTAATAGCAATCCAGACGTCCATGGTATCTTGCTACAACATCCAGTGCCTGCGCATATTGATGAGCGTGCTTGCTTTGAGCAGATTGACTTGGCAAAAGACGTCGATGGTGTGACCTGCCTTGGCTTTGGTCGTATGGCGATGCAGCAGAGCGCTTATGGTTCATGTACCCCGCAAGGCATCATGCACTTATTAGAGCATCATAATATCGAGCTTGCTGGTAAGGAGGCCGTAGTTGTAGGTCGCAGTGCCATTTTGGGTAAACCAATGGCGATGATGCTATTGAATGCCAACTGCACCGTAACGATTTGCCACTCAAGAACGCAAGATTTAGAGTCGCATATCAAGCGTGCGGATATCGTGGTTGGGGCAGTGGGCGTGCCTGAACTGATTAAAGCAGAGTGGATCAAAGCGGGCGCTGTGGTTATCGATGCAGGCTTTCATCCAACGGATAATGGCGGCGTCGGTGATATCGAGTTGCAAGGTGTTGAAAACATCGCCAGTGCTTATACGCCTGTACCGGGCGGCGTGGGTCCAATGACCATTAATACCCTCATTCGCCAAACGGTTGATGCTGCTGAAAAATCTGCCGGTTTGAATATCGGCTAAAAAGAGAGTCATACGAATACTGATTGCCGATAAATAAGGGGCCTGAGGTAATATATACTCAGGCTAAATCAACCACATCTCAGTTGATAGGACCTAAACATGGCTAAAAAAAACGTAGGTGTTCATGAGCGACTACAAGGCATCGGTAGAGAGTTTGTCGATGTCTGTCATTACGTTATTTTATTTCTAATCAGTGTGGTTGTCGTTTGGACCGCCGGTAAAGAGTTCGTTGGTATTGTTCAAAAAGGCTCAGCGGATTTAAAAGACATATTGATGTTGTTTATTTATCTTGAGCTGCTGGCCATGATAGGTATTTATTTTAAAACCCATCGTCTGCCGGTACAGTTTTTGATATTTATCGCGATTACTGCTTTATCACGACATTTGGTGGTTGATGTACAGGCGGTCTCAGACTATTTCCATTTATGGCTGCTGGCGACAATTTCTGTGGCCATTATGCTATTGAGCGGTTCTATCGTAGTATTAACTTGGACAGCAAAAACGTTTGGCCGTCCAGAGGACAATCTAGATAAACAGCATGCAAACTTAACGATTAAAGCGCTGTTACCTGATAATGCTCAAGCGCCTGATAGTCATACCAAGCATCGCCGTGAATAACTATTAAATAGCAGCATAAAAAAGGGTTACCACTGGTAGCCCTTTTTTGCCTTCTTAACTCTCACATTTCATTGTTTGAGCGTTAAATGCCCTTTAAGAAGGTCATTAATGTTTGTTTTTGCGTGGCGGATAACTGTGTAAAGCGCGTCTTTGTACTTTCTGCTTCACCACCATGCCAGAGTATCGCTTCAGTCAAGCTGCTGGCACGACCATCATGCAAAAACCGCGCTTCTGGATCACGTGCCACAATGCCAATTCCCCACAATGGCGGTGTACGCCACTCAAAGCTTTCTGCATTTTTCTCTTTCACGCTATCATCTAGTCCAGCGCCCATATCATGCAGTAATAAATCAGTATAAGGATAAATGTTTTGCTGTGATAGGAGCGGGAAGCGATCACTATTGCCTGTTTTTTGCTTGGGTGTGTGACAGCCAGCACAGCCGACTTGCGCAAACAATTGCGCTCCTTTATTAAAATCTGATAAATCGTCTATTCGCCTTTCAGGTACGGCAAGGGCGGTCATAAAATCGGTCACGGCGTCTAGACTGCTGTCTGAGACTTCTGGAGAGCCGCCATTCGCTGCTGTCCAACAAATAGGCTGATTTACCGTACAGTTAGGATCCATAAATACCGAGGTGGTCAAACCCATATCTTGCGACATGGCATTGGCGTTTTGGGTACGTAGATTGGTATTAATGGCTTTCCATCCAAAGCGGCCAATGCGCTGCTGTTTGCCATCTTGTACCCAATGTACGCGTCCACTGATACCGTCTTGATTGTTATCATCAGGGTCAGCTGCCGCAATGATATGCGCTTCAGGAATCAGGTCGAGCAAGCCCATGCCGACCAGCTGCGGTGAGATACGTCCGCTAATCGCTGTATTTCCTAAGGGTTGATTAGGGTCAGTTGGAGTAAAGCTAAACTGTATGCCAGCAGGTTTATCATTTTGACTGGGCATTGCTGCGTAGCGCATGCTCCCTTCGGGATTGATACTTGTGGCAATACTTTGATGCTGCATTTGTTCACCGTAATAAGCATGTGGCAGGCCTTGCTTATTACCCAATCGGAATAAAATCGCATCACTCAGCTGACCATTGGCTGCATAAATGGGTTTGCGACCTTCAGCGCTATGGCATTGGGTACAGGCATTGGCATTTAACAGTGGCCCTACACCATCGAACAGTACGCGACCCTCATTTGCTGGTGTCCACTCGGTGATAAATAACTCACGTCCAGGTGATACCCCGCCTAAAGCGCTGCTCGGTAGATTGGGCATGATTTGCAAAAAAGGCTGTGATCCATTGGCGGCAATCGTAGCACTGCCACCTGCTGGCTGCCAGTTGGTATCGATTTCTGGAGTGTCAGGAGTAGTGGGTGGGTTGGGTGCGTTAGTATTGCCATCATTACTGGAATTATTTGAATCATCTGAGCCACCACAAGCAGTGAGCAGCAGCGCGATACTTACACTGAGTAGTGTGTTACGTATGATGGGAAGTGATGTATACAGTGAAGAATTTGATATGGTTGACGAGTTTGATCGTAAAAACATGGACTGACCTGAAATGGCTAGAATATAAGGGGTTAGAGTATATCTTCATCGTCAGCCTATTTAGAGGGCTGTCGATTTAATTGAGGATATCCTGAGGATTGTGCGATAAGCTACCGAGCATTAGTTAGGCGTATTGACTCAAACAAGCAGCATAAACGAGGCTGCTTGTTTGAGAATTTTATGATAGGAAATTCAACCAACTATGCACTGTTCGCTTCGTCATACTTAAAACACTTATAGCTGACTAGGTAAAGCAACTGGGATAGGGTTGTTATACATCCAAATATGAGTGGTGTCTTTGTTGCCGAGTGAGCCTTCAAAACTCCAGCCCCACGTAAATAAATGACCAGTTTTCAGCGCATTATTATCTTGGTCAAACGATTTTTCATGAGCAATCAGATGCATGGCACCCATGGCCATATTATCGATATTCTTGAGATTCGGCAGCTTATTGGTTGGTTCATCTAGGTCGTTGTAAATGGTCTTGCCTGCGCCATTTGTCTCCCCAAACATGCCCCATGCATAGAGAATACCATCCGTTGTTGATGAGCCATTATTAGTGGCGACATTGTCCAGTAACGCATAGCTGGCATTGCCATTGGCATAGACGCGGCGAACTTCTTTATCTGTAAACCAAGGCAGTTTGGTCGGTGAGGTAATGACATCTGCCCATGCCTTTTCGCTGCCATTAAATGTCTCACCATTGTAGCCCAATTGACTAGTGGCATTTAACCCCCAACCATACACTGCGTCTTTATTGGTCAATGCTAAGATATGGTCTTTGCCAGCCGTCAATTGGGTCACTTTTTCTACATCTATAGCGGGTTGGTCGTCAGCTTTTTGAGTGGCGTCATCTGTCTTAGCAGTAATGGCGTTATTAATCGTTTCATTAATGACATGAATACGTACAGGGGTTGCATTGACGTTGATACAGTTGGTTGTAGTGTTACAGACTTTACCTTTGCCAAGGTTGGCGTAAGCATCGCTGCCCCAACCCCAAACCTGACCTTTGTCATCTAAGGCATAAGAGCTATTGCCACTGACAACCACCTGCACGATATGTCCTGCCTCTGTGGCTGCTGAAAAGTCAACTTTGACAGGTGTGCTGCTATCGGTGCTTGTATTATTACCAAGTTGACCGTGTCCATTGGCACCAAAGGCCCAAACCGTACCCTCTTCGGTCAATACCAAGTTATGGCTATAGCCGGGTGCGACCATGACGGCATTTTCGATACCTTCGATCGCGCTGATATCCAAACGACAGTCTGCAGTCTTGCTACAGTCATTACGACCCCCATCACCGCGACCCAGCTGCCCGTATTTGTCTTCGCCCCAACTATAAACTTGACCATTTTGAGCAATAGCGAGTGAATGATTTTGATTAAAGCCAATAGATAACAAATCTTTTGGTGCGCTGTTCATCAGCATCGGCGTGTCTGGATGTCCCATAATATCGCTGATTTTTGTGGTCAGACCGAGTCCTGTCTGACCATAGTTGTTGCGACCCCAACCATATAGCTGACCATCACGCAGGGCAGCGGTATGCGAACCACCTGCCGCTATGGTATCGCCTACGTAGATGGTTTTGGTTGAGCGCATGATATTACCAGCATTGTCTGTGGCTTCTAAGACAATGGTATTGCTACCTAGCGTTAATAAAATACGATCATCAAAATAACCGTCAGCATCTAGCGTTAGCGCTTGAGCTGATTCGTTATTATGCATATAGGTCAATGATTTAACGCCGCTGCTATCTTGTACTTGTCCTGAGACAAATACCGCGGCAACCGCGCTATAGCCATCAGTAAAGTTGCTATCAGTGGTTAGTAGTGGCGGTGTCCCATCTATGATAGCAGTGGCTGTGTCGGAATCACTGCCACAAGCAGTAAGAATCAAGGCTGCGGTAACGACCGCGACAGCTTGAGTAAGACGGGATAAACGCATAAAAACCTCGATAGATGCAAATTGACAATATGTCAGTACGCCAGCCGTAAAATAACAAAACCGTCCCATACAAATCCGACGGTTGTAGGGTTTGTGCTATTGACTGAGTCAATCGTATATGATGGCGTTGGAATAATAGAAATGGCGGCAAGAGTTTAGCAATAATAAATGTGAATAGTATTACAAATAAGAATTATTATCAATAATAAAGTGGAAAAACAGCACCACCAAGGATGCTGTTTTTAAAAGCTGAACGCTAACTACAAATGAAACATCAACTATAAATTTTGGTTATAACCATTTAAGTCTTTTAAAATTGTAATATAAATAGCCACATAATGATCCAATGATGAGCATGATGACAAAGTAGGAATATTGCCAATGCAGCTCGGGCATGAAATCAAAGTTCATCCCATAGATACCCGCAATGGCCGTCGGTACAGCTAAAATACCTGCCCAAGCAGCAAGCTTACGCACCACCTCGTTCTGTCCCATATTAACCATGGCCATATAGGTATTCATGACCACACTCAGCATCTCATTCAGACCATTAATGGCGTCTAATGAGTGTAACAAATGGTCATTGACGTCGCGAAAGTAGGGCTTAGCGGCCTGAGAAAACCCAGAGACCATCTCGCTTTTTTTATGATTAATAAAAAAACTACAGATATCCTGTACCGGTAAAATAATCGCCCGCATGTGTACGAGTTGCGATTTGAGCTCATAAAGGTTTTTTAATGTACCTTTATCAAACTCATAGGTAAACACGTAACGTTCTTGCTCACGCAAATAGCGACCTAAACGATCGGTAATCGGCATATAATTATCCACGATAAAATCGAGAATAGCATGCAGTACAAATATCGGTCCCATACGCAGCTTTTCAGGGCGACGATGACAATGCTCACGGACAGGCGCATAGGAGTTTGATGGACCATTACGGATGGTAATCAAGTAGTTTTTGCCCATAAATATCGCGGTGGTGCCATAGCGAATGACATTGTCCTCAAGCTTAGCGGTACGCAATACCACAAACACCATGTCATTGTCATAGTTCTCGACTTTGGCACGCTGGTGATCGGCGAAAGCATCTTCGATTGCCAACTCATGTAGCCCAAAGGCTTCTTTGACTTTGACCATGGTTTCTAGGCTCGGATCATAGAGACCAAGCCAAATAAACTGACCATTATTATTTAAGGCACGACTAACATCGTTTAGCGCCACTTTATCGAGATTTTCACCCGTCTTACGTGAGTAAGCATAGCAATTGACGACTTCATCGGCACTCGACAAGTCAATATCTTCATAGCGTTCAGAGTCAGGATCGTAGACCGTCATGGTCTCGATGGTGTCCTCAGTGGTGGTATCAGCATCGCCATAGATATAGCTGTCGTCATTGTCTAGATAGAGATGTTCATCATTCATATCGGCGTAAATACGATTGATATTAGAGTTAGGTGCAATACGCGCGGTTTTTTTGATCAACTGGTCGTTATTGTTTTCCATACACCCTCCCTTTATAAAGTAAAAAACGTGTCACAATCAGAACTTATAATGATTGTTGTTAATAATGATCGTTATTAAAGGGCGTAACTTTTCAAAGTATCAATATCGACCAAGCTCAATAAGCTTTCGTGGCAAGCTTCTAGTTTGATTTGCGGGGCAATATCAAAATCCAAAGCTTCAACCCAGCGTAACGCGCAAATGCACCAATAATCGCCAGGCTTGAGGCCAGAAAATCCATACTCAGGTAGCGGCGTAATCAAATCATTGCCGCGACTGGCAGAAAAGTTCAAAAACTCGCTGGTCATCTTGGCGCATACGGTGTGTTGACCGACGTCATGGTTACCAGTATGACAAAAGCCATTGCGGTAATAACCGGTAATAGGGTCAAAGCAGCAGCTGGCAAGTGCCGTACCTAAGACATTGGCTTGATTGTTGGCAGGGTTTGGGTGGTAATCAGATGACATAAGGCTTCCGAGATAAAAATATGGCTTAGTGTACCATGAGTCGGTATCGAAGGCGTTGTTCTCACTTTGCTCATTATTTTCTTTATGATATAAAATGATGGTAACCATTTTTGAGTCAACGATTACTTATATAGTCTACAGATAACCTTCATAGATTAAGTGCTAATAAGACGTAATTAGATAGTAATTGTGGCTAATTGTCACTAGGCGAACCTTGGCTGCTATGCTAAACTAAAGCATAAAGTGCCTTGATTATTTAACGCCGTTTATTAGCGCATAAAGATACTCGTCTTATCATTCTAAATTATACTTATTACTCACCCTTTTGCGGCTACCTAGTTTGTTTATAAATAATTGGGTCAATGATGTTGCGCGTTAAAAATAAAAATGCATGGCGTCAATGCAATTGTAAATATAACCTTTAAGTACCGCATCAGTACCGCGTTTTTGGTAAGCGATACGCCAAACAAGGATTTATTGTGTCTGTCAGTTCTGATTCTGCAAAACCTGCCCAGTTAAATACGACTAATGAAGCGGCGGCTCAGCCTGCTGAAAACACTGCTACCTCTACTAGCATGCCATATTTAAACAACTTTGCCAGCGACGTTGCTAATAGCTGGTTGCTGCCTGATGGGGTGGTGGATGTGCTGTTCGAAGATGCGCGTAAGCAAGAAGTGCTTAGGTATCGGCTGACTCAGCAGCTTATTGGTCATGGTTATCAGTTGGTCAATCCACCAATGATTGAATTTACAGAGTCATTGTTGAGTGGCGCCTCAGAAGATTTAAAGCGTCAAACTTTCAAGATTATCGATCAGCTAACGGGTCGCTTGATGGGTCTGCGTGCGGATATTACCCCGCAGATTTTGCGTATTGATGCGCATTGGGGCGGCACAGGTATTGCACGTTATTGCTATGCAGGTGATGTGATTCATACCTTGCCATCAGGGCTTTTTGGTTCACGTACGCCTTTGCAGCTCGGTGCTGAAATATTTGGCTGTGCCTCGCTTGCTGCAGATATTGAGCTGATAGATGTTTTGTTTGGCATGATAAATAAGCTAAATATGAGTGCGACGCTGCATATAGACTTGGGGCATGTGGCGATATTCAAACGCTTGGCTGAGTTGGCAGCGTTGTCTGATAATGACGCTGAGCAACTCATGCATTTATATGCCAATAAAAATCTACCAGAGCTAAAGCGTGTCTGCCAGTTGTTGTCAATGGGTGATGATTTTTATGCTTTGGCACGTTTTGGTCATGATATTACCAATCTATTGGCGAGATTGTCAGAGACTGCACAGCAGGACACGCAAGTCGCGACTGCTATCAATGAATTACAACGCTTAAAAACACATCTACAAGACCAGTGGCAATGCCCTGTGAGTATCGATGTGACGGAATTATCAGGCTATCATTACCACACGGGTATTGTGTTCAACGGCTATATCAATAGTGAGACGCAACCTCTGGTACGTGGCGGTCGTTTCGATGGTATGCAAAGCGGCAACCAGTTAGCAATCAATCAGCCACGTGAAGCCACTGGTTTTAGTATGGATGTCAGTCGTTTGCTTGCACACACGCAGCTTGAGGCACCAATCATCGTATTGGTCGACTATGAAGCCTTGAGCAGTGCGAACCAAGAACAGAGACAGATACTGCTACAGCAGGTTGAGAGTTTACGTGAGCAAGGCTATCGCGTCACCATGCCATTAAATGCAGAAGATCGTCCCTCTGATATGACGCATCGTTTGAGCTTTAGAGATAATCATTGGCAGTTACAGAATATTTAAGCATTAATTTTTAATATTAGTAGTATTACCATTTTTTAACGTCTTTAAAATCAAGATAACGAAAGTTATCACAGGCTTTAAACCGTTATTGCACACACCTCAATACATAAAGGTAAGGATTGATCATGGGTAAGAATGTCGTAGTTTTGGGTAGCCAATGGGGCGATGAAGGTAAAGGTAAAATCGTCGATTTACTAACCGAAAAAGCTTCAGCAGTTGCACGCTTTCAAGGCGGACATAACGCTGGTCACACGTTAGTTGTCGATGGCAAAACCACCATCCTACATTTAATCCCATCAGGTATTTTACGTGAAGGCGTTACCTGCTTCATCGGTAACGGCGTGGTGTTAGCACCAGACGCCTTATTAAAAGAGATGAAAGAGCTAGAAGACAACAACGTACCAGTACGTGAGCGTCTGCGTATCTCTCCAAACTGCCCACTTATCATGCCGTATCATGTGGCACTTGACCAAGCACGCGAAGCTAAACGCGGTACTGGCAAAATCGGTACGACAGGTCGCGGTATTGGACCTGCTTATGAAGACAAAGTAGCCCGCCGTGCCATCAAGCTTGCTGACTTGTTCCGTGATGATTTAGAAGAAAAACTCCGCAACTTAATCGAATATCATAACTTCCAATTGACTCAATATTATAAAGTTGAAGCGATTGATTTTGATGAGACACTTAAGCTTTGCCAAGAGTGGAAAGAAGAGATTAAAGGCATGGTTACTGATGTGACCGAAGACCTTAATCAATTGCGTTTGGCTGGTAAGAACCTGATGTTTGAAGGCGCGCAAGGTACATTGCTTGATATCGATCATGGTACATATCCGTTTGTGACCAGCTCAAGCGTAACCGCTGGTGGCGTATCGACTGGTACAGGTATCGGTCCATTGTACTTAGATTACGTACTTGGTATCACTAAAGCTTATACTACCCGTGTCGGTAGTGGTCCATTCCCAACTGAGCTATTTGATGATGTTGGTGCGCATTTGGCTAAAGTCGGTCATGAATTTGGTGCGACTACTGGTCGTGCGCGTCGCTGTGGTTGGTTCGATGCTGAAGCGTTACGTCGTGCAGTGGTACTGAACTCTATGTCAGGTATCTGCTTAACTAAGCTTGACGTATTAGATGGTCTTGAAGAGTTACTAATCGGTGTGGGTTATAACTTGCCTGAGACTGAATGTGCAGGTGCACACGATGCTGAATTCTATGAGTCAGTCACGCCTAAGTATGAGACGATGCAAGGGTGGAGTGAGTCAACCGTTGGTATCACTAACTATGATGAACTTCCAGAAAATGCGAAAAAATATATCAAACGTATCGAAGCGTTGATTGGTTGCCCAGTTGATATTATCTCAACCGGTCCAGACCGCGAAGAGACGATTGTATTGCGCGACCCGTATGATGCTTAGTTTCTTATCATAAAACTTAATTAGTTTAAGCGTTCATAAAAAATCCCAGTGCTGAGCATTGGGATTTTTTTATGAGTATTACCTTGTGAGTAATGTCTTATAAGTAAATTCTCATCATTTTTTATTATGCTAACTATTATTAATGCCAAGTGATAAAAAGTGTTAATCACTATTAATCTCTAACGATAAAAAATCAAGATATCTAGTCATTGAATAAATTGAGATAAGAAAAAATAGTATAAAGGAGAGAATTGCTAACATTATTCTGGTTTAATTGGTATATTATGTTATAAATGAATGTAAATTTATCAATATATAAAAAGGAAAACGTGATGAAAGCGACTATTATCAAGCACTCTATAGGCAAAGCAGCTTTAGCGCTGCTAACGTCTGCGGCTTTTATGTTTCCTATGCTGTCATGGGGCGCGCAAAACTGTGATAAACCCAACAATGATTTCGATGATTTGTATTGCTTAACGAAAGTATATTTAGAAGCGGATAAAGAGCTGAATAGTTCTTATGCAAAATTGGCTAAGCAGTTAAATAGCCAGCAAAAATCCAAATTAAAGCGCGGACAACTGGCGTGGATACGCGAGCGTAATGACCAATGTAGTTATAATAATGATGAAGGATTTTTTGTCAATATGGGCTGTGCGACTCGGGTGACAACTGAGCGAGTGAACTTCTTAAATGATCGTGTGCGTGAATGTAGCGCTGGCAGTTGCCGCGACAGCCGCTTAGGCGAGTAGTTGCTTTTTAGTATTGCTTGAAAGCAGTGACCTTCATAGCTGCGTATTAACAAAATCCCTTAGCATTATATGCTGAGGGATTTTTTTTGGTAACACTTACATAGAGTTTTCGCCAAGTTGGTTCTAGCCCATCAATGACAAAGATAGTTAGCGATGAGATACGTAGGGTAAGAATCTGCTATTGATGAATGCTCACTTTGTCTTAAGATAAGCTGTGGTCATAAATTTACTTTTATGCAAGGTGCGGTCATAAATTAACCCTATCATTTATAGCGCTAATCATTATAATAGGCAGCAATCCTGTGTTGGTGCTCATATTATCGCATTGATAGACCATGAGTTATTTAAATCTGCCTAAGTCAACATTGCGGCCAAAGATAAAACAAAGTATTTACCATCTCATTTTTATCGAATTCATTATTTATTAGGAGCTTTTCATGGCTAACGAACGTACTTTATCTATCATCAAACCTGACGCAGTAGCTGGCAACAACATCGGCGCTATCTACGATCGCTTTGAAAAATCAGGTCTAAAAATTGTTGCCGCTAAAATGATGCAACTTGATGATAAAAAAGCGGGCGGTTTTTACGCTGAGCACGCTGAGCGTCCATTCTACAACGATCTAGTATCATTTATGACTTCAGGTCCAGTATTGGTATCTGTATTAGAAGGCGAAAATGCAATCGCTAAGCATCGTGATATCATGGGCGCTACTAACCCAAAAGACGCCGCTGAAGGCACTATTCGTGCTGACTTCGCTAGCAGCATCGACGAAAACGCGGTTCATGGTTCAGATTCAGCTGAATCAGCAGCACGTGAAATCAGCTACTTCTTCAATGAAGATGAAGTGTGTGCACGTACGCGTTAATAGCAGTTTTTATTAGCAGCCACTGTTATGAATAATAGTGCTGATTAATAATTAGTGTGGTAAAACGGCTTATATCTTTTGGTATAAGCCGTTTTACCTATTATAATAGTCTGACTATGCATTGAAGTTTTAACTTTTCTCCCTCATTATTAGTTTTATATAGCGTTATCAATCCTTTATCAGCATATTACTTTCAGTTTTTGGTAAAAAATGCGCTCATAACGGATTGCTCATGCACTCATATATTGAGTACGTCTAGCAACACCCATCTCAACAATTGTATCGCTCATACCAGTAGATGCAAAAAGGTTATTTATTATGTCAACTGCTCAAATCCCTATTCAAACTGACGTCCAACACGTACCTGCTAAGACTACTAAGAGTATAAAATTAGTAGACGAGGCGCAGGCGAAAACCAATCTACTAGGTATGACCCAAGCGCAGCTGGCGGAATACTTTAAGAGTATTGGTGAAAAGCCGTTTCGCTCGACGCAAGTCATCAAATGGATATATCAGCAGGGTGTCACTGATTTTGAGCAAATGACCAATCTAAGTATATCTTTGCGTGATAAATTATCAGCCAATGCCTGCGTCATTCCGCCAAAAGTGATTCATCGTCAATACAGCGATGATGGTACGCGTAAATGGGTATTTGAAGTCACGGGTGGCTCGTTGGTCGAGACCGTATTGATTCCTGCAGATGATAGTAAATTGAACGGTCGTAAAACCTTGTGTGTCTCTTCGCAAGTGGGCTGTGCGCTCGACTGTAGCTTTTGTAGTACGGGTAAGCAGGGCTTTGAGCGCGATTTGACGGCGGCTGAGATTCTTGGACAGTTATGGGTGGCAAATGCCTCTTATATGACCGATGAAAATGACAGTTTAGAAAATGTTGACCATAGTTTATGGGAAAACAATGTCACCAACGTTGTCATGATGGGCATGGGCGAGCCGTTATTAAACTATCGTCCCGTTGTCAGCTCGATGGAATTGATGCTCAGTGACCATGCTTATGGTTTATCAAAGCGCCGCGTTACTTTGTCGACTTCAGGTGTGGTGCCAAAAATGTACGAGTTGGCACAGGAGCTTGACGTGGCTTTAGCGATTTCATTGCACGCACCAAACGACGAGCTGCGTAATGAATTAGTGCCGATCAATAAAAAATATCCATTAGAGCAGCTCATGGCGGCAGCGAGAAATTACGTTTTTGAAGTAAATCCGCGCCATAAAAAACACGTGACTATTGAATATGTGATGCTAGATGGTGTCAATGATAGTAATGAGCATGCTGAGCAATTGGTCGCATTATTGGGCGATTTACCAAGTAAGATTAACCTGATACCGTTTAACCCGTTCCCTCATGCAAATTATGATAAGTCGAGTAATAATCGAATTCATGCCTTTAGTAATATATTAAGTGAAGCAGGTTTTGTTTGTACCATACGTCAAACACGCGGTGATGATATTGATGCGGCATGTGGTCAATTGGTTGGGCAAGTTGCTGATAGAACGCGTCGTTCAGCCGCATGGCAGCAAAGCATCAAGGATCGTGAAAGTGTTTAGTATGATGGTCATATAAATGGTGAATAGACATTTTCGATGTAGCATCGTATTTGTCTTTTATCTGTCGCAATGGTAATAAAAATGTAGCAATAACGATTAGTTTGGATGTGCACAGCAATTAATGACAACTAAATTGTACTTATGCGGGCTAAATCTATTAAACTGATGCATCGAGGATCGAACGCATTGAATCACAGTTTTATGATGGCGGCTATGATGACTTCTAGAAATTCTTGTCAGTTCAATTATCAGAAAATATTTTCTCAGGCTTATAAGCGATTGAGTACAGCGAATGGACAAGTGGCTATTGACCCAATAGCGATGTCGAAGCGTACGGTATTAGTGACAGCATTGGTAGGGTTGCTGCTCACTGGTTGTCAAAGCACGCCGACCAATGATTTGACAAACATCGCGGCTTATCAGACGTCTACGCGACCCAATGACAATCGTAACTTAGATCAACAAGAAATTGCTCGCGTGCGCACTTCACTTGCCGCGCAATATATCCGCAAAAATGAGCTTGATACCGCTCAACGCCAACTCGAAAAAGCCTTTGCTGCCGATAGCCGTTACGCGCCAGCCTATGATATGATGGGCGTTTTGCTGCAGCAAGAGGGCAGTCGACTCAATCTCGAAAAAGCCGATCAGTATTTTAAAAAAGCGATCACGCTTGATAAAGATTTTGAGCAAGCCCACAATAACTATGGCGTTTATTTGTCACAAATGAAGCGCTATCGTGAGGCGGCAGAGCAGTTTGAGATTGCGGGTTCAGCATTAGGTTACGAAGGTCGTATTGGTGCGCTAGAGAATCTAGGGCGCACTTACTTACAGCTAGGGGATCGCAGTGCGGCTGCTAAAGCATTTTTACGGGCACTTGATGGCAATCGTAATAGTATTATTGCCCATATCGAGTTGGTCGACTTATTGCTTGAGCAGCAACGTGTTCCACAGGCTCAAAGGCTTTATGATGAAACCTTGATACTGGTACAAGGGCAGGGCATTAGCCCGCGCTTGCTATTACAAGGTATCAAATTGGCCGCTGCACAAAATAACATAACGACGCGCCAGCAATTGGCACAGCAGCTTTTATCTGCTTATCCTTTAAGTGATGAAGCAAAACAACTTAAGACTTGGCTTAACAATCCAGAGGCACCATGGAAATGACCACCCCATCATTAAACACTCAATCTAACGCTCAGGGATCATTTGGTGCCGTGTTGCAGCAAGCCCGTAAAAATAAGCAAATCAGCTTAGACGAGGTAGCTGCCGAGTTATTTATTTTAAAGCGTCATTTGCAAGCGCTTGAAAATGAAAATTTTTCGGAGATGCCGCAAGCTGCTTTTGCCCGTGGGTTTGCCATCAATTATGCTAAGTTTTTGGGTTTGGATCCTGTAAAAATAGCAACCAGCTTTGATGCCGCTTATCCTACGGAGCTGAAAGCAAAGTCAGTGAATAACACGGATACGCCACTGCGTCCAATGGGCACGTTGCAACGTGATAGGCACAATCGTATTCGTTTTAACCCACTACTGATCATCGCCGTTATTGGTGTCATTATTTTAGCGATTTTCTTATTTCGCATGGTGAGTAATGCAAGTAAAGAGAATACCGAGCAGCCAGTATCGACGGTCGAAGACGTCTCAGCGATAGAGCAAGCGCAAGGTGCGGCAATCAATACTGATGAGATGGGCGTTGGTGCCTCTGGCTCTGCTCTAAACTTGGGCGGCGATGCAAGTCCAGCGTCTTTAGATGTCAAACTGACGGATACCGCCGTCGTGAGTATTACTGATGCTTCTGGTAGTAGTCTAATGAGTGGCTCGCAGACATCTGGGGATTATAAACTGTCAGGTACGCCGCCGTTTAATGTACAAATTGATAATGTCGATAATGTCAGCATAATGCTTAACCAAGAAGCGGTTGCTCTAAATACTTATGCAACGGATAAGCAAGCCAATTTTGAGTTAGCGCCTTAACTTTTTGAGCGGCTAATTTTGAATGCTAGTCTTATCGACTGCTGTACAAGATTTATTTTTAAAATTTGCTATCTCCAAGCTATTATAAGTATATTTTTTCTGCGTTTTTTCGCTTTAACTGAAGGGTTTGTCTATGTCAACGTCAGCGCCTATTAACCGTCGCCTTACCAAAAAAATATATGTCGGTGATGTCGCGATTGGTGGTGATGCGCCGATTAGTGTGCAGAGTATGACCAATACAGATACTTGCGATGTGGCAGCAACTGTCGCTCAAATCGAACGCTGCGTTGAAGCTGGTGCGGATTTGATGCGGGTGTCGACGCCAACGATGGATACGGTCAAAGCTTTTGGCGAAATTCGTAAGCTGGTCAGTGTGCCTTTGATTGCAGATGTGCATTTCGACCACAAGATTGCGTTAGCAGTTGCTGAAGCAGGGGCTGACTGTCTGCGTATTAATCCAGGTAACATCGGTAGCGATGCCAAAGTACGTGAAGTGGTCGCCTGTGCCAAATATTACAACATCCCTATTCGTATCGGTGTCAATGCAGGCTCGCTCGAAAAAGACATTCAGCGCAAATATACCGAGCCAACTGGCGAGGCGATGCTTGAATCAGCCATGCGCCATATTGATATATTAGATCGTCTAAATTTTGATCAATATAAAGTATCGGTTAAAGCCAGTAATGTGTTTTTGACCTTGGATGCGTATCGCCTGATTTCTGCCGAAATTGATAATCCGCTGCATTTAGGCGTCACCGAGGCAGGCGTTTATCGTACGGGCGCAGTTAAATCCGCGATTGCACTTGGCGGTTTATTATTAGATGGCATCGGTGATACCATCCGTATCTCACTGGCGGCAGAGCCTGAAGAAGAAATTAAAATCGGCTTTGATATTTTAAAATCGCTCAATATACGTTCTAATGGTGTCAACTTTATTGCGTGCCCAAGCTGCTCGCGCCAAGAGTTTGATGTGATTCGAGTTATGACGGCTTTAGAGTCGCGCTTAGAAGACATTCGTGAACCAATGAATCTGTCTGTGATCGGCTGTAAAGTAAATGGTCCTGGTGAAGCGAAAGAGGCCGATATTGGCATTGTTGGTGCCGCACCAAGATCCTTGGTATATCGTATGGGTGAAAAAAGCCATCTTATCGATACCGACAATTTGGTCGATGAAATAGAAGGTATGGTACGCGCACATGCCGAAGATTTGGCTAAAAAACGCGAGAATGAGATTATCCGCGTAAAATAAAACACTATTATGAGCAAAAAATAAAAGAGACACTTGTTAAAATTTTTAAGGATACGACCGTACCATGATTAAAGCTATCAAAGGGTTTAATGATATTTTGCCTGATCAGTCCGCAAAATGGCTGCATTTAGAAGCGATATTGGCTGAAGTACTGGGCAGATACGGCTTTGAGCATATTCGCTTGCCAATCGTTGAGCAAACCGATTTGTTTGCGCGTGCTATTGGCGGTGCGACTGATATTGTCGAAAAAGAGATGTATAGCTTTAACGATAAATCTGATCCACCAACGCCGTTGGCTCTACGCCCCGAAGGTACAGCAGGTGCAGTACGTGCTGTGATTGAGCACAACTTGCTGCGCGGTGATACGCCTAAATTATGGTATATCGGTCCAATGTTTCGCTATGAGCGTCCACAAAAAGGTCGTTATCGTCAGTTTCATCAAATAGGTGTTGAAAGCTTTGGTAGTGCCTTACCAGACGCTGACGCTGAGCTGATCGCCATGACCCGTTTGATGTGGCAAGAGCTGGGTCTAAAAGATGAGATGCGTTTAGAGCTAAACAGTCTGGGCGAAATTGATGAGCGTCATGCTTATCGCGAAGCATTGGTTGCTTATTTAACCGATAAAAAAGATCAGCTGGATGAAGACAGCAAGCGCCGCTTGACCACCAATCCGCTACGTATTTTAGATAGCAAAGAAGCAAGTACCCAAGCTCTATTGGTAGACGCGCCTAAGCTTGCTGACTTTTTAGGTGAAGAAAGCGTGGCGCATTTTGAGCAAGTACAAGCCTATTTAACAGAGCTGGGTATTAATTTTGAGATCAATCCACACTTAGTACGCGGTCTTGATTATTATAACAAAACGGTTTTTGAGTGGGTGACCGACAAGCTTGGTAGCCAAGCGACCGTTTGTGCAGGCGGTCGTTATGATGGTTTGATCGGGCAACTAAAATCCATTGGTACTGATGGCAATAAGCCAGTAAAATCTGAGCCTGCTGTTGGATTTGCCATGGGGCTTGAGCGTTTATTACTGTTAATGGAAGCAGTTGCGCCGATTGCTGATGTTCCCGCCTGTGATGTTTTTGTGGTTGCGCATCCAGAAGTTTATAGTGCTGGTATTGGCTATGCTCAACGCCTACGCTATAGTCGCCCAGATATTCGGGTGAAAATGGCGAGTGCGACGAGCCTAAAAGCGCAAATGAAGAAAGCCGATAAGTCAGGTGCTGCATTGACCGTTATTATTGCACAGCAAGAGCTGGATGATAATACCCTCAGCGTTAAAGACATGCAGACGGGTGAACAACAGACGGTTGCGACAGATTGGCTGTCGAGTAAAGAAAATTTTATCCGTCAGTAATCGATTGCGGTTTTAGCATTAGCAATTTAATAACACTTTTATCAGGTAAACACATATGGCTCTGACACCCAATTCGCCGAATGCAGACAATTCAATGCAAGCGTTAAAGCAGTATGGCAGCTATATTGTCACTGCGATTTTGTTGGCACTGGCCGCTTATTTCGGTTGGACATATTGGCAGGACAACCATGCGCGCGTAGACACCGTTGCAGCAGATCATTATGCAGACATTCAGCGGTTGAATGAAGAAGTCAGTTTGGCCTCACAAAACCCTGATTTGGAAGCAGAGGCACAAGCAGCACTTGCCCAAAGTCGCATCCAGCTAAATAAAGATATTGATGCGCTAGTTAGCAAGCATGGTGAGTCGGTTTACGCTTGGCAGGCACTGATGATTAAAGCGCGTCAGCAAGTAGATAATAATGAATTTGCCGAGGCAAGTGAAACCCTCAAAAAAGCATTGGCTATTGACTTAGGTGATGCAGGTTTACAGGCAATTACTCGTTTGCGCTATGCGACAACGTTACTGGCGGCGGGCGATACGGATGCTGCATTAGCAGAAGCCAACAATGATATGCCAAGCTCATTTGAAGCCAGCCAACAAGAGTTGTTAGGGGATATTTATTTGGCACAAGACAATAAAGACTCAGCGATCAAGTCTTATAATAATGCTTGGGAGTTGTTACGCAACCGTCAAGAGACGCGTGCAGTATTGGCATTAAAGATGGAGAGTCTGGGCATCGTACCTGAGCCTATCGACGAACCAGTCAGTCTGATTCAAGAGTCAAGTAGTCCTGCACAGCCCTTAGTGGAAGAAAATGCTGCTGCCGAGGTTGCGCAATAATTGTACAGTGACAAGCGCTGTTAACCAATAATAGCGTTTGCGTTCTACCTAATGCCTGATAATTGCTAGTCAATAGCGCGTATCTATAACCGTTCTACAAGCTAAGTGGTGCAGTAAAACAGCATCGGACAGACCACCAGCACTCATTGAATGTGCTTGATGAATACTAATCGCCGATCTTACATTTACTGATAACCAATTTACTAATTAATAATAATTTATTTGTAGTGAGAACTCATAATGACTCAATCTATTCGCTCTAGCAAGATATCAAAAGTTAAAACCATCAAATCGACGGTGATGCATGTGGCAGTATTGGCAGTGATGGGCACTGCATTGATTGGGTGTAATCGCGGTATTAAACCCGTCGTCAATGATCCAGTCAAGCTGGTACAGATTGCTGAGCCTATCAGTGTGTTGCAACCGGTTTTTAGCACAGATATTGGCAATAAAAAAGCCAGTAAGAAAGATCCATTAGACTTGCAAGTAGGTTATGTCAATGGACAAATCGTCACTGCATCGCGCGGTGGGGACTTGACCGGCTTTAACAGTGCAGGCGAACGTTTATGGTCGATCAACGTTGGCGAGCAAATCACGGGCGGCGTTGCTTTAGATGCTTTGAGCCAAACAGCGATTATTAGCACACGCGGCGGTCAAGTGATGGCATTTGATAGTGTGACTGGCGCAAAACGCTGGCAGAAGCAGTTATCAGGATCAGTATTGACACCCGCTTTAATTACCAATAACCGTGTCATTCTATCAGCAAACGATGGCTTTTTACATGGCTTGTCACTACAGACAGGTCAGTCTGTCTGGCAGTTTGCGACGCAAGTGCCAGCCATCAGTGTGCGCGGTAGTGCGGCGCCAACGTTATTAGATAGCAAAACGGCATTATTGGCGACTGCTGATGGTCGTTTACATGCGGTGACGACTGATAGTGGTTTACCGCAGTGGTCAAGACGTGTTGGCGTTGGCACTGGTAGTAGTGAAGTTGAGCGCATGAGTGATGTCGATGGTACGCCGATCGTCGATAAAAACCAGCTATTTGCCATCAGTTATAGTGGTCAGTTATTAGGTATTGATTTGGCTTCGCGTCAAGTCATGTTTGTCAACGAGCTTGCCAGCTTAAAGTCACTTGCTGTAAATAACCAGCAAGTGATTGGTACCAGCTTAGAGGGCAAAGTGGTTGCCTATAATCGCAGTAATGGTGAGGTTCTTTGGGAAAGTGAAGAGCTGGCTTATCGTCATTTAACCAATCCTGTAATGATTGGCAATTATATTGCCGTGGGTGATTTTGACGGCATGGTACACTTATTCGATCCAGCTAGCGGTAAAATCGTTAGCCGTGTACAAACTAAGGGTGCTTTGAGCAGCTTGCAAGTACAAGGCAGCCGTTTAATGACACAGAGCACATCAGGACAGGTTGCTATTTGGCAATTAGCTCGCTAAGCTTTTTATCGGTTAATGCTTACTTAGATAGTATGTTTGATATTATCGTTAAGCCAACTTATGGATTGCAATTTTAGAGAACACAAACGCTGCTTCGTCAGCGTTTAGTGCCTTGTGTAAATTGCTTGTTTAAATACAGGCTTTCGCGTACTCTATGCGACCGATGCGCCGTAGGTGTTATCCATATATATTATTTATTTATCATTTAGTCATCCTATGTACCACTTGCTAATTGTAAAATAGCTGACTATTATTTTTGCTATTGTTTTATCATTCATTTTAATTTGCGGTCAAGAGCAGCTTATTCACGACTACTGTTATATCACTGGTTATAAGAATAACTGTACTGCCCGCCATTGTGCCTTTCACTGAGAGTAACCCATGAGTATCAAGCCTGTGGTCGCCTTAATTGGTCGTCCAAACGTCGGTAAATCCACCTTATTTAATCAGTTCACAAAAAGTCGGCAGGCATTGGTTGCTGATTTGTCAGGACTGACTCGTGACCGTCAGTACGGTGATGCGACCTATGAAGACAAATCTTTTATCGTTGTAGACACTGGTGGTATTGGTGAGGCGGATGACGGTAGCGGCAACATTGATGATTATATGTCTGAGCAGTCGCATACGGCAATTCATGAAGCGGACATCATCGTATTTGTGGTGGATGCTCGTGCTGGTATGATCGGCGCAGATGCTGAGATTGGTAAGTTTTTACACACCCTTGGCAAACCAGTCTATGTGGTTGCCAATAAAGTCGATGGTGCTCACGACGCTGCACCTGCCGAATTTTATGCATTAGGATTGGGTGAGCCATATCCGATGGCGGCAAGTCATGGTCGCGGTGTCGGTAATTTGCTTGAAATATTGACGGCTGATATGCCTGAGCAAGAGAATGTTGTAGAGCCAAAAGGTTTGAAGCTAGCGATCATAGGTCGTCCAAACGTTGGTAAATCGACGCTAGTCAATCGTCTATTGGGTGAAGACCGAGTAGTGGTTTTTGATATGCCCGGTACCACACGTGACAGTATTTATATTCCTTATACACGTGAGGGTAAGGACTACGTCTTAATCGATACTGCTGGTGTACGCCGCCGCGGCAGAATTGATGAAAAAGTAGAGAAGTTCTCGGTCATTAAAACCCTGCAAGCAATCGAGGATTCTAACGTAACTGTTATTGTTATTGATGCGCATGAAGGTATCGTTGATCAAGACTTGCATATGATTGGCTATGCGCTTGATGCGGGTCGTGCTTTAGTTGTTGCGATTAATAAGTGGGATGGTCTGACTGCTGATCAGAAAAATTATATCAAGATTGAGATGGATCGCCGCTTTAACTTTATCCCTTATGTAAAAGTGCATCTAATCTCAGCACTACATGGTACGGGTGTGGGTAATCTATACCCGTCTATCTTGCGTGCTTATAAATCTTCGATGTTTGAAGTATCAACCAATCGTTTGACTCAGATTCTGCAAGATGCGGTGACAGCCAATCCACCACCAACGGTTGCTGGTCGCCGTATTAAACTGCGCTTCGCTCACATCGGTGGTCACAATCCGCCTGTCATTGTCATTCATGGTAACCAAACCAGTGCGCTACCTAAGAGCTATCAGCGCTATCTGGAGAACCAATTCCGTCAAGTATTTAAGCTCGAAGGCACACCGCTCAACGTTGTTCTTAAACAAAATGACAACCCATATGCCAACAAGAGCGATACACCAACCAAAGCGAAGACGCAACAGTTGCGCCAACGCGAGCGTAATCGGGCACAGAAATTTACTACCAAAGATAAGCAGAAATTCACCAATAAAGATAAAAAGCGTTAATTTAGCAAAATGATGATGGTCTTTATATTGTTGTAGTAAATAAAAACTGTTTTATTCTATTATTCATGCTTCTCCGTAATGTGCTATATCATGATGATTATATCGGTCATCATGATATATTAATACGTTGTTAAGTTTTATTAACATGTGATATTTCCCTCACTACTCCTACAAAATACCTGTACTATAATCAAAAGTTTTCTTAACTCAGTTAAGTAATATGAACAACCGTCCCTCTCAAAACATCTCTACGCTTATTTGGCGTTCTGTCGTACAAGCCATTATTTTGGCTGTGTTGGCAGGTTTCTTGATGTCTATCGTTTATGGTTTGTTATACCACTATAAAGAGAAGCGTCAGCATATCCAGCAATTGGCTACCATGTTGACCACCAGTGCATCGACAGCCGATGGTGCTGATATCGTGGCTGAGCAAGTGAGATTCTTGTTAGAAAGTGAACCCAGCATTAGAAGTATTTTATTTTACTCAACACCCAAACCTATTGATGAAGTTAATCAATCCAGAGATGATTGGAAGAATGCCTTATTTGCAGATACTGTCAGCTTCAATTATCCCGTTACCAGTGACGATATCGGTGATGATAGCGCGCTAGATACGTTAAACAGCAGTCAGCAATCGTCCACGACTTTATCAAATGGTGAGCAAGAATCGTCAGCGTCTAGTGAGGCCAATAAAAATAGCGCGTTAGTTGGATATATTAATCTCACTTTAGATGTGAACACCCTGCGTTCACATTGGTTTCGAAGCAATATATTGCTATGGCTTATCACCACGATATTGACGGTACTTTGGGTATTGTACATTCTGCGCAAACTCAAATGGCCAATCAGAGATATTGAAGCTTTGAAAGAAGTCTGTCACATCGTTGTAAAAAACCCAGAGCTTGAGCAGTTACCAGTGATTCCACAGCTTTTTGAATTTCAGGAACTGGTGCAAATCAAGCAAACTTTGGCTGTATTGTTTGATCGTTTACAGAAAGTCCAACAAGATTATGAGGCGCTTGCTATTTTTGAGCAGCAATTACACAACAAAGACGTATCCCTCGATGTGCAGCTGCATAACTTTCAAAGCATGATCACCCATGAGCTGAAAACTTCGCTAAATGCTATCGTAGGCGGTTTACAGCTGTTAGATTACGATACCCTCAATAGAGAACAAAAAGATGCGGTTGAAATTATCAGTGACGGTAGTGATAAATTGGTGTCGTCGCTTGATCATATTATTCAATTGAATCAAATACAGAAAGGTCAGATGAGTATTAATTGTATTGCGTTCAATCCATTGCAGTTAATCGCTGATCTGTTGGCAGAATATGAGCCTATTGCTCGGCAAAAAAGGCTAGAGTTGATTAGCCGTATTCATCATATAGACTATGGTCTGGAAGGGGATGCGGAAAAAATAAAACAAATATTATCGATATTACTGAGCAATGCGATTAAGTTTACTCCAGTGGGGCAGGTGACTATTACGTCGCAATTGACCCATTTTGATAAAAGCAATCGCTGGCAAATTAGTGTTAAAGATACAGGTATTGGTATCGATAGCACTCATATCGATGATATTTTTAATCCGTTTTTCCAAGTGGATTCATCACAAACTCGTCAATATGAAGGCTCAGGTGTTGGTTTGCCAGTCGTCAAGCAAATGGCTCAGCTGATGGGCGCTACTATAGAAGTAGATAGCACGTTAGGGTCAGGCACCCAATTCATGCTGACCATATCGATGACCAATAAACAGCAGTCTCGGCAGCAGCATTTGTTGGCTGGACTGACTATTATTTACTATTATTATCATGAAGTTGGGTTTTTAGCGAAGGAGCTAGAGCGTTTAGGTGCGACTGTCATTTATCGTCAGCATGAAACACTGGTTATAGAGGAGATGAATGTAAGACAGGTGAATATGGTGATGTTTGCGGAAGATATTTTTCCAAGTAAAGCTGAGTCGTTAGCCAAGCGTATTCGTCAATTTGAAAGTGAACATCGGGCTTTATTGGTATATTGGTATCCACCACATCGAGCGAAGCAGTTAGATAGCTTTGAGCATGGTTTGAAAACAGCTGGTGTCGATTACTGTTATAGCGCCACTTATAAAGATAAAGCATTAAGCGACTTGCTTAAGCGCTGGTTGGTATGGACGTAATAAGGTCAAAATATTTGTCACGCTTACCGTACTAACCTCGTTTAATGTAATCCGTTGCCTTTCATTTACTCATTTACTGTAAATAGTTTCGAACATCGTATTTTCGACAAGGGTGCTTGCTTTTAATTTGAAAAATATGATGAATGAGGGCAAGCTTGCTGAGTCTAGTAAATCAGTGTTTATCATAGTTTGATGATGACACTACTTAATAGCAATAATAAAATCTGTGCGGTGAATGAGGACATAAAAAAGACGCCCAGTTTTGAGGCGTCTTTTTTGTCAGTAATGTTCTTGAGAAATAGCTTCTACTAATATTCTCTAAAACAGATTTTGTGCCCAACGTACGACACGCTGCCAAGTGCGGCTCATAAAGCCTGACTGCTCGATATCACTGGTCGCTATAATAGGCACTGAAGCCACCGCTTTACCATCAATAACGGCCATCATTTTGCCAATTTCTTGACCTTTTTTGATGGGTGCTTCTAGGCTCTCAGGAATATCTACCACAGTCGTGATTTTATTTTTTTGCGTTTTGCTGGTTAGAATTTGCAAATTATCCGCAGTGATTAGCTCGACTTCATCAGCTTCACCGAACCAGACCGGAACTTTGCTGACGAATTGTCCGGCAGGTGCTTTGGTGACAGTAGTGAAGTGGCCAAAGCCCCAGTTGAGCAGCTCACGTGATTGATCGGCACGTGCTTGCTGGCTCTCTGTTCCCATAATCACAGAAATCAAGCGCATGCCATCACGATTGCTTGAAGCCGCTAAGCAATAGCCTGCGGCATCAGTGTGACCAGTTTTCAAACCATCAACGGTAGGGTCAGTTGCAAGCAGAGCATTACGGTTACCTTGAGTAATACCGTTATAGGTGAACTCTTTTTCTGCATAAATACCATAATAGTCGCCGCTATTCTTGATAATAGCACGTGACAATTTGGCCAAATCTAGTGCTGATGCCTCATGCCCTTCGTCAGGCATACCAGTAGAGTTGACGAAATGAGTATTTTTCATACCAAGTTTTTCTGCTTGCTCATTCATCAAGATAGCAAATGAGGCTTCGCTACCAGCGATATGCTCAGCCATAGCTTTTGAGGCATCGTTACCTGATTGGATAATAATACCGCGTAGCATGTCGATAACGCTCGCAGATTTATTTACCGGCACATACATGCAAGACTGGCTGTTACTACCACGACACCAAGCATTTGGACTCATTATGACTTGGTCATCTTCTTTGAGGTCGCCTGATGCTAAGCGCTGCTCAATAATGTAGCTGGTCATCATTTTTGTCAAAGACGCTGGCGGTAGCGACTCATTGGCGTTCTTTTGTGCCAAAATCTCACCAGTATTATAATCCATCAATACATAGGCGGTATTATCCATCTCAGGCGGCTGGATGGCTGCGTTTGCCATCACTGCACTCATAGAGATACTCACACCGACTACCAGCTGCACCAGCTGATTTTTTACACGCTTTACTGTCATATATCGTTACACCGCATCATGAAACCAAATGTATCTACCGCTTATACCTTGCACTAAATCTTAAGCATCATTTTAAGTAGCCTGTCTTAAACATTCTGTTTAAAAACAATGTATTAATAAGAGTGGTGATGGCTGAGCGACAGACATAAAATTAACGCCTTATCTTAGCAAAATGCCAACCGATGGGGAATCGATAAATGTAAAAAAAGACCCGATTAAAAAGAAAGAGTGGTAAGAAGTAAACGTTTGCTCAGACTAGGAACGCCACAGTGTCTCGAATAGAAATAATTCGACTGTCATAAAAAAGCTTACGGTCATCCTGTTGGTATAAACAGAATTAACGTAAGCTTTTTTGTTACTTATAAGCCTGATGAACAAGCTTATAAGGTGTCGCTAAATAGCCCATAATCAGCGTTCCAAGACAGATAATGCCATGATTTATTGTCATTAATTATAGCTGACTTTATCAATTTAGAATCAATGCTGGGGCATAGCTATTGTAGGGAAGACGATAGGATGTATGATAAGTAAGTCAATTATAATGTTGTAATTGTTGAGCTTAATTATGATATTCCACTACTGGTATTCAGCATTCGCCAAATCTTCGCATAAAGCTTTGTTGTCTTGTTTAGAGAAGCCCATTGTCCAGCTACGAATGCCTTGTAATATCTGGCGATAATCTTGCTGAGTGGATAGATATTGAATCGCAGCTTTTGGATCTTCTAAAGACGGCATCAACTCGTGAAGCTGCACGTTATAAGATTTATAAAAGCGCTGTTTTTGTTTGCCATTGAGCATCGGTGGACATATCTCTGATAGCACTTGCATGACCGCAATTTCATGTTTAGTAACATTGATGCCAGACATATCTAGAGGTATGGTTGTAGCAGAATTATTCGCCGCAAAGGATGCTTGAGACAACATGGCAACAGACGTTACCAGTCCTGCAAGACTAATTTTGGACGCCGTCTTTGCTATCACAGAAGCTATAGATAATATCGATTGATTTTTCATGCAGTATTACACTCGCTTATCTTTAATTAATGGTGATATGTTAATGGGTAAAAAAACAAAAGTCACATAAAATATTGATTTATGTGTAGATATCTTGTGAGCCAAAGCTCTTTTTGAGCAACATATCAGCAGCATAGACGCATAAGTTACGTCAGCATAAAAATATAAGTTTGTATTGTTGTAAGGTGTTGCCTATTGTAACGTCAAGCCAAGTTTTTTGCTGTTATTGATGCAGATATCATCGTGATAAAATTATAAATTGGATAGATTCTGCGCAAAGACTGGGTTCGTGTCAGCGTATTATTAGGGTATAATCGCCCAAAATTATGGTGGCATCCGCGTTTTGCTATATCAATTATCAATTTTTTCATATCCATGCTGCGATATAAACACAGTATTATTTTATTTGATCGCGGTATGGCTTTTTAACTTTGATAGTAAGTTCAGCTACCATTTGACGCTCGCTAAATGCTGTGTATAAATACTATTTATGCAGAAAAAGTCAATGTAGATGTCAGCATCAACAGTATAATCACACAATCTAACCACCATTTTCGGGTCTGATTATAGCAATTTTATGCGGCTAAAGTTCATAAGTGGACAGGCGGTCATTAATGAGTATATTGAGTGAGAATGAAATTTTTAATTAGTAATGATGATGGGGTTTATGCACCAGGTTTATTGGCATTATATCAAGCCCTGTCTGCTATTGCAGAGGTGGTAGTGGTTGCGCCAAATAGTGAGCAAAGTGGCTGCGCGAGTGCTTTGAGCCTATCGATGCCATTATATATTCATCAATTGGATTCTGGTTTTATAGCGGTAAATGGTTCGCCCGCGGACTGTGTACATTTGGCATTACATGAGTTATATCCTGATACGCGTTTTGATTGTGTGATTACTGGTATCAATTCTGGCGCCAATCTTGGTCAAGACGTTTTATTTTCGGGTACCTTTGGTGCTGCATTAACCGCACAGCTCTTTGGAATACCTGCCATTGCGACCTCCCTAGTGGGCGGCGGCGTCAATGGAGAAGGGCAAGAGCAGACCAGTCATTATCAAATGGCGGCAGCTGAAATTGTTAAATTATTGATAGAAACACCGATATTAGATGCTTGCAAAAATTTGCCCTATCATGTATTAAACGTTAATATTCCTGATGTGGATAGTGCTGATGAGATCAAAGGTCGGAAAATAACGGCGTTAGGGCACCGTCAGATTGCGCGTCCTGTACATCATGTGGTCGATCCACGTGGGCGTGATGCTTATTGGTTGTCGCTACGTAAATGCCCACATGAGTTGCCATTAGAAACTGAAGGTTTGCAGTCCTCCACAACAGATCTGACGGATGATCAAGCGGTAGCGGCGGGTTATATTAGTCTATCGCCAGTGCGCCTGCATCATACGCCAGCAGACACGCTTAAAACGCTGTCGGCGTTAATGCTATAAATTTACGCTGCCAAAATGCGTCAAACAGCTGGTCAATATCCTGATATTATCTGCGCTATTTTTGTTATTTGGCTGCCATTTATCTCATTTTTATCACCATTTTCAAAATGAGGACACGCCTTAAAAAATGGTTTACTATCGAATGATTGATAATGGTATTTGCCAAATACTAAATACTAAACGGTATAAAAGTTAGCAAAATGCTTGTGAGTAACACAAGGAGTTTGTGAGTAACATAAAGAATAGGAAATCTTGTATGAAGAAGCTTATTGCTGGATCGCGCTTTGCAACAGTGGCATTGATAGGTACTTTAACAGCAGCAACGTTAACGATGGTGGGCTGTGCAACCAAGCCTACTTACCAATCAGCCAACCAAGCGGGACCGAAGATTATTACCAATGCACAAGGCGTTCCTAACTACCATCGCGTACAGCGTGGCGATACGGTCAGCCAGATTGCTGAGCGCTATCGTCTCAGTTACCGTCAAATCGGTTCGCTCAATGGTTTGGACAGCAAGTATACGATTTATAGTGGTCAATGGCTTAAGCTGTGGCAAGGTACGCCAGCCGATAACAATCGTTATAACGCGCCTACAACGACACAGCCAACGTACAGACCACCTGTAACGAGCGTGCCTAATAATAGCTCACAAAACCCTGTATACGAAGTGACGGCTAACGCAACGTCAGGCTATGAATATCCAAGTCGCAATCAAGTGACCCGTAACTTTGATGCGGCAGCGGGCACGATGGGTATGTGGTTTGCTGGTAATATAGGTGATCCAGTACTTGCTAGCCAATCTGGCACGGTACTGTACTCGGGCGATGGTTTGCCAGAGTATGGCAATCTTATTATGATTCGTCATAGTGATAATTACATCACCGCTTATGCGCATAATAGTCAGCTACTGGTCAAAGAAGGCGATGCTGTACAGCGCGGTCAGCGCATTGCAAACATGGGTAACAGTGGCCAAACCAATCAGGTCGGCTTAGAGTTCCAAGTGCGCTTAAATGGCAATCCTATTGATCCACGTGCGGTACTAGGGCGTTAAACGTGATGCCAAGTTTTGACTGATTTGGCAAGTTTAGTGGCTTTATTCAGAGCGCTTGAATTTCAGAGTGTTTGAATAAAGCCACCTTAACTAAATCGGTTTATTTGAGTCGCTTTACTTATTCATACTTGAGAATTTTATGATGTTAAAAAAACAATATCTTGCTCTGTTTCCTGCGTTAGTGATGGTTGGGTGTACCAGCCAACAGGCAATGCAAAAACCTAGCAAGCCTGTGCGTCAAGGCAACGTTCAGATTACCCAAACTCAAACCATTCAAGTGAAGCCAGCACCGAAGCCTGTCATCAAGCCGCAGCCAGTGGCAAAGCCAAGCTATAACAGTTTTTCTGATTGGAAGTCGGATTTTTCTATGCGGGCGATTTCATCAGGCCATGATGCAGCGACGGTGCGCCGTTTACTTGATACCGCTTATTTAAATCAGCAAGTCATCTCGCTCGACTCAGGACAGCCAGAGTTTTCTAAGATGCCATGGGAATATGTCGATTCTGCCGTATCTGATGGGCGTGTGAGTACTGGTAAGCGTAAGTTCGCCGAGCAACGGGCATTTTTATCGCAATTAGAATCGCAGTACGGTGTCAATGCAGAAATAATCGCTGCCATTTGGGGCATGGAGTCGTCATACGGCGTGGTGACGGGTAATAGCAGCATACCAAGCTCGCTTGCGAGTCTGGCTTATGATGGTCGTCGCCAAGAGTTTGCCGAAACTCAGTTGTTGTCATTAGCGACGCTATTGCAGCGCGGTGATGTGTCTTGGTCGCAGCTCGATGGTTCTTGGGCAGGCGGCATGGGACAGACGCAGTTTATCCCTGATACTTGGCTGAAGCACGGAGTGGATGGTGATGGTAATGGTCACCGTAATCCGTGGGCAACGGGCGATGCACTGGCGTCCACCGCTAATTATTTGAGCAACTCAGGTTGGGTTAGAGGTCTAGCGCCATTTTACGAAGCGACCATTCCTGCCTCATTCGATTATTCCATGGTTGGTAGTAAGCAGCCTGCCGCGAGATGGGCAGCGATGGGTGTTGATACGATAGCTGATGTTTATTTGGATGCCAATACTGAAATGGAGCTGTGGCTACCAGCTGGCAAGGATGGTCCTGTACTGCTACTCAGTCCAAACTTTGATGTGATCAAGGTTTATAATAACTCATCGAGCTATGCGCTAGGTGTCAGCTTATTGGGTAAAGCGCTTGCAGGACAAGGCGGGTTACAGAAATCATGGCCGCGTTATGAACGTCCATTATCCACAGCTCAAGTACGAAATTTACAGCAGCGTTTGACCAACTCAGGCTATGACACCAAAGGCGCTGACGGTATCGTTGGTACCAATACTCGATTGGCGTTCCAGCGCTGGCAAGCAGACAATGGTCAGACTCCAGACGGCTTTATTACTCAGCGTAGTGCGTCATCGTTAGCTTCGTGGTGAAGCAGGTTGATAGAACTTTTTTTGACTCGTATTAATTCTAATATTAGCGTGTTAAAAGAAATTTTTTAACCATCATTTTTGATGGTAATATCAAATACGATGAGCTTAGTGAATAAAATAAAAAAGTACCCTAATAAGGTGCTTTTTTATTTTACGCTATGATTGTTTTTCAACAGACTTTAATCTTATCAGGTTTTAATAAATAATATGGACACAAGAAGACTGATACTGTGACTGATAAAGGCTACACTGTTTGTTTATCAACGCGCTATCTATAAGAGCTGACATTATATTTGTCTGTTCAATCTTTTAATATTAGATACAATAAATCCTTTATCCTCATAACGAATGGCAACGAGCAGTGACATTATGATAGACCAGTCTCTTATGTCCGATATGCTTAGTCCGTTTTGGGTAAGTATTAAGCTTGCTGGTGTCACTACCATTTGTTTATTACTGTTTGCAACGCCTGTGGCTTATTGGCTCGCTAAGCCTAGCCGTAGGCAAGTTGTGGCACGTCTTAAAGTCTTGCTTATGGGCATCATTGCCATGCCATTGGTTTTGCCGCCTACCGTCATTGGCTTTTATCTTTTATTACTGTTAAGCCCTAGTGTCGGTATTGGTAAATGGCTTAGCGAACATCATATCAGCCCCTTGATATTTACCTTTGAAGGTCTTGTCATTGGTTCGATTATTTACTCATTGCCTTTTTATATTCAGCCTGTCTACGCCCAATTTTTACGTATTCCACAAAGCGTGATGGAAGTGGCACATTTATTGGAGCCAAGCCGTTTCAAACGGTTTCTCAGAGTCGCTCTGCCACAAGCGCGTGTCGGTATTGTGCTCGGCAGCTTAATAAGTTTTGCCCATACTATTGGTGAGTTTGGCGTGGTTTTGATGATAGGGGGTAGTATATCCGATGAGACTAAAGTGGTCTCGATTGCGATATACGAGCAAGTAGAGGCGCTAAATTACGAGGCAGCGCACATGATGTCTGGGATTCTCATCATTATGGGAGTGGTTATGGTGGCGCTGATTGCTAGTGTGAGCCGGCTGAATCAACGCTCATAAGATGGCAGTTAATACCTATAGCTTGAGTTAATGCGTCAAAATTTATTTATCCATTTCTTTTCATCATATCTAAGTCACTTGAGTAGGCAAATAAAGCTGGTGCACCGCCCGTATGCCAAAATAAGACACGATCGGTTTTCTTGATTTTGCCAGACCGAATCATATCTATGAGTCCGCCCATCGCACGACCCGTATAGACAGGATCTAAAAGTATGCCTTCTGTTTGAGCTGTCATCGCAATAGCTTCATTTTCTAATGTACCAACCACGCCATAGCCTTCGCCCACATAATCAGAGTTGAGTATTAAATCGGTTTCTGAAAACTGATAATCGGCACCGATAAGGGCAGCGGTGCTATTGGCAAGCGCGACGCTATACTGATCAAAAGGCACTTTGTCTGTTTCACCTTTATCGATATTGATACCTACGATTTGGGCGGGCGAGTTGAGTATTTTTTTGCCAAGCATCAAACCGGCTTGTGTTGCCCCAGAGCTAGAAGCAAAAACGATATGAGTAAATGATAGGTCCATGCTTTCACGTTGCGATTCTAACTCTTTAAAAGCTTCTACAAACGCTAAAGCACCCAGCTCATTGGAGCCGCCATAGGGTATGACATATGGTTTTTTGCCTTGTTTTGTTAATTGCTCAACGATTTTAGGAATGTCTTCTCCTTTGCGATTGGCGCCTGCCCAGTGAATATGCGATCCAAAAATTTTGTCTAATAAAAGATTGCCACTTATTTGTTCGGGTTCTTCTCCACCCAATACTAAATGGCATTCAAGTCCCAAGCTTGTCGCCGCGGCAGCAGTTTGGCGACAATGGTTTGATTGTGCGGCACCTGCCGTAATCACGCAATCAGCACCTTGAGCAAGGGCATCACCTATGATAAATTCAAGCTTACGGGTTTTATTGCCACCCAATGCCAGTCCCGTGTTGTCATCTCATTTCATAAAAATAGTAGGGCCATCAAGCACTTTACTCAATCTGCTGAGCGCTATCAAGGGAGTGGGGAAGAAGCCCAATGATTGTCTGGGTATGTGGTTATATTCCATATTTTGTCCCTTTTATAATAAAAAAATACTGAATAATTTTGAAACATAGCCATTGATAAAGTCAATTAAAAATGATTGTTTAGCGGCTATAAATAGCCAGTAATTATACGTCGTAACAGCCTTATAAAACGTATGAATGCGTATCCAGCTTGAAAATCAGTGGAATTCTAAGGGTTAATTTATCAAATATAAAATGAAAATCCTCATGCAAGCTGTCAATTTTGCATGAGGACTATTTGTTTTATTAACAAACTATTTATTTTATTGAGAAAGAGTTGAGAGCTGTTTTAGAACTATTCGTCAAACCAATTAGACGGTTAAAAATGAAGCTTCACTAGAGCGCTAGGCACATTTTGAGTTGTATCACTGCCATACTTATTCTTCCAATAGCTATATTCCATACCGACTTCTAAGCGATTATCAATGCCTAATAGTGGTTGTAAGTTGTATTTTATTTGCGGATTGATATGTAGTTGGTTTTTTAAGTCATCGTTGTTAAAAGAGTAGTCTACATAACCATCGACCACAAAATTGTTTTTCTCCCAACCGTAAGTTAAGGTGATTTGCTGGTCATCATCAGTATTATCATTGAAGACATGATATAGGGAAGCAGAGGCATACTTCATACCTGAAATAGGAACATTCAAATCTGCCCCTAGTCCTATCATATAGTTGTCTTGGCTAAAGCCTTTGCTGTTCGAGCCAAACTCATATTGCCCCGCTAGATTGAGCTGTTTGATAAAGCTATCATCGAAAGTTGTGAGCTTAAGCTTGGGCGCAAACTCACCATAGGTTTCTTTAAATCTATTGTTTTCAATATCATTTGCGCCTTGATGACGATCGACGAAGAAAAATACGCCGCCCCAGCTATGGGTAGATGCGTGCTCCAGAGTGATGGTCGTCAATTCTCCGTCTTTTACCAGCTCATATTCATTACCATACAGTACCGAAAGACTGGTATCGGTGAAAAGCACCTTTGCATGGCTGCTGCTCATCGTACCCAAGGCAACGATCGCGGCTAAAGCGGTGGTTAATGAGCTACTAAAAAACAGTTTTTTCTGAATATTGGTTCTACATAATTGGCTAGCCAGTGGCAGGTTTGCAAATAAGTGATAACGCACAGTAATATTCCTTTATATAGAGTGGGTCATCCTAGCAGGCTGGGTATATGACAGAAGCGCGTTTTAACTTCCTGTCAAAACGGGTCAATACTGCTAAGGATAAAGCGCGGTCAGGTTTCGGTAGCAATCTAAAGTAATGAAGATAAATGCTATCAATATAAGTATTGTCAAAAGTATACAAATGCTCTGTTGGCTATATTATTCGCAATAATTCTTAACACTTTGAAACAGTTAAGCATGTTTTATAATGAGTGACAACCATAAGCTGGCTCAAAATAATGGTCTATCAAGCCTTCTAAGTATTTGATATTAGCTAAGTTTATGATTTTATTAAATTAACTGACTAAATAGTCAGCTTTATTATTTTTGTAAACAAGAAGATGTGTTGAAGTAGCTGGTAGGCTAAACCGCTAGCAACAATTATTACGATTCAGAGTAGTGAAAAGAGCTGGTAGGGTGGTTTACGACAAATGATATGAGAGGCAAGTGAATAGAGGTAAGGCAGAATTAATAGATACAAAAAAACCTCAAGTAAACTAATACTTGAGGCGAAACTTGCTTAAACCTGAGTTTAAATTCGTTTTAGCTTTTTACTAAATATGGCGCAGCGGACGGGACTCGAACCCGCGACCCCCGGCGTGACAGGCTAGACACACCATTTTTCATTAAATGGTATTAAGTAACATTAACCTACAAAGCTTTATACCAAAAGAGCTATAGATGATTTTTTAGTAGGACGTTTAGCGTACTTTAATATATCTCAATAAGGATAAAATATATATTTTGGTCACTACTATAGTGTAATTATTGGGCATTCATAATATATAAATGCCCAATAAATGGGCTTAGTTATTCTAATTACACTGGTCGTTTTGTCTATTCGCCCCCACTCATATCTATGTTGTTACTATAATCTAAGAAGCCGCAGCATAATCCATTAGACTGGATATAGCTGCATTTTTATTCATTCATTCCTTTACGAATCGATACTCCCAAACACCCTCCAAAATTATTTTCCAATTTCGTATTCTTGACACAACCTGTCATACCTCTACGCTACACTAATACTTGACCTGTATTTATGAGTGTTAGCAATGATCTACCTAGAAAAGTTCTTAGGGAAAAGTGTAGAGGCAAGAGACTATTAAGCGATCTCTCTATAACACGGCAACTGCCTCAAAACATTCCTATTTGGTTTGAATTTAATTCCGGCCAACGCATTAATCTGAATAGCAATGTAATTATTGAGGACACAACAGGTTTATACCAGTTTTTGCGACATTGTGGACAACGTACTATTGCTAAACAAATTAATGTGAGCTCTAGGTTTGTACTGGTACCGCGTATTCATGCTCCTATTGTTTTTTATGAAAGGGATTATCATGATTGGCAACTTTAATATTGTGTTACTTCTTTGAATTAGCTTTGCCATGTTAATAACATAAACATCAATAACTTAGATAAACATTGACATAAGAGCATTAAATATTGGTTGAGAAATCTAGATAAAAGTGCATAATTACATTTCTGTATGGTTCATGTAATATTATTATAATTTTTTATACAGTTTGAACCGAGTAAAAGTAATGGGATTAAAAAAGCATGAACGTCTTGCATACCGCTTATCTGATATTATCGTTAGACTCAACAACGGTGAACGGTTAGATATTTTTGAGCTAGCAGATACCTATAAGGTATCTATTCGTACCCTAAAAAGGGACTTTCAAGATCGTCTAACTGTCTTAGATTTTAGTGAAGCAGGTCCACAGTTTTATTGTCTCAATGCAAAAAAAGTTGGATATTTAGATATTACTGATATTAAACGCTTCGCTAACTTTGCCAGCGTCCAAGATCTCCTACCAAAAATTGACCGCCAATTCTTTCAAGAACAACTCAATCAAAGCATATTCGTTAAAGGTTTTGCTTATGAAGACATTAGCGCGCGTACTAATGAATTTAAAGCCATCAATCAAGCCATTACCGACTGCCAATATATTGAATTCGATTACTGTAAAATCGGTGGAAATGTTAGTAACAGTAGCAGCAAACACCATCATTTAGAACCTTATCACCTACTCAATAAAAACGGTATTTGGTATGTAGTTGGCTGTTGCCATGGACAAACGCGGACATTTTGCTTTACCCAAATATCTAACCTGCAAGTCAATAATAAGACCTTTGTATACTCTGAAGATATCAAAGAGAAAATCATTGGTACGGACAGCTTGTTTTTTAGTAATCAAATCAGCGAAATTGTCTTACAAATCGATGCGAAAGTTGCTGGATATTTTGAGCGTCGTGACCTACTACCCAATCAGGAGCTGGTACGAAAGCTTGATAATGGAGACTTACTTCTGATATGCAAAGATATACACCCAAGAGAAGTTGTCCCTATCGTCCAATATTGGATACCACATATCCGTATCATTAGTCCGAGTGAAGTTCAGGAGCAGATGACAAGAGTATTAAGGAATTACTTACATACATAATTAAATACATATAATTGAAATTTTTATTGTTCTTAGGCTTAAACGTATATTCATTCAATGAGTAAGAACAATTTTTTGAACTATAAGATGGAGAGTAAAAAATGAATGCTGAATATTTAAAATTATTAGAAAGCAACTTAAGACAGGTAATGAACATTGCTTGTGATCTTGATAGTTGCAGTAAAGAAACTTTGAAAAAAATTGTTGAAACTTATCGAAAAATTCGCTTGAGTCGTCTATTAGCTAACGAATACTTCGTAGCCATTGGAGGTACACAAGGAGCAGGAAAAACCACTTTGCTAAGCACCATCTACAATGCTGATGATTGGCTTACTTCTAATAGTGGTCGGGGGGAGCAAGTTCCTGTATTTGTTTATGAAAAGCAAGGCATTACAGAAATAACGGCTAGTAAGACTGTTTTTAACACAAAGACAAAAGAAGAGTCTGAGATTGAGTGTGCCAAAGAAGAGTTTAAAAAGATTATTACTCAATGGGAATGCGATGGTAAAGATGATGAACGTGTCGTTTACGTCAAATTATTTGTACCTGTAGTATTCGACATTCCATTTGGTTGGGTGTTACTACCAGGGTATGAGGTGGAAACACATAAAAACTACGCTTGGCAGCAGCTTATGCGCTATGTCATGACTCATGCTCTAGGCGTTATCCTTGTAACTAGTGAAGAAAGACTGGCACATGTGCAAACTGATATTACTGATGACTTAGCAGAAAGCTTAAAATCGCGTCAGCCCGTTATTGCTATTTCTCGTTCAGAAAACTATCGTGATAATGAAGAAAAGATAAGCCAGCTCACTAAACGAGCAAAAGAAGTCTTTAAAGTTTCAGAGGATAAAGTCATTTTTACAGGAACAGATCTGAATAACTGGAAAGATAATTTCGAAAAAGCTGTAATACCTCTATTAGATAAAAACTCTGCTGTAGAAAATAATAAAATTCATACTTTGCTAGAGGTCATTGATAATGATTTATCAGAAGTCATAAACGATCTTGAAGGATTAGCCCTAAATGCTGAGGTTAGAGATAGTAATCAAAACAGCTTAGTAGATAAGCTTATAAAGAAGTTTGATAACTCTGCTAATAAATACAAGCAAGACTTATCAAAGGAGCTTAGTAAAAAAACTACTAAATTGGTAAAAGAAGCAATCGAGCAGGCCCAAAAACAATATGATAATGAAGAATTAGGTCTTATAAATAATACTAAAATAGGCTTTCAGCGCTTCACACTTAATGGCTCAAAAATTGATGATAAACGTAAAGAAAGAGTTAAAGGTAATTTTACTCCTACAGCCGTTATGACTTCGAACTTAGCGGCTATTAATGAAACTGCTCAAAATCAGTTAAACTTAAAGCTAAGTAATCATACACCTAACAACTTATTAGGTTATTCAGATACAAAAATGGACAATTACGAAGACTCTCCAGCAGACTATCATGAGTCAGTTAATGCAGGACTTAGAATATTATTAAGAAAAGAAGAGTTATCTGAAAGTGGTAGCAGCAAGAAAAACCATAACGAAATAATTGAAAAAGCCATTGAGGTACTGCCTGCTGTAGCAATGGAGTATTCTCGCATTGTCCAAATTGCTTATTTACATTCAGATGGAGATACCATTGCTTTAAAAAACAAGATCGAAAATAGCAACCTTGACACAACAGATCTACAAGGATTGATGGCAAATGTCGTTAGAGATACTGATACAACGGCTGAAGGTGTCAAGACAGTTATGGGCATAGTTGGGTCACTAACAGGCTTGGACATGATGGATGGTAAACTTGATGGGCAGATTGATTTTTCAGATAATCCATCGAACAGCAATGATGGATTACAAACAGCTGCGTTACTAGCTACTAGAGTAGCAGGTTTAGCGGTTGCAGTTGGTGCTGTAGCATTCACTGCATATCAAATGTCTAACTCCGTTAATCTAACAGATAAATCAAACAAAACATTTATTGAGGCATATGCACAAGATTTAGGACGCAAAAACGATGCGATGGTAATTAGTGAGTATGATGAGCATATGCAAAAAATATCACAGTATTTACGTTCAAATTTAGAGCAAATGTATGGTATAGGTTCAACTGATACTCAACATCATCTGATGGTTGCACTCAAATATTTAAAAAATGCTCGTAAAGACGTACGGAGAGTATTGAACAATGAACAACTTAACATGGCCTGAAGTTTATCAACATAGATTTGAGTGGGCTAAATCTGCTCATTCAAAGTTTATGCTAAAGTTTGACAACGACCTATATTCAACACGTGAAATCAAAGATCAAATATTTGTTGCTGTTTATGGCGCTTCACAAGTAGGCAAAACATCTTTAATCCTTGAGCTAATAGGCGTACTTCCAGAACACTATAGTACGGTTCAGAATGTTCTTAGAGCAGATAGAGACTATGGAAGATCTGCTACAGCAACAGTAGTTCGCTATCGCGCGTCTAATGACAACTACTGGCATATACATGATGTTAGCGAAAGTAGCAACGATAAGATAAATTTAAATAACAACCAAGCTAAAAAGGTTCTAGCAAAAATTCGTTCCGATATGGAAGTTATGGGAGGTCAATATAATATCGAAGAAATTGACATCAGTATTCCTGAAGAATATTTGAGTAAAAAAAGTGATCGATATAAAGATATTGTCATTCGTGATTTACCAGGAGTTAAAGCAGAAAACAATAATGAGCGCGAATTTGTTACTAAGGCGATTAAAGATAAGATTGAAAAAGCTGATTTGGTGCTATTAGTCACTACTATCGATAACATAGGTTTGGTAGTACAGCCTGAAAACTTAGAATTAGATGAGTTGCAAAAATGGAGGGTTAACCCACAAAGATTTAAGATTGTCTTTACTAAGTTTTATTCAGACGACTCAAGTCTAAGGCTCTGTAACCAACTTCATGAGCAAGAAGGTTCTATAAATAAAGACGATATTCGCACTCATATTCAAGAGCAAATATATACTTTAGATAATGACTGGAAGTGGGATGTAAAAAGCCAACTCTACGCATTAGAGGTGGGAGATAGTTGGTATAAGCTTGCAACAGACCCTAGTGAAAAGCTCCAACCTCTAAAAAGTATTAGAAAGGATTTCTTTGATGAGCTAAACGATGTTATCTACTCTGCTAGCAATCCTATTATCAGGCTTTGTCACGGATATCAAATCGGTAAGATTTCTAAGAATTTTAAATCAGAAAAAAACCAAGAAACTAATATTGATCTGTCTAGGATAGAAAAAGAGATCAAAGATATCGATAATGAAATAAAAGATAGTAATATTAATATCAATAAGCATCAAATATCTATTAATGGCGAGAAAGAAGATTTAAATAACCACATAGTATATATCAGTAATTTCTATAATGACTGTAAAAACAAACTTTCGCATGTAAGACTCGAAAATTTAGAGAAAATCATAAAAGAGCCTAAACAAAAAAATACTAATATGCTAGATGACTATTTACGAAAGAATATTTCAAATATCCAGGATGAGTGGGAATTAATAAAACAAGAAAGTATAGGTAGTATTAATTTGAGTGATTTTCCTCACTTAAGTGATATAGATGATATGCAAGCTCATCTAAACAACTATGCCTTTGAAATCTATTTCTTTCAAGAAAATTATAATAGTGATTTAAATAAAATAAAATCTATTATAGATAAACAGTTAGTAGTTATAAACTATTCGCTAAAAAATTCTTATTTGAAGTATCTAGGATATATAGAATTAGAAAGTAAGAAAAAAATAAAAAAATCTGAAAATATTATTTTAAAGCTAAGAAATAGAGAAAGAGATTTAGTCAAAAAAAGATACCTTTTATACAAAGAAAAGTCGAACTTAGAAGAAAGCTTAATCAGGTTTAACTCTGACCGTGATTTAGAAATAGAAAATAGTAATAACTTCTCTGGGTTTGTCCAGAATGAATTTAAACTAGCCATATCTGATTTTTCAAATCTCGCTAAAGAAGAATCAGATAATATGAGAAAACTATATTGGATAATGTTAATTAGACAATTAAATATTGACTTTAAAGTTGTAGAGGGAAAAAATGAAGGAAAAAATTGATTACGAAGAGTCTTTTGATATATTAGTAGAAGATATATTTGGCAAGATGATAGAAGAAAAAAACTCTAACCAAAAAGAGGAAATGCTTTACGACATCGAACTTCAAATAAACTATACTAAACAAGAGATCTCAAAAAATAGTAGTAAATTAAGTGGGGAAATATGTAGACTTGAAGATTTTATCAAAAATGATATTGAGTTAGAAGATGTAGCAAAAAGGATAAAAAAAATTGATAATAAGTCTCAGGACTTGTTAAAATCTATCGACGAGTATAGTGTTGATACAAAAAATAATTTATCAGACTTAAAGTCATCATTAAAAGCCAGTAATAATGAAAATACTAATAATATTGCTGAAACCCTAAAAAAATATAATCAAGAATTAATTAAGAGTGATGAACTATTAACTAGCTTACTACAGTCTTCAGATCTGAGCCATAAGAATTTAGCTGAAGAAACAATGCAGGCGATTTCTGATGTTAGCCAGTTACTAAACAATAATCTTAATACTTTATTGAGTAATATAGAGGATAACCGTCAGTTTACTGATGATACATATCAGAAATTTATAGAGGTTTTCCAGAGAGAGAAAGAAATATTACTAGAACACTCCTCTAATTTAGAAAAATTATTTTCTGAAAAAAATAGTCATAATTTTAGTAAGTTGTCAGAAGAAATTTCTATTATCAATAAATTGGTTTATAGTAAATACGACTCTTTACTACATCAAATAGATAAAAACAGTCAAATAATAGATGAAAAAACCACTTCAATTAACAAGACTATTGAAGCTAAATATGAACAACTAACCTTTAACCTAAAGTCTACCACGGATGAAGCACTTGTTAAGTCAAATAGTAATTATGACATTACACAGAATAAACTGGATAAAATATCCTTATCAAATAAAATTTTAATTACTTTAAACTGCCTTTGTTTAATAGCAGTTATAGTCGTTATCTTTTTAATGTATAGTTCTTAAAACGTAACTTTTAACTAAATATATTTTAATCGCTGCTTAACTGCTCTGAGCATACTTTATGAAGGTCTATGTAGACTTGGAACCTAATTATGAAAAATACTGATATTTATGACAGTAACCTTAATACTGTTTTGGATAAAGCATCTAACGAAGATCTCGATCCATTAGTTGAATATCTCAGTAAGAAATTTTCTTGTGATCTAGTAGTAGATGCAGTCTATAAAGAGAATTCCCCTAATCATTCAAAATATGCAGATTTAATTGCAAAAGAAATAAGGGATATGGGAGGGAATTCATTCATGAATATGTTTCGAGGCTTCGAAGGGCCGTCATACCATGAAGTTGTATGACCCCTGCTGTCAAATCCGTATAACTAAACTTGGGAGATTTTGATTACGCAGC
>NZ_JABASQ010000069.1 GCF_016107535.1 Psychrobacter cibarius | reverse complement strand
TGAACCGCCCCGACTATATCGGAGAGTGATTTACTTGAGTCAGGCAGCCATGCCTGACAGGATTAAATTATCATAATACCGCTTTTCAAACTCAAAGGGTGACACATAACCAATCGTGCTATGCAGTCGTATTTTATTAAACCAATCCACCCATTCAAGGGTTGCCAGTTCAACATCATTGATACCAGTCCAGTTCTCCTTTAAATAGTCAATTACCTCAGATTTATAGAGTCCATTGACCGTTTCAGCCAGTGCATTATCGTATGAATCACCAGTCGTGCCGACAGAAGCGATGATACCAGAGTCACACATTTTGTCAGTATAGCGAATGGATAAGTACTGAACCCCTCGATCGCTGTGATGAATCACATCTTTGGGATGGTTCCTATCTGCTATCGCCTGATTTAGCGCAGCCATAACCATATCGGTATTCATGCGATTAGATACTTTCCAACCGACAATACTACGGGCAAACACGTCAATAATAAAAGCGGTATATACCCAGCCGCTAGTTGTTTTTATATAGGTGAAGTCAGCTACCCAAAGCTGATTGGGTTGACGTGCATTAAAGTTACGATTGACTAGGTCATCAGCGCGCTTTTGGTCGTCACGGCTGTTGGTGGTAATCTTGCTTTTGCCACGCCAGACACCTTGCATACCATACTGCTTCATTAAACGCTCTACGGTACACCGAGCAACCTTTAACCCGTCAGCTTTCATCTGCTGCCAGACTTT
>NZ_JABASQ010000068.1 GCF_016107535.1 Psychrobacter cibarius | reverse complement strand
ATCATAGTACAAGCTAGATACAGCATAGACTTATAATTACGAGCCAATTTTTCGTATCTAGTCGCAATACTACGGAAGTGCTTTAGCCTTGCAAACGTGTTTTCAACTAAGTGTCGTAGCTTATATAAATAGTGATCAAACGCTACATCTGGTTGTTTAGCGTTTCTTCTTTTAGGGATGACAGGGCTTATGTTATCTTGCTTTAGCCTAGTTCTAATGGTTTCGGAATCATAAGCTTTATCAGCAATAAAGTAGGTCGCATCCGTTAGCATCTCTATAATATCATCTACCGCTTGGCTGTCGTGGACGTCACCCCCAGTGATTCTAAAATCAATCGGGTTTCCATGCGAATCGACGGCGAGATGAATCTTGGTAGTGGTTCCACCTCGTGACTTTCCAGTGGCTCGAAGCTCTCCTCGTCTTGCGCCGCTTGAATGCTGATGACAGCGGATATAGCTTCCGTCTGCGAATACCCATTCTTCATCAATACTTGCTCGTAGGTCAAAAAAAATTGTTCCCACAACCCCTTTTTTGACAACCTATTAAAACGGTTGTAGGCCGTTTTCCATGGACATAGCTCACTCGGTATATCACGCCATGGCGCGCCTGTACGAAGTTTCCACAATATGGCTTCCATGACTTGTTTGTCGTTTTTCCAAGTATGACAGCCATGAGCCTTCATGGTACTTTGGAGTTGTTCCCATGTATTATCGGTGAGCACTGTTCTTGCCATAATTTAGAGAGCCCTGTTTGAAATAGTCTCTTTATTTTAAAGCCTTTATACTTA
>NZ_JABASQ010000067.1 GCF_016107535.1 Psychrobacter cibarius | reverse complement strand
ATTAGGGCGTGTTGAACATTGGGAATAAAACGATGGCAAAAAAATAGCAAACGGTTAGTCTTTAAGTTCTCACACAAAAAAGACCTCGTTTGCTATGCCTCGTACAATGCTCAAAGATCAACACTGGACAAGACTAAGACCTATATTACTAGAACTTAATATCTATGACAAAGGGAATCTTAGACAAACAGTCGAAGGCGTATTATATCGTATGCGTGTTGGCTGTCCTTGGCGTGATCTGCCACCTTACTTTGGTAAGCCTAATACCGTCTACAAGGCTTATCAGCGCTGGTTTCGTAGCAATAAACTGATTGCACTGTTCGCTTTATTAATTAAAGACTCAGACTGTGAATGGGTATTTATCGATGGCACACACATTAAAGCGCATCAGCACAGTAATGGTAGCAATGAGGTGGAACAAGCCATTAGTAAAAGTGTGGCAGGACGCGCCACCAAGATTCATTTAGCGGTTGATGCTCACGGTAACCCTATTACTTTTATCTTATCAGATGGCACGACTCACGATGTAAAGGTAGCACCAGATTTAGTGGATAAGATTAATTTAAGTGGTACAGACATGCTATGTGCCGATAAGGGCTATGATTCTGATCCGCTGCGAGACCATATTGAACAAGCGGGTTGCTTCAATAATATTCCTAGAAAACAGAATACTAAGTTCACCAATAACCATATGGACTGGCACTTGTACAAGGCTCGGCACTTAGTAGAAAATGCTTTTGCTAAGTTAAAAAACTACAGGGCGGTTGCAACTAGATTTGATAAGCTCAAACAAAGTTATGAGAACACAGTGGCTCTCGCTTGTGCCTATATCTG
>NZ_JABASQ010000066.1 GCF_016107535.1 Psychrobacter cibarius | reverse complement strand
TAGACCTCTTGCAAAAGTAGCAAAGAGATTTAATATAAGAAACACATCCACAACTGGCTAGGAACCATGCCAAACATAGATAAACTACTCAAAAAAAATGATGCAGGCTTTAAACGCTATACAGGCATTCATAAAGCGACCTTCCATGAAATGCTGGATGCTATGCAGCAATGTGAAGCACAAAAGACTAAATCAGGTAGACCAAGCGTGCTTAGTCTTGAAGAACAAATACTACTAGCACTTACTTATTGGCGTGAGTATCGAACGCTGTACCACATCAGTATGGACTTTGGCATTCATGAGTCGTCTGCCAGTCGTATCATTCGTAAAGTAGAAGATGTTCTTATTGATTCAGGCAAGTTTGAACTGCCTAAAAAGCTGCCTAGTAGAGTCGATGACGATATTAATTGGACAGTCGTCATCGTCGATGCCACTGAAACCCCAATTGAGCGTCCAAAAAAAACCAAAGAGAGCACTACAGCGGCAAGAAGAAACAACACACCTTAAAAGCGCAAGTGATCGTCCACTGGAAAACAGGCTTAATATTAGATATTCAAACGTCCAAAGGGTCAGTGCACGATTTTAAGCTGTATAAAGATACTTGTCCTGACTGGCTTCCTTGTGACACTAAACTATTAGCCGATAGTGGCTATCAGGGCATTGCAAAGTTACATGAACAAAGCTTCACCCCCTTTAAAAAGCCACGTGGTGGTCAGCTGTTAGCGCTCTGCAAACAAGCCAATCACTATCTGGCTAAGTTTCGTATTATGGTTGAGCACAAAATAGGCTTAATCAAGTTGTTCAAAATCGTGGCTCATAAGTATCGCAACCGTCGTCAGCGTTATGATCTTAGAATGAAGCTATTCGCCAGTGTTGTTAATTTCGAGCTTGGTTTATGACTTTTGCAAGAGGTCTA
>NZ_JABASQ010000065.1 GCF_016107535.1 Psychrobacter cibarius | reverse complement strand
AAGCAAGCCAATGAGATTATACGTAAGGCTGCTGCTTTTTTCGCCCAGGCGGAGCTCGGCCGCCCACCGAAATAATGACTCAGTTTATTGATGATTACAAACACCTCTATGGGGTCGAGCCAATTTGTCGAGTATTACCGATTGCCCAATCAACGTATTATCGCGCTAAAGACTTAAGCAACAACCCACACAAGCGCTCATTGCGTTGCCACCATGATGACTTCTACATCAGCGAGATCAGGCGCATCTGGCAGGATAGCAAGTGCCGCTATGGCGCTCGTAAAGTCTGGCAGCAGATGAAAGCAGACGGCATTCATGTCGCTCGTTGTACTATTGAGCGACTAATGAAGCAGCACGGTATGCAAGGGGTTTGGCGCGGTAAGAGTAAGATTACTACCAATAGTCGTGATGATCAGCTGCGGGCGAATGATTTAGTCAATCGTAACTTTAGCGCCCACCGCCCTAACCAGCTATGGGTTGCGGACTTCACTTATATCAAGACAACTAGCGGCTGGGTATACACGGCTTTTATTATTGATGTGTTTGCTCGCGCTATTGTGGGCTGGAAGGTGTCTAATCGCATGAACACCGATATGGTGATGGCAGCGCTCAATCAGGCCATTGCATACAGGAATAATCCTAAAGATGTGATTCATCATAGTGATCGCGGGGTTCAGTATTTATCCATTCGCTATACAGATAAGATGACGGACTCTGGTGTGATTGCCTCTGTTGGCACAACAGGGGATTCTTATGACAATGCCTTGGCCGAGACAGTCAATGGCCTTTACAAGTCTGAGGTGATTCATTATTTAAAGCAGAGCTGGAACGGTGTAAATGATGTTGAACTGGCAACGCTTGAATGGGTGGACTGGTTCAATAAAACACGACTGCATAGCACGATTGGTTATGTGTC
>NZ_JABASQ010000064.1 GCF_016107535.1 Psychrobacter cibarius | reverse complement strand
GGTTGGGGGCTGGTCTTGCACTTCGCTCAGTTGCTTTGTTAATTTCAATATCTGATTTTCCGATAGCTTCAGTGATTCCCTCAATTGCTTGTTTTGTGTCGTCAATTCGTTGTGTAAGCTTGTTATTTGCTTGTGCTGTGCCATTAATTCTTTGTTTTGTGTCATCACATCGCTTTGGTAGGTTTTCGCATCGTTTAGCTGCCCAAGCAATGCCTGATTTTGCATCTTCAACGCATCGTTTTGTGTCGTCAACTCGAATTGCCGTTCTATTATTTTGTTCTGTGCAGTACGTAATGTGAGGTTCTGAGCTTCCAGAGAGTTGTTTTGCAAAATCAGCTCGTTGTTTTGTGTCTCCAATGCGTCCAGGTAGTCTTGCATTTTTCTCAGTTGCCCAAGCAAGTCCTTTTCTAAGTGCGCTAATTCGTCGCTCATTGTCTGCCTCCTGTTTGATATGGTTGTCAGCCACCAATTTGTTACGTGCTTTGATGGCGCGGTTGGTATTACCTTTTTCGGTCGTGATGCCTCGGCGCTCCATGGCCGTCGCCTCCACTCCCATTTTAATAGTGGGCTGCTGATCAAGCCCCTGATCCTTGTAACTGCGCGCATCCATCAGCGGTAGATGATATTCGGCCAATACCTTATTGGCGGTATCTACCCACATTTCACGAATACGCTTAATCTCCTGCAACGATGACGGCAGATCATGCGCCTTACGTTTTTTATTGGACCACTCAAACGGGGTCTTAAGCTTTGGATCAAACGCCAAGGTTTTATTAGCTCCAACAAGAGGCGCTCGAGTAGTGACTAAAATATGCGCGTGAAAATTACGGGGATCAGGGTTCTCCTCACCCTCACGCAAATACTTAGAACTTGGTGGCACATTAGGATCAAAAGGCAACTTCATCACCGGACGATGGATACACACATCCGCAATCACATCCATATCGT
>NZ_JABASQ010000063.1 GCF_016107535.1 Psychrobacter cibarius | reverse complement strand
CTTTCTATCGGAGCATTGTCGAAGCAATTACCTTTAGCGCTCATTGAGCCTGTAAATTGATGCTGCTTAATGGTCTTGTGGTAGGCGTGACTGCAATACTGACTGCCTCTGTCTGAATGAACGATTAGCCCTTTGTTTGGACGTTTATTCCTGATGGCCATGTTCAATGCGCGACAGACCAAATCTGCGGTCATGCGTTTGTTGATCGCATAGCCGACCAACTCTTTGGTATATAAATCTTTCACTCCTGCTAAGTACAGCCAGCCCTCATTTGTCCAGATATAAGTAATATCGCTCACCCAAGACTCATTAGGGCAACTGGCATCAAACTGCTGATCCAGCACGTTTGGATAGACAAGCTTGTTGTGATTAGAGTCGGTGGTCACTTTAAAGCGCTTATGACGACGACATTTAATGCCGTGTTGCTCTTTGATGCTTCTTACCATATACAGGCTAATGTTATGGCCTTGCTCGCTTAGATGAGCATGCAGTCGATCTACGCCATAACGTTCTTTCGTTTCATTGTGAGCCGCTTTAACCAGTAATTCAGACTGGTTGCGATGTATCTGTTGGTCGCTGAGATCACGACTTAGCCAGTCGTAATAGCTTGATGGCTTAACCCTTAACACACGGCACATAGTGGTGATGCGAAAGAGGAACTGGTTGTCTTTGATAAAGGCGTACCTGACTAACTGTTTCTCGCGAAGTACGCCGTCGCCTTTTTTAGTATTTCGCGTTCCTCTTCAGCCACTTTGAGCTGCCGCTTGAGCTGCTTTATTTCTTGAAGAGCACTCATAAGATCAGGATCGTATTGCTCTGTGCCGACAAGCTTGCCTTGATTGGCTTTGTTATGCCAATTTGATAGCGTTTGCATGGCAATGCCAAGCTGCTTTGCAGTGGCTGAGATATTGCCATTATTGTCTGATATCTTCTTGACGGCCTCGGCTTTAAATTCGTCACTGTAGGTTCTTACTTTCTTGGTCATGATAAACTCCGATTAATACGCTTAGTTTACCAAGTTTACCTCTACGGTTTCTTCAGCATAGCTCA
>NZ_JABASQ010000062.1 GCF_016107535.1 Psychrobacter cibarius | reverse complement strand
TTTAATCCTGTTTACTCCTGTTTACTCCTGTTTAAGAGCCTTTTTTCACCTTTAAAATCAATAGCTTACAAAGAGAAAAAACACAAAATGAGTAGAATAAACACAAAATGAGTAGAATAAACACAAAATGAGTAGAATAAACACAAAATGAGTAGAATAAACACAACAAAAAAATACTGATACTATTTGTAGTTTTATATGCTAAAGTGAATCTTGGTTATTATTGGAAATAACAGTAGATTAAGCAAGGATTCGAAAAAAATATGGAAAACAATCTAGTCGTACAATCCAATGAGCTTGTTCTAGCAGCTTATACCATGACTACTAAAGAAAAGCAGTTATTACTGACTTGTATTAGTCGTATTGACAGTAGACCTGATGCGCCAAATATTACTAAGCAAACCAAGTTTACGGTGACAGTTGAGGAAGTAGCAAAAATATTCTATACCGATAGCACCAAGAAGAATGCTTTTAGAGATTTAGAGCAAGCTAGTAATCGGCTTTTTGATAGGGAGGTACTGATAGCACTGGAGGATAATAAAACGCTTCGTACTCGCTTTGTTAGCGGTGTTCTTTACGACCCCAATGGAGAACAGATAACAATAACATTTGCAGAGGATGTACTGCCTTATTTGACACAGCTAAAAGCTAACTTCACAAAATATAGGCTGATGGAGGTGTCTGAGCTCTCAAGTATTCACTCTATGCGCTTATATGAATTAATTGTTTGTTGGGTAGGTCAGTACCAATATACTAAATCTATGGATTTAGACGATTTTCGCTATGTTATGGGCATTAAAGGTAAGTATAAGCAATTTGGACAGCTTAGAGAGCGTGTGATTGAGACTGCTATAGATGAGGTAAATGAGAGTACAAACTATAAAATTACTGTTGAGTACCATAAAAAAAGTAGAGGCAAAGGTTACGAGGGCCTAACGCTCAAATTCCATCGGAAAACATTAGACAAGCTAACCAGTGCAGACGGCACCCTGTCACAAGCTACCATACAGTCTATCGTTGATAACGTGCAGTTTATGAATGACTATAACAACCATCCAAGCCTAAGTTATGACGGCAAAATGCAGACTGACGCATTTAAGCGCGAAA
>NZ_JABASQ010000061.1 GCF_016107535.1 Psychrobacter cibarius | reverse complement strand
ATGGGTCGTTTTACAAGAACGACAAAACCATACTCTTATACCAAGCGCTGATCTACCTTTCGGACTGTCTTGACGAGAGCCGCAACACGAGCAGGTTTGGGTGGTGTACGCTTCATTCACTTCGATATAGTGGCAACCTGCGTTCGCGCATTTATAATCCAGTTGCCGCTTAATTTCAAACCAACCTGCGTCATAGACGGATTTGGCAAGTTTGCCCTTAGTGAATGATGTTGATTTTATTTTACCAACAACAATTAGGCTGTTGGCTTTGACAAGCTTTGATGTGAATTTATGAATGAGGTCTTGACGGGTATTTTTAATCTTGGCGTGAATGGCCTTGACCCGCTTTTTATTCTTAGCTCTTTGAGCAATGGCCAGTTTTTCAGCGTATTGATGAGTGACTTTAGTTTGTAGTTTGTCGCCATCACTATTGACTGCTGAATCTTTGCAGCCTAAATCAATACCGACCTGACCAGTGCCACACGCTGTTTTTGGAAATTCTTTAACCGTCACACAGACGTACCAGTTACCGCGATTGTCCTGTACCAATTCGCAAGTATTGATGGTGTAGAGCGCTAAGTTATAGCTGTCCCATAGGTCAATAGTGAGTTTTTTACCTTTAGCTAAGCTGAATTGCAGGGTGCTTTTTAGACACTTTTTACCACTTTGGCGGGTGCTGATATGCTTAATAGCGGTCTTTTTAAACGGAATCCAACCAAGAGAACTACGTTTGGCTTTAAGATTATTGGTGCGCCAGTTGAGTTTGGCTTTTTTAAACTGTTTACGAGCCTTGGCATGGGTTTCGGTCACTGCTTGTAAGGTTTGGCTGTGTAGGTTTAGATATTCACCCGCACCTTTGGTGTAAGTAGCCAAATCATAAGCCGACAAGAATTGACCAGTACGCTTGAGGTGTTTAAAACTTAGCTCATTGACGTAATTCCAGACAAAGTTAACCGACCCCGCTAAGATATTTAGCTGAGTAGCATGTTTGTCTTTGATGCGTAGTTTGAGCGTTTTCATGGGGTAATTATGATCTCAATGTATTTGGTTATCAAGGTATGTTCAATCTTAGGTAACAACGGTTGACGCCTGATATCCACGCCCTAGAAGGACGTGGTTTTACGGCGCTAGATGATAA
>NZ_JABASQ010000060.1 GCF_016107535.1 Psychrobacter cibarius | reverse complement strand
CTCATTACTGAGACGGATAGATTAGTTTAGTACGTTAGCAACAACACCAGCGCCTACAGTACGGCCGCCTTCACGAATAGCAAAGCGAAGACCTTTGTCCATAGCGATTGGGTGGATAAGCTCTACGCCCATCTCAACGTTATCACCAGGCATAACCATTTCAGTACCGTCTTGTAATTGGATTGCACCAGTTACGTCAGTAGTACGGAAGTAGAACTGTGGACGATAGCCGTTTAGGAATGGAGTATGACGACCACCCTCTTCTTTTGACAGTACGTATACTTCTGCGTCAAACTTGGTGTGAGGAGTGATTGAACCTGGCTTAGCTAGTACTTGGCCACGTTGTACGTCTTCACGCTTAGTACCACGTAGTAGTACGCCACAGTTTTCGCCTGCACGACCTTCGTCAAGCAGTTTACGGAACATCTCTACACCAGTACAGGTGGTTTTTTGAGTGTCACGGATACCGACGATTTCGATTTCGTCGCCTACGCGTACGATACCAGATTCCACACGACCTGTTACAACAGTACCACGGCCTGAGATTGAGAATACGTCTTCGATTGGCATTAGGAATGCTTTGTCAACGTCACGCTCTGGCTCTGGGATGTAGGTGTCAAGAACGTTAAGAAGTTCTACAACCGCTGGTTGGCCGTATTTTTCTTGTGAGCCTTTTAGGGCTTCAGTCGCTGAACCATGGATGATTGGGGTATCATCACCTGGGAAGTCGTAGTCATTAAGAAGTTCACGAACTTCCATTTCTACAAGTTCTAGCAGTTCTTCGTCATCAACAACATCACATTTGTTCATGAATACGATGATGTACGGTACGCCAACCTGACGTGAAAGCAAGATGTGCTCACGGGTTTGTGGCATTGGGCCGTCAGTTGCTGATACGACTAGGATTGCGCCGTCCATTTGAGCGGCACCAGTGATCATGTTTTTAACATAATCGGCGTGACCTGGGCAATCGACGTGAGCGTAGTGACGTGCTGGAGTGTCATATTCTACGTGTGAGGTGTTGATGGTGATGCCACGTGCTTTTTCTTCTGGTGCTGAGTCAATAGACGCGTAGTCTTTGGCTTCGCCACCAGAGGTGATTGCTGCTACAGTTGCGATGGCAGCTGTTAGGGTTGTTTTACCGTGGTCAACGTGTCCGATTGTACCGACGTTGACGTGTGGCTTTACGCGTTCAAACTTGGCCTTTGCCATGGGTATTTCCTCTTTTTTTGG
>NZ_JABASQ010000005.1 GCF_016107535.1 Psychrobacter cibarius | reverse complement strand
CTACGGTACACCGAGCAACCTTTAACCCGTCAGCTTTCATCTGCTGCCAGACTTTGCGCGCACCGTAACGGCACTTGCTGTCCCGCCAAATACGTTTAATCTCACCGATGTAATAGGCGTCATGCTGACTGCGCAGTGAACGCTTGTGTGGGTTGTCGCTTAAGGCTTGAACACGATAATAAGTTGACGGGGCAATCGGTAGGACTCTACAGATCAGCTCGACCCCATAAAGGTGTTTATTGTCGTCGATGAAGTGAATCATGATTTTAGTCAGCGGTCGAGCTCCGCCTGGGCGAAAAAAGCCGCAGCCTTCCTGATGATTTCATTAGCTTGCTTAAGTTCTTTATTCTCGCGTTCAAGCTCTTTGATGCGTTCTTTATCACTTTGCGCTTGTACTGAGGCAGGAATAGTTTGATCGATGTGCTTTTTATGCCAGGATCGCAGGGTCTCAGGTGTGCAGCCAATCTTAGGGGCGATGGCTTGAATCGCTGACCAGGTAGAGGGGTAGTCGCCTGCCGCTTCAATGAGCATGCGAACGGCGCGTTCTTTAATCTCAGGAGTATAATGTCGTGTTTTCATTGTCGTATTCTCTCAGAATATTAGGTCTCCGACAATCCCGGGGCGGTTCAAGCCTATATTTATTGATTAAGTATGGGCTTGTTGTCATTATATAAGAGAGCAATTATAAGAGCAAAATCACAAGCACAGTCACAAAGGATGTGATGGCTCTATCATTTATACAGCAAAGGAATGTTACTATGAATCAAATGTCCCTCTCAACAGTCATACTGTCTTCTCAAAAGCCGCTACTAGCCTTATGCCTAAGCATGTTAGGTATCGCCAGCAGTCAGGCGATGACTTACGATATCGACCCCACTCATACCAATGTACGCTTTGCTATTGACCATTTTAATACCTCTACCAACACAGGTGGCTTTTATAATATCACTGGGCAGCTAGATTATGACCCAGCGGCTAAGACCGGTAATATCTCGTTAGTAATTCCTCTGAATAGCCTAAATACAGGCAATACAGCATTTGATATTACGTTAAAAAGCGCAGATTTTTTCGATATTGAGCAGTTTCCACTGGCGCAATTTGAGTCTACCAAATGGTATTTTACGACTGATGGTAGTGGTTCAAATGTCAGCAAAGTCGATGGTATGTTGACACTACACGGCAAGACTAATCCCATTACGCTGACGGCTACCAAGTTCAATTGCTACCTAAACCCAATATTGAAAAAATCAGTGTGCGGTGGGGATTTTACAACGACCATTGATCGAACGAAATGGGGCATCAGTAAATATACGTTATTGGGTATTACTAAAGAAGTTCAGCTAAATATTCAGATTGAAGCGGCAAGGCAGTAGTTTAACAGCGTTAAGGTTGAAAAAATCTTAAAAATTTTATCGCTGATAAAATCAATAGAAAGCAATTCTCTATTTATATTATCAAAAAAGGGCTGAGACTTAGAAAATAAGTTTTGGCTTTTTTAATGAGAGAATCCTTAGATTCGTTAGTTAGTTTATCGAAATTTTCTTTATGCTTTCACTAGCGTAGCTCATTTTTCTACAGGCTTATTTTTTGCTGAATGATCCTATCGAGCAAGTCATAAAGTCTCCGCTATCCAATCTCATGTCATACCATAATTTCATTAACATGAATTATATTCATCTTATATTTAAATAGTATCGTTTTTATTCATGTAATAGTTTAGGTATGATTCACCTCATACACAAATTTGGTTTTATCTCAAATAATGAGAGTAGATTAGGGTAGCGGATTATCATGAGTAAAGAATTTAGTTGTGCCATTAAGCGCATTCGTTTTGATGAAAACTATCATCCTGCAAATAGCACGCGTCTGACGACAAACTTTGCGAATTTGGCGCGTGGCGAGCATCGTCAAGAGAACTTAAGCAAAACGTTAAGAATGATCAATAATCGTTTTAATGCTTTGGCACATTGGGATAATCCCACCGCAGATCGTTATTCTGTTGAGGTTGATATTATTTCTGTCGACATGGATGTGGCAGGAAATGGCGATACTTTCCCTATCATCGAGATGCTGCAAACAACGATTGTGGATCAGAAAGAAAACACCCGTATTGACGGTATGATTGGTAATAGTTTCTCATCTTATGTGCGCGATTATGACTTTAGCGTGGTCTTATTAGACCATTTCGATAAACATCCATCATCTGCGCCACCAGTAGATTTCGGTGACTTACATGGCAAACTGTTTCAGTATTTATTGAATTCAGAAGCTTACCAAGCTAATTTCACCAAGAAGCCTGTGATTTGCTTGAGTGTTTCCACCAGTAAAACCTATCAACGTACGACCAATCAGCACCCTGTATTGGGCGTTGAATACAAACAAGATGGCTGCTCTTTGAACAAAGGGTCATTAACCGATGAGTACTTTTCCAAAATGGGTTTAACCGTTCGCTACTTTATGCCTGCTGGCAGTGTTGCACCTTTAGCCTTTTATTTTGCGGGTGACTTGCTGAGCGATTATACCGATCTTGAGCTGATCAGTGCGATTAGTACCATGGAGACGTTTCAAAAAATCTACCGACCTGAGATTTATAATGCCAATTCGGCAGCGGGTCAAGTGTATCAACCGAGTTTGAAGTACCAAGATTATTCCCTAACGCAAATCGTCTATGATCGCGCAGAGCGCAGCCAGATGGCAGTGACACAAGGTAAGTTCACCGAAGAGCAGTTCATCAAGCCATACCAAACCATTCTTAATGAGTGGGCAGCAAGCTATGATGTAAATGAGCACGTGGCAGAAGCATGTGCGAATAAAGAATACGCTGCCTAAACACGCTCAATCTGGCTGAAATGAGAATACCAATAAATAAGAAGATGAATCGTATGACAATATTATTACCGACACAAAAATTACTACCGACGTCAACGGCGGGCAGTTTACCGAAACCTTCTTGGCTTGCAGAACCTGAAAAAATCTGGTCACCTTGGGCATTAGAAGGTGAGCAACTGCTTGAAGCCAAACAAGACGCACTACGTTTGACATTGCAAGAACAGGTACATGCAGGCATTGATATTGTCAGTGATGGCGAGCAAACTCGTCAGCACTTTGTGACCACCTTTATTGAACATCTGGATGGCGTCGATTTTGAGAAGCGCGAGACCGTGCGTATTCGTAATCGTTATGATGCCAGTGTGCCGTCAGTCGTGGGCGCGGTAAGCCGTCAAAAACCTGTATTTGTTGATGATGCTAAGTTTTTACGTGCACAAACCGATCAGCCAATCAAATGGGCACTGCCTGGTCCGATGACCATGATTGATACCTTATATGATGGTCATTATAAAAGCCGTGAAAAATTGGCGTGGGAATTTGCTAAAATATTGAATCAAGAAGCCAGAGAGTTAGAGGCGGCTGGGGTGGATATTATCCAATTTGATGAGCCTGCGTTTAACGTGTTCTTTGATGACGTCAACGACTGGGGTATTGCCACGTTAGAGCGTGCCATTGAAGGTCTAAAGTGTGAGACGGCGGTGCATATCTGCTACGGCTATGGCATCAAAGCCAATACCGATTGGAAAAAGACACTGGGTTCAGAGTGGCGCCAATATGAGCAAGCCTTTCCTAAATTGCAACAGTCGAATATTGATATTGTCTCTTTAGAATGCCAAAACTCACATGTACCAATGGATTTGATTGAATTGATCCGCGGTAAAAAAGTGATGATTGGTGCCATTGACGTGGCAACCAATACCATTGAAACCCCTGAAGAAGTGGCCAATACGCTACGCAAAGCCTTGCAGTTCGTCGAAGCGGATAAGTTGTATCCTTCAACCAACTGCGGTATGGCACCACTATCGCGCCAAGTGGCACGCGGCAAGCTGCAAGCGTTAAGTGCTGGCGCAGCAATCGTGCGTCAAGAACTGACCGCTTAGGGTTCATTGACTAAACTGATGCAAAATTTAGCTTTTATAGGTTGGGTTTTTAACCCCGTCTATACCAGCTTGTTTAAACTCATGAGTGACCTCAGTTATCAATGAACTTAAAGATTTAAAATTTAGGAGTTAAGTCATGATTGAAGCCACCGATTTTAGAGACGGTATGTCTTTGTTAACAACAGCGGTCAATGTCATTACCACAGAAGGCAGCGCTGGCACTCATGGGTTTACCGCATCTGCGGTGTGTAGCGTCACAGATACACCGCCAACCTTGCTGGTTTGCATGAATCAGACATCTCGCTCACATGCCCATTTTATTGAAAATAAAACGTTAAGTGTCAATGTTTTAGGTGCACAGCATGAATCAATATCTAACGCTTTTGCCTCCAAATTGAGTTCACAAGAGCGATTTGAATACGGCTCTTGGTCACCGCTTAAAACAGGCGCTCCCGTTTTAGAAGATGCGTTGGTCAGTTTTGATTGTGAGATTGAGGACATTCAGCAAGTGGGCACGCACAGTGTTTTCATGTGCCGGGTGGTCGCCATTAGACAAAGTGAGCAAGAGGAGAGTTTGGTGTATTTTAATCGTGCCTATTCTCGGGTTGGTCAAGTGGATCAAGCAGAAATCGCTTAATTTGGCTTTTTAACTGATTGATTGTCACTGAACTAAAATAACCATCGTACTAACTCTACATAAGAAGTAAATATCCCGTGGAATTAATCATTTTTTTAATCATAGGTGCGCTAGCAGGATTTGCTGCGGGGCTATTTGGTGTAGGCGGTGGCACAATTATCGTGCCATTATTATTCATCGTCTTTACGCAAATGGGTTACAGCCCTGACAATATCATGCATTTGGCATTAGGTACGTCATTGGCGACCATCATTGTCACCTCGATCAGCTCGCTCATGGCACATAATAAAAAAGGCGCAGTCATGTGGCCTGTCTTCAAAAATCTGGCACCAGGCTTAGCGATTGGTTGCTTTTTAGGGGCAGGGATTGCAGGGCAGATGTCTGGGCTATACCTTCAGCTCATTGTTGGCGTATTTTTACTGTGGGTCGCCTACAAGATGTTTTTCGGTGGCAAAAAACAGGTTACTAATCCTGCTACCAATTCTAGTAGTGCCGACGATGCTAATACACAACTGCCTTCAAAACCTAGGCAATTAGCAGCAGGTGGGGTTATCGGTATCGCTTCTGCCATTTTCGGTATTGGCGGCGGTAGCTTAACCGTGCCTTATCTCACGCGTTATGGTGTAGTCATGCAAAAAGCCGTTGGTACCTCAGCAGCTTGTGGTCTGCCGATTGCCATAGCTGGGGCATTAGGCTTTATGTTCTTTGGGATGCAGCAACGAATTGATGTGCCTAACACCATTGGCTTTGTACACATTTATGCCTTTTTAGGGATCAGCATCATGAGCTTTTTTACCGCCAAGCTAGGCGCGAAAGTTGCTCATATACTATCACCAGAGCTTTTAAAGAAATGCTTTGCGTTGTTATTAACGGTTGTAGGGTGTTACTTTCTGTATAAGGGATTGGTTTAAGTCTTTATATTGGCGCGTTTACACTGCAACGTTTAGATCGTTCAAAAGTTTATTTTGAGTGGTTCTCTTATATCAGTCTGCTTTAAGTGGTCTATTAATGGATTTAAAGGGTGAAGTAGCTGGGTTCTGTTGGGGTATACTCTTTTGTTTTTCAGAATGATCTTTGGAAAGAGAAAATCATTTGTCCTAGAGTCTGATAGCAACTTAGAGGTTAGCAGTACAAGTGCTGGTAGGTTGTTCAAAGAAGGTTTGCTAACCTCCCTTTCTAACCCAAAACTTATCTTATTTTTTATGGCTGTATTTCCGCAATTTATCGATACTGAACAAACCTATCTTTCTCAATTTCTAATTTTAGCTTCATCTTTTTGCCTACTGGTCTTACTGATCCATTTTTGCTACGCAGAAGCATTTGCTTTAGCCAGTCGATATCTATGGAAAGCTTAAGATAACCTATACTTAATTACAAAAATAGGCGGTGCAATATTAATGCTCATTGCCGTTCTATTGTGTGTAAGTGTAGTGCTCACTCTCTAAAAGCATCCTATGGTTAATACGAGATTGTCATAAAATTTTTAAATATAATAATCAGCCATAACTTTCTAGGCCAACTACATGACTCCTATATACACTGCATTGGCTGTACTGGTTACTTTTATTTGGGGTGTGAACTTTACTTTTATTGCATGGGGGCTTGAAAGCTTTCCACCGCTAATGCTCACCGCCCTGCGTTTTTTCTTTACCGCTGTGCCACTGGTTTTCTTTCTGAAGCCGCCCAAATTTAACCGTACATTACTTATCTATGCTATCGGTACGTTTGTCATGCAGTATGCTTTTATATTTACTGCCATGCACTTAGGGGCATCAGCAGGATTGACGGCACTATTGCTACAAATTCAAATTTTTATTACCGTATTGTTGGCGTATTTTATACTGGGTGAGGCAGTGAGTCGCATGCAAATCATCGGTATGCTGGTCGGTGTGCTAGGGCTTAGCGTCATCGCGTTGAACCTTGGTGGTGATATGCCTCTGGCTGGGTTTGTCTGTATCTTGATTGCGGCCATAGGCTGGAGCTTTGGTAACATTGCTTCAAAACAGGTTTCAACACAAGCGATGCAGCAAGGATCAGACGGGGCTATTATTTCGTCTAATAGTGGAAGGAATAAGGCATCCGCGTTGTCTGCTCTCGCTCTCGTGGTTTGGGGTGGTCTGATCGCTTGCGTGATTTTAACGCTATCTTCTCTCATATTTGAGACCGAGGCATGGCAGCTGGCGACGTTTACCGAGGCATCGCTTAAGTCTTGGTTATCACTTGGGTTTATCGTGTATGTCTCAACGCTGATAGGCTTTGGACTGTGGGCGCATCTGCTTAGTCAAAATACGGCTTCTAAGGTTATGCCGTTTGCTCTATTGGTGCCAGTATTCGGTATGACAACCTCAGTGCTGCTTACAGGAGAGGTCGTGACATGGTGGAAGATGCTGGCAATGATATTGATATTGTCGGGGTTGGTGCTAGCGAATATAAGAATGAAACTGGGAAGAAAGCGCCAGCCAGTATGATGTTAGCTGCTCTTATTCCTATAACAGCGCTTACGGTAAATAAAAATCCAAAAGCTCATAGCCGAAGATTGAAGTCCTTACTAGGGTATCGAACCTTCATATCTAGCATCAGTATGTCGACTTCTTTGATATGACTATCTAAGATAAAACCTACGCTGTTTAATCTTTAGCGCTGTCCACCCAAGAAAACTCTTCTAAGATACGCATCCATTGGTCATCTAATTTAGCTTTTAGCAATAATGGCTCACCAGTGACGGGGTGGCTGAGCGCTAAAGTCTGAGCATGCAGCAACATGCGCGTACAATCATAGTGGGTACGAAAAAATCGTGTGTGACGTATATCACCGTGGCTAGTATCACCCACGATATGATGGAATACATGTCGCATGTGCCGACGCAGCTGATGCTTGCGCCCAGTCTCGGGTGTCAAGCGCACAAGACTATAGCGGCTCGTGTCATGCTTTTTTGATACGGCAAATGGTAGCTCGATTTGTGCCAAACTTTGCCAATGGGTCACCGCCTCTTGAGCGGGTTTGTCCAAATCGGCAAACTTATCGGCGATGGCATCGGGCTGAAAGCTCAACGCATAATCAACGGTGCCTTGTTCTGGCATATAGCCGCGCACCACGGCTAAATACTGCTTGGTAACTTTGTGTTCAGTAAAAGCCTCGCCAAGGCTGCGCGCCACGGCTGAGCTCTTGCCAAACAATAATACGCCCGATGTGGGCTTGTCTAACCGGTGCACCGGAAATACGTGGCAACCTACCGCATCACGAGTGAGTTGCATGGCAAAGCGCGTCTCGCCTTTATCCAGCCAACTGCGATGCACCAATAGACCAGCCTCTTTATTAATTGCTACCAGAAATTCATCTTCATAGATTATTTCTATTTGACTAGCGATTTGATTGGCGGTGTCGCTTTCGATATCCATGTTCTCATTGTCCATACTGTAGATACAGTAACTATATAAGTGATTGAATTATATAAATTACTGATATTTTTCTATTTCGTTATTCACAAAAAATCCTTCGCTATCTTATTCGTACCAGATAGCGAAGGACTCGGTGTAAAAAGCAACTGATTAATAATTTTATTATTAAAATCAAATACTTATATTACTCAACAGTCACTGATTTAGCAAGGTTACGCGGCTGATCGACGTCTGTACCGCGCATTACGGCGACATGATAAGACAGCAGCTGTACGGGTACGCTGTAGACGATAGGGGCAAGCGTTTCACAAACATCGGGCACATAGACCACATGTAATCTGTCTTCTGCGACCATTTGACTAGATTCACTGGCAAAAACGAACAGCTCACCATGACGCGCGTGTACTTCTTGCATGTTGGCTTTTAGCTTATCAAACATGCTGTCTTTTGGCGCTAGTACGACGATGGGCATGTCTTTATCGACCAAGGCCAATGGTCCATGCTTGAGCTCACCTGCTGCATAGCCTTCGGCGTGGATATAAGAGATTTCTTTCAGCTTTAACGCGCCTTCTAGAGCGATCGGGAATTGTAGACCTCGACCTAAGAACAAGCAGCTCTTTTTATACTCAAAATGCTCACTCATGGCTTTAATAGGCGCATCGAGGTTTAAGCTGGCATGTAGTTGACCACGTAGCTCTTGTAATTGACCAAGCAAGGTACTCAGGTTTTCGCCAGTCATGCGCTCCTGAACGACACCCACTTTTAAGACCAATAGCATTAAAGCGGCGAGCTGAGTGGTGAATGCTTTGGTAGAAGCAACACCAATCTCGGGACCAGCAAGCGTTGGTAAAAAGATATCCGTCTCACGTACCAAAGACGATGTCGGTACGTTGCATAATGCTAAGCTAACTAGACCTGCTGGCGTATGCTTTTGAATATCACGTAGCGCCGATAACGTGTCTGCCGTTTCGCCAGATTGAGAAATACAAATGACAAGTGTGTTGTCGATGACGACAGGATTACGATAGCGGAATTCACTAGCGACTTCAACGGAACAAGGCACACGAATAAGGCTCTCAAACCAATATTTTGCGACCAAGCCTGAGTGGTAACTAGTACCACAAGCGATGACTTGGACATGCTTAATGCCTTTTAAGTGCGCTTCATGACGCTGTAAAAAATCATCGCGCAGCTTAGACGGCTCATCGCTATCTACAGCCATCTCAACAGTACGGGCGACCGCGTCTGGCTGCTCATAGATTTCTTTGAGCATATAATGCTTAAACTCACCTTTATCCGCATTGTGCTGTGCCGCATCAATTTCATGTATCTGACGTTTTACTTCGACACCATCGGCATAAACCTGAATGCTACTGCGCGTCAATTTGGCGATATCACCTTCTTCTAGGTACATAAAGCGATTGGTGACCGGTAGTAGGGCTAATTGATCAGAAGCAATAAAATTCTCACCGATACCCACACCAATCACTAGTGGAGAGCCTAAACGAACGGTAATCAACTCTTCTGGGCAGTCGATATGTAGAATACCAAGGGCAAATGCGCCATGTAATAACGGAATAACGGCACGAACCGCCTCTAGTAAATCAGGTGTGGTTTTGTAGGTATCATTGATTAGATGAGCGACGACTTCGGTATCGGTCTGCGACGTAAATACGTAACCTTTAGCAATCAATTCTTCTTTTAACTCGGCATAGTTTTCAACGATACCGTTATGTACCACAGCAATCTTGCCTGATACGTGCGGATGGGCATTACGCTGTGCCGGCTCGCCATGGGTTGCCCAACGTGTATGCGCAATACCAATATGACCATCGAAAAATTCAGGATTGACTGCCACAGCATCGACCAATGCTTGCACTTTACCCACTTGGCGCTCGCGATGGAGTTCGCCATCACGAATGACGGTCAGACCGGCAGAATCATAACCACGGTATTCTAGACGCTTAAGACCCTCAAGTAAGATATTAGCGATATTACGCTCAGCGACTGCTCCAACGATTCCACACATAACTATTCCTTAAATTCGATGTTTCATGTTTTGATTTTTAAAGGCTTCAATGTTTCAATGCTTAACCGCTCAAATACTTTGAGAGGCGATAATGTTCAGTCAATAAATAATAGAAGTTCATACTAGCAGAGCTTTTATACTAACAATTTTGACGTTATAAATATAAGGAAGCAGCATCACAAAAATTGTCATGCTGCTTAGTATTACTTCAATAGACATTAGTCAAAATGCTTGTGATTGACCATTGCTATTTTGACTTTTTGGTCGGACGCTGAAAGTCGTTTTTCTGAGTTTGTCGTGCCCGTCCAAAGGCTAATGCTTTACTATCAACGTCTTTAGTAATCACTGAACCTGCGGCAACCGTAGCGGTATCACCAATAGTCACAGGTGCCACTAAACTTGAGTTCGAGCCAATGAAGGCATTGTCTTCGATAATGGTTTGTGATTTATTGACACCATCATAATTACAAGTAATGACGCCTGCACCGACATTGACATCTGTACCAATGGTCGTATCACCGATATAACTCAAGTGATTAACCTTGCTGCCATGACCGACCGTTGATTTTTTAATCTCGACGAAATTACCAATTTTACTGTTATCAGACAATACGGTTTCAGGACGCAAATGGGCGAAAGGACCGACATCAACACCTGCCCCAATCTCAGCGCGATCAATCACGCAATAAGGTTTTATGTGGCAGGCATTACCAATGTGGGCGTTTTTGATGACACAGCCCGCTTCGATATAAACATTGTCACCTAAGACACAATCACCCTCGAATACCACACCCACATCGACAAACACATCTTGACCCGCAGTCAAGGTGCCGCGAATATCAACGCGCGTCGGATCAGCAAACTGCACGCCCGCTTCTTGTAAGTCGGCAACCAGTTTGCCTTGCCAAGTGCGCTCTAAGCTAGCGAGCTGTTGGCGGTTATTGACGCCTTCAATCTCAAAGGTATGCTCAGGCTCAATCGCGACAATATTAATACCTTCAGCGACCGCCATTTTGACGATATCCGTCAGATAGTATTCTTGCTGCGCATTGTCATTAGACAGTTTTGGCAGGTATTTATGCAATAACGCATTATCGACGCAGTAAATACCGCTATTAATCTCTTGGATTTTCTGCTCATCGGCGCTGGCATCTTTTTGCTCGACGATGGCTTCGATGTTGCCGTCTTTGTCACGTTTGATACGACCGAGACCAAAAGGATTATCTACGGTCAACGTCAACATCGACATGCCCTCGGTGTTAGCCGCTTGTAGCGTTGCTAATGTCTGGCAGCTGACTAATGGCACATCACCATAGAGAATCAGGCTTTGCCCTTCTTTGGGTAATTCCGACAGGGTTACTTTCACCGCATGTCCAGTACCTAATTGCTCAGTCTGAGCAACCCAAGTAATAGGCAAGTGTGCATATTGAGCATTGATATCTGCTTGGACTTGCTCGCCACCAAAACCATGAACAATAATGGTGTCGTCAACCGTTAATTGATGACACGTATCAAGGACATGACCCAATAACGACTTACCAGCCAATGTCTGTAGCACTTTTGGCTTAGCCGACTGCATACGCGTGCCTTTGCCAGCAGCGAGGATGATTACCGAGAGGGGAGTTGTCATAATAGCCTACAAATGTAACAAAATATAATTTCAAATTATAACGCAAACCGTCATTTAACTAAAACGCTATGTCGTGACATCTTTGTAACTTGCGTTGCTTGTCATGGGCTTACCATTTACTGGTGGTTTGCTGATAAATTGGCTATCGTCACAAACGCATTACTAAAAAAGTGGGAGAGTTAAAAAAATGATGGACTATAAACGACAATCGGTTATGAAAGACCGTCGCTTATATAAAAGCGAGGCTAATTTAACAATTAAAGGATGGTGGTATAAATAATGATCCAAACGGCTGCTGCCATGACCCCTGCGATGATGTCATCAAGCATGATACCTAGGCCCCCTGCGACTTTTTTATCTGCCCAGCCAATCGGTGGTGGCTTAATAATGTCAAAAAAGCGGAATAATATAAAGGCGATAATGATGGTAGTAATAGAAGAGGTTTGGGCGATATTTTGCCAAAAATTACCGTCAGCGATACCCATATAAGATAGCGGCAGTAGGGTAAGCCACATGCCTGCCCATTCATCCCAGACGATATGCGGGTTATCATGACCACCCATTAGCCCTGAGGTACGACCGCATATCCAACTACCAATCACACAAGAGAGAATGGTAATAATCAAAAATGGCACGAATCCTAAGCTTAGCAATGGTATCGCGATGATTAAGCCACCAACCGTGCCCCAAGTACCGGGTGCACGGCGAGGCAGACCACTACCCAAACCCAACCCAAGCCAATAAACTATGCGGTCAAGCATATCGGCATCGGCGGGTAGAGGCGGGCAGTCATTGGCTTTACGGATATCAGGCTTAGATAGGTTGTGATCAATCATGGGTTAACCTGCAAAATGTTGGTAACCCGTCAGATTGGGCCAAGTAGTAAAGGGGGCGGGATGGGCAGGTGTGATTGGCTGTCCTTGATAAAAAAGCTCTGGTCGTAAATTTTTAGTAGCATCTGGCTCATTTACGGCTATGACTTCGCCGATACAGGTAACAGGCGTGTTGCTACTGTCATTAACAGGTGGTTCAATATGAGCAGGCAAAGTAAAAGCCAATTCATAATCATCACCGCCAGTCAGCTGGCACAACAAGCGCTCGGTTAACTCAGCGTTTGCCAATGCTTTGCTAGTAGGTAGCTGATCAAGATGAATGCGCATACTAACGCTGCTTTGTTGGCAGATATGTCCAACGTCTTGATACAGACCATCAGAGATATCTATCATCGCTGTCGCACCAATTTTTGCCAATGCTGCACCCAGTGTAACACGTGGCGTTGGCATATGTAGACGATGCGCAAGCTCAATACCGATAGCAGTATCAGGATTTTGTAGCACATAAGCGGCATCGCCAAGCGTGCCTGAGACATAGATTTTATCGCCAACTTGCGCGCCTGAACGATACACGGCTGGCGTCTCTTTGGTGAGTAACCCTTGCGCGCTGATACTAAGCACTAAATTGTCGCTGCGGGTGGTATCACCACCAATAAGCGTCACCCCAAATAGCTGGCAAGCATGAAATAAGCCTTTAGCAAATTCACTTAACCATTGATCATTTGCCAAGCGCTGAGGTAAGGCTAGCGCCAATAGAATACTATGCGGAGTTGCACCCATAGCGGCAATATCTGAGACGTTCACTGCCACGGCTTTATAACCGATGGTAAATGCCAGCTTATTTACTTGCTCCCAGTCAGCGCTGAAGTGTCGACCTTGAACCAGTGTATCAATACAGCTGACCAAGCGCGCACCCGCAGGCAAGCACATCACCGCGGCATCATCACCAATGCCTTTTTCAACACTGTCTTTGTCGACACTGCTAGACAATGACTGCGCAGCTTGCATTTGGGAGAATATACGCTCAATCAGCTCAAACTCATTCATGATTAGTCTTTGCTGTCTGCATCAGTGCGGTCTGTTTCAATCGCTTTTTTGCTCGCTTTAAAGTCACTAATATTGGCAGTAGCCTTACTAGCGCTATTGCGTTTGACGGTAGCATTATTGGCGCTAATACGAGGCTTGTTTGAAGTAGTTGATTTTTCTTCAATGGCAGCTTTATCAGCACTATCTTCTATATCAGCGTTATCGTCAGCATTGCTATCCGCTTTTATTACAGGTTTAGCAGCCGTTTTTTGTGAGGTGCGTAAATTGGCTTTGCTATCTGCTTCTACTTCAATAGCACGTAGCTCTACCGCCATTTTATCAAGGACGGCATTAATCAATTTATGCGCGTCAGTAGCGCCAAAGTGATTATTCAGCTTCATCGCTTCATCAAGTACCACTTTATAAGGAATCTCTAAGCGGTTTTGTAGCTCGTAAGCACCAATTAAAAGAATAGCGTGTTCGACGGTATCCAATTTATCGATTTCACGGTCAAGATGCTGAGAGATAAGGACATCTAGTGCCTCGATCTGCTCTGGGATGTCACGCATCATTTCATGATAATAGCCAATATGTACGGTATGCATGGCATTGGTCGCGCGTGTACGAGCGGCGATATCGTGTGGGGCATTGTCTTTCCAGCCAAGCTTACCATCGATATCGAAGCGGCGGTCAGTGACGAGCCATTCGTATAGACCTTGCATCGCAAAGCGTCGTGCTTTACGGATAGCAGTGTGACTGGTCTTGTAAGAAGACTCACTCATATCGAAGATTTGATCACCCGCACTGCTGCTCGCGATGCGCGTGGCTTCAGCTTGTTTATCATTGGTTTGGGCGGTTTTCGCAGCGCTGATAGCGCGCTTGAGTTGGTCAGTCATAGGGGGTCTATACCTAGTTGCTAAGATAAAAAGTTTTTAAGATAAAAGGTTTAAAATAAAATGTTAAATAGTAGTTAGCTGGCAGGCTTTGCCAGTCAAGTTTTGTAGCGTACTTGGTAACAGTTTTTGTAACACTGACGCTGTGGTCTCGATAAAAACGAAAGCTCATAAAAACCACAGCGCTCATTAAATAACAAATAGCCTATCAAATGATGGCTTGATTAAGCGTCTTCACTGTCATCTTCAATATCTAACTGTGATAGTACCGCAAGCATTTCTAGTACAACCATTGCCGCTTCTGAGCCTTTGTTACCCGCTTTCGTGCCCGCACGCTCAATCGCTTGCTCAATGCTGTCAGTGGTCAAGACGCCATTGGCAACTGGGATATTGTAGTCCATAGCTACCGCGCTTAAGCCTTTTGCAGATTCGCTTGCAACGAAATCAAAATGCGGTGTGCTACCACGAATAATCGCACCTAAAGCAACGATGGCGTCAAAGCGATCAGACTCAGCAGCGCGCTGTGCAACCAATGGCAGTTCAAAAGCACCCGGTACACGGATAACGGTAATGTTGCTACCCAATACACCGTGACGTAGTAGCGCGTCAATTGCACCATCTACCAATGACTCAACCACAAAACCATTAAAACGACCGACGACGATACCAATACGAACGTCTTTATTTTGATGTAAATTACCATCGATGTGAGTCACGTCATTGCGCTGCTGTTGTAGATTTGACATAAAAAATCCTTTGCCGAATGGGCTTTTAATTAAAATGTAGGAATAAATAATGCGCTAAATATATCGCTACGCTCAAATGGCTTATTATCCGTTAGATAATCAGTTAAATGAACGAAAATAAGTGGTTAGCGCTATGATAACATTTTTTTCTGTTTTATTTGTACTTTACGAGCCTACTATAGACGCATTTGTATGCCTTGCGCTGCCATATACGCTTTGGCTTCTTGAACCGTATACTCACCAAAATGGAAGATGCTGGCAGCAAGTACGGCATCGACGCCACCTTCCAACACCCCTTCGGCTAAATGTTGCAGATTGCCGACGCCGCCTGAAGCAATAACAGGCACATTGACGCGGTTAGTAATTTGCTTCATCAATGCCAAGTCATAGCCTTTTTTGGTGCCATCACCATCCATCGAGGTCACCAATAATTCACCAGCGCCAAGCTCAGCCATTTTGCTTGCCCAAGCAACGGCATCAATCCCCGTTGGTTTGCGACCACCGTGGGTAAAAATCTCCCAACGCGGCATGATGATGCCATCGACATTGATATCTGCAACGCGTTTGGCATCGATAGCCACGACGATACATTGATTACCAAATTTCTGCGCCGCTTCGCCAACGAACTCAGGGGTAAATACCGCCGCAGAATTGATAGCTACTTTATCCGCGCCCGCATTGAGCAAATTGCGGATATCAGCGATTTTACGCACGCCGCCACCGACAGTTAATGGCACAAATACCGTTTCTGCCATACGCTCAACGGTATGATAGGTGGTATCGCGCTCGTCATTGGTCGCAGTAATGTCCAAAAAAGTAATCTCATCAGCGCCTTGTTCGTTGTAGCGTTTCGCTACTTCAACAGGGTCTCCTGCGTCTTTGATATTGACAAACTGCACACCTTTGACCACACGACCATTATCAACGTCCAAACAAGGAATGATACGCTTTGCTAACATAGGGACTTTCGCCTTATAATCAATTCATTCTATAAGCGCTAGTCTAGCAAAATCACCGCCATCTCAGGCAGGTTTTCGCAAGATTATTATGCTTTTAGCCAAAGTTTGCTCATGCACGGTACAATCACTGTCATTACCGTATCTATTTACCTTCTTTTAATTGCCATAAGTGAGATGTCATGTCCGTCTATACCCAGTTAACCGATGACCAGTTTGCCGCTTTTTGCCAGCGTTTTGGCGTGTCATTCGCGCGTGCCATTCCGATCACCCAAGGTATCAAAAACTCTAACTGGTTTATTCAAACGACTGACGATGTAGATGGCGCACACTCTTATGTATTTACCTTATTTGAAGAGCGTCCACCAGAAGATATCGAAAAGATGGCGATTATCTTAAATCAACTAGACGGTAAGTTACCGGTCGCTGCGCCGTTATCACTCGTTGATAGCGCAGAAAAATGTTATGTCATTCAATACGACAATAAAGCAATTACCTTAGTGCCATGCCTAGCAGGCTCGCATCCCCAGCAGACGACGCAAGCGATGTGTCATGAAATTGGCGCCGCTTTAGCGATGCTGCATGAGACATTGCAAGCACTACAACCTGCGGAAGAATATGGCGTGCCTTTATACCCATGGAGCGAGGTGCGCGATCGTGAAAGGCAGTTTATGCCAGCTGACGAAGCCAAATTGATGAGTGATATTTGGCAGTCTTATACGGATTTGCCGCTTGCGACTTTGCCAAAAGGCTTATGTCATTTAGACATGTTCGCTGATAATACCTTATGGGACTTATCGTTAAATAATAGCCAAAAAGGCGCAGAGCGTCTGACTGGGTTGTTAGATTTCACCGAAGTTAGCGTCGAGCACTATGTGATGGATATTGCCATTACGATTAATGACTTTTGTACCACGTGGGGCGATGCTGAGCAGGGCGAGTCGGTGAATTTTGATCGCAGTAAAATGGCGGCTTTTTTGCAAGGCTATGAGTCGAAACGCATGCTCGGTGAAGATGAAAAACGTGCCTTACCAGTAATGTTGGCAAAAGCGGCGGTGATTTTTTGGCTATTACGTCTCAACGTTATTCACTATAACCGTACCGAAGGACGTACGGGCGATAACATCATGGTCAAAAATCCTGACCTGATGAAACGCCTTGCTGCTTATCATTGGTCACATGTTGAAAAAGCGCAAAGTACAGTGTTTGTACTAGAACATGCGCGTTATAAAGATGATAATAAAAATAACGATGTCGAAGATTTTAAGATAATCGGTGTGTTTGCGACTGAGCAACAAGCACAAGCTGCTATTGAGCAATTAAAATCACAATCTGGCTTTAAAGATTATCCAAACGGTTTTCATATTGATGCTTATCCGTTAAATCAAATTAATTGGTCACAAGGTTTCGGTTGCTAATAGAATAATAGCAACGAGTTATATTTATAAATATCTAAAAGGAATTTATCATGACCGATCAAGTTGATAACTGGCACAAACTGGCACGCTACGACACCAATATGCAGGGTGAACTGCATGCCAATCTGCTGCGTAACAATGGTATTACGGTGTCTCTGCAACCGCTGAGCGCAATGCCGGGTATGAATTCTGGGATTGTGCTGTGGGTACAGGATACTGATTTGGCGCATGCACAGCGTATTTTGGCAAATATTGACACCGATGGGGCAACGCCTTATGAGGTGTTTGATGAAACGTCAGCAGCCAAAATTAACCCTACTTTCAATCCTGCACAAGACGACAATAACGGCGGTGAAGTATAAATGTGTCAACTCTTAGGAATGAACTGTAATACCCCAACCGATATTGGTTTTAGCTTTGCAGGGTTTCGTCGCCGCGGTGGCATGACCGATAGTCATGAAGATGGCTTTGGCATTGCGTTTTTTGAGCGTAGTGAGTGCGACTCAGAGAATGCTTCAACTGGTTTGCGTCTTTTCCATGATAATAAACCAAGTCATTTATCACCCGTTGCTGATTTGGTCAATAATTATCCGATTAAAGCCATGAACGTCATTGCTCATATCCGTAAAGCGACCCAAGGGCAAAATTGCTTGGCGAACACCCATCCTTTTGTCCGTGAAGTGTGGGGCGAACAATGGGTATTTGCGCACAATGGGCAAATGAATAGCGAATTTATCAAACGCTGTCAGCGCTTGCAAGACAACGGCAACGCCTCACATTGCCAGCCAGTTGGTTCAACTGATTCTGAAATGGCGTTTTGCTACCTTGTTAATCGCCTAAAAAGCAGCTTTAAAACTCGCCCTGATGACCAAACGCTGTTTAACTTTTTGACCACCCAATGTCGTTATTTATCCGCCAATGGCTTGTTTAATTGCTTGATATCGAATGGCAGTTGGCAATTGGCTTATGCGGGGAGTTTATTGTTTTATCTCACGCGTCAAGCGCCGTTTGGCGAAGCAAAATTGGCAGATGATGATTTGGCCATTAACTTTGGGGATGTGACCACAGATACCGATAAAGTGACGATTCTGGTGACTGTACCATTGACTGAAAATGAAAAATGGCAGCAATTAGCCGTCAATGAATGTCTGATATTCCAAGACGGGGATGTCATCTATAAAGACAGCCCAAGCCAGCGCAAGTTTTTGACGATTGAGGAAGGGATTGCGGTAGCAAGGTCGGTTGGGGCGAGTATTTAAAAGTACTCTTCAAAACAGTGCTTAAACCAAACCTTTGATCTGAACCGCAAATACAAGGCTGCTTTTTATTGATATTTGTCTATAAGATTTCATGTTCTAGTTTGAAAAATGAGGACTATTAAGTGATGTCAATTCAATATATATCATTTGAAGATCATCAAAGTTTTGATGGGTTTGAGTTTCGTGGTGGTGATTATTTTGATTTAAATGTTAATCTCACGTTAGGCGATGAGAAAGGAGGTGATAATTTCTACTTCTATATTACTAATGACTATGACTCTAGCTGCGATGAAATAGTCATTGAAGATTATGAAATTTACTTTCGAAAAAAAGGGGTTTTTGTGATGAAGTGTTTTGATAAGCAGATTTTGTTAGACTTCATTAAATCTTTAATTAAAGATAAGGGTAACAATCAAAATCCAAGCGAAGTATCAACCGATTTATCAGAGTATTTTCATTGGGAGTTTGATAATTACGTTCCGTACAAAGACTGATTGGTTTATCTACATTGTTTTTAAAATATATGATGAAATTTATGGCAATAGTATTAACTCAAATAACCCCCACAACACCGCTTAAACTTCTCACCAGACCCACAAATACACGGCTGCTTTTGCGTCACAGACATTGAAACAGTCGGATCTAAAAAGTAGCAGTGTGCATCATTATTGATTTTGTCTGTCACCTTCACAAAGGCAGACAATTCATGATGCGCCTGCACTTTCTCTTCTAGATTACTTGTATTATTAGTTGGCTTGAAATAAGCCTTGAACTCAACTTGTGCGTGCCTTTTACCAAGTTTTAGCGTATGCGCGACGATTTCTAATCCTGCCCAATTTGTCTCTTTTGCCCACGATTCAATCGCTTCTATATCTAGCAAGTCTTGCTGTGCAGGTAGCGTAGTCTTGACGATATATTCCGGAATAACCAAGACAAAGGCGCTATAACGCGACCGCATAAGACGTTCGGCTGTCTCAGCTTTTATACCCTCTGCTTTGCCAACTTCATCATTATAAAGAGTATCATTATAAACAGCCTCATGATAAGGCTGACAGCAATCTTTATAAAGTAGTGGTGAGCTGATAGCGCTTGATGATGGATGAATTTGGCAAGGGCAAACGTGTAGATTAGGTTGCATGTTTTATTCTCATTTTTGCTTGGGTTTTACTGCTTTACCGTATCTTTATCGCAGCATGCTTTTTATCAGTTCTGGCAATATGCCAACTTTTAGCTGTGCCCATGGTGCTGGGTCACGCAGCTGCTGCCAAAACGCATCAAACGGCGGGGCAAAATAGACCAACATGGCGAGCAGTGTATATAGTAATAAATACCACCACTTATCTTTAGGCTGATAAAACTTCATCGCTGTACCTGATGAGCGCTTCATTTTCATATTCGATAAGTTAACACTATATAGCTCGTCCAACGTCAAATGCACTAGCGCGCCACCGAATAAAAATAAACCGTAAAACCAGCTTGCCGTCAGTGGAAGGTGCAAGACGTAGTAGCTTAAATAGGTCAGTCCCAAACCCAAAATTGCCATATAAGGCACGGAGTGAATCACGCCGCGATGCACGGTCATGTTGGTAAAAATAGAGAAAACCACATAACGCATAAAGCCGTAGCCTGCCAGCCATAATGCAATCAGGGCGAGCAAACTCAGCTCACTGCGCCAATGCATGACCAAACCAAAGGCAAAAATAAACGAAGTAATATTAAACCCAAGCTTAATCGGTGTGGAGTTATCAGAATCCAAATCAGGCAGCAGCCCACCGATAGTGCCGAGCGCCACGCAAACTAAAAACCCCGAATCATCAATCAATCCCGCTTTATAAACCGTCAAACTGAGTGTACCACTGACCATGAATGCAACATTCAGGTGGGTGTTAAAATTTGCCATAAAAACTCATCAATAAGTAGCGCGCGAAACGATTGTTTTGAGGCGTTTGCCTAGCGGTAAAAAAGCGCACCATAATAGCATAGAGCAGCCAAACGTCTAACAGATAAGGATCGTATGCCGCGACTGGTTTACCCATTACCTTTGATTCTAATATTTCTTTGGAAAATATATTGATACTTAATAATAGAACGTTAACCCCTTGTTACGTTTACGATTATGCCACGATTTGACAACGTCTAGACGTTAACAAAGCGCCGCCGTTTTGTTATGGTAAAAGAGCGTTATTGTTAAGTCCTAAAGAGTCACTTAGCTATTTTGTTAACTCAACTTTATATTCTACTGTGTCAAATAATAATGATTTTGAATACAACTCGTACAATCATCTATCTAGCCACCAATCCTCAGCATAAACCTATAACCGTTTGGGCTTAGGATCTATAACAATGATAAGGAAGCTACCATGAGTGATATTTTTAATGTAAAAGACACCATTTCGGTCGCGGGCAAGGAACATGCCTATTACAGTTTGCCAAAGCTGACCGAAACTTTTGAGCACATCAGCAAATTGCCATTTTGCATGAAAATCGTCTTAGAAAACCTATTACGTAATGAAGATGATGGTCAATCTGTCGGCAAAAACCATATCGAAGCGGTTGCTAACTGGGATGCAGGTGCAGAAGCGTCAAAAGAGATCGCCTTTATGCCAGCCCGTGTGGTCTTGCAAGATTTTACGGGTGTACCGTCAGTTGTCGATTTGGCAGCGATGCGTGATGCCGTGGTTGAGCTGGGCGGTCGTGCTGAGCAAATTAACCCCTTTATCCCAAGTGAATTGGTGGTTGACCACTCCGTACAGGTTGATGCTTATGGTCGAGAAGATGCACTAGACTTGAACGAAAAAATTGAATTTAAACGTAACAATGAACGTTATGAATTCCTGCATTGGGGTCGTAATGCGTTTAAAAATTTTGTGGTCGTACCACCAGCGACGGGTATTGTGCATCAGGTTAACCTTGAATACTTAGCTCGTGTTGTAATGGCTGCTGATGTCAATGTTGATGGTAAAAGTGAGCTGACGGCTTATCCTGATACGGTATTTGGTACTGATAGTCACACGACGATGATTAATGGTATTGGCGTGCTTGGTTGGGGTGTCGGCGGTATTGAAGCGGAAGCGGCAATGCTCGGTCAACCGTCATCAATGCTGATTCCACAAGTGGTTGGCTTTGAGCTAAAAGGTAAACTCACTGAAGGCGTTACCGCGACAGATTTGGTATTGCGTGTGGTTGAAATGCTACGTGCGCATGGTGTGGTTGGTAAATTCGTTGAGTTTTATGGCGAAGGCTTACACAGTATGCCACTGGCAGATCGTGCGACGATTGCCAATATGTCACCAGAATATGGCGCAACCTGTGGTATTTTCCCGATTGACCAAATGGCGATTGATTATTTGCGTCTATCAGGTCGTGAAGAAAGTCAGATTGAGTTGGTCGAAAAGTATGCTAAGGCGCAAGGTTTATGGCACGATGCTGATACGCCAGCAGCGACTTATTCAAGTAAGTTAGAGCTCGATTTATCATCGGTACAGCCTGCACTTGCCGGTCCGAACTTGCCACAGCAGCGTATCAATCTATCTGATATGCACGAAAAATTTGGCGAAACGCTCGAGAAAATGACTAAAGACCGCAAATCAGAAGTCGAAGGCAAGGTACGCTTTGATGAAGAAGGCGGCGAGCAAGAGCAAGCGGATAGACTCTATGCTAAGCCTAATGTTTTCTCTGACGTCAATATCGATGATAAGAGCCATAAATTGCGTGATGGTTCTGTTGTTATCGCAGCGATTACCTCATGTACCAATACCTCCAACCCTGCGGTGATGATTGGCGCGGGATTAGTGGCGAAAAAAGCCGCTGCAAAAGGTCTAAAAGCCAAGCCTTGGGTCAAAACTTCATTGGCACCCGGTTCGAAAGTCGTCACCGATTATCTTGAAAAATCTAAGTTAATGGACGAGCTTGAAAAAACAGGCTTCTATTTAGTGGGTTATGGTTGTACCACTTGCATTGGTAACTCAGGGCCGCTCTTAGAGTCGATTGAAAAAGGTATCGAAGAAAAAGACTTAGTCGCTGCTGCCGTGTTGTCAGGTAACCGTAACTTTGAAGGTCGTATTCACTCACATGTAAAAGCGAGCTACTTAGCATCACCACCACTCGTTGTCGCTTATGCGCTGGCAGGTACGGTCGATATTGATTTAACGACGCAGCCTTTAGGACAAGATCAAGATGGCAAAGATGTCTTCTTGAAAGATATTTGGCCAACGTCAGATGAGATCAATGAGCTGATTGCCAATAATATCGATGCGGATATGTTCCGCAAAAATTACGGCGAAGTGTTTGACGGTAGTGCCGCATGGAACGCTATTAGCTCAGCCGATAGCCAGTTGTATCCGTGGAGCGAAGCGTCTACTTATATCAAAAACCCGCCGTTCTTTGATGGTATGACCATGGAGTCAGAAGGTATTCCTGATATCGAAGGCGCACGCATCTTAGGGTTGTTCGGTGATTCAATCACCACTGACCATATCTCACCAGCCGGTAATATCGATCCAGATTCGCCAGCAGGTAAGTACTTGCAAGCGCGCGGTGTGATGCAAGCCGACTTCAATAGCTATGGCTCACGCCGTGGTAATGATGCGGTCATGACGCGTGGTACTTTCGCCAATATCCGTATCAAAAATACCATGATGGCTGGCAAAGAGGGCGGCTATACTTATTACTTCAACGGCGATAGCGCCACTCTACAAGACGGCGAAGAAATGGCCATCTATGATGCGGCAATGAAGTATAAAGAAGACAAGCGTCCGCTCGTGGTACTTGGCGGCGCAGAATATGGTTCTGGCTCTAGCCGTGACTGGGCAGCGAAAGGGACGATTTTGCTTGGCGTAAAAGCAGTATTGACCAGCTCGTTCGAACGTATTCACCGCTCCAACCTCGTCGGTATGGGTGTACTACCATTAACCTTTAAAGATGGTGAAAATGCAGAAACTTATAATCTAGACGGCTCTGAAGTGCTTAGCATTACAGGTCTAGATAATGGCGAGAGCAAGACCGCCAAAGTCACGGCCACACGTGCCGATGGTTCGTCTGAGAGCTTTGATGTCAATGTTATGCTACAAACGCCAAAAGAGCGCGAGTACGTGCGTCATGGTGGCGTGTTGCACTATGTGCTACGTCAATTGGCTGCTGAGAGTAAAAACGCAGCGTAACGGTCAATTGAGCTTAGTATGATAAAAAGCCCAATTCCAGTTAAAGTAGGGGATAGGGCTTTTTTATTATCTGGGAAAAGGGAAGCACGTATCTGCAAATCTATTCCCATGAACTATCTAAAGTTTTCATTCCAGCTCTCCTTAAATATTTTATTTAAGAATGCTTCTTTATTGATACTGCCGTCATTGTTTAAGCAGGTCTTATCGACAAAAAGATAATTCGTCCAACTGATATCAGGAGACAATTCATTGATTTCATTTACGATATCAACTTCACTACTTTCAGAGAAATCTCTCATAACAAGTTTTTGTGCCAACTCTAAAATGCGACTCTTTGTTTTATACTCATGAGAATTTGGATACTCAGAAATTTTATCAAAAAATTTCTCATAATTGATACTTAAGTCTTCGTTTACATATTCATCACTCCAGAATATATAGTCACTCCAAAATGGGTCAGGAGACAGTTTGTCTAGTTCACGCTTTATTGCTACTTGCCTTGACTCTGAGCATGGAGTATTAATTAACTCTTCAAGTAATAAAGTGATTTTTTGCTTAGTATCATCGTTCATTATTATTTCCTCTGCTATTTATTCCAATGGTTTCAACCTTTCTCAGTCAACAGCCTAATTCCCAAGCCAATAAATACCACACCGCTTATCTTGTTTAAAATGGCTTCGATAGAGGGGTTTTTTCTCAGGTTTTCACTGAATTTTGATGCCAATAATGCTAAGCACAAGCACCATATAAAGCCAGTGACAGCAAAGGTCAGTCCTAAAATGACGAACGACACCATACTATAAGCATAACTGGCATCGATAAATTGAGGGAAGAACGCCAAAAAGAATAATGCGACTTTTGGATTAAAGGTATTGGTGAGTACACCTTGCTTATATATTTGCCAGTGATCTAAAGGCTGAACGGGCTTTGGCTTCTCGTCATCCTGCAAACTCGCGGCTATCAAAGGCTGTTGTTTACTTATGAGCATTTTGACGCCTAGATAGCACAAATAGCTGGCACCAATATATTTTACGAGCATAAATGCCGTAGGGGAGTTAGCCAGCAACACGGACAATCCTAGCGAAGCCAATAGCGTATGCACCAAAATGCCTGAAGTAATACCCAAAACAGAATAAAACCCTGCCGTTTGCCCCTGCGAAATACTACGGGTAATGATGTACATGCTGTCCGTGCCTGGGGTCAGGTTTAACAAAATAGCTGCCATGATAAACCCTAGATAGTTCTCAATCCCGAACATGGTTAAAACGTCCTTGTGTTAAGCCTAAAAATTTGTACGTTATAAAGTATTTATACATTCTATAAAATCCTTATAGGATTGATGGTAGCGAGGATCTTACGGGTTGGCAATAGAATAAATCATTCAATAAATAATGATATTAAAAACTATAAAGTAGGTTATGGCTTCAGTCTTTATCGAAATCAATAAAACGTAAATATCTTATAAAATCGCAGATACCGCAATGTGAACTCTGATAAGATATCAGAGATTAGTAAGACATTTGTTGATAATAAGGATTTGAGATGAAACGTTTGGCTTATACCATTGCTGTATCTGTTTTGGTCACGACTGTTGGGATAAATGCCGCGCATGCCGAGAGAGTTTGCAAAGTAACAGATCCGACGGGTACTCCACTAAACATTCGCGACGAGCCTAATGGCAAGATTATTAATAAGCTGCGTAATGATCGCGAGGTGTATGTCACAGATACTACTTATGATAATAAAAATCGTCCATGGGTATATTTAGAAGGCTATTACAAGGGCGAATACAGGCGTTGGGGCTGGGCGATTAGAGAGTTTGTCTCTTGTTATGATCGTTGATATGACAATTTACCGATTTTAGAGGATAGTCATGTGATTTATAAGTATGTGTTCTTATTTGCTATGTCTTTTTTGATTTGCTCGTGTAGCACGGGTATGAATACAGCAAACGCAGAAGCTTCTGACAGTAGTATAAAAATCGAGAAACACTCTGACGCAAATATAAGAGAAATCGAGATTGGTAAATCTTTTAGTCTAAAGAAAATTAAAAGCATGACCACGTTCGGCGGTGAGTTTAAGAAACTTTATAACGTTGAGTGTGGCGGGTTTTTTACCGAAGAAGAAGTAGGCGAGAGTTACGACGAAGCGATTTATCAGTATGGCAACATGGAAGTTGATATCACAGGTGATCAGGGTGCTATCATGAAAATAGTGGGCATTCCCGACGGGCTTCATATTAGATACCATGAATTATTGGTCGATAACAACTTCAATCCTAAAAGCTTAAACCTTCAACAATTTGAAGTTGATAAATATAAAGCGACTGCTTCAGACAAAACCGTTAGTATAAAGTCCACTGATATAAAAACAGCTTACGATACGATGTATTCCATCTATGAAAAGACGAGTGATGACATTCTATACCTAAGTTTCCTAGACAACAAGCTGGTTGCTATTAGAGTGCTAGTACAGTGTTGATTGATACTCTTAAATAAAGACCAATAGACATAAAAAAGCCCAGTCACCGTATGATGACTGGGCTTTTTTATTGTTCGCTTATTAGTCTAACCTGATGCTTAAAGGTGCTAAGCAAAAGTGCTAATAAGTGACGCCGAATAGTGGCGTCCCCAGGGGGATTCGAACCCCCGTTACCGCCGTGAAAGGGCGGTGTCCTAGGCCTCTAGACGATGGGGACGCATAGAGTGTTATAACCAATGGTTACAACGGTACTTCACAATATCAGATAGCTTAATAAATAAGCATTGCCTAGGTGCTGATATCGTCCTACTAGCGAGTATTTATGGTTACGTTTCAGTAGTACTGAGCGTTGCAATAAATAGTATGGTGGAGCTAAACGGAGTCGAACCGTTGACCCCTTGCATGCCATGCAAGTGCTCTACCAACTGAGCTATAGCCCCTCGCTAAGAGTGTGCGTATTTTATGCAAGACCGGGAGTCCTGTCAACTACTATTTTAAAAATAATGCATAAATATTTGAGAAAAAGCGTTTAAAGCTATTTTAGCTACTTAATAAGCCCAAATTAGCGTGGATTTTGCTTGATGGCAATCTCTTTTAGGGCTTTATCGGTAAAGAATTCTTCCTCAGTGAGGTTAGAGCTGCTGTCAGAAAAAATAATGGCGCAGCATTCCGTTGGGATATATTGACCACCTTTTTCTCGGATTGTTCTGATGCCTTTAAAGCCAATGATGTCAGATTCTTTCAATCGATCGACATTATGATTGGTATAACTGCAGTAAGTGGTGTATATCCACTTTAAATCTTCAAAGTCCTGACCGGTTGTCAGGGTAAGTTTTGCATTATAAAGCTCTTTTACGATGGCATCATAGTATTTCTGTGCTTCTTTGAGCGTGCTAAAGACATAGTCTTTGCTTTCGATGGTGACGGTCTTGGCGGCCATGTTTATTTCCAATTAAAAGGTTTGATACAGGATATTTAATAATAGTTGAAGGGTAGTAGTACCTATTAATTATAAAAAAAGGGTCAGAACTGGGCTGACCCTTCTAAATTCATAAATTTTAGCTAATCGATTGTTTAGTAGATGAGTTATTCAGCTTCTAAACTATTCTGCAGCCAAAAAATCTGGCAACTCAGCCGCTTGTTTCTCAAGTTTTTTTAGTTTCTTTTTACCGAGGCCACCCAGTACATCAACAGCATGACGCAAGCGAGTCAAGGTCATATCTGCACCGATGATTGCCATAGAATTCATGACTGGCGTCGATGAGGTGCTACCAGCGATAGCGATAAAGAACGGTGCCATAAAGTCACGCATTTTAATATCAAGATGGGCAGCAAGACCTTTTAGCGTGGCGTAAATATTTTCTTCCGTCCACGTTGGTAAGGTTTCTAGCTGCCATAATGACAGTTGGAGCATCTCGATAATTTGCTCAGGCGTGAGCGATTTATGAGTAAAGCTCTCAGCATTGATATCAGGTAAGTTCTGGAAATAGAAACCACCCCAATTAACTGCATCAGATAACAGCTCAATACGAGGCTGAATCGCCGCTGCGATAGCGGTTAATTTATCGCTGTTACTTGCCCAGTCGAGGATTTTGTTTTTGAGTTCTTCAGGGGTTAGCGCACGTAGCCATTCGGCGTTAAGCCAATTGAGCTTTTCGATATCGAAAATAGGGCCGCCAAGGGACACACGCTGAATATCAAAGCTGGCAATCATTTCCTCTAAGGTAAATTTCTCCGCTTCGTCAGGCATCGAGTAGCCCATACGACCAAGGTAGTTAAGCAGCGCTTCAGGTAGTACACCAGCATCACGATAGTAAGTGATAGAGGTTGGGTTTTTACGCTTAGACAGTTTTGATTTATCTGGGTTACGCAGCAGTGGCATATGGCAAAGCACAGGCATCTCCCAACCAAAATACTCATAAAGCAGCTGATGTTTAGGCGCAGAGTTGAGCCACTCTTCACCACGCAACACATGGCTGATATCCATCAAATGGTCATCGACAACGTTGGCTAAATGGTATGTTGGCATGCCGTCGGTTTTTAGCAGCACCTGCATATCGACTTGCGTCCAAGGAATTTCAACCGTACCGCGTAACATGTCATGTACTTGACAGACGCCTTCGGTAGGCACACGCATACGAATGACATGCGGTTTGCCCTCACTGACCAATTGCGCAGTTTTTTCAGAGGCTAAATGGGCACAGCGACCGTCATAACGTGGTGTTTCACCATTGGCCATTTGCGCAGCACGCATGGCATCGAGCTCTTCACTGGTACAAAAGCAGCGAAACGCATGATCGTTTTCTATGAGCTGTTCGGCGTGCTTTTTATAAATATCACTACGCTCGCTCTGACGATAAGGCGCGTGCGGGCCACCAATATCTGGACCTTCCGCCCAGTCGAGACCGACCCAACGCAGCGCATCCAAAATCATTTTTTCAGATTGTTCGGTTGAGCGCGTTTGATCCGTATCTTCGATACGTAAAATAAACTCGCCGCCGTGGGCTTTGGCAAAGGCTAAATTAAATAGGGCAATATAAGCGGTGCCGACATGCGGAAAGCCAGTAGGCGATGGCGCAATGCGGGTGCGGACAGGGCGCGTGCTGTTAGTTGAAGTCGATGATTGCATCATAAAATTCTCAGAATAGGCTAGTTAATGAATATGGCAGTGAAAAATGAAAAAAATAGCTGTTAAAAATATTAATAATAAATGTGAATAACACGTTTGAATAAAAAATACGGCACAAACAATAGCCGTCAATGTAGAAAAATAGCGTAAAATATAGCGCTAGTATAACAGAGAGATGGAATATTTTTAACGAAATGCCCGTCTAGCGCTTGACTACCCGTGTATCCTTGCGATAATAATGTTAGGCAAGTCATAACTTGTTTATTTTCATCTGATTTTTCACTCTTACTGACCAAAATGGTCGTCATCTACTGAGTCGTTTGTGTCCATATTGAATAATAAGCCAAAAAATACGCCGAATACTAAGCAAGATTCTAAAATGAATCCTTCTTTAGCCACTGTTAATGCTGCATCAGAGGCTGAGCTGTCTGCTGTGGAAAACGATTTTGTGGTAGAGAGTGACTCTACTAATCAGCCGACGCAAGAGTCTGTCACTGATAAAGCCAACTCTGATGAATTGAGCTTTGTTCATGATGCGGTGCTATTGCAAGAAACCGTCGCGGCAGTGCTGGGTGTCAAAGCGCTACCTAAGCAAACAGACGATGCAGAACAAAGCAGTGACAATCAAAATAGCTTGCAGATGAGTGGCGTCTACGTTGATGGAACCTTCGGGCGTGGTGGTCATAGTCGATTATTATTAAGCCAGTTAGCCGATGATGCAACCTTGATTGTTTTTGATAAGGATCCAACCGCTATTAGCGTTGCTCGCGAATTGGCAAAGACCGATAGTCGCGTAAAAGTGGTGCACGATAGTTTTGCGACGTTGACGAATAGTCTAGCGGCAATGGGTATCATGCAAGTTGATGGCTTAATGGCAGATTTGGGTATTTCATCGCCGCAAATTGATGATGGCAGTCGTGGTTTTAGTTTTATGCGTGACGGTGCGGTCGATATGCGTATGGACACCAGTCGTGGGCAGTCGGTCGCTGAGTGGTTAGAAAAAGTCGATGATGAAACCTTGGCCAATGTGCTTTATGATTTTGGCGAAGAGCGTCATAGTCGCCGTATCGCCCGTGCTATTAAGCAGATGGACAGTTATGACTCTACTTTGGCATTGGCTGAAGTGATTAAAGTGGCGCATCCTAATTGGCAGCGCGGTAAGCATCCAGCGACTCAGAGTTTTCAGGCGATGCGCATTTTTATTAACAATGAGCTTGGCGATGTTGACGACTTTTTAGAACAAAGCATTCCGATTTTAAAGTCAGGCGGGCAGCTGGCAGTGATTAGTTTTCACTCATTAGAAGATCGCCGTATCAAGCAGTTTTTGCAGCGTCATAGTAAAGGCCAATATCCAGAGGATGAGAATTTGCCGATGCCGCCCAATCGTCCACGCTACTTTAGCAAGCCTAAACGCGTGGGTCCAAGCAAAGCTGAAACCAGTCAAAACCCACGCGCGCGTAGTGCGTGGTTGCGCATGGCGACTCGTACTGATACCGACTATCTACACAGTGTTGAGCAATAACACAGGTAGTGTGATGTTATAGAGAGGGTGTTTGGCTGCGTTGCTGGTGATTGGTTACTGGCAATTAAGTAGGATAGAAAGTCTGAATACTTACGCGGCTGTTAAAAATCTGTAAACATTATCTGCTAGGCTCGGCTGTTCCTTTTTCGTTTGGTTTTACTTTATTGATGGTTCTGTACAAAGCGTCTTACCGCTCTAAAACAGTTGCCAATTTTCATACTTGAAGTCCACTTTTTGAGAGCGTCATGGCAATATCTGACAAACCCGCAAACCGTCGTGCTGCAATGCCGCATAACACCGATATCGGCGAGCTATTTGTACGCCGATTTAATGTGGTTAGTATCTATGTAGTGGTGCTATTGCTATTGGCAGTGGCGATTGTGTGGAGCGGTATCAAAACAGCCGAAGGCGTTCAGCAATATCATCAGGATTATAAAACCTTGCAAGACATGAAAAAACAAGAGCGTAATCTGCAAGTCGAACATCAACGTTTGCTCATTGAACAGCAGACTTTTAGTGCGACGCCGCAAATTGCTAGCCGTGCGGTGGCTGAACTGGGTATGTTTTCACCGACGCTAAAAGATAAGCTCATTATCCAGCCGGGTGTTGCCACAGCACAGGTGCCAGTCGTTGATACTGACTCAGATGAGGATAAGTCTGACGTTATCGAACCACGGGCTGCTACGGATATATCGCCTGACGCTCCTATCACCAATACCACGGTAGCGGAGGCAGGACAATGAGTGATAAAAAGCCTAATGCCAATAGTGGTAAAACGACCGCAAAAAATGCGAATAAAAAGCCAACTAGCGGTAAGGTTACTAAGCCCTTACGTCCTGCTAGTGCAGCCAAATCGGGGCAAACAGGCAGTACGGCTGAAAAAAAATCCTCTGGCAACCGTAAGGCTAAATTGTTTGATCGATTGAAAAAGAGTGAAGAGCAAGGCGCTTATACCAGTGTCAAAAACCTGAAAAATAAAAGAGGGTTTTTGGGTAAAGCGTCTGGCGCTTCCTCTCGCGGCGGTTTTGAGCAAGACAAAAACCGTTTCCGTACTATTTGGGTCATTGCATTGGTTATCTTGGGTTTGCTGATAGCCCGTGCTTATTATTTACAAGTTGCCAATGCCCAGTTTTATCAAGACAAAGGTGATGAGCTTATCACTAGCGTGCGCACGCAAAAATCCTATCGCGGTATGATTACCGATCGCAATAATTTGCCACTTGCAGTCAGTGCACCACTGGCGACGGTCTCCTTTAGTCCGCATGATTACGCGCGCGAATATTACGAGCTTAAGCGTATTATTATCACCAATCCTGAGAGTCCACAGCTGGTTGCGCGTATGCAAAAGCGTTTGGATAATATGGATCTGACCACGCTTGCAGCTGCTGCGAATATTTCGGTCACTGAGCTGAAAAAAGTTACCGCTATCGACGATAGTATTGATGTAACCGATGAGGCAGCAGTTAAAGCCGCGCTGCCATCGGGTGCAGGCTCGCACTATTTACCGCTACTGAATAAAGTAACGCCTGAGATTGCCCAAAGTGTCAGCACCCTTGATTTTCCTGGCGTCTATGAAAAAAACTTTTTCCAACGTTATTACCCGCAGCCACAACCAAACTCGCAGCTATTGGGCTTTATGGGGCAGAATGTCAGCGACCCTGAAGGTGGTTACGAAGGTCGTGCTGGTATCGAACGCCAATATGAAACTGAGCTGGCAGGTGATGATGGTAAAGTGTTGGTGCTAAAAGATGCCAAACAAAACAGTTTAAAAGAAATTAAACAGATTGAACCAGAAATACCAGGTAAAGATGTGGCGTTGACCATTGATTCGCGCTTGCAGTATTTGCTTTATAAAGAACTAGAGAAAGCAGGGCGTTTGCAAAAAGCGCGCTGGTCAACAGGCATGATTGTTGATGTGCAAACGGGTGAAGTGCTTGCCTTGTCAACATGGCCATCTTTTAATTCTAATAACCTGAATGAGATGACTGGTGAAAACCAACGTAACCGTGCGCTGCTCGATGTCTTTGAACCCGGTTCAGTGATGAAACCATTCACCGTTGCAGCGGCTTTAGACTCAGGAAAATATACCGCCACTACCTTAATCGATACCAATCCTGGCTCTATTCGTGTCCGTGGTTATACCATTCGTGACCATAATAATTTAGGGCGGATCACAATGGCAACGCTATTACAGAAATCTAGTAACGTCGCCTCGACTAAGATTGCTTTGTCTTTACCCGCTGATGGCATTACCAATATGCAAAAGCAATTTGGTTTTGGTTCAAAGACACCGCTACAGTTCCCAGGGGAAGGTAGTGGGCTTGTGGTCACACCAAAAGAAAAAGAAACATCAAGACGGGCAACGGTCAGTTATGGTTATGGTCTACAGGTAACATTGGCTCAGGTCGCGCAGGCTTATTCGGCGCTGGCGGCAGGCGGTGTGATGCACCCATTGACCCTCATTAAAGATGACAAGCCGCAGCCAAGCAAGCGTATCATGGCACACGAGCAAGCGATGTCTATCGTACAAATGATGGAAAGTGTCACCGAACCGGGTGGTACGGCTAAAGGTGCTGCGATTGACGGTTATCGCGTCGCTGGTAAAACAGGAACGTCGCGCCGTATCAATCCAAAAGGTGGCTACTATACTGACCAGTACCGCAACGTTTTTGCGGGTATGGCGCCAGCATCTAACCCAAGATTAGTAGGTGTGATGCTCATCGAAGACCCGCGTGGTCAGATTTATGCTGGTTTAACAGTCGCGCCAGTCTTTCATAATGTCATGAAAGAGGCGCTGCGTTTATACAATGTACCCTTAGATAAGCCGTTAAAAACGGAAGATTTATAGGCTTAAACGTAAGTTTTTTAAGTGTTCAGTTTTTAACTATTTGATGTGTTTTAACCGTATAGGATTTGCCAATGACCCTGTCACCCTCGTCGCCAAGCATTACCCCAGTCACCTTGCAGCAGCTGACTGAATCTAGTAGTAGCAATAGCAGGCATGGTGTAGGTATAGAGCAGGCGTTGCAAAAACTATCGACTCAGACGACATTGATTGGGGCGGATTCAAAACCAATGAATTCGTTTCTTGATATTCCATTCCTGCAGTTTCGTTTAGACAGTCGTCAGCTAGAGCCGAACGATGTGTTTGTGTTATTAAAAAGCCACATACCAAACTGTCAAAAAAGTCGTGACTACCTCTATCAAGCCGCTAACAATGCGGCTTTTATCCTATCAGAAATAGATCCTACGGCTTTACTTAACACGACTAGTGTATCAAATCACGCCGATATCACTTTATCGAATGATAGTACTGCTAAAGCGCAGCAGCAATTAGCAGCACTGCCTTGCCCTGTTTTATACGTGCCCAATATTCGTGATTTTTTAGGGACACTCATTCAAGCACGTTTTCAATATCAGCAGCCCGTGACCTTGCCAACGGTGGTCGCGGTGACGGGCACCAATGGCAAAACGACTATCAGTCAATTGGTGGCGCAGTTGACGCAGCTGACAGGCATAAGCAGCGCAGTCATGGGCACGGCAGGTAATGGTAGGCTTGGTGCTTTGGTGCAAGCCAGCCATACCACGGGCGATGCTTTAGCAGTTCAGCAATTTTTATATCAAATGGGGACAGAGAATGCTGAATTATTGGCATTGGAAGCCAGCTCACATGGTTTGGATCAGCAGCGTTTACAAGGTATGCCAGTGTCGGTGGCGATTTATACCAATCTTAGCCGTGACCACTTAGACTATCATGCCGATATGGCAGAGTATGCAGCAGCAAAAGCTAGACTGTTTGATAAAGCGCATTTTCCAGATTTGACACACGCTATCATTAATATCGATGATGAACATGGTCAGATTATGCTCGACACCGCACATGCCAGTGATTTAACGGTCTGGACGTACAGTTTAGAATCATCAAAATCTGCGACCTTTGTTGCGGCTGAAATCAAACCAAGCTTAAAAGGTGTCGAGATTACGCTACGTACTGATTTAGGCGATGGCGAAGTTAATCATTTAGGTATCGTCAGCCCATTATTGGGGCGCTTTAATGTTGCCAATTTGCTTGCCGCGATGGCAGCTGCCGTCGCTTTAGGCACTAGCCTTGAGCGTATTGCCGCAGTGGTGCCGCAGCTACAAGGTGCGGTTGGACGTATGCAGCGTGTGCCGTCTAATGATGGCTGCTTTATCGTTGATTATGCGCATACGCCAGATGCCTTAAGCCAAGTGCTTGCCAGCCTAAAGACCCATTGTAAGGGTCAGCTGTGGGCAGTGTTTGGCTGCGGTGGCGACCGTGATGCGGGCAAACGTCCTTTGATGGCGCAAGCAGGATTGGCAGGCGCGGATAAAGTCGTGTTAACGGCAGACAATCCACGCACTGAAGATCCCAATGCAATATTGCAAGATATGCAAGCAGGCATGACGAGTGAGCAATATCAGCGTACCCATATCGAACCTGCGCGCCAAGCAGCGATTGAGTATGCGGTCAATCAAGCCGCGGCTGATGATATTGTCGTTATCGCTGGCAAGGGTCATGAGACCTATCAAGAAATTAACCATATTCGTTATGATTTTGACGACAGTGTTATTTTGCAAAACGCCTTAAAACAAGCAGGGCGTGTATAGCATTTATAGATAAATAATAGCGCTTACAGTTAGTTTTTCATGCTTTTTAAGAAGTATTGCTCGTTAACTATAAAAAATAAATAAGTAGTCATCATATATAAGGTAATCATTATGACAGCCGACAACGATAACAGCATTCAGTCGCAAGGGCTGTATGTTTGGCAAGCAGACAATCTGCTCGCAGCAACCGCAGTACTCGATGGGCATTGGCAGCTGAGTGAAGGGCAATCCGACTCAGAAAACAATTCAGTAAATGATGTAATGAGCACTCGTATCGCCACCGATACCCGTACGATAAAACCTGGTGATATATTTTTAGCGTTATCGGGTGATAATTTTGATGGTCACGATTATATCGATACTGCCATCGCGCAAGGTGCGGTTGCGGCTATCGTCGCCCGCCCTATTGCTACGGCTGATGCAAATAGCATTCCGCAGCTAGTAGTGAGCGACACCCGTTTGGCGCTAGGACAATTGGCTGCGTATCGTCGTCAACAGCATCAAAATTTAACCGTCATTGCTATTACTGGCTCTAGCGGTAAGACCACCTGTAAAGAGATGCTGGGTAGTATCTTTGGCAGACTAGCACCGACATTGATTACCCGTGGTAACCTAAATAATGACTTGGGTGTGCCGATGATGTTGCTCGAATTATCCGACCATCATCGCTATGCCATCCTAGAGCTTGGTGCAAACCATATTGGAGAAATTGCTTATACTACCGAGATTGTAAAGCCAGATGTCGCGTGTATTTTAAATATTGGTACGGCGCATTTGGGTGAGTTTGGTAGCCGTGAAGGGATTTGCCAAACCAAGGCTGAGATTTACCATACCTTGAATGACAGCCAATTTGCGATCGTTCCTGATAAAGATGATTTTACCAATCAATTACGCCGTATCGCTGAAAAATATACGTCACACGTGATTGGTTTTGGTAATACTGATGTCAGTGCCAGCCATTTAGATGTCGAGCCTGAGCGCAGTGAATTTAAGCTGCATATCGGCAATCAAGTCCATGATATCAACTTGCCACTAGCGGGCGAGCACAATGTCAATAATGCTTTAGCCGCTGCTGCTTGTGCCCATGCACTAAATATCGATGTTAGTGATATCGTCGTCGGACTTGAAAATGCGCGTCCTGCTAAAGGGCGCTTGAACAGTCAATTACTGGGTATGCATCGCTTGATTGATGATACCTATAATGCCAATCCGCATTCGGTGCGAGCGGCAGCAAAAGTACTAGCGGCGCAAACGGGCACGCAAGTCATGGTGCTGGGCGATATCGCAGAACTGGGAGAGGCGGCGGTTAGCGAGCATCAAAGCTTGGGTCGTACGATCGCGACAACGGGCATCAATGTGCTGCTGTGTGTTGGTGAATACGCGCCTTTTACCGTGGCGGGTGCACAAGAGGTTTCTGACATCAATGCCCATGCGTTTACCGATAAAGACAGTTTATTGGCGTATTTGAAGCCGTATTTGCAAGCACAGCAGGCGCAGCCTTGTACGGTGCTGTTTAAAGGTTCTCGTTCCATGCAAATGGAAACCCTTATCAATGCGCTAATCGAGGAGTAGGCGGTGTTAGTTTGGTTGTTTGGCTGGCTTGGCCAGTATTACACGCCGTTTTCTGCGGTTTCTTCGTTGACGCTGCGAGCGTTACTCGCGGTCATTACCGCCCTCGCATTTAGCATGTTTTTTGGTGGGCCTGTCATTCGACGTCTGCGTGCACTGAAATATGGTCAAGCGATTCGCAATGATGGTCCGCAATCGCATTTGGCGAAAACTGGTACGCCGACCATGGGTGGGGTGCTGATTTTAAGTGCGATTGGCGTGTCCACCTTACTATGGGCGCGTTTGAATAACCCGTACGTTTGGATTTTGCTCATTGTTATGATTATCTTTGGTGCGGTCGGCTGGGCAGATGATTGGCTAAAAATTAAGTATAAAGATCCCAAAGGCTTAATTGCTCGTAAGAAATACTTTTGGCTCTCTATGGGTGCTTTGTTCGTCGGTGTGTCTTTGTATTATATCGCCACCTTGCAGCCAGATATTGCGACTACGCGTGAGATGCAGGATTTGCTGCTACCGATTTTTAAAGATTGGATGATTCCTTTTTCGGCAGTGCCGTTTGGTATTGGCTTTATTATCTTTACCTACTTTGTGATTAATGGTGCTTCTAACGCCGTCAACTTAACCGATGGTTTGGATGGTTTAGCTATTTTGCCCGTGGTCTTGGTCGCGGCAGGTTTGGGCGCGATGGCTTATGTATCAGGTGATGTACGCTTTGCTGATTACTTGCATGTGCCTTATATTGCCTATAACTCCGAGGTTCTCATTGTCTGTGGTTCGATGATTGGTGCAGGGCTTGGTTTTTTATGGTTCAACGCCCATCCAGCCCAAGTATTTATGGGCGATGTGGGGGCGCTTGCTCTTGGGGCGATGCTCGGTACGATTGCCGTTATGACCCGCCAAGAAATTGCTTTTGCTATTATGGGTGGTCTATTTGTCGCCGAAGCACTGTCGGTCATGCTACAGGTTGGCTCGTATAAGCTGCGTAAAAAGCGCGTCTTTCGGATGGCACCATTGCATCATCACTTTGAAGAAATTGGCTGGAAAGAAACGCAAGTGGTGGCAAGGTTTTGGATTATTGCCATTATTCTCGTCATCCTTGGGCTCATGACCTTAAAGCTGCGTTAACACAGCAATATCGCTCGAACATTAATATGAATATCATGTACGCAAAAGCCATCTCACTTTAGTTGAGGTGGCTTTTTTTGTTGCTAATAGTTTGGTTGCTGATAGTTTGTTTTTTGCATTTTCTTTCCTGCATTGTTTATCACGCAGTAAGCCTGAATTTTGTTAAAATGGCAGCCATATTGCGATGACGTTGAGATACTTGTGAGCTTATTTATTTGTCCCCTTTGCCAATCACCATTACAGCCTGCCGCAGATACGTGGCGCTGCGATGGCAGCTTGCACCCAAAACACACGGCTCATCCATTTGATGTGGCACGTCAGGGTTATGTTAATTTATTGCCCGTGCAACAAAAAAAATCCAAAGCACCGGGCGATAGCCAGCAATCAATTGATGCACGCAAACGGTTTTTAAACGCTGGACATTATCAGCCATTGCAGACGCTTATTTGCCAGAAAATGAGGGAATTGTTGGCGAAAAATGAGTCGGTCGCTGATTCAGCAATTGAGCCGATAACTAAAAAGGATAGCAAGACAATCAATTGGTTGGATATTGGCTGTGGTGAAGGGTATTACACGCAGGCAATGGCACAGACAGGCATGGATACGCTCATCGCCGCAGATATCAGTAAACCTGCTGTGGTAGAGCTTGCGAAAACGAGCAAAGCGACGGGGCGTCTTTGGTATCAGCAAGCTAAAGACAGTGTTACTAATGCGACAGCCAAGTCGGCAGTCATCTATCCGCTTGTTACCAGCGCTGCCCATTTGCCGTTACGCGCGCATAGCATCAATGGCATTAGCAGTATCTTTAGTCCTATCTTGCCAGACGCGTTCAATGAGGTATTGACTGCAGACGGTTATTTAATCATTGCCAAGCCAGATATCGGGCATCTAGCGACGATGCGCGAAGCGTTATTTGATAACGTCCGCGAGCATGATTCGGATAAGTTTTTGCATGAATTGGCTCCATATTTCACGCTAATGGGTACGGAGCATGTCAATACCGAGATGACGTTGTCAGCCGCTGATTTGGCTGATTTGATGACCATGACGCCTTATGCTTATCGTGCGCTTAATGAAAAAAGACAGGCGCTACTAGCAGCCGTTGAAACAGAATCCTTTAAGACGCAAGCTAAGTTTGTCATCTATATTTTGCAGAAGACAGCAGCTGAATAGAATCGCTTAATGTCATTAGTATTTCTCCATGTTATTAGCCCGTTTAGATATGATCAATTGAATTGAGGACACGCCCTAATAATGGGTTACAAAACAGGCCCCATCGTGGCGACAATGTTATTCCAGATTTTATAAGATAACGGCCAGTTTTCAACTTGCTCACGAGTGACCTCTTCAGAATCAGCGATATACTGGTATTGTCGCTCAACGATGGCCGCTGTGAGCGTTTTATCGCTAAACACAATGTTGTTTTCATAGTTCAAATCAAAGCTACGCAAGTCTAAATTGGTCGAGCCAATCAGACTGATTTCGCCATCGATGGTCAAGGTTTTTGCGTGTAATAGACCGGGTTTATATTCGTAAATATTGACCCCCGCTTCAAGCAGCTGCCAGTAATAACTGTGGCTGGTAGCAGCCACGACTATTGAGTCGTTATTCTTTGGGAAAATCATGGTTACTTGTACACCGCGATAAGCGGTCGCACACAAAATGCTGACGAGCGAATAATCAGGCACAAAATAAGGCGTTGAGATAATCAGGGTTCGTTTTGCCTGACCAATTAAGACACCTAAAAATTGTGGCGTGGTGCCGCGTCGTTGGGTAGGACCATCAGAAAAAACCTGTGCAGCAAAGCCATTTGGCGGCAATGCGACTGGTAAAGGTGGCGATGATGTTATTGGTAAAGGCTCCTCAGTTTCTGGCTGTGGGGATTTTTGTTGCTTTAGTTGAGGGTCAATAAAATAAGGAAAGCTGTCAAGCGGCGTATCAGGATTTTCAGTCAGCCAATCACTGGCAAACAACATCTGATTCTGTGCCACCACTGGTCCTTCGACCCGCAGCATAATGTCTACCCACGGCGCAAATTTTGGCTTTACACGAAACTCAGGATCGGCGCAGTTGCGACTGCCACAGTAGCCGATTTTGCCGTCAATAACCGTAATCTTGCGGTGATTTCGCAAGTCAATCCGGCTAAACATGAGTACCTTTAAAAGATTACTAATTGGTAGGGCAACACTGACTTGTACGCCAGCTTCTATCATTTCCTGCCATATCTTTGAGCCGACCATTTTTCGTGAGCCCATACCGTCAACCATTGCTCGGCAGATGACGCCGCGCCTTGCCGCTCGTATGAGCGCTTGAGCAGTATCGATTCCCATACCATCGATTAGCCAAATATAATACAGCACATGAATATGATCGGTCGCTGCATCAAAGTCGGCAATCATACGTTTGCGCGTCTCAGCCGCATCTGCTATTAGCTCTGCGTGATTGCCCACCGTTGTATGATAGCCAGTTGCATTGGCAGAGTAGGCAAAGGCCGCTTGGTATTCAGGTTTGATAGCCTCCGACAAAGCGATGTCATCACCAAGTACTTCGGGACTATGTGCGCTTAATTTATCGATGATTTCTTTACGTTTGCGCGTAAAATCGCGTCCTAGATGCACCTCACCAAACATCCAATAAATTACAACTCCCAGATAAGGCAAAATGAACAATATCACGAGCCAAGCGAGCCGAGCGGGCGAGGTCAGATCATGGCGCGCAAGCACTCGCAAAGAGATCAGTATCAGCAGCATAAAATGAACAGTTAAAAAGATATCCAATAGCATAATGCGCTCCATCATTATTATTTTTATTTGCAGTATTTATCAGTGGTTCTTACTGATTATAACGCACTGTAAAATTACCACCGTTTTGATTGGTAAAAACAGCAATGCGGCAACGCTGGAGCTATGATATTTAGTAGTAAGCTTGTTCAAACTGGTGAAATATACACCTCCATCAATACTCTCCTAACAACCAGCCACTGACAAAGGCAAAATACTCGCGAAACCAAGCGTTGTAACGAATGGATAAAGGCGTGGGACTGGCGACGGTGATCGGTTGTGTATAGCCCTGATGTCGCGCAATGCTGGCTGCGCGAATGCTATGGAAATCACTGGTAACGATGGCGATAGGATCAGTGATAGATAGCCCTTTTGCTTCTAACAACGCTCGGCTGTTAGCGAGGTTTTCTTCCGTACTAGTACTTTTACCTTCTTGTAAAATGCGTTCGAATGGCACGCCATGTGCCTCATGCAAATACGTGGCCATGATATCGGCTTCGCTACGTGTACGCTGAAAACCAACGCCACCACTGGTTATCACCAAAGCATCTGGTTGCGTCTCGATAAGGGGCACGGCGGTGTCCAAGCGCTTGGCGAGCGTCGGTGTCGGCTTACCTGCAACCGTGCCAGAGCCTAATATAATAATCGCTGCCACTGTCGGTGCAGGCTGCTGGCTAAGCGCAATCTGCTGTTGTAATGACCAAATAAATAGAGCGAACCTCAACAACCAAAGTATAAATACAGCCCATAACCCATACCAAAGGCGGTTAAAGCCATAATGTTGGCTACAAAACCTGCGTATTGCATGCCAAAACATTCCATGTATGACAAAAACCATGCCGAGTAAAAAAGGTACAACCGAGCCGAAGTTGACTTTACCGACGACTATCAATGCAGCGCAATCGATGATAAGTATGATGCCGATAACAGATAAGAGGCCACGAGTAACCGAAATTAAACCTTTAGTCATAGTGAAAGACGCTTTTTTATTCAAGTGAATGGAGTTTCTGATAGTGGCTTATAAAAGTAAGCGGTAATGAGGTATGTTTTAACCCATTATTAATCTATTTTTAACCTGTCTTTATAAAATATAGTGATTCTGGACATATTGAATGCACAGTTCATGAAACGCTTGTGCTGACGGTGAAATCGTTTTATTTGCCAATTTAAAAATACCAATTTGTCTGTCTAAGGTAGGTTCAAGTAAGTCGAGCCATACCAATTCTGGCTCATTCGACGGAAAGGCGAGCTTGGGTAGGGTGGTGATGCCAAGATCATTGCGTAATAATGAAAATAAGGAAGTAATGTTCTCGACCGTGTAACGCGCATTGCGGTTGAGCACCTCGGCGGGTGTGTTTTCGAGCAGTCGACAAGTGCCATTATAAATAAAAGGCTGGGTCATCAGTTGTTGCCATTTAAGCCCTGCTTTTTGTTGGTTTCTTGACGGTTTTACTGGTTGATTTAACGAGTTGCTTTTTAAGCAGACCACGCCAATCGGGTCAGATATGAGCAAGGTGAAATCTATGTTTGATTGGTCGATACTAGTGCAGTTGCCCAATGCTAAATCGATTTCACCTGCCAATAAACGATTGGCCACACCGACAGAGTTATCATCTATTAGTACAATCTCGACATCAGGATATCTCTTGGAGTACTCAACCAACACGCTAGGCAAGAGTTTTGTCACCAGTGATGGCACGCTTGCAATCCTTATTTTGCCTTTATCGCCAGCGGCTGCTCCTTTTAAATCATCCTCTAGCGCTTGATAAACCGTCATAAACTGCTCGATTTTGGGTAAACAAGTCTCGCCAAAAGGCGTGAGTGTTGCTTTATTTCCTCCTTCAAATAAGCGCTGACCCAGTGTTTTTTCCAATTCCTTTATCGAGGCAGACAACGCCGCTTGCGAGCGATTGGCTCGATCCGCCGCCGCCCGAAAGCCGCCTTCCTCTACCACGCATAAAAAGTGACGTAATTGCTGTAATTTCATAGGCTTATTCTTCACCACTATTAATATATAAGATATCGTCTATGATAGATTAAATCTATTATATTCTAAATTTAATTAGTTAGATTTATCGTTAGTACTTGGGTAGGATAACTCTATAGCAATCGCTGCCCAATCATTGATCAAAGGATATGACGACATGACGACTCATTCAACCAAACAATCCATCAAAACCTCACTTTATGCGTCTAAAGCCCCTCTAGAATGGGCGATCACTAGCAATGGTACGTTGTACACCGCGCAGATTCCTATCGATGAAAATGGTGATGTGGTTGCAGGTGGTATCGAAGCGCAAACCCGTCAAACGTTAGACAATCTCAAGCACACACTAGAATGTGCCAATGTTGGTATGGATTCGGTACTACAGGTCATGATCTATGTGACCGATCGCGACTATCTAAAAACGGTCAATCAAGTTTATGCTGAATACTTTGAAGCACCCTATCCAAATCGGGCAGCGCTCGTGATAGCAGGACTGGCTCGTGAAGAAATGCTGGTTGAGCTGGTTGTATATGCCGCTGTGCCTTAAAGCTAATTTTAATATTCCATCTTTTAATACTTTATCAAGGAAGCTCTTATGTCAGCTCACACAGCCCAACAGATATTGCAGCAAGACCCAACCAAATCACTTTACATTAACGGTGAATGGCAGTCAGGCGTAAATACCGTAGCCAATATTAACCCATCTGATATCACCGACACTATCGGTGAGTTCGCACAAGCGAGTAGCGATCAAGTCAAAGAGGCTATTGCTGCTGCCCGTCACGCTCAGCCAAAATGGGAAGCAACTCCTTTAGAAAAAAAGCAGTCTATCCTACAAGCAATTGGCGATGAAATGATTGCTCGCTGTGATGAGCTAGGTACGCTGTTGTCTCTTGAAGAAGGTAAGCCTTTTGCGGAAGGTCGCGGCGAGATTTACCGCGCAGGTCAGTTCTTTCATTACTATGCCGCTGAAGTATTGCGCCAAATCGGTGATAACGCCGCCTCAGTACGCCCCGGTGTCAAGGTTGAAGTTACCCGAGAAGCAGTCGGTGTGGTCGCCATTATCTCACCTTGGAACTTCCCAACTGCCACTGCTGTGTGGAAGATCGCGCCAGCGCTAGCGTTTGGTAACACAGTCATTTGGAAGCCTGCGAATTTGACGCCAGCCAGCGCAGTGGCATTGGCTGAAATCATTCACCGTCAAGGTATGCCAGAAGGGACGTTTAACCTACTATTGGGTGGCGGATCGTCAGTCGGTGATGCGCTCATCAATTCTACAGATATTGATGCCGTTAGCTTTACGGGCTCTGTACCAACAGGTCGCAAAGTTGCTGCTGCAACGGCCCCGAACTTTATCCGTTGCCAGCTTGAGATGGGTAGCAAAAATGCCTTGGTTATCGCTGATGATGCCGATTTGCAAGTTGCTATCGATGCGGCAGTGGCTGGTGCATTTGGTGGTTCTGGACAGAAATGTACTGCTTCTTCACGACTCATCGTGATGGACAGTATTCATGATGCCTTTGTCGAAGGGGTGATTGCCAAAATGAAAACCTTAAAAGTCGGTCATGCGCTTGATGACGGTATCTTTATGGGGCCAGTCGTCGATGATAAGCAACTGGCATCAAATATGGACTGGATCGAAAAAGCCAAGCAATCTGGTGCCAATTTAGCGTTTGGTGGTGAGCGTTTAGAGATGCCACATGACGGCTACTATATGTCGCCAACCTTGTTTACCGAGACGGACAACAGCTGGGATATCAACCAAGAAGAGGTTTTTGCTCCGCTGGCTTGTGTGATGCGTGTCAAGGATTTGGACGAAGCGATTGCCATAACCAATGACACGCGCTTTGGTCTGACGGGGGGCATCATCACCCAAAGCTTGCGTAGCAGTGCGATGTTCAAAGAACAAGTGCAAGCAGGTTGCGTCATGGTCAATTTAGCGACTGCAGGTACGGACTATCATGTACCGTTTGGTGGCCGTAAACAGTCAAGCTTTGGCCCGCGTGAGCAAGGTCAATATGCCAAAGAGTTCTATACCATCGTCAAGACCGCTTATCAAAAAGCGTACTAGGCATGTCTTAACAAGCATACTCGCCGCTATCGAAGTGACACGGTGTGAAAAATCACTTAATAGCCAATGATAGCGGCCACTGATAAAAGTATTAAAGGGAATTGATATGTACCAAGACCATATCGTCATTGACGGATTACAGTATAGCCATTGGGATCGTGATTACTTTAAGATGCTACAAGCCAGTGGTATCAATGCGGTACATGCCACCTTGGTCTATCACGAAGATGCCCGTCAGACCATGACCCGCTTTAGCGAGTGGCACACACGCTTTGAGCAAAACTCAGATCTTATCTTGCCAGTGTACTCAGTAGCTGATATCAAAACGGCAAAAGAGCAGGGCAAAGTGGGCATCTTCTTTGGCGCGCAAAACTGCTCACCAATCGATGATGAAATTGGCCTAATCAGCGTGATGCGCCGCTTGGGTCTATTGATTATGCAGCTGACTTATAACAATCAGAGCTTACTAGCGACGGGTTGTTATGAGCAGAATGATAGCGGTATTACACGTTTTGGCCAGCAAGCCATTGCTGAGATGAATCGTGTCGGTATGATTATCGATATGTCACACAGCGCTGAGCGTTCAACGCTTGAGGCGATAGAGATCTCATCGCGCCCGATATGTATCAGTCATGCCAATCCAACCACGGCTCATGACGCGCTACGCAATAAATCGGATACGGTTATTAGTGCATTAACCAAAGCGGGCGGGTTGTTAGGTTTTAGCTTATACCCGTTTCATTTGCCAAATGGTAGTGATTGCACATTAGATGATTTCTGTACGATGATTGCCAATTGCGCTGATAAATACGGTGTCGAGCATTTATCCATTGGTAGTGACTTGTGTCTCAATCAACCCCAAGCCGTGCTTGAGTGGATGCGTAATGGGCGCTGGTCAAAAGCGATGGACTATGGTGAAGGCAATGCCAATAATTCAGGTTGGCCAGATACCTTGCCGTGGTTCGCTGGGAAGGACGGTATGGAAAACATCTATAACGGTTTGCTAAAACATGGCTTTAATGAGATTGACGCTGGAAAAGTCATCGGTCAAAACTGGTTTGATTTCCTTGAGAGTGGTTTAAAGCCTTTAGCCTAAAGGCTCATTCCTAAAGGATAATTCTAGCAAGTCATCGCTAAAAATCGCTATAGGACGACAGACGTTTTATAGCGCATACCCATTTGAAATAAATAGCTTTGAAGTAAATGCCTTTGAAATCAATAATATAGTGAGGATATCTGGCTATATCCTCATTGTTATACGTCTGATCTAAATAACGAAACGTTAGCATATGGAGCCACATCATGGCCGATTTAAAGGGACTTAATCAAGTTGAGCAAGGATGCTCAAACGCTGCCAATAGCACAGCGGATAAGGTGAGCACTGTACCAGCTGCTACCGATATTGATGCGTTGGGGCTAAAAAATCCTGCCTTTTGGTATAGTGGCGGGTTTATTACGATTTTTGTGCTCATGGCGATTTTTGCAGAAGCACAGTTAGCAACGATTGTGGATGTTGGTTTTAAATGGTCGGCCAATATCTTTGGTCCTTTTTGGCAAATTTTGCTTCTCGCTACTTTCGTCATCGCTTTAGCGGTTGGAGCAGGTCGCACGGGTCGTGTGATTTTGGGCAACTTACCAAAGCCTGAAATGGACAATTTCAAATGGATGGCCATCCTGTTTTGTACATTATTGGCTGGAGGCGGGGTTTTTTGGGCGGCGGCAGAACCTATTGCTCATTTTGTGTCAGCGCCTCCTTTATACGGTGAGTCACCAGACTTGCAACAACGAGCATTTAACGCCTTATCACAATCTTTTATGCATTGGGGATTTTTGGCGTGGTCGATTGTCGGTAGTTTGACCGCGATTGTGGTCATGCATTTGCATTATGACAAAGGCTTGCCGCTGAAACCTCGCACACTTCTTTATCCTATGTTTGGTGAGCGCGTACTTACTGGTCAAACGGGCGCGATTATCGATGCGTGCTGTATCGTCGCCGTGGCTGCGGGTACGATTGGTCCGATTGGCTTTTTGGGTCTACAGACCAGCTATGCCCTCAATACTTTGTTTGGTATTCCTGATACTTTTGCCACCCAGCTTATCATTATCATATTCGCGATTGCGCTTTATACCTTATCAGCGATCAGCGGTCTTGCTCGAGGCATGCAATTGCTCAGCCGCTTCAATGTCATATTGGCAGTTGCGCTGATGGTCTTTATTTTGATATTTGGACCGACCAATTTTATCGTCAATGGTTATATTCAAGGTGTCGGCACGATGGTCGATAACTTTATTCCGATGGCCACTTTTCGCGGTGATGAAGGCTGGCTTGGCGGTTGGACCGTGTTCTTTTGGGGTTGGTTTTTGGGTTATGGCCCGATGATGGCCATCTTTATCGCTCGTATCTCACGTGGTCGTACGATTCGTCAATTGATTACCACGGTTTGTATCATTGCGCCACTCGTTACTTGCTTTTGGTTCACCGTCGTTGGTGGTTCAGGTCTGGCGTTTGAGATTGCCAATCCGGGCAGTGTCAGTAGTGCCTTTGAAGGCTTTAACTTACCTGGTGCACTATTAGCCATTACCCAGCAATTACCCTTTCCTTTAATTACCTCGATATTATTTCTAATTTTAACCACCGTTTTTATCGTCACGACAGGCGATTCGATGACCTATACCATCAGCGTCGTCATCAGTGGCGAGCGTGAGCCAAACGCCATGATTCGTACCTTTTGGGGCATCATGATGGGGGTAACAGCGATTGTTTTAATCTCGCTTGGTTCAGGGGGCGTGACCGCATTACAGTCCTTTATCGTGATTACCGCTGTGCCTGTCTCCTTTATTCTATTGCCGTCGTTATGGAATGGACCACAAATTGCCCAGCAAATGGCGCGAGAGCAAGACTTGTATCGACCTAATCAGGTAGAGGTAAGACATAAAATTAGCGAAGAAAAGCTCGCTAAGGAAAAGCTTACTCAAAAAACTGATTGACTACCAAACGGTCAAGGTCAAAACAACGATCCTAAAAACGGCTGAATACTTATTTACTGATAGATATCATCATTGGCATTATTAACGAAGCTGCTGGCTCAATATATTAGGTAAGGTAGTGAAATTATGAATATGATTCATGCAAATAATGAAAGCATTAACGTCAAGCCGCCTCAACTTACCACTGAATTTCGTACTCGTGACGTGATTATGAATGCAGAAAGGTTGGGCGCGATGCACCAAACTCGCATTAGCTTTGTGCGCACGTTACTGCGTAAGATTGATAGAGAGCAATGGACGCTCAGTACCCATTTGTGGGATTTGGATGAGCAAGGCTATGGCACGGTTATTTATCGCCTCAATACCCCAGAGCATCTGTATCATCTGGTGGTGTTTTGTAATGAGCTGGCTGATGATGAGCGCAACGATAGGGTGATTGCCCAAAAATGGGATGTAACCTTTGGTCTGGTCTTTGGTGAGATAAGTGAGGAATTACTGGATAATCTACAAGCCAATGTACCGCTGCAAGAAGCAGGTCGCAACTCTAATATGGTGATGGTGCTGGCACGAGCAAATAAAAGCGTACGGGTCTTTGATCATATCGTTAGCTCACTCGCCGTTGGTCAGCAACCAGATTTAGATATACTTGCGCAAGTGGGTTATATATTGCGCACTACTGCCGTCTATGGCAATGGTAAGTTTGGTATTTATGACTTCAAACCGTTAGATCACAGTGCAGATTTTGATCAATCCTTTCGAGCGCAGATGTGTGCCGTGTATTTGCTGCGTGAGTTTAGCTTAGATTGGGTCGATTATTTGGCAAAGCAAAAAGGCGGTAGCAACGCCGCTGCTCTGCATCCAGAGATTAAGCGTTACTTGGGAGTTGGTAACGCCACCGGTCTGGGCATGGCACCGTATCTAATCAACCATCCCTGTGTCGTCGATCAATGGCTAACTACCCGTGAAGAAGCGTTGCAAGCGACACTGGTTTGCCAAATTGAGCCTAATGAAACGGCGCATTTTGCCAGTTTAATCAAACGCGCTATTCAGCATTTTAGTGAAATTGTCACTATCAATGAGCAGCAAATTAAACTCAATGAAGCGGTCGTTGCGGAATTAGCCGTACTACAAAATAATTTGATGGCAACTATTAATCAATACAGTACATGGGCGGAGTTCTTACAAGCTCACCATCATCTAAGCCTTGAGAGCCAAGAAGTAGTTATCTCTTGCTTGATGGAGCTTTATCCTGAGCATGTCGATGCGTTTCAAGAAAAAATAAATGCCGATGAAACGCTGTCGCTACCGAAAGGCAAGGTGATCCAAGATTTAATCGATGTATTAGAGCTACATTATCAGTGGGCGATTAATATTGATTTTAGCCAGCCCGATAATAGCCATTGGTTTTGGTATCGTTCGGTGGATAAAGAAGAGCCAAGGATGGGCGTGCGTGGGCAAGAACCGGGTGCTGATCGTGAGCTTGCATTAGACATCGCACGGCAAGCAAATAAGCTGTATCTCGCGTTGAAACCCACCGATCCAAAGCAGCTCATTTCAGAGTTCATCTTAAATCAGCCAAAATATCGCTCGATTGCGCGCCGCGTTTGGACGATGGGACATAAGCCACTGGGCGATATTCAGATGAATGTCTTGCATAAAACCGCATTACCCATGCACCTGTTACGGTGTAAATTATCGATGTTTGGTGCCACCAAGTTCGATCCCAGATCAGATCGCTGGGTGCGGATCACCTTGTTTCAAGGTGCGCCTTTGTTTGCAGAAGTGCATAGTGATGAGTGGCTGTTTCCTTTATTACCCGATTTATCGAAAGAGCAGCGAGGTTTGACTCATGATCGTATCGCATAATGAAATCATGACGATAGTACACAAAGCCTTTACTGGGATGCACCGTGAAGTAGGCGAAGCGGATGTGATTGCTACCATGGTCGCTGAATTACAGATGGCGGGCTTGGACGGTATCAGACACTTTAACAATGCCAGTCCGTATATCTTAACTGAGCACGATACGCCAATCGATATCGTCCATCAACAAGACGGCGCTATTCGTTTAGATTTGCATGGTAGCAGCTTGGCTTGTCACTTGCCGACTATCATTGACTATGCTCTGGAAAAAATGGGTGATTTGGCGCATTTTCATATTTATTTACAGAACTGTCATAACCGCTGGTTGGCTTATAGCGAGCTGGTGGGGCTGGCTGCCAAAGGCTTTGCTTGCTTGGCTAAATGGGACAATGGCTCTGTGCCCAAGCATACATTATTTACGTTAAATCAAGGTTTTGTGTATCCTGATTTATACTTTTTTGACCAAGCACAAGCCAATTACAATACCAATGATATGATTATTGAAATTGCGACCCAAAATTTTGATATTGAACAGGATATACAGCATTTCAATTATAAAATATCGACAGATGAGCTATTTGAAACGCATCAGCGCGCATGGAAAGAAGGCATCTATGTCGACGATGAGCAGTGGGCGATACTCAAAAAAACGGCTGCGGCGATGTTGGTAGAAAATAGTGAAACATCAAGTAAAGGTGCGGGAGGGGCGTAAGCGAGAGGAATGTAATAAATAAAAGGTTACAAAATGACACAGGCAAATAAATTAAGCCAAAAAGAGGCTTGTAATTAAAAATTTCAGAAAGTGTTTTGGACTAAAAGGTATTTCGGAGTTGTTTGAACAGATGGGAAAGCTAGAGGCTTTGATTAAGCAGAATAAGATTGGCGGTGAAGGAGGGATTCGAACCCTCGATACGCTATTAACGCATACACACTTTCCAGGCGTGCGGTTTCAGCCACTCACCCACTTCACCGTTTTTAGACGGCTTAGTATAGCGGATACTGTCTAGAATGTCACGACTTGCACCTTATCTTTCTTTATTTACAAACGCCTGCTACGATAGCGTATACGTAATGACAAGCATAGATGGTTGAAAGTTGAATGATAAGTTTCGGTAGGCTCAATGCCCGTTTGAAAAACAGTATTACAATGACCGTGATGGCGGTGGTCGTAAGTATAACTTCAGCGCATGCTGATGACTTTACTCAGTGTAGCGAGTCCTTTTATGGCGGTGTCTATCCTGAGTTTATCAATACCAAGCTAAGCAACAAAACCCAAGCCTTATGCATGGATGGTTTTGCCGTTATGTATTCTGGCGTGTCGCGTACACCGCTTTGGTCGGCAGAGTATTTGGATCGCAAGCGTTTACAACAAGCAAAAGAAATTGATCGTGAAGACAGCTTTCATGAAGAAAGTAGGTTACCAAAATCCGCACGCGCCTCATTGTCCGACTATTCAGGCTCTGGCTATGATCGCGGGCATTTAGCGCCCAATGCTGATATGGCGAATCGCAGTCAACAATATGATAGCTTTAGCCTTGCCAATATCGCCCCGCAGTCACCGCGCAACAATCGCTATATCTGGCGTAATATTGAATCAGCCACTCGCTATTTGACCCAGCAATATGGAGAGGTTTATAGCATTACAGGAGTAGCCTTTACTGGCAAAACAACCAAGCAATTGGCAGATCGTGTGCTGGTGCCCAGTCATTTTTTTAAAGCCGTCTACATACCAGCGATTAATCAAGCAGGGGTCTATTATGCACCCAATGATGAGTCGGAGCGCATAGAGGTTATTAGTGTTGATGAACTCTCGACTAGAATTGGTATCGATGTGCTGCCCGTCTTGGATGCCAAAACCAAAACACAGGCGTTTGATCTGCCATTAAAGGCGGGTGAAAGCTCCGAGTTGCCCGATGAGCCAACAGAAGAGCCGGCTTGGATGCTGTTTGTTTGGGCGATTCTTGAGTGGGTAATCGTCCAATTGCAAGCATAATGCCTCTGTGACACGAGTCTATATATAATAAAAGGCACAAAAAATCCAAAAATTACGCAAGGTATTAATAAAAAGGAGAATCACATGATTGATCCATTTGCCAATGACCACCAAAGCATGCAAATTGGTGAGCTTATCATCGAAAACCAAACAGATAAAATTATTATATATGGCGATATTGATTTGACTCTTGATGCTACTGGATATGAGCAAGCACAACAGTTGCATGAACTAACAAGCAAGATTATTCAGGCATTTGAAAATAATTCTATTTACAATAATAGTCAGCATAAGTCAAAAGAAAAAGATGACCGGTTAGATAAAAATATTGACAATCCTTTTTTGTAACTATTTGATATAGTTCAATTTTTATAGAAATAATAAACTATAAAAAAATTACTAGGCAAAAGCTTAAAATTGCTTATAATGAGTCAAGACATCGCTTATGTCGTATAAAATTTTGATGAGCAGTTTTTTTAGATGCGCTAAACACTCCCAAAGAGTAGAAAGTCGCATGGCTGTTAATAGGGATTTTAGCGAAGGATAAGCCTAGGAGATCAGAAACATAACGTTTCGAGTAATCATTGTATGAAGGGAATCAGTCTATGAAATTATTTACCAAAACCACTCTAGCTGTTGCAGGTATCAGTTTAGCAAGCATGGCATTCGCCGCTGATCCTTTGGCCAATACCACGTGGCAGACATTTGATGAAGGTAAGCCAAAAGGTACCGTAAAGATTACTGAGTCAAATGGTGTACTAACAGGTACGCTTATCGCTACTAACTCAGCCAAAGGCAAAAAGCACGTTGGTACGACCATTATTAAAGGTTTAAAGTCTGATGGTGGTGGCAAATATAGTGGTGGTACGATTACTGATCCTGAAAAGGGCAAAGACTATCGTATGACCGCAAACTTGAGTGGTAACACCTTAAATCTAAAAGGTTATATCGGTCCATTCTCACGCAGTCAAACGTGGAAAAAGAAATAAGCCGAGAGCTTATTTTTAGTATTAGACTTAATAGTTATAAATAGATAAAAATCCCGCAATACCTTTTGGTAATGCGGGATTTTTAGTACATATATTTTAATATTGGCTTCAGAGCTTATCTCACAAATTCTGGATATGCTTCCATACCACACTCTGCTATATCCGCACCTTCATACTCATCTTCTTCAGAGATACGAAGACCAATCACTAATTTGATAACCGCCCAAGTGATTAAGCTGGCGATGAATACCCAAGTAAAGATAGTGGCTGCACCAGCAATCTGACCTACGAACGATGCTGCTGGATTGGTAATTGGTACGATAAGCAGACCGAACAGACCGACTACACCATGAACTGAGATAGCACCCACTGGATCATCTATTTTTATTTTATCCAATGCTAAGATAGATAGCACAACGATAACGCCAGCGATCAAACCAAACAGTGTTGCTTGTAATGCAGATGGGGTTGAGGGTTCTGCTGTGATAGCGACTAATCCTGCGAGTGCACCATTTAAGAGCATGGTTAAGTCAGCTTTGCCAAAGATGATGCGTGCTATTATTAAAGCACCAATTGCACCGCCTGCCGCTGCTGCATTGGTATTCAAAAACACCATAGCAACCGAGTTAGCACTGGCAATATCACCCAGTTTTAGCACCGAGCCGCCATTGAAACCGAACCAACCCATCCAGAGAATAAGTGTTCCAAGCGCTGCCAGTGGTAAGTTAGCACCTGGAATGGCGCGTATTTCACCATTAGGGCCATACTTGCCTTTACGTGCACCTAATAATAATACCCCTGCTAATGCAGCCGCAGCACCCGCCATATGGACGATACCAGAACCTGCAAAATCAGAAAAACCCATGTCGCCTAAATTGAACATACCAAATACATCATTGCCACCCCACGTCCAGCTACCCTCTAATGGATAAATGACACCAGTCATCACCACAGCAAATAATAAGAACGACCACAGCTTCATGCGCTCAGCCACCGCTCCTGAAACGATTGACATACAGGTTGCAACAAATACCACTTGGAAGAAAAAATCAGACGCAGCGGAGTAAACAGAATCACCGTCAAAGCCGTTTTCAGCGGAGGCTGCTAGGGCATCTGCTACCAGCGTTTCATTACCCGCGATACCGCTTAAGAATAGGTTGCCACCATACATAATGGCATAGCCGCATATCATGTACATGGTACAAGCGGTGGCAAAAAGTGCGATATTTTTGGTTAAAATCTCAACGGTGTTTTTTGAGCGGACGAGTCCAGCTTCTAACATGGTGAAGCCTGCTGCCATCCACATGACTAGCGCCCCGCACATTAAAAAGTAAAACGTATCAAGTGCGTACTGGAGCTCGAAGATTTGATTTTGCATGTTAATTCCCCCTTGAATTGATGCAATACAGCTATCGGTATGATCTATAAATCTGTGTCTATATGGCCTTGCGCGTTAGATAGCGTCAGGGCCTGTCTCGCCCGTACGAATACGAATAACTTGCTCGAGTGCAGTGACAAAGATTTTGCCGTCACCAATCTTGCCCGTGCTAGCGATGCGAGTGATCGCTTCGATAGCAGGTTCGACCATCTCATCAATAACAGCCACTTCGACTTTTACTTTAGGTAAGAAGTCCACCACGTATTCTGCGCCGCGATAGAGTTCTGTGTGACCTTTTTGGCGACCGAAACCTTTGACTTCAGTAACAGTGACACCTTTAACACCGATGTCAGAAAGCGCTTCACGTACATCATCGAGCTTAAACGGTTTTAAGATCGCAGTGATTAGCTTCATAAAATATTCCTTATTTGTGTGATGCCGCAGGTTGATCGAAGCATTGTGGTGCATCGTATCGCTGCCATGCTTACTATTAGTCATTCAAGAACTGTGCCAATTTACTCAAGGGGGATAGGTAAGATTGGATTTGTTTGTTCAAAAACAGCCATAGTTATGGCAAAAAATACTGGTTATGCTGCAATGGTATAAACCATCATTATGAGCATAGAGAATGCGAATTAACCTTTAGCGTTGAACTGACGAAAACTTTATTATAACCAACTTTTTAGGTGCTTGGGGAGACCATCCATCTATTTCCTGTGATGATTTGCTAACCTAGTTTGGTATATGAAACGAATTACTTGAGGAGAAAGTAGGGAAAATTGTGTGATACGGTAAGCGGCAGAGCTCAACATGGATGTATAGGCTCTGCGCTCAAAGAGAGAGGAGTGGCTGTGTAGATCGGCTAAAGCCTATACCTTTGGGAAGAGTAGGTAGGGGGTTTTGGTGCTGCCGAGCAGCTTTTTTGTGTCGCTACCTTTTAGAAGTTCGCGCAGACGAGATTGGCCAAAAGCACCGGTCATTAGCATACCGATATCATTTTCATTTTGATAATAATTCAAAGCCGAAGTGACATCACGGCAGTCCAGCAAGGCTTTTTTAGACTTGATGCCTGCTTGTTTGAGCCGCGCATAAGCTTCACGTAGCGCATCGCAATTTTCAGAATTTTCTTTACCGACCATCACGATATGAACGGTTAATGCGCGCACCAGTGAAGTTTTGCAGAGCCAATTGAGCAATTTATGTGAAGTAGGGCTGTTGTCAAAAGCAAATAACGCGGTCGTAGGGGGCAAAAATGGTGCATGAGTCACCAAAATGGGGCAGTGACTGACTCTAATTAACTGGCTCAATGTCGATTTGCAGGTGACATTGTGACCTATAACGATCAATTGTGCTTTGTCATCGACGTAATCGATACTTTCATTGAGGTGTTCATGGCGATGTAGAGTAAAGGTTTTTAGTTTTTGTCGCTGCTGCTCGCAGTAGGTGGTGGCTTGATGAAGCAAAAGCTTACCTTGGGCTTTTAGCTCACAATTACTCAAGTGCTCCTTGGTGGTGAATTGCTCAAGCAGCATGTTTTCATCATCGATATTTAGGCAGCCTGAATAATTCACAGCCGCTTTTTGTTGTAAGCTCGGTACAGAATGCAACAGTCCAACAGGTGCTTGTAGACGAGTCGCGGCCCACATGCTGGCTTCTAACACTGCTTGCACGTGGTCTGGGCAGTCCAAGCAGGCAATCACACTATCTGGTTTCAAATTACTCATAAGACCACCACATTATTCCAATATTAAAAAAACAGAATAAAAAGACAGCTGCTTGGCTCAAGGGTGGGGCGATAATGCTTATGCCCAACCCTTTGCACCAATGCAGCTGTTTATTCAACTGTCTATTTATGAGCGGTAATGAATATTAGCTCAATAAATAGACGTGGCTTTGTTTAATCCAATAAGCCAATATCTCGGCGATCGTGGATAGAGAAGCGATCAATCAGGGTTCGGCTCGCATTATTGAGTCCCACCACTTTGACATCAATGCCCTCACGTTGCAAGCGCATGACCAGTTTGTCCAAGGTGTCTACGGCACTGACATCCCAAAAATGCGCTTGGCTGACATCAATTTGAATACTGTCCAAAGCTTCTTTGGTATCGAAGCTGTTTAAGAACTGGGTCGTAGAAGCAAAGAATACTTGTCCTTGTACATAATAATAACGGGTATTAGTACTCTCATCATACTCACTAAATACCGTTAAGAATTGACCAATTTTATTGGCAAACGCCAGCGCTGATAGCAGCACGCCCACGCCCACGCCATAAGCTAGGTTGTGCGTAAATACTGTGGTCAAAACAGTCGCTAGCATAACAATATTAAATGACATCGGATGCGTTTTAAATTCGCGAATAGACTGCCAGTTAAAAGTACCAATGGAGACCATAATCATTACAGCGACCAGTGCCGCCATGGGAATTTGACTGACCCATTCACTTAAAAACACTACCATAATGAGCAGTACGATACCTGCCATCAAAGTGGACAGACGCGTACGTCCGCCAGATTTGACGTTGATCATAGATTGACCAATCATGGCACAGCCTGCCATGCCACCGAAGAAACCTGATACGACGTTGGCAATCCCTTGACCGCGACACTCGCGGTTTTTATCGCTTGGCGTATCTGTCAAATCATCGACGATAGTCGCTGTCATCATCGATTCTAATAAACCAACGATGGCAAGTGCGATAGAGTAAGGCGCGATGATCAGTAAAGTATTTAGGTTCAAGGGAATGTCAGGTAATAAGAACATCGGTAATGAATCAGGCAAATCGCCCATACTGCCGACATTACGAATATCGAGATTCATGTACATCGCGACAGCAGTCAAACCAACGATACAGATCAGCGGTGACGGAATCACGCGACCGATTTTAGGAATCAGTGGAAACAAGTAGATAATCGCTAAACCCGCCGCTGTCATAATATAAACCGTCATGCCAACGCGTTCAGTCATCGGGTTAAGCTCAGGCAGCTGGGCGGCAAAGATCAATATCGCGAGCGCATTGACGAAGCCAATGACTACCGAGCGCGACACAAAGCGCATCAAATTACCGAGCTTTAGAATACCCATTATAATCTGAATCCCACCGCACAATAAGGTGGCAGCTAGCAAATACTGCAAACCATGCTCGGCGACTAAGTCAACCATCACCAGTGCCATTGCCCCAGTTGCTGCCGAAATCATGCCTGGACGACCACCGACGAAACTGATCACGACCGCGATACAAAATGAGGCATACAAGCCGACTTTTGGATCAACACCTGCGATAATAGAAAAGGCAATGGCTTCAGGAATCAGCGCTAAGGCAACAACCAAACCGGATAAAACGTCGCCACGAACATTGGAAAACCACTCGTCACGTAAGTTATCAATAAAAGATGTCATAAGTAAACTGCATAGGGTTAGAGGCAAAAAAAGTAATCATTACTCATTCATAAAATGATCGCATCGCTATAAAAGTAGCTATTCATCTTTCTTTTACGGCAACATGTGCTGTGTCATATTGCGGTATTGAATTATTAAAGGTCGGTAATAAGTAGGTCTACTGATTTACTTACTGGTATCACTAATACGCTCACCAATAATTGATATGATGATAAATTCAGTGAGATTACCTAAAAAAAATAGTTAAAATAAGGTGCTTAAAGCAGGGCGTTTATAAGAGCACCTACAGTAACGAATAGCGTCAGCAATGATATGCTGCGGTAGAGGGTAATAAATAATTTCTCAAATAAAAATAGCCGCTCGACATGACCCGTCTATAGTAGTAACTTTGCCAAACAGAAGTGACAGTAGCGTGCTAACTGTGACAACATGCTAAACTAAAATGCTTGGGTAAATACCCAGTCACTTACAGATTAAGGCAACTATTATAGCATTAGCCACTTAATATAAAAACAGGGGCATAATAGCACATCGTCATAAAAAACCAGTACCGAAATCTGAACGATACCGTTATGATGCGTCTTATCTTGACGGCATCATTTTGCTTCTTTATATACTAGGTTTGTTTGATGCCATTTTGCTCGTCCAACAGAAGGAATAAATATGACCACCAACACTGCAACAGATGCCTTACTTCACAAAGGCAGTGGTCTACAAGTCGTGGTCGGTTTGGGACAATCTGGGTTGTCAGTTGCGTGCTATTTGGCCAATCAAGGCTATCAGGTTGCTGTCACTGATGCTCAGGCGACACCTAGCTTAGCAGATCAACTACCCGCTGAGATTAGTATTCGCCAATTTGGTGCGATTGACGCCGAGCTCTTGCAGCAAGCGGCACGTATTATTATAAGCCCCGGTATCTCACTTGCTACCGAAGCCGTCGCCGCTGCTCGCCAAGCGAATATTCCAGTGGTTAGTGACATTCAGCTATTTTGTGAGGCTTGTACCGTACCGATAGTGGCAATTACTGGCTCTAATGCTAAGAGCACCGTGACCACCTTGGTCGGGCAAATGGCCGAGGATGCTGGTGTCAATGTCGGTGTCGGCGGTAATATTGGCGTGCCAGCGCTGACCTTGCTTGATAATACTGATATGGAACTGGCGGTACTTGAGCTGTCGAGTTTTCAGTTAGAGACGGTGACCAATTTGGGTGCGCAAGTGGCGACAGTTCTGAATATGTCACCTGACCATCTAGATCGCCACGGCGATATGCTGGGCTACCATCAAGCCAAACATCGTATCTTTCAGGGTGCTAAGTCCGTGGTTATCAATCGCGAAGACGCCTTGACGCGTCCGCTAGTGGCTGATAATTTGCCCAGAGTGAGTACCGGTATACATGCTCCTGATAAAGGTCAATATGGTCTTATTACTACTCCTGAAGGTCAGATTTATCTTGCCCACGGTACAGAAAAGCTACTGTCTGCAGATAAACTGTTGATTAAAGGTCGTCATAATCTGCTCAATGCACAGGCAGCCTTAGCGTTAGGCGAACTTGCTGGTTTGCCATTGGGCAGTATGTTGAATACCTTACAGCAGTTTACTGGACTTGAGCATCGTTGCCAGTATGTGGCAAATGCTGCAGACATTGATTATTTCAATGATTCAAAAGGCACCAATATCGGCTCAACGGTGGCAGCTATCGAAGGGCTGGGTGCAGTCTATGCACCAAAGGATGGTAAACTACTATTGATTTTGGGTGGACAAGGTAAGGGTCAACAGTTTGGTGAATTGACGCCGTTTATCAATCAGTATGTTAGCCAAGTACTGTTTATTGGTGAAGATGCGCCCCTGATTGAACAGCATCTGCGCGCGGCTAAGATAAGCGCCGATGTTGCGTTACATCAGTGCCAAACTTTAGAAAATGCCTTTACAACCATTCAACAAGTCACGACAAGCAGCCTATCGCAAGTGCAAGCGGTGCTATTGTCACCTGCTTGTGCCAGCTTTGATCAATATAGTGGCTACGCAGCTCGCGGTGAGCATTTTAGTCAGTTGGTTGGTCAGTTAGCAACTGAGTCGTCAGATATGATGGCGGCCGATTAAAAGGTTTGGTGATTTAAGCATTTGCATGATAAGTGCTTAGCGAATATCAGCATTTAATAAAGAAATCAGAATTTAATAAAGAACTCGTGTATTTAATAAAGAATAAGGGCAATGCAATAGGATTGCCCTGAATTGACTTTTACGACGCGCGCGCATTTTCTGTATAAATGATTGTTTTGCTTATAGATTGCTGCTACTGTCAATCATAGCCAGTCAGCAACATGAATGGTCAGCTTATTTTCTTAGTAATCTGTCTGGTACTGTCTATTTTCTATTTTTTAAACGGTGGCGTTTAATAGACGCCGTGTTTTTTCGTTCGTTAGTGTATATAAAATTATGGCGCTCTCTTCTCTTTTTCGTTCCTCGTCCCAACCGAAGCAAGTATCTGGCTCAGATGGTATTCTTTCTATGCCGTCAGCACGCGCCATTCTCCTATCGAGTGTTGGCTGTATGTTGGTGCTCAGTCTATTGATGGTGGCTTCCGCTTCTATTCCTTTTGCGCTCAGTCGCGGCATGACAGAGCTGCACTTTTTCAAAAACCAGCTGCTGTATATGATGATCGGTTTGACGGTCGCTACGGTTTCTTATTACAGCGTGTCTTTGCGAACACTATATAAGACTGAAACCCAATTTATCCTATTGGGTATCACTGGCATGCTGCTAGTGGCAACCCTCTTTAGTACGCCTATTAACGGCTCCAAGCGTTGGCTGAACCTAGGGGTATTTAATTTTCAGGTGGCAGAGTTGGCCAAGTTAGTGATGATTGTCTTTGTCTCTGATTTTGTGGTGCGTCGCTCTTTTGAAGTTCGTAACGGCTTAGACGGTTTTTTGCGGATTATGTTGGTGGTGGCACTCATCACCATGCTGCTATTGTCACAGCCAGATTTTGGTTCTTTTGTCGTTATTTTAGGTACTATCTTTGCGATTTTTTATATCGCTGGTGCGCCTTACAAGCACTTTTTAGCACTGGGCGCGGCTGCCATCGGTGGTGCGGTATTGATGGTGACGACAGCGCAGTACCGATTGGTACGTGTGATGTCATTTATGGATCCGTTTGATGATGTGCAAGACACGGATTATCAGCTGGCACGTAGTTTGATTGCCTTTGGTCGTGGACAATTTACAGGCGTTGGTTATGGTGAGAGCGTACAGAAACTGTCGCATTTGCCTGAGGCACATACTGATTTTCTATTAGCCATTACAGGGGAAGAGTTAGGCTTTGTTGGGGTTACCATGGTACTGGTGCTCGAAGCGCTGATTATCGGTAGCGCGATGCGTATCAGTTACAACGCGCTCAAACGTCGGCAGATGCGTATGAGTTATACCGCCTTTGGTATCGGTGTGGTGTTTATTGCACAAACAATTATCAATGCGGCGATGAATATGGGCGCGATTCCAACCAAAGGATTGACCATGCCATTCTTCAGTTATGGCGGCTCATCAATGTTGATTAGTTTGGTGATGGTTGCGTTATTGCTAAAAATTTATAAAGAAAGCCCTGAAATCGAAAAAAGCCAATGCCGTTATTATTGATAGGTTGAGCATTAGTGATAGGCTCGATGCATCATGACTGGCATTATCCAAAGAAGCGTCGCTAAATAGTGGCGCTTTTTGCTAGCTGGCTTTTATCCATTGGGCATATTTAACTGTTGTTTGCCTTGTAGCGGCGTACTGTTCCATTGAGCAATGGCTTGCTTTAACATACGAGTAGGTGTGTCTCTATCGACGGCTGGTTGCTGTAATAGTTGTAAAGCATCGGCGATGAGTTTACTTGGATCTCGTGTATCAATGGGTTGTGCTAGGTTTTGCTTGGAGAGTTTTTGTCCATCAGCATGACATATCAGTGGCAAGTGATACCAGTGATCGATGGCAGGTAAGCGTGCGGCATCCATGATGCTGATTTGCGCTGTCGTCATGGGTAGGATATCTAGACCGCGCATAATATGTGTCACCTGTTGCAGTCCATCATCAAGGCTGGCAGCCAAAATATAATTGATCATACCATCTTGGCGACGCACCACCATATCACCCAATGTCTGCTGAGGATTATCCCACTGCAATCCTTGAATACCGTCGTTAAAACCAATCTTATAATTCGGTAGCTGTATGCGTAGCTTATGTTGCTCTCTATCAAGGTCAGCGCTGACACAGCAGCGTGGATAGCGCTTCCTGTTTGGTTGCAATGGGTTAGCATCATAAGATGGGCTCAGCTCTTCTTGCGCCCAGTATTGCTCCAAATCCTTACGCGAGCACTGACAACCATAAGTGAGCGGATGCAGGGCTGAGTGTAGATAATCATTATAAATATCAATACGCTCAGATTGATAAATGATATCACCGTCCCAGTACAATCCAAGCGCTTCCAAATCAATCAAGATTTGCTCAGTAAATTGCTGATCACAGCGTTCGGTATCAGTGTCTTCAATACGCAGTAGCCATTTACCACCAATGGATTTTATGTGGCAAAAGCTGGCAAGCGCAGTCGTCAATGAGCCAAGATGCAGTTCACCAGTCGGTGAGGGAGCAAAACGACCAATCGGCTGTACTGGTATGATTGGAGTGGGCATAGGAATAAGGTTAGTTTTCAAAGTAGGAAATTATTAGTAGAAAAGGTAGAAGATAGAATAATAAATATATCCGTAAAAAGATATTTGTGAAATGAGTCTGTTTTGTTAGCAAATCAATATAAGCAAGCTTAAAGCTCTGTATCAGCCATGATTCATTGACTAAAAGCCAGTCTTCTAAAACGCAATAAGCGACCATGTTATGGTCGCTTATGCTTACATTCTACTATTGAGATGAATCGTAATTCGCTTAAGCGCCTTGATTTTGGCGTTCTTTAATCTCAGACAGGGTTTTACAATCGATACACTGGGTAGCTGTTGGGCGCGCTTCGAGACGACGCAGACCAATCTCTACGCCACAAGTTTCACAAAATCCATAATCATCATTTTCAATTTCTGACATGGATTTATCAATTTTGCGAATGAGCTTACGTTCACGGTCACGCGTACGCAATGCGAGGGCAAACTCTTCTTCTTGGGTGGCGCGATCATTGATATCTGGCATAGCACTGGACTCGTCTTGGATATAAGTCTTGGTGCGATCCGCTTCGCCAATCAGTTGGCTCTTCCAATCCAATAATATAGCCTTAAAGTGCTCTAACTGCGCATCAGACATGTACTCTTCGTCTTTGGCAGGCACATAAGGAGTAAACTTAGCTTCACTTGGATTCGTGGTCAGGGTGCTCATATGGGTATCCTACTTTTTTCAAATTAATTCAATAAAACGACGTATCAAAAGACAAGACGCTATCAATGTCATAAACGCTATAATTTGTCCCTTTATAAAACGTTTTACCACTTGGTAACACAAGTAATACAGCGGATCTAATAGTACAGTTATCTTGATATGCTCAAAGCAATCTATCAAGGGTCAGGTATATGGTTATGCATATTTTTATTTAAATAGCGTTGTCTTAATAATGCGACAAATCACTGACTGTGAAGACTTAGCTGTGATCGATTTAGCCATCCTAGCTATTATAATTCTACCTAATACCAGATACTAGGCAGTCCTCATTTCGTTTTATACGTTGTATCATTGTTTCTGACAATAATGAAGTCATTTTTCATCATCATGTCGTTTTTACCGTGCCAGTCATTGTATTCTGAACTCAGAAATATCAGTCAATAGCTTGGGGTATAAGGGCTCACATCAATATTGGTGTCAATAAATCTGGGCGTCAAGTATCCAGTCTTTCTACCCAGCTTGCAACCTTTCCATTGTTGGCTAATTGCAACCAACGGTAACCGGGCGGGACGCTTTTATCATAGGAGAAATCATTCTCATAAGGCTTGAACTGGTAGCAAGTAGATGGCGTACTATAGACCGTGACTCCTTGACGATGGCGGACCTGCTCTTGGTGCGTATGACCACTGATAATGACCTTGAGATGGTCAAATCCTAACAGATGCTGCCAAAAGGCTTCACTATTCTCTGCCATATGTGTGTCAATCCAGTCAGAGTCTACGGGAATGACGTGATGATGTAGAGCAATCAGCGCAGGCTTATCACAAGCATCGAGTCTCTCGCATACCCAGTCAATATCGGTAGGCGTTATCTCGCCCGCGACTTTGCCCGTGATGGATGAGTCTAATAACAACAGCTGCCAGCGATCAGTCTCAATGACATGCCGGCTTAGCAAGCGCGGGTCGGCAGGTTGAGCAAGCAGTTCGCGCTCAAAGAATGGTAAGTCACTGCCTATCTCATCCGTCACATCATGATTGCCCGCAATACAAGCAAAAGGAATATTGGTGGCTTGCAATACCTCAAAAATATGATCGTAAATAGCGGGTTTCACTTCATTGACTAAGTCGCCAGTCACGATAATCAAATCGCAGCGAATGTCGCTACTCAATGCTTGCTGTAGTACTGTTTCAAAGCACTGCTGACAGACAGTGGCTTCGCTATTGTTAGTATCGCTATCAACACTAGAAGAAACGGGCGTTGATAAATGCAAATCTGTGATTTGTAGTATGTTTACCTGTTCATCTGGTGTGCTAATGTTATTAACAGGATAGCTTAGCATTGGGTCAGTCCCTCATCGAATCGAAACAAGTGATGCTGTTAAAACGAATGATAAATAAATGTCCTGCATCGAGTAGACTAATGAATTTTGGTCTGACCAATATGTTTTTTGGCTTGACGCCGCTAGTATGTCGATGGTATTAGGGCAAGTTTATAACATAAAGTCAATGAAAGCTCTATCATATTGATGAAATAAAGTTGGATAAGAGAATAAAAAACCAGCGGCTTTATGTGTACGATAATGTGTCTAGCGGCGCGCAGACCAAATTTTTGCAGTGCTGAGCTTTGAGAAAATCAGCGCGATAAAAAATAAAATAGCTAAGATTAATACGATAGCAAGTCCTGTCTGAATATCTAGCCAGATGCTTCCCCAAACGCCTAGCGTCACGCCAAGCTGTGCGATCAGTAGCGATATAACGACCATTTGTTTTGGCGATGATGACCATAAACGTGCCGTTAATGCTGGTAATACCAATAAACCGCTGATTAATAAACTACCAACCGCTTGCAGGGCAATCGCACAAAATCCCGCCAATACGCCCATAAAGAACAGCCGCTGGCGTGTCGGATTAACACCTTGAATACGCGCCAGTGCTTCATGAGTGGCAAGCTTAATTTGTGCAGGCCATATATACATAAGTAGACCTAACCCTACCAGCACGCTACCGGCAAGTAAGGGCAAGTCTGCCCAATCAAGCTCTAGCAAATTACCAAACAAAAACCCCAGTACGTTTGCTTGTTGGTCAGTCAACTGGGTCAAAGCCAATAAGCCTAAGCATAACAATGACACCGCCACGACCGCCAAAACCGCATCGACAGGCAGGCGCTCATCATCGATTAATACCAGCCCTAGCACCACCATGACGCTGACCAAGGCAATGCCAATACCCATAGGTAATTGCCACCATACTGCTAAAGCCACGCCAAGCAAGGTACCATGTGCTAAAGCATCAGCAAAAAAGGCCATGCGTCGCCACAAGACTAAGCAACCTAAAGGCGCTGATAGTAGCGCTAAAATACTGCCAGCGATCCAAGCGGGGGCAATGATGGCTAACCAAGCAGTCATAATAAATATCCGTAAAAGTTTTTATAAAGCTCAACGCTCGATATGTGTTTGATATATCAAGCTTCGATATATTTTATATTTGTGAATGTTCAACGCGCCTTAATGATTATAGTTCGCTTGGGGCGTGATGCTCACAGGCATGTGGTTGATGCACATAAGGCTGCTCATAATGATGCCCAAATAGCTTTTGAAACTCACTACTAACGGCAAGCTCGCTTGGTTGTCCCTCACAGCAAATGTGCTTATTAAGACAAATCACGCGTCGACTGCCCTTCATGACCCAATGCAGATCATGCGATACCACCAACATGGCACAACGCAAAAACTCCGGCAGCTCATCAATAAATTGATAGAGCCAAACCTCAGTATCAGGGTCCAGTCCTTGCATCGGCTCATCTAAAATCAATAAGTTGGGTTTGTCTAACAGTGCGCGCGCGAGCAAGACTCTTTGTGTCTCACCACCCGACAGGTGCAGCATTTGTCGCGATAATAAGTGCGTCAATGACAAGTTATCGAAGATAAATTGACGCTGCTCAGACGTTAAGCGCCTTTTATCCGCTTGTGCCAATAAATCGCAGACTCGTAATGGCAATATCGGCGGTACAGCAAAGCGCTGCGGTACATAGCCAAGCTGTAACTTTTGATGAGAGTTAATGTGCCCTTTAGTTGGCTCAATCAATCCCAAAATAAGTTTAACCAACGTTGACTTACCAGCGCCATTAGGTCCAATAAGACTGACTGTTTCATTAACCGCAATGTCAATATCAATATGTGAGAGTAAGCGTTGATGCCCAATGTCGTAGCTGACATCGCTTAGGCTCAGCAGTTTACTCGCAGTGTTAATGGTGTTGCCATCAACAGCGGAAAAGTTCGGTTGATTAGACGGTGAGGTAGACAGGCTCATAGTATGACAACCAATAAGTGAATAAGTAATACAAATAAAAAACGGATGACAAAGACTTACGCTTCAGTGGTTAGGGTGTGTTACTGGCACGCTTGGCAACGACCACTCAGCTCAATCACACTGCGTTCCACAATAAAGCCAACGTCTTGCTCAGCAAAACTCATCATTTCCTGTACGGGCACACTGCTACATTCTTGTACACGCTGACATTGACCACAGATTAAAAATGCTGCGGTATGCTGGGCGCGTGGGTGACAGCAGGGCACATAAGCATTGATAGAGGTCAATTGATGTATCAAGCCTTCACTCAATAAAAACTCCAGACTGCGATAGACAGTGGGTGGCGCGACATTTTTTGGCGCTTGTTTTTTAGAGCTAATTTCTTTAGATGCCGCTTTCGTTGGGCGCTGTTGCGAGCTAAGCGCTTCGCTGCTGTCATCATTGTTATTGGGCTCTGATAAGCGCATTTGCTGCAATTGCGTGATCAAATCATATGCACCGATGGGTTTATTGGCTGCCAATACCAATTGATATATTTGCTGGCGCAATGGGGTAAAGCGTGCACCGTTCAGGCGACATTGTTCTTTTGCTGCCATTAGGCGCTCGGTCACGTCATGCGGCGTAAAGTCCTGCACATCATGTAAATGTTCGCAGACTGATAAACTGGTGGACATGGTGCAAGCTCCTACAAAATAAAATGGCACTGTTATTATAGTAATTTATAATGTTATAGTATAACATACTAAAAATAATAGCAGATAAGTGATCTTGGCTTATTTATTGATACCTTAATGATCACTCAGATACAACGGCGATAACGTCTAAATGTTTCCACTTATATTTTATCTTTCATACATTAAAGAATCTATTATGAACTCAGTTTTCAAATATTTTTTAAGCTCAACCATTATACTACAGCGATGGCTCATTACGGGCATAGTTGCATTAGGCCTCTTTACTGTGAGTGCACAAGCGGCAACAGTCAGCGTGAGTAACTACCCACTGTTTTTATTGAGTCAAGCAGTGACTGAAGGTTCACCGCCCGCCAAGCAGTTATTGCAGGCCGGGGAGGTAGGTCATCATGGCAGTATCAGCCCAGGCGATATTAAAGCCATTCAGGACAGTAAATTTGTCGTGTGGTTTGGTGAGCCACTAGAAAATAACTTGGCGGCAAGCCTTAATACCGCACCCAATGCGATTGCCTTATTTGAATTTGATGCCTTTAATCGTCATCCGCTACGTGACGTCCAAGGCAAGCCTATTGCTGGCACCTTGGATCCACATATATGGTTAGATCCTGAAAATGCCAAAGCCATGACTCGTGCCCTTGCTGTCATCCACAGTCATGCTAATCCGCAATATAAAGCACTTTATCACGCCAATGCACAAAAATTTGCTCAGCGAATGGATAGGGGAGTGGCATCTTTCGTAAAACAAGCTAAAGGCAAGCAGCAAACCCAGCCTTATTGGGCCTATCATGATGCTTATCAATACATCGAATCCAGCACAAACCTAAAGCTTGTTGGCAGTTTAAGCACTGATCACCATCTAGCACCACGAGCAAGCCAAATACGCTGGCTAAATGAGAAGCGTCCAGCCAAGCAAATGTGTCTGGTTAGCCCAAGTCAACCAGCCAAAGGTCTACTCGCTAAGTTACAGCCTGTAAAAACCACTGTGCAACCTGAAGATATGAGCAATAGTAAAGACTTTGTGAGTGGTTGGCAGACGATGGCACAGCAAATCTATCAATGTATATCGTAGGATAACTGATTAACCATAGTGGCTTACAACGCTTGAGAAGCCATTATGTAGTCATACTTTGGGTGTTATCCATTGGTCAGTAACTATGATGTCTATGAGTGATTCAGCTAGGTCACTGATAAAAGGTATATTTTTCTTGCTTAACGGTGGTATGCCCCTTATAATAAGTGGCGTTTTATTTTGGTTAAAAGGTAACACCTGTAGAGTGAGCCGTTCACGGATAAAAGTGTCGCGACGATGTTATATTGCCACCTTATCCCAATGCTGTAAGGCTATAGGATTGCATTACCGATGACCAAGCCTGCCAAACGCACACAAAAAGATAAAATTGGCATCTATATCAAACGCCAAGCGTGGATATTATTTGTCCTTATTATTATTGCTTGGGCTTTAGATACCAGTTGGCTACATAGTGAGCTTACTGTTGCAAAAAGCGCCGCTATTGGTGCGCTACTCAGCTTTGCTACCCAAGCTGTATTTGCTTTTTTTATCTTTTGGTACACTGGATATCGCGCGCGCCAACATATTGTTAGCCAGCTATATCGAGGTCAAATGGCCAAATGGCTATTGACTGTGTTTGGTTTCGCACTAATTTTTATTACCGTACAACCCCTATCTGCGCCTGCGCTGTTTATCGGTTTTATGGTAATGCAAATTAGTCACAGTTGGATGTTGTGGCATATACGCTAGCATTAATAGACGATGACTATATCAATAGTTGAGTGCTTAATAGTGCTAGGCAAGTCACCCTGCCGTCCAGCTTCTCTATGACTGATTTCATAAGAAAGTCAAAACATACAAAACTGTCTAAAGACAGCGCCAATGATTATAAAGACTGTGATATGAGCGTTTAAATGAGTATAGCGTGTGATAATGGAGTCGATAGCCAATTATTAGCTATCAGTATTGCCTCTAATTAAATTCTTACAATTTAATTAATCACGCAAAGCTATGTTAGTAAACGTTAATAGTAGCTAACTTATTCATACAGTGCATAAAAAAGTCATAATTGACTTTACACGAATACAACGCTGCATTAATATAGGCAGCTAAATATTTTGCTTATGAACGCTGTATTAAGCGTCGATCGTGGAAACGCGGCAGTAAGTAAACACAGATATAATAATTTCGCGTACATATACAAGGGCTATTACTGAATCATCATAAGCCCTTTTTTGATAGCTAAAATTTATCTTAAGTTATCAAGTTGCGTACTAGTAATAGAACTATGGGTTGGATGTTATTGATTACATGAGCGCTTTAGCATGGTTCATCGGCTTGCTAGCAGGTCAAATAGGATCGTTAAAACCTCATCAGATGACAACCATATTTTTGGTAGTTGATTAAATCGTTGATTAATAAGAAGCTGACATTATGGCAGGCGAGCAAACAACAACAGACTATATCTCTCACCACTTAACGAACTGGACGTACGGCTATCTGCCGGGCGAAGGCTGGAAAGTTGCCTATACTGCTGAAGAAGCTAGTGCAATGGGCTTTAAAGCCATCCACCTTGATTCTATGCTTTGGTCAATTGGTCTAGGCATTGTTTTCTGCGCCATCTTCTGGATGGTCGCTAGAAAAGTCACTTCAGGCGTGCCGGGTAAAACTCAGGCTGCGGTTGAGATGATCGTTGAGTTCGTTGATAACAACGTTCGTGATTCGTATAGTGGTACCTCAAAGCTGATTGCGCCTTTGGCGTTGACTATCTTTGTATGGATATTCTTAATGAACTTGATGGATTTACTACCCGTCGATTTTATTCCTATGATTGCTGGCCAAATCGGCGCAATGATGGGACATGATCCACATCATGTGTTCTTTAAGATCGTTCCAACGACGGATCCTAATATTACGCTTGGCATGTCTTTTTCTGTCTTTATACTTATTCTGTTCTATAGTATCAAAGAAAAAGGTTTGGGCGGCTTTGTTGGCGAGCTAACACTGCATCCTTTTAGTGCCAAAAACCCTATCGTACAAATTATTTTAATACCCATCAACTTTATCTTAGAGTTTGTTACTTTGATAGCGAAACCTATCTCTTTAGGTCTGCGTCTATTCGGTAACATGTATGCTGGTGAGTTGATTTTCATACTGATTGCTCTAATGCCGTTTTGGATTCAATGGGCGTTATCAGTACCGTGGGCTATTTTCCACATCTTAATTATTACACTTCAAGCGTTCGTATTTATGATGCTGACGATAGTTTATATGTCACTTGCATCATCAACTGAACATTAATTAGACATTCAATAGGTAAATGAGGATACATCCATGGATCCAGTATTAGGTGGTTACACAGTTATCGCAGTAGCACTACTTATCGGTTTAGGTGCACTAGGTACAGGTATTGGTTTTGCTATTCTAGGTGGTAAATTCCTAGAAGGCGTTGCGCGTCAGCCAGAACTTGGTTCACAGCTGCAAACTCGTATGTTCATCGTAGCAGGTCTTCTTGATGCTATTCCGATGATCGGTGTTGGTATTGCTATGCTATTGTTGTTCGCTAACCCTCTAGCAGGTTAATCAGAAAGCTCAGTTGTAAATGTTTGGTAGTCAAAGTTTGTATCTCAACCATAGCCAAAGTTTGGCTATCAAATATGATCAATGAAACTGATTTTTCATTAACAAAGAGGTGATCACGTGAATATCAATTCTACCCTCATCGGTCAAGCCATTGCTTTTGCAATCTTTGTGATGTTCTGCATGAAATTCGTGTGGCCACCACTTATTGGTGCCATCAATGAGCGTCAGCGTAAAATTGCTGAAGGCCTGAATGCCGCAGAAAAAGCAAAAGCAGATCTGGCGACCGCTGAGCAAGACGTCCAGCAGGAGCTTGATCTTGCAAAGACCAAAGCTGCTGCTTTAATCGAGCAAGCGAACAAGAGTGCCAACCAGCTTGTCGAAGATGCAAAAATGCAGGCCCAAGTGGAAGGCGAGCGCATTCGTCAACAAGCGCAAGCGTCTATCGACCAAGAAATCAATCAAGCGCGTGAATCATTACGTGCCCAAGTTGCTGAACTGGCTGTACTTGGTGCAGAAAAGATTTTGCAAGACAAAGTCGATGTGCAAAAACATGCCAGTATGTTAGACCAACTGGCGGCAAAGCTGTAACTGTGAGGATATAATGGCTGACTTATCAACCTTAGCACGACCCTACGCTAAAGCCGCGTTTGACTATGCCAACGAAAACGGGGCCGTAAACGAGTGGGAAAATTTCTTGTTTGTCGCCAGTGCAATTGTCAATGACAAAGCGTTCCGTACATGGCTAGAAAATCCAGCCGTTACGGCTGAGCATAAGTCAGCTGCTTTGGTTGATCTTTATGACTCACAAGTGGCTGGTGATAGCGACTCTGCTTTTAAACAGCTACTAGGCGAGAGCAAAGGCTCTCGTTATGGTAATAGTATTAGCTATCCTAAAGTGTCACCAGCGCTCAATAATTTTATTAAGCAGTTGGCGCAGCAAGAGCGTCTGGCGCTGCTTCCTGAAGTTTATGAGCATTATCGCCGCCACAAGGCAATAAGCTTAAAGCAGCTTGATGCTTACGTGACCTCTGCCTATCCATTGACTGACGCTCAGCGTGAAATGCTTCAAACGCGCCTTGCTGCATCATTAAATGCTAGTGTGGTGATTCATGAGTCGGTCGATCCAAGTCTATTGGCAGGCGCTACCATCAAAGTCGGTGATAAAATCACTGATGATTCGATGCGCGGCAAGTTACAACAGTTAAAAACACAGCTAACGGCCTAATGCCATTTACCAGCGCAGTCATCTATGATCTGCGTGAAAGTAAGAGCATTTAAGTCAGTGGGCGGGTTATCATAAATTAAAGGAAACAAGGCAATGCAACAATTGAATCCAGCGGAAATCAGTAACCTGATTAAGCAGCGTATTCAAGACCTTGATGCGGGTGCAACTGCAAAGAATGAAGGCACGATTGTCAAAGTATCTGACGGTATCGTGCAGATTCATGGTCTTGAAGATGCCATGTACGGCGAAATGATTGAGTTTGAAGGCGAAATCTATGGAATGGCGCTTAACTTAGAGCGTGATTCTGTCGGCGCGGTAGTACTTGGTGATTACCTAAAGCTGCAAGAAGGTCAAAAAGCCTATTGTACTGGTCGTATTCTTGAAGTACCAGTAGGTCCTGAGCTGCTAGGCCGTGTTGTTGACGCCTTGGGAAATCCTATTGATGGCAAAGGTCCTATCGATGCCAAAATGACTGACAAAGTCGAAAAAATCGCCCCAGGCGTTATTGATCGTCAGTCAGTAGATCAACCAGTAATGACGGGTTATAAAGCCGTTGATACTATGATTCCAATTGGTCGTGGTCAGCGTGAGCTTATCATTGGTGACCGTCAGACGGGTAAAACCGCGATGGCTATCGATGCGATCATCGCGCAGAAATCATCTGGTATCAAGTGTGTATACGTCGCAATCGGTCAGAAACGTTCTACCATTGCAAACGTCGTACGCAAGCTTGAGCAAACTGGTGCCCTTGAATATACGACTGTCGTCGTCGCTTCAGCGTCAGAACCAGCAGCACTACAGTATATCGCACCGTATTCAGGTTGTACGATGGGCGAATACTTCCGTGACCGCGGTGAAGACGCACTGATTGTATTTGATGACTTATCAAAACAAGCCGTTGCTTATCGTCAAATTTCACTATTGCTACGTCGTCCGCCAGGTCGTGAAGCGTATCCTGGTGATGTCTTCTATTTACATTCACGTTTACTTGAGCGTGCATCACGCGTAAACGCGGCGTACGTAGAAAAGTTCACTAACGGTGAAGTAGTTGGTAAAACCGGTTCTTTAACCGCACTGCCAATTATTGAAACCCAAGCTGGTGACGTATCTGCATTCGTACCGACTAACGTGATTTCAATCACCGATGGTCAGATTTTCTTAGAATCAAGCCTATTCAACTCAGGTATCCGTCCAGCAGTTAATGCTGGTATCTCGGTATCTCGTGTGGGCGGGGCAGCTCAGACTAAGATCATCAAGAAGCTATCTGGTGGTATCCGTACTGCACTGGCTCAGTATCGTGAATTGGCTGCCTTTGCTCAGTTTGCATCAGATCTTGATGACGCGACTCGCGAACAGCTTGATCATGGTGAGCGTGTGACTGAATTGATGAAGCAGAAGCAGTATCAGCCAATGTCAATCTCTGAGCAAGCTGCAGTTATCTATGCATCGAATGAAGGCTTTTTAGCGGACGTTCCTGTCGAAAAAATCGGTTCTTTTGAAGAAGCTTACTTACGCTATATGCATGATGAGCAAAGTGAATTGATGCGTGAGATTGATGATACTGCGAATTATAATGATGATATCGCAGGTCGTTTGAAGTCATCTTTAGAGACCTTTAAACAAAATCACAGTTATTAATTTAACGGGTTAAGCCGAATTGGTTATGGCTGTCTTTGATGGCTAATAAAGTGGCGCATTGTCTTGTATTTTTTTATTAAGACAGTAGCGCCACTGTTCTAACCATTGACGGTATTAGATCGCGTCATGCACAAAATATATAACATTAATCTGTTAGATTGATGTTATATACTAAATAATTGTCGCATGCGCCAATGCTTTTTAACCCTCTTATATTGGAATCATTATGGCAAGCTTAAAAGAGATACGTGCCAAAGTCACCAGTATTAAAAGCACCCAAAAAATTACTCGTGCTATGCAAATGGTTGCGGCAAGTAAAATGCGCCGTGCCCAAGAGCGCATGGAAGTGGGTCGCCCGTATGCTGATAGTATGCGCCGGGTTATTTCACATTTGGTGCATGCCTCATCAGACTATAAACATCCGTATATGGTCTCGCGTCCAGTCAATAAGGTTGGCTATATTGTCATTACCTCTGATCGCGGTCTGGCGGGTGGTTTGAATATTAACTTATTCAAAGCTTTATCTAAGAGTATCCAGCAGTATCAAGATCAATCTGTACAAACTGAGTTTGCAGTCATTGGCGCTAAAGGTGTGAGTTTTTTCAAAAACTTTGGTGGTAAAGTGACCTCGGCAGTAACCGATTATGGTGATAAGCCAACGTTTGAGCAGATAAACGCACCGGTTCAAGCGATGCTTGACGATTATACTAACGGTAAAATAGACCGCATCTATGTGGTTTATAATAAGTTTGTTAATGCGATGACCCAAAAGCCGACTGTCAATCAGTTGGTACCTTTACCAGACAGCGCGTTTGGTGAAGAAGAGAGCGGCATTCAAACAGAACTGAGCTGGGATTATATCTACGAGCCTGATATCAAAACATTGATTGATGAGCTGCTTGGCCGCTATATTGAGTCGATTGTGTATCAAGCGGTAATGGAAAACATTGCCTCTGAGCAGTCCTCACGTATGGTTGCGATGAAAGCGGCGACAGATAATGCTGGTGACCTAATTAACGATTTACAGTTGGTTTATAACAAGCTGCGTCAAGCGGCGATTACCCGAGAAATCTCGGAAATCGTTGGCGGTGCTGCTGCTGTTTCATAATTGAAACCCCTTATGAAACCCACTATATACAGAAGTTCAAGGAGAACGCAATGAGTAGCGGTCGTATTGTACAGATTATTGGCGCGGTTCTTGACGTTGAGTTCAACCGTAGTGAAGTTCCTCAGATTTATGATGCCTTGCAAGTAGATGGTACCGAAACCACCCTAGAAGTACAGCAACAACTAGGTGATGGCATCGTCCGTACTATCGCAATGGGTTCAACTGAAGGCCTAAAGCGTAACTTAACAGTCACTAACACTGGTGCGCCTATTGCTGTGCCTGTTGGTATTGGTACGCTTGGCCGTATCATGGATGTTCTTGGTCGTCCTATCGATGAAGAAGGTCCTGTAGAAGCTGATGAAAAATGGTCTATCCACCGTGAAGCGCCAAGCTACGCGGATCAGTCAAACAGCACTGAGCTGTTAGAAACTGGTATTAAAGTTATCGATCTACTTTGCCCGTTTGCTAAAGGTGGTAAAGTTGGTCTGTTTGGTGGTGCTGGTGTTGGTAAAACCGTTAACATGATGGAGCTGATCAATAACATCGCTCTAAAACATGAAGGTTTGTCAGTATTTGCTGGTGTTGGTGAGCGTACTCGTGAAGGTAACGATTTCTATCACGAAATGCAAGAAGCCGGCGTTGTAAACACTGAAGACTTTAGCAAATCTAAAGTTGCGATGGTATACGGCCAGATGAATGAGCCACCGGGTAACCGCTTGCGTGTTGCGTTGTCTGGTTTGACCATGGCTGAATACTTCCGTGATACGAAAGATCCTGCCACTGGCAAAGGTCGTGACGTATTGCTGTTTGTTGATAACATCTACCGTTATACACTAGCCGGTACTGAAGTATCAGCACTACTTGGTCGTATGCCATCTGCGGTTGGTTATCAGCCAACACTTGCTGAAGAGATGGGTATGCTACAAGAGCGTATTACCTCAACTCAGTCTGGCTCTATCACCTCAGTTCAAGCAGTATATGTCCCTGCGGATGATTTGACGGATCCATCACCAGCAACGACGTTTGCGCATTTGGATGCAACGGTTGTATTGAGTCGTGATATTGCTTCACAAGGTATCTATCCTGCGGTTGATCCGCTAGATTCAACCTCGCGTCAGCTAGATCCATTAGTCATTGGCGAAGAGCATTATAACGTTGCTCGTGGCGTGCAAGAGATTTTGCAGCGCTATCGTGAGCTAAAAGACATCATCGCTATCTTGGGTATGGATGAGTTGTCAGAAGAAGATAAACTAGTCGTTTATCGTTCGCGTAAGATCCAGCGCTTCTTGTCACAGCCATTCCACGTTGCTGAAGTTTTCACTGGCGCACCTGGTAAATATGTACCACTACGCGATACCATTGCTAGCTTTAAAGCAATCATCGCGGGTGAATACGATGACCTACCAGAGCAAGCGTTCTATATGGCTGGTGGCATCGACGAAGTTGTTGCTAAAGCAGAAAAAATGAAATCTACTGCAGCGTAAGTTGTGTTAGCATTTGCTAAAGGGCAGATAAACCATAAAAAGTCTATTTGCCAGTTAGTAACGCCTCGCAGTTTTGATTGTGTTTTGATCGTAAGGAGTTAAGTATGGCAACGTTACAATGTCGCGTCGTAAGTGCTCGTGAAGAGTTGTATTCAGGCGAAATTAGCATGTTAATAGCTACTGGTACCGAAGGCGAGATTGGTGTATTGCCAGGTCACACACCGCTTATTACTTTGTTAAAACCGGGTGCGATGCGAGTGCAAACACCAAACGGTGAAGAAGAAGTGATTTATGTATCAGGCGGTGTTTTAGAAGTACAGCCGAAGATGGTTACCGTATTGGCTGATACAGCGATGCGTGCACATAACCTTGATGAAAGCAAAATTGTCGAAGCACGTAAAAAGGCTGAGCAGATGCTGGTTAATCAATCGGATACTGTACAAACTAATGCAGCTTTAGCATCATTAGCAGAGTCTGTGGCACAGCTACAGACTATCCGTAAGTACAAAAACCGCGCTTAATTTTTTGTGGAAAATTTTAGAGTTTCCTTTTGACTCTTACCACAGATATAAAAAAACAGTCCATCATGGGCTGTTTTTTTATGTTTATTATTTAATATTCTATGCTTGTTGATCGAGGATAAATACACTATTTATGATGCAATTTCGATCTCGACAGCCAGTTTTTTAAATATGAATGTTAACTAACTATGCATTTACTACTTATGTATCGAATGATAATAGGCAATACTGGGATAATAGATGAAAAAGTCACTGGCAGCAAAGGTGATATGTCGCTATATTAGACGTAACAGGAATACAAGTGTCGGTATCAATCAAGTATTCTATCGCTGTGCGCTACATTAAGATTGGCTACTTATAGAAATTCAGGTGAGGAAAGGGTCGTAAAAAAACATTTCACTTGCTATTATTTGTATAAAGCTCATAATTTTTGGACGTAAACTAAAGTTTTAATGGGTGTAGTTTATAGGTTTTGTTAACGACTATAAGCTATAGTATAGGAAGCTGTATGTTTAATAGTATACTGTGCTACCAAGTTTGTAACAGCTATACCAACATCAATTGTGCCACTTAATGGTGCTATTAATTTTACCGCTCTTACTTTTACTGCTTTTAAATGAGATGTATTAGAGGATATAACAATGACAACGAATGAAGAAGACAACACCCCCCGAATTTTGATTGTTGAGGATGATGAGCGTCTGGCCATGTTGACTCAAGATTACTTGGTCAAAAATGGTTTAGAAGTCGCTATCGAAACCGATGGCAATCGTGCTATTCGTCGCATCGTCAGTGAACAACCAGATTTGGTCGTACTTGATGTCATGCTTCCTGGTAGCGATGGACTGACGGTATGTCGTGAAGTACGCCCGCACTATCAGAATCCTATTTTGATGCTGACTGCGCGTACTGAAGATATGGATCAGGTACTGGGTCTTGAGATGGGTGCGGATGATTATGTCGCTAAGCCTGCTCAGCCACGTGTCTTGCTAGCACGTATTCGTGCGTTATTACGTCGCTCAGAAAATGCCCCATCAGAAGATGTACCACAGCGCCTAGAATTTGGTGAACTGGTCATCGACAATGGCGGTCGTTCAGTGAATTTAGGTGATGAATTGGTTGATTTCACCAGCGCTGAATATGACTTATTATGGTTGCTTGCTTCTAATGCGGGTCGAATTCTTTCGCGTGAAGATATCTTTGAGCGTCTACGTGGTATTGAATATGACGGTCAAGATCGCTCAATTGACGTTCGTATCTCACGCATTCGTCCAAAAATCGGTGATGATCCAGAAAATCCAAAACGTATCAAAACTGTTCGTAGTAAAGGGTATTTGTTCGTTAAAGAAGGCAACTAAGTCAATTTTGCTCCGGCAACGGCTTATTGCTCATTAGCATGACCAAAGAAACCAGCAACTAGGCTGGTTTTTTTGTGGCTAAATTTTAATTTTTGAACTTAAATACAGCGTTATGTGGTTTAATTAAGCAATTATTGTGGGTGCTGCCTAAATGTACATGAGGTAAATGGATTTTAGGTGATGCTCAGTTATAAATTAAAATACAGCAGCCAGAATGGTTTTTTATTCAACAGTGTTTGATATCATTTATCACGCAGCGCTTGTTTGCTGAATGATGTCGGCAGTTTTTATTCATTAAGTTGGTTACGGCACGTATGTCATTAGTCTCTTCTTTAAAACACAGTATCTTTGTTCGTATTTATGCTGGGCTACTCATAGTCTGTTTGTGTGTGGCATTATTTGCTCAACTGTTGATGGATACCATCAACAAAGAGCGCGTCCAATCCTACCGTGAAAACATGGCAACAGGGGCTTTTCATCTGGTGAGTGAAGGTATCGCTCATCAGGAAAGTGAAGAACAGCGTGAATATTGGTTGTCTGATGCCAGTAGTTTATTTGGCTCAGAATTCAAAGTTTTGCCTATTGATGAAGTAGACTTTAATGCCAGTGAACTGCGGCGTTTTGAAAATGGCAATACGGTCGTTCGTTATACCGAACAACCTGTCTATGCCGATGTGTATTATCGTCTACCAGACAATCAAAGTGTTTTGACCGCCAGGATATCGCAAGTGACTGAGCAGCAAGTACGGGCAATCGCTGTGTTTTTATTGGATGATTTGTCTTACTATGTGACGTTATCTGACAAGCGTGCACGTTTGGCTGAACTGGAAAAAAAGTTTTCCTTTCCTTTAGAGTTTAAAGCCGTCAATACACTAGATTTAGATACCGATCAGCTTGCACGATTACGCCGAGATGAAGTGGTTATTTCCTTACAAGATACCAATAGCAGTAAAAGTAATTCGGCTATTAGAGTAGTGGTGCCTTCTGAAATCAATGACATGGCGATATTGATTGGTCCGGTGCCATTATTCAATTGGTTCCCACTTAATCTGATTATTAGTATGATTCTTATCAGCATGTTTTTAATCAGCTTAGGCGTGTATGCGTTGATTTTTCCACTTGAGCGTAAATTGCAGTTGATTCAGGTTGGTGTCAATGAGGTGAGTAAAGGTAATCTTGAAAGTCAAGTTCAAGTCATTGGGCAGGATGAAATTGCCCGTTTAGCCGCGACTTTTAATGCCATGACCTCGCATATCAAGCGCCTTATTGAGTCGCAGCGAGAATTAACGCGAGCGGTATCACATGAGCTTCGTACACCGGTGGCTCGTATCCGTTTTGCCGTTGATATGCTGGCTGATACGGATGACGAAGACTCACGTTTTATGCAGCGTGATTTTATTGATGAAGATATCGAAGCGCTTAATGGCTTGATTGATGAGATTTTGACTTATGCTAAGCTCGAAGAAGGCTCACCAAAGCTAGATTTAGAACCAGTCAATCTTAGAGAGTTATTGGAGCAGATTGAGCGTGAAACCAATGCCTTGGGTAAGCCTATCAAAATAGTGACCAAGCTGCCGAATGCTAAAGTAACCGCTGTCGCAGATAGGCGTTATTTACACCGCGTGATTCAAAATTTGGCGGGCAATGCCTTACGTTATGCAGAGACCACAATTATCATTAGTGCTGGCGTCAGAAAGGGCAATGCTTTTGTTAGTGTTGAGGACGATGGTCATGGTATTCCAGAAGCAGATCGCGAAAAGGTCTTTATTCCATTTTCACGCTTAGATGACAGTCGCACGCGTGCCTCAGGCGGCTATGGTTTAGGCTTGTCTATCGTATCGCGCATTGCCTTTTGGTTTAATGGCAGTATGAAAGTCGATGAGAGCCGAGAGCTTGGCGGTGCACGATTTGTCATGACGTGGCCTATCAAACCACTGACACAAATTTTGGCTGCTGATGAACTGACGCAAGAAAAAAGCGAGCGTGGTTTTGAAGATAAATAATGCCACTGCACAGGATTGTCGTTATTTTCTAGTATAAAAATAGCAGCATCAATTAAGCAGTGTGTGACAAATAAACTGGCTCAATTTCTAAGCAGTGTTCTCAATCTCATGTTTAGAATGGATATACACCTTAGATAGAATTGCCGGTTAATTTTTATTATTAACGGTTTAAAGATAGCTTTAGATCAGAGGAGGGTAAAGGATGCCATATTTATTTGGTGGTTTGGTGGTACTAAATGCAATAACGTTGGGCTACTACCTATTCTTGCAGCAGCCATCGACGACGCAAACGTTAACAGCAGCGCAAGAAAATATTACTCAGCCATTAGCGTTTACGAATAGCGCCAAATATATTCCACCTATCATTGGAAACAAAGACTAGGTGTTATACAACTAAATAGTCGCAGCGAATTGTTTTGACCATTTATTAGCTTTAGTGATGAACCATTCAGCAGCTATCAGTCTTCTTTGTTCCATGTCTTGTCATTAAAGACAGGCGTTTCTTGTGTATCGGCTGCCATGGTTGTATCTCCAGCAACCTTGGAAAGTAGGGGAATACGCACACACACTTGTAAACCTCCGTCGGGATGGTTAATGGCTTCTACCGTCCCATGATGCAATCTGGCAATACGATCGACAATCGCTAGACCTAAACCACTGCCTTGTGTGGTACGTGCTGTCTCTCCGCGTTCAAAAGGCTGCATAATACGTTCTAACTGATCTTCTGCAACGCCATCACCACAGTCACGCACACATATCAGCAATTGTTCTTGCGCCTCTCTATTGACGACATTTTCACTGACGACATCGCTATCTTCCTCTTCAATGGTTTCTATAAAAGTTGGCACAACAGTCGCTGACAGGTAAATGGGCGGTTTGCCATAACGCTTGGCATTATTGACCAGATTGATCACAAGGCGTTTGATAGACATGGGGCGCACAGGAACCACTTTGTGACACTCTGATTGATAGATGAACTCCATTGGTGCAAATTGCACCATGATCTCATTAAAGATGGTATCCAAATTGGTTAGGCTGACTGGCTCATCGGAGCCATCTTTCATAAACGAGATAAACTGCTCTAAAATGGCATCCATGTCTTCAATATCATAAATTAATCCCTCTCGAAAAAAGTCATCAGGTAGCATCTCAGCAGTCAAACGCATACGAGTTAAGGGCGTTCGCAGATCATGCGAGATACCAGCGAGCATAATTGTACGCTCTTTTTGTGCTTGATTTAACGTCGTGAATAGACGATTGAATGCCATGTTGACCTGACGTATCTCCGTAGGGCCTTTTTGTGTTGGCAACGTAGTGGCATGACCGAGGCGAATATAGTTGGTCGCGGCACGCTGCAAATATCGTAGCGGACGATTTAATTGCCGCGCCAGTAGAATAATGGTCAGCAGCGATAAAATAGGCAATCCAATGAGAAACAGCACCAATAATGCTGGACTATATTGCGAATAATAAACCACGGGTTCACGAATCCAAAAGCTGTCATCACGGCTGTCTTGCACCCAAAGCTGCGGTGTCGGTTTGAATTTAAAATAAACCTCGACAGGTCGACCCAATTGCGCACCGATTTCGCGTTGTAAGACATCAGTAAAGACGCCGACAAAGGCCTTATCAGACACTGCTGGAAAATCATTAGGGTTATTCACTACCACGACATGCGAGTGTTGATAAATCCATTGGCGTACTTCAGGACGATTTTTCCAGTCTTTGTTGACACTATTCATCAACTGCAGCTCGCTCGTCAAGTAACGCGCATGGTTTTTAAGCTCGGGTAAATATAGACTGCGCCAAAAAAACAGAATCGACAAGCTGACACTGATAAGAACAATGAAAGAGACCATCAAGGTTGTCAGCCAAGTGTTGGAGTAAGAGCGCGTAAACCGCCCTTTGCGACGTGGTTGCGATTTTGGTGTGGTCATATGGATCCAACATATTAAAAGATGCTTTATTGAGTTTAGTGTAAAAATGGTGCTTTCTTATGTCGTTCAAAAACAACGTGTGATACTTATGAATAGCATAATGGTTGCGATTCTTGAGCGATGGCGCAATTCGTTAGGCGATAGCATCATTCACTCGCTGACTATGTCATAGAGTAGCATAATCAATGAATGACACGGATGGCTTTAAAACAGTAGGCAACAATTGAATACTCAAATTTGCACTAATATAGTACTGAGTAATATAGCACCGAATAACACAGCGCTGAATAATACAGCAACGAGCCACTTGGACATGATGTAGAGGTAGTATCTTCAGTTAAAAATCAGTGGTGATGATCAATTGTATTTTACATCGATGGGCATTTAAGCTATTGTTAATAAATAATTAAATAAGCGCAGTTTATGTTTTCAATAAATCAAGACTGTGATATAATTATGCCCTTTTTGGTATACCTGCGAAAGAGAGAATTCACATGGTTGTTATTCGTTTAGCACGGGGCGGTGCCAAGAAACGCCCATTTTATCAAGTAGTTGTTGCTGATCAACGCCGCGCGCGTGACGGTCGCTATATTGAAAACATCGGCTTTTTTAACCCACTCGCTAAAGAGTCTGAAGAAGCAGTACGCCTAAATATGGAAGCGTACAATGCGTGGATCGCAAAAGGTGCACAACCTTCAGATCGCGTTGCTTCATTGGTAAAAGCTTTCAACAAGTCTGTCGCGCAAACTGAAGCAACTGCTTAAGTTCTGTGGTCACTGAGACGCTGATAGCTCGTCTATAAGCAGTCTCTATAGACTTTAGTAAAAAACATAGCGTAACTGGTCTAACTAGGTACGCCATTAACTGTTTATCGCTTTTAACTGCGTTTATCGTTTTTAATTGCTTTTTATTTATCTTCGCTGTGTTCATCATTGTTAGGTTAGCCGTTATGTCTTCTGCTCCAAACGCTAGTGCCCTTATGAAAATTGGTCAGCTCAAAAAGCCTTATGGCATCAAAGGTTGGCTTTGGGTATTTAGTGAGACAGATGATCGTACGGCGATATTTGACATTAAACCTTGGTGGATGAAAACCGCTACCGGCATGAAACCTTTAACCGTTAAGGCTTGGCGTGAGCAAGGCGCAGGAATTGTGGCTCAGTTTGAGCAGATTCCTGATCGCAATGTTGCTGAGACTATGAACGGGGTAACTCTTTGGGTCGAGCAAGACATCTTGCCAGAACCCGCTGAAGATGAATACTACTGGTCGGACTTGGTCAGCCTGCGCGTTGTAAATGAGCAGGATGAGTATCTAGGCGACATTACTGAGATGTTTGAGACTGGCGCTCACGCTATTATGCGAGTTGCGGCAAACTCAGACAGTTTAGATGCCGATGAGCGCCTGATTCCATGGCACAAGCAAACTGTAGTACAGGTCAGTCTGACTGAAAAGACAGTGCTGGTGGCATGGCCGAGTGATTATTGATAATAATTTTAACTTTGCGGTTAAGCTTTATCAGTAATAACACCGATTTATTTAGCCAATATTAGCCACTGCGCAAGTAGATACCTAATGTATTTTGCCGTTATTAGTATTTTCCCTGAGATGTTTGCCACGATTCGTGAGTTTGGAATCACGGGTCGAGCAGTCACTCAGAAGCAAGTGACGATTGAATGCATTAATCCGCGTGATTTTACCAGTGACAATTATCGCCGTATTGATGAACGTCCGTATGGTGGCGGTCCTGGCATGGTGATGATGGCTGAGCCATTATCCCAAGCGATTGAGGATGCGCGCCTACGAGCAAGTCAGCATGGCTGCCGTGTCGACAAAGCGCACTGTCCGGTGATTTATATGTCGCCACAAGGACAGACGCTGAGTGAGAGTAGTGTGGTCGATATGACTGAGTATGACGGCATGATTATATTATGCGGTCGTTACGAAGGTATTGATGAGCGCCTACTATCGCAATATGTCGACATGGAAATATCGCTTGGTGATTACGTACTTACCGGTGGTGAGCTACCAGCAATGGTGCTAATGGATAGTGTGATACGTCGTCTGCCTGATATTATGGGTGATGATAAGTCAGCTGAGCAAGACTCGTTCGTCGATGGCTTGCTTGATTGTCCACATTATACTAAGCCGCATGAGTTTGCGGGTATGGCAGTGCCTGAAGTGTTACTTTCAGGTCACCATGCCAATATTGCGAAGTGGCGCTTTAGTCAGCAAGTCGAACGTACGCAAGCGCGTCGTCCAGACTTATGGCAAGCGTTTATGCCAACGGTAGAGCAAGCAAAGTGGCTAAAAGCATTGGCGAAAGCAGATAAAAAACAGCGTTGATAGCGGCTAAAAAGATAAACAGTTAAGCAACAGAATTTTGAGCAACAACAAAACGAGTCATAGCATAATGGCCGTTTGTCATAACCCACTTACGTTGTGTCTCATTAAAAAGATACGATCCATTATTACAAACAGGTGATATGCGTCAAGCCTCTATTATCTAATGTGAGGAGATAACTCTCATGAGCAACAAGCATCCATTGGTTCAGGTCATCGAAAATGCTCAATTGATTGAGCGCCCAAGCTTTGCACCCGGCGATACCGTTGTGGTTCAAGTAAAAGTACGTGAAGGTGAGCGTGAGCGTTTACAGGCTTTTGAAGGCGTTGTAATTGCTAAACGTAACCGCGGTTTAAACTCAGCGTTTACCGTACGTAAAATCTCAAGCGGTGTTGGCGTTGAGCGTGCATTCCAATTGCATTCACCAATCATCGATAGCATCGAAGTGAAACGCCGTGGCGCTGTTCGCCGTGCGAAACTATACTACTTACGTGAGCGCTCTGGTAAATCAGCACGTATCCGCGAGAAGCTTGCTCCGCGTGCACCTAAAGCTGTTAAGCCAAAAGCTAACGCTTAGATTATATCCAGTATCTGCTTTTAAGCATTGTGCTTAATATTGCTTTATTGCTGAACCGTCTATTATGCGATTCGGCAATAGCGAAAAGCCAGATACAAGCCCTTATTCATAGGTTTATCATATAAATAAGCGGGTAGTACCAAAAAAGACAAAACCCCAATCTGTGCGTATGCCAGATTGGGGTTTTTGTTTCTGTTGTTTTAATTAATGCGCTTTAATTAATATGCTTTAAATCACAAATCTAGAGAAACGTTTTAAAAATTGCCTTTAAAGTTCTAACCATCGAGATTTTCGATACGGCTATTTTGGTCTTTAGATTTGCTGTACTTACGCAAGCGTATATAGAGCGTTTTAGTGACGGTAGCGATAATTTTTTGTTGATCATCGACGATATCTGCTTGGTATTCCCGAAATACTGGCTCGCCGTCTTTTGCTAATTCCTGAATCGTGGTTATTTCATTGCTAGGAATTTTTAGGCGTGCAGTGACTTTGCTATTACCAGGGGCAATAAACTCAATATGTGAGCTTTTGTCCCAGACCACGTAACTGCTGCCCAGTTGGTGCATCAGCATTATCATATAGAATGGGTCCACCATCGAATACAGGCTGCCGCCAAACTGAGTGCCCACGATGTTTTTGTTCAGCGTATTCAACCCCATACTTACCACACACAAACCTTGATCGAGATTGAGGTGATCGATTCTGATACCAGCGCCTACGTACGGTGCATAAGTATTGATACGCAGCTTCAGTAGGTGGGGTGTCAATAACGGCATGATACTTTGTTTGGCTCTGCGTTTTAGCGTCTCAAAATTGGTAGGTAGCAAACTCATAAATTCGTCCTATTGCTTCTTTTATATTTTTTAGTGATACCGTTTGAGTCAAATTTTTTAGTGTACTTCTATCAAAGAGCAGTCACGAAAGGGCATTTATCATAAGTAAAAAATATCAAAACCGCTAGGCTTAAAGCGTAACTGACATGGATTTTCTATCGTTACTTAAAAGTTATAATAAACTATTTATTATAGCTATCTTTAATATTTAGTTATGTGATAACAAATATCTAGATACAGATAATTATTAAGAAAAAGGTCATTTATTCTGATTTAAAGCCTATATTAAGTGTATTTTTTCCTCATGGTTTTCTATTAAGTTCAATTTTGTATTAAATGGAAACTTTAATTTATATATTATAATGGTGTATGGACTTTTTTAGTGATTCTAAGTTCGCATTTCGAGTTCTCATGTCATACAATGGCTTGCAATTTTTAATGGACGCTTTAGTCACATTAAATTTCACTATCAAATTATCAGTTAAATAAAGCCTCAGTCGACATAAGGAAATGTGATGAGTAACACTCAGATCCCTTCTTCAGGGTCTAATCAGCAGTCATCAAATCCATCTAATTACGACAGCGAGCCATCAGGTAGCTACCTTGATTTACACAAACCAAGCGCAAGCTTTGACAGTCGTGACGCTTATCTAAATCATGAATTACAAATCATGCAGCCAAAACGCTGGCGTCCCAATTTGCCGTTTCGTGATTATCGCTTTGAGTATGAAGATACTATTCCTGCAATGGCGGCAACGATTGGTAAAGTGGTTATGGTGGGTGCGATTGCTGCAACATTTGCAGGTCCACTTGGTTTGGGCGATGCGTTCGTTTTAGAAAACGTTCGTTATGAGCTATTAATCGTTTCATTCTTTATCATCTTATTTTCAGGATTTCTACTCCCGACAGCCAACCTTGCAGGTACTCACGGCCCCCTTATTCCGCTTATTCCTATCGTCGTTGCTGCTGGTGGTCACCCGATGGCCTTTGGTTTACTTATCGGTGCCTTCGGATTGCTATTGGCAATCAGTAAAGGGGGCAGTCTGCTGGCAAACTTGACCAGTAAAGGGGTGTGCGGTGGCCTCTTGATTTACCTAGGGTTTATCGGTACCACCTCACAGGTCAAAAACCTCTTTGCATGGGCAGAAGGTATTGGCATGTCGCATATTGCCTTCTTCATTATTTTGGCAACGATTTTGTTGTATGCATTACTTGAGCATTGGCAAAAACGCTGGCTTGCGGTTCCGCTAAGCTGTGTACTAGGTGGCGGACTTGCATTTGCATTGGGTGCACCCTTTGAGTTCAAAACTGCACCAGGCTTACCAAATATGAATCCAATGTATTGGTGGGGTGAAAATACCGGTTGGATGCTAGGATTACCTACGGTTGAAAGCTTTATTGTCGTACTGCCGTTTGCTATTTTGGCGGTTGCGATGTGGTCACCAGATTTTTTAGGCCATCAGGTCTTTCAAAAAATCAGCTATCCTAAACGTACTGAAAAGGTACTCATGGATATCGATGACACAATGACCAGCGCTTCATTTCGTCAGGTCGTCGGCTCCGTATTGGGCGGTGCTAACTTTGCTTCATCGTGGGGCACGTATATTGTCCCAGCAGCGATTGCCAAACGTCCGATTCCTGCTGGTGCCTTATTGACGGCATTGTTCTGTATTATCGCAGGAGTTTGGGGCTATCCAATGGATTTGGCTATTTGGCAGCCAGTGATGTGTGTGGCATTGATCGTTGGTGTTTTCATTCCACTGCTTGAAGCTGGCATGGAAATGACTCGTGAAGGTAAAACCACGCAGTCTGCTGCGATTGTAGTCTTTGCTTCAGCGCTTGTAAATCCTGCCTTTGGTTGGTCACTCACGTTGTTGCTTGATAACTTAGGCTTGATTGGCTCGAAAGAACGCAGTGCTAATTTAACTAAAATGAGCCGCTGGATCATACCGGGTATTATGTTTGTGGTATTGACAGGTGTGATGGCTATTGTCGGTATGCTACCGGGTATTCCAGCATTGATGGCTAACTTCCGTCATTAATAGCATCTTACTTACCCACGAAAAAGTCAGCCTCGGTGCTGGCTTTTTTATGGGTGATGCTATGATAATAATTGGCTTGTAAAACAATGACTCCCGCCCCATAACTAGCAGTATTACAAGACTTTTAAGAGCAATAAATTCTATGGTCAATGTCTCAGAATCGAGTCCTATCGATGACAAGAAAGCCCGTCTTAAGCATTTAATTCAGCGCCTGCCAAATTTGCCAGGGGTCTATAAAATGCTGGGTAAAAATGGCGATATCTTATATGTCGGTAAAGCCAAGTCACTCAAGAGCCGTGTGAACAGCTACTTTGCTAAAACCATTGACCATCCAAAAACACGGGCGCTAGTGGCACGGATACATAATATTGAAACCATTATTACCCGTAGTGAGACCGAAGCGTTATTGCTCGAGCAAAACTTGATTAAAGAATATCGTCCGCCTTATAACGTACTGTTGCGCGATGATAAATCCTATCTCTATGTGTTTATTTCAGCAGATAAGCCTTATCCAAGATTGGCATATGGTCGCGGTAAAGGCAATCACCAAAAAGGTCGCTTTTTCGGTCCTTTTCCCTCTGCTCATGCCGCCAAAGAGACACTGGTGCTGATGCAGAAAATGTTTCAAATGCGCCAATGTACCAATACTTTTTTTAAGCAACGTAAGCGTCCTTGTCTTGAGTATCAGATTAAGCGCTGCCGTGCGCCCTGCGTGGGCTTGGTATCGGCCGAAGAATATGCAGAAGATGTCAATAATACCATTCGTTTCCTAAAAGGCGACTCTAGCGATATTCATAGCGCTTTGATTGAAAAAATGGAAGCTTCTGCTGAAGAATTAGATTTTGAAAAGGCAGTGTTTTATCGCGATCAGCTGTCTATGCTGCGCGAAGTACAAGCCAAGCAAGCTGTTTATACTGTGCAAGGCGAGGCGGATGTGATTGCTATTGCCAGTCAAGCAGGCATGACTTGTGTCAACGTCTTGACCGTACGTGGCGGGCGTGTTCTTGGCGGTAAGAATTACTTCCCTGACGTTGATAGTAGCGAGCCTCTTGCTGATAATTTATCAGCATTTATTACCTCATTTTATTTTCAGGTGACGGATGACTTGCCCGCAGAAATCATGTTGAGTCATGAGTTACCGGATCAGGTGGCGGTCAGTGAAGCATTGGCGAGCCATTTTGGTAGTAAAGTCGTGATCAAAACCAGTGTCCGTGAACACCGTGCCGAATGGTTAGATTTAGCCAAACTCAATACCAATAATGCGCTAAAAACCAAACTGGGCGACTATTTAGAGTTGCATGCGCGCTTTGGTGCCTTAAAAGATGTCTTAGCGGACGTCACTGATAGAACCATTGATCGCATAGAGTGTTTTGATATCTCCCATACGATGGGCGAGGCGACCATTGGTAGCTGCGTAGTCTTTGACCAAGGTGGCTCGCGTCGCCGTGATTATCGCCAATATGCGATTCATGACATTGTCGGTGGTGATGATTATGCCGCAATGAAACAAGTGCTGACACGGCGCTATAAAAAGCAGCCATTGCCTGATTTGTTGCTGATTGATGGTGGTAAAGGGCAGCTTGGCATCGCTAAAGAAGTATTAACCGAGTTAGGTATTCTTGGTGATACTTTGCTGATTAGTGTGGCAAAAGGCGAAGGACGTAAGGCTGGTCTTGAAGTGCTGCATTTTATCGATCATGAGCCGTTAGATTTACCGATGGATAGCAAGGCGCTGCATTTACTGATGCATATCCGTGATGAGGCGCATCGATTTGCTATCACAGCACACCGTAAGAAACGTGACAAGCGCCGTTCATCGTCAGTACTAGAAGTCATACCGGGGCTCGGTGAAAAGCGCCGCCGTGATTTACTCAATCATTTTGGCGGATTGCAACAATTGCTCGGTGCATCGCAGCAGGAATTGGCAGGCGTGCAAGGGATTGGGCCAGTACTTGCAAAAACGGTTTATAAAGTATTGCACGAGTAGTGGTACATATTAAAAAAACGACAACAGAAACAAATCTGTTGTCGTTTTAACGCTAATAATGTTTAGCAGATTAAACTCTCTAATCGCTAAAAATCAAAACTTAACTGCTGGTTTGGATAGCGGCGACAGTGCTCGCAAACGCGCTCCCAACGATTAAATCGATAGCGTAAATACCAACGAACATGCACAGCTTTAGGATAACCGCATTGAATGGTCATGATGACCTCCATAATTATGATAATAATTTCACAAATATGGAGACATAGACATTTATTAGCATTTACTATAAAGTATATGGACCTTCCTACAGGTAAACCAAAACTTTATATGTAGCTAACAGTGGAGTCTAGCTCCATAGTTGTCTTATCTAAAAGTTTTTTAAGCTCAGCAATTAACGTTGCTGAGCTTTTTTAATTGTCCATAAGTGGTTTCTCCTTTTAAGTAGTACGTGATAATAATTAAATGAGATTAGGCGTTTCTTTTATAAGTCACAAATTTAAAGTCTAAGTCACTTTTTTCATCGTGCATTTGCTCAGATTCTTCGGCCACTTCAAACTCATTTGGCAATTCAGGATAAAAGGCATCGCCATCAGTGATTTCAGTATCGACCTGAGTCAGTTCAATACGATCGGTATACATCAACGCATCGCTAAACACGCGCTCGCCGCCAATCACCCAAATCGTATCAAGATGCGCACCGTGTGCCAGACTTGCTGCTTGCGTTAATGCATCATCTAAATTATGCACCACGTAAGCATTGTTTTTGCCGATTAGACCTTTTTGCTCAGCATAATCCAGTTGGCTACTGATAATGAAGCTAACGCGTTTTGGCAAAGGCTTGCTGCCCATCGACTCGAACGTCTTACGACCCATAATGACGATACCTTGTATACCACCGTCATTTTCTTTGGTCGTCATGCTTTTAAAATGCTGCAAATCTGCTGAGATATGCCACGGTAGCTCATTATCTTTGCCGATACAGCGGTTACTACTGATAGCTGCGATTTGGGCAACTTCGGTGTGGGCATAACTCATAACGTATCCTTTTTATCATCTTTTGAAATGTTGGTCTCATTTAAAACTTCCAATCAGACAAATGCTAGACTGCAACCTTTGCCTTAATCGCAGGATGCGACTCGTAACCATCAACGCTAATGTCTTCGTATTTGAAAGCAAAGATATCTTTCACATCAGGATTAAGCGTCAGCGTCGGCAGCGTATATAGCGAACGCGTCAACTGTAATTCAACTTGCTCGCGGTGGTTTTGATAAATATGACAATCGCCACCTGTCCAGATAAATTCGCCCACTTCTAATCCGCATACTTGCGCGACCATATGGGTCAGCAAGGCATAACTGGCAATATTAAATGGCACACCTAGGAATAAATCTGCTGAACGCTGATAGAGCTGGCATGACAGTTTATTATCCGCCACAAAGAACTGAAATAGCGTATGACAAGGCGGCAGCGCAACTTGATCTGCTTCACCGGGATTCCAACCAGACACAATCAAACGTCTTGAATTGGGATTGGTTTTTATTTGCTCAATGACTTGGGTGATTTGATCGACACCATCATTATTGTAGCTCCCATCTTCACGCTGGCTTGCGCCATAATTGCGCCACTGATGACCATAGACAGGGCCTAAATCACCAGCAGGGCGATTAAAGCGTGCCGTCTGTTCAGCCGTTGACCACTCATTCCAAATGCGTACGCCATTGGCTTGTAGATAATCAACATGCGTACTGCCACTTAAAAACCAAAATAGCTCATAGACGATAGATTTAAAGTGGACTTTTTTGGTGGTTAATAAGGGAAAACCGTCGGCTAAATTAAAACGTAGCTGCGCGCCAAAGTGGCTCAGCGTACCAGTGCCAGTACGATCGCCTTTTTCAGTGCCTTCAGTGAGGACAAGATGCAGCAAATCTAGATAAGCCTGCTCATTTTTACGCTGCTTGTTGTTACTAATAATGGAGTTGCTCATGGTCATAAAATTGCTCTTCTACGCTATTAAAACGCATAGTTGTATTGTTTTTTAACAGGCTACTTGATGTGAATTAGTGCTTAATAAGCCGACTGCTTACCCCAGTCATAGATACCGCGTTTGTAAGCGTATACCAGCATAATGAAACCAATAATAATCATGGGAGCGCTGAGTATTTGCCCTTTGGTCATCCAACCGAGTAATACAAATCCTTGGTCCGCATCGGGTTGGCGGAAAAACTCAATGATGAAGCGGCTAATGCCATAGCCCAATAAAAATACTGCCGATGCTGCCATACGTGGGCGCGGTTTTGATGAATACCACCATAGGAATAGGAATAATAATAACCCTTCGGCAAGTGCCTCATACAGCTGTGAGGGGTGACGAGGTAGCAAATACTGCCCATTTACTTCAAGCATCAATTCTTGTAGCTCAGGGTTGGTTTGCAATTGCTGCATATCAGTAGCAGCTGCTTGCGGGAAGTAGGTAAGCCAGTTGTAGCCACCGTTAGAGACGCGGCCCCATAGCTCGCCATTGATGTAATTGCCAATACGACCGAATAACAAGCCCGTTGGCACGCAAGGAACGATAAAATCCAGTACTTGAAACGGAGTCTTTTTATACTTACGGGCAAAATATAACATGCCCAGTAAGACACCAATCATGCCGCCATGGAAAGACATACCGCCTTCCCAGACTTTGAAAAGGTAAGCGGGGTTTTGTAAAAATTCACCGAATTGATAAAATAATACATAGCCGACACGACCGCCCAAAATGACGCCAAGTGCGCCAAAAAAGACCAAGTCGGACACCATGTCAGTGTTCCAATTGTCACGTTTGGTGCTGCGATACCAAGCCAGACCAAAGGCGGCGGCAAATGCTAATAAATACATTAGGCCATACCAGTGCACTTCTACTGGACCCAAAGACAGCGCTACAGGATCGTACTGAGGATGTATCATCATAAGGGCATCATAAATTTGGTAATAGAATGCTGCTCATAATAGCAAAAATAGCCAGTGAGGCATACCAAATTACGGTGAGGCTCATCTCATGATAACAACTTATCTGCTACGGGTAACATCTAGAAAGAAAGCCAGAAAACCGCTAAGATATAAAAAAGTTGCTGAAAATAAATGCCATTATAAATATTGCCTCATTATATTTAATGAAGCGTTAGATACTGCGCGCTTGCGCTAATGCACCGTATTAATGGATTAACCGTATTTTTAAGGAATGATTATGCAAGCTAAGTTGTCAAAAGTAGCAATATTACCTAAGTTTTTACCCTCTAAAAAACAGTTGATGCCACTGGGTTTATTTAGCTTAGCGGCTTTAGCTTTGACTCCTGCTCAGGCAGCGAACAGTAGTATTGAGCAAGTGACCATTTATCAGGGCTTAGCTAGTGTGACTCGTGCGTTACCAATCAATGGTAGCGGTGAGCAGACACTGGTTTTTTCTTGTCTGTCCCCTTATATCGATAAAGACAGTGTGAGCGTACAAGCAGCAAAAGGCATCAATATTGGTGAAGTCAGTATCGAGACTTTAAGCGATGAGCAAGCAGCACAGTGTCAGTATCAAGGTGAGGCGAGAGTGCAAACACAGCAAGATAATTTGGCAGTTATCAATGCTGAGTTAGAAGCGGCACGCTTAGCAAAAGCTTACTTGCAGAATTTAACCAAGGTCACGCAAATCAGTACAGATGGCACGCTTGCCAATAATGCGCGCGATCTGGAAACCCAAGCGGTCAGTATCAATAAACGGATACTAGAAATTCAGCAGCGCCAAGCCCGTGCGCAAGATGCGCTCAACCAACTAATGGCGGGCAGCGCGACTTCCACTCAAAATAGTGTGACTCAAGTGAGTGTACGTACTGCCAGTCGAGTACCAAGCAGTGTAAAACTGCACTATCAAGTACGCGGCGCGGGTTGGGAGCCAACGTATCAAGCAAGGCTGAATACTGAAACCAAGCAATTAAATATCATTGCCTCTGCGGTTATTGCCCAGCAGACAGGAGAAAACTGGCTCAATGTCCCTTTGATGCTAAGCTCTGTCAATCCCAATCAAAACACGACCAGCCAATTACCTCGTGTAGAGCGTTTCTCGCTATATGAAGAAGATAGAGAAAACCGGACTATATCTGTACCACCTATGGCGGAAAACATGCCTGTTGTGGTAACTGCAAGAGACAGCTATGGCGGTGCCTCGACACCTAACATGGCACCGCTGCCAAGCTTTACCGTTAGCAGTCAGAATAAAAACGGCATTACCGAATACCGCTTGCCGCAGCGTATTAGTATTCCAAGCGATGGCAGGCGTGTACGGACGGTCATTGATGAGCAGTCGGGCAGTAGCAAGCTATGGATTCGTAGTACGCCGAGTGTGGAGGCAGCTGGCTATTGGTATGCATCCGCACCGTTTTTGACACCAGCTTGGGTAGATGGTTCGCTACAGCTATACCGTGATGATAATTATGTCGGGCAGGCGCGCTATAATTATCAAGCGCTCAAAGAGCAAGGTATCGGTTTTGGTATTGACCCTAATACCATCGTAAAGCAGATAGCTGATGAAGATAAGCAGGGTGATAAAGGCGCATTTAATCGCACGCAAACCTTAACTAAAACACAAGCGTATCAATTTACCAATCAGCACAACCGATCTATGCATTTACAAGTATTAGGCAGTGAGCCGATTAGCCGCGACGATAGTCTTAAAGTAACCATCACTCATACACCGCCAGTGACTGAGCGTGACTGGAATGACAATAAAGGCATGGTTGCGTGGGAGTTCGATTTACCAAGTAAACAATCGAAAGTCATACAGTCGACCTCTCAGATTAGTTATCCTGCTAGCAAAAACTTATCAGTGAACTAATTTGTCAGTGAACTAATTTGTCAGTGAACTAAGTTCAAACCGAAATCAAGCTTGGCTGTTTGCTAAGCAATGACATGTTACTAAGCATATTTTTAGTAAAATTAGGAGTCTTATGTGTATTGTCGCCATTGCTTGGCAACTGTTTGATGAGCTGCCTTTGGTGCTATTGTCCAATCGCGATGAGTTTTTGCAGCGTCCGACAGAGCCGCTACATCAATGGGAAGATAAGCCTATTTTTGCAGGACGCGATGTACAAAGTGGCGGTACTTGGCTAGGTATTCATCAACAGCCCCATCAAGCCAATCATCAATACAGTCATCAATACAGTCATCAATACAGTCATCAAGCGCCTCAAGAGTATTATCAGCAAAACGGACGTTGGGCTGCGGTATTGAATTTTCGCGATGGCGTGCAGGCAAGCTCTGATGAGCGCTCACGCGGGGCGCTAGTCACGGATTTCTTAACCAGTGATATCAGCCCGATGGAGTTTGCACGGCAGATTAGTTTGCAAAACTATGCTGGGTTCAATCTCATTATTGGTGATAGCAAGCAAGCCGTTATTGTCAATAATCGTGGTCATGCTCCTATGCCACTATATGCAGGACTGCATGTCATTTCCAATGGTCAGCCTGAGGACAGCTGGTTTAAAACTGAAAAGTTGCGAGGCAGGCTGCGCCAAGAAGTATTGCCACTAATCGCTGAGAATAGCGAACCTGAGTACTGGCAAGAAGCTGCCTTTGCGGTATTGTCTGATAATACGCAAGCGCCAGTGGATAAGCTGCCGGAGACTGGAGTGGCTGTTGAGATTGAGCAGATTCTGTCTTCTATTTATATAGAGCCTGTCGCTTTTAATCATACGCAAAATAATTTGCCCACTTATGCGACACGTACCCAAAGCATTTTAACCCTGAAATGTCATTCTCGGTTGGCAGATTCAGCAGTGGATGATATTGCTAGATTAGTAAGCCGAGAGTGTCAGCATGATAATTATAAAGAATGTCGGCATGATAGTCATAAGTAGCCTATAGGCTTTTCATCTATTAGCTTTTTAATCTATTAGCTTTTTCATCTACTCTTAATAAGGCTCACGTACAATTTTCATGAGAAGTTTGATACTACAGTTTTAATATCGAACAAGAGAAAATCACCAATCCCTTTATTAAAGAATGGATTTCACTTTAAATTACTATTTATATGGCGTAAGATAAATATAGATGTCACTAAAGTTCATACCAGTTGAGTAAATGTTTATAAAACAAGGAGTGTGAAATGAGCATGATGAAGTCACTGATATTTATTGAACCAGGTAAAATTGAAATTGTAGATAAAAAAATCCCTGATGTAGGCCCAAATGATGCCTTGATAAAAATTACCACCACGACCATTTGTGGTACTGATATCCATATCTTTAAAGGTGAGTATGCCGTTGCAAAAGGCTTAACCATTGGTCACGAGCCAGTAGGTATCATTGAAAAGCTTGGTAGCGCAGTCATGGGCTATGAAGAAGGGCAGCGAGTCATTGCTGGCGCCATTTGCCCAACGTTTACCTCCTATGCCAGTCAAGATGGTTTCCCGTCACAAGACGGTGGTTATCTTGATGCAGATGGTAGATGTTCTTGTCACGGTTATAAAGCCACAGGCGGCTGGCGTTTTGGTAATCACATTGACGGTACGCAAGCAGAGTATGTGCTAGTGCCAGATGCGCAGGCCAATCTATGTCCAGTGCCAGATGGACTGACGGATGAGCAAGTGTTGATGTGCCCTGACATTATGTCGACAGGCTTCAAAGGCGCAGAAAACGCCAATATTCAGATCGGTGATGTGGTTGCTATATTCGCACAAGGACCTATCGGTTTATGCGCGACAGCTGGGGCAAGGATTAAAGGTGCCTCAATGATTATCGCTGTCGATGGCAATAATGACCGTTTGGCCATGGCAAAGAAACTGGGAGCAGATATTACTCTAAACTTTACAGAAGTTGACGTGGTTGATGAGATCATGAAAATCACTGGCGGTCGTGGGGTGGATAGCAGTATCGAGGCGTTAGGTTTACAGTCTACGTTTGAGCAATGTCTCAAAATATTAAAACCAGGCGGTACACTCTCAAGCTTGGGTGTGTATTCTGAAGATTTAGTCATTCCAATGGCTCATTTCGCCTCTGGTCTTGGCGATCATACGATAAGAACGGCTCTCTGCCCAGGAGGTAAAGAGCGTATGCGCCGATTGATGAATGTCATCGAGTCTGGCCGAGTGGATTTATCAGAGATGGTGACGCATACCTATGCCTTGGATGATATTGTAGAGGCCTATGACTTGTTCATGCATCAGCGTGACGGCGTACTAAAAATTGCTATCAAGCCATAATTATTCCGCAAGATACAATCGCTATATAATAGAAGAGCCTGCATCTAAAGGATACAGGCTCTTCTATTACGTGTTACTTTTAATCAAAATGTCAGTTCATCCTATCAACAAGTGATTATCTTGTTCAGGAATAATCAGCTCTTGTCTTAGAGGTAGCTCAGGCACTAGCTCTTGCAAGGCACGGCGATAAACGCCTCGTTTAAAATGAATCACTTGTCCAAGTGGATACCAGTAACTGACCCATTGCCAATGATCAAATTCTGGTTTGCCCTCATCAAAGCGGATATGTTGAGTGTTCGTCTCATCTAAGCGTAGCAAAAACCATTTCTGTTTTTGCCCAATACATAAAGGGTGCTGTCCATGCCGCACATAGCGTTTTGGCAGACGATAGCGCAACCAATCTTGCGTCACTGCCAATAAGTCTACATGACGCGGATGCAGGCCGACCTCTTCCCAGAGCTCGCGATACATCGCATCCATCGGCGTCTCCCCACGGTCGATACCGCCTTGTGGGAACTGCCAAGCGTTGTGACCAATACGTTTTGCCCACAGAACCTGCCCTTGTGTATTTGCCAAGATGATGCCGACATTGGCGCGAAAGCCGTCTGCATCTATCATGATTAAACCTTTTTAATTTATTTAAAATAGCTTATTTTGAGCTAGAACCGTGACAGCAATCATAATTATTATAAGGTGATGGTTGTCGATATTAGGTCAAAATAAGATTCATTACCGTTATTAAACCAAGAAACAAGCAAAATGTGTAACAGTATTTTGCTATAAAATGTTTCACGAGCTTAACTGTTTAAAATCAACCAGTTATAATTAAACTTTTGTAATGTTTTTTGGAGAATCTTACTGCAAAGATAGGTTCGAACTATAAGAGGATAGGTTTGAATAATAAACAGTAGGCGGTGTATGAATGTTAATTCACTGCTAAGAAAATTTTAGTAAAAAGGTTTAATTGAAAATAAGGCTGCAAAAGACAAATAGGTGAACTATTCATAATAATAATGATTTTGGATGATAAGGGCTCGATAAAATGTGCCATTGGCTTATGCTACACTAGCCAAGTAAAACATATTGCCAGAAAATAAAAATCGGGCAACGAGCTAATTAAAATAAGGAATGGTCAAGATGTCAGAGTCAAAAGCAAGTGTAACGTGGCAAGAAAACAAAGCATTTATGGGCGTGTCACCATCAGGGCATAATGTACAGATCGATGCCGATAAAGAAAAAGGCGCAAGTCCGATGGAACTGATTCTATTGGGGCTTGGTGGTTGTGCTAGCTACGATGTGGTAGCGATTTTACAAAAATCGCGCCAAGAAGTGACAGACGTGCGTTGCGAGTTGACCGCTCAGCGTGCTGAAACTGTACCAGCTGTCTATACTGACATTCACATGCATTTTGTGGTGACAGGTCAAGATGTCAAAGAAAGCCAAGTAGAGAAGGCCATAAAACTGTCCGCAGAAAAATACTGCTCGGCCAGTAGAATGTTGGTACAAGGTGGGGTGAACGTCACCCATGATTTCGAAGTGATTGCAGGATAGGGGCAAGTATACTAATGAATGCACTTCTGGAATTAGTCTCTGATACCGCAGCGTCCGCAATTTGGGCGATGGTCGCAGCAAGTTTACTACCGCTTGCCATGGCATTGACAGCGAAAGCTATTGGCGGCTTTAGTTTGGCTGACAATGCCCATCCACGTGATTTTTTACAAGGTACGACGGGCGCGGCCGCACGTGCTAACGCTGCCCAGCAAAACAGCTATGAGACGTTGCCAATATTTTTGGCAGCAGTACTGACGGCAATGCTGTTCTTCGTACCACAATCGATTATTAATATATTGGCTTGGTTGTACGTGCTGATTCGTATCGGTTTTTGCGTGGCTTATATTACTAATTTGGCGACGTTTCGCTCCATACTTTGGGTGTTATCGATTGCTTGTTGTTTGATGTTATTCTATTTAGCGATTAGAGTAAGCATTTAATATTAGTCGTTAGACAGCTTAGTTTTAAAACAGATTGGCTTTAAGATAAAAGCAGCTATTATTGGCGCACACTGGCTTGCAGTGCACTAATGATAGCTGCTTTATTTTTTTCTCTTTTAATACTGTCCCATAAAACTTTTGCTTCGCTATAGCCTTTGATGAGCATCGCAAGCCATTGCTTATAACGACCCACTAATATCACCTCAGTTTTAGCCCGACCTTCCAAAAATCTTATCTGATGGGTGACCATCGCTTCCCACGACAACGTTGCTGCACTTAGCATGGCATCATCTGAACCGCAATCCACTCGAGCAACCAAATCTGGACGGGTAACCGCGCCGCGACCTAACATCAGATGTTCTGTACCAGCTTGTACCATACAGTTTTTCGCGTGCTCGGCATTCCATATCTCGCCATTGGCAATGACTGGAATATCTAGCGTGTTAAAGCTCTGGATTTTGTCCCAATAGGCTGGTGGTTTATAGCCTTGGGTTTTGGTTCGTGCGTGAATGGTTAGCCAATCAGCACCACTGTCGCTAATCGCAGCTTTGATATCATCCATGCGGCTGGTATCGGTATAACCTAAACGAATTTTAGCTGAGACTGGAATATGAACGGGAACAGCTTGCCGCACCGCGCTGATAATCTGATACAGGGTTTCGGGTTCATCCAATAATACCGAGCCACCACGGTGGCTATTGACCGTCTTGGCAGGGCAACCAAAGTTGATATCAATCGCCGGCGCACCAAGCTCAGCAGCATAAGCAGCATTTTCTGCCATAAGTTGCGCTTCGCTGCCCAAAAGTTGTAAATGAATAGGCGTGCCAGAGGCAGTTTTAGCATCATGACGCAGTTCTGGAACGTACTTATAAAATACATGCGCTGGCAATACGTGCTGAGTCACACGGATAAATTCGCTAACCGACCAATCATAAGGGCGACCCAAGTCCGATGCAATTTGCGTGAGGATTTGCCGCATTAATGGGTCGGTCAAGCCTTCCATTGGTGCAAGGAGGCGGACGGGATTGGCGAATAACTGACGGATGGTATTTTGACGTATTTGAAGTTGCTGATTAGTATTCATGCTTGTTGTTCACTGCTAAAAGGGTGCTATTAAAGGATTGCCATAAAGACAGGTAGGCTAGAGGTTTAGAGTGGCAAATACAGAGAGTGACTAACTGAGAAAAATTAAGTATTACCAAAAATCACTTTTTTGCCTGTTTGCAAACCTGATATCAAGTCTTTAATATTATGGATGTCCAAATTATTCTGGGCACGTGTGCAAGCGACGTAGAGCAAACGCAACTCTTCAGGGCTGATCTTGACCGCATTGGTCGTCACATCATAATAAAAGTCATCGTCGAGCTGTACCTTTCCCCATTCGAGCCCTTTCGCTTTATGGGCAGTGGAGATAACATAGTCAGCATTTTCGATACTGGTGAGACTATTGACGGCTTGGCTCAGGACATTGGTGCCATGATCATCGACCAATTTCACCAGTGTTTTTAGATCACTGCCTTCATTGGTTTCAGAATACTCTTGCACATCGCCCCAATTATAGAAATACGCCAGTTCAGGTACACCGTACGCCGACTTACCGTTTTTCAAGTTTTCGGCTGCCTGACAAAATTTAAGCATACGATCGGTATCAGCTTGTAGCGCCACGCGGTGACCCAATTTTAGTCCAGTTAATAATTGCGACATTGCGGCGGCATTAGTGCGGCAAAGGATGGCATCTTTTTTACTATGTACCATACCCTTATCAGTAGAAGATTGTTTATTAGGATTGCCCTTTAACGGGACATCTTCTTGCAATGCTTTGAGCAAAGTATTGGCAATCTCAGCAATTGGTTCGCCAAAACGAAATGACTGGGTCAACAAGGTTTGTGGTAAGGGTAGTTTTTTCATCGCATTGACTGCGCCGCGCCATTCATAAATCTGCTGATGAGCGTCACCCACGTAAATCACTTGCCGTGGCTGCTGGGTTAAAATTCCCATCATCAATGGATCGGCATCTTGGGCTTCATCAAACAAAATAAAATCAGCTGGAATACTGGGCTTCGATAATGCCCAAAGTTTCAGATAAATATCATGCCCGATACCAGCTGGATGGCGCGCATCAATCGACTGTAGCCAACGCTGCTCGACGGCTGGATAGAGCATTTCGCGCAGCTGCTCTGCGTCAGAATCATCGAGCCAGCTGGGAAACAATATATGTCTAGGTGCAGGATAACTAGCATGCGTACTACAAAAATTGCTGACGGCATCACTGACAAAACGCGATAGTCGGGCTGGAGTGAGGGTAATGTATTTGTTTATACCATCCATTTGCCGACGTACTTGGACGGGCTGCAAACCCAAATCATCACCCAGACGTTTGGGTGAAAAACGCGGCAACGACAGCTTAGCAGTGATATCACGGGCGACATGCCGATAAGCAAGCGAATGAAAGGTGCGACATTCCACATGTGGTGGAAACTTTGAGCGAGCATCATTGGCAATGGTCTTGTTAAAGGCCAAATACAAACCGCGGCCACGCAAACGCTCACCAATCAGTTTTAAGGTCGTCGTCTTACCAGCACCCGCATAAGCCACCACTTTAAATGACTTGTGATCCATCGCCATGTTAAGCGCGCTCAGCTGCTCATCAGTGGGATCGCTCATATAAGCTGGCATAGATGCGGACATAAAAAATTACCTAAAAGAGTAAAACGGATCAAAAATGACGGGGGTAAAAAAAGCCACTGCATAGACAATGGCTGGCTCGTCATATGAAATTGCAAAATACTTGCAAGCGCATATGACAATAATACAAAAACTCATAGAAAATAAAGGTAGAAATCAGCAGGTTATAGTAACAGATTAGCGCGTTGGCTGTTTTTGGAATAAGCATCTGACAAGTAATGTTATTCTTTATTTAACCCTGTATCGCTTGCTAAAGTAGGACTGTGCTCTTCTTTAATTAATACTTTCGCTAAAAATACTCCTAGCTCAAACAACAACCACATCGGAATGGCGAGCATCAACATCGACACCCCATCAGGCGGTGTCACGACCGCAGCAACGGCGAAACAGCCGACAATAATATAACGGCGTTTATCTTCTAAGCTCTGAATGGAGACGACGCCCGTCAATATCAATAGCAAGGTGACGACTGGAATCTCAAAGGTTAAACCAAATACCATAAAGAGTTTGAGTGCAAAACTTAAATAACTATCGATATCGGTCATCGGCAATACGTTCTGCGGCGCGAACATAATAAAGAATTTGAGAACGCCTTTAAGGACAATAAAATAAGAGAAAGCCACACCCGCATAAAATAAAAATATAGAGGACATCAAAACGGGAATGGCGATTTTTTTCTCTTTTTTATATAAACCGGGTGCGACAAACGACCAGATTTGATACAAAATGTAGGGCATTGCAAAGAATGCTGCGACAAAAACAGTCAGGCGTATCGGTGCCATAAAGTTAGAGGTGATATCCGTCGCGATCATCGTTGCGTTGGCAGGCAACTGGGCAACCAATGGGTTGGACAAAAAATCATAGAGCTCGCGTGAAAATCCGACCAAGGCTAAAAATATTACCAGTACCGCGACGCATATCTTTATGAGATGTCTACGCAGCTCAATCAAATGCTCAGTAATCGGCATATCGCCAAGTGAACTTAAGATATCGCCAGAGTCCTCAGTATTGCTATCGACATTACCATCAATGGTAGCTGTTGAGGTCTCGATATCTGAATCCGCGACTTTTTCTTGACGGCTTTTTTTACGTTTAAATAAGCCCACTAATGACTCTCCTGCTCATGAACAGAAGCCTGTTTAGGTAAAGGACTGTCTATATGGCTGTTTAGTAAGATATCGGCTTTATAATTTGGTAAGTAGGGCGGTTGCGGCAAACGACGCGCTTTATCATAAGCACCAAGACGAAACCACATATTTTCCCACGGTCTAGTTGTGATGGTTTGAGACACTGGATTGGCGTTATCACTACAGTCAGTTTTTAGACTATCATTATCGCCTTGTGCCGATGACTGCTCAGGGCTTTCTGGTTTCTCAGCCTGTCTATTACTGTCATAGGCGTAGTCAAACGCTTTTGGCTGCACTGGTCGATTATCATCATTCTCACTACTGGCTTGACTACTTTGTCTAGGCGTATTGTCATCGCCTGAATCACGCGATGCTTTTAAATGCTGGTTTTGCGAGGATTCAAACTCTTGCATACTGCCGCGCATCTCCGCCATCTCACGCCTCATATCTGCTTCAGTCTGGCGAATTTTGGCAAGCTCTTTTTGCATAAGCTGGCGGGTCTCTGCCAAATCAAGTTCAGCTTCGATTTCAGATTGCAGGGTGGATACCGTGCGGCGAATTTTGGCATACCACTGCCCAGCGGTACGCGCTGCCTGTGGCAGTTTTTCTGGGCCCAAGACGATTAGGGCGATAACACCAAAGAGGAGTAGTTCAGAAAAGCCGATATCAAACATAATGTTCCAATGTCACTGTCTAAAAGGTCACTGTCTAGAGGCTATACATTATGCGTGTCATCAACCTTGGTGGTTGTTGGGCGCTCTTCAGTGTGTGCATTGCCATCATGATCGAGCACCACATGCTTTTTAGCATGCTCAGTATTTTCGTCTTTGACCGCTTCTTTGAAACCTTTGACTGCGCCGCCCAAATCTTTGCCAGCATTTCTAAGCTTTGAGGTGCCAAATACGACCACCACTACCACCAATAAAATCAGCCAATGCGTAATAGAAAAACTACCCATAAAGGTATCCTTGTGTCTTGATTTTCAGTCTTTGTATGCCTACTTTGGGTGTATCGAAGATTGTTATACTCAATAAACAGCCTCGGCATACAATGCGAAGTAAAACAGAGCTATATTATAACCTGCACTTGTGACAAAAAGGTGAAATCAACAATAATCAAACAGGGCAGTCGCTAAGCTTATAGAAACTATCGCGCCGCCTTTTCATCGATACCTGATAGACCAAAACGTCGACCTAGCTCGTTTAATACCGCATCCGACTCAATATCGAACCACGCCAGTCCTACTAATGTATGAAACCAGACATCGGCCACCTCATAGATGAGCTCATGACGAGCGTCATCATATTGCGCTTTATTGCTATTTTCGTCGCAATTGGCAAAATCTTTGGCGGCAATGATACTTTCAGTACTCTCTTCGCCAACTTTCTCTAGGATTTTATTTAAACCCTTTGCGTATAAGCTTGCCACGTACGAGCTATCAGCATCTGCTTGTTTACGCTCTGCCAATACACCGTCAAGCTGCTGCAAAATAGAGCGATTAGTAGTGTCGTTGTCATGGTGACTGTGACTGTGATTGGCATCTGAAGGGATTACATCGTTAGCCTGCGTCTCGTTAGTTTTAGGAATGGATTTTGCTGCATCGCTTGAATGATAAATATCAGCAGGGTCTTTTAATACCTTATCGACGGTTTGCCATTCAGGCGTTTGGCCCGACAAATCTAAACGCTGATAGAAACAAGACTCGCGACCAGTATGGCAAGCGATACCGCCAGCCTGAGTGACACTAAGTACAATCACGTCTGCATCACAGTCCAAGCGAATATCATGTACGGTCTGAGTATGACCCGATGACTCGCCCTTATGCCACAATTTGGCACGTGAGCGCGAAAAATAAACCGCTGTCTGCGTTTGCGCGGTTAACTGTAGTGCTTCGGCATTCATCCAAGCCATCATCAAAATACGCCCAGACTTATGATCTTGAGCAATTGCAGGAATCAAACCATCATCATTAAATTTTATGGCAGCCAGCCAAGCAGGTAAAGTCATAATATATCTGTCTTCTTGTTTATATAGAAATCAAAGGGGAATAAATGAATCGTAACGGATTCTATTTATGGTCTGAATAAAAAAGCAGTTGGCGTTAGGGCATGTCCTCAATATCAAATCCTGTAGAGATGTGGGTACAGCGCTTCTTTCATAATTTTATCAAGCGCAATGGATTTATTGAGGCGAAAGTCATAATTGACAAAATGCTGCCGCGCCTTGGCTACTGTTTCTCCAGTATGCATACGGGTAATTTTTATCACTATAGTGCCACCATTATCGTATAACGGTTCAACGCCTACTTCAAATAATAGCTCTTCACGCGCCCGTATGCGACTGACAATAATTAGTTGTAACTCATCGATAATTAAACCGTGATAATCTGCATCGATCTCTTTAATACCTTTAGAGTAAAAAAATCTCTGCCGCGCCTCACATAGCAATGCCGTCAATGATTCGAGCGTCAGGTACTGAGCCATATCAAGCTCAATATGACGCACACGCATCACTGTTTCAAAGACAAATATGTCGTTATCAAAGTCTAATTCTTGTTTTGACACGTTATCTCCTAGATTGATTGCAGGCTATGAGTGCTGCTAATCATGGTGTAGGTTGGTAGCGTCATCATCGTACGATAGGCGCTCGATAAGTGTTATAAATAACTTTGTATTATTAGCGCTCAGCTTATACTAAGGTTCAGTCTCTACTTAAGCACAGCTTAAGCTGACATTCAATCTATTTGGCGGTAAATCCGCAGTTTTATGAGTGTTTTGACTAAAATCTTTATAAATGGGCTCATACTCATTATCCATTGTCATGCCTACTAGGGCGTGTCCTCATTTTAAAAATGATGATAAGAATGATATAAATTGCCGTCAAAAAGGGAAAATAGCGCAAATAATATCGAGATATTGATAAGCTATTTGACGTAGCTTGGCAAAATCTAACCGTTTTTAGTCCATTTATTTGCTTTCGTTCAGATTGAGGACACGCCCTAGGCGAGGCGTAAAAGTTTCCTTGGCAAAACAGTGCATTATCTGCTAAAATACCGCCTCCCACCTCGAGGCAAATAGAGGTTTAGTGGGTGTTTTTACAGCCACTATTCGTTATTAACTATTTGACGACCAGGTTCTATCAAAGACAAAGAGGCAAATCATCATGAAAGTTAAGATGAAAACCAGAAGCGGTGCAGCTAAACGCTTCAAAAAAACAGCGAACGGCTTCAAGCGTAAGCAAGCAAACAAAAGCCATATCTTGACCAAGAAATCAGCTAAGCGTATTCGCCAGTTGCGCGGTCTAAAGATGGTGGACAAGTCTGACGAAGCAGCAGTTCGTCGCATGTGCCCATACATCTAGTAGGCTATCGTCATTTATCTTTAATGAAGCGTTGTTTAATTTATAGCGACTGAATTAAAAATATCTGACTTTGCAATCTGATAGCGATGTCTACTATTCGATGACATCGTGATTCGTTTAATAATGATTAAAGAAATCTTGGAGTAATTTATGGCCCGTGTAAAACGTGGTGTACAGGCGAATCGTCGTCACAAAAAAATCCTAAAACGCGCAAAAGGCTACTACGGTGCCCGTTCACGTGTTTACCGCGTAGCGGTACAAGCAGTGACCAAAGCTGGTCAATATGCTTATCGTGACCGTCGCAACAAAAAACGTACCTTCCGTCGTCTTTGGATTGCACGTATCAATGCTGGTGCACGCTTAAACGGCTTAAGCTACAGCCGCTTTATCAATGGCATGAAATTGGCTAACATCACTGTCGATCGTCGCGTACTTGCTGACATCGCTATGCATGATGCAGCGACTTTCGCAGCGTTGGTCGAAAAAGCAAAAGCGGCATTAGCATAAATATTAACCTTCCTTTAGGGTTGCTGCTTGTTTAGTCAGAATTTACAAGTAGTTATCTATATGGACAGGGATAATATTGATTAATAGTATGATATTAATAAAAGCTACCGCTGGTCGGTGGCTTTTTTTATATCACATTATCTTAATACTTCATGTCACAGCCTTGTTTTAGCACCAACGCTAAATATGCTTTGTTGAGATAGCTTTTATTATCGTCTAAATATTCAAGCCATTCATATCACTGGTATTATTTTTGAATGACTGGGTAAATGGTTTGCAATATTTGGTCAAATCCCTACAATTACCAATCACTATTATTAATAGTCCGTTTAAATCAGGAAGAATGCATCTTATGACTACCCCTGCTGCTACCACCGATTTGTCGGCGCTACCGACCTTGTCCACAGAGCTAAGCGAGTTGAATGAAGCTCAGCTAAATGAGTTGGCCAGTGCCGCTGTAGCCTTGGTTCTACAAGTAACCGATGTGCGTGCGTTGCAAGATTTGCGTGTGCAATTGACCGGTAAAAAGAGCCCATTAACTGGCTGGTCAAAGCAGATGGGTAAACTCAGCAGCGACGATAAAAAAACCTACGGCGGCTGGTTACACCAAGTTCGTAGCCGTATTCAAGATGCGTTGACAGAGCAGCAGCAGCAGCTAGAAGTGGCTGCACTAAATGCCAAGCTTGCAAGCGAAAGTATTGATATTACCTTGCCTGCTCGCGGTGGGCAAAAAGGTCATTTGCATCCTGTGACCATGATTACCCAGCGTATGCAGCAGTATTTTATACAAGCAGGTTTCAACGTTGCTACTGGTCCTGAAGTCGAAAGCGACTATTATAACTTTGAGGCGCTTAATATTCCGTCGCATCATCCAGCACGCGCGATGCACGATACCTTCTATTTTGATGCGCATTATCTACTGCGTACGCATACCAGCCCCGTGCAGATTCGCACCATGGAAAAGAATGAACCGCCTATTCGTATTATTTGCCCAGGTCGCGTTTATCGCAATGACTCGGATCAAACGCATTCGCCGATGTTCCATCAGCTAGAAGGTTTAATGGTCACTGAGTCGAGCACTTTTGCCGAGCTAAAAGGCTTGATTAGTGAGTTCTTGGAAGCATTCTTTGCCAAAGAGCTGACCGTCCGTTTCCGTCCATCATTTTTCCCCTTTACCGAGCCGTCAGCTGAAGTGGATATCCTCGATGACAATGGTAAATGGCTTGAGGTTATGGGCTGCGGTATGGTACACCCACAAGTACTGACCAACTGCGGTATTGATGCCGAAAAATATACTGGCTTTGCTTTTGGAATGGGGATTGAGCGCTTCGCGATGTTATATTACGGCATCGATGATTTGCGTTTATTTTTCCAAAATGACGTACGCTTTTTAAAGCAGTTTGGCTAGATTTTATTATTTAATAATACCTCTACCTTTACTCCAAAACCTTTATTATAAAATTCTGATCTGAGATATTTATGAAAATTAGCGAACAGTGGCTACGTCAATGGGTAAACCCCAACAATACTAGTGAGCAATTGGCCGAACAACTCACGATGGCAGGACTTGAGATTGATGATCGCTATGCGGTTGCCCGTGCCTTCAGTGGTGTGGTCGTCGGTGAAGTCATCAGCGTCGAGCAGCATCCAGATGCCGATAAACTGCGCGTTACGCAGGTTAATATTGGTGCAGCTGAACCGTTACAAATCGTCTGCGGCGCACCCAATGTCACCGTTGGTATGAAAGCACCCGTTGCGACCGTTGGTGCCATTTTGCCTTCTGATAATGGTGCAGGTTTTGAAATTAGAAACGGTAACCTACGCGGTGTCGACTCTAACGGTATGCTTTGCGGCGCGTCTGAAATTGATTTAACCGATAGCATCGATGGTCTGCTTGAATTGCCAGCTGATGCACCGATTGGTATGGATATTCGTGAGTATTTAGGTTTAGACAATCAGATATTAGATATCTCTATCACCCCAAATCGCGGTGACTGTTTTAGTGTACGCGGTATTGCACGCGAAATATCAGTTATCAATGATTTGCCAATGCAGCTGCCTGATATTCCTGCCAACGTAGCAGCTACTGAAAACGCTGCTGGTACTGCTACGCCAGCGGTAACGGTTAGTGCAATTGAAGCGTGCCCGCGCTATTTACTACAGTCAATCAGCAATATTGATCGTAGCATCGACACCCCAAAGTGGATGCAAGATGCGCTGGTTCAGTCAGGACTACGCTCGCACAACTTTTTGGTTGATGTGACCAACTATGTATTGATGGAGTTGGGTCAACCGCTACATGCTTTTGATGCCGATACTATCGAGGGCGATATCGTGGTGCGTTTGGCACAGCCTGAAGAAACGATTGTCTTATTAAATGAGCAAACCATTATTCTAACGGGTGATGAATTAGTCATTGCTGATGATAAAGGCGCACTTGCGCTCGCGGGTATCATGGGCGGTCAACGCAGTAGTGTTACTGATAGCACCACCAATATCGTCTTAGAAAGTGCTTTCTTTAACCAGCTTGCTATTGCTGCACGTGCACGCCGTTTTGGTCTGCATACTGATGCCTCACAACGCTTTGAGCGTGGGGTAGACTTTGAGTTACCAGAGCTAGCATTGGCACGCGCTGTTGATTTGATTAGTAGCGTTACTGGTGGGCAAGCCGGACAAATAGTAAAAGCAGAAAGCAGTGAGCATTTACCAGCTCGCGCACCGATTACTTTACCAATTGCTAAAGTTCGTGATGTCATCGGTATTGAGATTGAGCCAGCAGTCATGGTTCGTATCTTAACCCAATTGGGCTTTGAGGTAGCGCAGCAAGCCGATAGCCTGATTTGCACGCCGCCATCGTATCGCTTTGACATGAGTATCAAAGAAGACCTCATCGAAGAAATTGCGCGTATCTATGGCTATGACAATATTCCAAGCGTGTTGCCGCATTTGCAAGTCAGCATGGATTATGACGATACCGCAGACTTGACTCACGAGATGAAGCTGGCACTAGTCGATAATGGCTATATGGAAGCCATTAGCTTTAGCTTTAGTGACGCAAAAATAGAAGCCTTGCTCGATGATAAAGCCCTAGGAGAAGTGTTGGCACTGGCCAATCCTATCTCTAGTGACTTAGCCGTGATGCGCCGTACTTTGTTATCAAGCTTATTGCCTTGCGTGCAGTACAATCTCAATCGTCAGCAGCCACGCGTTCGTTTCTTTGAAACAGGGCTTAGCTTTGTTGGTCAAAGTATTAGTGAGTTGGTACAAACGCCAAGTATTGCGTTAGTAGCAGTTGGCGATGTCTGGGACGAGCAAGCGTATCAAAACCGTGCGTTAGACTTTTATGATCTTAAGCATGATATTGAGCAGTTATTACCTGCACAAATGGATAGCGCCCGTATTCGCTATGAGCGCAGTGAGCTTGCTTTCTTGCATCCGGGTCAAAGCGCTAAGCTCTATATTGATGATGAATATGTCGGTTGGTTGGGTCAGTTGCATCCTAACACGGCTAAGCAGTTAGATTTGCCAGCTACGTGGGTTGCTCAATTATCACTTGCGCCATTACTGACCCTTGCTCGTGAGCAACATACCATCACCACCCCAAGCAAATTTCCACAAGTACGCCGTGATATTGCCATTTTAGTAGACAGTGAGATCAGTTTACAGACATTAGAGTCGACGATACGCGCGGCAGCTGGTGAACTATTGGCTGATCTGTGGTTGTTTGATGTGTATCAAGGCGACAACGTGCCAGCTGGTCAGCGCTCATTGGCTTTTGCGCTAATATGGAAAGACAATGCACAAACGCTATCTGATGACGCCATTAAAACCGCGACTGACAAAGTGGTACAAGCACTAACTGAGCAACATGCTGCAAAGTTGCGTGACAGCTAACATATAGCTCTTATCATAGATATGCTCTGTAGCCTCACTCTTAAAGAGGCTATAGGGCATTGCTATTTATAAGAATTATGATTTTATAAAATTTTTTTCATAAAAATAGTTAAGTGGTTATTAATAAAGGATTTTAAAGCAGTCTTTGTTAAAAAGAGGTTAGAAAACCTTTATAATAGCTAGCATTAACCCTCATACCGCTAAACCATGATATTCGACATCACGACATAGCATAGGAGTCGTACTGTGAGCACCTTAACCAAATCTGACATGATTGAGCATTTGATGAGTCATCTTGACCTAACACGCCAAGAAGGCCGCTGTTTGGTAGAGAATTTCTTTGATGAATTGTCAGAGAGTTTAATTGATGGCAAAGAGGTCAAGCTTTCAGGCTTTGGCAACTTCGAGCTTAAAGATAAAAATAGCCGTCCAGGTCGCAACCCTAAGACAGGAGAGCCAGTCGCCGTATCAGCACGCCGTGTGGTGACTTTCAAGACAGGGCAAAAATTCCGTCAACAAGTTGATGAGCGTCTATTTGACGAGTAGCAGTAACTGTCAATCGTATAAAACTGAACATATAAATATATCATGACTTCATGATGGTTGTTAAAGTTACGCTTTATTATTAATGTGAGATGGTTGATCTACACTTGAAAGCGCCATTAAATATCATATTTAGCTATGAATAACCATGAACGATTGCAAATGACACGCATAAAAAAAGAGAGCTTAGGCTCTCTTTTTTTTACTACAGTATTTCTATCATATAAACGATAAAATTACTGAGCTGGTTCTTCAATAACTACAACTTCGTCAGCTGCGTCTACAGCTGGAGTTTCGCTAGCTACGTCAACGCTAGTAGTAGTACCGTCTACAGGTACTTCAGCATCGATTTCGTCAGTAGCAGTAGCAACTTGAGCATCAGTGATGTCAGCTTCAGCTTCAGCAACAGCAGCGTCAGCATCAGCAGTTACTTCGCCTTCAGCAGCAGCTTCGTTTAGCTCTTTTGATGCATCCTGCACTTCTTCTTGTGCGTCAGATAAATCTTCAGCAGCGTTTTCTTTGTTGCTGTCACAGGCAGTAAGGCCCATAGTTGCAGTCATGATACCAGCTAGAGCAAGTAATTTTAAGTTCATAAGGTTTTCTCCGGGAAAATGAAATGATCAGTAGCAGCAAAAAAGGTTGAAAGCTGAGATTTCTCAGAATTCAACTAGTCTTAGTTACAGCTACTCAGCTTTCACGCATTCTATAGGATTTCTATATAAATAGAAATAGGCTGTACAATTAAGTAACAATAAAATTGTAAATAGTGTTTTACATCACTTATTCGTTATAATTTTTAATACAACGAGCCAAATTAATAGACGTATAATCAATGACATCAACCTATTCTGATGACCTTTTCGATGTCTTGATTTCTACTAGACTTTATAAGCATCTATTGTATCTATTAGGGGTTTAATAGTCATTAAATGTCTTGATTAGTGCAATATCAAGAGCCTAGTAAAGTAGCATTCGTCAAAAGTACTTTGAGATTACTTACTTGTTAGAAATCGGATTTGGTCAAAAAAATAAAGAATTGAGTCAAAATTACACTATATAAAAAATCATCAATACGAGTAGCAATATATATATCGTATATTTGAGGAATGAAACAATGAAATGGCAAGGTAGACGCGGCAGTTCCAATGTGCGCACCAGTAGTGGTGGCGGCAAAATGATAGGCGGTGGTATCGGTGGAATTATTATTGCTGGCATTTTATGGCTGGTATTTGGGGTAAACCCAATGACCGCTTTACAGACGGGTCAAGTAGTAGCAGGCGGTGGCAATAGCAGTGCCGCTACCGAACCTGCGACAAGTAACGATCGAGATACGCAGTTTGTCAAAGTAGTCTTGGCTGATACTGAAGAAGTTTGGCATCAAATATTTAAAGAAGCAGGCAGCACCTATCAGGAGCCATCATTGACTCTCTTCAATGGTCAAGTTAGCTCAGCCTGCGGCAGTGCTAGCTCCGCGACGGGCCCATTTTATTGCCCAGGCGATCAGACTGTCTATCTAGACAAATCTTTCTTTGTAGAAATGCGCCAAAATCTCGGTATCACGGGTGATAAGCAAGGCTCTGGCGACCAAGATAATCAAGGTAAAGCGGGTGATTTTGCACAAGCTTATGTTATTGCACATGAAGTTGGTCATCACGTACAGACTTTATTAGGTATCAGTCAGCAAGTTAATGAAGCCAGCCGTCAAGTCACTCGTGCACAAGCCAATAAGCTATCAGTACTACAAGAACTGCAGGCTGATTGTTTTGCTGGGGTTTGGGCACAACGTAACCAAGAGCGTGTACAGTTTTTGGAGGCAGGTGATATCGATGAGGCCATCAATGCCGCTGGTCAAATCGGTGATGATCGTTTAGCGCGCGCTAGCGGTGGAGCAGTCGTACCTGATAATTTCACTCATGGCACCAGTCAGCAGCGTGTTCAGTGGTTCACTCGTGGTTTGGAAAGTGGCAACGTGCAGTCTTGTGATACTTTTAGCGGGGCATTATAGTCAGTATCGCTATGATATTTTAGCGTAGTAACTATCGCCTAAAAAAGGCGATCCAACAAAAAGCCTGCAATATCGATTGCAGGCTTTTTGTATTTTAGAGCGTCTTAGACATATTCAATAGATTTAAAATACACACAGTTGAAATGCTTAAAAACGGCCTTGATAGCACCAAATAATCATTTAGCGATTATCTGCTGTTATTAAGAATGTAAGCACCAGCGCCACCTACTGCAGCACCACCAAGTGCGCCACGAGCGATGTCTTTGCTATCGCCGCCACTTCTAATAAGTGCACCAGCAGCAGCGCCGGCAGCAGCACCTTTAGCGGTATTGCTCAAGCCACTATTGTATCCATTAGTTGCACAGCCACCCATGATAAGGGCAGAGCTAGTAAGGGCAGTCATTGCGATAGTTTTAGCAAATTTCATAGTATCACCGGTTAGGTTATCAAGTTAGTTTATCAAAATCAAAATACGATATTTTTATTACCACTAATTTTAATACCGATAGTAAGCTGTATTAAAATATTTGGGCAAGTATCTTAGAATAATCTATTGTGCTACCGCAAGACATACAAAGGTCTGCATTAGTAAGGATTACATCAAGGATGTTAAATATCTCGAAAATTATACTGCTATTAACACGTGATAGCAGAGTATATCTATACTGGCTCCTATACTAACCCATATAATAATTTCTAGGCGTAGTAAAAGCGCTAAGCTTTGCAAATAGCCTGTAAAGGATGTTTCTCCACTGTATCGTTGGTAGGGGTTTTGCTTAGGGTTATTGTATTTGTATTGATAGTAAGCTAACTGTTTTTGAAAATAGTACTTTTGGCGTTTAATAGTGAGGTATTAAGGTCTGTTCTCATTTTTATTGCCATTTTTGAATTCAGGACATGCCTGAATATATATAAAATGAATACAAAACAAAAAGACCGCACGAGTGCGGTCTTTTCTACTTAAGTGGCTTATCTATTGAGTATGGCAAAGCAGCACGGATCTATCATTAGTTCTGTGATTTGCGTTTCATCTGCTCAAAGAATTCATCATTGGTTTTCGCTTCTTTTAAGCGATCCAACAAGAACTCAGTGGCTTGTACACCATCCATCGGCTGTAATAGCTTGCGTAAAATCCAAACCTTGCGCAGTTTATCTTCATCAAGCAGACGCTCTTCACGGCGTGTACCAGATTTTTTGATATTAATCGCAGGGAAGACACGTTTTTCAGCCAAATCACGCTCAAGCGTAATCTCTTGGTTACCAGTACCTTTGAATTCTTCAAAGATAACGCTGTCCATTTTACTACCCGTATCGATAAGGGCACTGGCAATAATGGTCAAACTGCCACCTTCTTCAACATTACGAGCAGCACCGAAGAAGCGTTTTGGGCGTTCTAACGCATTGGCATCCAAACCACCCGTCAATACTTTACCTGACGATGGTATGACCGTGTTATAAGCACGCGCCAAACGAGTAATCGAATCCAGTAAAATAACCACGTCTTGTTTGTGCTCGACCAAACGTTTGGCTTTTTCGATAACCATTTCAGCGACTTGTACATGACGCTGTGGCGGCTCATCAAAGGTAGAGGCAACCACTTCACCGCGTACCGTACGTACCATTTCGGTGACTTCTTCTGGACGCTCATCAATCAATAGGACAATTAAGTAGCATTCAGGGTTATTACGAGTAATCGACTGAGCGATGGTCTGTAGCAGCATCGTTTTACCCGCTTTTGGCGGTGCGACGATGATAGAACGCTGACCTTTACCAATCGGCGCGATTAGATCGATAATACGACCCGTAAGATCTTCAGTAGTGCCGTTACCAAGCTCGAGTTTTAAATGCTCAGTTGGGAATAGAGGTGTCAGGTTTTCGAAGATAAGCTTATGACGTGAGCGATCTGGGGTATCAAAGTTGATTTCGCCAACTTTTAATAACGCAAAATAACGTTCAGAATCTTTTGGTGGACGAATCGTACCAGCGATACTATCACCCGTCTTGAGACTAAAGCGGCGAATTTGGCTAGGGCTGACATAAATGTCATCAGGACCGGCTAAGTATGAGCCTTCTGATGAGCGTAAAAAGCCAAAACCATCCGGAAGAACCTCAAGTACGCCGTCACCATAAATGGCTTCACCGTTCCGCGCATGGGTTTTTAGGATAGCAAAGATAATGTCTTGTTTACGGCTACGCGCCATATTATCAAGACCCATTTCTTTGGCGATAGCCAATAGCTCAGCGATTGATTTTTTCTTTAATTCAGTAAGATTCATAGATAGGTCATTAGCAATTGATCAGATGAGAGATGCCATTAGCAGCACAAGTCACGACAGTGATTAAAACAACGATAGTATGGTGATAGAGGGTGCGTGCACAGAGCTGGATTTATGTAGTTTGGATATTACGTGTCAGCTTATATACGAATTGCAATCGTTTATGCAAGGTAATAAGAAATAAGGATAAAGAAGTCTACATAAGAGTCTGCGTCAAAAACTCAATATCAGTAATTGTGTTTAGTCATTTCGTTCAGCAATGGTGTTTATAACGACGATTGTGTTTTTGTTGATAAACACGAGGAGAATAGCGATAAGACAGTTAGGAAAACCGTTAGTTTTCTGTTGTCAGCAGACTATACGGTCTTCACAATAGCATTGTCAATAAATTTTGCCAAAAAAGTCGTCTAATTGAGTTTTTTGCATAAAAAACAAGCAAAAAAGCCACTATCTACGTTAGATAATGACTTTTTCGACGGTGTTGCTGTCTCTTTAGAATGCTTATGCAAAACGAGCAAGTCTCGACTTAGAGATGCTTGTCTAACACTTTTGCCAATTCAGCTTTTGGCTGTAGACCCATCACTGAGTCAACTTTTTCGCCATCTTTAAAGACAAATAGCGTTGGGATATTACGGATACCAAAACGGCTGGCTGCTTGTGGGTTGCTATCCACATCAACTTTGACGATTTTAACTTTGTCTTGGTACTCAGTGGCTAGATCTTCTAAAATAGGGGCGATTGCTTTACAAGGACCACACCATGCTGCCCAGAAGTCTACCAACACTGGCACATCTGATTGCAATACGTCTTTGTCAAAGTCGGCATCGGTAGTATGTAAAATAAGGTCTGACATAATTTATCTCTCTTGTTTTATTATTTCTATCGCCATCCATCAACTAATATATTTGTTGCATAATAGAATGATGAGTGACCAAAGAAGCGTTTAGAAGTGGTTAAAATGTGCCATTATATTAACATGTTTGCTCAGGGTTAACAGATGCAGGCTGGTTAAATTGTTTAACAATTACGATTAGCACAATAAATCGACACATAACGACACAGGCATGGTGTTATCTGTCACTTGATAATCCCGTCTGTGTCTTTTGCTCAAAAATAAGCGGTTTATAACACTATATCTATACTCTAATATCTACCACTTAAGACAGCTTTCATATGCAAGCTCATTAATCATTCAAGCCCCTTTATATAAGTGCCCATTTTTATGCCTTTTACTGCTGAAGAAGTCAACGCCCTCAATGCTCAAGAAAACGCCTATCCGCTTGAGTTTTTTCAAGCATTTGCGCAACAGATTACTGTCTACGAAGATGATGATATTTGGGTGGTTGATAAGCCTGTAGGTCTGTTGAGTGTCGATGGCAAAACGCTCAAGGTCAGTTTGCTGGCGAGACTTGAGCGTGCCAATCCCGCAGTCAAGCTGATTCATCGTCTGGATATGGATACCTCAGGGCTGCTCATTTTTGCCAAGAATGCTGCCGCGCAAACCCATATTAGTAAGCAATTCATTGAACGTTTGCCACAAAAAAAATATCAGGCACGCGTCTTTGGAGAGTGGGAGCGTGTCGGCGCAACGGGTGAGATATCCATACCAGTGCGCTATGAGCCAGAGACGAAACCGCGCCATATTATCGATCCTAGCTGGTCAAAGCATGCCTTAACTTTATATGAAGTCATCAGCCATGAGCAATGCAACGGTCAGACAGTCACGCGCGTAATGCTAAAGCCTGTCACCGGTCGTAGTCATCAGCTGCGCGTCCATATGGTGCATGTGGGTCATGTGATGATTGGCGATCCTATTTATGCAGAAGGTACAGCTTTAGCGATTGCGCCAAGGCTTAATCTCCATGCTCAGCAATTGCGTCTCAAGCATCCTACGCTTGGTGCGTGGATGGATTGGGAAAGCCCAAGCCCTTTTTAAATGGATTTATGTCAAATTTTTTAAACCCATCATGCAAAAACAAGGAACGTATTATGCTTGATATGACGGCAGCCAAACAGGCAGTTAAGAAACGCTTCAAACCTCAAGCGGCACTCTCAGACACACCAGTGGATTATGAAGTACTGATTATCGGTGCAGGAATTACTGGTATTGGTATGGCGTGCCGATTGCAGCAGCAAAAACACAAAGGACTGTTTGGTCATAAAAATCCAGGTAAGCAGAAACGCAAATCATCAAAGCAACAACAGAAAAGTGCACAGCGGTTTTTGGTATTAGAAAAACGAGCAGATTTGGGTGGTACATGGGATTTATTCACCTATCCAGGCATCCGCTCTGACTCTGATGCCTTGACGTTTGGCTACAGTTTCAGACCATGGCTAAATCACAGGATTTTGGCAAAAGGCGGTGATATTAAAAACTATATTGCTGATACGGCGCGTGAGTTTGGTATCAGCGAACATATTCGCTATCAGCACGAGGTGCAGCAGTTGTCTTGGTCAGGTAGCCATCAACAATGGACGGCGATGGTAAAAAATCATGCCAGCGGTGAGGTGTTTACGGTAACGGCAAAGTTCGTCGTTGGCGCCACGGGTTACTATGATTATGAACAAGGTTATCGTCCTTCTTTTAATAAAGAAGCAGATTTTCAAGGTGAGATCATTCATCCGCAGCATTGGCAAAATGTGGATTATGACGATAAGAAGGTAGTTATTATCGGTAGCGGTGCCACAGCGATGACATTGCTGCCAGCTTTGGTGGATGAAAAAGGTGGGCAATGCGCGCGTCACGTCACTATGTTACAGCGTTCTCCCACGTATGTGGCAAGTGTACCGGGCGATGATTATACGCTTGATTGGCTAGCAGGTAAATTTTCACCGTTGTCGAAAGAGCAGGCTTATACGGTGCTGCGTACTCGTAATGTATTGATTCAACAAGGTACTTATCGAGCGGCTATATTGGCACCCAAGCTTATGAAAGCGTTATTAAAACGCGGTGTCAAAACAGAGCTAAAAGGTAGCGGTATCGATGTGGCGCATTTTGTACCGAACTATAATCCTTGGGATCAGCGGATATGTGCGGTGCCAGACAGTGATTTATTCAAAGCATTGCATGGCAAACGCGCCAGCGTCGTCACCGATCAAATCAGCCATTTTACCAAGACAGGCATTATGCTTGATTCTGGCAAGCATCTCGATGCTGATATCATCGTCACAGCGACAGGATTAAAGCTACAAATGCTCGGCGGTGCCAAAGTATATATTGACGGGCAGGCGATAGATATTGGTTCGCGCATGACTTATAAAGCGGTCATGATTGAAGATATACCAAATATGGTGGCGCTATTTGGCTATACCAACGCCTCATGGACGCTAAAAATCGATTTGGCGTGTCAGTATGTGATGCGACTGCTGGGATATATGCATCAGCATCGCTATCAAGTGGTATTGCCACAAGCACAGACTAAAGATGCCAAAGCGCTTACGCAGACAGATACGGTGATGGGCGCGCTATCCTCAGGATATGTCAAGCGCGCTCAACACGAGCTACCCAAGCAAGGCGATATATATCCTTGGCGGGTGACAAACAACTATCTCAGCGACCGCATCATGCTCAAACATCGCAAAATAAAAGATGATTGGTTACGTTTTAGTCGTTAAGGTCGCTTGGTTACAGTCATTTGCTAAATGTTTTTTAATGGCTATTTTTAATGGCTATTAATAAAATCAGTAACTTGTTTGCTTAAGATCTGCCACAAGGTTTGTTGTGCACTTTTGCTGCCCCACGCATTATGCGGGCTAAATATAACGCGCGGATGCTTGGCAATGGTCAATAAAGGGTCGTCAGCGGTGATAGGCTCTTGCTCAAAAACGTCGCTGGCGTAGCCGATGATTTGCTCATTGTTAATGGCATCAGTCAGCGCTTGGCTATCCACGATGCCACCACGAGCGACATTGACGATGAGCGGCTGTTTGACCATTTTTGCTAAAGTATCTGCATTAATCAGGTGCTGAGTTTTCTCGTTTAATGGGCAATGCAAGCTCAGTACATCAGACTGTGCCAGTACGTCGTCAAACGCAGTATAGTCGTCATTGCGCGGTGCGCGTCCTTGCTGCTCCGCCCACAATACTGTCATTCCAAAGGCACGAGCAATATCGGTCACGCGTTTGCCAATAGTGCCAACGCCAATAATACCTAGTGTTTTATCTTCCAAATCTATCAGCGGAATATCCAGTAGGCAAAAATTACCGTTTGCCTGCCATGTGCCATCAGCGACTTTTTGATGATAATAAATACCCGCGCGCATGGCGTTGAGCATGAGCATAAAGGTATGTTCGGGCACACTTTTGACTGCATAACCTGCGACGTTATAAAGCGCCACATGGTGCTCAACACAAGCGTCTTGATCGACGTTGTTCATACCAGTAGCGGTCAGTTGAATGAGCTTGAGCTTGGGCAATTTACTTATCACTTCAGCGCTGATTTGCACTTTATTGGTAATAATGATGTCGGCGTCTTTGCAGCGCTCTATAATAACAGCAGCATCTTTTGGGGTATCATCATAAGTGAGGTAGTCGCTGATGCCTGCTGGAGCTGGCAAGTCGATGCCATCAGAAAAAGTGCCTTTATCTAAAAAAACCGCGCGCATGGTTATTCCTTATTAAATAGTTATTTTAAAATGATTTTAATAATGATCGACTTAATGTAGCACGTTGGTGATTTTAGTCAAAAAGGTCGTTAAAAAGTCCAAAACAAAAAACCTCTACTTCAATATTGAAATAGAGGTTTTGTTGATTGAGACGGTAGTCTTTTGTGCTTATTCGGTTTTATGGACTTATAAAGAGAAACGCTTACGCAATTTGCCAATAAGGCTACGTACGCGACTGCTTAAATCAATACGAACGTCGTTTTCAGGGTCATGCTCGACTTCATAGCGTTTGACCAAGTCAGGGCTAGCTTTCAGTTTCGCATGATGCTGAAAAGCACGGTTGACGCTAATTTCAAGCAGGCTGGCGCGCATCGGTTTCGGTAAGCAGCGATAAACCTGACCTTTATTAATCAAATCAATCAGCAAGCCAGCATCTTGAAATTCAGTCTGTACCAAAACCACCAAATGCGGCGCATCTTGTTTTAAGGTAAAGATAATCGGCGCGATATTCTCACCGCTGACATTGATATCGGTGATACAAACACCGATATCTTCATTCGCCAAATAATCGTACGCTTCTTCTAAACTCTCAGCGTGCAGTACTTTATAACTGTGAGAAAATTGCTTACGTATTTGCTCAATCAACTCATTGGTTTCATCGATCACTAGCAGCGTTTGCTTATTACCTGAACTGTCGAATTGGTCGGCATCTTCGTCTGGATTATAGGTCAAGGCGATTTCGGTTGCACGTCCGACCACGGTGATCAGCTCTTCAGATTTACAAGGCTTAGTCAAATAACGATAAATCTCACCATCGTTAATAGAGCCAATAATCGCGTTTAAATCGGCATAGCCCGTCAATAAAATACGCATGGTGGACGGTGAGACATCTTTTACTTCGCGTAAGATATCCACACCGACTCGCTCAGGCATCCGCTGGTCACTGACCGCCACGTGTACATGGTTGTTCTTGATATAGTCAATATACTCAGTCGGGTCGGTGGTGATAAAGACGTCATGGGTCTTACGAAACAGCAGTTTCATAGACCGTAAAATGCGTTGTTCATCGTCGATAAATGCCAACTTCGGCTTTGACTCAGCGCTGGTTTCAACTGTGGTTAAGTCATTTTCTAATTCATTCATGATGATATCCTTATGATGATGAATAATAGTCGTTAAATATCTAAATATGTTCTACGTAACAGGGCAGCTGACCCAGCGCTTACGCGACTAGGTTTTGCTCTGTTAAGTTATTATTAATCGGCAGTATTAACGTAAATGTGGTGCCAACGCCTTCGGTCGATACGACTTTGATATCGCCATTATGTTGCTCCATAATTTGCTGGCTGATTGCCATACCAAGACCAGTGCCTTCGCCTGCGCCTTTGGTCGTAAAGAACGGCTCAAAGATTTGATTGAGAACTTCTGGACTCATGCCTTTACCGTTGTCGATGACATCAATATAAACATGGTGATCATCGGCACGGGTGCGTACTTCGATCTTGCCATCAGGTTTTTCTCCCATGGCTTGCGCGGCATTGTTCAGTAGATTGACCAAGACTTGGTTGATTTGCGACGGTGAGCATTTCACTTCAGGCGTGGGCGCAAAATTAGTCACAATCTCTTGATGTCTAATGGAGTTGCCAGCGATTTTAAGCGAGGCTTCGATACATTCGCGCACATCGATGGTTTTCACTTTTGACTCATCAAGACGGGCAAAGTTACGTAGATTTAGTACCATTTCAGTGATTTGCTCGACGCCAAATAACGAATCTTTAATCAGCTCTTTTAATTCAGCTGATAGGTCATCTTCTTGGATTTCATCAGAAGCACGGATAATATCTGCTAGTAGCTTGTCAATTTTGCCATCAGTCGCCGCATCAGTTTTAACGCTTTTTAATCCTTGTACCAATTCAATCAGCTCTTCGTATTGCTCAGTTAACTGACCGATAATCTCCAAGTTGTTTTGCACGTATGATAAAGGTGTGTTCACTTCATGAGCAACGCCTGCCACCATTTGTCCCAACGTTGCCATTTTTTCTGAACGAATCAATTGTAGCTGCGAATTTTTCAGCTCTTTTAGCGTTTCTTGTAGCTCAGCAGTACGTTCTTCGACTTTAATCTCTAGCTGTTGGTTAATGTTGGCAAGCTTACCTTCGTTAGACTGGATTCGGTCTAGTAGGTCATTAATAGAGCCATTCACCAGTCCAATCTCGTTGCGACCTTCTGCGAATTTAACCTCGCTCAGCTTATTGTATTGCTTATTATTAATTAAGTTTTCCGCTTCAGAGATTTTATCAGTGGTTTCTTTCAAGGGTTTGAATGCTAAGAAGGTCAGCATGAAGTAAATGACGCCAGCCGTAATCAATAGTGCTAATGCAATCCAGTTAACCAAGTTTTCACTGAGATTATCAGCAATGGCGTTAATTTCAGCATCAGGTTGGACAACGATCAGCTTCCAATAAGTCTCAGGAATCTCGAAAACATAGGCTTGACTGCCGTTATAGTAACTGTCTTTTGTCAACTCAAAGCTCTGTAATAAGCGGCTGTCCATGGCGTTTTGCTTGTTTTCACCATTATTCAGGTAAGCGGCGTAGTTCACCAAATAATAACCCTTTGCCGTACCAGTTTCAGCTTTATCAAGCGTGGTTAGTACCTGTTGGACTTGCGGTGAGACGCTGGCGGCGACTTGTTCGATGATCTCATTACGTTGGACATCTAAGAACTCAAGCACGGGTTGCCAAGCAGGGTCTGAGTTGATGACTTGTTTGATATCAAGCGGCGTACCCGTTTTCTCATCAATATAGCTTAAGCGTTCAGGGTTAGACGAGGCGATCACCTTGTCACTATTATCCAAGAGTAGAATGTAGCCTGAGCCTGAGCTTTCGCTTAACTTGACGATGTTTTCTTGTAGCTGATTCAGCGTAAAGTTAACCGTACTGGCACCCCAAAACTGATTGTCACGCTCGATTGCCACACCGCAGCTCATCGCCAGCTCGCCTTTGGTTTGGCTGGCGCGCACATGGTTCCAAATACAGCTCTCAGGTTTGAGCAGTTTTAAGACGCTAAACCAATCTTCTTGATAATAAGGATTGGTAGGATTTGGATCGCTCAACACCGCTTGATAATTGCCGTTTTGACGCACCATCAAAAATGGATGGGTCGCGGTATTTGCACCAAGGGCACCTTTTTCAGGCCAAATGCCACCACTACCCAAAAGATTATAATCACGCTTATCAAAGGCATTGGCAGTACTGGTTTGTAAAATTGCTTCTTCTGTGGGCAAGGTTTGCGCGCTTTGCTGTAGTAGTAAGGCACTACGCATCACCCGATTGATATCGGCTGAAATACTATTTACCGCGGTATTGCCACGTTCAGCCACCAATTTTGCAGATTCAAGGCGGATTTTCTCATAGCCCTCTTTATCAACAACATAAACGACGACCGCCAGTACGACCGTAAAAGCAATAAATAAAATAGTGGTTACTTGGGTACTGACTTGATTAAAAAAGCCAACTTTTTTGGAGGCACTCATGATGGTGATAGTCCTTGGATAATAGTGACCACGAAGAAGAGTGCCAATGCTAGGTATTGGTGGCAATCAATTAGGTGGTAATGCGTAATCTTAATTAAAATGTTCTGTACATAATGGCAAAAAAATTAAAAGTACTACTTTACTCTTATAACTTAACCGACTTAACTATTGATGGTTTTATAACTTAAAGGACTATAAAAGGCCATGCTGTGCCCATAAATCCTTAAGGATAATCAATCATGAATACTAGGCGGCAAAAGAGTATGTGTAGACGTGCGTTTGAATAATTCAGGTAAGAAAGAAGAAATGTTCTATTGCATTTCTTAACAATACAGAATCAATTTTATAATGACAATATTTTTTCTTTACTTGCGAGTCGTTATCTTATTGTTTTATATGACCAACTTATGCTTGGCGTTGATATAATCTTGCAATAATCTGCTCTTGAAAAGTCAACTTAGCGCACTCATCTAGCTGCTAACGTTATATAATGGTCGGCTTTATCTTGCGACCTAGCTAATGAGCTGACGCTGCCGGTATGGCCGGCGACCTCTCAGACTATTAAGTAATGACATCGCGCTAGTGATTCACGCTAGCAACTCTCATTATGAGCTATCTATTTTTTCCTATTATCTGAGTACAAAAGACATCGCCCTATGACTATCTCTATCGCTTCATTGCACAATACTGAATTTGCCGTTGGTCAACGTTATTTATCTGATACGGAGTCCGAGCTGGGCTTGGGTGTGGTCATCGATGTAGATGACCGATGTGTGCACATTCTATTTCCACAAAGTGAAGAGACGCGCGTCTACGCCAAAAACTCCGCGCCATTATCACGCGTGGTGTTTAAAGTCGGCGATAGTATTTCTGATCAAGCGGGTAAGAGCTATACCGTAACCGCGGTCGAAGAAGTGATGGGTGTACTCAAATACAGTGTCGATGAGCATGAACGAGGGATAATGGAAACCCGTTTGGCTGCCAATATCACGCTTGCTAAGCCGCTTGAACGTCTGCTGGCTGGTCGTATTGAGCGTGGCGATTGGTATGAGCTGCGTCAAGATATCTTGCGTATGCAATCGGCGCTAGCGGGTCATCCGCTTAAAGGCTTGATGGGTGCGCGTGTCGATATCATTGAGCATCAGCTCTATATCGCTCATGAAGTTGGCAAACGTATCGCACCGCGTGTGTTGCTTGCTGACGAAGTTGGTTTGGGCAAAACCATCGAAGCGGGTTTGATTATTCATCAGCAGCTGTTAACAGGAAAAGCTGAGCGTGTACTCATTCTTGTACCAGATAGTTTGCAATATCAGTGGATGATTGAGCTGCGTCGTCGTTTTAATCTAAATTTTGCCTTATTTGATTTGGTACGTGCAGCAGCCATTAAAGAACACGATCCTGAGCAAAACGTCTTTGCCACTGAGCAATGTATCATCGCCGGTATGGATTTATTACTCGATCACCCTGATTTGTACGACCAAGCGATGGATGCAGGGTTTGATTTATTGGTGGTCGATGAGGCGCATCACCTGCATTGGGATGAGGCGCAAGGCGGCAATGATAAATATGACTTGATTGCTGACTTTGCCGAAGAAACACCAGGGGTCATGCTATTGACAGCAACGCCAGAGCAGCTTGGGGCACAAAGTCACTTTGCTCGTTTGCGTTTGCTTGATCCGGATCGCTTTGATGATTTGGATGAGTTTATTGATGGTCAAGAAGCCTTTGCTGAAACGGCTGCTGTCGCTGGTGTATTGATAGAAGATAAGCCATTAAGCGACAGTCAAATTGCCGCTTTAAGCAGCTTGTTAGACATCAGTCTTGATGAGTTGGCAACGATTAATGATGACGAAAAATTGCGTACTTATGCGCTTAATGAATTACTTGACCGTCATGGTACAGGTCGTATTCTATTCCGTAATACCCGTGAAAGTGTGAAAGGGTTCTATGGTCGTAGCAGCCAGCCGTATCCACTGGCATTACCTGCCGCATGGAAAGACAGCTATCAAACCAATGGTAAATTGCGTGAGCAGCTATGGGGCGAAGAAAACCAACCTGATGGTGGCTGGCTAGAAGATGACCCACGTGTGCCTTGGTTGATTGATATTTTGCGCGGCGAGCTTAAGCACAAAAAAGTGCTGTTGATTGCCCGTAGTGGCGCGACGGTTGAGAGCTTAGAGGCGGTATTACGCTTACATGCTGGTATTAAAACGGCTATCTTTACTGAGCAGATGACCTTACTTGAGCGTGACCAAGCAGCAGCGTTCTTTGCTGATAGCGAAGGCGCACAGATATTGTTGTGCTCGGAGATTGGCTCGGAAGGTCGTAACTTCCAGTTTGCCAGCCAGCTGATATTGTGGGATTTGCCAGCCAATCCAGATACCTTAGAGCAGCGTATTGGTCGCCTAGATCGCATCGGACAAACGCAGCAAATTATGCTGCACGTGCCTTATGTACAGGGCACAGCGCAAGAGCGACTGTATCATTGGTATCACGACGCGCTGAATATGTTTAATCAAATCTCTCCAACGGCGCAGAGCGTGCAAGAGCAGTATATTCAAGAGCTAAAACCCATGCTTGAAGGCGCGGATACTGACGAGAACCGTGCGATACTACAAGATATCATCGAAGAAGCGAAACAGACGCGATTGGGGTTAGAGGCACAGCTACAAGCGGGTCGTGATCGCCTATTAGAATACAACTCGTGTCGCCCACGTGTTGCCAAACGTATCGCTGACGCCATGCGCGATTTTGATGGTCATAATCTACTGCCGCAGTTTATTGAGCGCTTTTTTGCCTCAGCCAATATCGATCACAATATCCAGCGCGATGGCTCGTGGGTGATTGCTCCGATTGACAGCACTGAAATTAGTGATTATATCGATGGTCTGCCACTCGGTGACGAAGACGGTATGACGTTGACATTCGAGCGTGAGCAAGCACTACAGCGTGAAGATATCGAATTTATCACTCACGAACATCCATTGATGCGCGCGATTTATGAGTTGGCGAGTACCAGCACCTTTGGTAATACCACGGTGGCGATGCTAAAAAGTTCTGCTGTACCACAAGGTATGGTGCTGCTCGAAGTGAATTTCCGCGTTGAAGCCATTGCGCCAAGGTTGCTCAATTTACCAGCGACGCTGACCACGCAAAATATCCGCGTGTTTATCAGTGAGCAAGGCAGTGATCTGTCCTCGCGTATCAGTGCGGAGATGATTATGCCGCATATTGAGCGTCTGGATAAAAACCGCGCCCGCCAAGTCATTAAAGTACGCGGTGATGTGATTGAGCAGCGTTATTATGAAGCGGAAGAGATTGCCCGTCAGCAGCTTGCTGAGATTGGCGAACAAGCCAGTGCCCGTTTTAGCCAGCAGTGGTCACGTGAAATCAAACGCCTAAAGCATCTACAAACGATTAATCCTAACGTACGTCCTGCCGAGATTGAGCGCTTGGAGCAGCTAAAAGCCCAAGGTGAGCAAGCACTAGGTAGTCTGTTATTAGTTCCAGACTCCATCCGTGTGTTAGTGGCAGTGAAGCCATAAATGTAAATGATCAAAAGAACGAGATGTTTAATAGCATCTCGTTCTTTTATGATTAATATCGTTTATATTAGGACGCGCCCTAAGGCATGTTAAGCAAAAATATCAACATGATATTGCCAAGTGAGCGTCGCTCTCTAGTCAAAGCCATCGATATTGAGTAAGATGTTTATCTTTTCGATTTATAGCCCGTTTGCTATAAAAGGGTGACCGCGTCTCGTGCGAAATATCACATATACCTTTGTACTCGATTGCTTTGTACTTCTTTTAAGCTGAAACAACGATATAATAAATGCTGGTGATAGCGCTGCTATGACCGTGTTTTTTGCGCTAAAATTTTCGTGTTAAATCTCTCTTGTGCATTTTCAGCAAGTGATTTCATATTATTTTACATTCAAATGCAAAGTGTCTTTTGTCTTTCGCGATATCATATCGATATCTTTAGGTGCGTATTTTTAGATGCTTAGCGTTTTTGATAAAAATAAGGAAACATATCGTCATGTCCGATTATTCGCAATTGATTGATGAGCTGCTAGCTACTGTAGCGCTTATTGAAGTGACCCCCGATGTCTTTGAGGGTAAGAGCCATGACTATGTTGGCAGTCGTATTTTTGGTGGACAAGTGCTCGCCCAAGCCATCATGGCGGCGGCGCATACACTGGACAAAGACAAGCCCTGTCATTCACTGCACGGCTATTTTTTGCGCGGTGGTGATATCACGCAGCCAGTGATTTATCAGGTGCGCCGCTTGCGTGACGGTCGTAGTCTGTCTGCGCGTGAAGTGACGGCGATTCAGTATAAAGAAGTGCGTGGTAAAGCGCCCATTGAGCAAGTAATATTTTCAATGATAGCCTCGTTTTCGCCGATGGAAGAGGGTTTAGAGTATCAAGAAGACATGCCTGTCTATCCGCCACCAGAGGATTTACTGGCTGAGCAAGATTTAAAGGAAGAGTATGTCGGAAAAGTACCAGACGCACTCAAAGCTCGCTTTATGCGCCGTCGCCATGTCGAAATTAAACCCGTTAAACCGCGTGATCCGATTCATCCAGAGCCAATGAAACCGAAGCAGGCGAACTGGTTGCGTATCCGCGAATTGGGCAATCAACCTGTTGCGATTCAACAAGCGCTATTGGCATTTTCGTCCGATTTTTATCTGGTTGGTACAGGGCTGATGTCGCACGGTGTTAGCTTTATGACCAGCGGCTTGCAAGCGGCTAGTATTGACCACTCGATGCATTTCCATCGTAATTTTGATCTAAACGGTTGGATGCTATACGACATGTGGAGTGATACCACGTCTAATGCCAAGGGCTTAAACCATGGGCAGTTTTGGCAAGATGGTAAGCTGGTTGCTACGGTACAACAAGAAGGCCTGATGCGTTTGCGAGTGCCGAAGTCTTAGCGCTAACCGTACTACGATGACTAAAGAAAAAGCGACTCACTATTGATAATGAGTCGCTTTTTTTATTCTAAAATCTTAACCATTGCTCGTGGCAATCCAAGCGTTGCCTGAGCATCAACAGCATTTAGCCAATTAATATTAATTTGTGCTGCTTCTAAAGCTTCGGTTATTTCGGTAATTTGCTGAGCATTTAAAATCAGCGATTGCGGTGTCAAATACCAATGAAAATGTGTCAGTGAATGTTTAATAGGAGCATCGTCTAATAAAGTTTTACTGACTGCTTTTGCTGTCAATTTATGCTTATCTAACCACTCATTGATAATTTGCTCGGCAGTAGTAAATTCTGCTTCGTATACTTTTTCATTACTGGTCACTTTTAATACTGTATCGTCAATTTCAGTCGTTTTTTCTGCGGCAGTTTTAGTATTCATTTTGCCTGCGGTTTTTTCTATAAACTGTAAAGGCAAACTCCACAACCCACCCCAAATGCCATTGTCAGGGCGTTGTAGCCACAGTATTTTGCCATCAATAGCTTCAATCAATAACGCATTGCTAAACTTGCTGGGTTTGGGCTGCTTTTTTGCTTTGACTGGATAATCCGTTTCGCGTCCCTCAGCATGTGCCAAGCAATCCTCTTGAAGGGGGCATAATAGGCAGGCAGGTTTGCTACGCGTGCATAACGTCGCGCCCATATCCATCATCGCTTGTGCAAACAGTCCTGAGTTCTCTCTAGGCGTTAGACGTTCTGCCAATGCCCACAGCTCTTTAGTGGTGGCAGATTTAGTAATATCACCATCGATAGCCGCCCAGCGTGTGAGAACGCGTTTGACATTACCATCACAGATGACGCCATAACGATGTAACCCCATTGCCATAATCGCGCCAGCGGTCGATGGGCCAACGCCAGAGATGGCTTCCCAACCTGCTAGTGTTTGTGGAAAGTCGCTCGTCTCATCAATCACTGCAACCAATTGCTTTGCGCCTTTATGCAGATTACGCGCCCGCGCATAGTAGCCAAGCCCCGCCCAGTGTTCTGCCACCATGTCCCATTCTGCTGCGGCCAAGTCTTGCACCGTCGGAAAGCTATCCATAAAACGGGCAAAGTAGAGCAGCACAGTGGTTACTTGCGTTTGCTGGAGCATGACTTCTGATAGCCAAACGATATAAGGATTGGGTATGTCAGCTTGGTGTTGTTGCCAAGGTAAATCGTGGCGACCGTTTTCAGCGAACCAGTCAAGGAGGCGGGAGGCGAAGGAGTTTAAAGATGAATCAGGTTGAGAGAATAAAGTAGGCAAGAATAATCCTTGTCAATTAATAAGAAATATCAGACTATAAAAGGTTATCTTTGTTTATGGGGTGATGCAGGTCGCTATGCAATGGTCTGTTATTTTTATGGAAGAATATAGTTTAACTATTCATTGTTGGTTTAATAATAAATATAAGTAGAACCATTGTTTTCATTAATAGTTTAGGAGAGAGTATATTGTCAGCACAAACCTTTTTCGTTTGGGATATCCATCAAATTACTTGTACACCAAGTAAAGATAGCTCATGGGAACAAGCAACGCACGATTTTGAAGCTTTGCGCCAGCAGCCAGTGGATGATATTAGTCCAAACATTATTGAGCTGGCAGATCTTCTCGTGAACGAGGCCAGAACCTCGGATTATTCAGAAGTCTTTTATGAAGCCTACGTAAATACAAATTTAGAGATGAAAACACATCCTAAGACCGCTTGCGTCGCCATACCCACACCTGAAGCACTGCACGGTGAAGCACTAGATGTTATCGCCCCTTTATGTGAAGAATTAGGGCTAGTGTTTTATGACACGCGGGGTATGGCCGCCTATCCAGATGGTACGATCTATCCGCCTAACATCGCAAGAGGCATGGCACTGCTAAAAGAAAAGCGGGCGCTGGCAAAACAGTCCGCTGATATTTATAAGCCAGAGGCACAGGTTCCTAGAGATAGAGAGGACTTTGAAAAAATACTGCACCCATTCATGCATGATTGTTTAGAACGTTATGGTTATCAGCGTAGCCAAGTAACAAGCGCTAACGTTATTGACTCTCTTGAAGTCGATGGTTGTACCAAGCCCATGCCTTATGGTCATGTGCGGCTAACTGGAGGAGCAGAAGGTAAGAACGGCTATTTTATATTAAAGATTCATGCGTATTTTGTATCACCAGCTTTTGAAGAGATTTACGATAAAGTATCGCTGCCAACTGAGCTTACTCGACAATCTCCTTATTTAAAGCTAGATTATATGAATGTATGTTATAGCAGCTTTTCAGATAAGCAAAAACAGATTCCTGAATTTATCAATACTGAGTTTGTCAGTAAACTGGATGAAGTAGATCAGATAGACAGCTACAATCAGCTTTTTTTGTTACTACATAATAAGATTGCAAAAGGGCATAGCCATGGTGAAAGTGCGGATATACAACTTATTTTAGCCAAACTTGCAGGTCGAGAGGACTTTGATGAGTTGGTTACCCAGTATCGTGATCTGATTAATAACTCACCAAACGATTATGTTAAGCATAGAATGAATGAGCGCTGGGATAGACTTTTAGAGATTTTATCTACCGTAGAGCCATTGGAGTAGCCAGCTATGCATGAATATGCTTTGTTTTATGTTTGGGATGCAAGCTTGGGTGATGGCGATGAGTATCTGCCAGACTCGTATGATAGCGCAGGTGTATTACTACCACAGCTACTAGAGGTAGAGGTCAGCGCTCATAGTGAAAACATATTAAAATTCGCCACTGAGCTACAGCAATTTGCCCATGAAGGTGATTTATCATTCGAGCTCTCATTAGCATTTGGAGCAACGGTCGCTCATGTACAGCTACAGGATACCTTTGCTGTCTCTCTACCACTGCCAGATGGTAATATGCAAGAAGCTGCTAGAGTAATTGCACCATTGGCAAAGAAACATGGGTTGGTGTTTTATTATTTGCTAGGGTTGGTTTCTTTGCCTGACGGGAAGATTTTCACTTCTACATGATTGGTTTTATGTTTATCAACCCTATTTCCGATTCTTCCGCGTTTTCAAACGACGTAAACGCTTTTCTTCTTCTTTGGCGATTCTTTTTTCTTCTGCTGCTAAGCGCTGCTCAGCGACGACGAGTTCTTCAGCTTCAGACATGGCTGGCGTCTCAAGCGTAATACGCCCAAGCTTAGCGCTACGTAACTCGTTGATCAAAATCTCAGACATGCGGTAGGTATCGACTTGATTGCCCGAACGTACACAGCCGCGATTGCGTCCAGCGACTTCAAAAAACTCCCAATCAGTCTTTGGTAGCGCTTCAATTTTATAGCGGGTTTTTAGCAGCTCAGGGTAGGCTTGCATCAAGTATTCAGCGGTATAGCTGGCGACATCAGCGAAGTCAAAAGCCGTATCACGAATACCACCCGTCGCTGCCAGACGATAGCCAGAGTTTTCGTTTTCGACTTTTGGCCATAACATACCGGGCGTGTCATAAAGCATGATGTCATCATCAAGTTTAATCAACTGCTGCGACTTAGTAACTGCTGGCTCATCGCCAGTTCTTGCTACGGCGCGTCCAGCCAAGGTATTAATCAACGTCGATTTACCGACGTTTGGTATGCCCATAATCATGGCTTTGATTTGGCGACCCGTACCCACTTTATTGGGCACGAGCTGTTTACAGATGGCGATGATACGTTTGACATCATTGGCTTTATCAGTATCGCAAGCAATGGCTTTCACACCGCTTTGCTGCTCAAGATAGTCCATCCACGCTTGGGTCAATTCAGGATCAGCAAGGTCGGCTTTGTTCAGGATTTTGATGACGGGTTTTTCGCCGCGCAATGCCGCGACCATTGGGTTTTCACTACTATATGGGATACGCGCATCGATCACCTCGATGACCAAATCCATCTGCGGCATGATTTCTTTGATTTCGTTACGGGCTTTGTTCATGTGCCCAGGGAACCACTGAATACTTGCTCTCTTATCCATCTGCTTTCATAACCTTTTATAAAAAATGCGCAAAGTAAGACGATCGTCATTTACTTTTCATGGTGTCCAGTTTACTACAGAACCACCTTGCTCACGCTACAATTTCGCCCAACCAGATGCGCGGTTATTCTTGAGCTTAATTTTCTATTTCATCGCGGGCAGGAGGTAACGGTGCAAGATAACCAATTAATAGTATTAAACTGCCTGCGCCAAGGAAAGATATCACCCGCCAAATCGCTTCGGTCTGTGACAAATCAACTATTACCAGTTTAATTACGACGACGCCTAACAGCCCAATCCCCATAAACCAAAGCGTCCGCTGCCAATAGCGACTGGCGACGATGGTGGCGACTAAAGCCAAGAGCGTCCATAAAATGGTCAACCCTGTCTGCACTTGCTCGCTATTCCATGCGCCGCCCTGAGCGCTGTCCCACAACGGTTTACCGATAAAGGCATGTAGCGTTCTGACCAACATACTGGATATCAGCCAAAAGCTAATAAGTCCCAACATAACCAATAAATAATCGGCGGTAAATATACGCTTAGTTTGGGGGGCTGCACTCGATTCGATACGACTCTCATCGCGGCGATGTTGGCTCATATAATATAGACTAAAACCAACCAATAGCGTCAGCAATGAGGTAATGTCGTATAAATTCAGTAGTGGGAAGTAGGACAGTCCCCAAATTACACCATCATATGACCAGTTGGTCATGATGACCCAACTTAAAGCAATGGGCGCAAAGATAGCCGCGCAGCTCAATAGCGCTTGTTGCCAATCAAACCAGTACAGTGGGCTTTGCTTGAATGCCTTGTTTGTACGCGTATTTTGCTTACGATAGCTGGCATAACGATGACAGCGCCATAATCCAGCCAATATTAAAATGGCTGGCATCAAGACAGCCATCACCCCAGCGGAATCTGCGAGTCCATAGTGGGCAGCGGCAGTAATGATTAGAATGCTAGCTCCTAGCCAGCTTGCGCCATCATAGCGTGACAGCTCGGAATGGTTGTACCACGTCTTTAACCACAACTGTCCGATAATCAACCAACCAATGATTAGACCAGTCAATAGTAGCCAATCTGCTGTCTGCCATGATAAATGAAACTCGAATTTTTGCGGTAACTGTAGGACGAGCATGAGATAAAAGACGATCGATAAGCCGTGGCTAAGTTGTCTGATTTCTATCCACAAGCGATAACGATTGATTGTCCAATATATGGCAAGGCTAACCAGTGCTGCGAGTGCAATCATGGTCGTCGTTGCCAGTGTCCAACTGGCAAACCACTGGTTAAAATCAAGCAGCAGCACTTGTAGTAGCCACGCTATAGCCGTAAAGGTTAAAAACCTTATGAGTATAGGACTGTGCCAAACAAGATTAAATACTGTGCTGTGGCTGTTGATTGAGGTTAGCCATTGCTGGGCGGCATGAGTGCTAATACCTAATGCGTTGGCATAGGTTGCTATCGCATCTGGCGTGGCGTTTTGCTCTTGAGAATATGTTGAATGATTATCTAAGCTATCATTTAAGTCTTCGTTCAAACTATCATTTAGCATAGCTGGCGAGTTGTTCGTGCGTAAAATAAATACAGTGGCTAAATAAGTCATAGCGGAAATGGTTAATGCCAATGTCGGATAATCTTGAATGGCGAAGACGACTTTTACCATCAGCATACCTATACTGATTAGCTGCAATAACAAACCAAATAGCACTGACCATGCGCGTAGTGAGCGCCGTCCAAACCACACCAGTGCCAACCCTTGTACTGACCAGCCAAAAGCAATCCATTCAGCATCTAATGCTAAAGGGATTACCAGCGCCAAAAAACCAAATCCTAAAGCCAGCATGCCCTCGGTGATTAAGGCGTAACGCTGGCTACGCTGCACAAACAACCAGCCGAGTCCTAAATAAACAGTGGCTAAAATAGCACTAGCGATGGTTAAAGCGTTAGGAATGTCATCTAATAATGCCGCAAATAAACCAAAGGCTAATATCGGCACTGAAAACAGCAAGCCAGTATCAAGAGGGAATACATAGCTATTATTTCTTGCGTGAACGCTATCTAAATGCTTTACGTTGTCTGCGCTATCTGTCTGGATGATGTCTGTTTCATTAAGAGTATTGTAGGCAATGATTTGTTGAGCATAGCGAATGACGACAAACAGATATAGCAGTAAATGTAAGGTGACCAGTAGGACTAAAGACCAGCGCTGCGCCTCAATGACTGTGCTCAAATTTTCACTGATGCCCCAGTAGTAAGCCAATCCAAAGGTCACAGTGACACCGAATAAATTCAGTATTTTCCATGGGCGGTAATGCGCGATAATCGCAATCGTCACGTTCAATAGCAGATAGTAACTAAACAATATCACCAAACTGCCCGTGTCTTCACTGGTCAAAATAGGCGCAAAAAAACCACCCGATAATGCCAACAACGCCAGCGGAAAAGCGTTTTGACGCACGGCGAGTGCAATGGTAATCGCAGATAATAGCCCAAGCCCAACAAAGCTCGGTATGCTCGGAATGATTTGATAAACGCTATAGGCAAAAAAGGTCGTTAAATAGGCAATCGCTAAGCCTGTGCCTTGTAGGGTGATGCCATAAGCAAAGCGATTTTTTGCCAATTTTAGACCTAATGCTGCTAGACCTAAACCGAGGATGCCTATCGCTAAAAGCTTGGACGCTATCGACACTTCGATATAGTCGCTTAACAAGCGAAGTAGTAGCACTACACCGATAAGTAGGACGATCACGCCAACGCGTACGACTAGATTACCGCCAAAAAACCAATTTTTGATAGAGTGAATCAGCGAAGTGACGATAGGCAGTGAGCGCTCATCCGGCTCTATGGGCGATGGTTTTTTTGGAGAAGGGGCTGGTTTCGGGTGAATCGTAGCAGTAGGTAAAGGAGGTGCTGAGTCAAATAGCTCCTCGATAATAGGTTGGGGCGAGTGAGTATCAGCTATCGTTTGAGCCATTGGCTCAGTATGAACGTCTACGTCATTATCGGCGTTATTATTCATAGAGCTGACACGGTGTTGCTGCGCTTGTAACTCATCTTGCAGTTGCGTGATGTCTCGTTGAAGCTGATCAACGCGTCGCTTTAGTTTATTGTAAAAAACGATAATCACTACTAGACAAACAAGCAATACAAATCCGCTGATATCAGACATAGCGCTACCACACCGTTACTCAATATTTGATGGCTTGATGATGACTCGATTTCAAAGCAAACACAAGCAAAGCGCTCATCAAAATAAACGGGTTAGCCCAAGATTATTCGTTCACTATCATTGAGCTGATCTTAATGCTTTATAAACTAAGATATTTATGCGGCATATAATTTATGTCGTTCTGATAATGTACATCCACGCAAGGTTAGATAATTCACCATACCTGAGACGATACCTGCAATAACACCGATAATAATTAAAGCTGAAATCAAAGATACTTCGACTGTACCTGCGTATTTTTGCCACAGTACAGCAAGAGAGGTCAATACCCCAAAGGTAAAAAATCCATGCTTTATCGTCAACCAAAAAGCGGTTGGGAAGAAGGCTACTTTTTTTTCTTTGATACCAAAATAAGCCACCATAGTTAAAATCATGGCTAACGTAATCGATAAGGTAACGGAGGTACCGAGCACCGTGTCTTCATTATTGGTAATAGAGTCAACAGATATCGCGATTGATGAGTATGTTTTTAAGAAGAAATATTGTATCCCGCCGTTAATGAAAGCATTGATTACGCCAGTAAGCATAGCGCCTTTTAGCAATTTTGCGTTTAATGTTGTTGTCATGGTTTATTTTCCAAGTCCAAAATAGGTTTATGCATAAAAAATACTGAGTAGATAAAACTCTACCCAGTATGGTCAATGCTTAACATGCCCTAATATTTATCGTTTATAAATTTATGATTAAAATGATGGCTGAGTTTATGAAGTTGGCATTTTGCTTTTGTAAACACCGCCGCCATTGACTGTCAGTTCAGCACCAGTAATCCAAGATGCTGCATCACTTAACAAAAACGCCATCGCTTGAGCGATATCTGCTGGCACGCCACGTCGTTTTAGGACGATACCTTTGACCACATTATCGATCATCTCTTGGGTATAACCGGCTTCTTCAGAGGAAGCACCATTATCTACTGTACCGATGATTAGTGAATTAAAGCGCACTTCAGGACCTGATGCGACCGCCATACTTTTCACCATATTTAGCAAGCCCGCTTTAGCTGTGCTGTATTCGATAAATTCTGGCGATGGTGTATTGCCAACCATGGATCCAGAAAATACCACAGAGGCGTTTTCTTCTTGTTTTAAATACGGCATACATAAACGAGTCAAATGATAAGATCCCAAGGTGTTGAGCTTATACGCATTGACCATTTTTTCGGTGGTAGATTCCCACAAAGGCGTATTTGCACCCCAACCGACGTTATTGACTACTGCAGAAATCTTACCGAATTTTGCAATAGTTGCATCGACCAAGGCTGCAATTTGTGTCTCGTCAGTAAAGTCGGTTTTCAGGCCTAAGGTTGCATTGCCTGTTTCTTTTTCGATATCAGCGGCAATTTGCTTCACTTTATCTTCATTTAAATCAGCGAGGACAATGTTGCCTCCTAATGAGCTTAAAAACCGTGCCGCCTCGCTACCAATAGCGCCTGCTGCACCACTGATAATGATGGTTTTATGATGAAAGTCGAATAGTTGTTGGATGGTTTTCATGGTTTTACCTTATTATTAGTGAGTGATTAGTGAGCTATCAGCAAGTGGTGTGACCGATTATATGAATCACGACTGTGCAATAATCATGTTAGCGCCTTAAATCCTTACCAATAGTAAGCCTTTGTAAGTGTGTAATGATCAATATGGATTTGTTTACGATAAAAAAAGCAGAGTGCGGCGGGCGCACTCTGCTATATATTGCGTTAATAGATAGGGGTTAATAAATAGTGTGTTAATAACCTGAAAACAGCTATTGATATGCCTGATTCAAAGATTATTTGCCTAAGTTATTTTCCATAAATTCAAGCATGTTTTCCCAGCTTTGCTTGGCAGCGGCTTCGTTGTAGCCAAGATCAACATCATTTTTAGCAGCGCGCTCATCGGCATGTGGGTTGGTAAAGCCATGTTTAGCGTTGTCATAAACATCGATAATATAGTCAACGCCAGCAGCATCTAGTTCTGATTTTAGACCTTCTATTGCTTCCATTGATACCATTGAATCATCACGACCGTGAGCAACCAATACGTTAGCGGTGAAGTTTTTATCCGCTGGCTGTTTTGGTGTTGGGTTGCCATGGAAAGTGGCGACCGCTTTTAATGGCATGCCTTCGCGAGCCATATCAAGCACGACCTTACCACCAAAGCAAAAGCCAATCGCTGCTAGATTGTCACCATCAACGGCTAACTGGTCGCTAAAGTCATTAAGAATCAAACGGCAGCGCGACATCAGCATATCTTGATCTTCTAATACTTGCTCCATCCACATATTCGCTTGCGCGGCATCGGTGGTCAGCTTGCCTTCACCGTAGACGTCCATTGCGACGGCGGCATAACCTGCTTCTGCCAAGCGCTCGACCACTGATTTTGGGTGATCAACGATACCCCACCATTCTGGCGCTACTAAAATTCCCGCAACAGGATGGTCGTCAGATGCATTTTCTGGCAATGCCATATAGCTGATAAGCTGGACACCGTTTTCGGTGGTACTGATCAATTCAAAAGTCTTAATTGACATATTATTATCCTTTTTTATGTGAGGAGTTGTACGTTATAAAGGTGATTTGTCTGTGTTTTTGCGACATCGTTTTTCTTACTTTTACCACCTTAACGCTCAACCTAGGCAAAAACAGCTATAATACTGTAACGCTCTTTATCAAAATGCTACGGCACCTTTATGACACTAAACTTGTTAAACAACTGTGCAGCCCATCTAGACTCTGACGCAACGTTGCCGCTAAAAGTCATGGAAAAATCAGCTGTGAGCTTATTTCCTGACAGTGGTAATGAAAGCAACAGCAATAGCGACCATGACAGTAAGCTCAATGACACATTGCGTCCGAATTTTTGGTCGCGCTTTGCATTGTCAGAACTCAATCATAGCGAATGGGAAGCGTTGTGTGATGGCTGTGGCAGCTGCTGCTTGATTAAGTATATTGACGAAGATGAGAATGGCGATGTGGATGAAGAGTTGGTCGAGTATACCGATGTGACTTGCCAGCTAATGGACTGTACGACGGGTTATTGTCAGCACTATGACACGCGTCAAGAGCATGTACCAGACTGTATTCAGCTGACCATGGACAATCTTCCGCAGATGATGTGGTTGCCTTCGCACTGCGCCTATAAGCGTTTGTATAAAGGACAAAATTTGCCAAGTTGGCATTTGTTATTGACCCAAGATGCAGTGGTAACGCAGCAACAAATGCGTGCTGCCAATGTTGGCGTGGCTGGGCGCTGTGTTTCTGAGACTGGTATGTCTGATGAAGCGATGGAGGAGCGGGTGATCAGCTGGGTTAAGCCTTGATAATACTGAGAGTTACTGACATTAGTGACGTTGGTATTATTGCAGGATAAAAGTATAGTGCTACTTGATGTTAATAAGAAACCTGAGCCGCAGATTTGGCTTTTGCCTCAGCATCTTCTTGCGTGTCAGCCAATGGCGGGATAGGAATGTCCTGACGAATTTGTTCAGAAAACTCGCGGCTGTTTTCGTTGCTATTAACGCCAGACTCTAGATTGATTTGATTATTGAATCCTTTAACCTTTGAGTTGATATGGGTACGGTCATACCATGTATCCATTGACCAAGGCTGTCCAGTCTTTTCTGGATTAGCGTCAAGCATACCGACATCATATAGATAATTTGGCAGCCAGCCAGAGACCCAAATACGATAATCCCACGGCAGGCGATCGCCACTGACGATACGCGCCATATAAAAAATGATATTGGTGCAATTACTGAGTAATGTGTTGTACCAAGCAGGCTTGGCATTCAATTCATCGGCAGCGGTTAAGTAAGATTCAAATAGTGACTTGACCTCGTGCTGCTGCAAGTTGCTAACGGGAAATAGATAAACTTGCTCGCCACGCGCATTCGTTCGGGTATAAATAATATCGCGCTCTTCTGCGGCAATCAGGCTCAGCTCATAGCGTCTAAAGAACCCTGCCAATGCCGAAAACGATTCGCCTTCTTCTTTACGAATCTCAAACGAGAAAGCAAGCGGTCTATCATCTTCAAAACGGAAACTAACCAACGTATGGGCAATCAGTGGTCCCATCCAGTAAGAATTGGTGACATCGACGCCAGATAGTTTGGACATATCAATGGTACGTGTGTCCCAGCGTTCGGTCGCCTCTGTGTCGGTATGCCAATCAAAGTTACGTACATTGGTTAGGGTCACTAAATCAGGATTGGTTGCATCGCGCTCATAAGAGACCCTTTCACTTACCTCAGCCATCCAGTCGCGCTCTTGTTGGGGTTCAATAGAAAAAAACCAGCCAACGCCTACCAACCAAATAGTGCCATATAAAGCGGTTAACCATTTATTTGCTGACTTACTACTTATGGTTGCTTCGTTGCTCCATGTTTTACTGCTGCGTTGTTTATGGTCAAAGCGCTGAGCTATTTTCGGGCAATAGCGAACGCTCAGTAAGGCTGTCAGTACACCAACAATGAAAATTGCGGTTAACCAAGTGATGGCAGAGCTTGCCCCAAACTGATACCAAATCGCCAGCAATAACCAGACGGCTGACAGTAGCAAGGTAATAGTGATGAAAAACTGTACAAGATAATATCGCCATGTAGGTGTCGGTTGGCGACCATTCGCAGTGTTGTTTTTTAAGCCGTGTCTATCCGAACCATGATTATTTGGCTCAAGCGTGTCCAAGCCGTTATCTGAACGATGGCTATGTGAGTGCGGCGTGAGCAGGCGAGAGAAAAGGGAACGTAGCGACATAGGGTGTGCTTTGGTGTGTGAAGGCTTTGACCATAGCAAAGTTTATAACGTACTGACAATACAATTTGAGTGAATTTATCGTTGAATGTCGGTGAGCCTTGCGCTAAAGTGAAGCATACTTTGATATGCTCTATTTATAATTTAATAATCAAAGATCTGTTTTATTTGCTGTATTCATCCCCATCTACGTCTGTTATTACGTATTATTGTTTTTACGTATTATTTTAATTGTTATTAACTAAAGAGGTTAAATCACATCACCATGTCTGACGACACTCCCAGCCCGAGTAGTTGGTCGATGCGCGGCTTAAAACGCTGGCTATCGACCGCCCCCGAAACCCGTGACGAATTGATTCGTCTGGTACAAGACTCGCGCCAGTTCTTAGAGCCTGATACCGTCGATATGTTAGAAGGCGTGCTGGATCTGCCTGCGACACAAGTGCGCGAAATTATGACTCCGCGTCCGCAAGTGGTTGGGCTGCACGAAAGCACCAGTCTCGCTGAGGTGATGGATATCATCCTTGAGACCACCCATTCGCGTTATCCTGTCTTTGACAGTCAAGATGATGATGCCGTCATTGGCATTTTATTGGCAAAAGATTTGATTCCTATTCTTGTGCATATGGTGCGCGATCAAGAAGATAAAATCGATAGCAAACGTTTGAGAGATCTGGTACGTCAGCCGCTATATATTAGTGAGACGGCACGTTCTGATACCTTGTTACGCTCATTGCAGCGTACCCAAGTACATATGGCGATTGTCGTCGACGAATTCGGCAACTTTGGCGGTGTCGTTACCATGGAAGACTTGCTTGAAGAGATCGTCGGCGACATCGTTGATGAGCATGATGACTTCGATGAAGACAGTGATATCAATAACATCGTCGCTGATCCTGAAAAGCCAAATACGTGGCGTGTGCAAGCGTCTACCGTGATTGAAGACTGTAATGATGAGCTTGGCAGTCATTTTGATGATACGGATGTCGACACCATGGGTGGTCTAGTCATGCAGGCGCTCGGTTATGTAGGTGATTTGGAAGGTGAAAGCGTGGTGATAGATGATTGGAAAATCACTATTACTGATGTTGAAGGGCGTTTTATCCAAAATCTTGAGCTCACCAAAATCAATCCTGATCAGCAAATATTGATAGGCAGTCATTGATGTGTCGATAGCGACCTAAACATTGTTTGATGTACTCAAAAAAACACGATTGCGGTCGTGTTTTTTTTGTGTTTGCTATTGGGTATTTGCTACGCAATGTTACCTATTAATGGGTTGAGACTGGTATCATGGGCGGGTTTAACTTTTAGATACTGTACAAAACACAATACGGTCTGCTTCAGCTTGGTTTTCATCTGAATGTTGACGCTTAAAATTTTGAAAAATATGGTTTTGGATAACTGCTATGCGCCTGTCTACTGTTGATTTACAAAAACGCCTGAACCCTGATAAGCCCAAGGGTTTGCCTATAGCGCTGACGGTATTGATTGCGTTGTTGGCAGGGTCGGTGTTTATATTTGCACTTGCGCCTTATGGCATTTGGCCACTGGCGCTAGTGTCGCCTGCTATTTTATACGCCTTACTGATGCCTGATATGAGTGGCAAGCGTGCTTTTCTTATCGGTCAGGCTTACGGTACGGGGCTTTGGTGCGTTGGTGCATTTTGGTTATACACCTCTATTCATGTTTATGGCGATACGCCAGCATGGCTTGCGCTGATTATGATTGCGCTGATGGGGTTAGGCATGGGGTTATTCCATGGCTTTTTGGCGTTGGTTTTCAACCGTATGGTCGGTCGTCAGCCATTATCGTTTGCGGCGCTATGGATACTCCAAGAGTGGCTGAAAACGTGGCTGTTCACTGGATTTCCGTGGTTGTTTGTTGGTTATGCCTTTACGGAGCAGTATTGGTTATCGTCATTAGCACCAGTCGCTGGCGTCTTTGCAGTGTCTTTTGTGGCGGTATTATTGGCAGCCAGTTTGGTTGAGCTATTGCGTCGCCGTGGCGGATATATGATTCCGTCGATAGCATTGTTGGTAATTAGCAGCGCGTTATGGTTGATGAATCCGCAATGGACGAAACCAAAAGGCACGCCTGATTTGTCCGTGTCCTTAATCCAAGGTAATATTCCACAAGATTTAAAATGGCTCACCGAATATCAAATAGAAACCCTGAAAATTTATGCAACTCTGACCAGTACTGAGTGGGATCGCGATATCGTCTTATGGCCAGAATCCTCGATTCCTATGTTTCAAGATGAAGCGATTGGTTTTATCAGTGAAATGGTTAAAATGGCCAAAGAAACAGATACCACGTGGGTAACAGGTATTCCTTATAGAGATTTAGAAAACTTTGACCCAAAAACGGATAAATATCCGCCATTTTATAATAGCGTGGTTGCGCTAGGTAGTGACGCTGAGGGCATGTATAAAAAGCAGCGCCTGGTACCATTTGGTGAATATATTCCCTTCGAAGGCATGTTAGATATCTTGCCAAACCTTGCTGGTAGTCAAGAAATCATGAGCTATAGTCGTGGTAGTGACAACCAATCACCGCTGCGTGTACGTGGTCATAATTTGGGCTCAGCAGTCTGTTATGAAGTGGCTTACCCTGATACCACTCGTAAAAACGCGATTGGCACGGACTTCTTATTGACCATCTCAAACGATGCTTGGTTTGGTACGTCGGCAGGTCCATTGCAACATCTGCAAATGGTGCAGATGCGCGCGCTAGAGAATGGGCGTTGGTTTATGCGTGCGACCAATACGGGCGTGACCGCGATCATCGATCATAAAGGTCGTATCGTCGAGCGTGCACCGCAGTTTGAGCGCACCGTATTGCGCGGTGATGTTCAGGCGCGGGTTGGTAATACACCTTTTATGAGCTTCGGTAATTATCCGATTCTCTTTATCATTACGCTGTTACTTGTCTTGAGCTACTTTGGTAAGCGTGGGATGCCGCAACCGCGTTTGGGTAAGTCGCTAAAATAACTGGCTATTATTACAAGTCATAATGAATCGCTAGAATGGGTTATGAGAATTAACCACAAAAGCGAGTGGCAAAGTTTGTTGATAATAAATCCTTTAAATACTTAAGGGTTTTAACAAATCGGTACGAATTGCGATATAATAGACCAATATTTTAAATATTTTGTGCAAGGTGGATAAGGTATGTCAGAACATATTGTCGAAAACAACCCTAAGAAAGAGTTCTTATTTGCTTTAGGCGGTGTTGCCTTATTTTTAGGTATCGTCTTACTTATTGGTATTTCTGGATTTTTGCGTCCAGCAGGCGAGCACATTACTGCTGAGACAACCGAAACGTCAGCGGCGGCTGATGAAGCAGAAGCGATTGCTGCTGAAGACACTGCGCCAGCTGAAACAGCACCTGTAGCCGCGGATGCTACAGCGACTGATACTGCTGCAGATGCAAGCGTCACCCCAGCGACCGATACTGATAGCGCTGTGGTTACCGCAGAAGCTGGTACTGCAACTGCTTCTGGTACAGTTAGTCAAACTGCGGTTGCAGATGCTGATCTAACGGCTGAGCAAGCAGACGGTGATTTGGAAGCGGGTGATACCACTGATGAAGCGGTAGCCGCACAGTAATATACGTAAGTCGATGCTACCTTTTTAAAGTACGGCTCGACAAACCGCTTCGCTTAAAGTCTAAGTATTTTTGCTTAAAACCTAAGTATTATGGCAATATTATTGTAATACCATAAGCACAACAGCGTCGTCATCACTGCCATTGATGCTAAAAATAAAAGCCCGCTTTCAGCCAATGATAGCGGGCTTTTTTGTGGGTGTTTGTGTAATTATTGACCAATTATTTCTTTACTTGATTATATCTAGGTGAAACAATGATGCGCCTATATGACCGCTTGTCGGGATAATTATATGTCTGGTCGTTAATACAGTGGTCTTTAAAGGAATAAAGTTATGAGTACAGAATCAAAGTCAGAGGTTAGTGCTACTGAATTGGCAGCACTAGATAATGGATTTATGGGGCACCCTAAGCCGCTCCGTCCATTGTTTTTCACAGAAATGTGGGAGCGATTCTCTTATTATAGTATCCGTCCACTATTAGTATTATTTATGGTAGCGACCGTCGGTAGTGGCGGTTTTGGTTTCGATGAGGTCACAGCTTCTGCTATCTATGGTATTTTTGCTGGTTCGTTATATTTAGCGGCAGTACCGGGTGGCTGGTTGGCTGATAATTGGCTCGGTCAAGAGCGTGCACTCTGGTGGGGTAGTATTATTATCGCCCTAGGTCATTTGTGTATCGCACTATCCGCTATGTTTGGGATGACGCTGTTTTTTGTGGGTTTGATGTGTATCGTTCTCGGTTCAGGCTTATTTAAAACCTGTATCTCCGTGATGGTCGGAACGTTGTACCCCAAAGGCGATGCACGCCGTGATAGTGGCTTCACTCTATTTTATATGGGTATCAATATTGGTGCGCTACTGGCTGCCCTTATCGTTGGCGTATTTAAAGAAAAAGGTATGTGGCATGTAGGCTTTGGTGTCGGTGGTCTTGGCATGTTAGCTTCACTATTGATTTATCGTTTTTCAGCTAAAAAAACCTTAAATCGTTATGCTCGTGCCAAAAACATTACGCCTGAATGGGAACAAACGACTGGACGTTTCAAAAATGTAGGTCGCTGGGTTGGCGGGTTTCTCGCGCTACTTGCTGCCATTACTGTCTTAGTGTCGACTGGTATTATGCCATTTAACCCTGAAATGGTTGCTCAGTATATGACTTACCTCATTGCAGCAGTCGTCATACTATACTTTGCTGTCATGTTTATCTCACCGCGATTGGACAAAACTGACAAGCTGCGTTTGTTAATTTGTTTTATCTTAATCATCGGCTCGACGCTATTTTGGTCAAGCTTTGAGCAGCAGCCAACCTCTTTTAACCTGTTCGCTGATCGCTATACAGACCTGAATGTTTTAGGCTTTGAAGTGCCTAGTATTTGGTTCCAGTCGCTTAATCCCTTATTTATTTTAATATTAGCACCGATCATCAGCATTGTCTGGGTCAAGCTTGCCAATCGAGGTCTTGAGCCAAATAGTATGGTAAAGTTTGCGCTTGGTATGTTGTTTGCCGCTGCAGGCTTTGCTTTGATGATATTTGCCTCAAAAAGCATTTTGACTAGCGATGGTGGATTGGCTTCACCTTTATGGTTAGTGGGTAGTTTATTATTACTGACTCTCGGTGAGTTGGCGCTCAGTCCTGTTGGTCTGTCTGCAATGACTAAGCTTGCGCCAAAAGGCATGCAAGGTCAGATGATGGGGCTTTTCTTTGCTTCTCTCGCTTTAGGTAATTTGGTTGCTGCGTTCTTTGGTGGTCAAGTATCAGCGGATAAGATCGAAGGGTTGCCGGGCTTATTTACGATGATGACGATCTTTTTGGTGGTCACAGCCGTTGTCTTATTGGCATTAGCCAAACCGATCAATAATATGCTGCAAAAAAGCGAGCGTGCAGATAAGCTGAGCTAATTCAGACACACGATTAACGTGATTTAGTATCAATAGCAATACCAGCAAAAATGTTAGATGGCGAGACGTGTTACCATATCGGTAGCACGTTTTATGGTGACACTTAGTAAGTTATTGCCCCCACGCTATTGAAAGTCCGCTTTCCGCCCAAACATTTAATGATGCTCTGCTGTAATGCTCCTAAAAATATTTAGCCTTATCTATCTGGTCATTGACAACATTTTAATTTTTAAGACATTGAGCGGCTTACGCAGGTTTAGATGCTGAGCATTCAATGAATGATGAATAACTAACGCTTAAAACAGTTTACTCGCTCAAATAAGACGACTATCCATAGTCGCCTCACAATATGATTTTTCCAAATCTTATTTTTTAAAATCAATAAGGACACCTTTTATGAATAAACAAAGCATCCACGATCGTATTGACAGCCTACGTCAGGCGTTGGTAGCACAAGATCTGACCGCGATTATCGTACCGTCTGCTGATCCGCATTTATCTGAGTATCTGCCAGAATATTGGCAAGCGCGCTTATGGTTATCAGGATTCACAGGCTCAGTTGGGACGCTCGTTGTTACCGCTGATTTTGCTGGATTATGGACGGACAGCCGCTATTGGGTACATGCCGCTGACCAATTAGAAGGTACTGGTATTAGCTTAGAGAAGCTTGCACCGGGTCAGCCAAATCATATTGATTGGCTCGCCGAGCATTTGGCTGAGGGGGATAGCGTGGCAGTCGACGGCAATGTATTGTCTATCTCTGAGCAAGATAGATTGTTGAATGCCTTTGATGCCAATGATATTACGTTAATCACTGAGCGTGACGTATTGACAGAAATATGGAGCGATCGTCCAGCGCTACCAACCGCCAGTCTATATCAACACGATGCGCAGTTTGTCGCGCAGTCTGCTACCTCAAAACTTGCCGCTGTACGCGCAGGTATGGCTGAGGCAGGCGCAACCCATCACTTGCTTTCAAGCCTAGACGATATTGCTTGGTTGACCAATTTACGCGGTGCTGATGTTGACTATAACCCTGTGTTTTTGGCACATATGCTCATTAGCGAACATGACGCGACATTGTTTATCGATAATAATAAAGTCAGTAGCGAGATAGCACAAATCTTAAAAGACAGCGGTATCACCCTTGCTGATTATGATGCTGTGCAAGATGCGTTGGGCACATTGACTGCTGATGACTTATTGCTATTAGACCCAAGTAAAGTGGCAGTGGGTACGTTATCTAAAATGGGCGATGGCATAGGTTTTATTGAGCAAATGGCGCCAAGTACTTTGCTAAAATCGGTTAAATCTGACGCTGATATCGACCATGTGCGTGAAGCCATGCGTCAAGATGGCGCGGCATTAAGTGAGTTTTTTGCCGCATTTGAGCAGCGTTTAGCAAACGGTGAGCGTTTAAGCGAGCTGGACGTTGATAGTATGCTCATCGAAGTGCGCAGTCAGCAGCCACATTATGTATCGCCAAGTTTCCCGACTATCGCAGGCTTTAATGAAAATGGTGCGCTGCCGCATTATCGCGCAACGCCTGAGAAATTTAGCTACTTAGATGTCAATGAAGGTGAAGGTGGTTTATTACTCATTGATTCAGGCGCTCAGTATCAAAACGGCACCACAGACATCACTCGTGTGGTCGGTATTGGACAGGTAAGCAGCGAACACAAACGTGACTTTACCACCGTACTCAAAGCCCATATTGCCTTAGCAAAAGCGCATTTCCCTGATGGTATCGCTTCACCACTCATCGATGCGATATGCCGTTCACCATTATGGCAGGCACAGATGGACTATGGTCACGGTACTGGTCATGGCGTTGGTTATTTCTTGAACGTCCATGAAGGTCCACAAGTGATTGCTTATAGTGCCAGCATGCCGAAAGAGCGTGCGATGAAAGAGGGCATGATCTCAAGTAATGAGCCAGGTCTATATCGTGAAGGCAAATACGGTATCCGTATTGAGAACCTGATGGTTAATAAACGTGTTGCCCAACCAGTAGAGACGGAATTTGGCGATTTTCTTAATTTTGAGACCGTTACCTACTGCCCAATTGACACCCGTTTAATTGAGTCATCATTATTGACTCAAATCGAAATTGATTGGTTGAATAATTATCATAGCCAAGTCTATGCAGAGCTAAAAGACCGCGTTGAAGGTGCGGCACTTGACTGGCTGACTGAGCGGACTAAGGCTATCTAAAGTAAACGCTCATATCGACGAATCTAAAATGAAAAAACCCCCGTAAAGTTTACGGGGGTTTTTTAGTACTAGGAATTTTTACTGAGGATTTATTGCTAAAAAGTGATGCGTAGGACGCAGCGTTTAGCTTGGTTTAGACTCTTTGTCAGTTCTTGCTTCATCTTCGCTTAGATTTTGAGTCACTTCAGCACGTAACCAAGATTTTAAATTCTCAGACATCAGCATCATTTGCTCACTGAGATAGTCATCAATTTGCATTTCCAACTCACGGATCATCTCTTGATGCGTGGTACTCAGTTTCGCATCTTTCAGTGCCAGTTTGATGGCGGCGCTGGCTTTGTCGTTGACCGCTTTTATGCTGTGGTCGTCATTGATATGCTTGTCATGAGCGACATTAGTATCTTCACTGATGGTTTTGTTCTCAGAGCTGGTAACAAAGTTATCATCAGCATTAGATTGCGTCGCAGCCGATTTTTCAACATTTTGATTTTTTTCAACCGTGTTATCAATGCTGAGCGATTCTGAATCGCTTGTATCATTGGTGTTCATAGCGATCGTTTTATCAGCAATATTCTTCTTCTCAGCGGCTATTTGCTCAGTTTTCTGTTGTTCTTTTTGCGCGGTATCTGCTACTTCACGAAGTTTGGCTGCTTCTTTTAACTTAGTATTTTCTTTAAGTGTGGCATCCTCTGCCGCTTTTACTTTTTGTTGTTCTTCTCGCTGCTGTTTTTCAGCAGTCGCTTGCTCTTCGGCCTTTTTGTCAGTAATGGCTTTAGCGATGGCTTGCTCCGCTTCATGGTTTTCGTAGAGCTCATCGATGTGGGTATCCAAATCATGAGTATTAAAGACAAAGCTTTCAAATGGGGTATCGTTTTGCAGTAAGGTGGTGATGTCTTTTAGCTCTTGGGTAATTGCTGCGCGAATAGGCTCAGGCGCACACGTCCAGCGCTGGTAAAACTGATGGGAAAATGAGTAGCTTGACATGGTATCGTCCATAAATGTTCCAAAAATTACCCCTTATCATACGCAAATACGATAAGGGGCTGCAAGTGGACAAACGTAGCAAATCTGACACCAAGGTTACAACGATCGATATGGTGAGTTTTATACCTTAATGATTCACGGGCCAGCGCGCAAATACTAACGAGCCATTGGTACCACCAAAGCCAAAGCTATTGGATACGGCATACTGTAGGTTTTCAACTTTGCGCGATTGATTGGCGACATAGTCGAGGTTACAGTTGTCTTCCACATTGTCCAAATTAATGGTGGGTGGCACATGCTGATGCTGTAGGGCAAGGACGGTAAATATGGCTTCAACAGCACCCGCGGCACCAAGCAAATGACCCGTCATCGATTTGGTTGAGCTGACCAAAATGCGGTCTTTAACTGGGGCAAAAACAGTTTCAATAGCAATCGATTCAGCGACATCACCCGCAGGGGTGCTGGTGCCATGAGCGTTGACATAACCAACACTCGATGGCTCAATACCTGCATCATTTAGGGCATTACGCATCGCTCGTGCCGCACCGCTGCCATCTTCAGGCGGTGCTGTGATGTGACTGGCATCATCACTCATCCCAAAGCCGACCAGTTCAGCGAGTATGGTTGCACCGCGTCCTTTGGCATGAGCAAGGCTTTCTAGTACCACCATACCCGCGCCATCACCGAGCACAAAGCCATCACGGTCTTTGTCAAAGGGACGCGAGGCTTTGGTCGGCTCGTCATTGCGAGTTGAGAGGGCATGCATGGCACCAAAACCTGATATGCCAAGTGGGCTTGATCCTTTTTCACTACCACCTGCTAGCATGACATCGGCGTCACCATAAGCAATCAAACGTGCAGCGAGCCCCATCGCATGGGTAGCGGTGGTACAAGCCGTCGATGTCGCAAGGTTGGGACCTTTTAAGGTATGTTTAATCGCCACTAAGCCTGCTGCCATATTCACAATAGAGCCAGGAATGATAAAGGGCGAAACTTTCATAGCGCCTTTTTCTCGTAGCGTATCGCGACTGTTTTCAATGGTTTGGATACCACCAATACCTGAGCCTAAAATAATGCCGAATCGCTCTTGATCGACATTTTGCACAGGTGCATCAGCAGCACTTACTTCATCGATAAAACCAGCGTTCTGTAATGCCATACTAGAGGCGGCAATACCATAATGAATAAATTCATCATAGCGTCGCGCGTCTTTGGCGTTCATATATTGCTTGGCATCGAAATCCTTGACCACGCCAGCAATTTGAGCGCGATAGCCAGTAGCATCAAAATGTGTAATTGGCGCGATGCCGCTATCACCATTGAGCAGCTTAGTCCATGAGCTATCGACGTCGAGTCCCAAAGGTGTCAACGCACCCATACCTGTAATTACGACGCGCAAGTCATCGCTACGCTCATAGTGCGGTGGTTTCTGACGCGGTTGATGCTCTGCTGTTGCGCTAGCATCATTGGTAGCTTGATCAGTGAGTGAACTGCTGTGTTGGCTCATGCGATATATCCTATACTTACGAGTCCTAAGAGGAGGGTATTTCAGAAATCATTATAAAACACATAAGTGCACGTGTGTAAACTAAAATTTGACCAGTCAGGCGAAACAAACCTGACCCAAAACCACGCCTTTACTGGCGCCAGTGACCGCTGGCAAATTACCCGTTTCACCTATTAGTGTTTGCCGTGCGAGCCACGCAAAGGCGACGGCTTCGATCCACGCTGGATTCAGTCCTAAGCTTGCGGTGGTCTCTACTGTGCAATGGGGCAGATGCGCTTGCAAGCGAGTCATCAAATAATCGTTTAATGCACCGCCACCACAGACGTAAACCGAGCTATTTTCATGAGCATTAATAAACATATTAATTTGCATACTGGCACTCATCGCTGTCAGTTCAGTGAGCGTTGCCTGCACATCCGCTGACGAATAGCGAATATGGGCAGATGCCTGATCGAACTTTTGCAGCTCATCCTGTAGCCAAGCTAGGTTAAAATCTTCGCGCCCTGTACTTTTAGGATAGCTTTTATGAAAAAAAGGATGTTCCAAAAGCTGATTAAGTAGCGGCTCAACCACTTGTCCAGACTGCGCCCAAGTGCCGCCAGCATCATAATCTTTATCAGTATGTAATGCCGTCCACGCATCCAACAATAAATTGGCAGGACCCGTGTCATAACCAATCACAGGACTATCGTTTGCTGGCAAGACAGTGATATTGGCAATACCGCCTAAATTTAATAACACCCGCGTGCTATCAGGCGTGGCAAATAACGCTTGATGAAAAGCTGGAACCAATGGCGCTCCTTGACCACCAACCGCCATATCGCGGCGGCGAAAATCGCTGACGACGCTAATGCCAGTACGATCAGCAATGATATTGGCATCGAGCAATTGCAAGCTAAAGCCCATTTGTGGACGATGACGCACGGTTTGACCGTGACAGCCAATTGCCAGCACCGACTCTACATCGGTATTGGACTGCTGTAATAAATTATTGACCACGTCGCTGGCAAATTCAGCGTATTCCTTACTGGCCCAGCCGAACCAGTCTAATTCGCTGTTTGGTTCACCCACTGTTGGTACCAATTCTTGCACACCATTAGGCTGACATAAAGCCAATAACACTTCACGCAGGCGCGGCGGGAAATCCTGACTACGAGTTGCTAATAGTCGCATGGGTTGTTGAGTATTTCCTTCACCACCGAATTGACAAAGCACGGCGTCCATACCATCTAAGCTGGTGCCAGACATCATGCCGATATATAAGCCATCATCGAAGTTTTCAAACACCGTTTGCTCAAGCGCATCGGTCAAGGTGGCATAATTTAAGTCGTCAATATGCGCTAAGCTATTTTCTAGACCATTAGCCAAAGTGTTATCTAAATTATTATCATAATTTATACTCGAATGAGTATTAGCATTGGTATCAGCAATCGATGTAGGGTTGGTCATGGCAATTTACCTTAAAAAACGCTAGTATATCTGTCAAATTCTAACATCTTTTACCGGCTACGAAACTTTAATCCCATTCCCAAAAACCAGAGTAGTGATAAATGAGTTCAAGTACTACATTTAATAGATAGTAGACTAAACGAGTTTGACGCTGCTAATCGTATTTTTTTGGCTTGGTATAAATAGCCCAAACGCTTTACCCTTTAAATAAAGACAATAAAGAGAGCATCATGACCACTCAAACTTATACCCTAGAAGAACAACTTGCCTTAATCCAACGCGGTACGCAAGAAATCCTATCTGAAGAGGATTTGGTTAAGAAGTTAAAACTGAATCGTCCGCTACGTATCAAAGCAGGCTTTGATCCCACCGCGCCTGACCTACATTTGGGTCATACCGTGTTGATTAATAAGCTGAAGCATTTTCAAGATTTGGGTCATGAGATTTATTTTCTAATCGGTGACTATACCGCCAAGATTGGTGATCCTTCTGGCAAAAACAGCACGCGTCCGCCATTGACCGATGAGCAAATCAAAGTCAACGCGCAGACTTATGCGGAACAAGTCTTTAAGATTTTGGATAAAGAAAAAACCAAGATTGTCTTTAACTCTGAATGGTTCAAGGATATGTCAGCGGGCGATATGATTCAGCTTTCTAGCCAGTTGACCGTCTCACGCATGCTTGAGCGCGATGATTTCTCTAAACGCTACGCGGCGCAAACGCCAATTGCCATCCATGAGTTTTTATACCCGTTGGTGCAAGGTTATGACTCTATCGCACTAAAAGCCGACGTCGAGCTTGGCGGTACCGATCAAACTTTTAACATCCTGATGGGACGCACCCTGCAAGGTCGTTACGGTCAAGAGCCGCAAGTTTGTATCACGGTGCCAATCTTAGAAGGACTAGACGGTGTTAATAAAATGTCTAAGTCACTTGGCAACTATGTCGGCATTTACGATGCGCCGGGCACCATGTACCAAAAACTGCTGTCGATGCCAGATACTTTAATCCGTCGTTACTTTGAATTTTTAAGCTTTAAGCCGATGGAAGAAGTTGAGGCGTTAATGGCTGAGATGGAAAACGGTCGCAACCCACAAGAAATCAAACGTATTCTTGCTGAAGAATTAATTGAGCGTTTCCATGATGCCGATGCGGCTGCTAATGCGCACAAATCAGCGGGTAACGTACTTGCTGATGGTGAATTGCCAGTCGATTTACCAGAAGTGACGTTAGAGTTAGAAGGGCAGGACGCATTATTTATCACGCAGATATTAAATCAAGCAGAGCTTGCCAAAAACAGCTCATCTGCTAAAGATATGATTAAACGCGGCGCGGTAAAAGTAGATGGCGAAGTGGTTGATGCGGGCTTTAGCTTAACTTCTGGTCAGACAGTCGTTATCCAAGCAGGCAAAAAGGCTTATGCGAAAGTGACAGTGGGATAGGTTAAAGACAATTCTTTTATAAAGTTTAATTTAAAATAGGGCTATAATATTAATTATAGCCTTGTTTAACTCTAAAAGGATATTCTAGGAAGTTATGACAAATCGTCAATTAGTGAGACATTCTCCAATAGCATTGAGTCATTACCGACAACAGATGTCGCTATCTGTAGATTTGCTTGCCAAAAAAACCTCCATTCCTTCTAAAAAAATTGAAAGTGCTGAGGTCGAAAATAATGTTTTCACAATTAAACAGCTCAATAAATTAGCTGACATACTTCTAGTACCAGTTTCTTATTTAACTTTTGATTCAGTCATTAGTCGTGAATTACCTAAAGTCATTGATTTTAGAAATAAGTATGAAGATATATCAGGAGAAGATGAAGAGCAAAGTTATCAATTCCAAAAAGTAGCTCAGGAAGCATATATCGACAGAGACAATCTATTAAGTATTTATGAGTCTTTAGATGAAAATATAAGTACTTTTGGTTTAAATCTCTTAGGAAGTAATGCACAGCACGATGCACAATTAATCATAGATTTCTTAAATTTAGAGGAAGAAAATCTTTTAGAGTCAGGCTCTGATTATTATAAGTCTTGGCGTACTATAGTGGAAAAAAATGATGTAATTGTTTTAGAGAAATCAAATCCTTCTTTAAGCTCAGAAGGTATGTCTTTGTACTATGATAAATTACCTATCATAGTGATTTTAACTACGGGACAGTCACCCGCACGTCGACTTTTTACTCTAATACACGAACTGGTACATTTAGGTTTGAAGCAAAGTGCTTTGGACGGCAACTTGATATATTCTAACTATACTGAAGAGGTTTATTGTAATGAGGTTGCAGGATATGTTTTAGTCCCTAGTTCAATTGTCTATAAATATTACTCTTCGAACTTATCTCTAAGTGAGAACATACTAGCAATTCGAAAAGTTACTAAGGCTAGTCGACCAGCTGTTGCTATTCAGCTTAAACAATTAGGTTTAGTAAAACAAATAGAGCTTGAAGACTACCTAAAAAGCCTTCAAGTTGAAAACTCTGGAGGTTTTGGGGTTAAGAAGAGACACACCACATATAATCATTTTGGTAAAGTCTATTTACAGCAAGTATTTTCAGCTATTTGGAAAGAAGAGCTAACTATTAATTCTGCAATGGACTTGCTGAGAATTCCTAATCGTATTGAGGATTTGAAGTACTTAGAAGATAAGGCGTTTTCTTGATGATAAGAGTCTGTTTAGATACTAATGCTATTATTGATATTTGCTATCGATATTATCCTATTGAAATATTTAAAACAATTTGGGATTCGCTTTTAAACTCGATATCTGCTGGACTTATTAAATTTGTCGTTTCTGAAGATATTAGACAGGAAATTTACGGTCGAGTAGGGCTTTTCGATGGGTATTCACCTATAGTTTTGGATGATTTTTTCAAATCATTCAACATTGAAGTAATAAGAAAGACGACATATCAAACTCAACTTTTATCTCTACAAAATCAAATGATTGAAGAATTACCATTCTTTCAGAACATGAAGGTAGAGAGGCGTTTAAAGAAGGTTAATGGGATTAGTAATGATCTATCTAATATAGCTGTTGCTATAAGCAAAAATGCTTGTGTTTTGACAAGTGAGCAAGGGTTTAACAAAGATATATCTAAAGAATTAGTAGGTGACATAAAGATACCTGATACATGTAAATATAAAAGCATAATATGTTATACATGGTTAGATTTATTTAATTACCTCGGAATCGATAAAATTTAATAAGAAAATGATTTTATGACCCAAACCATCCCCCAAGGTATTTACCGCCATTATAAAGGCAGCCTTTACCAAGTATTGCATACCGCTCAGCATTCAGAAACGGAAGAATCACTAGTTGTTTACCGCTGCCTATACGGTGAGTATGGCGTGTGGGTACGACCATTAGCGATGTTTACTGAAACTGTTGAAGTTGATGGTAAGGAAGTAGCTAGATTTGAGTTAGTTAAAGTATTAGCTGATTGATATCTCAAAATGTTTAAAATTTATTGCCCATATAAAAAAGCGACCCGTTAAGGTCGCTTTTTTATATGGATGAACAACTAATCCTGTAAAAACCCTTTTAATACTTTATAAAATCCAACAGGCTCATCCATTGGTACCGCATGACCTGAGCGCGGCAACACGACCTCAGTGGCATTAGGTAGCATTTGGGTGATTTTTTGCTGCCATTTAGCATCATATAGCTTTGAGCGCCCGCCAATCAGATTGACCACTGGAATGGTGACCCGCTCTAAAGCGCCGCGAAAGTCATAGGGTAATGTTAAATAAGCTTGTAAGCAGCGCATCTTATGATGCCAAATACTATGATCATAAAGCGCAAGTTTGGGGTCGTTTTTATAGGTCATCACTTGTATAAAGGCTTTTGAGCGTGTGCGATTGACGGATAATAGAGAAAACAGCCGTTCGACATCCGTTGCACGGCGTTTCAGGGCAAAAGGCAGATGGGTAAAGCTTTCGATGTCAGCATAAGGCAAAGTCTTATCAATTACCTCATGAAAGATATCGAATACTTCTTGCTGGCGCGTGCCAAACAAGCCACCTTGCCAATCAGGCTGATTATGGATAGCAGGACTTTGGTCAATATTCAAATAACGGCTGACTTTCGCGCTGCCATAACGCTCAAAATACGCCCATATTACTTGCGCACCCATCGAAATAGCGGCAACAGGCAAGGACTCTATATTGCGCGCTAAGCAAATTTGCTCAATGACGACACTGATATCATCGGCATACTGGCGCACAAAATCAAACTGGGTCAGCTTGATGTCTTTTGCCGCGCCAAATCCTCGCAGGTGCGGCAGATAAAATGCATATTTGCCAACCAAAGGAAAAATAAATGGCAAAAATTCACGTGCATCCATGCCATAAGCGTGTAGCAGCAGTACGGGTTTGCCATTGCCTATGACAGATACGGGTAGTAATGTACCGTCAGTCAAAGCGATATTAATCGTTTTTAACTGGTAGTTAGCAGGCAAGTTAATTAAATTTTTCTTCATAAGGCAGTATACCTTGTTTTCACTAAGCAATTTTATAAAGCCGATTTAGCCGAAATGCTTTATTGTGGAATTATTTATGCCACTAATGAAGGACTACTATATTAAAATAGGTAACTGACCATAGCATAAAATTTGTTAAGTGTTGAAAGCAGTTGAGCGGTAAAAGTAGCGACTTGTTATAGACTTTGACCAATCGAATCAAACGTCAGCAAGTAAAATATAAGGATATTAAGGTATGAACAAGTCGATGTTACCATTGCTCGATAGCAGCCTATATCCACAAATCTGGCAGCAGAAAAAATTTACCAATCCGCAGGCGTTACTGTTAGCAATGCTTACGGCAGATATCACGGCAGATGCCGACGCTTTCACAAAGCAGCTGTTAAAAAATGATACTTATCAAGACTGGATTAATAGCAGCGTGTTTGGCCGCTATCTGCACCGTAATTTTACGGCGTTCTCTCAGCAAGCAGAAGACAGCTTTAATGCAGATATGCCTTTGCTATTTCGTCAGGAATTAATGCGGCACGCGCAGTATTTGCCATTAGAGCAGGTATTGTTTTTTGCAGGTGATATGCCAAAAGGCGTGCGCCAGATAAAGGTTTTAAGCACAACGGTTAATCCTGCCACCGCCATCATCAATGCTCAGAAGCTAAGTGCAAAAGCTACCATCAATAATCCGACCATGATTATCAATCAGATAGTGATTACTGGTAAGCAAGTTTTAGGATTTCCGATACGCCACAATAAACGAACTAGTGAGCGCTTGCGTAATGAGGTATTGATTTTAGATTTTCAGGATTTGCGCTTGGTCAATGAAGAGAGTATCAATACCAAAAAAAGAAGCAATATAGAGGAATCTATATTGCTTCGGTCTTATGAATTACGTTAATGAGCCAAACGGTCGGTTAAGCGTTTAAGAATCTTGCTTAGCAATCGTTAGACCATTATAGGTTTGCGCAACCGGCATGACTTCTAAACGATTAACGTTAATATGGGCAGGCGATTCAATCAGCCATAATAAAATATCGCCAATATCATCGCCGGTCATGGTTTTAAAGCCATCGTAAACTTGAGCAGCTTTATCGTCATCACCATGATAGCGCACGTTTGAAAACTCAGTGCCCGCCACATTACCCGGTTCAAGGTTGGTCACGCGCACTTGCGTACCGATGAGATCCGCACGCAGGTTTAAGCTAAACTGTTTGACAAAGGCTTTGGTCGCGCCATAAACGTTACCGCCAAAGTAAGGCCAGCTACCTGCGATTGAGCCCACATTAATGATATAACCACTATCGCGTGCGACCATCGCTGGCAACACTGCATGGGTCAGCGCCATTAAACCTTTAATATTGGTATCGGTCATACGCATCCAATCATCAAGACTGGCCTTGTGCGCAGGCTCGGTGCCAAGTGCTAGCCCAGCGTTATTCACCAAGACATCGATTTGCTTGAAATCAGCCGGCAAATCCGCAATGATTTGCGGGATAGTCGCCGTGTCACTGACATCCATGACCACAGGTAAAAATGCCTCGCCCAAAGTTTCTGCTAGCGCATTAAGCTTATCAAGGCGTCTGGCACAGCCAATCACTCGATGACCATTGGCCACCAAACGCTCAGCCAGCGCTTTACCGAAACCCGCGCTTGCGCCTGTAATCAATACGTTCATCTTATATCCTTATCATTGATGTTCTGTACACATTTCAAATGGTTTTATAATGCCGGCTTGCCACGGTTTATGGGCGTTGTCTTATTTGTTAAACAACTGCTTACCAAAGATTTTATCGCCAGCATCGCCCAAACCTGGGATGATATAACCATGTTCATCTAAATGGCTGTCTAGTGCAGCGGTATAAATGGTCACGTCAGGATGTGCTTCATTGACCACACGTACGCCTTCAGGTGCCGCAACCAATACCAATGCTTTAATATTAGTACAGCCATTTTTCTTTAACATCTCGATGGTCGCGACCATTGAGCCGCCAGTGGCTAACATTGGGTCAATGATAAGGGCTGGGCGTTTGTCCATATGGCTGACAAATTTTTCAAAGAACGGCACAGGTTGTAAGGTTTCTTCATCACGTTGCAAACCGACGACAGAAATCTTAGCAGTAGGGATCAAGTCGAGCACCCCATCAAGCATGCCAATACCCGCACGTAAAATCGGTACAATCGTTGCTGTCTTACCGATGATTTGCTCACCAGTGATTTCACCACACCAGCCTTGCATTGGGAAGGTTTCGATTTCAAAATCACGGCTTGCTTCATATGCCATCAAGCGTGCAAGCTCTTTGGTCAACGTGCGAAACTTATAAGTGCTACAGTCTTTTTCGCGCATAAGGCTGAGTTTATGACGGACTAACGGGTGATCGATGACGGTGATTTTTAAGTCGCTCATAAGGTTTCTCTTGGTTTTTGGTCTGATGCGTGCGCAATTACTGCGGTTGCCATTAGTATAAAAGATACAAACACTTACTGCACTTCAACCTTATATCTGTCTCACAAATAGTAAGCTTGCTACTTTGATAATAAAGTAAGCTAAATATATTTATGGCAGGGTTGGTTTTATTTAAGCCGACTATGTTTGACTATAATAGCACCCTAATAAATGAAGCAGTGTTTAGGCTTGCTATGATAGCAAAAAAACCGCTTTTCTGATGAAGAATCTTATGACTACACAACCATATCACACCCAGAATAATACGCATCAAACCGATAACAGCTGGATATTATCTGAAGCCCAAGCAGCAGAGGTAGAAACGCATCCGTTCGCTCCCGTTTTACCACCTAATGCTACGGTAATGATGATGGGCACTTTTCCGCCGACCGCTGATAAATGGGCAATGCCATTTCACTACCCAAACTTTTACAATGACATGTGGCGTATTTATGGCAGTGTATTTTTTGACGATGTGGATTACTTTCGGGTAGGCGAAGAAAAACGCTTCGATCCTGAGCGTATTCGCGCCTTTATGTTTGAGCGCGGAATTGCTTCTTGTCCAACGGTCCATCAGGCTATTCGTGAAACGGGCAATGCCTCAGATAAGAACTTAACCGTCGTCACACCCGTTGACCTAGATAGTATATTGCCACAAGTGCCAAAGGTTGAAACCTTATTTACCACGGGCGGTAAAGCAACAGAAGTGCTGCTTGGTTTATTAGCCGAGCCACCTGCTAAATCCAAGTATCCTAAGACCAATCAAAGTATGGATTATCCTTACCAATGGCAAAACGATCACAATCGAAAAGTGGATGTAAATAATCTTACCTTATATAGGTTGCCTTCAACGTCACGCGCCTATCCTTTAGCCTTAGATAAAAAAGTCGCTGCTTATAAAGAATTCTTCAAAAAGATAGGCAAGCTGTAATGTAAAGTTGCCATTTATAGAAAGATGTAAGAAATTTTAAGGGGAAAAAGCTATCCTTGCTCAAAACCCCATATACTACTACCCGATTGAAGCAAAAGTAGCGTCGCCATTCTGCCAATTTAGTCTAATCACCAAGATTATTCAAATTAAGATAAAATAGCCCTTGACTAAAGATTCAAACCCTCTATAATACGCCCTCATCAAGACGAGCTGGAAGTTTATATGTCAATTACATATAAATAACCCAATTCACTTGAAGAAACAAAACATAAAAAAGCTTGACAATTCAAATCATTATGATAAGATAGTCGGCTCGCTAGATAGCTTGA
>NZ_JABASQ010000059.1 GCF_016107535.1 Psychrobacter cibarius | reverse complement strand
TGAGCTATGCTGAAGAAACCGTACAACTAAACTTGGTAAACTAAGCGTATTAATCGGAGTTTACCATGACCAAGAAAATAAGAACCTACAGTAAGGAATTTAAAGCCGAAGCCGTCAAGAAGATAGCGGACAATAACGGCAATATTTCAGCGACTGCAAAGCAACTTGGCATCGCCATGCAAACCTTATCTAATTGGCATAACAAAGCCAATCAAGGCAAGCTTGAAGGAACTGAGCAGTACGATCCACAGCTCATAGCCGTGATTGAAGAGAACAAGCGCCTCAAACGACAGCTTAAAGTAGCCGAAGAGGAACGAGAGATATTAAAAAAGGCGACGGCGTACTTTGCAAAGCACAGCTAGTCAGGTACGCCTTTATCAAAGATAACCAGCACTTCTTTAGCATCACCACTATGTGCCGTGTGCTAAAGATTAAGCATTCAAGTTACTACGACTGGCTGAGTCGCGATATCAGCGAGCAGCAGATACATCGCAACCATTGCGAGCTACTCGTTAAAGCCGCTCACAGTGAAAGTAAAGAACGTTATGGTTATGAACGTTTGCATGCAACGCTCACCGAGCAAGGCCATGACATTAGCCTATACATGGTTAGAAGCATTAAAGAGGAACATGGCATCAAATGCCGTCGCCACAAGCGCTTTAAAGTCACTACCGACTCCAATCACAACAAGCTGATCTATCCAAACGTACTGGATCAGAAGTTTGATGCCAGTCGCCCTAACCAAGCGTGGGTCAGTGACATCACCTATATTTGGACGCTTGAGGGTTGGCTGTATTTAGCAGGCGTTAAAGACTTATACACTAAAGAGCTTGTCGGTTACGCCATCAACAAACGCATGACAGCAGATCTAGTATGCAAAGCATTGAACATGGCCATCAAGAACAAACGACCCAGTAAAGGGCTAGTCGTTCACTCTGACAGAGGCAGCCAGTACTGTAGCCATGCCTACCACAAGATCATTAAGCAGCATCAATTTACAGGCTCAATGAGCGCTAAAGGCAACTGCTTTGATAACGCACCTATAGAGAGCTTCTGGGGCGTATTAAAGAATGAGTTGATATATCATCAGGACTATAAGACCAGATTTGCCGCCATTACCGATATCATTAGATATATCGAGTTGTACTACAACCAAACGAGAATTCAAAAGGGTTTAGGCTATAAATCGCCAAGACAGGTGTGGTTTGACTATTATCGTCATGCTGCGTAATCAAAATCTCCCAAGTTTAGTTATACGGATTTGACAGCAGGGGTCA
>NZ_JABASQ010000058.1 GCF_016107535.1 Psychrobacter cibarius | reverse complement strand
TGAACCGCCCCGGGATTGTCGGAGACCTAATATTCTGAGAGAATACGACAATGAAAAGACAAACCTATACTCCTGAGATTAAAGAACGCGCCGTTCGCATGCTGATTGAAGCAGCAAATGACTATCCCTCTACCTGGTCAGCTATTCAAGCCATAGCGCCAAAGATTGGCTGCACGCCTGAAACTCTGCGGTCTTGGCATAAAAAGCACATCGATCAAACCATTCCTGCTTCAGTGCAAGCTCAAAGCCAAGATCAACGTATTAAAGAGCTTGAACGCGAAAACAGAGAGCTCAAGCAAGCCAATGAGATTATACGTAAGGCTGCCGCTTTTTTCGCCCAGGCGGAGCTCGACCGCTGACTAAAATCATGATTCACTTCATCGACGACAATAAACACCTTTATGGGGTCGAGCTGATCTGTAGAGTCCTACCGATTGCCCCGTCAACTTATTATCGTGCTAAAGACTTAGAGGACTGCCCTGAGAAGCGCTCATTACGCAGTCAGCATGATGACTATTATCTCAGAGAGATTAAACGTATTTGGCAGGACAGTAAATGCCGTTACGGTGCGCGTAAAGTATGGCAGCAGATGAAAGCTGACGGGTTAAAGGTTGCTCGGTGTACCGTAGAGCGTTTAATGAAGCAGTATGGTATGCAAGGTGTCTGGCGTGGTAAAGGTAAGATTACCACCAACAGCCGTGACGACCAGAAGCGTGCTGATGACTTGGTTAATCGTAACTTTAGCGCTCATCGTCCTAATCAGCTTTGGGTTGCAGATTTTACCTATATCAAGACACTGAGTGGCTGGGTTTATACTGCTTTTATTATTGATGTGTTCGCTCGTGCCATTGTGGGCTGGAAAGTATCCAATCGCATGAACACCGATATGGTGATGGCCGCGCTCAATCAAGCGATAGCAGATAGGAATAATCCCAAAGATGTGATTCATCACAGTGATCGCGGGGTTCAGTATTTATCCATTCGCTACACAGATAAGATGGCTGACTGCGGTGTGATTGCCTCTGTTGGCACTACGGGTGATTCTTATGACAACGCATTGGCTGAAACGGTCAATGGGCTTTACAAGTCTGAGGTGATTCATTATTTAAAGCAGAACTGGACTGGTGTGAACGATGTTGAACTGGCAACCCTTGAATGGGTCGATTGGTTTAACAAAACACGACTGCATAGCACGATTGGATATGTGTCGCCCTTTGAGTTTGAAAAGCGGTATTATGATAATTTAATCCTGTCAGGCATTGCTGCCTGACTAAAGTAAACCAGCCTCCGATAAAGTCGGGGCGGTTCA
>NZ_JABASQ010000057.1 GCF_016107535.1 Psychrobacter cibarius | reverse complement strand
TTGCTATTGTATACATGGATGAAAGCGGCTTTGAGTCTGAAACCATTCGTTCTCAATCATCTAAAATGGTATGTTCCCAATACCGTCTTTGCCAAACGCCTGATTCCTTTTGCCTATTTCGGCTGCGATTATTGGTGTGTTTTAAATGCGCTGATAACTGGCGGGTAAAATGGCTTTTAAATAGGCGGATGCGAGTGGGATAGTCCGTATCATTATCAGGTAGTGTCCATAACGCATGGATATGATCGGGTAAGATGACGATGGCGTCAGTGGTAAAGGGCATTTTTTGCTGCACCTTTTGATAAGCCTGTCGCAACTCATTGACCTGTGTGATGAGCAAATTGCTCTGACGGTCATGCAAATTAATAGTAAAAAAGTAGGTGGCTCCAGAGTTTCTGTTTCTAATATAATTTGGCATAGTTTTTTTGTTTTTATTATCAATAATGGTGGGTTACGCTACCGCTAACCCACCCTACAAAACACTTCTCCCTCATTTATTATCCATAACAATCCCATCAAAATAACCACGCATACCGCAGCGCGACTCTCGGTAGTCGTTATTGATATCTTTGAATAACAGCTGAGTTTTGCCTTGATAGATGGCCGGATATAAACGCAGCTCAACGGTCTTACCCGCTTGATAATCGTTTAATACCCAATGGTTCTCTGACCACATGGCTTTTTCATTATCGAGACTGCACGAATGAGCATTGGTGAAAATTAAATCTCCATCAATGATGGCAAGATAAGGTTTGTCAGAAACTTTATGAATAGAAACTGCATTGGTTACCTTACCCGTATCTTCCCAGCGCTGAGTATCCGGGTTATACATGGAGATATTTACCGTAGTGGCAAATTTACCAAAGGCTGTTTTATTGGGTAGCTCAGAAGTGCTTAAGCTTTCTGCATCGCCCCAAGTTACGCCATTGAGACTCTTTTTACCTAGATATTCTTGATATTCTCTAATGAGGCAGGCTTCGCTTTGGCAAGTGTTTCGCTGAAACTTCAACCATTGCCGCTGAGCATTTTTAGTGATAACTCTATGATTTTGGCTATAGTCCTCATTATCAGCACTCGCTAACTCGGCTTTATATTTTTTTGCCATATTCTCATCAAGTTGTGATAGCTCAGAGTTACTACAGACCGTTTTTTCGATCCAGGTACTGGCTTTACCGCAATCAAAGCTGGCCGAAAAAGCTGGCATGGCGAGTAGACTAGAACTTAGAAGACCGATAGCGGTTAAGGTGGTAAAGTTGAATAGTTTCATGCGGCTCTCTCTGTTTAAAATACGTGTTTTGAAACATAAAAATTATAGGGGAGTATTTTATTTGCTATAGTCAATCCACAATAAAATTAGTACAACCCATATTATGAAATAGTTTAGG
>NZ_JABASQ010000056.1 GCF_016107535.1 Psychrobacter cibarius | reverse complement strand
GGGTATACGCCTAGAAACTAATTTTTCTGTTTAAATAGCTTCTTAAGATAATCACAGCTTGCTTGGTAATCGTTTTTACAAGACAAATTTAACCACTCTTTTGCCATAGAATCGTTCTTATCAACGCCTAAACCTTTATGATACATCATTCCCAGATAGTATTGAGCAAGCTCACTACCTTTGCTCCATGTCTCATCAACCGTATTGAAATATTGGTTCCTAGCGGCTTTTTCATACCACTTGAAGGCTAAGCTGTAGTCTTGAGGCACACCAATTCCATTGTAGTACATTTGAGCTAATTGATATTGAGCAGGCTTACTTCCGTGTTTAAGCTCTCCATAGTTATAATAGTAGTATGAAGTAGCTGCTGCTTTTTCAAACCATTTAACAGCTTCATCAAAGTTCTGAGGAACATCTACACCATCATAATACATTTGTCCTAACTGGTACTTAGCAGAAAGTGTACTAATATACCTATAATCATCTCGATTTATAACTTTTTCAAACCACTCTTTAGCTTTGTCTTTATTTTGAGGGACACCTAAACCTCGACTATACATCAGTCCAATGTTGTAAGCCGCATTAGTATCTCCTTGATCAGCGAATTTCTGAAAAATATTTAAGGCTTTGCCATAATCTTGAGGAATGCCTAAGCCTGAGTAATACATAAGTCCTAAAATGTATTCAGCATCTGTAGACCCGTTATTAGCCGCCTTTTGGTAATAATTAAATGCCTGATTATAGCTTTGAGGAATGCCTGCCCCATGATAGTACATATCTCCAAGTCGATATTGAGCGTGAACATCGTTATTGTCGGCTAACATTTTATACAATTTAAAAGCTTTGGCATAATTCCGAGGTTCTCCGTATTTACCTATATAATAAATATTGGCAAGATTATTTTGAGCAGAGGGATGTCCGTTATCAGCAGCTAATTGATACCATTTGATCTTATTTACACGATCATAAGCTTCTAGACCAAGCATAAATTGGGCTGGCGCATATCCTCGAACAGCAAACCATTCATAAGATTTCTTGCTATCATTAGGCGCTTTTGAATTCTCTAAATATAGTTTTGCAAGCTCTTGCTGAGTGTGATTGTCTCCTATTTCTTCTGCTGTAGCTGTTATGGATAGCCCAAAAGATATAGCTAAAATGATTATAGTTTTTTTTAAACTTCGCATATTGAATTGTTCCAAGATAGACATTGGTACGGTTTATTTGCTCATTCTAAGGGCAACATATATGTGAACGCAGAGAATCTTTAGTTCACATTCATATTTGAAAAGCCCATCGAATGTACGCTAGGAAGTACACTGCAATTATTTAGATAACTCGAACTGTTGCTACCACTAGCCTACAACCCAATATTCAAGTCTTCACTAGGGAACCGCATAGACCAAAACACCTTATAGAATCGCATTGATTAAACCAATAAAAGACTATCGAATGAAAAATAAATCGCAAAAAATCATATTAAAACAAAAAACA
>NZ_JABASQ010000055.1 GCF_016107535.1 Psychrobacter cibarius | reverse complement strand
ATACCCTAGCGGAACCACCTTAAAAGCCCCAAAAACCTATTAACAGACTACTTAAAACAGACTGTCATTATGGAACCATCTATAACAGACTCTTGAATTATAGGACTGGTTGCTGTGCTTTTTTCCTATCATTAGCCTATAGCTAAACCAATAACCAATGATATGAGCTGAAATAGCACTTATTTGCTGTCTGATTAGCTCACATTTCAATTCTAAGGGTGAAGACCTAGTAAGTTAGCTACTGAGCAATCAAAGACGCTTACAGGGAAAATATGAGCAATTACTAATCATTTGATTATTGCCTGAGCTTGGTGATAATTTCACCAATAACCAATAATTCAAATCTGAGTCAATCTATCCAGTCACGGATTAATCAATTCTTGATGATGTTCTGAGCCTGATTTAGTCATCAATTCAAAATAAAGCTATTAACAATCAAAAAAAATTCTTATGCTTTTAAGTAATTAGCTTTTAAAAGAGCTTTTAGAGTCCCTGACAGCCCTTGATAGTAAAGGCGTTTAGCGTTCATACCCTTACGTTTATCGCACCATACCCTTACGTTTATCGCACCAATTTAAGCCAATACCCTTACGTTTATCGCACCTATACTTACGTCAGTAAACAAAGTAAGTTAATTGTGCTATCATCATTAAAATCATTTCGATAATAAGCCGTCATTATGTCTGAGTTAGTCGTTAAAGATACCGCATTAATCAATGCAAGTTATACGCTCGATTTAGCAGAACAGCGACTAATCCTATTGGCAATTATTGAGGCTCGCAATTCAGGTCAAGGCATCACGCATGACAGTCTGCTAAAAATCCATGCAAGTAGTTACGCAAAGCAGTTCGGGGTAAATGATAAAACAGCGTACACGGTCGTCAAAGATGCCAGTAAAGGACTGTTTGACCGATATGTCACCTACCACGACAAAAACCCAAAGAACGGCAAAGACAGGTCGTTTCATTGTCGCTGGGTAGATAAGATAGGCGTTGAGCCTGATAGCGGTATCGTTTATATGCGCTTTACGTCTGATGTTGTTCCCTTGATAACACGGCTTGAAAGTCACTTCACAAGTTATGAAATCGAGAAAGTAGCGAACCTGAGCAGTAGCTATGCTATTCGACTATATGAGCTTTGCGTGGCATGGCGTGAACAAGGATTTACACAGCGATATAAGATTGATGACCTACGCCAAAAGTTAGGCGTTGAGCCCGAAAATTATAAAGAAATGTATAACTTCAAGATAAGAGTTATTGACCTTGCTATCAAACAGATTAATGAGCATACGGATATTACGGTCAATTACGAGCAGCACAAAACAGGTCGCTCTATTACCGCCATGTCCTTCAAATTCAAACAAAAGAAAGTGCCTGAGCAGATAGCCAAAGACGATGCGTTCATCAAGATGACAGATAGCCAAGTAAAAACATTCAGCGCCAAGCTTGCTGCCTTACCTGAACTTGGTAGTAATGCGCCTATTGGTAAAAGCACTGCTGAGTTTGCCGCTATTATTGCTAGTGATCTAGTAGATAAAAATAAGCAAATGCGTTATATGCCTTATCTTGCAAAGTTAGGTTATCAACCTAAAAAGCATAAGGTATAGTACCATTTTAAATTTCGCATATTTTTGCTTTTTAACACTACGTCTTTTCGTAGTGTTGGGGGTGTGGGGGTTTACCCCTGCCGATGTTTTGACTTCATAAATGTATTGCCGTAGG
>NZ_JABASQ010000054.1 GCF_016107535.1 Psychrobacter cibarius | reverse complement strand
ACGACCTAAGCAGCGGTAGTTCAGTTGGTTAGAATACCGGCCTGTCACGCCGGGGGTCGCGGGTTCGAGTCCCGTCCGCTGCGCCATATTTAAAACGAACTTAAACTGCAAAGTTTAAGCAAGTTTCGCCTCAAACATTAGCTTGTTTGAGGTTTTTTTGTGTCTGAAATTCCGCTTAAAGCCTTTATCCGTAAGGGTTGGTTATTCTGTCTTTATTAACTCCTAAGAAGTAATCTACTCTTTAATAATGTATTCTCTATAAGTCTGCGTGCATGTACTTTACCTTTTGAAAATCGGTGACCAAGTACTCAGTGACCAAACGGTGACCATTTTGTGACCAAGACTGTTAAAAGTTGGTTGTGGTAAACGATCCCGTTTGACATAGTTTATTCAGCTGTTTGATTTTTCAAAACAGGAACAGAGATTGGCACCTTATAGAATTTAGTAAAGCCTTTAATCGATTTGCCAGCGGTTAAACTGTTTGGTAGCTTATCGCCCTCATCTTGATCAGTGTAGATAACGACACAACTGACAACACTTGAAGATTGCTCCTCTACCGTATGGTAGCCTAGCTTATCTAATATACCTACGTCTCTTGCATAACCACTTATCTGTCTAATATCCTTAATAATAAAAGTATTAACGTTTTTATCTTCTTGATATATAGGTCGATACTTTGCATCGATAATAATCGGCTCTATGTCGTCAACTAATAGGTAGTCTGGTTCTCCGTAAGTTCCTTCCGCTTGGTATAATATCTTATCCCCATATTTATCTTTAAGAAGTCCCAATATGTATAGCTCAAAGAGCTTTGACATATCAATCCAGAACGGCGGTACTAATATCTTTTCAACGGTACTATGTTGGATTTCACTGATATGATAACCAAAGCGCTTAAGAATGATCTTAGAGAGTTTTAAGGCTTCCTGATACTCTTTATAAAAGGAGTTACGCTTGACTGCTTTAAGCTCATGTAAATTGACTTCATCACTGACACTTTCAAAAGTAGGTGTGCAATAGTCGATTAAATACTTCATTGATCCAAGGTATTCTGGGTATTGAGATAAATAACGTCTAACAAAGCTTAGCGTATGCTTTAAAACTCTATTTTCAATGCTATCCAAGCCAAATTCTTCATAACTACAAAAGGTGTTCGTCACTTTATTTCGAACTACATTCTTTTTGATATTATGAGCAATTAAGACTTTGCCTTTAATTCTGCTATTAAGATTGCGTTCGACTTTATAATAGGACTGCTTCAATCCTTTCTTTACCAAACTTTTGAGAATTTGAAGAAACTGCATGATTAGTAGTGGCGTTAATAAATCCATCTGCTGGTCAATTTCGATAAAAGGCTCGTTTAGCTTAATGTAGTATAGGTCTTTGGTATTCTTAGCAATACTACCATGCGTAAGACATGATTGAAGCATGCCAAGGTAATCAACTTCCTGAACACTATTATTAATCTTCGGTGCAACATAAATGGCTTGTTGATTCTTAACAAGCCAGTCTGCGCCTATAAAATATGACATTTTAAGCGAAAGACTTTCTCTGCCATAAAGAACCTGAATACAGCGCTCATTTTTCTTATTGTCTTGAAAAAATATATCTGAAACCTCTACACCCTCACAAGCCAAGTCTATCTGCTTGTGTTCGCGCACAGTTTCTAAGTGGTTTGACATTATTAGCTTAGACATGAAGGTTTTTGACTACCTCTCTAGCGCTATCTAATAAAACACCGTCCTTTATGTACTCGTATAGAATGGGTTTAATCTCATATTTCAGTTTTATAGAAAGTGAACCGCCCCGGGATTGTCGGAGACCTAATATTCTGAGAGAATACGACAATGAA
>NZ_JABASQ010000053.1 GCF_016107535.1 Psychrobacter cibarius | reverse complement strand
AAATTTACCCTTGTCGTTATATAAAATAGGGTGCTTAGTAGTAATAGGTTTTTTATCAGAACCATAATTAATGCCTAAGGACATCATTGGAAATTGATAAGAAAGCAATTCATCTAAAAAAGACGTGTCATTTGCCTTTAGATACTCTACAACTTCTTTTATTACAACCACGCCATTACTTACATCTAAATAAGGGTCTTCTTTACTAACCGTTATAAAGCCATAATGCGGCTGTTTTTGAAGCGAAATTGCATCGTCATTATGTAAGTCTAACTTTCCATGATAACATCCAGTATAATCACAATCTACTTTTATCCCAGTGCTTTCAACTTCACCATAGTAAACGCCAAACTGCTTTACTAAAGATGAAAATATGTCTTTATTACCATCTATAGGAAAGTTTCTCAAGACGACAAATTCATTTCTCTTTATTAATTCTTTTATTGAGCTCACTACTTGTTGTAAATGAGATGTTTTGTATAAATTAGATAATTCACTAGATGAAGCTTTATCAAAAATTATTTTAGTTTCATGAAAAACTTCATCAGATAAAGAAAGTATAGTCACTTAATTTTACCTACAACTTGAGCCATTACCTGAACGGCATCCACATGAGGCTGCTTCTTTTGAGTTATATCCTAAGCTATTAATACCAAAATGATATTCAAATAATTTTTTAGTTAGCTCAAAACCAGCTTCTAAATCTTTTTCAGTCTCGTGATCTGTCAATCCAAAATATGGGTAGTGATGAATCATATGACCACAGATTTCTATACAATCTTTATAATACTTTTTTGTGTCTAAAATATGTGCATGCCAAAATTCATCTATTAAAGAACTAGGAGCAAATGATAAGTCTTCATAAATAACTTGTATTGCAAGCCATTTTTGATAAAGAGGGATAGTATGGTTGATTTTATCCATACTCCAACCATATTCTTTATTTAATTTATAACCATGCGGTGTTAGATCGATCTGTTCAACTTTTGCAAGAACTGAATTTACAGCTTCTTGACTAAAGAAGTTATTACCAATATGGGTAATAATACTGTTATTTCTGATAGCTTTGAAATCATTGATAGATTCGGAGTTAAATACAATGTTCATTATTAATCCTTATGTTACTTGGCTCAGTAAAAGCAATACGTGCTTACTATAGCTGAATTGATTTGGAATTAATAGACTAGACTAAGAAAATAGCTTTGGTTATCTTTTTTTATTTAAAATAGTTAGTCTTATATAAATCTACCCCAATGGAGCTACTTATAATAGACTATTTTAGGTGTTTACGTTCATCATGGTATGTTCATGAATGAAAGATTTAAATGAGCATCAACTGAATGTCAACTTCTTCATCCATGACTAACATGATATGAACGATAAACCTTAGTAATGAGGAATAGCGTACCTTTCCCGCATTTTTATCGGGTATACAAATGCCAAAAATCCAAGTTGAAAACCTGTTGTTTTCATATTTTTTCATATTCTTCATTTCAGCCAAGTCTTGAACGGCTTCAATCAACTTCTTGTTACTGGTCACTAGCCACGCTTTTTTGTTAGGTAATAGGTAAGTGCTAATCTTCAAGAACCGTTTAAAGTCGTTAAGGCTTTTTTCCGGGAATGAGATAGTAGCTGAGTGCGCAGTGATGCCCGAAGATACCTTCGTGAGATACCACTGATAATCATCATTATTTTCACGACGTAAGCTCATAAGATTTTTAAAAAACATACCTAAAAGTCTGTACTCAATACGTTCATAAATACGCATAGGTGTTATTTGATCTTTTTCACGTACAAATCGATAATGTCCAGGTGTTTTTGTAGTAAGCGCTGCAACTTTTTTAGCTCTCTCTACTAGGGCGTGTCCCTAATTCAGTTTGCAATGAATCATAGTACAAGCTAGATACAGCATAGACTTATAATTACGAGCCAATTTTTCGT
>NZ_JABASQ010000052.1 GCF_016107535.1 Psychrobacter cibarius | reverse complement strand
AAGTCGAAAACTCGCACTTAGTCAGTGGGACTCAAACATCCGCACTTAGTCAGTGGGACTCAAACATCCGTCAATTAACTATATCATAAACTGTTGTTAGGTACTGGTGAAGTTGTTATAGTTGGAAAGATTATAATTTGATAATTTAAGGAAAGGTTATGAGCTTGCTTGGTGGTAGTGATCTAAAGGAACAGCAGAAGATTAATGAGCTTGAGCTTAAAATAAATAGAGAGAAGCAGAAGCTGGATAAGAAGCTAACAAGGCAGAAAATATTATTAGGTGCTTTCTTAATTGATGCTTTAGAAAAAAATAAAGTTGAAAAATTACGCAACTATGTTGCTAATGAGTTAGATGGTTTTTTAACTAGAGAGACTGATAGAGAGTTAATGTCTGATGTTATAGAAAAGCTAAAAAAAATCAGTGACAAAAATAATGAAATTGATTATGAACGTGATAAATATACAGATGATGATACATTAGTTGCTAATATTGCAGATACTGGCTTCCCTGTTGATGAAGACAATATGTTTGTAGAAGATTAATGCTAGTTTTTCACAGAGTATGAGTCTTTATTTTATTTATACTCATAGTATAGGGTTATCTACCATGCAGTTAATATTATCAGTAAGGTATTATTGATAAACAATCAATCTTAAGGAACGAAAATGCTTAATAGAACTTCTGCATGCACAATAGTTTTAGCTTCGATTTTACTATCCTCTGCTTCTCATGCAGGAAATATATTTTCCGAAGCTATGACGATTTTACAGAGTGTTAATACAGGCACTCTCAATAGTTTGCAGACAACTTCTGAGGTTGATGTTGAGTCTCAAGAAAGAGTACGTAGTCCAAATAACAACAAAGCTGCTCAATCCGCTATTCGCGAAGTATCATTATCGCCTTATCAAAAGCAAGTAGCTAAGGAGTTTAAAGACAATTTAAAGTGGATGTATGACGAAAATATGACATACGCACAGTTAGCTTATGGCTCACCAGAAAAGAAAGCTATTGATTTTGTGACTGATAAAGTAGCATCCAGTGTTGCTCAATGTAATGGTAGATATTTTACTCAGGTGATTCAAGGTTCTAGTCTTGTGGCTAGTACAAGTAAGGCTGGAGACATTTATGAAATTACAGATCCATCATATAAAGGGCATACACGTAATCGAAAACTTACTAAAGCTGAAAGCTTGAACGGGGAAGAATACAAAGGTGCAGTTTTTTTAGACATTAATAACACCGCTATTAAGGCTAACGGTAATAGCAAATGGCAAAACGGTAGTTCTTTATTAAGACACTATACTTTAGAAATTGTGAATGGTCGTTTTGTCGACGGAACTCCATTTAGTGAAGATCATTTACAGAATCTTGAACGGTATCAACCATTACAATGTTCAGATATTAAGTTGTAGCATTAAATAACTAATATTTTAATAGAGTTATATTTTATAAATCTCTACCTAGCCTCACGCACCAAGGATTATATTTATGAAAAAAATACTGCTTTCAAGTGCAGTTATATTAGTAACACTTACTGGATGTCAAAGCACCCCAGAATATTCTTGCGATAATGACGCTGTAAAAACTACAGCTTTAGATATAGTTCGTGATAGCTTCAATACAAATATGGCTAATAACTTTAGTGGAATAAAAGATGCATTAGCACTAGAAGCTCTCGTAAGAAAAAGAGATGGACAAATAACTGATTATCAAGTGAATACAGATTACGAAAACATAGAGTTTTCTCTAAGTAATGTACGCACTACAGAACAAGATAAAGAGTTGGGTAACTATCAATGTGCAGCAACTCTAACTGGCTCCAAAGAAGGTATTGATAGAGATGTAGTTGTAGACATTGAATATACAGCAGAGGCTGTTGATAGCGGTGAGAATTTTTATGTAGAAGTGGTAGGGTTAACTTATGAAAAATTAGGTAGATTCGCTTTCTTATTATTAGATTACTATTAATAATAGCAATCGCTACACAACTTAAGCGAATGCTTGCTGAAAATTCAGCATACCC
>NZ_JABASQ010000051.1 GCF_016107535.1 Psychrobacter cibarius | reverse complement strand
GTTTTAAAGATGAGAGAATCTTTGAGTATGCTGAACGTATGAAGCTGCACCTAGCAATGCGCTTGATACAACGTCATCGTGAGGCGATGGCCATCAGATGGGCGCAAGGAGAAACCGCGGCTGACGCCCCTGATAAATTTGATCAACGTCAAGTGGCACTACTCAACGAGTTTGCAAAGCACCATGGTATTGAAGACCACGATAAAGCCGTGGAGTTTACCGCGCACTTACGCCAAGTGGCCAAACGTTTTGATCACACGCTGGTTGAGAACAACAAAGCCATTATTAAGCTGTTGCGTGATCCTAAAGCTGAACGTGAGCAGTATCTAGCGCTTACCAAGCATTTTACAGATTTCAGAGACAATATCGATCAAAAACGAGCGGCATTTAATACCAGCATCATCGACAAGCTAGGCGGTAGCGCAGGAGAGGTTGGCAGAATGACTCGGGACATCATCTCATCGTCTAGCTACATAGAAGGGTTAAACCATTACATCAATAATGATAGTCATTCAGTTGAGGCAAGAGACGTTGCCAAAGAATATTTAGCAGATACCTTGGATAAAACCTGTCAGCAATTCAAACTTGCGTTGCGTGATGTTAACTCTTTACCACCAACCCAGCGTAAAACCTACTCAGAGGCGCTTAAAGCCACTTTAGAGACGTTTACTGAGCAATATGGCAAAGAGCTGTCTGAAAGCCAATACAAAGCGTTACAGGGTGGTTTAGAGTCGTACCAATATCAAGTTAATAAAGCGCATTCACCTAGCCGAGGATTTAGTCCTTAATCTAATCCTTAAAAAAACGATTACTGAGGGATAAGTTACTTAGGCAAGCTACGTGGTTTAAATGATGATTTTTCACTTATCCACAAAAAAATTTATCACCCGTTTCTTTAAGGGTTTTTATTTAATCCTGTTTACTCCTGTTTACTCCTGTTTAAGAGCCTTTTTTCACCTTTAATATCAATAGCTTACAAAGAGAAAAAACAGTAAATGAGCAGAAAAAACAGTAAATGAGCAGAAAAAACAGTAAATGAGCAGAAAAAACAGTAAATGAGCAGAAAAAACAGACATATATTAAATACTGTTTATTTAACTGTTTATTTAACCGTTTTTGATGTTACCATAGCTTGAATGTTTTTAAAAAAACAGTAAATGAGCAGGATTAAAAATGGAAAATAATTTAGTTGTTCAATCAAACGAGCTGATTTTAGCAACATACACAATGCAAAAAACAGACAAAGAGCTAATGCTAGCGTGTATTAGTCAGATAGACAGCAGACCTGACGCACCAGAAGTAACAAAACAGACTGAATTTAAAGTGTCTGTAGATGATATAAAGTCACTGTTCTTTGGTAAGAAGTCTAAAAACGAGCAGAACGTCTATCGTGATATGGAAAACGCAAGTAAGCGTTTGTATGACGTTGATATTGTAATGAGCTTGCCCGAAAACAAAATACTTCAAACAAGACTTATCAGTAGTATTGTCTATGACCCGGATAACGGAGAAGTTTCTTTATCTTTTGCAGAAAAGATTTTGCCTTATTTGACACAGCTAAGAGCTAATTTTACTAAGTATAAGTTGCTTGAAATCGGCGAGTTATCAAGTATCCACTCAATACGTTTATATGAATTAGTCGTTATGTGGGTTAATCAGTTTCAGTACAGCAAAGATTTTACACTTGAAGAATTTAAGCATGTAATGAATGTCAAAGGTAAATACAAGCAGTTCGGTCATTTGCGACAATTTGTTATTGAAACAGCTATTAACGACATTAACGAGAATACAAACTATAGTGTTAGCGTGGAGTATCAGAAGAAATCGAGAGGTAAGGGATTTAGAGGCTTAAAGCTGAGTTTCCATAAAAAAACATTAGACAAGCTAACGGGTGCAGACGGTGCATTATCGCAAGCAGCCATCCAGTCCATTGTCGATAGCGTGCAGTTTATGAATGACTATAACGATCATCCAAGCCTAAGTTATGACGGCAAAATGCAGACTGACGCATTTAAGCGCGAAA
>NZ_JABASQ010000050.1 GCF_016107535.1 Psychrobacter cibarius | reverse complement strand
GGTTTGGGGTTTCCCCAACGAAGAAGGATTCAAAATTAAGAATAGTAACGAAGTGAATAGATTAAATTTTGAGTCGTTACTTCGCCCTTAATCAGGGGGACGTCACCATTAAATAATAAAATAAAATATTTTAGGGTTCGGATGTGGTTGTGTTAAAGCTTATCACAAGTGATTGAATGATAGTGGGGTACTTGCTATGCTGAGTAAAATTTAATTGATAAGGATAAATCTGATGTCAGTATCTAATAATAAAGCGCCTGTGTCTATTTTTGATAGTCAAGACTCTAATGAGCTAAAAGAACGTCAACGGTTAGAAGAGTTAAAACGCCAAGCTAAGGTTCAGCAAGTAAAGTTAGAGAAACGCCTGAACAAGCAGAAGATTTTAATGGGTGCGTTTTTGGGTCAGGTGTTGGCAACTGATGGTGAGAGTGAGCAGATGATTCGAGAGTACTTTGCGATTCATTTTCCAGATTTTTTAACGAGAAAATCGGATAAAGAATTGTTTAAAAGTATGATTGAAAGTTTGGGTGGCGATATGGGCTTGGGTGAGGAAGAAGATTCATTTGCAGCCAACGCAAAAGAAAATAATCAAGAGGCTATTGATCAAAACATAGGTGTTGAAAGCAATCAACCTAGCAGTAGTCACCAAACGCAATCTGACTCTATGGCTAATTATGGGGAACAGGATTCGCTGCTAGATGATAATAGTTATGCTACTGGTGTAAATAATCCAGATTTGCGTGGGCAATAGGTAATGATGTTAAAAGTGCTGTTAAAGGAATCATCTAGCAAACAAGAAAGACCATAAACACTGGACGTACAGCCTACAGTTTGGTTCTAGTATAGGAAGTAAACTAAATATTCAGTCACCATACTAAAAAAACCTAGCAGCAACCATCGTAGACAAAACGAAAATTAAACCGCAAACACCAAGTGACCTCAAGATAAAACGTTTATTATTCAATGCTGACCCCTTTTATTTTTATGGTTATTCAATCAATATACACTAAGTGTTATGTGGTGCCAAAAACCATCGAATTACTCACGCCAAGTACACTTATCGAGCCCATCAAACAACATTCAGTTATCTATCAATGCTTTACATACTGAGTATGGTTCCCTAGTGAGGACTTGAATATTTGGCTGTAGGCTAGTGGTATTAAGAGTTTGAATTCTTGTGATAACTGTAGTGTACTTCGCAGTGTACTTGTTGAACAATCTAAGATTGTTCAAAGCTAGGGAAGATTTCATTCCATTTGCCTTCATCTTGCTATGAATAAAGGAGTTGGAAAAATTAGATCCAACTTAATTAGTTAGGCTTTATGATAAAAATCATCAAGCATCTTCTTCATCGCTCAAATACCAAATCATAAATTCATAGAAGCTATCCCAATGCGGTAAAGTACCATCGGCTAGTTGCTGTAGCTGTCCCATCTGATAATCCCATACACTATCATCTTCTATATTGTACAAATACCCCCCTTCACCTTCGCCTGTACTGAATAGAATATAGTTCTTAGGAACTTCCCAAACTTCATGTGCGAATTTTACTCCAAGAATGAAACTTCTTGTCGGTAGAGGATCAACTATTTCATCAGCACCAGAACGTAAAGCTCTTAAAAAATATTTTGTATATAATTTAAAAAACCCACTGTCTTTTTTGACACCATACTCTAAAAGAATAACCTCTGCTTCAAGCCTATGTTCAGGTTTTTTCTCTATCGTAGGATAACTCTGCTTAGCTAGTAACTTCTCAACTGTGCTAAATGAATTCATATTTGAACCGCCTCAAATTTGTCGAAGGTAGATTTACTTACGTCAAACAGCAATGCCTAACTAGGCTAAATTATCATAGTAATGTTTTTCAAGATTACAGTGTTGCATATAATCTATCTGGGGAGACAGTCATTTGTGATCGATGCGCTATACAGGCATCGAACGTGTTCCCACAACGGACGTTATGGTAAAAGGTATTGAAATGAAAAAAACATTGATTAAAGAAATTTTAATTAAAAGCACATGCGATGATGGACGATTATTTATAGAGAGTAGTGCAGATCAGAATAAAGGATCCGAATTGTATACGCACTTAAGTAAAGGTCATAAAGTAATTTCATCTAAATATTTTATTAAGCTAGGAGATGATCAAGAAATTTTTATTCCAGTTTCCAACATCATAGAGCTATTACCTGATCGCACAGGATTTGTAGTTATTTACAAAGAACAGCCAAGAAAGTTCAGTGAAGCTACTAGTTATCCGTGGTTTTTCAGGTATCCCAATAATGCAGCTATTTATAATGCGGATGGTAGCTTACGTTTCCAAATTAAGTTGACAGATAACCTCGAAAGTAGCTTGTACATTGAAAGTTTCGCACAAGAATCTATAGAACATCCTGACAAAAACAGTGTGACCATAAACAGTACTACTAACCCTATATATTCTTTTTATACACTTTTTGCAGTGGATCCAGATAGTCCACAGTTGATTGAAACTGGTCAGCAAATACGACGTTAGTTAATAAAAAGGTATACCCTAAGGGAACCACCTATTTCACCCTTCAAACCTATTAACAGACCACTT
>NZ_JABASQ010000004.1 GCF_016107535.1 Psychrobacter cibarius | reverse complement strand
AGTTGTGGATGTGTTTCTTATATTAAATCTCTTTGCTACTTTTGCAAGAGGTCTAATATTCTTCAGTCTCATTTTACAAAAGGTAAGATGGGTATCAGGGTGTATCCTAGCTGGGATAAGCCAACCAGTAATACCGCTAAGAAGACACAGAATTGGCAACTCGATTATTTCTTCGTGGTGACTGGTACAAACATACTGCCTACAGAAAAAATACGGGCATTGTATGAGTAGAAAAATTAACAGTAAGTGCAAAATCTAAGCAATAAAAAAGCATCCAAATTGGATACTTTTTTTGAACTCAAATGTAGAACTTAAACTTTGTCTTCTTTGATGGCATAGATGCCAGGCAGATGACGCAAGTAACCATGGAAATCCATACCACAGCCATAGACATAACGATCTGCAACATTGATACCGACAAAATCAACATCAAAATCTTCAACTTTACGATCATGCTCTTTATTAAGCAACACACAACATTCAAGTGATAAAGGTTTTTCTTTACTTAATTCTTCGACAACTGTTTTTAGCGTGATACCTTCATCAAAAATATCGTCAATCAGCAATACATGCTCACCTTCGATACTAACATCAGGTTTGAATTTCCAATCTAGCTCATTGGTGCCTGCATTATCACGATAGCGTGATGCATGAATATAATGCATGCGATGATAGAACGTCAAATGAGTCAATAGTTGACCAGCTGGAATAAGTCCACCATTCATAACCACCATAACGATTGGGTTTAAACCAGCATAATGTAGGTTGAGCTGGGCGGCAAGGCGCTCATAAGCAGCGGCTACTTCGATGCTACTGATAAGGCACTCTGAGTTGCGTAATGTTTTTTCAATTTCTTGGTTGCTGATTTGGGTCATCGGGTGCGCCTTCGGTAAAAAGTGCCGCTTATTTTAGCAAATTTTAGTGAATTTGCCCAATGCCATCTGTCTTTTGAGACAAAATTAATCAAATACTGGCATTTATTCCGGCTTTTCTACGATGAAAGGGCGGTAATAGTTTGCTAAACGATTTAAAGAGCGATCAGGTAGGTCGGGTAGCAACTTATTTAAGGCCATACTCATGCCTTTATCAATGGCGGCTTTGGCCACTGGGACAGCTTTGCGTTTAATCATGCCAAGTTTCAGCGTTTCAGCATAGCGGCTGATAAAATGAGTCAATGTCTCTTCATTCATGGTTTCAAGCGCTGTTTTAAATGCTTTCATATCTACTTGCTCAGGTGTGATAGCAGCAAAGCCTTTTTCGATGGTTTGTGCATCTGCATCAGATAATTTGAAACCCACTCGTTTTACGCCTTCATTATCAATAAACGTTGCCCGATCTCTCAAGAAGTGAAAGCTTGGCATCACTTCTTCGTTATTCTCTTTACCGAGTAAGATGTTAAGCAGCGTATCTGTTGCTTTTTCAACTGTGCCAACAATTTTGCGCATCGAGGCTTGACGTTCAGGGTTTGGAATAATATCTACCAATCCAATCAACAAATTGTCGATTAGATCACGTGCTGTTTGATGCGTCAGGGCATCACGATATGGGTAGTATTCGACCTCCTCATTTGAGGCAATCACTTGCTCAGCGTCAATGATTAATGCTTTCAATTTATCTGAAGGTGCAAACCCAAAATAATGCGCCATGGTGCTTCCTTTATTTGTTGTTTTTCATGTTTAACCAGCGTTACATTTGTCGTTAAATCAGTTAGTATCTAAATGGGTTGCAGTCAAAGACTCACCATATGCTGACTAGTGACATGTGCTAACGATAGAATGCAAAGCCTTATTAATGGATGATGATACCACAGTACTTCTATAAACAGCCTTTGGACAGGTGCGCTAAGTCACTAGTCGCCGACTAATTTAACATATTTTTTATATTCTAAATTAAAAAGCTTGAACTTATAAGGCTACCTATTACTTGTCTAAGGAGAGATAAGATGAATAGTGCAATCGTGCTAGTGTTTGCTGTTGCCGCGATGCTTTGCGGTTATCTGTTTTACTCAAAATTTATCGCTACTAAAATCTTGGCATTGGATAACAGTATCCCCACGCCAGCGCATACTATGAAAGATGGGGTGGATTATATCCCCACCAATAAATACGTGCTATGGGGACATCATTTTACTTCAGTCGCAGGAGCGGCGCCGATTATTGGTCCTGCCATTGCCGTTATTTGGGGCTGGGTACCTGCTATCATTTGGGTAGTATTGGGCACGATTTTTATGGCAGGTGTCCACGATATGTCAGCCATTTGGGCTAGTATGCGCAATCGAGGTCAGTCGATTGGTTCGATTGCCGGTACCGTCATGGGTACACGTGTGCGTAGCTTGATGATGATCGTTATTTTCTTATTATTACTCATGGTAAATGCGGTATTCGGCGTCGCTATTGCTAATATGATGATAAAAACCCCATCCGCTGTGCTACCTGTTTGGGGGGCTTTGATAGTCGCCTTTATTATCGGTCAGTGTATTTATCGCTATAAGATGAATCTGGTTTGGGTATCAATCATTGGGGTCACGGCTTTATATGGGCTTATCTATCTTGGTCCTATGTTCCCTGTCGTATTACCTGAGACATTCTTAGGGTTACCTGACAATGCTGTTTGGATTATTATCTTGTTTGCTTATGCGGCAATCGCTTCTTTATTACCGGTTTGGATGCTCTTGCAGCCGCGCGATTATATCAATGGCTTACAGTTATTTGTCGGTCTAATTTTACTATATGCCGCCATCTTTATTGCGACGCCTAATATTGTCGCGCCAGCGATAAACACGGCATTGCCAATCGGTACACCATCTATGGTGCCTTTATTGTTTGTCACCATTGCTTGTGGTGCAATTTCAGGCTTTCATGGTTTGGTGGCAACGGGTACGACGTCTAAGCAGATTGATAAAGAAGAGGATGTACGATTCGTTGGTTACTTCGGTGCCATGGGTGAGGGTATGCTAGCACTTGGTGCGATACTCGCGGCAACAGCAGGCTTTGCAACCCTTGGCGACTGGCAAGCCGTTTATCAAAAATTTGGCGATGGCTCTATTGGTGCCTTTATTGATGGCGGTGCAACTATATTGAATGCTGGTGTCGGCATTGATATGGTTTTATCACAGACGATGCTGACGGTAATGGCAGCATTGTTCGCGGGTACTACGATGGATACTGGGGTACGTTTGCAACGCTATATCTTCCAAGAGTTTGGTGAAATTTATAAACTGCCTGTCCTAAATAAAAGTGTGGTGGCAACATTGCTTGCCGTTGGTAGCTGTTTGTTATTAGCATTTGGTGCTGGTGGTATCGATGGCGCAGGCGGTATGATTATTTGGCCGCTATTTGGTACAACCAACCAGTTAATGGCTGCCTTAACCTTGATGATCGTTACCATTATCTTGTTACGTAAGGGCAAGCCAGTTTGGTACACCTTAGCACCATTGTCGTTCTTGTTGGTTATGACTGTCTTTGCACTATTGATTCAGCTCAAAACCTTCTTTACTGATGGTAATTGGCTACTTATTATTATGGATATTATTATCTTAATCGCGACCATTTTGGTGACGTTTGAGAGTTTGTCTGTACTACGCAAAGAGTGGTCACTACATAAAGGTAAAAACGGTGAGGTTTAAACGTTAAACCATATTGAGTGTCTGTTTAATAAAAAACGCTAGCAGCAATTGCTGGCGTTTTTTATATCATATAGGCATGATAGATCATAAGAATTAAGTAAAATACGAGCACATTATGGAAAATAAAAACACATCAGATAATATAGAAAATGTTCAACCACTAGAGAACACTCAACCATGGTGGCAACGGTTTAAGAGTGGATTAAATGAATTTTATCATGCGCCTTATCGTCAGACGATGGCACGCGCGGCACGTGATGAAGAAGATTTTTTCATGCTACTCATGTTTGCGGAAAGCTTGGGTATCGACAATCCAGCAAGCTTTTATACATTAGAGTTGCAGCCATTGTTTTTAGAAAACTTCCATGAGTGGCATACACGTATGGGCATGGATAGATGCCCTTTTGACCACGTAGGTTGCTGCTAGTTTACGTTGAATTCATCAAAATGAGATATAAGTATGGCATTACACCCTTTACCCGCATTGGTAGAGCAACTGGCAAAGCAGCCAATTATATTTATCGGTGGCAAGGGCGGTGTCGGTAAAACCACCACTGCCGCTGCACTTGCCAGCTATTATGCCAACCAAGGCAAAAAGACACTGATTGTCTCGACCGATCCAGCACACAGCTTGGGCGATGTGTTAAACGTCCCGCTCAAAAACCAAAAAACAGTAGTAACTCCTTGTCTAGATGCTATTGAACTAAACCCTGATATCATCGTTGATGAGCATTTTGCCCAAGTTGAACGCACCATTACTTCTTATGCCAATCCAGACATGATACCAAAAATTCGCGAGCATCTACGGCTATCAAAATCAGCGCCTGGTGCACAAGAAGCCGCCATGCTCGAATCTATGTGCCAGCACTTGGTTGCAGCAGCAGATGCCGGCTATGAGCATATTATTTTTGATACCGCACCGACGGGACATACACTGCGTTTATTAGTGCTGCCTGAAATGATGGGTGCGTGGACGGATGGGCTACTGGCACAGCAGCGAAGGCAAGCAAAACTTCGCTCAGTGGCAAATCATTTGGGCAGTCATGAACAACACAATAACAAAAATGATTTAGCCAATCCGTTTGCCGAAAAAAAAACCGACCGCTGGGAGCAGGCAGTATCCGTACTCGAAAAGCGCAAACAGCTGTTTCGTCAGTCAGGGTTGCTACTGCATGACCGTACACAAACCGCCATAGTATTGGTTATGACAGCTGATGTATTGCCACTGGCTGAAACAAAGCGAGCGATAGAGCAGTTAGAAGACAGTAAGCTTATGCCAGCCGCAATCGTTATCAATCAGTTGATAGCACCGACCCAGTCTGATGCGTTTTGGCGTCGTCGTGCTGAGCGCCAACAACAATTAATGCAAGATATTGAGCAGAGCTTTCCCAGGTATCCGCTATATCCAATATATCTGCAACAAACCGACGTACGCGGTACAGAAGCATTAAGTGCATTGTTACACCCATCTCCTTAAGCAACCATATCTACCACTTTAGTCAAGCTTGGCTATCATTACTCAGATTTATATAACTGTAGCTTACTTGCCAGCGACCATGCCATATCTGCTCGTAATAGCTGCGCTTGTTCAGATTTACCACTACTGAGTGATGACCATTGCGGTTTACCACGAGCTTTTTTGAGCTCGCTTGGCAGTTTGTGTGTTGCCCATGGCGTTATGACATTACTATTCTCGTCATCAGTATTAGCAATTGATGCCTCGCCATTATATATTAGCTGCGTAGCATCTGTTGCCGCATGCCCACGATGACGTAGCGCAGTGAGCAAATCTATCGCCCGAGTAGCTAGCAAGGTCAATGTTGCAGGGTCAATATATAACCGCTTAACCCCTGATATTTTATCGGCGATACTGCCAGTATTAGATAGCAATCCACCTGCGATACCACCGATAGCCGCGCCCAAACCCAAGGTTGTCCCAAGAGCGGCCGCATCAATCCCTAATCCTAGTAACGCGCCAGCCGCAGCACCAGAAGTGGTACGAATGCCATAGCTTTTGAGAAGCTCGGGGTCGAATGGGTCTTGCTGATAGGCCTGTAGCTCAAGTGGTGTTGCTGCTACAGCATTATCATAAAACTTATATAAACTTAGCAAATTATGCTGCATTGCGCGTTCGCTCTGTCTGACCGCTTCTTGCATTTGCTGCAATACCGGCATGGGATCATCATCTTCGCCAATCTCTCGTACGAAAGCGGCGACATTTAACAAAAAGTCCGCAATGATAATATTGGCTTCATCATAGAGTTGCGCCCAATTCTCCGTGCGGCGAGCCATTAATTGCTCAAGCATCTCTGAGTGAGTGAGCATAGTCGCAAGATTTTGCCATAGACGCATTTCATCGTTAAATTCAAAAGCCACTGAATCAAAGCGCGTCGAGATATGCAGATTACGTCTTGCCAGCATGGTCTGCCACTCATCTATATTAGCATCCTGAGCGTCCATAAAGTTGAATACCGGCATGACAGGAATCGCTGCCCAAGATAAAATAGCTAACTCGTCTTTATATTTACCGAGTACTGGCTCACGTGCATCGACGACATAAATAGCCATATCACTTGCCAGCAACTGCCGAATCACTTTGGCTTCTTGGCTATAGTCCTCATTGCTATTTAGCGCATCACCACCTTGGGCAATGTCTGCTGCCAAAAACTGTTGCAAACGCTCAATGCCATCACGCCGACTGGCGGTATTGTCCTCTAACCAATCCATCAATCCTGACGCATCTTCTAAACCCGGTGTGTCATACAATACCACCAACACTTCGCCCGTTTGGCTGTCTGTTAATTTGGCTTGCTCTACATGACGGGTAGTTGCGGCTTCGTTTTTGACTTCACCAAAATAGACGTCACGCAATAGTGTACGCAGTATGGATGTCTTACCCGTATTGGTATGACCAACGACCGCCAATTTTAACGGTTCACCACTGGCGATGGTTTTCCTTGTCATACTTGTCGTTGTTGTTAATGGTTCAGTTGATAAAGGTTGATTGTCTTGAGTTTCCGCTGACTGAGTTACAGCTGATTTTAAAGTGCTGTTTGTGGTATTAGAGGTTGCCTCATAAGCCTTATCTGCAAAGACACCCGCAGGCTTATTGTATTCATAATTCTCTTTTTTATTATCATTATTCATAATATCGTCTTATATTTATTAATGATCAAAACATACAGTGGCTTTTATTGTAGAACAAATTGTGTGATATTTCGGTATTAATACTAACCATTTGTCTTAAGTAACTGATAATCCCATTTTGGCTAGTCAATCAAGTATTCACTAGACCAATGTTGCGGGCAGAGAGTGCGGTTTGCCACTGCTGATAACGAACATCTTGATAGTCTGCAACCTGCTTGGTTAAGTCTAAAGCGCTTGAATCACTCAGCAACTGCACAATGAGCCCATCTTTTGCATGGCGGGCGATTTGATCAAGTTTGCGCAATGTACCACGGTCAGGTAAGGCTTTATGATGAATACCAAGTAAGACCTGCACTGGATGACTGTCTAAATACGTCTTCAAACGTGCCATATCGTCACGATCATCAACGATACCGAAATTCTCTATCTCACTATTATTAATATTGGCATCCAGACCTGCAAGCCACCAGTTATCCTGATCTGAGGGATACTCAAGCAAAGCAACCAGCTTCTTGCCAGCGCTGACGGCTGCTTTTGGCGCAATAGGAACGGGCACTTCATTAAAGTCATCAGCATCTACCACCTGACGTTGCCAAAAGCTTAAAATCTTTTGATAATAGGGCTGCTTGATGTCCAAACGCATCTTTTTACGACGGAACATCAATGAGCAAAACGCCCAAGCAATCGCTCTTGGTACAATACCGTACATCAGCAAACTACCAACCAATAAGCCTGCCCATTGCCGCGCAACAGTCAATGGCATCGCATCAGTCACCAAGCGACTTTGTACGATAGCGGTGCTATCTGGCACATCGAATCCCACCATACTTGGTAACCAGCCAAGTACCTGTGTTAAAGTAATTAGCGCTTGATCGGATAGTAAAGTCGACTCCCAGCTAAAGCTATACTGACGCACAATCAACAGAAAAATAATCGCCAGCAGCATGCCCGTCAACGTTGCCAGCCATAACTGATGACTAAATCGCCCCAAATACCAGCGCATCCCGCTATGCTGTAATTGGCGCTCGTACAAGTCGACAGCCGCCTTGGTAACATCGTCTTTACCACGTATCAGATAACTGGGACTGACAAAATTGGCAAACCAATTCGAAGACTGCTTGCCTTGATTAATCAGGGTCATCACCAGCCAGCCTAACAGCATAATGGTATGAAAACCCAGCAAGCAAACCAATACATAAAAGAAATTCACCACATTGGTCTGTAGTAAGGTGAATAAGCCCAAAAATCCCGAGAGACACCACACCACGCTCATGACTACCATGATGCCTTTGATACGCCCGTCAATTTTGCCCAATACTCGTGCCAGCGCACCGTTACTATCGATACGTGAGGCTCGGCGGTGCAATTTTTGAATGGGTTTGCCATCCTCACCTTGTAGTTTTTCCGTGATAAGTAGCGGGTCAGTGGCAAAGACATGTTGCTGCGTCTCAAGCGTGCGTACCAACTCAGTCAATTGATCTTGGGGTGATAGCATAATGCGATAACATCCATATAAAGGCGTTTATGTAGGAGATAATTCTTGATTATTGTAGCGTATATATGAGGACACGCCTTCGCCAAATGTTAAAAAATGAACATTTATTAAGCATTTTTATCATGGTAAAGACAATAAAAATCAGCCAAAATGAATAATGAACGAAATGATAATGACAATAGTGTAAAAAAACAGAGGGTGAAAAAACGCTGTTAAAGAAAATCCAGAAAAGGAATCATCATGAATAACAGAACGTATCTAATCGTTGGTGGTACAGGCGGCATTGGTAGAGCGATGATTGAGCAATTAGTAGATGGCACTGCCAGTGGCAATAAGGATGAGAATGCGAATACCGATAATGGTGGAAAACAAGATATCCATATATTTGCCACTTATCATCGAAACATACCTGATTTTGAGGCTGACAATCTGCATTGGATATCCATGAACCTCTGCGACGAACAGAGTATCCAACAAGCAGCCGAGGTTATTCAGCAGCAAACCACTCATATTGATTGGATTATCAATTGTGCAGGGTTATTACATACGGCGACGCAGCAGCCAGAAAAAGCGCTGCGTCAAGTTGAGACTGATTTCTTTTTACAAAACATGCAAGTGAATGCCTTAGCCAGCTTACTCATTGCCAAGCATTTTAGACCACTATTAGCCAAATCTGCGCGTAGTAATGACAAGCCCGCAATCTTTGCGACGATATCCGCGCGCGTTGGCAGTATCAGTGACAATCAGCTGGGCGGATGGTATAGCTATCGTATGAGTAAAGCGGCACTCAATATGGGCATGAAAAACCTGAGTATTGAATGGAGTCGCTCGCTTAAAGACGTGTGCGTGGTTGTCATGCAACCAGGAACGGTAAATACGCAACTATCCGCCCCTTTTCAAGGTAATGTGGCTGAAGGTCAGTTGTTCTCGCCAGCCTACAGCGCAGAATGCTTATTAGAAGTGCTTAACCGTATGACGGCGTTGCAATCAGGCAGTTTTGTTGACTGGGCAGGGGAATCCATACCTTGGTAGTTTTTAGAAACTAGCTATTAATGGATAAAAAAAGGCGTGTCGTTGTCATTATATTAAAGACAATAACACGCGCTATGTTATTGATAAGATAAAGGTAATTTTCAAATAGGCAAATGCTTAATTCGCCATAAACAAGTTCATAAACTCATGTACAGGAGTGTGCTCTAAGCAGGTTTGATCGCTACAAAGCGCAAAAATATCCTGACAGCGACTGTCGATAAAACGCGTTGCTAAACTGGCACGAAACTTGGCTTCTAATACAGGAATACCTTCTTTGCGGCGGCGCTTATGTCCGATAGGGTATTCGACAACAACCTTGTCGGTACTGCTACCATCTTTAAAAAATATCTGAATGGCATTGGCAATCGAGCGCTTGCTTGGGTCATGGTAATCTTTTGAATAACCCGCATCTTCTTCTACGATCATTTTGCGGCGTAGACCATCAATTAAAAGATGGTGCTGTGCATGATAATCGTCTTCATAATTTTCTGCCATTAAATCGCCAGTTAGCAGAGGCACCGCGACCATATATTGCAAACAATGATCGCGATCCGCAGGGTTGGCCAATGTGCCTTCTTTAGAGATGATTCTAATCGCGGATTCATGAGTGGTCAGGACAATTTTTTCAATATTGTCGATTCTATCGTCAATACGTGGATGTAAAATTACAGCAGCCTCACAAGCAGTCTGCGCATGAAACTCGGCAGGAAAGCTTAACTTAAATAAGATATTTTCCATCACGTAACTGCCAAACTCACGCTGGAAAGTAAAACGGCGCTCGTTTGCAGGTTTAAGGGCTAAGTCTTTATTTGTATGGCTAAACAATACATCATAAAACCCCCATTGCGGTGCAGAGAGTGCCCCAGGGATACCCATTTCACCGCGACGAGTAATATCAACCAAGCGTACCGCACGACTGGTCGCGTCGCCTGCCGCCCAAGATTTACGGCTACCGGCATTGGGTGCATGACGATAGGTACGCAACGCCTGACCATCGACGATCGCCTGCGAGATGGCAGCCATGATACGCTCACGTGGCAATTTATAGAGCTTGGCGACCACAGCAGTAGAGGCTAATTTAACTAAAAACACATGATCAAGACCCACACGGTTGAATGAGTTTTCGAGTGCAATGACACCCTGAATCTCATGCGCCATAATCATAGCCTCAAGCACCTCACGCATGGTTAATGGCGGATGATTGCGACTGACATTTTGTTGGCTGATATAATCGGCGACTGCTAGGATACCGCCTAAATTGTCCGAAGGGTGTCCCCATTCAGCAGCCAGCCACGTGTCATTATAATCTAGCCAGCGCACCATACAGCCGATATCAAAGGCAGCTTTGATAGGATCTAGTCTGTGGACTGTACCCGGAACGCGCGCGCCATTAGGTGTGAGCTGATCGGCACAATCAGGACCCAGATGCTTAGTACATTCAGGGAAACGTAGCGCAAGCAGACCGCAGCCAAGCGTATCCATCAAGCAATGACGCGCAGTATTCCAAGCATCTACGCTATTGGGGGAGTCGTTATCTATCGAATAATTAAGCACATAATCAGCAATCTTTTGAATCTCAATGTCATATTCTGGACGGACATTGCTTTCTACCGTTGCCTCATTTTTATTTGAATGTGTTGTATCTGAATTATCATTTGACATGGTTGTCTCCTCTTCCTTGAGTGTGCTGCTTCCTTGACCCATTATCTCGGTCATTTTTTTAAATTAGCCATCATTTAAAAGTAGCATACTCAATATGAAACAACCAAACTGAATTATGTTAAAAATTAAAACCTTGCGGCGCGCTTAAATCATCAAATATAGTAGACCTAACACAAATAAAGCCGCCATGATAAACAGCAGAAAACTTAAGACTTTGTTCGTCGTGGAGGCAGACTCAGTACGCTCTTTTTGTACTTTGTTTTTCTTGGCAACGTATAGAACCATTTTTACATGCTCTATATTGTCTTCGAGATAATGATCGCCTTCAGGGACAAAACCCAGGGACTCATAAAAGCTGAGTAAGTAGGCTTGTGCAGAGAGTATAATCGGGCGCTTCTTACCATATTTTTTACGGCAGTGCGCAATGGCATGAATCATCATCTGCCGTGCGATACCCTCACCTCTGTGCTCTGATAATACCAACACTCTACCGATGGCAGGCATAGCAGTATGATTGGTCTTAATCGTAGGGTCGGCGACCGATAGATTGGATTTTAATTTATTAAATTCAGGCGGAATGATACGGCAGTAGCCTACCAACGCCTCGTTTTGATGCGCGATAAGATGTAGGCAATCAAAGTCCACCTCATCCATATCTTGATAGGCACAGTTTTGCTCAACCACAAACACTTGTGATCGGGCTTTTAAAATATGATAGAGATCAACTGAGGTCAGCTCATCAAAGGTTTTGATAGAAAATTCACAAGTCATAGTGGGCTAGCTTCTGGAAATAGGCGGTAAAAGATTGGCATTATAACGATTTAGGCACACATTAACCATTCCTAACCCTTTAGAGTCTGGCTGATTTTATCCAAATTTAAGCTATCCGACATGGCATTGAATATCTCAAAATACTTGCCGTGTTTCTCATACAGCGCTTCATGCGTACCAGTTTCAACCACGCGACCATCTTCTATCACGACCAAGTCATCCGCATCGATAATTTGGGCAATATTATGCGAAACCATAATCACGGTACGATCTTTTTTGATGAGATCTAGGCTTTTCTTCACTTGTTGGCTGGCGATAGCATCGAGGCTAGCGGTTGGCTCATCCAAAAACACAATGGGTGGATCTTTTAAAAACATCCGTGCCAGCGCGATACGTTGCTGTTGACCACCAGACAATGACTTTGCTGTACTCTCATAGCCTTTTGCTAAATTAATAATTTGCTCATGAATGGAAGCTTTTTTTGCTGCAATGATAATATCTTCCTCAGTCGCATTCATATCACCATAGCGGATATTTTCGCTAATCGTACCGGAAAATATATGATTGCTTTGTAGTACTAAACCGATTTTTTGACGCAATTCATGAGTATCGCAGTCGGCTAAATTATGTCCGTCTAGCCATATGGTACCGCTATCTGGCGCATAAAACTTTACCAATAAGCTGATAATCGTACTCTTGCCAGCACCGCTTAAACCCACCAGCGCAGTAATACGATTGGGCTTGATAGTAAAGCTGACATCTTTTAGCGCTTGCGTGCCATTCGGATACGTGAAATCAACGTTTTTTAGCTCAATATGACCTTTTAAATTTTTACTACTTCTGCCCGCGATATCTTCAACTTGGCTTTCATCTTCTAATATATCAAAGAAACCTTCAGCGTAAGTCAGGGCATTATTAATCTGATCATAGATACGATGCAATTGGCGGATAGGGGCGGCGACGTTTTGGAATAGCATGACATGGAATAAAATCATACCGATGGTCATCTCGCCTTTTAAAACAAAGTAGGATGTCAGCAGAATGATTACCACCACGCCAATTTGTTCAATAAAAGTTTTTATCGCATCATAAATAAAACCAATACTGCGAATGCGCAGCTGATTGTCAGTCATGTCTTTTTGAATGGTTAAGTGCTTTTCTGCTTCTATCGACTCACGAACAAAGGATTTCACCACGCTGATGGAGTTGATCAAGGAGATAACCAAGCCACTTTTGGCTTCTCTATAGCCACGCATCTGCCGACGGAATCCTTGTAGACGCCGTGCTTGTTTTTGACTGATGAAAAAATATATCGGAATGATAATAAGACCGACCAAGCCTATCCAAAAATTGGTCGAAAACATAATGATGAGTGAGACGATCGCGCTAGCAAACAGTGGCAGCATATCGATAAAGAAGTTTTGCACTAAGCTTGTAAGACTACTAACGCCATAATCGATACGCGTTTGCAACTTGCCGCTGTCGTTTTCGCTACTGGTATAAAATGCCATGCGGTAGGTGAGGATGCGCTCAATGATTTTTTGCGATAAATCACGCGAGAGATTGATACGAATTTTCTCACCATAAAAGCGCTGACCAAAAGAGATAAATATCGACAGTATCTCTTTGGTTAAGAGTACGGCACTGATGATACCTAGCATACGCACGCCTGCCTGCCACGGCTCGGCAAGCGTGGCAATTTCGGTCAAGGTATCAACTGCATAGCGCAGCACAAAGGCATTAACTTGCGCTGTAAAGGAGCCAAGCACCGTTAGTATCAGTGTGGCAATAATTAAAACTTTATATGGCGCGGCAAAGACGGCAAGCTTTTTGAGGATATCCCACAGCAAAGCGCGCCGCTCCGTTTTTTTGAGTGGCGGCTTCTTATCTAACTGCACATGGCGTGGCTGGGGAGATGTTGGCATGTATTTTTATGAATATTAGTAATTAGCTTTCATTATGTACTACTTTATTAGCGATTCCAAAAGGAATATGAACTGATGGCAATACACCAGATGATTTCAAATGTGTCATCTGGTCGTCAAAAAAGATATGAGGCTTTAATATCTCAAGAACCTTTGATTTGTCTACTCCGCCCATAAAAAAAGCTTCATTCGCAAGAATACCCCATTCACGCATTGTGTTAATTGCACGTTTATGTGAAGGTGCGTTTCTTGCAGTGACGATAGAGACTCTTACCATTGGTTCATAATTAGGGTTTTCAAGCTTATAATCATTTTCAAGTTTTTGAATATGAGAAATACGGTCAATAAAATTCTTTAGTGGTCCTGGATTATGAGCTATATCAACCTTAGTAGACTCATGGAGGTGAAACTCATCAAGGTTTTTATTTTCTTTATAAACACTTTCAGATTCATCGTCGATTATCACGCCATCAAAATCGAATGCTATTCTCAATTGCGTATCTTCAATATTATCAGAAATATCTCCATGTAAAATCTGACCTGCTGGGTAACCTGCCTCTATTGCTTGTTTAATGTCTCCCTCATTAGCAGATAAAAATAATTCAATATCAAAGGCTGGAATATATTCGTGTGCTGATCGACCTTGCAAAAAAACCGCACGAGTAATAGAAAGGTTATAATGTTCAATTGAGTTAATAACCCTGAGGCCGGTGTCAGGATCATTGCGTGATAATAAAATAACTTCTACTAACGGATCTTTAAGCAGCTCATTTAGCTTCAATAGTCTCCTGATAAAAGGGTAGGCGACCCCAGTATTAAGAGCATCATCTTGATTCTTTCTCTGATATTCTCTATAGGCTTGCTCGCCTTCTGTCCTGAATATACTATCTGATTCTTTAAGATCAAATAATGCGCTTGATGAAATACCGATAACTAGTTTTTCTGTAAGATCGTAAGCCATTTAAGTCTCCTTAACTAAAAAGCATCCGCTGGTACAAACACTTCACCAACCATAATACGGCGTGCCGAGCGGCTCATCGAGACTTTTTTGGCTTGCCAGCGTCCATCGACTTGCTCGGTTTTTCCACCTACAAGTAAGGTTCCTGAAGGGTGACCAAAACGCACCTCGGTCAGCTCGCCTGCACCTGCTGCTTCATTGACCAATGTCCCTTGCGTGGTCGCTGCGGCGGCAATAGCGACCGCTGCTGTGCCCATCATCGCATGATGCAATTGACCCATACTCATGGCACGTACGACTAAGTCAATATCGTCTGCATCGACTGATTTACCACTTGATGCGCTGTAACTTTGTGCAGCGCCAACCCATGCAATTTTTGGAATATGTTGGCTGGTTTGCGCCTCACTCACATCTTTAAATAGTCCCATAGCAACACCACCTTTGGCACGGATGTTTTCAAGCTTGGCAAGTAGCTCGCTATTACTATTGATGTCGCCTTGTAGCTCAGTACCGGTAAAGCCTAAATCTTCTGCTTTCATAAAGATGGTTGGGATACCAGCACTAATAAAAGTTGCCTTGACGCTATCAGTATTTAGACCACAGCCAGAGACATCAAAATCATCGACCAAGTTACCAGTAGGGAACATATCGCTGGTAGCATCAACAGGATCGATAAACTCAATTTTGACTTCAGCCGCTGGGAAGGTTACACCGTCTAATTCAAAATCGCCAGTTTCTTGTACTTGCACTTTGCCTTGTGCGTCCATGTAAACAGGTACATGAGCGATAATCGTTTTACCAATATTCTGTTGCCAAATGCGTACTTCGCAAATGCCAGTATTCGCACTATTTACGATCTTATCAGTATCGACTAAGCCCATATTGATGGCACAGGCACCAACCGCCGCAGTTAAGTTGCCACAGTTACCCGCCCAATCAATCATTGGCTTAGCGATATTAACCTGCCCAAACAGATAATTCACATCATGATCTGCTTTATCAGATTGAGAGAGAATGACTGTCTTAGAGGTGCTGGAGCTGCCATTGCCTAAGCCGTCTATTTGCTTACCATAAGGATCAGGGCTACCGATGACACGTAGCAAAAACTTATCACGTGACTCGCCAGCGACTTGGCAACGCTCAGGTAAATCAGATAGTTTAAAGAATGTACCTTTTGAGGTGCCGCCACGCATATAGGTGGCGGGGACAGATAGTTGTGGGACAAAAGCAGGGTTTGGTCGGGTCATTTTTGTATTCCTATTATTTTAGTACGATATATTCATCACCGTTTTGAATGACCATTGTTAATGATTCAATAGATTGCGGCGACAACATATTTATAGACTCACTAGATTCTTCAGAGCTTTGTGCAGCTGCTTGTTGCAGCCAATAACGTGCTTTTTCTTCATTTTTTCGAACACCCCATCCGTTTAAATAGGCTGCTGCTAAAAAGTTCTGTGCCTGCAGATCGCCTTCTTTTGAGGCAATAGACAAAAGCTTAGCAGCTTTAGTCAAATCTTGCTTGGTACCCCATCCTTTTATATACATAAGGGCTAAAGTTGTCACGGCATGAATAAATCCACTTTCAGCGGACAAACTGTACCAGTAACACGCTGCTACTAAGTCTTGACCGACACCATCACCAGTATGAAATTTAAGCGCCAAGAGATACTGCGAAACTGGGTCGCCTTCATCAATGCCAGGTCTCAAATCGGACTTAGCCATTTCAAGTTGTTCCCGTCGAATTTGTATAATACTATCAACGGACTCTTGTATATCGCGGCCGGTACGTACATTAGAAACCCAACAACCAATAATAATAGCAATAACGAAAATGGAAATAGAGACGTCTACCATTGATAAATCAGTGAGACTACTACAACCGCTAAGATTCAATACAGAAATCAAAATAATAAAAGTTCTATGGATGTTTTTCATGCCACTTCTTATGATAAAAAATGACAATTATACTAAATAGAAAAACAAATGTTTATTTTTTAAGAAAATTCATTTAAATAAAATACTATAAGTAATGTATTTAATGGATAGAAGCCTAATAAGACTAAAGAGTATCAGAATCTATTGTGAGACTACTAAAAAAGCCAATGCCATATAAACATAACATTGGCTTTTGTCACGTGTACGGCAGCTATCGTTGTTGTTTATTCGTTTCTATTAAACGATATCTAACGTACCTTCGATAAACTCTTTGGCAAAGCGCTGTAGCATACCGCCAGCGTTATACATTTTAACTTCATCAGCGGTATCTAAACGACATTTCACTGAGGCTTTATCGACAGTGCCATCTGTGCGGTTAATGACCAATGTCATCTCACCGCCAGCAGACACTTCGCCTTCGATATCAAATACTTCGGTGCCACCGATATTTAGAGTATTACGATTGACACCTTCTTTAAACTGCAAAGGTAGTGCGCCCATACCGACCAAGTTTTGGCGGTGAATACGCTCAAAATCTTCAGCAACCACTACTTCAACACCTGCTAAACGTACACCTTTAGCAGCCCAGTCACGGCTTGAGCCTTGACCATAGCCGTCACCGGCGATGATGATCAATGGTTGCTCGCGGTTCATATAGGTTTCAATTGCTTCCCACATACGCATGACTTGACCTTCAGGCTCTACTCTAGCAAGCGAACCTTGTATTACTTCACCTTTCTCGTCACGTACCATCTCATTCAATAGCTTAGGATTGGCAAAGGTCGCACGCTGCGCCGTTAAGTGGTCGCCACGATGCGTGGCGTATGAGTTATAGTCTTCCGCCGGCAGACCCATGGTATCAAGGTACTCGCCAGCAGCTGAGTCACCCAAAATCGCATTAGATGGCGATAAATGGTCAGTAGTGATATTGTCACCTAACACCGCTAACGGGCGCATACCTTTTAGCTTATTCATCGCTGCCATTTTGCCTTCCCAATACGGCGGACGGCGGATATAAGTCGTCTGTTCACGCCAGTTATAGAGCGGACTTAATGCTTTACCCGTGTCTTTTTTGGCTTCGTCAAACATCGGAATATAAACAGCGTTAAATTGTTCAGGTTTTACCGCTTTAGCCACGATGGCATCAACTTCATCATCATCGAACCAGATGTCTTTTAGATAAACGTCATTGCCGTTTTGGTCTTTTCCTAATGAGTCTTTTTCGATATCAAAACGGATGTTACCGGCAATAGCATAGGCAATCACCAATGGTGGTGACGCTAAAAATGCTTGCTTGGCGTATGGATGGATACGACCATCGAAATTGCGGTTGCCTGATAATACTGCCGTACTAAACAAGTCACGATCGATGATTTCTTTTTCGATATCAGGATCAAGTGCGCCACTCATACCATTACACGTCGTACAAGCAAAGCCAACCACGTCAAAGCCGATTTCTTGTAGCTCAGACATCAAGCCTGCTTCTTCTAGGTACATTTTGACGGTTTTAGAGCCTGGTGCTAATGATGATTTTACCCAAGGCTTACGTAACAAGCCTTTAGCATTGGCGTTACGGGCAACGAGGCCTGCTGCTACCATATTGCGTGGGTTTGAGGTGTTGGTGCAGCTGGTGATAGCCGCGATAATAACTGCGCCATCTGGCATCATGCCGTCTTTGGGTTCTGGTAGTTTTTCATCAGCACCGTGAGCAATACCTTTGGCAACCAAATCCGTGGTTGAGACACGAGCATGCGGACGCGACGGCCCTGCCATATTACGTACAACTGCTGATAGATCAAACTCAAGCACGCGAGCATATTCAGCTTTTTCCATGCCATCAGCCCATAAACCCACTTGCTTGGCATACTGCTCAACCAGTTTAATCTGATCTTCACTACGACCAGTTAGGCGTAAGTAATCGATGGTTTGCTCATCGATATAGAACATGGCAGCAGTTGCGCCATACTCAGGCGTCATGTTGGAGATAGAAGCACGGTCACCAACACTCAGCTGACGTGCACCTTCACCAAAGAATTCAATATAGGTAGAGACAACGCCTGCATCACGTAAAAACTCAGTCATCGCAAGTACGAGATCCGTACCAGTAATGCCTTTTTGCAACTTGCCAGTTAATTTAACACCAACGTAATCTGGTAGGCGCATATAAGACGGGTTGCCTAGCATAACGCTCTCAGCTTCCAATCCGCCAACACCGATAGAGATAACGCCAAGCGCATCGACCATAGGCGTATGGCTATCTGTACCGACTAAAGTATCGGCAAAGGCTACTTGTTCACCGGCTTTGTTTTGGACGACTTGGACGACAGGCGACATTTTTTCTAGATTGATCTGATGCATGATGCCGTTACCGGGCGGTACGACGTTGACATTATCAAAGGCATACTGGCACCAGTTGATAAAGTGAAAGCGATCATCGTTACGGCGCTCTTCGATAGCACGGTTTTTCTCAAAAGCGTTTTCCTCAAAGCCGGCATGTTCAACGGCTAGTGAATGGTCAACAATTAATTGCGTTGGCACGATTGGATTCACTTTAGACGGATCGCCACCTTGCTCAGCGATGGCATCACGTAGACCTGCCAAATCGACAAACGCGGTCTGACCTAAGATGTCATGACAAACCACGCGGGCAGGGTACCAAGGAAAATCTAAATCTTGTTTGCCCTCAATATGTTGTTTTAAAGCAGCTGTTAGCTCTTCTGGTGGGCAACGACGTACCAAGTTTTCACATAGTACTTTTGAGCAAAACGGTAGCTTGTCATACGCGCCAGCTTCAATATTTTCGACAGCCTCGCGGGTGTCAAAGTAATAGAGGTCGGTATCTGGCAGGGGCTTTTTGAATTGATCATTCATTGGTTGTACTAGAGCGTTGTCCATGATTCACCTTTGGCAGTTGGCTGGTTTAAATTTAAAAAATAGTCATTCTTTTAGCAAAGTCATTAGTGGAATTAGAAGTTAGAAGAAGGCTTTGCTAAAAAAATATGGCTAAAAAGAAAGTGAGGTTATTAAGAAAAAGTTTAACTGCTAAATTGTGAATATATCTAGCAGTTAAACTGGTTATCTCGCATAAGCACTTATCCGAGATAGTAAATATATATGGATTAACGCGCGCTCATCTCTGGTACTGGACGCAGCTCTTCACCGGTATATTCCGCACTTGGGCGAATGATACGGTTATTAGCACGTTGCTCAAATACGTGTGCTGCCCAACCTGTTAGACGCGAGCAAACAAAGATTGGCGTGAACAACTTAGTTGGAATGCCCATAAAGTGATAGGCTGAGGCATGGAAAAAGTCAGCATTACAGAACAGCTTTTTCTCGCGCCACATGACTTCTTCACAGCGTACTGATACTGGATATAGCACTTCATCACCAACGTCAGCAGCTAGCTTCTCAGCCCAGCCTTTAATAACGACGTTACGTGGATCTGATTCGCTATAGATGGCATGACCAAAGCCCATAATTTTGTCTTTACGCGCTAGCATACCCATCATTTCTTCTTCGGCTTCATCAGGTGAGCTAAAGCCTTCAATCATATCCATCGCCGCCTCATTAGCGCCACCATGCAGAGGACCGCGTAGTGAACCAATCGCGCCAGTGATACAAGAATGGATATCAGATAGCGTAGAAGCACACACACGAGCGGTAAAGGTCGAGGCGTTGAACTCATGCTCTGCGTACAAGATAAGAGACACGTTCATCACTTTTTCGTGTAGCTCGTTTGGTTTCTCACCCTTTAGCAAATGCAAGAAATGACCGCCAATGGTGGCATCATCAGTTTCGGTTTCGATACGCACGTTGTCATGGGTAAAACGATACCAGTAGTTGATGATAGAAGGGAATGCCGCAAGCATGCGATCTGCTTGGTCGTTTTCTTCATCAAAACTCATTTCGGTTTCTAAGTTACCCAGCATAGAGCAACCTGTACGTAATACATCCATTGGATGCGATTCGGCAGGGATACGCTCAAGCACGTCTTTTAATGACTGTGGTAGACCACGTAAGCTTTTGAGCTTGGCTTGATAAGCATTAAGCTCAGTTTGGTTTGGCAAGTTGCCATAAAGCAGCAAGTAGGCCACTTCTTCAAAGATGCATTTGTCTGCCAGTTCTGATACATCATAACCGCGATAGGTCAGACCTGATCCTGACTTGCCGACGGTAGATAGCGCGGTCTTGCCAGCGACTTGTCCGCGCAGACCTGCGCCTGACAATACTTTTGTTGATGGGTTTTGTGCTGCCATGATGAAATTCCTTTTGTGGGTAGCTTTTTGGGTGAAAACCGGTGTTTCTAAGTTTCTAAGTTTCTAATAATAAATTTGTCAGTTGATGACTGACTATAGCGCCAGTCAAGTATTACGCAGGCTGTTCAGGCTGTGGACCATCTAAATCGACATTACAACGCTTGAATTCGGCTTCAATAGGAACGTTCAAGACTTCCATTGCGCTGCCTTCGCCTTCTGCATTATTGATTTTCATGTACTTGACACCCAGTGGTGATTCCATGAATGTCTGAATCTCAGTCATCTCCTCTGGAGTAGGGTCAGCCATTGGTGTTGCAATCTCTTCACCATTCATGACGCGCAGTTGCTCATTACCAAACGTAATCAGCTTTTTCCCTACCTCTGACGTATAAAAGTCATCCAACTCTTGTAACTCTGCATCGGTAAACTGACTCTTATAGAAGCTATCGACTTCGGCTTTACCCAAGTCTTTGTCGCGTGATTCGAGACAGCTGACTTGCTCTGCACTGAGCGCACCACTATTGATAACTGGTGCGAACAATAGACTGTCGACGGTATCTAGCGTAATCGTCGTCATGACCAAGTCATCTTGAGTGGCAGGTGCAGGAGCCTGTTTGGTAGTATCAACTTCAGCAGTGCTTGCACCACTGGTCGTATCATCAGCGGTTTCTGGTGTTTTATCACAGCCCGTCATGAATAATAGCGCCGCAAGCGTGCTGCTCAGTAGTGACGTTTTAAGAGCAGTATTAGCAGTAAAAAATGGCATAAATAACCTAAAAGTAAATGAAGACGGATTTCGAAAAAATAACACACTCAAAGGTGAGCTATCTTTTCAGTATTGCCAATGAAGAATGCCTAACTACTTATTAGCAAATAGCTTGTCTAGCGTCTGCTCAAACTCATGATAATTTAAGAAATCATACAGCTCCATGCGGGTTTGCATGGTATCAACAACTTTTTCTTGGGTGCCATCAGTCAATAGATGCTGATAAACGTTTAATGCCGCTTTGTTCATCGCACGGAATGCTGATAGCGGGTACAACACCATCTCTACACCCACGCTATACAGTTGATCAGTGGTGTAAAGGTCGGTCTGACCAAACTCTGTCATGTTGGCGAGTACTGGGATATCCAATACGTCAGTGAACTGACGATACATTTCGATATCGGTTAACGCCTCGGCAAAAATCATGTCTGCGCCTGCTTCTTGGAAGGCAACGGCGCGCTCGACAGCAGCGTCTAAGCCTTCTACCGATAGCGCATCTGTACGTGCCATGACCACAAAATCAGGATCCGTTTTGGCATCCAATGCCGCTTTTAAGCGATCAACCATTTCTGAAATACTGACGATTTCTTTATTTGGGCGATGACCACAGCGCTTTTGCGCCACTTGGTCTTCGATATGTACCGCTGCCACGCCCGCTTTTTCCATTTTTCTGATGGTCTGGGCGATGTTAAACGCACCACCAAAACCAGTGTCGATATCGACTAATAACGGCGTATCAACTGCGTCAGTGATACGGCGTGCATCTTCTAGCACATTATCAAGGCTAGTCATACCCAAATCAGGAAGACCAAATGAGGCATTTGCCACACCAGCACCAGAGAGATATAACGCTTGGTGACCGACTTGGGTTGCCATCATTGCAGTATAGGCATTGATAGCACCTGCAATTTGTAGTGGCTGGTTGTTATCATTTTTTTGAGTGAGGGCACTGCGAAAGCGTGCGCCAGCAGATGATAGAGTCATGTGAGTGTCCTTGCATAGAGAGATAGTATTATCGTTATTGTGTTCGATTATACCCAATAATCAGTGAGTAAAAAGCATTGTTTGAGTGCGATAAATTAGATAATTTAAACAACTATTTTATTAAAATTAACATTATTCAATATATAAATAGCATTATCTATAAAGTAATGGTTTGCTCAAACTATTATTCATATTGCTGAATTTGCAAAGACACGTATAGCCCATTATTTACATTTATTTACAATAGCGGTTGCGCTTATTTTTATCGATTCATAGTTTTAGCTTACCAAAAAGCCCTAATAGCTAAGCTAAAAGGGCTTTTATGATATAAATAGATATTTTTAAAACCGATACCTAGCCAAATAGTCCAGCAAGATTGGCTAAAAATAACAGCGCAAAACCCGTTAAGAAGATGAGTCCCGCGATAGAGAGTGCATTCATGCCAAAAGACAGTTTTTTATGGTTTTTAACCAGTGAGTAATTTAACCAGCCAAAGATAGGCGCTGAGACAAACGCCGATATCATGGCAAACTTAAGCATAGTACCTAATTGTCCAGTAAAGAAAGTGATAATCATCAACCCACCACCGATAGCATAGGTCGTCCAAAAAGCGATTTGCTTTTTGTTGATTTCGCTTTCTCCTTTTATTAGGCGCCAGCACTCAGCGTTGGCACGGCCATAACCGTCTGCACAGGTAATCGTCGTGCCAAACATACACATAAAGGCGACGAAAGCGACCAATAGACGTGACCATTCACCGATAGTTGCGGTATACATGTTGATCAACTGATTGATATAAGCGCCACCGACCAGCTCAATTTCTTGTCCTGAGCCATACTGTACAAACACGCCTAATGACAAAAAAAATAAGGCTAAAATTGCTGAGACAGCATAACCGACGTTAAAATCAAGCAAACCTTGGCGATGGGTGGTGTGATCGGCTTTGACTTTGGCAGATGTCCACATCGAGGTAATGGCGGCAAACTCAAGCGGTGCTGGCATCCAGCCCATGAGTGCCACAATAAAACCTAAAGTTGCTAAATTCCAAGGAGAGGCGGCGACAAAGTCAGCAGCCATGACTGTCGGCTTGCCAGCAGCAATGATGACAGCAGCGACGGTCGCAGTCGTCAAGGCAATCATAATCCATTTGGTCACACCATCAAGCAGTTTATAGTGACCCGCAATTAAAAAGAACCAAGAAACCGCCACGATGATTAGAGACAGTGCCATCGTCGATAGCCCAAGAGAAGCGGGTAGCATAAAACCTAAGATAACCGCTGCTATTAATGAGACTGCGCCCGTACTAATGACGGCTGATAGGATAGAGAGTATAAAATATACCCACAGATATACTTTTGAGCGTTTGGCATAGCCTGCAATTAAACTCTCGCCAGTGTCATAGACGTAGTCGGTTGCAAAACGAAAAAATGGATACTTAAAAACGTTGGCTAAAATAATCATAATGGCCAGTTGCCAGCCATATATAGCGCCAGCCTGCGTCGATGAAATCAAATGTGAGCCACCGATAGCAGCGGTTGCCATCAAAATACCGGGACCAAAGATGCGCCAGCTAAAGCCTTCTTGCGGCGAGGTCGCAGTATCGTCAGTGGCATTTGGGTTGGTGCGTGGGTTATTGAGTGGTTGTGTGGTCATGAATACCTCTAAATGGTTAAAACGGCAAATTATCACTTACCTGTGTCAGCTTGCCAATGATCATGAGAGAAGCGCTTTATAAACTGCTTAAATATAAAACGATTCATCTTGTATCAACTTTAGCACACCGAAGCCAGTCAGGAGAATGATTATTCTAGTTGTTATTACTATTTGTTTGCATTGCCATTCTTTTTAGTTAGCATAATCAGTTGCTAATATCAAGCATTAAGGCTGATTATTTTTTAGCGGTTCTTTATAACACAATATCCATTCAATATCTGATAATTTAAGGCTGTGACACAAATTTTTGCTGCCGATAAGTGATGCCGCGCTGCTCATATACCTGATAGGTGGCGCGCAGTAAATCAGAAATGCTGGGATGAACGAAATCTTTGAGCGTATGCAGATAAATAGGGGAGGTGACGTTTTCGTGTACTAAACGTTGATAACTGATTTGGTCGGTACGCACGGTCTTTAGGCTAGCAGGCACAAGCGTAATACCTTCGCCAGCCGCCACCAAGCCTAGCGCTACTTGCAAGTCACTCACCGTCGTAGTCATAAAAGGCGAAATACCGTATTGTGCGAATAAGTGTAGTAAAGGCTCCGTAATAGGCGCGCTATGTGCGGATTGCTCAGCGCTTGTGCGTCTGGATTTTGTATTATTATCCAGCTTTGCGCTGGTTGACCTTACGCTCGTCGCTATCGGTAAATGGGTTTGATGGTAGAGAATCAGTCGATTGTTTGCTAAGTCTATCAATCGCTGCTCCTTTATATGCGCCAAAGGATGGGCTTTTGGTAAGGCGACGACATAACGCTCATGACGCATTAGTATTTGCTGAATCCATGGATCTTGATGGGGGAAACGCCCAAATCCGATGTCTATCTCACCAGATTTGAGCGCCTCTATTTGTTGATATGAGCTGATGTCTTTGAGATTGACGTCGATATCGGGGCTGGATTGCTTCAGCATGGCAATGATTTCAGGAAGCAATCCATAAAGCACGGATGGGACAAAGCCAATATTCAGCATGCTACTGGGCGTCGATAGCCGCTGCGTCATGCTGGTGACGGTATCAATCTCTGTCAATATGGCGCTGATTTTGTCGTAAAAGAATGTACCAGCTTCAGTCAGATGTAGCGGTCTATGGTAGCGATCGACCAATTCCACACCCATATCTGTTTCAAGCTGTTTAAGCAGGCGACTCAAGCTTGGTTGTGACAATCCAGTTTTAGTCGCTGCGGCACTAAAGCTCCGTGAATCTGCGATAGCAATAAAAGCGTTGAGCTGTTTTAAATCCATATCTTTATGCTCACTTGTTTATGATGTCATCGTTGCTTGTGGCTTATTTTTTTGGCTATCTTGATTATTTTATCCGAATAAGAGCAGCAAGCGACAAATTATGCTTGAAGCGAACGAGGCGAGCTACTATATTGTTTGTTAACGTTAGTGTTACACTTTAGCAAACAATAAAAACTTTATTCTTAATTCTAGCCGTCATCTACTTTTTCGCGGTAAAAACTGGTTTGGTATTACTTCATGAGCGACAAAAAAAATAGCCCTAATGCGCAGTTAGAGGCAAATTTAGCCAAAATTGCTAATACTAAGCCACGTAAGCGTATGCGTAAAGATAATATCTACGAGCGTTTCATCACGCGTGTCGAAAATGTCGATAGTAATGAGGATAACGCTACTTTCAAAGAAAATGCATTAAAGCCACTAAAGAATACCGATCACCTTTCATCGTATGAGCCATTAAGCGCCACAGAGCTAGAATTATTTGCTAATTTAGAGCAAGAAAGCGTGAGCACAGGTATTAATGTAGATTTTTCTGATGACGATAAAGACGAGGGTTTTTCGAAAAATCATGCACCGATAGCTAATACTGACAACTCTTTAGATTCTGATGCAAATAACGATAAATCTTCTTTATATATGGCGGATAGCGCGAATACTGATGATTTAAAACGTCAAGATTCAGAAAGATCAGCAGCGGAAAAAGTTAGAAACGAACAACTATCTAATAATAACGACGCTGTAAATGACAGTGCCATTGCTAAACAATTAGCAAAATCAAAGGAAAAGCAAGTAAGTAGCAAAAAACCGCTTATTATTGGCATGATATTTGGCTCATTATTGATTGCTATTATTGTAGCGACACTAATTTTCACCGGCGTTCTATCGACCTCAACGAAAACGATTGCACCTGATAGTGCAGAGACGAAAACAACAACGACAGATGCAGCACCAGCTGTTAGCACTGGCAAAGCAGTAGTAACCGATGACAACCAACCTTCTGCGGATACAGGCGCGATAGACAAATCGACAGTGATATCGCAACCAGATGAATCCCCCACTGAGAATCCAGACACTAATCCTAATGGGGTAGAGACTACTGAAGCCCCATCGACCATGCCAGCAGCTGATGCAGCCATCACTTATGATGACTTTAGAGAAGAATCTCAAAGTACCTTGTATCGTGAGACCAATGATTAGGGTCTGTTGCACATTCATAATTTCAACTAGTCATTCAATCTAAGGCATGTTATCAATTCAAATGGACTGAATTTTGCCAAGCAGCGTTAAATATCTGCTTAATACCTCGAGATAACCTGTGCTATTTTGCTTATTAGACTGCAATTCATCTCATTTTTATTACCATTTTTCAAATTGCTCATCAGCAACTAGCCATACAATAATAGTACTTTCAAGCCGCTTATCAGTCAATTCTATCGCTCATACCAAAAATCATTGCAACATACCCGAGAGCCCGTATCCTGAGATCAAGGATACGGTGATAGGCCGTTCATAACATGGATTGACTCGGTATTGAATTATGACTATCTCAGACAATAAAAGTGATATCAATAAAAGTGTTGGCTTATCCAGTAATTCTAATAAAGAGCCACTATTAGCAACCGACACAGCAAAGCTAGCAAAAGGCAGTTTGCTGAGTCATGTAAAATGGTTTGCCATAGTGGGTGTCTTGTTATTAACGACTATATTTGTGTCTGCTCGTTTTTTTTCAACAATTCCTCAAACATCCATGGTAAGTGTTCATCTACCTGTTACGGTAGCTACTCATCAAATCAACGAGACGGTAGCAGATAGCTCACCGCTAGTAGAAGTTAAAAACAATCATATTAAGGCTAATGTTGAAGCTAAGTATGCTCAAGCCGAGACTGCTATTAGTTATGGTGATTTTAGACAGGAAGCACAGAATATCTTATATCGTGAGCCAGAAGCGTCTGTCTCACATATAAACCTAAGTACAGCTAGCATTGAGCCTGCCATTAGTCATGAAGATTTTAGAATAGAAGCAAAAAACATCTTATACCGTGAGGAAAAATAATCAAGTTTATATGCTAATACAATAGAATTGAAACGCAGATGACGACTTATTTAAAACCATCTATTTGACATATGCATATCTCCAGATAGCTTTATAAGCAGGCAGAGAAGCTCCTACTCATTGGAGGGATTTGGTTAACTTAGCCTCGTTATATCCTGATATTGAAATAATATAAACGCGAGTAATGAGAATGCTAATATTCACACCTTCATTAGGAGAAAAATCTGCAAGAGTGATTGGCTAACCACTCTTTAAAAAGCAAAGTGCGTATTCAATAAATGGTTGATAAGTTTGTTATGCATGTTGCATTTTCGATATTTAATTTACAAAGGCGGCGGTATTTTTAACGGCTTTACAAATTATTAATACTGAGTGCTCAGATGCATTTCAATCAAATAGCTGTAATAGAAACATTGTTATAGATTTAATTCTATAGTCAATCCTATATAAATCAGATACTGTGTCAGGCTCGCTTAGTCTACTATTTGTAGTACTTTCGCTCGCCTTCCTTGTATCTGAATTATATTGTACCGGCTATATATTCATAAAGGTTCAAAAAACATTACACTCGTTTCAGTAGGCGCATAAGGTTTATGGTTACTGTTCTTAGGAATAACGACAACTTCACCAGCGTTCACCTCTACGGTTTTGTCTTCTAATATAATAAATAGCTGGCCTGACAATACGTGAAATAACTTATCTTCATATTCGTGATTATGCCATTCATACTCACCTTTCAATTTAGCCAGTTTTACGGTTAATTGATTAAACTGAGCAATATCAGTAGGCTTCCAAAACTGTTCAATATCATCAAGCTCTTTTTTTATATTCGCTATAAGCAGACTCATGCTTACTCCTTTTTGGTATGTGAATACCATTGAATTATATTTAATTATATTTAATTGATAATCATTAACATTAAGATGATTGTTTATTACTAATAATGCTATTATTGCTTCAAGACTGGAGAACTGGCTATTTATACGTGTAAAGCTATTTTTAGCTGGATATAACATAAACACACATACCAAAACATCTTGATTGTATTTATATGGCAAACTTACATGCATTTTACGACCACTATCAGACCGAATACTGGTCTTTCGATCATCCTGATTCGGACTATTTGATTAAACGTCCAACTTATGATGGCAGCTCTGGTTATGGTGACTTACTGAGCTTGCATAATGGTATCGTGCTCGGTCGAAACAGCATTGCTAGCAGCCAATCTTTGGTGGAACCCGCCGCACCATTTTCTTGTGATGTAGGGATGCACTTAATTGTAGATGCGAACTATACCTTACATGCTAGTAATTTACGGACTGATACAAGTATTCATTCGCAGCAAATTTGGCGACGATCAGGAGATTTTGGTGATATAAACTCTATAGTTGATACTGAATATTTGCAGAATTCCCCTATAAATAGCCATATCGTAACAATCGATTTTAATCAAACATTGTTGTCGCGCTGGGCAGAAAGCTTCGCTGTTCCAACATGGCTATTACCTTCTAATAATCAAGATCCTGAAATGGTTCAAGTCAGCTTATCCAACCAGCCACGTCTACTTGCTCGTGCAGCTTATATCCTCTCTTTACCTTGCTGTACTTTGAGTGATCGATTAGCTTTAGAGAGTCAAGCATTGCTGCTTTGCCAAGATATTTTAGGCATTCAAGATATATCAGGCCGATTAGCAAACCAAAAAAGCCAAATTGATCAGGCCGTTGATATTATTCGCCAAGAGTACAGTAATAAATTAACAATTTCCTTGTTGGCTCAACGAGTGGGTATAAACGAATGCTATCTCAAGCAACAGTTCAAACAACAAACGGGTAAAACAATCGGCAGCTTTATCCGTGAACTGCGTATGCAGGAAGCAATGCGTTTGTTGCTAGATGAATATAAAAGCGTCCAAGAGACTGCATGGTATGTTGGCTATCGTGATCCTAGCAATTTCAGTAAAGCTTTTGCCAAATTTTATGGCGTTACACCCACACAACTTATCTAGCCAACCAATAGATGTCAAGCTGCCACAATCTTCTGAAATCAGCTAAATAAGCATTGCTGATATACGACTTATTTATGCCAAACCTATGTTGCGCCTGAGTTAATTCAATCTTTAAACCTTGGTAAATGCTGAGGTATCGTTCCGAATAAGTTCCCTTATTCACGGTATAACTTCCCAATTTCACCTTATATTCAACTTACCTATTCAAACAAGCATAGTATGATTGATTCTCATTTATGCTTTAATGAAAAATCCTAGCAATGAGTTTTATAGACTGTTGGTGGTATGTTTCAGCGTAGTAAAAAGTCATTCGTAATAAGTAAGAAGAACTTCAATAATGCGCTCACTATCTTTGTTACTCATTTTACTCTGTGCCGTTTCTCTTATGCTGGGCTCAAAACAGACCTCACTTATAGCTCTCTTTAATTTCTCCAACGATGCATGGTTGACCTTAACGGCGAGCCGTATACCACGGCTGATTGCGCTGGTACTGACAGGAGTGGGTTTGTCTGTTAGCGGCGTGATTTTACAGCACATCGTCCGTAACAAGTTTGTTGAGCCCGCAACTTCAGGGGGTTTGGATGCTGCCAAACTTGGCATTTTGGTCTCGCTCACCATGCTTCCTAATGCCAGTACGAGTAGTAAAATGATCTTTGCGCTGGTTTTTTGCTTTGCCGCAAGCTTACTTTTTATTCTCATTATCAGTCGTATTAAGTTTAAGAGCGCTGTGCTTATTCCTGTTCTTGGGTTGATGTATGGCAGTGTGCTGAGATCAATTGCGGAGTTTTATGCGTATCGCCATAATATTTTACAAAGTATGCAAGGGTGGTTATTGGGAGATTTTTCAAGGGTTATACAAGGTCATTACGAGCTGATTTATATTATTTTGCCCATCATTGTATTAGCCTATATTTATGCCCATCGCTTTACGGTACTGGGTATGGGCGAGGACATGGCCGCCAGTCTAGGACTCGGCTATGCGGCGACAGCTGCCTTAGGGCTTATGCTAGTCTCAGTAACGGTGGCCGCTTCAGTCATCACCATCGGCGCCATACCTTTTGTGGGGCTGGTTATTCCAAATCTAGTCGCTCTAAAGTACGGGGAAAACCTGTCGCGGACACTGCCAGTAGTCGCCTTAGGCGGTGCTTGTTTGCTGCTGATTTGTGATATTTTTGGGCGGCTCGTCATTTATCCTTTTGAGGTTCCCATTGGCCTTACCGCAGGCGGGGTAGGCGGTGTAATATTCCTTGTGTTAATCATGAAGGGGGTGAGATGAGTGCTGCGGCAAAGGTTTGGGCGACCGTGATACTGATTATATTGCTGGCGCTTATCTTCTTATTGATAGGCTCTGATTTAGATTTTGATTACTTAATTCCTAAGCGTTTGATGCGTCTAGCGACTATTGTTCTCGGTAGTATATGCTTAGCTTTTTCATCTATAATCTTTCAAACTATTGTTGGCAATCGTATTTTGGCGCCTTCTATCATGGGCTATGAGGCTGTTTATTTATTGTGGCAAGTGCTGCTGCTCTTTGTGATGGGTACAAATGGACTGATGCTGCTAGGTGTCAGTGGTAATTTTATCGTATCAATCGTATTGATGCTGGCATATTCTTGGGCACTTCATCACTGGCTTTTCCCTCGATGTAAAAATGATGTCTATACCTTGTTGTTATTTGGCTTGGTGTTGACGATGGTCATCGGTACGGTTACGCAGTTTATTCAGCTGCGTATTAGCCCTGGCGAGTTTTCGGTTTTTCAGGGGTTAAGCTACACCTCGTTTAATCGATCTCAGCCAGAGACTCTGTTTTATGGAGCGCTTGCGGTAGCCACCGTACTATGGGTTAGTCGTAAGACACTGCCTGTCTTAGATGTGATGGCGCTTGGCCGTGAGCAGTCGCTGTCTCTTGGTGTAAACCATCCTAGATATGTTAAGTTATATCTGGCTTTAATTGCCATTTTGGTGGCTGTGTCAACGAGCTTGATTGGTCCTACGGTATTTATGGGTGTGTTCATTGCCAACATCGCTTATGCGCTTGCAGGGAGTAACCAACACAAAGTCACCTTACCCATCGCTTGTGCCATTACTATCGCCATATTTTTAGTCGCTCAAATATTTGTTGAGCATGTCTTTAATTATAAAACCAGTGTCAGTATTCTCGTCAACCTTGTGGGTGGCATCTATTTTCTTGCGCTGACCGTCCGTACTAGAGGGTTCACATGATTACCATCAACCATGTCCATAAAAACTATGGCAAAAAATCTGTGCTATCAGATATCAGCCTAGAATTTCAGGCTGGCAGTGTTACCTCTTTAATTGGTCCTAATGGTGCTGGAAAATCCACCTTGTTGATGATGATGGCAAGGCTATTGGAAACAAGTAGCGGTGAGATATCATTCAATGATCGCAACATCCGTGAGATTGGTACTTCTGAATACGCGCATCATGTTGCGACACTGCGGCAGTCTCCAGGGTTTAATCTACGATTAACCGTGGAGGAGCTGATCTCCTTTGGACGCTTTCCGTATAGCCGTGGTGCGCTAACCACAGAAGATCGACGCATCATTGATGAGGCCATTGATTTTTTGGCATTAGAGCCTCTACGTCATTCTTATCTGGATGAATTAAGTGGTGGACAGCGGCAAATGGCTTTTTTGGCGATGACCATCGCGCAACAGACAGATGTGTTGTTATTGGATGAGCCACTAAACAATCTTGACATGAAGCATGCAGTGCAAATCATGCAAGCCTTACGCCGTCTATGTGATGAGCGGGGGCGCACGGTGATTTTGGTGATTCATGATATCAATTTTGCAGCCAACTATTCTGACCATATTGTGGCTTTAAAAAATGGCACGCTTAGCTTTAGCGGACTGTCCGAGCAGGTCGTGACAGAAACCAATTTAAGTGAGTTATACGATCTTGATTTTGAGATCATTCGTAGTGAACGTGGTTGCCTGTGCAACTACTTCAATTTATCAGGGGATGCAGTATGAATTTGAGTAAGAGAGATTGGGTTTGGATACTGGTCATGTCGGCCGCCGTATCATTACAAGGATGCGAAAAAAAATCTACTGAGCTGACAAATGAGCCAGCACACGCGTCACAAAAACTTGAGACGCCCATCACGATCAAGCATGAGCTTGGTACTACTGTCATCAATACTCGACCGCAACGCGTCGCGGTACTGGATATGAATGAAGCTGATTTTTTGGATCAGCTCGATGTTCCGATTGCAGGAATGGTCAAAGACTATATTCCGCACTTTCTTTCGCAGTACAAAGCGGATGCCGCAGTAGAGGACTTGGGCGCTATTGTTCAGCCAAATATGGAACGTATCCATGCGCTACATCCTGATCTGATTTTAATGACCCCGCTTCACGCCGCTAACTATCAAGAGCTGTCAGAGATTGCACCGACTCTGCATTTCGATGTGAATTTTAATAACAGTCAGCAGCATATAGCCAGTGTTAAAAGCCACTTATTAACTCTAGGTCGTATTTTTGATAAAGAGGCATTGGCAGAACAAAAAGCCACGCAGTTAGATGCAAGAGTCAAAGAGGTTCAGGACTTCACAAAAAACCGCTCAGAAAAAGCACTGGTTGTCTTACACAATAATGGGGCTTTTAGCAATTTTGGGCTGCAATCACGCTATGGTTTTATCTTTAATGACTTGGGTGTCAAGCCTGCGAGTACGATTGTAGAGACCAGCCTACATGGACAGCCGATTTCTAGTGAGTTTATACAGCAGGCAGATCCAGACATTCTTTATATTGTAGACCGTACCGCTGTCATGGAGCATCGCGCTATTATCAATCCTGATGATGTGAGCAACCCTTTACTTCGTCAAACAACAGCATGGAAAAATGGTCGTGTTGTTTTTGTTGATGCAGATGCGTGGTATATAGCAGCCGCTAGCCCAACCTCATTAAACATCATAATGGACGATGTCCTCAAAGGCTATCAGCCAACGTCCTAGAGACACTCTAGGAACCTTCTAAGACGAACGATGTTTTTTAACGTAGGACTAGGACACGCTCTAGTGAATAATTAAGTGAGAAAGAGAGGGCTCTTTTTATCCTAAATTGTTAATGATTATCATTTGTGTTTTTATTCGCATTATTATTTTCCATCAAAACAAGAGGACGTTTCCATGCACCAACTTCAACACTTAGATCATAAAAATAGGGTCAAACAGCGGGCGACACTGACCAAACCTTCTTTCGCGCTCAATTATATCGTATCAGCAAGACTTGCCATGTCTTTGAGCCTAGTCGCTGGGACGGTATTCATCTGTATGCCATCAGCGTATGCACAGACAAATAGTAATGTGACACATAGTGAGCAAACCACTGAGTCTGGCAATGGAGCGCAAAACCCACCGTTAGAGGAGGATAACAACGTTCCTACAGTGACCTTGCCTGCGATAACAGTAGTGGCAGAACGCAACGACAATCCTATCTACTCAGGTGGGCAGGTGACCTATACCAATCACGCTGGATTCTTGGGAAATAAGGATTTTTTAGAGACGCCGTTTAGTGCCATCAGCTATACCGATAAATTTATTGAAGATCAGCAAGCCACCGATATTACGGCTGTCATCGCTGCTACTGATCCTGCCGTCTTTAGCAGTGGGGTTGGTGGCCAGAATCTTGAAAGTTATTCTATCCGTGGATTCTCTTCAGACGTTGGTGATGTTACGGTAGACGGGCTATTCGGTATGGCACCTTATTATCGTAGCTCACCTGAGATGTTTGAGCGTATCGAAGTACTCAAAGGGCCCTCAGCTTTATTGAATGGTATGCCGCCCAAAGGCTCAGTAGGCGGTGCAGTCAACCTAGTGCCTAAACGAGCAGGCGATGAGCCGTTGACGCGAGTGACGGCAAGATATTTATCAGACTCACAACTTGGTGGGCATGTGGATGTAGGACGTCGTTTTGGTGAAGACAAGCAGTTTGGTGTTCGGATTAATGGTGCTTATAGAGAGGGTGATAGTGCAGTAAATGATCAAAAAAAACAAGCGCAACTGGCTTCTGTTGCACTGGACTGGAAAGGAGAGCGTGCTCGATTATCGACAGATCTTTATCATAGTAAAGATCGTGTCGATGGACCGACTCGCGGTCTCACCCTAGCACCAGGATTGTCGATTCCTAAGCCGCCCAAACCAGAGACGCTACTGAACCCAAGCTGGGCATTTAATGATAGTGAAGATAAGGGGCTAATGATACGTGGTGAATATGATGTGACTGACGATTTAATGATTTATGGTGCGGGCGGAAATAGTAAAACAAAATTTAAGTCGCAGAGTGCCTCTGTCGCGCAGATTATCAATGCCGCAGGAGATTATCGGACTAACCTTGGAGAAGTTGATGATGAAGTCGAAAGACAGTCTGCTGAGATAGGGTTAAAAAGTAAATTCCAAACAGGACGAGTTAATCATCAATTGGCATTTAACATCGTTGACTATCAGGAAGATTATGATTTAAGTGCTAGAAGGGGTTTATTAGCTGAAGACTGGGTCACGAACATATATAAACCAGTATGGGAGTCGCGTAATATTCCCTTCAATTCTCCTGCGCTACTGAACACAAAAACGAATTTGACCAGCTATGGTCTTGCAGACACACTGTCTTTTGCTGAGGATAAATATCAGCTGACTTTAGGACTGCGACATCAACAGGTAGAAAGTAAACAAGCAGGTATGCTGGCATCAGCAAAGGATTACAACGAAAGTGCGACTACGCCATCAATAGCGCTACTAAGTAAAGTAAACGATCAAGTTTCTTTGTATGCTAACTATATAGAAGGTTTGAGCCAAGGTTCTACTGCACCGATAGATGCAGAAAATGCTGGTGAAATGTTTGCCCCTTATAAGACGCAACAAAAAGAAGTTGGCGTAAAGCTTGATCTTGGTGAGTTCTCACATACCCTAAGTGTTTATGAAATAGAGAAACCTAATAGCTATTTAGACCCTGTTAGTAATATCTTTTCTTATGCTGGCGAACAGCGTAACCGAGGTGTTGAATGGGGGTTTTTTGGCTCACCCATTGAAGATATACGCCTAATGGGTGGGGTTTCATATATTGATGCGAAGCTAACCAAGACGCTTGGTGGCGTTAATGAGGGTAATAGAGCTACAGGTGTCCCACAATGGCAGTCTAAGCTTGGTGTTGAATGGGATCTACCTTTTATTCAAGACTTGACATTGACAGCTAATGCAAACTCGATATCTAAGCAATATCTTGACGCAGGCAACTCACTGTCATTACCAGGTCGCACTGTATATGATTTAGGTGCACGTTATGCCACCTCTATTGATAAAAAGCCGCTGACATTAAGAACGAGTGTTGCTAACGTAACTAATAAAGCTTATTGGGCAAAGCCGCATTATACCAGTCTTGGCTTGGGTGAGCCGCGTACATTTATGCTGTCAGCCACAATGGATTTTTGATTTGAGTTAAGGCGTGTTTGTAATATCATTATAGATTAGTGAATTATAGTGCTAAAGATTTGCCGCACCCAAATAGGAAATTTATTAGCATATAATTCACTCTTCTGTGAGTTCAAGGCTCAAAAAGTAGATGAGACGTAGACTTAGCGATATCAATAATTACTCGTTATTCTACTGGCAAGTTGTTACCTAAAGCATAAATAGAATGGTGCTCATTGAAAGCTTGTTATAGGCTTACTGAATTATATTTAAACACATCATATTAACGCACCCGATTAATTCTTAAGATGAAAAGTAGATTTAGCGGTGCCTATTGGAGTGCTTTTTATGGCACTTAAAATGAAGGAGTGAGCCACAGCTCCATGATCATGCCTAGCAGAACGAAAGTGACACCTACTGAACACCCAGTATTTATCTCTCTTGCCGGCAAATTCATAAGACCGTATTGGTCTAATATTAATGAAATGAGCAGTAGCGTACTACCACGGCGAGCCACTTCTGGTAATTGTTGTTCTAAATCCATAGTACATCGACGTCGCCAGCAGCTTCCACCGCTCGTCCCAAGATCACAATCACCTTAGCTTGAGCATCCAGCTCATGACTACTACGCCAATCGTTGTCGAAATTAAGCAAACTAACAAAGCCACTGAAATAAAAATAGCAATGAGTTTGCCTTTTGAGAGGACGGCAATATAGTCAGTTCAATCTCATTTGGCGTTCTGGTACGTTTGGCATCTTCTATCGTACCAAGGCCATCATATGCTCTAAGAAGCCTTGTTCAGGCGCTTGGGTGATATGAATAATATATCAGTGTTGAGCCATATAGAGAGCTATTAATTGAATTATGGATACCGCTTAGATATCGAATCTTGAGTGACGCTGGAGCAGTATTTTTTGGGAGCAATAAGGGTTTTCGATATTGTAAATAATTATAGAAACAACAATGATTATCATTTACAATATTGTTCACAAAGTTAGTACACACAGCATTATTAGCTAAATATAACTTTTACCACTCTTTGATCCTCCAATTAAGTGAAGTGAATATGAAACGCCACCATCAAGTTGCTCTATCCTTTCTTACCTTTTGTATCAGCCAGCAACTATATGCACAAAACAATGTCAGTGCTATGGACATCGCTTCAAATACGATGCTTTCAGAAGACTTAGCTGTCAACGCCGCCTCAAGTGAGTTACCAAACGTGACTTTAGATACCATTACGGTCACTGCTAAAGCAAGGACAGGAACGGCTTTGGCACAAAAAATTAGTGAGATGCCTGCCGTCACGCAGGTAATTACCGAAAATGAGCTGCAGATGCAGGCGACAGGCAATCGTACTACTGGAGATATATTGGCTCAGCTGATTCCAAGTTTGGGGGCAAGTAGTGGCTCAACCAGTAACTACGGCACGACCATGCATGGCCGTCCCGTGCAGTTTTTGCTGAATGGTGTGCCATTGAGTGGCTCACGCAGCCTGTCACGCGAGCTAAACAGTATCGACCCTTCGCAGCTTGAGCGGGTAGAGGTGCTCTCTGGTGCGACCAGTATTTATGGGGCTGGCGCGGCTGGTGGTCTGATTAATCTCGTCACAAAATCTATGGTGGGGTATGGCTCTATCAGGCAAACCAGAGTCGGCGTCAGTAGCAGTCGTAATTTTGACTCAGATTCAGTGGGTTATCATGTGGGGCAGACATTAGGCTATGGCGGTGAGCGAGTTTATGGTCGCCTAGATGTGGATTATGAAACGAAAGGCGGCAAGTTCGATAGTCATGATAATCGCATCAGCCCAGACGTTAACCAAACTGACCAACAAGATACTGAGTCGCTAAGTATTAACGGTAGCTTGGGTATAGAGCTCACTGACAGTCAGCGTCTCGATTTGGCAGTGACTTACTACAAAGATGAGCAGGATACGGACTACGGTCCAGATTATGGTAAAAATTTACAAGTATTATTAAAACCGAAAAAATTACCACCATCTTTAAAAGCGATTGATGGTGCTGACGTAGCAAACGAGCCTTATACCACCAAAACATCAGTGAACCTTAACTATAATAATGATGATATTGCGGGCTCAAATTTGAGCGTCACAGGGTACTATCGAGACGAAAAAGGCCGTTTTTATCCTTCTGGTAAAGTTTTCCCTGCACAAGCGGGCGAAGTCTGGGTGGCTAATGGCCTTACCGATGAGAGTACGCTAAAAGAATTACTGGGCGGGGCAGTCGTCGTCACTCAATCAGAAGCTGACATTGAGGTGATGGGTCTACGCGCCGCCATGCAAACAGATAGTGAAATTGGTGGTAAAAAAACGCTGTTTAGCTATGGGGCTGATTTTGAACGCGAAAAAAGCGAGCAAACTTATGAAGGTCAAGACTTAGATAAATTTAAAACCAGTAACGGTCTAAGTGCTCAGCCAAATGGTCTTAGCTATAATGGTGGACCAGATACCACCATTGATAAATGGGGCGCTTTTGTCAATGCGGATATAGATATCACTGATAAATGGCATACCAGTGCTGGCGTGCGCTATCAAAAACTCAAAGCAGAAACGGCTACTTTCACGCCCATTTATGAGCAATTGCTCGAAGAGTATTTTAATGATCCTCTCATCAACGGTGTCAGTGATGCTTATGGCATTGACTATCAGGCTGGTCAAGTGGAAAAGGGCCATACAGACCACGATAAAACCCTATTTAATATCGGTACCAGCTATCAATTAACCCCAAATGACCAAGTATTTGCCAATTTCTCACAAGGCTTTACCACTGCTGACATTCAGCGTGCGCTACGTGATGTACGAGCAGGCTTTGTCGTCAACTCAGACAACGTACAGCCTATTGCGATCGACAATTACGAGTTGGGCTGGCAAGGTAAGCATGGCAGTACTGCTGCACGATTGAGCGGTTTTTACAATGAATCAGATAAAACGGTACGCTTTACCAATGACTATACGGTAGAAGTCGTCGATACCGATGAGCGCGTCTACGGCGTAGAAGGCTCGCTCAGCCATGATATTGATGATCAATGGCAAGTGGGTGGCAGTGTCGCCTATACTCGTGGCCAGTATGATAAAGATGGTGATTGGTTGGAGCTGGATGCCGTACGCTTGACACCACTTAAAGGCACCGCATTTGCACAATACAACTTCGATGAAGGCAGTAATATACGTCTACAAGCATTGGCAATTGGCGGTGATGATAAAGCCTTTAAGGATCAACAAAAAGACCCTGATTCTAGCGCATTGCCAGTCACAGGTTATATGACACTTGATGTATTAGGACAAGTCAAAATGCCGGTAGGTCGAGTAGACTATGGGATTTATAACTTACTCAATAAGGACTATCTAACGGTCTATCATCAAACAACCTATGGCGATTTGAATCGTTTGCCTGCCTCGGGTACAACTTACGGCTTGAGCTACACTGTGGATTATTAAAAATAATATCAGAAAACCTTTTACGCTAATTATTGGATAGCGTAAAAGGTTTTTACATTTTTCAAAATCAATGCCATTTCTTATAATAGTAAGCCTATAGCATTATCATATAGACTGTATTTAAACAGGCATTCAGTGACTAAGTTCATGAACTTCGAATATGATTAAAAATCTAATTTATCTATAAAAAATTCTTCACCATCTCTTTAATTTTAAGACCGCTTTATTAGTTTTTTTATATACATCAAAAACAGGCTTATTACTTAGTAGTAGTAAGCCTGTTTTTGATGTAATGAGTCTCGTAAATGTGCAACGAGCAGTTTTAACTTTTGATCCGGTTGTCTGGCCTTAGGATAAACCGCATATAGCCCCAGCTTCTTGCTGGTAAAACATTGTAAAATCTGCGTGAGTGTATTTTTCTGTATCTCCTCATAGATCAACACTTGTGGTAAAAAAGCGATACCTAAATCGCTAAGCGCGGCTTGTTTAATTGCACTCAGATGATTGCTATGAAACCGACCATGGACAGATATTAATTGCTCTTTGCCGTCTATATATAGCGGCCATGTACTGTTAGCCGTATTATCAAACTTATAAACCAAGCACTCATGATTTTGTAACTGTTCAGGAGTTTGAGGCGCACCATGTTGCTCTAAATAGGCTGGAGTCGCGCATATAATCCACTGGCTATCTATAAGGCGCCTTGCAATGAGTGAAGAATCTTCAAGCACAGCGGTCCTTAGTGCCAAATCAAATCCTTCCTCTATCAAGTCAACCAATCGATTGGTAATTTGTAACTCTACTGATACTTCAGGGTGTTGTTTACAGAATTCGGCAATAGATTCGCTAAATATGAAATTCGCAGAGACCACAGGCATGGTTATACGTATATGACCTTTCATATCTTCGCCGTAACCCGTGACAGCATTTTCAGCTTCTTGAAAGGCGGATTTAGCAATTTTAGCTTTGTTATAAAGCGCCCTGCCTGCATCGGTTAAGCTCAACTTTCTAGTGGTTCTATAAAGCAGTTGTATATTTAAGTTCTCTTCTAATCTCGCAATGCGCTTGCTCACTACCGAGTTCGTCAATGATAATTTTTCAGCGACTCTAGAGAATGACCCTTCTTCGACAACTTGAACGAATAAAATCATGTCGTCAGCTTTGGTCACACTTGTTCTCCAATTTTAGTAATGTGTTTCTAATTATAGCAAAAAAGGAAAATAACATTGTCCATTGATGCAATATATCAATGAATTAACAAGGCGTAGACTATTTCAGGGCATTTTTAACATTGGGACATAAACTGTCGCAAGTCGTGCTCGGCTTTGTCTACAAGACAGCTTTAGTAAATAAGCAGTCCCTATTTGTGAATATTTAATACAACTTAGTCATCATAGATTCGTCAAAATAAAGGCTTCGATGACTTAGTTCAAGGAAGATCACACAATCAAAAGGATGTAATTTTGAATCAAACAATATATGGGCTTTTGGCATTACTGCCAATCGTTCTCTGTGGTATTTTTCTGATAGGTTTGCAATGGTCAGCTAAAAAAACAATGCCTATCATTTTAGTGGTTACCGCTGCGCTTGCCATTTTTATATGGGATATGACGCTTAACCGAGTGTCATCATCTATTATTCAGGGTTTGGTCATTACGGTTTCGGTATTGTGGATAGTCTTTGGTGCTATTTTTTTGTTGAATACATTAAAACATACTGGTGCAATCGCCGTTATCCGTGCTGGGTTTACTAATGTATCGCCAGATAGGCGTGTGCAAGCCATTATTATTGCATGGTGCTTTGGTTGCTTTCTTGAGGGCGCCTCTGGTTTTGGTACAGCTGCCGCTATTGCAGCGCCTTTGCTGGTGGCAGTAGGATTTCCGGCGCTGGGTGCGGTGTTGATGGGAATGATGATACAAAGTACACCTGTATCATTTGGTGCGGTCGGTACGCCTATTGTGATAGGGGTAAATGATGGGTTAGATAAAGCTGCCATTAGTGCTCAACTGGCACAACAAGGAGTACAGTGGGGCGAATTTTTACAACTGATTACCAGTCAAGTCGCCATTATTCACGGTGTCATTGGTACGTTTATGCCACTTTTTATGGTGATGATGCTCACTCGCTTCTTTGGTAAAAACAAAAGCTGGCGGGAAGGCTTTGCGATTTGGCCGTTTGCAATTTTTGCAGGCTTGGCATTTACAATCCCTTATATGATAACCGGTGTTTTTTTAGGGCCAGAGTTTCCGTCACTGGTCGGTGGCTTGGTCAGTATTACTGTCGTTGTTAATGCTGCTAAAAGAGGGTTTTTGGTACCAAAAACCACATGGGATTTTGAACCGCAAAAAAACTGGCCGAGTGAATGGCTTGGTAAGTTAGTGGTCAGTAAAGAAGATATTACGCTAACCTTGAGTGATAAGAAGATGTCCACCCTTATGGCGTGGTTCCCTTATTTATTGGTTGCCCTTTTACTGGTGTTTTCAAGAGTATTTACAGGCTTTCAGTCTTTACTTAACAGTGTAGCAGTAGACCTAACCTCGATTTTAGGTGAGACAGATATCAGTGCCAGTTTTAGTCCTTTATACTTACCGGGCGGCTTGTTACTAATTAGTGCTTTGGTTGCCGCCGCTTTTCAAACTAGAAAGCCCGTCAGCGCACTAAACAGTGCCTTTAAAGAATCAGGTAAGACTGTGTTAGGGGCAGGTTTTGTACTTATCTTTACGATTCCAATGGTTAGAATTTTTATTAATTCAGGCATAAACTTATCAGATGTGGCGAGTATGCCAGTCGCCAGTGCAGAGTTGTTTTCAGGTACTTTTGGCAATGTTTTTCCATTGATTAGTGCAACCATTGGTGCTTTAGGTGCATTTATCGCAGGCTCTAATACCGTATCTAATATGATGTTCAGTCAATTCCAATATGAAGCCGCCATGAGCTTACATATTTCACCTTCTCTAATCATCGCAGCGCAAGCGGTTGGTGCCGCAGCCGGTAATATGGTTGCCATACATAACGTGGTGGCTGCATCAGCAACGGTGGGTTTACTTGGTATGGAGGGCGCCACACTTAGGCGTACTATTTTACCCACCATATACTATGTGTTGTTCTGTGGCATCATCGTCATGGCCGCCATTTATATTTTTGGTTTTCAAGGTCCCTTGGCATCATGAGTGACACACCATTACAAGATAAGGAGCGTCATATATCTTCGTCAAATCAAGCTTCTCAAGGCATGCTTAGTCCTGATCAGGTGTTAGATAAACTAACCAACTTGCTAGGCGCGAGTAATGTACAAGCTGATCCAGAGAAAAATGAGCACTATAGAATGGGGTGGCGCTCTGGTGGCGGCAGTGCCTTAGCGGTTTTGTTTCCGCAAACATTGCTGGACATTTGGCGTAGCCTAGAAGTGTGCGTTGAAGGCGACTGTATTATCATTATGCAAGCGGCAAAAACAGGCCTGACTGAAGGCTCAACACCAAGCGGTAATGACTACGATAGACCCGTTGTGGTGATTAATACGCTTGCCATAAACCAGTTGTATTTGGTGAATGATGGCGAGCAAGTGATTAGCTTGTCTGGGGCGACATTGCATCAGTTGCAAAGTCAGCTTAATGCTGTCAATAGAGCGCCTCACTCTGTCATCGGTTCCTCGACGTTAGGTGCGTCTATTATTGGTGGTATATCTAATAACTCTGGTGGAGCTCTGGTTAAAAGAGGGCCTGCTTACACCGAGCTTGCATTGTTTGCCCAAATAAATGAACACGGTCAACTGGTGCTAGTCAATCATCTAGACGTCAAGTTGGGTGATACTCCTGAAGAAATATTAACGAATTTGCAAAACGGTCATTTTGATAGAAGAGAATTACCTGACACTGGTAAGCTCGCATCTGACAGAGAGTACATCGCCCGAGTAAAAGATGTTGATGCAAGCACGCCCAGTCGCTTTAATGCGGACAAGCGCAGACTGTATGAAGCAAGCGGCTGTGCTGGCAAGCTTGCCGTATTTGCAGTACGTCTTGACACTTATCCAATAGCGGCAAAAGAGCAAACTTTCTACATAGGCACCAACAGTGTGAGTGAGCTTGCACAGCTCAGAAGACAGATACTATCCCGCTTCGACAATATCCCTGAAGTGGGCGAGTATATGCATCGTGATATATTTGATGTCTCCGCTAAATACGGTAAAGACACGTTCTTGAGTATCAAGCATCTCGGTACAAATGCTTTACCTAGACTGTTCTCTATCAAAGGCGCTATGGATGCAAAATTTCATAAGTGGTCATGGATGCCAAAGCATTTCACTGACAAAGTCATGCAGTTTATCGCTACTCTATTTCCAAAGCATTTGCCCAAGCGCATGATGGAGTACCGTAATCAATACGAGCATCACCTCATCATAAAAATGAGTGATGAAGGTATAGCAGAGGCTCAAGATTTTCTGAAGACGTTTTTTGATGCGTCGGACACGGGTAACTATTTTGAATGTAGTCAGGAAGAATCAGAAAGCGCGCTTTTAAATCGTTTTGCCGCAGCCGGTGCCGCATTACGCTATGAAGTTATACATGAAAAAGAGGTCGGTGAGATATTAGCGCTGGATATTGCCATACCACGTAACGAGCTAGAGTGGCTTGAAAGCTTGCCTGAAGACATTGAAAAACACTTAGAAAAGAAGCTGTATTACGGACATTTCTTTTGTTATGTGTTTCATCAAGACTATATATTAAAGAAGGGCAGTGATGCCAAGCTTGTTAAAAAGATGATGTTAGAGCTATTGAGCGCACGCGGAGCCAAATATCCTGCTGAGCATAATGTCGGTCATCTATACGAAGCAGAGCCTGATTTGCAGAATTTCTATAAAAGTCTAGACCCAACCAATAGCTTTAATCCCGGCATCGGTAAAATGTCAAAAACCAAACGTAACTGCTCGTGCTGTTTGTAATAGGCAGTTTGGGCTAAGCTTGCTGCTTCAAAAACAAGCCAATTGCATCCATCGTTTAGCACTAATCAATAAATAATTAGAGATTCAAAAATATTACATAGATATCTAACAGAATAAGGGCAAGCGTATGATTATTTCATCTCCAAACGACTACAGGGCTGCTGCCAAGCGCCGACTGCCACCATTTCTATTTCATTATATAGATGGCGGTGCTTATGAGGAATATACCTTAAAACATAATGTTGAAGATTTATCAAAAATTGCCCTTAGACAACGTGTACTGAATGATATGTCACAGCTTAGTCTCGAGACGCAGTTATTTAATGAAACTCTGTCTATGCCTGTCGCGTTGTCACCCGTAGGTCTGACAGGTATGTATGCCCGCCGCGGAGAAGTGCAGGCCGCTATGGCAGCCGATCAAAAAGGCATTCCGTTTACCATGTCGACAGTTTCGGTTTGTCCGATTGAGGAAGTAGTGCCTAAAATTAACCGTCCAATGTGGTTTCAGCTTTACGTATTAAAGGACCGAGGTTTTATGAAAAATGCCTTGGAGCGTGCCAAAGCGGCGGGGTGTTCGACCTTGGTTTTCACGGTGGATATGCCGGTACCAGGGGCACGCTACCGAGATATGCACTCTGGTATGAGCGGTAAAAATGCCGCTATGCGCCGTTACTTCCAGTCTGTGATGCATCCGCAATGGGCATGGGATGTAGGACTGAATGGCCGTCCGCACGATCTGGGTAATATCTCTACTTATTTAGGCAAGACAACAGGATTGGAAGACTATATAGGCTGGCTAGGTAATAACTTTGACCCCTCTATTTCTTGGAAAGATTTAGATTGGATTCGCGAGTACTGGGATGGGCCTATGGTCATCAAAGGTATTTTGGACCCAGAAGATGCCAAAGATGCGGTGCGTTTTGGGGCAGACGGCATAGTCGTATCCAATCATGGTGGGCGACAACTGGACGGTGTTTTATCCAGTGCACGGGCGCTGCCTCCTATTGCCGATGCGGTTAAAGGAGAGATTAAAATTTTAGCCGACTCTGGCATACGTAATGGCTTAGATATTGTGCGTATGTTGGCTTTGGGCGCTGATATTTGCATGCTAGGGCGCGCTTTTATTTATGCTTTAGCAGCGGATGGCGGTGCAGGGGTAAGCAATTTGTTAGAACTGCTAGATAAAGAAATACGCGTCGCAATGACCTTGACTGGTGCCAAAACGATTGCTGATATTAATTCTGACTGTTTGGTAAAACTGGATAATTAAACTGAGGCTATAGAGTTTGTCAGTACATGAAGTGAGCTCATGCAGATAAGATACCGGAGATTAGAAGCCGTCAGATTGGTCGTTGATCACAAGCGCGAGGTTGCAGAAATTCCAATATCTAGGCTACCAACAATAGAATGTTAGGGTGTTTTGGTTGTTATGTGATGACTGGGAATGAGATGCTATGCAAAGGGCTTATTGTGCATTGTGAATGCTAATAGGTATATTATTAACGTAAAGTAAGTATTACGTTGAACCCCGGAGCTTATCTATATAATCAGCCCAATCTTGCATCATCAGTATTCGAGTATCAATTTCATCTAATCGGTTATAAGCGCCGCCATGCGTATCCTTTATTCGATGTCCTAATTGCAGCTCGGTCACGATATCTGAATAACGCAACTCAGGTTGCTCCATAAGTAAGGTTTTAGCTGATGCTCGAAATCCATGAGCGCATTGCACATCTTTGTAGCCAAGCCTATGAAATATTTGTACTAGTGTTGCTTTGCTAATATAAGGATTGCTTGAGACACGTATCGATGCAAATACATGTTCTTTGTGACCTGTGATTGCTTGTATTTTTCGTAAGCGCTCAATTACTTGAGTGGCTAGTGGTACAACTAAATGAGATACCATGTCATCACGACCTTCGCCTTTAGTAGGAGAAAACTCCCATAGCTTATTATCCCAATCTATATCTTGCCAACGCATAGACCGCAAATCGATACTACGCACAAAGACATACGGTAGTAAATTCATCGCTTCTAATGTGGTTTTACTTGCACCTTTGAAATGGGACATATCGTTCAGGAGGGTAGCAAACTGATCAGGCTTGGTAATGGCTGGTAAGTGGTTGCCTGAACTGGCAGGTGCGAGCTCGCCACGTGTATCAATAGCTACATTTCTATCGCATAATCCTCTTGCAACAGCAAATGAGAAGACTTTTTCGGTATAAAGCCTAGTGCTTGCACCAACGAAGGTTGCTTGATTTTCATTGTTTTGAATCGCCTCACATACACTCAATATCATCTCGCTTGTGATATCGTTCATTCTTAAGTCGCCAATCTCACGACACATATATCCTAGACATAAATCCCAAAATTTAAGGGTTGAGTCACTAAACGCGCGCTTTCTAGATTTACTATGGTGACGACTTGACGTTTTGTGATCTCGCCACGCTTGTGTGATTTCAGAAAATGTGGCGTTCTTTAGATGAGCATACTTATTGACTTGTTCTTTTTTATGAATGGCTTTAGGGTCGGAGCCTTGTGCGACCGTGCTAAGTATAGTTTCTGCTTTATACTTAGCTTCATATAGACTGACATCTTCGACCTTACCTAACATCATTCTAGGGCGCTTACCATCGATATGCGGATGAGCGTACCGTAAGTAGTATTCCTTTTTACCATTTGGATAAGTACGAATACTTAAACCCGCGATACCTGAGACACTGACCGAGTAATCTTTATCTCGGCATTCAAGTTTATTGATATCATTTAAATTATCGACAGTCATGATGTACATCCGTCAGTTTTATAAGCTAGGTAAATTGTGAATGTTAATCTATTAACTCTATACTTAGATTTAGAGCAATCTTTGCGCACGTTTTATAAATCTTGAAAAGCGTCTTCTGAGAAATACAGATAGCTATTGGACACTAACATGGACACTGTTATTCATTAGTTATTTTGCAAAACCCTTTAAATGAAAGGTTTTAAAGTATAATCATCCCCAACCTTCACTTGGGGATGATTATAGTATAGTGGAGAAAGAAGGAGTAAGCTATTTTTTTTGTTGATATATATGGCGTTTGAAGGAATAAACTTCACATAGATTAAAAGTAAGAGTGCTGTTTGCTATTGGCAATAGAGTCCTTTGACATACTTGCACGAAAAACCGTGCTCCTGTACTCGCACAGAATACCTTAATCAGGGTGATAGTGCTGTTCTGTGCAAATTTGGAAGGTATCAACTCAATGCTTTAGATTAAGATATTTCAGAAAGAGCAAGAGAAGCTAGAAAAGACCAATGAATATTGTACTAATCTGAAAAGGCTTTTTCGGTGACTCTCAATAAAAACGTATTACAACTTGGTTAGCTATGATAATAGCAGCTATAAGGTGTATCTAGACTTGGACTCACTGAGATGCCAAATAGGATCATTGTCAGAGCTTGTATACGTTTTTATCAATGATATAGAGTAATAGTCATCCAGAGAGGTTATTGCTTCTATTTTGAGATTGTCACTTGGTGGCGAATATTTCTGTACCTAACGTAGTTCAAGCACATTCGCATTAATGAGGAAGTCGGCTAAGCTACCAACAATCGATTGATGAGTAATTTGGTGATTAGGTGATGATTAGGAATGGCAGATTATTCAGAGGGATTATTGTGCCGTATGAAGGTAGTAAACTTAACAATGATGAGTAGAACAAGTTTATCAAATAGGTTAACTAGCGACATGGCTCAATACGTTAAGCTCGATTACAAATATAATAGGATCAGTGATAGCTCTGTACATTGACTCCTTAAGAAAGCTTAGCTAGTAACTGTATCAGTGTTAATGAAGATGACTTTATGAATAGTTAGTACGTATGAGAATTAATCAATCATCAACCAACCTTAATAAGGGTTTATCATATAATCATAATCCCATGAACTTATTGTACGGTAGCTCTAGTTTAACATAATATACATTATGCGAAAACAAACCAATGGCTTTAGAAGTTAGGCTCATAGTTTTATACAGTGCCATTTATAAGCTCTCATGATTATTTCTGTGATTTTTATTCAGGGTTTATAACTTTTTATATTTAGGTATCAATAAAAATAATGCTCAGCATTGGCTAGCGACAGGTTTCTAGTAAATGCTTGCGAAAAGACTTGCCATCTTCATCTAAAATCACATCTGCCACTCGGCAATTAGCATCGTCATCGGTACCATTACATGACAACTCATAATAAACATTGCTGCCATGTGCCAAACTCACTTGCACCAATCCTTGGTCAGTCATCGAAAACTGTTTGTCTTGGGTATAATCAGGATCTTGCGAATCCCACAATACATCATAATCAACATGACAAGATATTTGCTCTCTATCAAAATAGTCTTGCTCAATCTGCATCGCGGCTTGTAGATCTGGGTCGGCATACTGTTGCAATACGACCGGATTATCCATGCCTTGATTGTTGACGTCTTGCTGATACATGTTGCTAATGGTCGCTATTTTTATGGCTGCATAAGTCTGAGTTGACTCTGCTATATCAGCTATAGCAAAATTGGTTGCTATCAGTCCCATAGCTAGCAGCGTCAGTGAATAATGTGTTGGCATGGCGTTCTCTACGAGCTTCAATGATATAAGTGTTATAAACCATTACATCATAACCATATTATGACTCTGCTGTATTATCGTATCATTCCGGTTTATCTACTAAAAACGATCTATTACTTAATAACTTTTAAATAATAAATTTTTGCTTAGTAATCTTGTGAAATTTGCCCAATTATATTCACAGTAACGTATATTTCGAAAACCACTGCGATAAGGATGCTTCATGACCCTATTATCTACTTTCAAAGACCGTTCATCTAAATTAACCGTTGGCGGCGCATTGGCTTTGGCGCTAGCAGCAACTGGCTGTCAATCTTCTGCTGAATCCAATATAGCCACTCCAAATCAATCTAACGGCCATTCATCAACGCCCGTTGTCTCCGATATCAGTCAGCAAACCCTTAAGCAGCAAGCCTTACGTATTCAGCGCGCGCTTGCGAATAAAGACTTCGCTCGCATCACCAATGATATTCATCCGACCCGTGGCGTCCGTTTTTCGATGTATGCCTATGTGCGTCCTGAGACGGATAAAGTCTTTAGCCGTGAACAATTCGCCCAATATTTGCAACAGTCCAAAATTCGTTTTACTTGGGGTGAAAAAGACGGTACGGGCGATCTACTCGTCACGCCACTACCTACATATTTAGACACGTGGATTGATGCTAGCCAATTTAACAATGCCAATATCAGTATTAATGAGTTCCAACACAGTGGGAATATGATTAACAACCTAAAGAAAATTTATCCCAATTCAGAGGTTGTCGAGTTTTATCATAAAGGCTCAGAGGAATATTCCGGTATGGATTGGCGTATCATGCGTTTAGTGTTTGAAGAATATCAAGGTAAACGCTATTTGGTCGCTATTGTGAATGAGCAATGGACAACTTAAATAATTTTTATCTATAAAAACATAGACTTAAATGAAAAATAAGCAAAAAAAAGGCGGTGTCATAAAACCTATGCACTGCCCTTTTTTATTGCTTTTTCATGCCTATATATTCATTATCGAACATTAATAGTGACTATTAATGATTTTGATTAAAGTGGTGTTTGGCGAAAAAACTTCATCATTATGTCGTAAATATCAGGGTAAGCATCGATCAGCTTTTGCGGCGTCTCAAAAAACACCTCACTGAGTACCGCAAAAAACTCCGCAGGATTAGTCGCGCCATAACGATCAAGACCTGATTTATGATGGCTTTGAAAATCCTCAAAATCTCGTGTCATAATTTCAGTCCAGCGCGCAGGATTCATATCCACTTGTAGCGGTGGAAAGCCGTTGGCACGACCATTTAACATATCAAGTTTATGCACAAACTCATGAATGACGACATTATGACCGTCGCGCTCCCCTGAGTGTTTGGCATCCTTCCACGACAGAATAACGGGGCCGCGCAGCCATGCTTCGCCGCTACGGTGCTGACTGCCCTCATGGACAATGCCCAGCTCATCGACAGTGGTGGTTTCGCTCTTGTAGGAACTAGGATAAATAATAATGGCTGACCAGCCAGCATACCACTCAAGGCTAAGGTTTAAGATAGGCAAGCAAGCTTGCAAGGCGATGGATTGCCGCACCGTATCGCTAATCTCAAAACCTTGTGCGCCCGTGATTGACTTATCCGCCAAAAACAGCGTCGCCAGCTCAAACAAGCGTGTTAGCTCGTCCTCATTTAACCGATCAAGTATCACAATACGCTGAGCCGCTTGCAGCCAGTCAGCATGAGTAAACTCACTGTTGTCCAATATGCGCTGCTCGCGCCAGTCTTTTATGATGTCAAACATACACTTTATCCCTATTCTTCTTAGTATATAGGCCAGCCGTTCTACGTATATTATAGCGATAACCAGTAGCACGCCATGATAATTACTATATTAAAATGTATAAAAAACGCCGCTCATAAATACATTACTGAGCGGCGCAGACTGTCATCCATACATTATGTTTTAAAATTGATATTGTAAGCCTAACTGTACTGAGCTGTCTTTATCATCACGTGCAAAGGTGGTATCACCATTCAGATAAGCATAGACATTGTTATGAACCTTGTTACTCACACTCAGCTCAAACGTCTCGATTTGAACGTCATAGCGCTGTAACCACAAAAACGTCTGTGTATAGCGACTGATTATTTCAATCAGGCCGCGCCCTTCATTGGTATTCAACTCAGGGCTTTGAGCTGTCTTTCTGATAAGGTTTAACGCTTGCTGCAATTCATTGGAGTTTTTATCAAGGCGCTGTTGGTTAAGCGTATATCCTTTCACCAAGTACTCACGTAAGCGCTGGGTCGCCCATATACGAAACTGCGTGCCTTTTTTAGAATTAACCCGATAACCCACAGAAATAATGGCATCTAGATTGTAAAAGCGAATGTTGCGTCGCACTTGTCGGTTTCCCTCTTTACGAACTACCGAGGATTGCTCGGTAGTTGCTTCGGGGTCGAGTTCGCCTTCTTTATAGATGTTTTTTAGGTGCAAACCAATCGTGTCAGAGTCCTTTTCAAACAGTGTGGCTAATTGTGCTTGTGAGAGCCACAAAGTATCATGCTCTAAGCGAATCTCAATCCGAGTCTGTCCATCAGCACTTTCGTATATCTCTACTTTTACCGCATCATCATTAGACTTCTTGCATAAGTCATCGTCAGCCCTTGTAATTCCGTCAGTGGAAGTCAATGAACTGGTACTTTTGCAAGAGATCTATTCATAAAGAGCTCTCGTCGCGTAATAACACACTATAATCTAATAAAAATAACGATATCTTAAGCTATCTAACTTTTAAGTACATCGATGATAATTAGGACAACAAAAAACCCAAGCCAGTACATAATGACTGACTTGGGTTTGGTGTTTTGAATAGCATCATAACGATGTCTCATTCAGTGTTGTTTAATCTACCTCATAACCTGGTACATGGAAGACTCACTGGACTGCACCTAGATAGTGCCCCTAGTGCATTAGCAGGACTGAAACAGTCTTCCTTGGGTAAAATGCAATGGCTTGACTCGTGGACGCAGCATCGTCCTTCACCGAAAACGGTGAAACGCTAAATCTCACAACGTCCCTATTCTGCCCCAGTCTCAAGCAAGCTGTCAATCAATCTTTATCCAATAGTGGTAACTATTAATATGTATGCGTCATTTAGTGTCGCACAGTTTTACTTGTTCATTTGCGCGTCATAAGATGTCGTGTTTCTATTTTTAATTAACAAAAGTTTTTGATATTTATTATCAAATAGGCTTTTATGTGCTTACAAAATATCATTCGCTGACTACATTATTATTAAGGCACACCGCTATGAGTCTGTCGTTCGAACAAATTCAGCATGCTTGGCAGGTACAAGATCCAAGCTTGGTCGAAAAGCTTTGTTTATTATCCCAGCAACCCGATCCGTTACCTGAATCACCTATATCAGAGGACGAGCTGACATTTGAGCGATTTCTACATAAGGTTCTGAGTTATTCGTTCCGAGAGCAGCCTCCTGAAGCACAGTTTGCAGAGCGTGTAGCGATAATGGCAGTCTTAGAGTCAAAAGTTATATCAGTATAGCGTTGAGGGCGAGCGCTTTATGGTGCTACAGACAGCGGGTAGCTTAGCGACGTCGCAGGCAGTGTTCAATAAACTACAAAACGACATTGACCAGCGTGCTGAGAGCAACCTCAATACGGTAGCGACGTTGTTTGATGCGGCGCAAATGGTTGGCGAATGTATGCGTGATATTATGAATCATGCAAAAGCAGTCGCTAATTCTAGTCGCGATGGGGCTTTTACTAGCTCATTTATGCTTGGTGGTCAAATTAAAGGACATCCGCCTGAGTTATACCTAATTTATCCTGAAGGCAATTGCATCAAAGCCACAGAAGATATGCCTTTCTTTCAGTTGGGCGAAAGCAAATACGGCAAACCTATTTTGGATCGTTCTGTCAGCTATAACACGGATGTAAGACACGCGGCACGTGCCTTGATGCTATCATTTGATTCCACGATTCACTCAAATCTATCAGTCGGTATGCCGATAGATTTTGTGCTTTATGAAAATGACAGTTTAATCTTACCCAAAGGTCGCCGTATTGATGAGCGTGATGAATATTTTAATACCATCCGTCATCAATGGTCAGATGCGTTACGTCGCACGTTAGTTGAATTGCCTAAATGCCCTGATAATTATTGGGGATAGACCCTTCACCCTTAGACCCAATTTGAAGGCTGGTCGTCACATCAATAAAATCACACCAATAAAAACGGTGCGGTGCGACTGTCTTCTGATTGGGCCACGTCTTCTGGCGTACCTTGAGCGACAATTAACCCGCCCTCATCACCTGCCCCTGGCCCCATATCAATCATCCAGTCGCTATTACTGGCTACTTGCATATCATGCTCAACCATGATGACGGTGTTCCCTGCATCGACCAAACCGTTTAATTGCTTCATCAGCATGGATACATCAGCAGGATGTAAACCTGTGGTTGGCTCATCTAAGATATAGAGCGTATCGCCTCGTTGCGTGCGTTGTAGTTCAGTGGCAAGCTTGATGCGCTGTGCTTCACCCCCTGACAGCTCAGTGGCGGGCTGCCCCAAACGTAAGTAGCCAAGCCCCACTTGCAGCAATGCATCCAATGCGCGCAAGATAGGCGCTTCATCAACAAAGAACTCATGAGCCGCTTCAACGGTTAAATTTAATACTTCAGCAATGTTTTTATCTCGATACGTGATGGTAAGTGTTTCTTCGTCATAGCGTTGCCCATGACAGACCTGGCAAGGTGCATAGACACTTGGTAAAAATAGCAGCTCCACACTGACAAAACCCAAACCTTCACAATTTGGACAGCGGCCTTTTTTGGTGTTAAACGAGAAACGTCCAGCGTCATAGCCATGTGCTTTTGCTTGCTTAGTTGCGGCAAACAGCTTACGCACATCATCGAACAATCCTGTATAGGTTGCTAGGTTTGAGCGCGGTGTCCGCCCAATCGCCTTTTGATTGATATTAATAAGACGACGGACTTGCTCCATGCCAGCGACAATTTCACCACCAGTGGCTGTCTCAAGCTCTTGCTCAAGCAAATCTGCCTCACCTACAGGCGCTTCAGCAACCGTCTTTTGCCCCAATACTTCACTGATAAGCTCTACCAATGCTTGGCTGACAAGACTCGACTTACCTGACCCTGAGACACCCGTGACACTAGTCATCACCCCAAGCGGAAACTCAACATCCAAGCCTGTTATATTATTGCGCTCGATATTTGCGAGTTTCAGCCACGCTGTCGGTTGCCTTGTGTCAGATTTTGACTGATGATTCGCCGTGTCGTTAGCAAAGAGATATTGACCCGTATGCGACTGCGCAACCTCACGTAGCCCTTCTACAGGCCCACTATAGACAATCTCTCCGCCATGCGTGCCAGCCTGTGGCCCGACATCTACCACCCAATCAGCATGCCCAATCACACTCACGTCGTGCTCAACCACAAACACCGAGTTACCAGACGCGATCAACTCATCTAGCGCCCCAAGTAGCGCCTGCGTGTCAGCAGGGTGCAGACCTGCTGATGGCTCATCAAGGACATAAACCACGCCAAACAGTTGCGAGCGAATCTGGGTCGCTAATCGCAATCGCTGTAGCTCACCAGGCGATAGCGTTGGTGTGGTACGCTCAAGCGACAGATAGCCCAGACCAAGCCTTGTTAGTGCCTCAATACGAGAGAGAATATCACTGGCAATACGCTGGGCAACGATGGCTTTTTCGCGGTTTGGTGTGTCATCTGCCACTTTGGTGTGTGCTGTTTTCTCAAGTTTGATGGCCATATCCGTCAATGTGAGCTGCGATAGCTCACCGATATCGAGTCCTGCAAATTTAACCGACAGTGATTCTTTATTAAGTTTTTTGCCGTGACATTCTGGACACTCGGATATCTGCATAAATTGCGAGACGCGTTTCTTGGTGCGCGGGCTTTGAGTAGTGGCAAAAGAATGCAAAATAAAGTTTTTGGCACTGGTAAACGTACCCATATAGTTTGGCTTTTCCCCTTTCTCAATTGCCTCCCGTGTCTGTTCTATATCATACTCAGGATAAACAGGCACTGTTGGTGTCTCATCGGTAAACAAGATCCAGTCGCGGGTCTTCTTTGGCAGGGTGTGCCAAGGCTTATCGATATCATAGCCTAGTGTGGTCAATATACGGCTCAGGTTTTGACCTTGCCATGCCGGTGGCCATGCCGCAATGGCACGCTCGCGAATGCTCTTGGTATTATCTGGTACCAGCAGATCCTCGGTGACCTCAAACACACGGCCGATACCTGAACACGTGGGACAGGCACCATCTGGCGTATTGGGCGAGAACGCATCGGCATACAGTATCTCTTGGCCGGCGGGATACTCTCCGGCTCGTGAGTACAGCATACGAAGACCATTAGATATGGTTGTTACACTACCGACGGACGAGCGTACTGACGGCGTACCCCGCTGCTGCTGTAAGGCAACTGCTGGCGGTAACCCTTCTATAGTATCGACATCGGGTTCATCAACCTGATCGATGAGCCTTCTGGCATAAGGCGATACTGAATCAAGATAGCGGCGCTGTGACTCGGCAAATAGCGTACCGAATGCCAGTGATGATTTTCCCGATCCAGATATACCCGTAAAGACCACTAAGGCATTGCGCGGTAAATCCACATCGACGTTCTTTAAATTATGAACGCGTGCGCCTCTGACTTGGATAATGTCTCGGTTATAGTGAGGATAGCCATGTTTCGCCGTGTCTGTCTGATTTGAATTTTCTTCTAATGTTTTTGAATGGGCCATAGCGCTACTGTTCCTAACGAATTTGTGGTTATTTTTATAAGTGGTGCAAATGTTAACACGTACTGATGTCAGGGCTTGGCAAGGCTTACATATCCATAGCATAGATAGACAAAACGACAACTTAAGTCATTAGGCACCTTATAATAAAAAAACCCGCAATCATTGCAGGTTTTTTGAGGAAAAAATGCTATCAGAATATGGATAACCTAAATACTAACCCACTACCAAGCGCATCAATTGGGTACTGATATACCCGCCAAACGTACCCACCGCATAGCCCATAATACCCAAAAACACACCCACAGGTGCAAGCGATGGGTGAAACGCTGTTGCGACAATGGGTGCTGATGAGGCACCGCCAGTATTGGCATTGGAGCCGACTGCCAAAAAGAAAAACGGCGCACGAATCATCCTAGCCACAGCAAAGATAATGACAACGTGAATGCTCATCCATAATAAACCAATAAGGAGCAGTCGCCATTGCGAAACGATACCCGCAAGATTGATTTGCATACCAATGGCAGCAATTAAGATAAAGATAAATACCGTACCAATTTTGGAAGCGCCCACATGGTCGAGCCTACGAATCTTGGTAAAGGAAAAAATAACCCCTATCAAGGTTATAATCACAACCATCCAAAAGAATGAGCTGGCAAAGCTATATTGTACTGCCCAGCTATAGGGCGCAAAAAACCCTGCAATTTGCCCACCAACAAAGTGTGCGACACCCACCATAGCAAAGCATAAGCCAAACATCACCATCAAGTCATTTAAAGTTGCTGGACGAGCATTGTCACGCTCATAATTCTCAACCGCCTTAATCACTTTATCAATACTACTGGTGTCTGCCCTCAATAGCCTATCTATCTTATCGCTATGCTTCGCCAATACCAAGATAGCCAATAACCATAATGAAGCATTGGTGGTATCGACCAAAATCATCATCCCAAATAAATCATCACTGACGCCAAACAACTCTTTCATCGCTGCTTGATTTGCCGCGCCGCCGATCCAGCTACCCGCCACCGCCGAAAACCCACGCCATAGCGTGTCATCAGTAAACATCTCAGGCGATATCCATTTAGCGACACCTAAGCTTATTGGACCACTAATAATAATCGCGATACTAGCAGCAAAAAACATGGCGATGGCTTTCCAGCCTAGCCCCAATATCTCCGGTACATCCATCGATAAGGTCATTAACAGCAAACTTGCTGGCAACAGATACGTGGCAGTAAAGCCATAAATCTGTGAGCCGATACCGTCAGCGAAGACGCCTAAACTATTAAGCGTTGCAGGGATAAAGCAGCACAGCACAATACCCGGCAATACCGCATAAAAGCGCTGCCAGAATTTACCGGGTAATCCTTGGGTATAAAAAACCAAACCGATAATGGCCATAATGATGCCAAAAGCCAATGGCAGGCTATCAATAGTTAAATGAGAAATATCGGGCATCAAATAGCTCCGCAGCACACGATGAATAAAAGCTTGTTAGTATAGACAAGGCGAAAAAAACGCGCAAGCAGCGATCGAATAAACACAAAAAAGCCAGATAACGAGTATCTGGCTTTTTAGTGCTATCTTTAGGCGATCAAGTAATTAATAATTTTAATCACCAAATATAACAGTATTACGAGTTGTTACCACGGTTGCCGCCGTTTGGACGACCTTGACCACGGCTGTCAGAACGACCTGCTGGGCGACCTTGGCTGCCACTTGGACGACCACGACCTGTTGCAGCACGCTCACCACGTGGAACGCCAGTGCTATCGCCGCGGCTAGGAGCACCAGTGCGCTTGCCTTGATACGGCTTGCCACCTGAACGCTCATTTGGCTTGCCTGACGTGTCACGTGGCTTACCTTGATAACCGCTGTCATTGCTAGCGCGTTGACCAGTTGATGAGCTGTCGCTTGAACGACCGCGAGCATTAGCAGGATTACCTTGATAACCACCACCCGCGCGACCACGGCCTTGACCATTACCACCGCCGCCGTTTGAACGACCGCGACCACGGCCACGACCATTACCTTTATTTTCGCTAGGTACATAAGTCTTCTTAGGCTCCATGCCTTCGATGATACATACTTCCATTTTGCGATCTAAATAACGGTTGATAGCGTTTAGCTGTGGACGATCATCCATGCTACATAAGCTGATAGCGATACCAGTACGACCAGCACGACCACAACGACCGATACGATGGACGTAATCTTCAGTCTGACGTGGAAGATCATAGTTAATAACGTGCGAGATAGCTGGGATATCTAGACCACGAGCAGCAACGTCAGTCGCTACTAGGATTTTAACTTTACCATTACGCAAGTCTTGAACGATACGGTTACGCTTGCTTTGTGGCAAATCACCATGTAGGAAGCTGGCTTTATGACCTGCTTCTTGTAGCTGTTTGGCCAGTTTTTCAGTGCTACGTTTGGTAGCAGCAAAGATAATGATCTGTTCCATATCTTGCTGGCAAACGATTTTGTCAAGCAAACGGTTTTTATGATCAAAATCATCACAGTAGTACACTTTTTCTTCGATGTGTGCAGATTCTACTTTGATTGATACACGCTCAGGGTTCTTAGTGAAGCTGGCAGCGATTTTACCTACTGGGCCATCCCAAGTTGCAGAACACATGATCGTTTGACGATCAATTGGTGCGGCACGAAGGATGTCACTGATGTCATCAGCAAAACCCATGTCTAGCATACGGTCAGCTTCATCAAGGACCAAAATTTCTAGGCTTGATAAGTCAACACGACCAGCATTGATATGGTCAAGTAGACGACCTGGGGTCGCAACGATAACTTGAACGCCTTTTTTCAACGCAGTGATCTGACCATTGTATGGTGCGCCGCCAACTAAAGGTACGCAGAATAGACCACGCATATCTTTAGAATAAGTACGTACGCTATCATGTACTTGCTGAGCAAGTTCACGCGTTGGCGTTAAGATAAGGGCTTTAGTTAGTTTATCAAAGCTAGTGGCACGGCTTAAACGGTCAAGTACAGGGATAACGAATGCCGCTGTTTTACCACTACCGGTTTGCGCAGACAATAGTAAGTCACGACCTGCTAGAGCAAAAGGAATCGCTTGTGCTTGGATAGGGGTTGGATTGGTATAACCACTGCGATCAAGCGCGGTCAAAATCGGCTTGGCAATGTCTAGTTCAGCAAAGGTAATTTGATCTTCATCAGTCGCGTCAGTAGTAGCCGCTTGATTATTAGTATCAGTATTTGGAGTGTCAGTGTTTTCGATGATGCCGTTTTCAGCGGCGATTGCAGATAAAATATCAGTCATGAGAATCCTTGGTAAGTATAAGTTGCTGTAAATTCAGCAAGCTTGATGCATACCACTGATAACCGTTCACCACGCTGCCTTTATTAAAGAATTACCGGACCACATGTAAGTGTCGATAATCAGAAGCCAAGCCAATAAAGCTTAGAGCCTCTACAATAAATGCGTTCGTGCTGTCTGACGTATTTTGGTGGTAGTGCCGAGTGTCTCATCCTTGTTTGATATAAGCGTATTATTAATGCTTTGTCCAAAGCAAATAATCGCGAATAACAACCAATTTAAACCACATTTATGGTTCGGTAGATAAGATATGAGTCAAAAATAACTGCTATTTTCATGACAGGTTATTCAAGTACACAAAATCATCGGCAACAATTACTTATGGTCATCCTAGACCCAAAATCGCAGGCGATGTTATCAATCTCATAATTCACGAAAGCCTAAGCTAACGTGGCGACGCAGTATAGCACAATAAAATATTATATGTAGCTATTTATTAAATTTCTCGGTAAATAAAGCAAAATTACTTATAGATGTACGCATTCAATATGCTGAGTAATAAGACAATCAGCAGTATTATTGGCGGCTATCGCACCATTTTAACTTCAGTGACATACGTCGGCAGCTGCCACGCACCGCCCGCTTCAATCATACGGCAAAGTCCTGTGGTACTTTCATGGCTTTTTTCAAATGCCTTACCTGTCCATACCCAATCAGTCTTGGTTAAACAATCACCAATGCCGCGACCTTTTTGTACGGAAGTGATTTTACCCTTATCATAGCCAGTGGCGTTGGTGGTTACCAATGTCGGTTTATAAGGTTTACTGTCATTGATGACCCAGATACCTGCACCAGTATTATAAGCACCTGTCCAGCAATCGTGTTGTGCCAACAGCTGTGAGCCATTCAGTCGGCTCACACGCCATGGTGATTTATCTGATAGATTGGGACAGTCACTATCCGCATCTTTCATCGTACTTTTCATCAGCGCCGCTAGCTGCGACGATTTCATCACAAACTTTCTATTGTCACTAGCGACGGCTTTCGGATTGGGCGCCACAAAGTGCAGTTTTGGTGCGGACTTGGGTGACAATACAGTGCTATTTGATTTGGCGGCACCATCAGTATTGATAAAGGCAGATGATGTCCCTACTCGACCTTGGGCTTCATCTGCTTTGAGCATGACGGCGCTAGCCCCTTTATCAGAGAGTTGCCAGCGTGAGTTACGTAGCACTAGCTCAATTTTGCTTGACTTAGTCAGTGCTTCTAGTAGCGCTGTGACTTGTGTTGGGGTCAGATCAGCATTACCTGCTGCAGTTGAAAACGGCTTGGTTTCGCCATAGTCTCTACCATTGATGAACAACGATATACGATGACGATTGCCAAGTTGCATCAAGGCTTTAGATGAGCTTTCTTTAGCACCGCCCAGCTTTACCTTGCCATCCACACCAGCATTTGCGCCTGCACGGCGTATGAGCAATACCGATATAGGAAATTCACTATTGTTTTCTGCTTGATAGCCTGCCAGCCGGCACGTACGGGTATTGTCGCAGACTACTTGCCAGTCTTGATTGGTAAATTCAACGCCATTGCTGGCCATCGTCGCTGTACTAAATAAAGCTGCGCTGATAGCAGCAAACATAGGTAATCGTATTTTATTTTTTATCATCAATAAGAGTATCTTTTTTATTTTTTTAGGATGGGTGGTTAAGTTGGCTTTGTATTGCAATATTGAGTATCGATTAGCATCTATCTGTTGATCGTTATGAATGGCGCTGAGTTTAGTATTAATAACTTTTAATTCGCTAGCCATCGCCTGTCGTGAGAAGTTGATCCGTTTACGGTTATCATCCTTCATAATCATTATCCATCAATATAGTCAATCTTATTTCAATCAAATATTCTGTGTGACTTACTCAGTCTATTATAAGTCGCTCTATTCGCCTTACTGGTATCCCAATGGTATTGAGCCAATTAAATGAGCAGTACAAATACCCGCTTATTAAGGTGCTATCTGCTTGAGGCACTCAAGCTATCTTAACGTACTAAGGTTTCTATCTGTTGTACTAATGTATCATTGTGTAAACAGGTAAGTATATCTCTATTTTAATATAACCATATATGAATATAGAATAGCAAGATGTCGGATAAAATCAAGGCTGATAAGCAAATAGCCTATCAGCCTTGATTTTATTAATGCGTATGTTATCGATAGGTTTAGTCAATAGGCTTTAATGACAAGTCTACGGCACGCTTAACGGCTGGACGTTCAGCAATTGCCTGTGCCCAACGCTTTACATGCTTGTAGTCATCAACTTGCAGGAATTCGGCAGCGTCATAAAGCTTTCCAAGCACCAATTGTCCATACCATGCCCAAATAATCATATCTGCAATATTATAATCGGCTTCGTTGTTGCCACACATATATGTGCTGTCTTTTAGATGGGTATCCAGCACATCGAGCTGGCGTTTGGTTTCCATGGTATAGCGGTTGATCGGGTACTCTAGCGGTTCAGGTGCATAAGCATAAAAATGTCCGAAGCCGCCACCTAAGAAAGGCGCACTACCCATCTGCCACATGACCCAAGACAAACACTCTGCCCGTGCTTTGCCAAGTGACAAAGGCATAAATTGGTCAAATTTTTCTGCCAGATACATCAAGATAGCACCAGACTCGAAAAGCGCTATCGGCTCGCCAGCTATATCGGCAGAATGATCAACCAAGGCTGGAATTTTTGAGTTAGGGTTTATTGCTACAAAGCCAGAACCAAACTGCTCTCCTTGAGAGATATCAATTTTATAGGCATCATATTCAGCACCTTTAACACCAATCTCGGCAAGCTCTTCTAACAGGATATTAACCTTGACGCCATTTGGCGTATTCAATGAGTACAGCTGTAATGGCGCATCGCCTACTGGCAGCGCTTTCTCATAGCGCGCACCCGCTGTTGGGCGATTGATACTGGCAAACTTACCACCGTTTTCTTTGTCCTGCGTCCAAACCTTTGGCGGGACATATTTATCGTTTTGCCCATCGGTATGATTGCAAGCTTTGTTATTTTCCTGACTCATAATATATCCTCAGTTTATCTTTATCGTATTGTTGATGCTTCTACTTATATCGTCGGTAGTCAATTCCATCTCATATGATTGAGATGAGATTGGCTGTATTGCTTATCTATTGGCTTAAGTCGTTAGCGAGGGTTTACTATAACGATAACCAACCCTGATATTAAAGCCCTCTCTTGTAAGCAGTGTTAATATTATTACCTCTAAGCACAGAATTTTATAACCTCAACCGCCAGCCGTTACTTTGATTCCCTTTTATTATGATTGAGTCTTTCTTATACTACTCGGTTGGTATAGCGAATTAGTCGTCAATAGACTATTTTGTTCATTTTATGATGGGATATCTAATGAGATTTACATGGTAACGCTAACCCCGACACAAGATAAATACTTGCCCTATGTGCTAGCGGTGGCGCTATTTATGCAAATTTTGGATGCCACTATACTAAATACCTCATTACCGCAGATGGCACAGGCGCTGGGTGAGTCTCCATTAAAAATGCAGTGGGCGGTGATCAGTTATGCGCTAACTTTGGCCATATTTATTCCCATCAGTGGTTTTTTGGCGGATAAATACGGCACGCGCCGAGTATTTTTGGCAGCGATTATTATCTTTTGTATTGGCTCACTACTATGTGCTGCGTCACCAACGTTGGATTTTTTGATTGGTTCACGGGTTATACAAGGTATTGGCGGGGCGATGATGACGCCTGTGGCTCGCTTAATATTGGTCAAATCCTACCCACGCAATAAGCTGCTGACCGTCATGAACTTTGCGGTAATTCCTGCTTTGGTAGCACCGCTAGTAGGACCGGTCTTAGGTGGCTATATCGTACAATATACCAGTTGGCATTGGATATTTTTGATCAATATACCGATGGGCATTTTTGGTTTTATCATGGGCAAAAAACTGGTTCCCGCACTATTTGAGGATACCAAGCGGCTTGATTGGACAGGATTTTTATTGTTTGCCGCCGCTGCTTGTGGGTTTACGCTTGCTGTAGAGTTCGGCTCACAGACTGGTCGAGGGTTTTATGGGTTGCTGCTTAGTTTGGTGGCCAGTTTATTGATCGGCGCTTATATCTGGCACGCCAAGCGTCGTCAAGCACCGTTGTTCCCCTTGAGTTTGTTTGACATTCGCACCTTTCGTATTGGCATCACTGGTAACCTATTCACGCGCTTAGGTATTAGCGCTGTACCGTTTTTGCTGCCGCTGTTGCTGCAAGTGGTGTTTGAATATTCACCATCGCAGGCAGGTTGGCTACTCGCGCCCATCGCAGTCGGTGCTATCGGGATTAAACCCTGGGTCAGTAAAATTATTCAGCGTTATACTTATCGCAAAGTGCTGGTCTTCAACACGTTTTTGATGGGCACTCTCATCATTGTGTTGGCACAGTTTACCGATGCCTCACAGTGGTTATGGTTTATCCCTATTTTGACCATAATGGGCGCTTGTAATTCTATGCAATTCAGCGCGATGAATACGATTACTATCGGTGATTTAGAAGGCGCTCAAACCAGTAGCGGCAATAGCTTGATGGCGGTCAATCAGCAGTTAGCGATTAGTTTCGGTATTGCTTTTGGGGCAGCGGTACTGACGCTGTTACGTGAGCGCCTACAAATGGATACGCTGACAGCGTTTCAAACCACCTATTGGATACTTGGGGTCTTGACCATTCTCTCGGGGCTGTACTTCTTACGACTTAAGCCCGAAGATGGGCGCGGCTTATACTGAGCCGCTGATATTTAGATTTTGAATAAAGAGTTTGAAAAAATATTGATTAAGCGTTGCTTTTGTCAGCAGTGCTGATAGCACGCGTTGTCAAATATGAGACATAAAAATGCCAACATGTAAGTGATTATAAACCACAAGACACGCTGGCATTTTTAGAGCACAGTACGGCTCATTGCATCAATAATGAACCATTAAGGCGCGTCATCATCCATTTGTGATTGGATATAGCGCTCAACCCCAACGCTTTCGATCAAGTCTTCTTGAGTCTCTAACCAGTCTTGATACTCTTCATTACCATCTTTTAGCGTCACCAATAGCTGGCGTGACACATAGTCAGACTTTGTTTCACATAGAGTAATAGCATCGGTAATGATCTCGAACTTTTGTTTTTCTAAGCGCAAATTGCATTCGATAATCTCTGGCACATCTTCACCGATGAACATCTTGCCGTAATCTTGCAAATTTGGTAAACCGCCTAGCAATAAAATTCGGGTAATCAGCTCATCAGACCATTTCATCTCAGCGATGGATTGTTTGTAGAAACTCTCATTAAGGGCTTCTAATCCCCAATGGCGCGCAATGCGCGCATGTAAAAAGTACTGGTTGATGGCAATCAATGACTGTCCGAGCACTTTATTTAAAGCGCGAATAACCTCTTTATCCCCTTTCATTATCTCTCTCCCTTTCATGTCGTTATTTATGCTAAATACTATGGTTATTGTTCATATCTTCGTGACATTAAACAAGATTGGGAGTGACTTCAGCCATTTGGCTTTGCAGATAATTGGGCAGACTGATCATCTCAATTAAGCGCAACTGTTGCTCAAGCCAATGCGCATGATCTTCTTCAGTGTCTTTTAGTTGTTCTACCAACATCTCACGCGTGACATAATCGCGCTCTGCTTCACAAAGAGCAATACCGTCTTTTAAGTGCTGTTGTACTTGATACTCTAGCTCAAGGTCAAGTTGCAGCATTTCAGGAACTGTCGCGCCGATATTGATGGCATTGACCGTCATTTTCGGTGTGCCGCTCAACATTAGGATACGGCGAATAATAGATTGGGCATGTAGCGTCTCATCTGCCATCTCATGATGGATACGGTCGTACAATTTACCATAATGCCACTCAGCATACATTTCTGAGTGAATAAAATACTGGTCACGGGCAGCAAGCTCACCGCCTAACAAAAAATTCAAATAATCAATGACTTTTGGGCTACCTATCATAACCTATACTCCCCTATTTATATTTTACAGATCACCATACATTCATAATTATCCATATAAGGATAGTACTATTGGTAAACTGATCAGTAAAGATCAAAATCAACAAAACGTCTTACAACGTGAGACAGATATAGTAGCATATAGGCTCTATACAGCTTGTAATGTTATGAACTAAGAATAAGATGCTAATTGAGAATCATAATTAACTAGCTTTAGTAGTCACTGGTTTATCACAATAATGGCTGCTAATGATGCTCAATATCATTGTAGTAGGTGTATAGGTAAAGTTATATGGACGCTCGCAACTTACCCTTTATGTATAATGACCAAAGGATAAGTGCGGAATATTGAATGTATGTGATATCGAGGCGTACTAGTGATATTGGTGTAATGAGGTGATGAACAGCTGGGTAGTAAATCTCTGGTTTGATAACGCTTAAACAGCGTAAGCCAAGACATCGAGTCTCGCATGATACTCATCTAGGTAATCGTTAACCATCGGTTCGCAGCAGCCACAGCAAGTCGCAACATCGAGGGTATCTTTTAGACCGTCAAGGGTATCGATACCTGAAGCAATGGCTGCTTTGATTTGCTTTTCTTTTACGTCATTACAGATGCATACGTACATGGTCTGGCTCCTCTGAATACCGCTATTCGGTAACTGCTTTTATTGCTCATAAATTTAGTGCATTGATGATAAAAATGGTGAATAGAGTGTTTGTCTTGATATTCACGGTCATTTTTATGGCTTGATATATAATAACGATAACTATTATCATTTGCAATAGCATTTGATATATTATTGGTATAAAAGTACAGTCATGAAAGTAGAGTTATATTGCACGCAGTTAATTGATGTAAGTGAATATAAGCGTGCGTGTAACCGAATATGATGAAAGGTAGTAAATTAACGACGAACTGTAATTTAGCCCATTTTTTAATCGATTTTGTAGATAACTGCTGTTATATTGAACCCCTATTAACAAAGCCCAATTGGAATTGTTCTATGTCTGATAATAATTTTACGATACGACCTATCGAGTTATTTAAAGTCTTATCTGACCCGACGCGCTTAAAAATATTTCAAATTCTATTTAACAAAGAATCGCGCTGTGTTGGTGAGTTAGTAGAAATACTAGATCAACCACAGCCAACGATATCGCGTCATCTGAACCATTTAAAGAAACTCGGTATTTTAAGCTGTGTTCGCGACGGTACGTGGATGTGGTATGAAGTCGCTGACGACTTGCCAGAATGGTGCCAAGAGATTTTGGATATTACTTATAAACAAATATCTAGCAAAGATATCGATATGTCCAAGCCTGCTGAGATATGATGACTATCTAGCATTATTGCTATCAACATTTGATCTCAATAACGCTAGATACCAAATGAAATTGAGACCTGCTTTAACCCATAAAAAAAGACCTATTTATTGTAGGTCTTTTTTTATGGGTGATAATAGAAGAACTGCACCAAATTTTACTATGCCAAATCTAAAAAATCACTGATAAACGCATTGGCTGGCTGGTGTATCAGCTCCTCCGATGTGCCTACCTGCTCTACCCGCCCTTGATTCATGATCACGATCTCATCTGAGACGGCGCGGGCTTCTTCTTGATCGTGAGTAACCATGATACTGGTAATACCAAGCTCATGATGGATGTTCTTTAGCCACGTGCGCAGCTCTTTACGTACCTTGGCATCGAGTGCGCCAAAAGGCTCATCGAGCAACAATAACTTCGGCTTCACTGCTAAGGCACGAGCCAGCGCAATCCGTTGACGCTGACCACCAGAGAGTTGATGCGGATAAGCATTGGCCACTTGTGGTAACTGCACCAAGTCTAATAGCTCAGCAACGCGCTTATTGATATCTGCCTTACTTGGCCGCTCATTCTTTGGTAACAAGGTCAGTCCAAAGGCGACATTATCGGCGATATTTTTATGACGAAACAATGCGTAATGCTGAAACATAAAGCCAATATGGCGCTTTTGTACTGGCGTATTGGTCACATCCATCTCATCAAACAATATTTGCCCTGAGTCAGCATATTCTAAGCCGGCGATAATGCGTAGCAACGTCGTTTTGCCACAGCCTGATGGTCCCAGCAAAGTGGTCAGCTTGCCAGTCGGCACGGTGATATTGATATTATCTAAGGCGGTAAACTGACCGAATTTTTTATTAACGTTGCGAATCTCGATGCTCATAATGGGTTCTCTTATTATATCTTTGGTATCGTGGCAGATTTTTTAGTTACCGCCTTTACATTATTAAATTAAATCTAATGCCAGCCCTTGTGCAGACCAAGTGTAGATAATTTTGCTTATCATTTATCCGAACTTTCAGTGGTTGTTGCATCAGTAGTATTGGTAGCCTTAGTAGCGTTGGCACTTACCAGTAACTCAGGCACACTTGCCAGCCGTTCGGACTTGGCAAATTTGCGCTCTTGTAGCTTAGTCATGACTTGTTGAATAAGCAACGTCACGAGCGCCAGCGCGGCAAGTAGACTTGATAAGGCAAAAGCGGCGGTAAAGTTATAATCATTGTAAGCAATCTCAACCAGTAGTGGCATGGTATTGGTCTCGCCGCGAATATGACCAGATACCACACTCACTGCCCCAAACTCACCCATTGCCCGCGCATTGGTCAAAATTAAACCATAAAGTAGTGCCCATTTGATATTGGGTAATGTCACATGCCAAAACGTCTGCCAACCAGTTGCGCCCAAGGTCAATGCCGCTTGCTCTTCAGAGTCGCCTTGCGTCTGCATCAGCGGTATCAGCTCACGTGCTACAAAGGGAAAGGTGACAAATAAAGTAGCGAGCACGATCCCTGGAACCGCATAAATAACTTGGAATCCCATGCTCTCAAGCCAGCCGCCAATGGTGGAATTGAGTCCGAATAGTAAAACAAACATCAAACCTGCAACGACGGGTGATACTGAAAATGGCAGATCAAGCAAAGTGGTGACCAGCTGCTTACCTTTAAACTGATAGCGCGTTACTAACCATGCGATTGCGATACCCATCACCATATTGATGGGTAAGACGATAGCCGCGGTAATTAACGTCAGTTTAATGGCTTGTAAGGCTTCTGGATCAACCAGCGAGGCAATATACAACTGCCAGCCACCTTTAAAAGCTTCATAGAACACAGCCAGCAACGGAATGACCAACATGATGACCATAAATAGCACTGCGATGACGATAAAGGTAAGGCGTATCCATGGCGTATCTTTAGTCGCTGCGTTGCTCTGGTAGTCGTAGCTATTAGATATTTGCATTAGCGAGCTCCTACACGGCGCGACAGTTTCCACTGCATGATGTTAATGGTCAATAAGATCACAAATGAGATCAGTAGCATAAATAATGCAACTGCAGAAGCCCCTTGAACATCAAACTGCTCTAGTTTACTAATGATAATGAGCGGTAAAATCTCTGATTGCATGGGAATATTGCCAGCGATAAAGATAACCGAACCGTACTCGCCAGTGGCACGAGCAAACATCATCCCTGCACCCATGAGTAAAGCGGGCAACAGCTCTGGCAAAATTACTTTGCGAAACGTCGTCAAGCGATTGGCACCCAATACCGCGGCTGCCTCTTCAAATTCAACCGATAGCTCAGCGAGTACAGGCTGTACCGCACGGACAATAAAGGGAAAACTGACCACAACCAAGGCGAGCCAAATACCTATAGGTGTAAAGGCGACCTGAATGCCAAATTTATCAAACCACTGTCCAATCAAACCATTAGGGGCATAAAGGGTCGCAAGCGAAATGCCTGTGACCGCCGTTGGTAATGCAAATGGTAAATCAACTAGCGCATTAATCAACGACTTACCCCAGAACTCGTAGCGTACGAGCACCCAAGCGACCAATGTGCCAAACACCATATTGGTGAGCATCGCTAAAAACGACATCCATAAGCTTAGCTTGATAGCAGCAGTGACTTGCGGTTGACTAATCGTCTCCCAGAATCCAGTCCAACCCATCTGAGTCGTGGTGTAGGCCATCATGGCAAACGGTAATACCACCAATAGCGACAAGCTAAAGACCGTGATACCCATGCTCAGGCCGAACCCTGGCAGCACATTGCGTTGGCGCAAACGTGTTAACCACCCTTTTTTTGCAGGGGCTTTGCTGGCAGGAGATGTTTTTGCACTCATAATGATGTCCTATTGCCTAACCAATCGTACTTAGCGATGATTACTATTTATTGTTATTGCTTCACGTGGGTTTTCACTATTGATACTTAAAAAGAGCACTTAACAGAAAGCATTTAACGATGATATCGTCCATAAAACCATGCTATCAGGTAGTTATTAGTGTGCTTACGGTATAAAGGACATAGCGTATATGACCATGTCCTTTATGAGGTTCTGCATGACTAATGGTGTGACTGGCTGCATTTGCTAGCGCAGTAGCTTCTCTTATGCACTTAGCAAGTGATTACTGCGGTGCGTTAATGGCTAGCTGGTCGAATACACCGCCATCACTGAAGTAAGTACCCATGATTTCATCCCACGTGCCAAAGGCATCATTTGGACGGAAGGTTTCGATCGGTGGTAATTTATCACCATTTTTATCAAGGACGCTTTTGACGCTAGGACGCAAGTATAGATTGGCTGCTAGCTGCTGAGCAGGCTCGCTCCATAAGTAGTCAAGATAAGCCTTTGCAGCATCCGTTGTGCCTTTTTTATCTGTCACTGACTTGACAATCGCAACAGGGCTTTCTGATTTAATAGAGTACTTAGGATAAACGATGTCTACTTTACCAGCACCGAAATCAGTGGCAGCAAGGTTGGCTTCATTTTCAAAAGTCACTAGGACATCACCGATACCACGTTGAACGAATGTAGTGGTCGCGGCGCGCCCGCCATTCTCATAAACTTTGACGTTTTTAAGCATGTCTTTCACGTAGTTTTTGGCACTGGTCTCGTTTTTATCAAAAGCGTGCAAGCCATAACCATAAGCGCCCAAGAATGCATAACGACCATTACCCGTCACTTTTGGATTGGCCATGACAATCTCAACGCCTTCTTTGGTCAAGTCTTCCCAGTCATTGATACCTTTTGGATTGTCTTTACGGACTAGGAATACGATGGTGCTGGTAAAAGGAACGGCATTGTCTGGGAATTTACTTTCCCAATCTGACTCAACCAAACCCTTTTTCTCAAGTAACTCAATATCAGAGCCTTGGTTCATGGTAGCGACATCTGCTTGCAGACCATTGGCAACCGACAGCGCTTGTTTGCTTGAGCCACCATGTGACTGCTTGATTAGAATATTGCTGTTTGGATTTTCCGCTTTATAATGCTCAACGAATAATGGGTTGTAGTCTTTATAAAAGTCACGTGCCACATCATATGAGACGTTCAGTAGCTCAATATTTTGACCTTCTGTGGCAGCGGTGCCATCTGCATTAGCAGTCGTCTCTGTCTCGCTATTGCTACAGCCAGCCAGCCCCAAGGTTAATGCAACGCCTGCAATGCTCAAGACGTTACGTTTTTTACTTTTTTGTTGATAGTGCAAAGCGTATGTCATAAATCCCTCAAAGGTATCTGTTAAGTAATGCAAGTATGCTAACAGTGCCATCTTATTATGTTTAATGATGAATATGCGTATGTTATTGCCAAAATGGAATAACAAAGGGATAAATACAAGGTTATCAATCACTTAAATAGTATCGTTAATACATAACGCTGACACACTACTAACTACCCGCTCTGGCTCATACAAATTGAGCACTTTGAGTATGTATCAGGCCATTGACAATCTCTTGATAAACGGCTCCCTACTTCACTCTTGCCAGCTGATCAAAACGCCCACCATCGACAAAGAAAGTGCTCATGATCTGCTCCCAAGAACCAAACACTGCTACCGGCTCAAAAGTCTCAATATCAGGCAAAGTTGCTTTGTGAGCTGCCAGCACTTGTGGGTTACTTGGACGCATATACATCTCTGCCATCAGCTCTTGTGCTGGGGTGTCCCATAAGCCTTTTAAGTAAGCATTCGCCGCTGCCGTCTTGCCGTCTTTGTCAGTGACGGCTGTTACGACCGCCACTGGGTTCGCAATCACAATAGAATAACTGGGATAAACGATATTGACCTGTCCTTTGGCAAATTGCTTGGCGGCTAAATGCGCTTCATTTTCGGTCGTGATGAGCACATCGCCCAGCCCGCGCTGAGTAAAGCTGGTCGTTGCGGCGCGTGCGCCATTGTCATAAGTGACCACGTTTGCCAGTAGCTTTTTGATAAAATCATCCGTTTTGGCAGGACTTTGCATCGTTTCTTTAAATTGATGTAATCCGTAACCATAAGCACCCAAAAACGCATAACGCGCGGTGCCACTGGTTTTCGGGTTTGGTATCACTACGTCGATATCGTTACGCGCCAAGTCCGACCAGTCTTTGATGTTTTTGGGGTTACCATCGCGCACCAATAACACCATGATACTGGTATAAGGCACCGCATTGTTCGGGAACGCTTGCTGCCAATCAGCTGTGACCAAGCCTTTTTTCACCAACAGATTCATATCACTTTCTTGGTTTAAAGTGACTACATCTGCTTGCAGACCATTGGCAACCGACAATGCTTGTTTGCTTGACCCACCATGTGATTGGTTGATATTGACCTGACTGTCTGAATGCTTTTGTTGATAATCTGCGCTAAATAAAGCGTTATAATCTTTATAAAAATCGCGTGATACATCATAAGAGACATTTAATAAACTGATATTTTTTGCATCACCTGTCGCGTTCGAGCCGTCTTGTTGAGTGGCTTCGGTAGGATTACAGCCTGTCATTAGCATGGCAAAGGCTAGTACGCTACCAACTTTAACACTGATATTGGCGAGCGGCGTTGGCGTCTTTTTATCCTTAATAAATGTATGGAGGTTAGCAAAATGATGCTTTTGAGATATTTGCTGAATACTTTTGTTATCTGGTTGCATGAGTGCTCTCGATAATTTTGATAGAAGCGTTTTCCACAGCATTAACAATCTTATTAATGCGCATAATTCTTTGGATGCGGTTCTATAGATAATGAGAAATATGCTAACAGCATGTGAGTTAAATGCTTAGTGACAAATGCGCTTATCGAGTGATTAACTTGGCATAAGTCATTTTATTAATTATTTTACAAGGCTTAGGCTAGCCTCGCTGATTCTGAATATATTGCTTAATAATATCTAATGGCGCACCACCACAAGAGCTTGCAAAATAAGATCGGGACCAAAGCACCGGCTTGGCATAAGCTGCTCTTAACTCAATGAAATCGCCTCTCATTCGTCTACTTGTGACTGACTTTAGATTATTAACCAACTTGCTTAACTGCACCGTTGGCGGATACTGAATAAGCATGTGAATGTGATCTGCCTCACCGTTACACTCCTTTAGCTCAGCGTCAAAACTTTTACAGACCTCAGCAACACACTCACTAAAATAATCATGATGCAACTCAACTAAAGCTTTTTTTCGGTACTTGGTAAAAAAAACCAAATGAACGTGCAGGTTAAAGGCGGCATAGCGATTTTTATATATCTCACTCATTGTAATAAATACCCTTAAGTGCTAGAATTATAAGCATAATATCAAATACACACTCATTAATAAAGAAAGTGTTTATGAAGATCAACAAAGCGTATAAATTTAGGCTTGAGCCTAATACGGAGCAAACGGTTATTTTAAATAATCTTGTCGGCTCTGCGCGTTTTGTTTGGAATCAAATGCTGGTAATCTCATTTGAGATGTTTGCTAACAACGAGTTTATTAATGCCACCAATCTGGTTAATAAAATTATAGATTTAAAAAGTAATCCTGATTTTAATTTCCTAAAAACCAGTTCAAATGCGGTGGCTTTACAACAAAAAGTACGTGATCTCGCCTCTGCTTGGTCACGTTTTTTTGACCCCAAAGTCCATGCCAGGTTAAAAGAAAATAAAAAGAAACTCCGTAAACCCAAGTTCTTTAAATTGGCTGATGGATCGGAGATCCAACTACGCCCACTGATGCCAAGATTTAAGCACAAGTCCGATGGCTGCGACTCAATTCGCTTGGTTCAGTTTGATAAATATTGCCGTGTTGAGGACAATCGAGTCAAACTACCCAACGGTATTGGCTTGGTGAAGTTTAGAAAATCCCAAAACATTATCGGCACCATCAAAAACGTCACCATCAGCAAGAAATCAGGGCGCTGGTACGTGTCGTTTGGGTGTGAACGTGAACTGGCTGAGAACCCTCGGCATCCTGCCATAAGCGCTATTGGGTTAGACATGGGTATCAGCAAACTACTCACCACCTCAAATGGTGAATACATCAAACCTAAAAACAGCTTTAAAGCCAATCAACTCAAGCTTGCTAGATTACAGCGTCAATTAATCAAGAAAGTAAAATTCAGTGAAAACTGGAAAAAGCAAAACCGTAAGATACAGAAATTGCACCATCATATCGCCAATATTCGTCATGACTACTTGCATAAAATCACCACCAGCATCAGCAAAAACCACGCTATGATTGCTTGTGAGGACTTAAAAGTAGCCAATATGTCGAAGTCTGCAAGCGGGTCGATGGAGAAAAAAGGTTATAATGTCAAAGCCAAATCAGGATTGAATAAATCAATTTTGGATCAAGGCTGGGTCAATATGCTTGAGTACAAGCAGCAATGGCAAGGTGGGCTGCTAGTGAAAATCAATCCACGTTACACCAGCCAAACCTGCTTTAACTGCAAGCATGTCGCCAAAGAAAATAGACAAACTCAATCAAAATTTGAGTGCGTCCAATGTGGTTATGTTGCGAACGCAGATGTTAACGCGGCTCGCAACATATTAGCGGCAGGGCATGCCGTGTTGTCTGCGGAGGGAAGATGCGGTAAAGGGTCGCCCGTTGAAACAGAAAACTTGTGATATTCGTGAGAATGTTGCCTAAGAGCGTTTGCTTTTAGAATCCCCCACTTGAGCTTGGCGAAAGTGGTGGGAGTATGTCAAATAGACGAGCCTTTATGTAAACGATACTATCTCTAATATCCTTACAGCCATGCTGTTAGGCGTTTCGTTTAGATAACGACCATTCCTCTTAATCACTCCTTTATCAAAGGTACTTAAATGATCATGTCTCCACCTCGTGCCGCTCGTCACTCACGCTTTTTTTCGGTATTTTTCACCGCATCGGCGGCTCTGTTTGCCTTAAGTGGCTGTAATAACGTGACACCTAGCGTGAATCACCAAGCCGTAAAACAACCAATAGCCGATGTCATGCCAGCTGTGCAAGCAGTCGTTGGAGATTATGCTGATGAAGGTTATGAAAAGCGCGCGCAAGGCTATGATTGGGTTGGCGTCATGGTACGGGCAGAGAGTGATCAGCAAATCAACATAAAGGTTCGCGCCCGTAGCGATATTAAAAAGCCCAGTTGCCAGTTTGATGGCAAGGCGACATTAATGGGTCAAGATGACGCGCACGGCATTATTTTCCAAAGCAAAGTCAATGACAGTACGGCATTCTTTCAATTTAAGGATGATAAGCTGACTATTGATAGTCAAGATAAATACGCGTTGAATTATTTTTGTTCGGGCGGTGGCACATTGGTCGGTGAGTATCAAAAGCTGACAACAGATTTAGAGATTTAATAGATAACGAACGCTAGTTTAGGCAAGAGGCGTTGAAAACCAGTATCAAAAAAAGGTGTCAGACTTATCGTCTGACACCTTTTTTTGATACTGGTTTGTATGCTGATAATCTTGGTTTACACCGCAGAGGCACCAACCAATTTTACTTCAGCACGTTCCTCTCTTGCGATACCAGCATAATAATCACGCAAAATTTGTAGTACTTCTGGACGGCTAAAGTTGTCTGGTACTTCTTCATCTTCTGATAGCGCTTTACGCAGCTTGGTACCTGATACTTTAACGTGTTCAGACGCTTCATGCGGGCAAGTCTTGTCGGAAGCCATGGCATTACAGGCATTACACCAGAACGTCCAGCCAATTTTGAGTGGTTGAGTGATAAGATCATCTTTACCAACCTGTTCAAAAATCGTTTGTGCATCAAATGCACCATAATAATCGCCGACACCAGCATGGTCACGACCAACAATCAAGTGGCTACAGCCATAGTTTTGACGGAATACGGCATGCAACAGTGCTTCACGTGGACCGGCATAGCGCATATCTAGCGGATAACCTGCTTGAATAACAGTGTCTTGTCTAAAGTAATTATCAATCAAGGTTTTAATGGCTTCTTGGCGCACGTCGGCTGGGATATCACCAGGTTTCAATGCCCCTAGCAATGAATGAATCAATACGCCATCACAGATCTCAATTGCAATTTTTGCCAAATACTCATGTGAGCGATGCATTGGATTACGCGTTTGGAAAGCAGCAACCGTTTTCCAACCTTTAGCGTCCAAAATAGCACGCGTTTCTGCTGGCGTTTTGTAGATTTCTGGATATAACGTTGGGAACTCGCCTTCGCTCAATACCTCGACACTACCTGCAATATTGACTTCGCCTTGCTCTAAAACTTGTTGTACGCCCGGATGTTCTGGGTCTGTTGTGGTGAATACTTGCTGACACTCATGCTTTTTATCGATGGTATAGGTTTCTTCTACCGTCAAGATACCCATGATTTCGCCGTCTTGAGCGATCAAGGCTACTTTATCGCCTTGACTCAAACTATCTGCAGTCGCTTTTGGTGCAGACAAGGTGATCGGAATTGGCCAAAACAGACCCGCATTGTCACCACTTTGCAAACGCATATCATCAACCACACCCTGCCAATCTGCTTGATTCATAAAGCCATTCAATGGCGTAAAGCCGCCAATACCAAACATGATTAAATCACCACGCTCACGTGAGCTTAGCGTAATGGTCGGCAATGTGCTGGCAAGTTTCAATGCTTGTGCGCGTGCCTCAGCATTCAACAATAGTGGCTTCAGCTCAGTACTGCCATGTGGAGGAACGAGTTTTGATGGTTGCTTAGAGGTGATAGATGTCATATTGATTTATAACCTTTATGGGTAGTGATAAGTTTGATAAGCATAGGCTACCTAACTTTCGTTATGAAAATTTATGCTGTGTTTGGATATACATATGTCTTAAAGGAATTTATGTTTATAGACGCAAGCTTATATGATGTGACTCTGAATGGTTTACCTTGCGACTGGCAATAAGACCGATTACACACGCAAATCATTTTCGTCACTGCTTTTAAGACTAAAAACAAAATTGAGATTACGTCATGTATCAATATAATTACGCTGACCAAACCTTGGTAGAAGAACGAGTCGCTCAGTTTCGCGACCAAACCGAACGGTTTTTGGCAGGTGAGCTGCCAGAAGAGCAATTTTTGCCGCTGCGCTTGCAAAACGGCCTTTATATTCAGCGTTATGCACCGATGTTGCGTATCGCCATTCCTTACGGGCTACTTGCCAGCTACCAATTGCGAAAATTGGCTGAGATTACTCGTAAATATGACAAAGGTTATGGGCACTTCACTACCCGTACCAATATCCAGCTGAATTGGCCAAAGCTAGAAGACGTGCCTGATATTTTGGCAGAGCTGGCATCAGTACAGATGCATTCGATCCAAACCTCGGGCAACTGTATTCGTAACACAACCACCGATCCATATGCTGGTATCCATAAAGAAGAAATCGCTGATCCACGTCCCTATTGTGAGATTATTCGTCAGTGGTCAACCTTCCATCCTGAGTTTGCTTTTTTACCGCGTAAATTTAAGATTGCCGTTATCGGGACCAATGATGACCGCGCGGCAACCCAAGTACATGATGTGGGTCTGCATATCAAAACCAACGATGAAGGCGAGATTGGCTTTGAAGTATTGGTCGGTGGCGGTCTAGGACGTATCCCAGTCCTTGGTAAAGTCATCAATAAGTTCTTGCCGCGTCAGCATCTGCTGAGTTATTTAGACGCTATCTTGCGTGTCTATAACTTGCACGGTCGCCGTGACAAAGGCAGCAAATACAGATCACGTATCAAGATTTTGGTCGAAAGCATGGGCGGCCCATCATTTGCTAAGTTGGTCAATGCCGAGTGGGAATCCCATACTAAAGACGGTCCACTTACGTTGACTGATGAGAACTTTGCGACCGCGAGCAGCTTCTTTAGTGAGCCTGACTATGCATCGTTTGACGCATTGCAAGTACAGTCTGAGCTACAACAGCAACTGAGTGCTGATAAAGACTTTGCCAATTGGTATAACCAAAACACGGTGGCGCATAAAGTCGCTGGTTATCGTGCGGTCGTTATTTCGCTCAAAGCAGGCTTGATCGATGGCAAATATGTGCCCTCTGGTGATGTCAGCGAGTCGCAGATGGATGCACTGGCTGATCTGTCTGACAAATACAGCTTTGGTGAACTGCGTGGTACTTATCAGCAGAATCTGGTATTCGCTGATGTGCGAACCAACACTCTCTATGAATTGTGGCAGCAGCTAGCAGAGTTGCATTTAGCACGCGCTAATATTAATACCCTAACAGATATGATTGTTTGCCCAGGTTGGGACTACTGCTCGCTTGCTAATGCGACCACGCATAACATCGCTGAACAGATCGAAAAACAGTTCGATGATCTGGACTATCTGTATGATTTGGGTGAGATTCGCTTAAACATGTCTGGTTGTATCAATGCTTGTGCGCACCATCATACAGGTGACATTGGTATCTTGGGTGTCGATAAAAAAGGTGAGCATTGGTATCAGATCAGCATTGGTGGCAATTCCAGTGACGATGCCAAACTTGGCAAAATATTAGGTAAATCTGTCCCTGCTCTTGAGGTTGCCAATACCATACAGCAGATCGTCGATGTCTATGTAGACTTGCGTGCCAGCACCGACAATGATGTCGAAAGCTTTGGTCAATTGGTTGAGCGCGTTGGTATTGATCCATTTAAGGAGAAGGTCTATGGCTAATCATCATATTTTGGACAGTCATGGCACAGATATCAGCAGTCAAGATAACTGGCATGTGCTCACTACGGACGCGCTACCAGAGAGTATTGTATCGACAAACATCACGTTGCTTGAGTTGCTACAAAGGCAAGAAAAGCCCGATGTGATTGTACCGCTCGCTGACCTATTAGACGAATCAGGCGCGCAGGTCGGTGGTCTGGTTAAAGAGGTTTATGAGCTGATTGTACAGCACAGTAGTCGACTTGGATTGTGGGTGACGGCTGACACCGATGCTGATGCGTTAGAAGGTCTTAGTGATTTCTTATCAACGCAGGCGCTTATCGTTATCGATGTACCTAAATTCGCTGATGGTCGCAACTTTAGCTTTGCACGTACCCTACGCCAAATTGGCTACCAAGGTGAGATTCGGGTGGCTGGCGCGTTTGGCCGTGATCAAATCGCGTATCTACTGCGCATGGGTGTTGATAGCTTTGTATTGAGCGAGCATGACATGCAGCCAGACTCTAAATTCGGTATTGAGCACGCATTTACTGCCCTTGCCAGTAGTTATGATGGACAAAGTGCTTCGGATTTACCGATGTTTGCTAAACCGTCAGAACCCTCAATTGCCTAGCTTTAACAATGATCATAAATTTTTTAATCAACGATTTTATATTAACAACCATTAAGGAAGGTATTATGAGCCAATTACATCCAAGTTTAGACCTCGACCAAGCCAACCAAGACCTGCAAGGTAAGTCACCTGAGCAAATCGTTGAGTGGGCACTGACTCAAGCAAAAAATCCAATCATCACGACTAACTTCCGCCCATACGAGTCAGCGATTCTGCATTTGGTGGCCAAACAGCGCCCTGACATCACGGTATTGTGGGTAGACTCAGGCTACAATACTGATGCGACCTATCAATTTGCCAATAAAGTCATCCGTGATTTAAACTTAAACGTCATCACCTATATTCCTAAGCAAACGGCAGCGTATCGTGACGCGACCATGAACGGTATCCCAGGTATCGACAACCCACAGCATGATGAATTCACTGACCAAGTAAAATTAGAGCCCTTCCGCCGTGCGCTAGATGAGTTAAAGCCAGATGTTTGGTTTAATGCGATTCGTAAAGATCAAACTGAATTCCGCCAAGGTCTTGATGTGCTTAGCTTGTCAAAAGATGGCGTCTTAAAAGTAGCGCCATTGTTTGAAAACACTGACGCCGATTTAGATGTTTATCTCGAAGAGCATCACTTACCGAATGAATTTGATTACTTTGATCCAACGAAAGTAGAAGAAAGCCGTGAGTGTGGTTTGCATACGCAGCTTTAGGTATTTCGTAGCTTTAGGTATTTCGTAGCTTTACGATAAAAACACTTCTTAGATATAAGAGGTGTTTTTTTATTGTCATAGTAGATTCAATATTCAGTCCCACAAAATTTGAATATATCATTCAATCGCTACCGCCAAAACAATGAGGACACACGTAAGTATCAAAATTATCGAGCTAACTGCCAACCGCCTTTCTCATCCCTTTTACCCATGACTGCCAAAACCAACACTAGACTTAACATAAGTAATAAGTACCAAGAGCCCAGCTTACCCCAACCTACCATATGCCATGCATTTGCTTGTGACGGATAACGCCAAATATTGGTAAAAGTAGCAATATTTTCTGCCAACCAAACCAAAAAAGCGAGGAACAACAGTAATGGTAAAAATGGACATTGATATTGCTTGGTATCATGCAATTGAAGATTATTTTTGTGATGGATTTGAAAAAACACTCTGGTTTTCCAAAATAAAATTATCGAAGCGATGAACAATATATTGCGAATATCAGGGACAAAAAACTTAGTGAAGAAGTTGGCATAAGAAAAAATAACCAATACACTCACCCATAGTAAACGTGGCAAGTCGGTAAAAGAGGCATTAAACAATCTTAAGCCACGCGCTAAAAAACTACCTACGGCCGAATACATAAAACCGGCAAAAAGTGGCACAGTGGCAACTCTAAAAATGGATGGTTCAGGATAATACCAAGAACCAATTTTGGGATGGGTTAAAAACAACTCCATTGCCATGGCCATGATATGAAAAATAGCAATGACCCATACCTCACGTGGTGTCTCTAATTTGAAATAAACCAAAAAAACCTGAATAATCAAAGCATAAGCCAACAACAGATCATAGCGATAGATACCAGAAATTGACCAACTTATTTGATGAGTCAGTACAAAAGCCAATAATAAAAGTATGCCAAACAAAGCAGACGCTAAACTCAGCGCGGCGCCACGCGGAATAATGTTCAACACCTTAGATTAGCACTACAATCATATTGACTACCGTTTATTGCTTTAACAGCTCGCTTAATACGCTATGGTGAACCATGACATACATCCTCCTATTCCTCACAATAGCTTATTATATAAAGTATTCATTAGAGGCCGCTAAACTATAGCAAATACTCCGCTTAATAGACAATTTTCTATTATTTTTGAATATCTCTATCTGTATAAAGAAGTCAGTATTTGAATAATTAACGTTTCTTGAACGTTTTATTGTCTAACATTGCGGTATTCTATGGCTTGCCTCAGTGGCTGCTCAGCATTAAACCGACGCTGTAAAGCCACATCATGGACAAAGTTACTCATCCTTTTTTATTTCCTTATAGGCACTCGCGCTCATTAATATGGATATTTATTATGTCTTTTATAAAAAAAATCGATTCACTCTATGAAAAACTGCACGATAAGCTACCAGCGGTAGGCAAGACCGCCTCTTTTTTAACTGGTACGAGTGTTCTTACTGCCAATAGTGCAATGGTGGGCTTGCCCATCTGGACTTTGGGAGCGGCAAAAGTATTGACAGGAGCAAAAGCTGCGGATGATGCGCTGATTGCGATTACCAAATACTGGATTAATAGTAATAACGCCGTCATTGATCATGCCCTACCTCACAAAGACTGGCGCATTAACCTGCCTGACGATCTGAGCGAAGACAAACAGTATCTATTGGTAAGCAACCATCAATCATGGGTTGATACCAGCATTGTGCAATATATCAGCCAAGATACGTTGCCTCTGACACGGTTTTTTACCAAGTTTAATCTGATTTATATTCCTGTTATCGGTCAAGCCTTTTATTTCTTAGACTTTCCGATGATGAAGCGCTTTTCTGCCAAAGCGATGGCCAAGAATCCAGAGCTTAAAAAACAAAACTTGCTTGAGGCTAAGCGTGCCTGTCGTCAATTAAAAAACAAACCTTTCGCGCTATTAAACTATTTGGAAGGCACGCGCTTTACCCCAGAAAAACACGACCAGCAAAAATCCCCTTATCAGCATTTGTTAAAACCACGGGCTGGCGGTTTGTCATTAGCCATTAATGCGTTAGGCAATGAGTTGGATTCTATCTTGGACGTGACCATTGTCTACCCAGACGGCGCGCCTGACTATGATGATTTATGGAAAGGTAATATTCGCCGTTTGGGCGTCGATGTGACTCGCTTAAAGATACCAGATGAATTATTTGCTGCCATCATGGACGGCGGCTATGACCGTGATGAAACCACCAAAAAAATGATGTTTGACTGGTTAGAGGATATCTGGCAACAAAAAGATGCCCGTATGACTAAGATGCTGAGTGAGTTTGAGTAGGTTTTTGTACGTGGTCAAATCTCATTATTGCTAATATCTAATGCAAAAATCTAATCTACATGACAGCCACAAGCTTTGACGTAAGCCTGTGGCTTTTTTAGTTCTGTATTTCACGCCTTACCTATTCCCTTTTACACCAAAAACCCTCACCAACATGACAAAAACGAATATGCTAATGCCAATTCGCTACGTGAGCGTATGCCTGTGATACCTCATAATAGCGACATACCTTACATTGAATGAATTACAGGTAATCCTATGAACACCTTTCCATTATTTTTTAAATTAGAAGACCGTAAAGTACTCATTGTTGGCGGCGGTGATGTGGCGCTACGTAAAGCAGATTTGCTCAGCCGTGCTGGCGCGTGCATCACTGTTCTTGCGCCAAATATCTGTGTTGAACTACAAGCCTTGCTCAGTGACAGTAAGCACGCACTCATTTATGAGAATTATAATAAAACTTATATGACAGGCGCACGCGTCATTATCGCTGGCACGGATGACGAAGCGCTGAACCATCAAATTCATGCCGATGCTACGGCATTAAATATCCCTGTAAACGTCGTCGATACGCCACATTTATGCGATTTTATCTTCCCTGCGATTGTTGATCGCAATCCAATCGTGATTGGCATATCGTCAAACGGCAAAGCGCCAGTGTTGGCACGTCTATTACGCGCTCGCCTCGAAACCTTGATTCCACAAGGCTATGGTAAATTGGCAAAGCTTGCTGGGGATTTTCGTAGCGAAGTGAAAACTAAAATACCTACGCTGACAGGACGCAGGCAGTTTTGGGAAAAAGCATTTGAAGGTCCAGTCAGTCAGCTGATGTTTGCTGGTAATGAAGATGAAGCGGCGGCACAATTACAAGCCGATTTAGATAAAACAGCATCAATTATCACTGAAAAACATACAGAAAATGATATATCCACAGAACCTCAAACCCTACAAAATAATGTAGGCGAAGTCTATATCGTTGGTGCAGGCCCAGGTGACCCAGAGCTGCTCACTTTTAAAGCGCTGCGTTTGATGCAACAAGCGGATATCGTCTACTATGATGCGCTCGTCTCACCGCAAGTGTTAGATCTATGCCGCCGTGATGCTGATAAAGTATTTGTTGGCAAAAAACGCAGCAATCATGCAGTAGCGCAATTAGGCATTAATGAATTGTTGGTCAATAGTGCTAAAGAAGGTCGCCGTGTGGTGCGTCTGAAAGGCGGTGATCCCTTCATCTTTGGGCGGGGCGGCGAAGAAATTGAGAGCTTGCGTGCGCACAGTATCCCTTATCAAGTCGTCCCCGGCATTACCGCTGCCAATGCCGCCGCAAGCTATGCTGGCATTCCGCTGACCCATCGTGACCATTCACAGTCGGTACGTTTTGTCACTGGATTTTTAAAGGCTGGCGCGCCCAATAGTAATTTTAAGAGCTTTTTGAATACGGATGAAACAGTCGTATTTTATATGGGATTGCATTCGCTGGCGCGTTTGACGACAGGCTTGATTGATGCAGGGCGCAGTAGTGATACCCCGATTGCCATTGTCTCCAATGCCAGCATGCCCAATCAGCAGGTATTAACGGGAACGCTTGCCGACATCGTTGAGTTGCAAGAAAAAAACCAGCTACCCACGCCAGCCTTGCTCATTATGGGAGACGTGGTCGCACTCCATCATGATTTGGCTTGGTATAATTTGCAAAATCAGCAGAAAAACAACAATAGTGACACCACAGCTAGTAACTGGCTACGTGGTGGCACAGCGGCTACACCAAAGGCAAATCATACTAGCCAGCAAGCCCATGCGTTATCTATGGTGGCTAATTTGGCAACGGCTGATGATGGTTTGGAGCAGTTAGTGATTGGTTGACGTATGATCTTCAATTTCTAAAAAGCCCTGCCAGTAGATTAGTAGGGCTTTTTAGTATTTAGTATAACGCTATTGATCTTTTATGAGCTATTCATTTTTAACAATTAAGATTTGGTCTTTTGTTTCTCAATGACTTTTATTAGCGTGCTATGAATTGATGATGCGTCAGCAGGCGGATTGCTAATAGGTGTATTCTTAATGAGCAAAGTGTATTCATAATTAGGTTCAAAATCAAAACCTTCTATACCACTATATCGATACTCCCAGTCGGCGTTAGCTTGTTCAGCAGGCTTAGTCAGTAAGCATGATTGCGGCGCAACACCGACACAGTCTACTTGATGGTCAGCGATGATAATTTTACGCAAAATATAAGGCATCGCATGGACAGTAATGTGGCGCTTACTATCTATCTCTGATTGTGATGTCGATTGCTCTCCCATCACTTCAACATAATCGCCTATGGTTAATTTCTGCATTTGATGGGCGTTTTTCTGAGCAAAGTTGGCTTTACTGATTTCTGCGGTATACGTCTGTCCATCCTGAGCGACGATAGTGACTTTTTGCTGCTCTCTGTCTTGCGAGATGACGTCAATCACTTGACCAATGATTGCGTCAGAATGACTCGGTTTGATCGAATGGAAAAACGCGGTGCTATCTTTTATTTGACTCACACTGGTTTTATTATTCATATTTGCTTGCTCATAACTGCTACAAGCAGCCAAAGAGGAAGTGGCAATTAAAGCCAATGTGCATAATCTGATCAACGACATAACATACCCTTATATTAATAATGGCTTGGATGTTACTAAATATGGACCTTTTCTAGTACCATTCATTTGTTACTTAATACTATTAAAAATCCGCTTTGTTAATCAGCTTTTTTAAATAGCCATTATTTTTAATAAACGATCATCGTTTCATTTACGGCTAAATGTCACTACTCATTCTTATCTACTTTGCTTTACTGGTAAGTTTATAACAAAGCAAATCGCACCAATTCTTGCTAGAATAATCGATGTCTTTTATCCATCATGAAACTCAATTATGCCTGTATCTACTACCAAACCTCTCACTATCCTTCATACTTCCGACTGGCATTTGGGGCGCAGGCTTTATGGACGAATGCGTTATGCCGAATTTGAGTCGTTTTTAGATTGGTTGCAAGACACCATTAGCCTACAGAAAGTGGATATACTAATCGTTGCTGGTGATATCTTTGACACCATGACCCCAAGCAATAGAGCTCAAGCGCTATATTATGGATTTTTAGGTAAGGTTTCAAAATCATGCTGTCAACATATCGTTATCGTCGCAGGTAACCACGATTCGCCGACATTTTTAGATGCACCAAGTAACGTACTCAAGTTTTTAAACGTCCATGTTATTGGTACTGCTTGTGAAGACTTAAACGATGAAGTATTGGTGTTAGACGATACAAATGGAAACCCGCATTGTATTATTGCGGCTGTTCCCTATTTGCGTGATCGTGATGTCCGTAGCAGTAGTGCTGGCGAGTCGGCTGATAGCAAAGACGCCAATGTCATTAAAGGCATTCGTGCCCATTATGATGAAGTAGCTAGCATTGCTAAAGCGAAGCAAGCTCAATTAGTTGAAGTATACCAGCATCACATTCCCATCATTGCCACAGGGCATCTATTTGCAGCTGGTGGCACCACCACTGATGATGATGGTGTGCGTGAGCTTTATGTCGGCTCACTCGGTAAAATTTCTGCTGACATGTTCGATGAAATTTTTGACTACGTTGCACTTGGACATTTGCACGTACCGCAACGCGTCGGTGGTCGTGAGAGCATTCGCTATTCAGGCTCGCCAATCGCGATGGGATTTGGTGAGGCTAAGCAACAAAAGCAAGTATTACTGGTACAGTTTGGTAATGAAAAATTCATGAATGATAGTGTTATTAATAGCTCAGACCTACAAACGGAAGTTACTCCTGCGGAAAATAAGAAAACCTTGAGCAGTACTAAGAGCAATAACGACTTTATGGATGACTTATTTGGCTTTGAAGATACTTCTAAAGAGGAAATTATATCGTTATCAGAATCAGAAAGTAACGACCCTCTAAGTAGTAATCACCAGTTATTACCTCAACTTACGAGAGATAAAAACCCTAGTAAAGATTCGACATTGCTGCATCACGACACTGACCGTGACATGCAAGTCCTCTCTGTCCCCATTCCTTGTTTTCAGTCATTAGCGCAAGTCTCAGGTGATATGCAAACCATTGAGACAACCATTCATACGCTGACGCAGTCGTGCTCATCGTTAGAGTCAACTTGGCTTGAAGTTATTTATACTGGCGATGACATTGTTGCCAATCTGCGTGAACAAATAGAAGCTATAGTAGACGGCTTGCCATGTGAGGTACTGAAAATCAAAAACCTTTCCACTTATGATAAGGTGCTCAATCAAGAGTCAGCCTCTGAAACCTTACAAGATTTAAATGAGTTAGAAGTATTTGAACGCTGTCTGACGCTTAATGAGGTAACAGACGCGCAGAAGCTGAGCCTACGCGACGCTTATGAGCAAATACTGCATGCCATTCATCATACAGACAGTAGAGCAGAATAATGACCGAACAAAATTGGGATACAAAGTACGAAAAATTAAAACCGATTATTGATTGGGCTATTAAAAATAATATTTCAGAAGACATTATTCCAAGAAGCGTCAGACAATTGGATCAAGTCACAGAAATAAATATGGCGTCCAAGCAAATAAATGATCTGCCCGATAGTTTTGGCAATCTTATTAACCTTACTACGCTTGATGTGAGCCTTAACAACTTAACGACCTTACCTGATAATTTTAGCAACCTTATTAATCTCACTAAGCTTAACCTGAATTTTAATAGTTTGAAGAATCTGCCTGATAGTATAGCTAGCCTGACACAACTAACTCAGTTAGCTTTTGCAAATAATACGTTAACACACTTACCCAGTTGTATTTACAACCTTACTAAACTAGAAGTTCTTGAAGCTTCTGATTGTGGATTACTTGAACTACCAAGCTGGATTGGTGCACTACAGCAACTAAAAACACTAAGTGTACATGAAAATAACCTCTCCTCTCTGCCTGATAGCATTGGTGATCTCACCGCGCTGGACGAGCTGATGCTATCTGACAATAAACTCAAAGAATTACCAGATAGTATGAACAAATTAACCCAGCTTTCACTACTGAGTATTGGTAACAACAGCTTCAGTCAATTCCCTGAAATCATTACTGAGCTTTATCTATTAGAGCATCTTGAAATCTCTGAAAACAACCTGTCTCACATACCTAATGATATTAGTAAGCTTACCGAGCTATCTATCATTAATGCTAGCGATAACAATCTTACTCAATTTCCTGAAGCTTTGTATAATGTTCCTTCACTAGTAAATATTCATCTGCCTAATAATCAGATATCAAATATCACATCTAATATCTCTAATTTGACACAATTACACACGCTTAATCTGGATTTTAATCAGCTCACTGAACTTCCAAGATGCACACAAGTAACACTGCTTAGCGTAAATAACAACCAAATTGAGCGATTACCCAATAGTTTTAGGGATTTTTCTGAGTTATACGGATTGTCGTTGAATAATAATAAAATCACTGAGTTTCCAAATGACATTCAAGTAGGTCTATTAACACTTAGTGGTAATAAAATATCCATATTACCTGACAGTATTGGCAATATATCGACGTTGACTGTTCTAGCACTCGAAAACAATCAAATAACCACATTGCCTAGTAATATAGGCTGTCTCCATCAATTAGCAGTTCTTTTACTAGACAACAATCAACTCACTGAACTTCCAGATAGCATTGGTGATTTAATAGAGTTAGAGCAACTGACACTAGACAACAATCAACTTAATGAGTTTCCAGATAGTATTGGCCAGCTAACTAACCTCAGTGTACTTAATTTTGAACACAATAATATTAAAGTGCTACCTAAAAGCTTTCAAAAATTAATTCAGTTACCCAGCCTTATTGTCATCTTGGATGACTACAAACCCTCTATATTCAAATCTATAAGTAATTTTATTTTCCGTTTTTTTATCAAGCCTTTTAAGCGAATCCCTGCTTAATAATGATGACAAAAAATAAAACACCCTAATTTTACTACCAAATTTTATAAGACCCTGCCATGCGCCTAATAGAATTACGCCTAAAAAACCTAAACTCGCTCAAAGGCGAGTGGCTTATTGACTTCACCGACCCCGCTTTTATTAGCGAAGGTATTTTTGCCATTACCGGACATACTGGCGCTGGCAAGACTACCATTTTGGATGCGATTTGCTTAGCGCTATACAGTCAGACTCCGAGACTGGGTGATATCACAGGTGCATCTAATGAGATGATGACCCAAGGTACTGGCGAGTGTTCAGCTGAAGTGGTTATAGAAATTGGCGGTAAGCATTATCGCTGCTTTTGGTATCAGCATCGCGCGCATAAAAAACCCAAAGGCAAGCTTGCCTCTATTATCCATGAGATCAGTGACGTTGAAACAGGTGATATCTTAGAGGATGCTAAGTCTAAAACAGCGCCGTTTATCAAAGAACTCATTGGCATGGATTTTAGCCAATTTACGCGCTCAATTATGTTGGCGCAAGGTGGTTTTGCTGCTTTTTTAAAATCAGATACATGGGAAAGAGCCGCTATTTTAGAGAAAATAACTGGCACTGATATTTATGCGCAAATATCTAAAAATGTCTTTGAGAAAAAACGGGATAAGGAGCATGAGCTTGCTAAATTGCAAGCTGGTGTGGATAGCTTACCCTTATTGAGTGCTGAAAACGAAGCACAACTGATAACAGAACTACAAACGCAGCAAAGCTTACAAACAACGCAGCAGCAAGACTTTGATACCATCACTAAGCAACTGGGCTGGCTAGATGACGTTGCGAAATTAAAGCAAAGCTTAGCGCAAAATCTCACCGCACTGACCAACGCCACACAAGATGAGCAAGACTTTGTTCCCAATGCTTTGCGTCTAAATGCGGCCAATAAGGCGCTTGAGATTGAAGGCGCTTTTCAAGCACTGACGCACAGTCGTGATATAAGCAAACAACTCAGCAATGAACAACAGGATTTACTTGATAAAATCCCTACTCAAACAACATTATTAGAGCAAGCGACCACGACTTTTAACGTTGCCAATACCTCTGAATCCCAACTGGAAAATGAGCTACGCGATACCCAGCCCATCATCGATAGCGTGCGAAAAATCGATACCAAAATACAGCAGCACACACATACGTTAGCCGCTGATAATCAGCGCAAAAACATCTTATCATCGAGTATCCAGCGCTTATCACAAGAAATAATGATACATCAAACAGCAGAGCAAGATATTAAGAGCGAGCTGACTCGTATCGCAAGCTATCTAGGCGAGCGTAGTGCGCTAAATAATATTGATAGCGATATTATTACCTTTAATAATAATTGCACTCGTATGAAATCATTGCTACAGAGCAATATTCAATCAAGTGACAATAAACAGGCGTATCAACACTCAAATAGCCAGTTGCAACAACAACTTTCGACTCTCAATCAGCAACAAGAAGCAGATAACAAGCTTATTGAGCAAAAACAACAAGTACTTAAAGAATTACAACAGCAGCAAACGGCATTATTAGAAGATAAGTCACCAAATGAGCTACGTGCTGATATTGATTATATAGACACGCTTACTCAGCACAGTGAACAAATACGCCTTGGACTCCAGCAACTGGCTGACGTTTCAGAAAGAATAACTATTGTTAGCGCAGCTGTGCCAGATATCCAACAAGCATTGAATACGCTTAGAGATATAATAACTAATCATGAATCAGCTATTAAAGGCGAAAAAACTCAACGCCAAGACAAGCAAGACTATCTTGAAGCACTACAGAAAGTTGCTAATCTTGAGAATTATATTATCGAGTTACAGGATGGCATGCCATGTCCATTATGCGGAGCGCTTGAACACCCCTACGGACAGCAGCACCCACTATTAGAAAGTCATAATAGCCAACATGAGACCTCATTAACGGAACAAACACGGCAACAGATTATTAATATTGATATGCGTATAGATAATATGACGCACGAATTATCAGATTGTCAAAGTCAATATGCTGGCAAACAAAACCAGCTGCAAAATGAAAGCAATCAACTCGCCACATTACGCATGCAAGCGCAAACGCTTTGTAGCGATATCAATAGCTATATCGAAAATAATATCAATTCTGACACTGACACTGACACTGACACTGACACTGACACTGACACTGACACTGACACTGACACTGACACTGACACTGACACTGCTATCAACACTATTGTTCAGCCTATAAGTGATATGAATAATAAAATACTGTCAGTTACTCAGTATTTAGCTGGCGATGCTGCCGACAGTATAAGCACAGACCCACAGTTGCTTAGCCATTTATTATCTACCGTCAACGATGTTAAAGCAGCACTGAGCCAAGAAAAAGAAAGGATCAAAAGTACGCTTAACCAATATGACAGCTTCACTCAAACACTGTCTGAGACGACCGAAGCGCTTGATAATACTCAAAAACAACAGCAGCACTATCATAATGATAATCATAAGATAACCACTGATATTAGGCTCAACACTCAACGAATAGACGACATAGATCGCGTGCTACAGGCAAGTTTTGTGGAGCTGACCACAGTAATAGCTGCGGTAGCGACTGTGGTAGAAACCTATCCGGCTGATCAATATCAAAATCATTTAAGCAAGATATCTGATAATGATTCAACCCATAGTGTAATAACAGATTCTACTGCAATAAAAAATACTTTATCAATATTAAACAATAGCATTCAAGATAAAATAGTTGTTAATCAACAGGATAGTGATACATATATTGGTCATTTGCGCCAGCTAAGTTTGGGTTTAAAACAGCTGAAACAGTACTTTCATGCTCAAAAAGACAGCGCCCAAACCTTACAAACGGAAAGTAGTAAATTAACCACTCTAATTGAGGCCAAGCAAGTACAGTTGGATAATGAAAATACTGAGCTTAATAAGCTTAACAACAGTATCGAAGAACAAACAACAGCGCTTAAGCAATTACAAGACGATAGAACACAGAAATTCACTGATAAAGATCCTGATGAAGAAAGCAATCGTTTGCATACAGCACTTGATAACGCGAAGTCCAAAAAGGTAGAAGCACAAAGGCAACGAGATAATAACGAGCAGTTGCTGTTGCAACTACAGAATCGTGCCCAACAACTATCAACTGATCTTAGTAAGATTTCTATCACGCTTAGCACACAGGAAAGTGAGTTTTCAAGCGTGTTAATACAATCGCAGTTCGATACTGAAACTGATTTTTTTAACGCTCGTCTGCCGAAAGCGACACGTGATACGCTCCAACAGCAATACGCCTCTATTGAACAGGCTTTAAATCATGCCAACATGCAATTAAAACAGACGCAGCATGCATTCGATGAAAAGGTATCTTTGGCATTAACTGAGCTGACAGATGAGAATCGAGACAGTCTTGCCAGTAAGCATACTGAACTCAAGTTAGAGAATGAGCAGCGATTGGGCGCAATTGGGGCAATTAAGCAGCGACTAATAGACAATGAACAACAAAAAGTGGCGCAAACAACGCAAAATATTGCCATAAATGCTCAAAAAGAAGCCTTACAAGTGTGGCAGCAGCTGTATGAGCTTATCGGTTCAGCAGATGGTAAAAAATATCGCAATTTTGCACAAGGTTTAACCTTTAAAATTATGATTGACCATGCCAATATTCAATTGAAGAAAATGAGTGACCGCTATTTGCTAACACCCGATATTAATAATCCGCTAGAGCTCAACGTTATTGATAATTATCAAGGCGGTGATATTCGTAGTACCAAGAACCTATCAGGTGGCGAAGGTTTTATTATCAGTCTCGCTCTAGCGCTTGGCTTATCACAAATGGCCAGCCAAAATACGCGGGTCGATTCACTGTTTTTGGATGAAGGTTTTGGCACGCTTGATGAGGAGTCATTAGATATTGCCCTCGACACCTTAACCAACTTGCAACAAGAAGGTAAAATCATTGGTATCATCTCTCATGTGCAAGCGCTGAAAGCACGCATTTTTACCCAAATTCACGTGAAGAAGCTCTCAGGTGGTTATAGTGAAATAAGTGGTCAAGGCTGTAGTAGAGTCACCACTAAAGATGCTGTTTAAAGTGTGAAAGAGATGAAAGGACTATGATGATATTATTATGATGCTAAGTAGGGTTATACAGAGTGTGGGTAACGCAAAGATTGCTAACGCCCTGCCCGTTGTTTTAGTTGGAGTCTTGGTTATCGCGACTGGCACCGCTCAGGCAACCATCAGCTGCGCTGGTTATTTACCGAATAGCTATTTTGAGCGTATTGAAACTAACGTACCCTTTGCTGGCAAGTTAGTCGAATTAACAGATGGGTCGCAGCAGCTACAAGATTTAAATGGCACCGTTATTCTCGATGGATTGACAGACGGCTATATATTGATGGATAAGTATTTATTGGCTCAGAAAAACGGAAAATATGGTGTCGTAAACGCAGCTGGCAAGATAATTGTGCCTTTTGAGTATGACGATATTCAAACTGAACCTGATATAACGACCAGCTTTATTGTCAGCGTTAAGTCATCAGAGGGCAATACCAAACAAGGTATTATCAATCGTCATGGCGAGTGGGTTTATCCGTTAGCAAACGCTCATATCCAGCATGCGCACTATGACCAAGATTATTTTTTAGTAACGGATAATGCAGCGAGCAATCATAAAAGTCTGACAGGACTACTTGATGATAAAGGCTACTGGGCGGTGATGCCGCAGTACGAAGCCATTAATCCGCTTAACGCTTGTACGGGTCAGCCTTTATATCTGCAAGTAAGTTTGCAAGGTGAGACCGCACTGATTGACCAAAATAATGACGTCATCATTCCATTTGCAGCCAATTAGCATATAGAGTCCTTTAATAATAACGCCAATCCACTACTATTTTTGCGCAGCAGCTTATCTCATGAGATTACTGATGACATAGCGACTGCTATGAGTGAAGATATCCAAGAGTATATTATTAGTGCCGACATTGTTGCTGCTAATGGTAAGCTGACTTTTTCCTCTAATGCGCCTATTAGAAAACTGCTCTATCATCAGCTTTATACCTTTAAACAGGCTGGCAAGGTTGGGCTGATTAATGATAAAGGTGACGTGATACTAACACCCAAATTTGACAGTTATCGCGATGACGCGGATAAAGTATGGTTTGAGCACAATGGAAAATTGGTACGTTTAAATACCCTGATAACAGTAGAGTAAATATCTAATTTTGGTACTTTGTAGATACGATCGATAGTATTAATCAATAAAAAACCCCACCGTTAGCTTATAACGGTGGGGTTTTATGTCAAAGACCATTGATTTATTTAGGCGTTTTACTTAGTCACTAGTACTTAATAGTAATTACTTAATAACTAATTACTTAGTTACTAAACCGCTTAGCTCACTCATCAATACTGACAACGTTGAAAGACCAATTTGACCATTTTCATCATTGCTATGCAGATTATCTAACTTGCTCATCTCTGTGGTGACTGACTCCAAATGATCTAAGTGACGTGAACGCCATTCACCAAATGCTTGCTTCGCATCTGGTTTAGATAATATGGCATCCATCAGTAGACGTAGACTACGTGACAGCTCGTTCATCAACGCATGGCGCGCGCGGCGATCCCAGTAGTCTTGCTGTGGTAACGTGGCGATGTTGTCCATCATCCAATCTAACTGCAAGACGTGATAGGCATCAAAGTATAATGTTGCAATCTCATCAACAGGACGCTCATATTGCTCAGCGAGCAGTGCGGCATCAAGTGCATCAACATGATAAGGCAGCATCGCAAACAACGCGGCATCATTATTAGACAGATCATTCTGCATCAGGCTAGTGGTATCTTCTTGCAAGTATTCTGCAAATTGTTGCTCAATAAAGCCGCCTGATTTGGTTAATTTCTCAACACTATCACTAAAGCGACTGATCATGTCAGCGACTTGCAATTCTTGACCAAAGGCATTTATAAACCAAACAACACCTTGCTCAAGCGCGTCACGTAGACGCAGCTCAAGAGTTAGCAGTAATGTAGCATCGACTTGATTGTCCAGTGCTTCAAGCGTGTTCCAAGCTTTTGACACATTGAAGACATCACGGCTAATCGCATAACCACGCACGATGGTCGCCAGCGATTGGTCTGTTTCCTCATAAAGACGGAACAGTGCTTCAATACCCAAACGATTGACCACACTATTGGTCAAATAGGTGCTGATAATCTCACGATGTAAGCGATGTTCAGTCATCTCATCAAAGAACTGCGTCGCCAGCTCATCAGGGAAATACTTGCGCAGCTCATTGATAAAATACGCATCATCTGGCAAGTCTGATGATAATAAGTTGTCATACACCCACATTTTGCCATAAGCCATGACAACTGCCAGCTCAGGGTTGGTCAAGCCAGTATCTGCTTTTTGACGTTTGGCAATTTCTTCATCTGATGGCAGATATTCAATCGCCCGATCAAGACGCCCTTCACCTTCTAACATCTGAATAAAACGTTGATGATCGCTTAAGTTAGCCGCCGCACGAATGTGGCTAAGCTCGATCGCTTGTGGCTGAAGGTAATTTTGACGCAATACCAGTTCTGCCACGCTATCAGTCATGCTCTCAAGCAACTCATTACGCTGCTTTAAAGTCATGTCGCCTTGCTCGACCACTTTGCCAAGTAAAATTTTGATATTGACTTCATGATCTGAGCAGTTTACGCCGCCTGAGTTATCGATAGCGTCGGTATAAATGCGACCGCCTGTTTGTGCATATTCGATACGCCCTTGCTGGGTAAAGCCTAAGTTACCACCTTCACCAACGATGGCCGTACGTAGCTCATTGCCGTTGACCCGTACTGCGTCATTGGCACGGTCGCCGACATCAGCATGGCTCTCATTCACGCTTTTCACATAAGTACCGATACCGCCATTCCAAATGAGATCAACAGGCGATTTTAACAACGCACTGATTAACTCATTGGGTGCCATGCTATCTTCGGCGATATCAAAACGCTGTTTCATCTCAGCACTGAGCGTGATGCTCTTATCTTGGCGGGAGAAAACGCCACCTCCTTGGCTAATAAGCGACTTTTCATAGTCATCCCACGTCGAACGCGGCATGTCAAATAAGCGGGCACGTTCTGCGTGTGAAGCAGCAGCATCTGGATTAGGATCAATAAAGATATGTAGATGGTTAAATGCGGCGACCAGCTGGGTATGGGTTGATAGCAGCATACCATTGCCGAATACGTCACCGCTCATATCACCAATACCAACCACGGTAAAGTTATCACGGTTCTGAATGTCCATGCCGCGCATACGGAAGTGGCGTTTGACCGATTCCCAACCACCGCGTGCAGTGATACCCATGGCTTTGTGATCGTAACCAACTGAGCCACCTGAAGCAAAGGCATCGTCGAGCCAGAAGTCATATTCAGCAGACAAGGCATTGGCAATATCAGAGAAGCTGGCGGTTCCTTTATCAGCCGCGACCACTAAGTACGGATCATCTTCATCATGACGCACGGTGTTGGCTGGCGGGACAATTTTGCCATCAACGATATTATCCGTCACATCGAGCATGCCGCGTAGGAATGCTTGATAACAAGCAATGCCTTCGGCTTGGAATGCGTCGCGACCATCTGCCATAGTTTTGGTTTTGACGATAAAACCGCCTTTTGAACCAACAGGAACGATTACGGCGTTTTTGACCATTTGTGCTTTGACCAAACCAAGTACTTCGGTGCGGAAATCTTCCATACGATCCGACCAACGCAGACCACCACGGGCCACTTTACCACCGCGCAAATGCACGGCTTCAACACGCGGCGAATACACGAATATCTCAAACATCGGTTTTGGTTTTGGTAGATTAGGAATATCTGCTGCCAAAAACTTAAACGATAAACGATCTTTACGCTGACCATCGCTATCGGTTTGATAGAAGTTGGTGCGTACCATGGCGTTAATTAAATCTAAATACCAACGCAAGATACGGTCTTCATCCAAGCTATCCACACCTGCCAATGCCGCCGTGATTTGCTGTTGAATCTGCGCGGTTTTTTCTGTGCGGTCATCTTCACTGTATTTAGGGTTCATACGGGCATCAAACAGACTACCTAGCGCCACGCTAATGTCGCTATTTTTTACTACCGTTTGCTGAATATACGTACTAGAGAATGGTGCTTTCGCTTGCATCATATAACGTGATAATGCTCGTAGTACCACCACATCATAAGTATCTAAGTTGGTCGTTAATACCAATTCGTTAAAGGAGTCACTCTCGACATGTCCCGCCCAAATCTGCTTGAGACTGTCTTCAAACTGACCACGCACCACTTGCATGTTGACAGTATCGACATGCTCTAGTGTTAGTTCATACTCTTGCATCCAAATGGGCTGCTCTGGCAAATCAAACTCATAGGTTTGCGCTGAAATGACAGACACACCAAAGTTTTCAAGGATTGGCAGGACTTTAGACAAAATAACAGGCTGTTCACGACCATACAGTTTTAGGTGTAATTGATTGCTTGCGTCGCCAGTTGACTGGTATAAATGCCAAATCATCGGCTGTTCTGCTGTCAATACAGCCAAACGCTTGGTGTCTTCAACCGCAGTACGGGCATCAAAACGCTCTTGATAAGCCGCAGGGATATAATTTAAAAAGCGACGGTTTAGAGCATTGGCTTGTTGCTCACCCACATTATCCAGCAGCATCTTTTGATAGCTGTCGCTCCATGATTGCATTAAAGCAGATAGTTTTGCTTCAAGTGCAGCAGTATCGACGTCTTTCACTTGACCTGGCACCGTACGCACATGGACATGCACACGTGCGTGAGCTGATTCATTGAATTCTGTGGTAAACCCTGATGATGTGCCACCGTAGGCTTCTTTTAGGACGTTCTGTACTTTGATACGTAGCTCAGTGTTGAACTTGTCGCGCGGGATATAGACCAAACATGAGACAAAACGCTGATAATGATCCACACGGCTGAATAGGCGCAGGCTCTTTTTATCTTGCAACTGGCTGATACCAGAAACGATAGGATATAGCTCTTCGACGCTGGCTTGAAAGAGGTCGTCACGCGGCAAGGTGTTAATCACATGCATCATTTTATGGTGCGCATGACCGTCACGTGGCAATTCTGCCATCGCCATAATCTTATTGGCTTTGTCACGTAATAGCGGAATTTGCTGTACCGTTAGTTGATACGCTTGTGAGGTCAATAGACCAATAAATCGATATTCACCAACCAGCTTACCACTATCATCAAATTTATGAATACCCAAAAAGTCCATATATACGGGACGATGCACAGGCGATACACGGCTTGATTTGGACAACATCAACACTCGCGGTTCAGTCAATAGTTGCTTTAATACTTTTGGCAATTGGCTAAAACTCTCTGAAAGTTTATCTTCTTCAGCACCGCGTAATAGACCAAGACCACTATTACCAATGGCGAATAAATCTAAATCAGCAGGTTCAGCATTCACTTCGACAGCCTGCCCGCCTTCCAAACGGTATTCACGATAACCCAAGAATATAAAATGATCGTCTAATATCCAATCTAAAAACGCTTGTATCTCTTGCTGCGAGTAAAAAACTTCTGGCAGTGGCTTGTTTGATAGCTCAGCTTTGATATCCGTCAACTGCGCACGCATCTGCTTCCAATCGCCAACGACTGTATCTAGCGTATCAATTTTTGCCAATAACATTTGCTGTAGCGCAGCCAGATCTTCATCATCTTGATAGGCAATTTCACAATGAATCAAAGACAAATGAGAGGTCGCGCTTTCATGTGCGCCTTCGACATGAGTAATATGACCATTATCATCACGTGCAACACTGACAATGATGTTATAAGTACGATGAACATCGATACCTTCAGACTCAAGACTCATCAAAATCGTATCGACTAAAAACGGTCTGTCATAGGCAACAATTTGAATAACCGTATGTGAGCTATGAAAATGCTGCTCTTCTGCTTTGGGGTTCAGCACCTTCAGTTGTGGCTTGCTGCCATCATAGGCTTGGAGCAACGTAAAATGATGTAATGCCATGCCCGCTAGGTCAGCATTACTGATAGTCTCAGCTGCCTCTGCGTGCAATGGCTGATAATAGCTATGAATAAAATGATCAAATAATGATTTGTCTTTTTGTACATAACTGGTAGCAATATCGCTTATCTGGCTGATGCGCTCTTTTGCGATACTGAGGGAGTTTGGCATGTCCTTCATCCTTTTTTATAGATTTGATTTATCATTTATTTAAGTTTATTAATTCGTACTAACTAATGGCAGCGCATAAATATGTGAAACATTATTGGTGCTGCGGAGCAGTATATCCATTTACGCAATTTATTCTGTTTTTTCTTGATATTTTAAGTTTCTCTCCTTTTTTTACCCTTATTTTTAGGAATATGTCGCAATTGGGATTTAATACCATTAATTTAGTGAAGTGTAACGTACATAGCGCACCAGCTAAAGCGTACAACATCATTTCATGAATCAGCAACATGTCGATAACATTTGCTCATGAGACAGGTTTTTCCGTTTATTGATGATTAATTGCTGGCAAGTGGATACTCATGGCAATCGGTACGACTTTTTTGTTAGAATATGCCAGTATATTTGAGAGTGTGTGGCTAACTCATAATTAACTTTAATGCTAAGGGCAAGACGTATGATGAATATTTTGGTGATTGGTTCAGGTGGTCGCGAACACGCGCTAGCATGGCAATGTGCAAAAGACGACAAGGTCAATAATGTCTACGTCGCGCCTGGTAATGCTGGTACAGCGCTTGAACCTAAATGCCAAAACGTTGTACTAATATCTACTGACGAGAACGCCAGTGAACATAGTGCAATCATCGATTTTTGCCAAAACAATGCCATTGATATGGTCATTGTTGGACCAGAAGCGCCTTTGGTCACTGGTATCGTTGATGCTTGCCGCGATGCTGGGATTCAAGCGTGGGGACCAACAGCATACTGTGCGCAATTAGAAGGTTCCAAAACCTTCGCCAAAGAATTTATGGAGCAAAACAATATCCCTACCGCAGCCTACAAAGGCTTCACCGAAGCAGTAGCTGCCAAAGCTTATATCGATGAACAAGGTGCACCCATCGTTATCAAAGCTGATGGCCTTGCCGCTGGCAAAGGGGTCATCGTTGCAGAAACTATCGAACAGGCATATGAGGCCATCGATGATATGCTTGCGGACAATAAGTTTGGTGATGCAGGCAGCCGCGTGGTGATTGAGCAATTTTTGCAAGGTGAAGAAGCCAGCTTTATCTGCATGATTGATGGTAAAAATATCTTGCCAATGGCAACAAGCCAAGACCATAAACGGGCTTTTGAAGGCGATACAGGTCCGAACACAGGCGGCATGGGAGCATACTCTCCTGCGCCAGTGGTCACTCAAAATGTCCATGAAAAAGTCATGACCCAAGTCATTCAACCAGTGGTTGATGCAATGAATAATGCGGGTCACCCTTATACAGGATTTTTATATGCAGGTCTCATGATTGATGAAACAGGTGACCCTTATGTGATCGAATTTAACTGCCGTTTTGGTGATCCAGAAACTCAGCCTATCTTAATGCGTTTACAATCATCAATGGTAGATTTGGTGGCACAAGGTCTAGCAGGACAGTTGCCCAGTGATGCTCAGTGGGACAGCCGCCCTGCCCTCGGTATCGTCGTTGCTTCAAAAGGCTATCCTGAAACATCATCAAAAGGTGATGTAATTGCTGGCTTGCCAGAACTAGATGACAATAATGACAACGCTGTCAAAGTCTTCCATGCTGGCACTGCTTTTTCTGACAGCGATGCCATAGACCGTGAAAAAGAAGTGGTGACGAATGGCGGACGTGTACTATGCGTGACTGCTCTTGCAGATAGTATTTCAGACGCTCAGCAAGCCGCACTTGCGGTAACAGGTGCGATTAGTTTCGATGGTGCACAGTATCGCCGTGATATTGGGCATCATGCCATTGCTCGTGAAAACAGTTAAAAATCAATATTACTCAGGCGAGGGCTGTTCACAGCTTCAGTCTGATACACCAAATTACTCTTAGCTATTAGGATTTGACCTAGCATCATGCTAGGTCTTATTTTTTGATATTATTTTTTACGAAATTATAATCTGCAAATATATACTGCGGCTTACAAAGTAACTGCTATTGGCAAGCTTAGGCTCATCAACCAAATGTGCTTTATATGATACAATTTTGTACCCGTACATCGCATCTCCCTTGTATTGTAGGTTTTGAACCCACAAATCAATACCAACTGGATGAATGATTATATTTATGGCAAATGATACGTCTAAACCTTCTAGCACCAAGCAATCCATCGATAACTTAAAAACCTCAGGGTTTGATAGACGAATGTCGATTGCTAAAACCTCCTTAAACATTGGTCGCCGCTGGGCGGGTAATAGTGTGTCTGGTATGTTCTTAAATAAAGAAGCACGCACAGCACGTAACCAAGTATTTATGGAAGCACAAGCAAACTACCTCGCAGAAGAGCTAGGTAAGCTAAAAGGTTCGGTCGTCAAAATTGGTCAAATGCTAGCGATTTATGGCGAACATATTTTGCCACCAGAAATCACCCGTGCCTTGCAAACGCTCAATGATGATACCGCTACGTTATCATGGCCAACCATGCAACAAACGCTGCAGCAATTATTGGGCGAAAAATTACATGAATTAGATGTCGATACGGTTCCTATAGGTACCGCGTCGCTCGCGCAAGTTCATCGCGCCACCGTGATTGCGACTGGCGAGCAAGTTGTATTAAAAATTCAGTATCCGGGTGTTGCTGATGCAATCAACTCAGATCTTGCTTTATTTAAGCAACTATTAAGAGTGAGTAACATCGTTCCGCAGACCCGTTCGCTCGATGCTTGGTTCGAAGAGATACGTGACCTACTCCATCATGAAGTGGACTACGAAGCTGAAGCCGCGACGACAGAACGGTTTTATGACCGTCTGAGTAATGATCCGCGTTACATAATTCCCAAGATTAATCGTACTTATTCCAAAAAGCGCCTACTCTGCATGTCTTATGAGCCAGGTATTACCGTAGTTTCTGAGGCATTACAATTATTACCTCATGAGCGTCGTAACGCTATTGGTCAGGCAGCCATCGAAATCATGATGCAAGAGATTTTTGTGTGGGGTGAAATGCAGACAGACCCCAACTTTGGTAATTATTTGGTTCGTGTCAGTGAAAATGAAGGCGATATCGATAAATTAGTATTATTAGATTTTGGTGCTATTCGTCAATTTGATAACAACCTTTTGACCATTGCGCATGGCTTACTAAAAGCTGGTTACCGCCATGACCATCAGGCAATGATGCTTGCGATGACGGGTTATGACTTCTTTGATAGTATGAGTGATAAAGTACGCTCTGACATGGCGTCACTATTTTTATTGGCAACCGAACCGTTTAGTGATCCAGCGACCAATCCTGATATTCCTAGCGATTGTCTAGATAAGGACGACCGTTATATTTGGGCGAACAGCAAACTTCACTCTCGCCTCTCAATACAAGCCACAAAAGCGATGCAGTCTTTTGAGTTTAACTTACCACCAAAAGAATTTATGTTTATTAGTCGAAAATTTATTGGTGCTTATACCTTTCTGACGGTGCTTGACGCTTATACTGATTCAGATACCTTAGTAAAACCTTATTTATAGTTTTGACTTAAGAAAATTTTCTCTAATAGTAAGTAATTTTTGAACCGCCTTTTTGTGGCGGTTTTATTTTTTAGCTTTTTATTTGCTTAGGCTATTTAACTTGATTCATAGTGTCGGCCTTCCACTCATCAAACCTAGTTTTATAACCCTCGGGCTTATGCATAATAAGTTCCCAGCATACCTCTCCACGGGCTAAATATTTTATTTCAAAATGCGTGCGCTGACTGTCATCAGCGACTTGATAGCGCTCATTAGGCAACGACCATATCTCCGTTGCTTGCTGCTCTGCATTATTGATATAGGCTTCGATGTTGGTTACTAGTACCACCTCTCCACCTACTTGTAAGCGTGACAATAGAAACTCGAAGAAAGGCATGTTTAGCCATTGCTGGTTGGGATTGTGCTGTTCAGGATTGGGGTACAGTATGAAGATTTTACTGACACTATTGGGTTTAATGGCATACACAATCCATGCGATCGCATCAGCATGAATGGCAGTTAAGTTCGGTGAATCTTGTAGCACTGCCAGTTTGGCAAAAGCATCAAATTTATTACGCGTACGTTCAATCGCAATCAAATGCTTATCAGTATTCTTCGCGGCAAAGCCAAGCGCATGCTTGCCCTTCCCTGCACCGATTTCTAATACCAAAGGTATATTATTTTTATTGTCGTGAATGAGGTTTGGCACAATAAAATCACGTGGTGCCGAAAGCTTTTCTGGTTGAAATGCACGCAGTTGCTGATGCGTAAGTTCAATATTGTCCGTCATCTACTATCCTTAAAGTATTTGTCTTTTGCCATTATTCGGGCGCATGCTATTATATAGCCAATCCACTTCAATAGTAATATAGCGACTGCGAGTAACGCGCTATCGTAGTCTATCAAGCGCATATGAGAAGAAAATAGACCACTTAACGACTGCCGCTCGCTAATGAGATTAATCATACAAATAAATCAAGGATACTCTCACCCTTATCATGACTGAATCTACCCCCAATACTTCTCCTAAAACCTATCCTTGCCCACGTTGTGGCACTAAAACAGCATGGCAAGACAATAAGTACAAACCGTTTTGTAGCAGTCAATGTAAACTTATTGACTTAGGTGCATGGGCAAATGAAGACTATACCTTGCCTGCTGAAACCACGCCTTTTTCTGACGAGCTATAATCAACACCTTCTCTTTTAACTAATTTATCATCTTAAGGATGTTTTATATGTCTGCTACTTATCTTATGCCCACTTATAACCGTCAGCCAATCAGCTTTACACGCGGTTCAGGCAGTTGGCTATACACCAAAGATGAGACGCCTTATTTAGATGCACTGACTGGTATTGCCGTATGCGGCTTAGGGCATTGCCACCCGCAAGTAACTGATGCCATTCAACAGCAAGCAGCGACTTTAGTACATACCAGTAACTTATTCGGTATCGACTGGCAAGAGCGTGCGGGTGAAGTACTATGTACAGCTGCCCAAATGGACAGTGTGTTCTTTGCCAATAGCGGTGCCGAAGCAAACGAAGCAGCGCTCAAACTTGCACGGTTGTATGCACATCAACAAGGTTTTAAACGCCCAAAAGTCATCGTTATGGAGCAATCATTCCATGGTCGTACCTTACTATCACTGTCAGCCACCGCCAATCCAAAAGCCCGTGAAGGGTTTTATACATTAGATGATGATTTTATCCGTGTGCCCTTTGGTGATATTGCCGCGATTAAGCAAGCTGCGCAAGATCATGATGAAATTTGCGCCATCTTTGTAGAGCCTATTCAAGGTGAAGGGGGTTTAAATACTGCTGCCAACGGATTTACGTATCTTGAAGAACTACAAGCAGAGTGTGAAGCCCATAACTGGTTATTTATGCTGGATGAAGTGCAAACAGGTAATGGCCGTACGGGTAAATACTTCGCTTATCAACATAGTAATGCGCGTCCTGATGTATTGACGACAGCTAAGGGCTTGGGTAACGGTTTTCCAGTAGGCGCATGTATGGTACGTGGCCGCGCTAATGGTCTGTTTGGTGCTGGTAGCCATGGCTCTACTTATGGCGGCACGCCGCTAGCCAGTCGTGTGGTACATAGCGTATATGACGTATTGGCTAACAGTGATATCATGACCAATGCCGTAACCGAAGGGCTGTTTATTCGTGAGACGCTGGTCGATACACTAGGACAATACGGCGTCAGCAGTCGTGGTGCAGGTATGATGATTGGTATCGCTTTGCCTGAAGACATGGACTGTAGTCAGTTGGTTGATCGTGCGCGTGATGAGCAAAAGCTAATCATCAATGTCACTGGTGGGCATGTTGTGCGCTTGCTACCGCCGCTTAATATGAGCCGCGATGAGAGCACACAAGTGGCTGAGCGTTTGATTGACTTGCTAAAACCATCATTTTAAATGATTGGTCACACTAAACGCTAACACTAAAAAAGCCTATAGATAATATGTCTATAGGCTTTTTGCTTTTGGAGGTTTTAAACTACTCTCTATGGTGCGTTATTCAAACGTCACTTAATTGGCATGAAAGTACTTTTTTAACACCTCTAAACAGCGAGTGATTTTGGCTGGCTGTTGATCACGGTTTAAGGTGACGGCATATAGTACAAAACTTGGTAATTGATAACCGGTCAACACTTCGACCAAGTCACCATTTTCAAGCTCTTTTTTGATGTCCATTTCCATCATTCTAACCAAGCCATGACCTTCTTTTGCCAAGGTGGTCGCCATAAAGACATTATTGGTATAAATGCGTGAATTCATTTTCGTACGCGTCTTTTTACCCGTTTCTGTCTGAATGAGATCAATTTGATTGGCATCTTTCATGATTTCAATACAAATCAGCTGATGGTCAGCCAAATCTTTAGGCGTCTGCAGTTTGGTATGTTGGCGTAGGTACTGCGGTGAAGCAACCAACATTTGGCGCACATCGGTCAATGGATGACTGCTGAGGCTCGAGTCATTAATCGATGGACTCATACGAATCGCAATATCGATCCGCTCATCAATCATGTCAATATAGTGGTTGTCTGCTAGATAGGTAATGCTAAGATCATCATGTGCCGCCATCCACGTAGAGAGTGCCGGCAAGATGTGATTAACGCCAAGCTCCGGTGTTGTCGCCACTCGTAAGCTGCCTGCCAACTCATCACGTAACTGATTGACCTTAATCCGCCCTTGCTCAGCAGCACTTACCACATCCTTTGCGGCTTCATAAAAACTTTCGCCAGCTTCTGTTAAGCTCAGCTTACGAGTTGAGCGGTGTAATAGCACGACGCCCAGCTCATTTTCTAATGAGCGGATTTGCTGACTGACTGCACTGGTTGTAATGCCAAGCTCACGAGCAGAGCCACTAAAAGAGCCATGTCCAACCACACTGGCGAACACAGCCATACCGCGTAAATTATCCAACATATTCTCACCTAAACTTCATTTCAGTTTTTAATATAACTTAACCATTATAGCGAATCTTAATTTATTTTATCGTTATTAAATATTTCTCTCTTGTTTAAAAAAGCCCATTTAATTCGCAATAAAAACAAAAATATCAAGGCGATAGTACAACATCGCCTTGATATTTTATATGAAAGTTGTATTTAATAACTATATAGACTTTTAAATAATTTTAACAACAGTTTTTCTGACTGTTTAATACAACTGAACCTTACCCATTTTTCCTTCACCGCGCTCATTCAAATACTGCATCACAGGCGTAGCAAGCAGTCTTGCTTCTGCAACCGTTTTGGCTTGCACCAAGCGCTTTTGTTGGCGACGCTCAGGCGTCTTATCCTCTGCTTGCATGACACTGCCATCGATTTGCAAGTCAATTTCTGCTTGGGTGAACTGCTGTTGCAGTTTAGCCGCTAATTGCTGAAAAGTGGTTTGTAAATGCCGACTATCTACACTTGTTATAAATATTGCCTTGCCATCGCATAAGCCCGTCATCATGCCTTGACGCGCAAGTGCCAATTCGTCTTGAGCCAATATCTCCGCTTCACGAGCCGTTTGTAGCCAATAATCCCATTTTTCTGGTGTCCACTCACCTAGCAGTTCTTGCGGTGAGCAACGCAGCAAAGTACGAGGATCATCCAGTTGCGTTGTTAACTGAGAATTATTTGCATCAGGTTCAACAACGGGTTCAGGTTCAACAACGGGTTCAGGTTCAACAACGGGTTCAGGTTCAACAACGGGTTCAGGTTCAACAACGGGTTCAGGTTCAACAACGGGTTCAGGTTCAACAACGGGTTCAGGTTCAACAACGGGTTCAGGTTCAACAACGGGTTCAGGTTCAACAACGGGTTCAGGCTCAACAACGGGTTCAGGGTTAGTGACTAATACATCATGATTTTGCTCAGAATTTTGAGCCAAACTTGGCTCAATATTGTCATAGGTCTCGACTTGCAAATCATCATTATTTCGTGCTTGATAATCAACGCCATAAGACTGTAATGGCGGTGCAGAAGCCGATTGGCTATTTGATGACTTATTCAATGACTGTGTAGAAGGTGTAGATGTCCCATCTTCTATAGCTGGTACTTCATGTGCTACAGAGCCAGCATAAGTATGATTTAATATCTCATCGACTGGCAACGGACGAAATGCCAGCAGGCGTAAAATGCACATTTCCAGCGCTTGCATTGGTGTGCTCGCAAGCTTAACACCTTCACGTGCTTGCACGACAATCTCATAATACAGTTGCAGAACATCTGGACTCATATGCTGCGCAAGCGTGTTGATATCTTGCGCCTGCGCCTCATTCACATTTAATGCCACTTCAGGAAGCAGCTGGGTCAACGCCAATTGATGCAGTAATTCAGTAAGACCATCAAACATACTCGTCGCATCAACCATTTGCGCGCGCATTTGCTCGATATGTGCAGCAACAGCAGACTTGTCATGGTTATAAATATCTGTAATCAGACTGACCAAATCAGCCGCATCAATTAAGCCAAGCATGGCGTTTACAGTGACATCATCGAGCGCACCTTGACCAAAAGCAATGGCCTGATCGGTCAATGACAACGCATCACGTACCGAGCCTTTGGCGGCGCTGGCCAATTGCCAGAGTGCAGGCTGCGTATAACCCACCTGCTCTTGGGTAAGAACATTTGCCAAATGCTCGCTGAGTAACGTTTGCGGTAGCGGACGTAGCACAAACTGCAAACAGCGCGAAATAATGGTAATCGGCAATTTTTGCGGATCAGTCGTGGCAAGTAAGAATTTTACATGCTCAGGGGGTTCTTCCAAAGTTTTAAGAAGCGCATTAAAACTGTGTGTGGACAACATATGCACTTCATCAATCAGGTATACTTTATAACGCCCCTGACTTGGCGCATACGGCACATTATCCAGCAACTCTCGTGTGTCTTCTACTTTGGTACGGGATGCCGCATCAATCTCGATAAGATCGATAAATCGCCCTTGATCGATTGCCACGCAGTTATCACACACACCGCAAGGCGTACTAGTGATACCCGTATCGCAGTTCAAACATTTAGATAAGATACGCGCGATCGTGGTCTTACCCACACCGCGTGTGCCCGTAAAGAGGTAAGCATGATGCAAACGGTTATAATCAATCGCATTAATCAGTGCTTGAGAAACATGCGTTTGCCCAATCAACTCGTGAAAGTTTTTTGGACGGTATTTGCGCGCTAAAACTTGATATTGCTGCGTCATAATAAATGCCAATGTGAATAATACAAATATAGATGGAGTGTCAAACCAGTAAGCTATATTAGGTTTAGATTATAACTGCGCTTGAAGTTGTGCTAAACGTTCGTATAAGCGCTGAGTATTGGCGTCAATCACTGAGCCTTTTTGATAAAAGGCATCCAAATGCACCTCTGTATTGACGCTATCATCACAAGGTCTAAACTCTACGCCAATCAAAAATAAATCATCCATCACTGGATCCTGCATTTGAGCATTGAGCTCCAACAACAAATCTTGTTGAGACGTGCGCACCTTGTCAGCACTCAGCGAACTATTATCATCTTGCGCATAGAAAACCATCAGATAATGGCGTCCAAACACGTGATAAGAGTGCTCATGACAGACATAACCATTCCAGCGAGAGTCTTGATCCATCGTTTTGTAAGCTAAGATTTTTTCAACCAAACAAGCGTAAGTATACATTGACTCATCGACCAAAATATCGACTGGCTCTTTTGGTAGTGGTTGACCTGCCTCATAATAATTTTTGATCAAACTATTAAACAGCTTGTACCACATTCGAGTATTTTTCTGAATCTCAGCCATGAGTGCTTTGGCAAAGACTGCCTGATCTGGTTCTGTAGCTTTGAGCAAGCGTTGCTCAATCTGATCGATCAACTGATTGTCAATCAATTGATCTTGCACCCTAATCGCTCTTTGATGAAAGTCAGGCGACTGTAAAAACTGGGTAAGTAATGTCGATTCGTCTTGGAATGACTCAAACCCTGTCAGCTGGCTGCGATGAAAGTCTAAAAATGCGGACAAATCGCTTGGCGTAACCAATTGGCTGATGGTATCGACAAAGTTTTGATGGCTAAATACCTGTAAGACACTCTGCTCATCATCCAGATCTAAAACACAGTCTTCAGCAAAAAACTGACTACCATATTCATAATCAACCGTATGCGAGGATGCTTGTGGTTTATCATCTTGATGCGTGACAGACAGTGACGTCAAACCAATGAAATAAACATTCTTACCAGCTGCCGAGGTATTACTTTCTGCCATCGACTTATCGTTTTTTAGATAAAGCTGAGCGTGACGCTTAATTAGTTGGTTGACGACTTCTTTTCTCCACTCACGAACTTGAGCGCTGTCTACTTTTTGCCTACTCGCTTGCATCACCACATCATTGACTATCAAATAAATGATAGCGCCAGAAAACTCAAAAACGAAATCATAACCTTGAAACTGCTCAGGATTGGTTGTTTTATCTGCTGGTAACTCATACAAAGATAAGAAACTTTGTTGAATCATTTGTTGCCAAAGTGAGGGTGACGCGTGCTGATTATCCATGATGTCCCTATAAATGAGGTCTCATAAAGAATCTGGGACCATTCCATTGAAAGCAAAAGAGCTTTCTTATGTTCAGTTTAGTCCCAGCATGGATTTATGGCAAGTAAACTAGTTTTAGCTTTCTAACTTGCGGCGCATATGCGGGAACAAAATCACATCACGGATACTAGCCGAATCGGTAAACAACATCACTAAACGGTCAATACCGATACCTTCACCTGCGGTTGGTGGTAAGCCATAAGACAGCGCTTCGATGTATTCTTCATCAAAATGCATCGCTTCATCATCACCAGCGTCTTTTTCAGCGACTTGTCCACGGAAGCGTTCTGCCTGATCAGCAGGATCATTAAGCTCGCTAAAGCCGTTTGCCAGTTCACGACCCCCGATGAATAGCTCAAAACGATCGGTGATTTCAGGATTGTCATCACTACGGCGTGCCAGTGGTGAAGTTTCCGCTGGATATTCAGTGATGAAAGTTGGCTGACGCAATTGGTGTTCAGCGGTTTCTTCAAAGATGATGGTCTGTAGTTTGCCCACACCAAACACCTCTTTCACTTGCTGTTTAAGCGTTGTCGAGGCATACTCTGCCAGATATTCACGGTCATTGATACGTGCCATATCGAAATTTTCGGCATATTTTGCAATTGCATCACACATAGATAAACGTATAAATGGCGCTTTTAGACTGATGGCTTCTTCTTGATAAGTAATCTCAGTCGTGCCCAAAATATCCATCGCCAATTCATTAAATAAGCGTTCGGTCAAATCCATCAAGTCATGATAATCAGCATAAGCTTGATAAAATTCAATCATGGTAAATTCAGGATTATGGCGAGTTGATACACCTTCGTTACGGAAGCTGCGGTTAATCTCGAACACCCTTTCAAAACCACCAACGACTAAGCGCTTCAAGTAAAGCTCAGGCGCGATACGCAGATATAAAGGCATATCTAGAGCGTTATGATGAGTCACAAATGGACGCGCCACCGCACCACCTGGGATAGGATGCATCATCGGCGTCTCAACTTCCATGAAACGCTCATTTAACATAAACTTGCGAATGCCGCTAATGACTTGACTGCGAATCATAAAGGTATCACGAGTCGTCTCATTGGTCATCAAATCAAGATGACGATTACGATAGCGCGCTTCGACATCAGCTAAACCATGAAACTTGTTTGGCATTGGACGTAGCGCTTTAGTCAATAACTGAAACTCTTCGATATGCACATATAAGTCGCCTTTGCCTGAGCGACCGATGTAGCCTGATACGCCAACAATATCACCCAAATCTAGTGATTTAATGGCCGCTAACGTCTCTGGATCCAACTCTTTGCGTGCAACATATAACTGAATGCGACCCGTCATGTCTTGAATAACAATAAAGGCACCACGGTTCAGCATGACGCGACCTGCCACGTTGACCTGTGTTTTTTCGCCATTCGCCGCTTTTTCTTCAATTTCTTGTTTTGAGACGCCGTCAAAAGCAGTTTGCAAATCTTGCGCATAATCAGTACGTTTAAATGTATTTGGATACGGCTGTTTGCCTGAAGCACTGATATCGTCTAGCTTGGCTTGCAGCTGAGCAATTAGCTCGTTAGCGTCTTCTGGGGCTTGCTCTTGATTCTGATTGTTGTGCTTTGACATAACACTCTCAATATTGTTAGGTAATTAAATGGAATAAACGAAAACTGCAAAATTAAATCTATACTTATTATCATAGTTGATAGCCGTAAAAAAACAGCTATAAACAAACAGACACTGTCATCTAGACAGTGTCACGCTTTTATGAATTAATGGATTCACGACCAGCTATTGAGCCTCTAGTCATTAATATCCTGATGGTTACTAATCACCACCGCCGATACTGGCCATCAAATCAGCCTGATGCTCACGCAACAGTGCATCAAGAATCTCATCCAAGTCGCCTTCCATAATGGCATCAAGCTTGTATAACGTCAGGTTGATACGGTGATCGGTCATGCGACCTTGTGGGAAATTATAAGTGCGAATGCGTTCTGAGCGATCGCCACTACCCACCAAATCACGGCGTATGGTATCTGCTGCATCAACTTGCGCCTGTACTTTGACTTGCTGGATCTTTGAAATCAGCATTTTCATCGCTTGCGCACGGTTTTTATGTTGGCTACGCTCTTGCTGACACTCTACCACGGTACCCGTTGGAATGTGGGTCAAACGTACGGCTGAGTCAGTGGTGTTAACGTGCTGACCACCCGCACCGCTTGAACGGAAAGTGTCAAAGCGGATATCGGCTGGGTTCAGATCCACTGTATCATCAATCTCAACCTCAGGCATCACCGCCACGGTACAAGCTGAGGTATGCACGCGACCTTGGCTTTCGGTTTCAGGCACACGCTGCACACGGTGTACGCCAGATTCAAACTTTAAGCGACCATACACGCTGTTGCCTGATACGCGAGTGATGATTTCTTTATAACCGCCATGCTCGCCTTCACTTGCCGACAATACTTCCACTGTCCAGCCTTGTGTCTGCGCGTATTTTTGGTACATTCGGAACAAGTCACCAGAGAAAATCGCGGCTTCATCACCACCTGTACCCGCACGAATTTCCAAGAAAGCAGGCACTTTATCATTCGGATCTTTTGGTAGCATCATGACATTGAGCGCCTCTTCCATCTCTACGATGGTCTCGCGGGCGTTATCAATCTCATCGATCATCATCTCTTTCATGTCAGGATCTGATGCATCAGCCAGCATAGCCTCTGCATCAGCCTGATCCGTTTCTGCACGCACATAGTTCTGCCATAAAGTGGTGATATCCATCAAGTCGCTGTGCTCGACAGACAATTCACGGAATTTATTATTATCGCTGATGATACTAGGATCTGATAATAAGGCGGTGACCTCTTCATAACGGTCTACCATCTGGTCTAAACGCAGGCGTAAGGATTCTTTCATAAAAGGACTTTTAATTGGATGAGAGGAATAAGACCGTGATTATAGCAAATTTTTCGGGGTAAATTAAAACCTCTACGCATTCTTGTCGATATTCTAAGCATTCTTCCCGTTATATTCTCAAATAGCGCCTCATTCTTGAATAATATATTGCTTAAATAATGTGATTAAGTGCTCATAACAAAAATAACAGACAAAAAAAATAGCTAAGGTTGTTCTTAGCTATTTTTTATTAGTAACAGATTTTACTTTAAAAATTAAACCTTACGCACCAACACTGAACCGATAGAGTAACCAGCACCAAATGAACAGATAACACCCAAATCACCTGATGCCAGCTCATCTTTATAGCGATGGAAAACAATCATCGGACTGGCTGAACTGGTGTTAGCAAATTCAGCAATGACACTTGGCACAATCGCTTTATCTGCTTCTTTACCAATCACAGTACGTAGGATTAAATCCAACATATTGGCGTTGGCTTGGTGCAGCCACATCATTTTAACATCAGACGTTGCGATATCGTTTTCTTGCAAATGCTCAGTGATGACCTCTGAAACCTTTGGACAGACTTCACGGAACACTTTTCGACCATTTTGTAAGAATAGCTTGTCGGTGACTGGCTCTTTAATGTCTGGATACATCTCAGTCTGTGCCGCTAAGAACTCTGAGCGATCCATAAAGCCGTATTCGTTTTTGATATTGGTCGAAAACTGGGTGAATAGCTTAGAGTTAAGAATCTCATAACCTTTTGGCGTGTCTAGCTCTTCGACGATAGATGCTGTTGCGACATCGCCAAAGATAAAGTGGCTGTCACGGTTACGCCAGTTTAGATGCGCTGAGGTAATCTCAACGTTGACCACAGCGATGCGCTTAGCCAGACCAGAAACGATAGAGCCGTGTGCTTGCGATAGACCAAAAGTCGCGGCACTACAAGCGACGTTCATATCATAAGCAAAACCACCAATCATACCGATTGCATTTTGAATCTCGATAGCGACCGCAGGATAAGTACGCTGGAAGTTTGAACAGGCAAGGATAATACCATCTAGGTCATTCGCCTCAAGACCCGCATCTGCTAGCGCGTCTTTCAAAGCCGCAGTACCCATTTCTGCCATGATAGACAGCTCTTCACCTAAATGACGATAAGGAATCACTGGTGCCATGATTTCAGGATCTAAAATACCATCCTTTTCCATCACATAACGTGATTTGATACCAGATACTTTTTCGATAAAGGCCGCTGAAGAAGGCTCTAGGGCAGTCAAAGTTCCTGCTGCTATCTCGTCAGCATGCTTTGCATTATAATTCTCAACATACTTATTAAATGAATCTACTAGCTCTTCATTACTGATGCTATAAGGCGGAATATACAGGCCAGTGCCTGTGATACAAGTCGTCATGATAAGCTTCCTTGTCTACTACTATAGGGCTTGGGATAAGCATAAAAGTGGAAAAATAACAGTCGTTTGATTTCAGTGAATAACTGTAAACTTAAAATCAGAGCCTTTATTATGCCTGAATATAATTATTTTTCTAATACTTTGTTACAAATAATCTGTTTGTTGCGAAAAATAAGCAAAGTCCTGACTTCATTTTGGAGCAGCTACGTTATAATTGGCGCATTTTGCTAGCGACGCGTTCACAGTTCGAGCTCATAAAACTGCGAGACATAAACCCGCTCATATTTGGAAATACTCATGGTAGAAATTTTTAACTGGTTATTTGGACAGTACGCTGACTATCCCACCGTCTTTATTGCTCTTGAATTGATTGCCGTCATATTTGGGGTAGCAAGTGTCTTACTCGCCAGCAGAACCAATATTCTAGTCTTCCCCATTGGTCTCGTCAGCACCGCAATCTTTGTCTATCTGTTGTGGAAATGGCAGTTATTTGGCGATATGTTTATCAATGCCTATTATACGGTGATGAGTCTATATGGCTGGATCAATTGGACACAGAGTAAGAAAAACACAGCAATCAAAAAACAGCAAGATTATATCAACCCTACTGGTCAGCAGCAAAATGAGTCGTTAGCAAGGACTAACGCCCAGAATGCTATTCAAGTAGAACATCTCGATAAAAAAGATGTGCCAATACTCGCCTTACTAGCCTCGGCGACTATTGCCTTTGTCGCGTTGGTGTATTACTTCAGACCAGTCATCAATAATAACTTTAGTTTTGATGGCGCGGTATTAGGTTTGCATTTATTTACGTGGGTTGATTACACCGACATGCTGACCACCGCGCTGTTTTTGATGGCGATGTGGCTGATGGCGCGGCGCAAAATTGAGCATTGGATACTCTGGATAATCGCCGATGCTATTTCAGTCCCGCTATACTTTTATAAAGGTCTCACTTTTACTGCGCTACAATACGTAGTCTTCACTCTTATCGCAATTTGGGCTTACTATGAATGGCAACGACGTTACCGCTTGCAACCTAAAGCAGCATACGCCTAAATCGGTCATCAATGTCGCTATCCTAGGGGCAGAGAGCACTGGTAAGACCACGCTATGTCGCGACTTGGCAGCGCATTTTGGTTGCCCTTGGGTGCCAGAATACATGCGCACCTATCTACAAGCGAAATGGGATAAGGAACACCTCACTTGCACTTGGGATGATTTACTCCCTATTGCACAAGGTCAAATTGAGTTAGAAAATAAACTCGCCGCACAAGCCGCGCAAAATTCTGATAGCAGCTACTTGTTTTGTGACACCAGTTTATTTGAGCTAATGGTTTATGCCAACTGGTATTATGGTGATTGCCCTAAAGCGCTCACCAATGCGGCGTTAACGCATCATTATGATTTGATTCTATTAACCGAAGTTGATATTCCGTGGGTCGCCGATGATTTGCGTGATAGCCCACATCAACGTGATGAAATCAGTGCTTATTTTGAAAGTCAGCTGACCCGTCACCAAAAGCCATTTCATCGCATAGGTGGTGATAGAGATGAGCGGGTACAACAAGTGCTTGAATGGCTTTCTTAAATCCATCTATACCACGTTATCAGTAAATGACCTACAACCTTACCTTTAAGAGCCTTAAGAGATATCCATGCTAAAAAACATTGAACGATACCTAGAAAAAACCATCTTTAACAGCCGCTGGATATTGGCGCCTTTTTATTTAGGGCTGGTCTTAGGGATTATTTTATTATTTATAAAATTCATTCAAAAAACAGTCATGATGTTCAATACTGTATTTAGCGCTTCTGTATCAGATGTCATTGTTAATATATTAGTGTTGGTCGACCTCTCTTTAGTAGCCAGTTTATTATTAATCATCATATTTAGTGGCTATGAAATATTTGTCTCAAAAATTGATACTGGTGATCACGTTGATCGACCTAGTTGGATGGGCAAAGTAGATTTTTCTGGTCTAAAACTAAAAGTTATCGGTGCCATCGTCGCTATTTCTGCGATTGATCTATTAAAGTCATTTATGGATATTCCTAATGAATTGAGTGAGGGTGAAGCGGACAAACTCATGTGGAAAGTCATCATTCACATGACTTTTGTGTTGTCTGGTTTATTATTTGCTATTATGGATAAAGTGGTTGGTGATACTAAAAAACACTGATGCCAGAAGATACTAGTATCAAAAAATACTGGTATCAGAAAACACTAAGGCTTATTTTTCCACACACTCTCCATCGTTCTTACATATTTTTTCTTCATCTCTCCTCTATGATCTTCTTTGAACCTACTGACTTTTATATGCACAGTTTTGGACTAAAGATTCATATGAGGAGCTTTCATGCAAAAAACACTATTGACGAAATTGTCCATCATCGCCGGGCTTTGTATTATTTTTGCCATCGGTCTCGGTATGATTGGCTCAGTCATCTACGAACGACAAAATTATGCCGCGTCGGTGGTTAAAGAAATTGCCCAGCAGCACGTCAATCCGCAAGAAGTCATCACCCCATTTATCATCATCCCTACCACAATTACACCTGAATGTCAGATTACAGCACCTGAAAAAACCAGCAAATGTGCACCATCTTACTCAAAAAATGAAATTGTCTTTGCCAGTCAGACCCAAGCCATACAAGATCTTGAAGTCAGCACTGATACCTACAAACGTGGCATCTATCATGCGACCAGTTATGATGGTGCGTTGACATTTGACCAGCGCTATACATTTGATCAAGCCATCAGCAGCTTATATGAAACTACGAGCAAAACTAGTGACGCACAAGGCTCCATCAACACACCCGCCAATAAAAATAACGCCCAGCCCGAAAAAACCATCATCCACTGGAATGCAGCAAAATTGATTATTCCAGTATCAGATCTGCGCGGCGTGGCGACGCTACCAACGGTGACCATTGATAAAAAACCGATAAAAGCGACCTACCCTCAGACAGCGCTGCTGAAAAACCTGACCTATGTAGAAGTAGATATTCCGCAAGATATATTACAACGTTCAGTAAAAAATATAACGAGCCAACAGAATGGCAATAACGCCCTTGCTACGAACGGTACTAGCGAGTCATTGACCAGTACAGAAATCGTCATTGATTTACCGTTAGCTGGTATTAGCAATGTAAACACTGTACCGACGGGACAAAACTTTAACTTAACGATGCGCAGTAATTGGCATGCGCCAAACTTTATTGGTAAGGCGCTCCCCAATGCCAAGAAACTTACCGCTAAAGGTTTTGAAGCCAGTTGGCAAAATCAGTATTTAACAATATAGTCAGTTCAAAGCAAAAGTGTTATGGCTAGAACAAATATCATAAAACAATTTAGATAAGTCATTTTCCATCCAGCCTTGGCGTAAAAACTTCACTTGAGCCCACTTCTTCTCGATAGGGTTTAAGTCTGGGCTGTACGGCGGCAGCCATAGAATACGATGACCATGCCTGTTCAGTAGTTTTTGAATGCGCTTGCTCTTATGAAATCTGGCGTTATCCATCACAATCACGCATTTGGTTTTAAGACTTGGGATTAGTGTCTGTTTGAACCACTGATAGAATATATTACTGTTAATGTTCTGCTCAAAGTAATCCAGCGCAAACAGCATCTTTTTATATAGAGCACCAATGACGTTGGTTCGCTTTTTTGCCTGCCAGTTGTAGCTGTCGATACAGGGTTTACCTATCGGTGCATAGCCATAAGGACGAATGGTTTCAGCCTCAAAGCCACTTTCGTCCATATAGACAATGGGATAGCCTTGCTGTTTAAAGTTATCAAGCTTACTCTGATACTCCGCTCTCTTTATTGGGCAAGCTTTTGGATGCTCTAAGGTCTTTTTTTTGACTGATGCCAAGACGTTTTAAAGCCTCACAAATGGCTGGGGCAGTACAGTTGAACCGTCTTGCTCTCTCATAGTGATAGTCATCAGGGTAACGCTCAACGTCTTTGCGTAGGGCATCATCCGGTATTTTTGATGGCGTAACATTGCGAGTGCTCTTACTATGCAGCCGTTTCTTCCACTTTTGAATGGTGGTTGGACTAATGTCATAAAAAGAGGCTGCCTCGGCAAAGGTCATGCCATCTGCTAAGCTTTTAAGAACTTGTTTGCGATAGTCTAGGGAGTAAGTCATGATAATTGAGGATATCTGTTGAGTTATTTTAACTTATAACATTTTTGTATTTAATACACTATAGCCAACAATCAAGATTTGTCGCAATGTGTCAGCATCGCCAACAACCGATGTGTCGTCACCAGTCAAGCCACTCTTGATAACAACAGCCAGTCAATGGCTTCTGGTGATGCGCTTATAGCAATGGAAGGCGCTGCTACAGCAGAAGCTACCACCATACCTGATAGCTATCGAAACGTGCGCCTGAACAGCTTTGGTGTGAGTTTTGCTGAGCCTAATGATGTGTATTTACAAACTGAACGAACGATGAAATATGCCTTATTATTAATCTTAGTATCATTCGGCACTTTCTTTTTATTTGAAGTGATCAAATCCAGCCGTATTCACCCTATTCAATATCTGTTGGTCGGTTGCGCGCTGTTTGTGTTTTATGTCTTACTATTACCACTTGCTGAGCAAATTGTCTTTTGGAAAGCGTATGCCATTGCTGCCAGCGCCTGTGTTGGACTCATTGGTTGGTATACTTATTATGTACTGGGCGGCGTCAAGCGAGCAGCGATTTTCACTGTCACATTGGCAGGATTTTATGCGGCGTTTTTCGGCATATTAACCACCGAAGATATGAATTTATTGCTTGGTGCTGTCTTCTGTTTTGTGCTGCTCGCTTGCGTGATGGTCATGACCCGTAAAATTGATTGGTATAAAATTGCCTAACTCAATTAAGGTATGTTAAAAACGTTTAGTCTAGGGCTGTCTTACGTTGGTATAATTGGCTATTATTAAGTCTGCCAACATAAGACCGCTCGATCTACTCATAGATAATTCATATAGCTATCATCTCATTTATTATCATCTAATGATCTCACTATTCAAGGCCTTTGCCCAGTCTCGACATCCATTCTCACAGCGTTCACAGAGCTGATTTGGGTCAGATATATGATCGACATAGCCGCAATGCATACATGCGTAATATGTTTCTGACTCTATCTCTTCGACAGGTTGATACTGCTTAGGGAAAAGCGGCATACCATAGCCGGTGTTTTCAGGCGGATATAACAATATACTAAAATTACCGTCCGTCTCTAGCAAGCCTGTACGCACTTGACCCAAATGCTCAACCCCTTGTTGGCGCATTTCAGTAAAAAACTCATCATGAGACATTTTACCCTTTTTAATCTTATCGAGTACCAGCATCCCATCTTCTACAATATAGAGCGACTTCCCTTCTAATAAATCTTCAAAAGGTTGGAATTCCATCATGATCCACGTGCATAATCGATAAAGCACGATAACGATGCTCATGACCAGTACTGCCTGAATAATCGGCAAATCCTCGTTAAACATAGGGTCACCTGCGATAGAGCCCAATGATAAAATAATGGTCAACTCAAAGATTGACAGCTGACGGACGCCGCGTTTGCCCGTCAAACGCAAAAACGAGATAATCAGCACAAACATGACGCTGACACGCACCAATATCTCAAGCGCAAATGCCCAAGTAGTGTCATGAATAAAAATACTTGCCCAATCCATATTACTTTTTCCTATCTATTGTTTTTATTTGATTTATGACGATTAACTTCAGCAATCGTTCTGAGTATGCGCTTGATCCACATCACACCACTTTTGTAGTCGGCCTTTATTGTTAATTCAACTATCATCAGTCCAATTTAAAAAACACTTTCGCCTGCGAGTGCAATAAAATATGCTCTGTTGTAAGACACTTTCCAACTAGCAACTAATTTTTGTCACTTTTGCCATTATTTTTGCTGGTAAAACAGTGTTAACAACATCCCTAAAAGTCGAATTTGCCTATTTTATTAAAAAACCAGCTTCTTTATTGTAGGAATTATTTTTGAAAGCCACCTTGTACACCGTTATTGCATTAATCGCCTTTGCTGCAAACTCTCTCTTTTGCCGGATGGCGTTAGCAGAGGGTCATATAGATGCTTGGAGCTTTACCATTTTGCGCCTGCTGAGCGCTGCTGTCTGCCTAGGTATTATCATGACCATTCATGCTTATCGGTTACGACAGCACGCGCGAGAGTCTGACAGTATTGCTCACGCTGCTATTTTAAACGGTAAAGGTAGCTGGTTAAGTAGCGTGAGCTTAGTGATTTATGCGCTATGCTTTTCGATTGCTTATGTAGAGTTGGATACTGGTACAGGAGCGCTGATTCTATTTTCAGCGGTTCAGCTGACGATGATTGGTTGGGGCATCTATAAAAAAGAGCAATTGAGCGGCTTACAATGGCTGGCATTTATCGTAGCGGTAGCAGGGTTTGTCTATTTGATGCTACCGTCAGCAGCGGTGCCTTCGTTACTAGCGGCGGTGCTTATGGCAATCAGTGGTGCCGCTTGGGGCATATATAGCATACGCGGCAAATCATGCGTGTCGCCGCTGCGAGCCACAGGTTTTAATTTCATTCGGAGTCTGATAGCAGCGCCCATACTGTTAATGATAAGCATGACTTATCTAGACAATATAGGCTTGGAAAACATCAATTTAGGTGACATTACTATCAAGGGAGTACTTTTGGCCTGTGCATCAGGAGCGATCGCATCTGGTATAGGCTATAGCATCTGGTATATGGCCATGCCTTTGTTAAAAAACACCCAAGCAGCAGTTGTACAATTGTGTGTCCCTATACTCGCTGCGATATTAGGCGTGGTGTTTTTATCTGAGCAATTGACCATGCCATTCATTATAGCAAGCTCGGTTATCTTGGGTGCAGTATTGGTATTTATTTTAAATAGAGAAAAAGCCCCTACGTGAAATATCCTCATTCGTTATTTAAAACTAATAGGCTAATAGAGGCTTAGTGATAAAAAAGACAGATAAGATTACTACCATAGCTCTCAAAAACAACATGAAGTTACATTCTCTACGGTATCATGTTGCTTGAAGTAACAACCTACTTTTACCGATACTTTTGAGGCATATTATGAAAAAATTATTAGCCGTAGCACCTTTTGCTCTATTATTGTCTGCCTGCGCCACTAATGCACCAATTACTACGACCCCAGAGACCAATACTCAGCCAGTCGTCCAATCATTCACTTGTGAAGACAACGGTCAACTCACTGCTGCCTACACTGCTAACGGTCAGACTGCTAACCTAAACGTGACCTTGCCTAAAGTTGGCTTAACCAATGCAAAAATCACCATGGAGCAAGCGGTATCAGGTTCTGGCGCTCGTTATGTGAATAATGTTAACCCTAAAACCACTTACGATTGGCACACCAAAGCGGATTACGGCATCATGACCATCACATCAGACAATGGTCAACAATACCAAGTGAACTGCCAACTATAATAACCCTAGAAACAAGCGTAAATAATACGTGGTGGTTATTTGAATAAAACCTATGTTTTTATTCGAATCTATTGAAAACGAAAGAGCCAGTAGTCAAACTACTGGCTCTTTTTTGTGCTTAACTTTTCATGCCTGATAATTTAATCTTAATGATCAACGTTGAATCACTCAATAAAAAACTGCCTGAATACTTTATATACCCAAGCAGTTGAAAGTCATGTCGTTTTTATATTTGTTTATAGTTATTAGAACAGCTGTTGAATCAGTCGTTAGGTATTGACTACTGCTGACCGTTAAACCACGGTCACATGCAAACGTGCATCGACATTACCGCGAGTAGCATTAGAGTATGGGCAAACTTGGTGAGCTGTTTCGACCAGTGTTTGCGCTTGAGCCTCATCAATGCCCGACACTTCAACATACAAATCTATGTCTAGGTTATAGCTACCATCGGCTTTCATACCAATACCCACTTGGGTCGAGGTTTTTGAGGCAGTGATTGGCAGTTTCATTTGCTGGGCGGTCAGATTTAAAGCACTATCAAAACAAGCCGCATAACCCATTGCAAAAAGCTGCTCTGGATTGACACCTTCCTTGTCTGTTTCTTGAAAAGAGACCAGGTCAAAACCTAGCGAACCATCGTCAAGACCTGTGTGACCAGAACGACCACCGGTTGCCGTTGCGCGCGTTTTATAGAAAATTTTCATCATATATTCCTTATGGATTGGCATATTATTGGTATTGTGCAATACGCTACAAATCAAGCTTACTGCGTTTTGATGCCATCATTATAGAAGTGAGCACGCTAATCCGGTAGAGCATTACTCCAGAATCCTTGCCTAATCCTATAAATATTTATATCATTAGGCAAATTATAAAGTAAGCATAAATCATGAAAACAAAAACGGTAGAGCAGCTATTTAGTATATTACCCAAAAACCAAACCATCGAATCAGACATTTCAGGCTTGTTTTTTTATTGTGCCGACAGACCAAGAAAGACTATCAGCTATATCCAAGAACCTAGTATATGTATCGTCTTACAAGGCACGCGTGAAATTTACTTAGGTACAGATTGCCAGAAATTTGATGACAGCAGTCTGATGTTCTGCCCTGTCAATATTCCTATAAGCATGCATATCAAACACGCCACTGTAGAGCAGCCTGTCATCGTATTATCTATGAAATTAAATCTGGCGCTCATTCGTGAAGTCATGGCACAAATACCACCTCAGAAAAATGCCGATTATGAGCATCAAGGGATAAAATGGCCATTAGAAGACACCATATTAACTGCATTCGAGCGGCTGATAGACTTGCTTAATTATCCAAATGATATAGAATTTTTATCACCTTTAATTCAGCAAGAGATTTATTATCGGCTGCTCTCAGCACAGCAAGGTCATAAACTTCGGCAACTGGTGGTTAATGGCAGTCACACCCACCGTATTGCCCAAGCTACCGATTGGCTAAAAGCGCATTTAGAAGAGCCCGTCATCATAGAAGATTTGGCCAGTCGATGCGGTATGAGTGTGTCGGGATTTCATCAACATTTTAAAGAAATCACTCAACTAAGCCCGCTTCAATATCAAAAAAGCCTACGATTGATGAAAGCGCGGCAGCTCATTCAACTCGGCGAGGCACAAGTATCGCAAATCACCATGCAAGTAGGCTATGAGAGTCCCAGCCAATTTAGCCGTGAATATAAGCGGCTATTTGGAGTAAGTCCAAGCAGTGAGTTAAATATCTAGCATGAGGCTTCTACCATAATGCCCCTACTATAATGGTTTCTGACTAGGGCAATTCCTCTGCGCCTTGATAGCTTCATAAGTAACTGCGTACATAACGTAATTATCTGTTTAGCAGATTCCTACACCCTCCCTCTTTCCAGCCGAACAAACGACGAAATATCTTACTCAAGAAAAAAAACAGTTGACTTGGCCTATATATTCATATTATAACATATATTATATATTCATAATTTAGCAACTATTATAATAATTTTGCTACGTGTGATCGTCAGAATATTTCGGGAGGCACTAACATGATTCGTCTAAGCTATACTCTCAAATGCTGGGCATTGGGTGTCACTTACTTTTTGGTGTTTTATTTTATGGTGGTCATGAGCGACCCTGGTTTTAGCAAGTATATTTATATGCTGGCACTAAGCACTTTGTTATTCCCCGTAGCTAAGCGTTCAGTCGATGTTATGACGGACTTTTTTACACCAAACACGGTATTATTTAACGGATTATTGCCCTCATTATTGATCAACGTGGTGATTTGGATACTCACGCCATTTATTGTAGCACTGACCGTTATAGCATTCGTGCTTTATAGTATGGGTGTGCTGACAGAAAAGATCAGCCACTAATTTTACTCAGGTTCTAAATTTTAGCGCAAAGGTCTCATGACGCTACCTTTGCTTTTTTGTTTCATAAAAGATTTATCCGTCGCAAAAAAAACAATGACACTCAAAAAAAAGGCTGAGTTAGCAATTGCTAATCCAGCCTTTTTATCGATAGTGAGTGAGGGTTAATTACTTAAAATCAGTAGGATATCCATACGATAACCTACTCTATCAAAGCTACGAGCAAATTTCACGAATAGTTATTTGATTTTGATATTTGCCTAGAGGCCCGTATTGACCGATGGGGCTAATGTTACCAATGACGCAAGTTTCGAAATATTTGTAATAACCTTTTTGATTGAGACTTTTCGAATTTTCAATCAATAACTGCTGTGGATCTGATACATAGTAAATGATGTTATCAGAAACGAACTCATGAACCTCAAAGCTTCTTTTAAACTTACCACGTAACTGCACTTCTTTTTCTACGCTTGTTGGCGCGAATACCTTCACATTTTCATTATTACTGGCTTGTGTCTCATCACAGCCCGTACTCATAAATATAGTTGATGCAAATCCTAATATTATCAATCTACCTTTAATCATTATTTTTTATCCTGCTCAAAAACCTACATCAATATATTAAGTAACGACCAAAAAACTCTGGTATAAAAAATAATAGCTCTTTGATTTAATCAAATATTATCGACTAAATCAAAGAGCTATACAAGACAATTATCATATGCTGTCAATTAGCAAGTTTTAAAAATCTAACGCTATCCTAACTCATTTTATCCCACATCTTGCTTAGGCGCTTCGGTGACACCGCCATGCGGGTTTTCATCGGTTGCGCGAATAGCTGAATACGATACTCCTCGACCATCCAGCGATACTCACTAATGGCTTTATCATTGGCACGATTTGCCAACCGCTCCATATGCTCATCAAGGGCATAGACACTGTCGAGATCGGATTCGAGATTGTGCTCAAGCCGTTCGATACGAATTTCAAGCGCCTCTAGATAGCGCGGATACTGCTGCCATTGGCTATAATCCATGCGATAAACAAAATCAGCCAAGTGCAAATCTTCTAACTGGTCTTCGATATCTTCGATAGACTCACCAAATACCTCTCTATCAAGCATGAGTAAACTCTGACGGATACGCTGCCAACGAGTATAAACATTTTTAAGAATTTTTATGACGTTTTGACCTGTCAATAGAAAGTTACCCGACACCACTTCCAAGGTTTTCTCGTACTCTTCTGGCGTAAAGGGTAATTCTTCAGCAAGCGCTACGGCAGTATCATCAGCGCTTTCAGGCAAATCAGCACTGTGGTCAAATAACACATAATGCTCTTCAAGCGACGCGTCCAATGCCGCATCGATGACGATGGTTTTTAGCTTCTCCATATCACCAAGTGGCGCGAATGCCAATTTGAATATTTTATCAATTTGGCTGGTCAGCTGTTTTTTCTTCGCGCCAAGCTTACCTTTTATCAAGGTCAAAACTCCGATACGGTGTGCCTGTAATGCTGCATTGACATCGGTATATTGATGGATAGATACCGCTTCACCTGACGCATCTGCAACCAAAGCAGCAAACTGCTTCATCACCACTCCTGCACTATGATGATTTTTGCTAAAGGCGAAATGCTCAGGGAACTCGGTATGTGTGCCTTGCTGCTCATTCACCGCTTGGCGGGTCTCTTGAGCATGACGAATCTGTAGGGTTTGCAGGTCACGACCCTTTTCGATAATGCGGTTTTCGTCATCGACCACACAGATTTGCGGCTGCAAATAGCGATCAATGCTAGAGGGATTAAAGCTATCAGGCGTCACTGACATAACGCCGCGACGGTTGAGCGCTTGGCAAAGCTGTTTAAGCAATCCTTGTCCACCAGCGGGTTGCAGTTCATCAAACAAGCTATCGGCTGTATCAGGAATCGGTACAATTTGACGGCGAATATCCTTTGGTAGTGACTTGAGCAATTGCAATACTAGCTCATAACGCCAACCGGGTACGCCCCACAATAGTTCGATCGCATCAAGCTGCGGTAGCGCGGCAAGTGGCACACGAATGGTCACGCCATCATCATCGCTGGACGGATCAAAGACATAACGTAACGGTAGTTTTAAATCACCCAATTTCCACACTTCTGGGAAATCGCCTGTGGTCGGTGCTTGGCTATTGAGCACGTCATCATCGGTAAAGAATAGATATTTGGCATCAGTTTTTTCGACCTCGGCACGCCAATCTTCAAAGGCTTTGCGACTGGCAATATGCTCAGGTATTTTTTTATCATAAAACTGATACAGTGCTTCTTCGTCAACCAACAGATCACGGCGGCGTAACTTATCTTCAATACGTTCAATGTCGGCAATTTTATCCATATTATGCTGTAAAAATGGCGCTTGACGCCCCAAATTACCAGTCACCAGACCATCACGAATGAAGATTTCTCGTGACTCAACTAAGTTCACTTGCTCATAATTGGTTAGCTGCTTACTAATAATAATCAGCCCAAATAAGCTAATCTGCGCATAGGCTTTCACTCGTCCAGTCTTCTTCGACCAATGCGGCTCAAAGTAATGGTACTTTAATAAGTCACCTGCCGCTGAGATAATCCATTCTGGTTCAATTTTGGCAACAGTGCGCATAAAGACTTGCGAGGTTTCGACCACTTCAAAAGCCATGACCCAAGGCGGTACTTGTTTAAATACCGTACTGGCTGGGAATATTTTGGCTTTTTGCTGGCGCGCCGCTAGATATTCACCGCGATTTTCGGTTTTATGCGCAATCGTAGACAATAGACCTGTCAATAATGCGCGGTGTAAATTGGCATATTTAACGGCCTTGAGGTCTTCATCTTCGATCGCGGTAGGATCACTGGTCATATTTTCTAACGAAGCATTTTTATCAGTACCTTTATCCGAAGCTTTTGCCTCTTTAACATCCGTCAGCTTAAGGTCTGTGACCATTTGTACTAACTGACGATGGGTTTGACTCCACTCACGTACACGCGGGAAGCTCAGATAGTTTTTCTTCGTAAACTGCTTACGCTGATTACCAGACAACTTATTGCCGTCTTCATCTTTTTCAAATAGCGCTTTCCACAGACTTAGATAGAATAAAAAGTCAGAATCATCTTGACGAAATTCCGCATGCTTTTGATCGGCTTGCTGGCGTTTATTGGCAGGACGCTCGCGTGGATCCTGTACAGCAAGAGCCGCTACTACAATCAGCATTTCACGGATACAATCAAAATCACTGCCCGCAACCAACATACGTGCCAGTCTTGGATCGATTGGCATGCGTGCCATTTTTTGCCCAGTGGGCGTCAGGCTTAAATGATCGAGACCTTTTTTTGGTTTTGGCTTATTGGTTTGATGAGCAGCAGTTGCTTCGCTTTTCGAGGTAATGGCACCCAATTCATCGAGCAATTTATGACCATCCGTAACCAAGCGACTGTCAGGCGGCTCAATAAAGGCAAAATCATCAACGCTACCTAAACGAAGATTGGCCATTTGTAAAATAACCGAGGCTAAGTTAGTTCGCAAAATTTCAGGTTCGGTAAACTCCGGACGACCAGTAAAGTCCTCCTCAGAATAAAGACGAATACAAACACCCGGTGCGACACGACCACAACGACCTTTACGCTGATTGGCAGCCGCTTGCGAGATCGCCTCAATCGGTAAACGCTGTACGCGTGAGCGATACGAATAACGAGAAATCCGCGCAAACCCTAAATCAATCACATAGCGGATACCCGGTACGGTCAATGCAGTCTCGGCAACGTTGGTCGCGATAACGATACGCCTGCCACGACCTGACGGCTGAAAGATACGCTGCTGCTCTTCATAAGTCTGCCGTGCAAATAATGGCAGCACTTCCGTATGCTTTGGCCCATGATGCTCAAGCACCTCTTGGAGCTCACGAATCTCAGCTTCTGTGGCGGCAAATATCAAAATGTCTGCTTGGTCAGCATGACCTTTATTTTGTGCATCGCCAAAGCATTCTTCGACGGCGGCCACAACCGCACGTGGCAGATTTTCTTCAAAGTCATCGTAGCTGTCATCATCGGAGCTGTTCACTGGCTCATCAGTGAGGGGACGGTAACGAACTTCAACAGGAAAACTACGACCTTCGACATTGAAAATAGGTGCAGGTACGTTGCGCTTGAGCTTATTATCATAGCGGCTAAAGTATTCACTAAAGCGTTTGGTATCAAGTGTTGCTGAGGTAATAATCACTTTTAAATCAGGACGTTTGGGCAGTAGCTTTTTCAGATAACCCATAATGAAATCAATGTTTAAGCTACGTTCATGCGCCTCATCAATAATGATGGTATCGTATTTACTCAAGAATCTATCGTGACCTAATTCAGCCAGTAAGATACCATCGGTCATCAGCTTAACAACAGATTGCGCCGTACCCTGCTCATTAAAGCGAATCTTGAAGCTGACAGTATTACCGAGCTGCTCGCCCAATTCTTCAGCGATACGGTTTGCCACACTGCGCGCGGCCAATCGTCGAGGCTGGGTATGCCCTATCTGCCCAGTGATACCGCGACCTGCCAGCATTGCCAGCTTAGGCAATTGCGTCGTCTTACCAGAACCCGTCTCCCCTGCAACAATAATGACTTGGTGATCAATAATTGCCTGTACTAAATCTTCTGCACGTTGACTCACGGGCAAATCAAGATTCAGTTTTTCTGCCAGTTTGTCTGGAATACTATCCATACGTGCCTGCACCGCTTGCTGTGAGCGGGTCTTGATTTTTTCATACTGCGCACGTTTTTTAGTTAGCCCATCATCCGCTTTATCGTCAGAAACTTTTTTATTTTTAGCCACGGCAGCCCTTGCCAGTTCACGCTCAAGACGACTTAAATAATAACTGTCTTTAGCGAGTACTGGTAAATCAACAACCATATCAGGTTGTGAAGACGCTTCATTACTGTTTGCCGTAATATTTAAATCATCGTCACTTGGGTTTGTTAATTTACTTAATTCATCGGATTTAAATCCATTGGTATTGTTTCCAGTCGGCATATCTGAGGTGCTCTTAGAAGTATTCGGCATATTTACTTAGGCTATTTATTGTTTGGAAGTGGTTAGATTATGAGGGTAATTTGGGCGTGATTCAAGGTGGTTATAGTGTTTGGTTGGCAACTATGCAGACTATTATCTATTTTCAAAACGCTCAGTCAAAATATTTCTAAGCTCATTAGTCATAGGCTTAAATTTAAAATGCTCTGGCTCCATTTGAGCAATCAAAGCATACTGATCCTTTTCAATTGAGTTATCCTCACATAAAAAATGATTCATCTCCTGACCAGTGATGGCATTAATAATATAAAAAGAAGTATCGCTATCTTCAAACTGTGTCAGCTCATAGTAATTATTCGGATCCCGCATAACGAGATTAGTACCATTAGAAAGAGTCGTATAATAGGTATCCTCAGTAGCTTGCTGCGCCTCTAATCTTAAACGATTGCCTTGGGTAGCGAAATAATACTTCAGCATATAACCAATATCGCTATTAATCACATCCAAACGTAAATGCTCACCCTCTTCTGTGATGCACTGATAGATCATAAAAGGTTCGTAAATTCGTGGTTCAGTAGTGACATTCTCGTCCACTATACTCTCCCACTCCATTCCCATAATAGGCGCATCCAACATGAGGCTTCCATCCTCAGTCAACTTATACCCTGCTGGTACGTCTTGATCTTCGACCGTAAACTGGAGGTTTAACGACTCATCATTCTCTTTTCGAGCATTGTCAGTATCGTTATTCAGTACAGCTGTAGTGTCGTCCGATGTGTCTTTTTTATCCTTTTTATCCCAAAGTGTTATAGCCACTAGGACAATAAAAAGTCCTATCCCAAGACCAATACCTGCGATAACCCACTTAAGAAATCCTCTTATCAAATTTTTCAAACCTGCCAGTCCTATTTTATTTTTATGAATAAATTATTTGTCAGCTCAAACGCTACTTGTATAAATAATCTGTTGACGAATGGCAGCCCCCGTAAAGAAATTCTGCAACTTTTGCAATGGCAGCCTAGGAAAAGGCAGATGCAGCGAAAGTATTAACCTCTCAAACGCTACCATTTCATCAGCTAATGCTTGTGCGACATCAGGTTGAATCTGAGGATTTTCATACACATTATCAATCAACCAAGTGAGTTTTGGAAACTTAGCATTATCATGAATCTGATAAAGGGTCGGTAATAGCTCATCAGAGAGTTGGCAACGCGATTTGCGAATCATGCCATTTTTATAGTACATATTTAAAGCCATATTAGGGTGTGTCCTTAATTAAATAATGAGACTAAAAATGAAATGAATTCTTGTCAGTCAAAGGAGGTTTCGCAGAAAATGTAAATATATTATCTAAAAACTTGCAAAGCATGATTGAGATATAACCGCTTTTAGTCCATTAAACTCTAGTCTCCTCAATTGAGAACAAGCCTAAAGTAACTTCCTTAAATTCTTAATACTTAGATAACCAACATACTCTTTATCTTCATCAGCATTTGCAAGTTCGTGACTATTATGAATCCTAGGCTCAATTAAAATCTGTATGTTTGAGACAAGGTCGTTCACGTTGTATATATCATCAATATCTACCTCGAATTTATCATCAATGTGCGATGCGGCATTAAAAGGTGTGTCTTTATCTTTATAAGTGAATTGCTGATAAAACTCACTTTGCTTTGCTTGTTTAATAGCCTCTGCTTGAGTAGCAGCGACGATAAGTAGCTTATGATGAAACTCTTCAAAACTCCCCTGCTGATAGCCGCCTAAATTAATAAAGAACAGTTTTAAAACGTTATCATTCGCAGCTTGGTTATCTGACTCAATCAATTTAACAGTATGGTTTCCCACTTTGGTAATCGCTCTGTATGAATCAATATGCCATTTATTGTTGACTTCCGGCCAATGATTATTGATATCGTCTATTAGCTCGCTTACCTGATTGGCTACACCGAAGAAAATATCGTGCTGCTCAATCAAACGACCTTTGGGGCGACCACCAAGCTGTACCATAAAGTGAACCGCCCCGACTTTATCGGAGGTTGATTTACTTGAGTCAGGCAGCGATGCCTGACAAGTTTAAATTATCATAATACCGCTTTTCAAACTCAAAGGGCGACACATATCCAATCGTGCTATGTAAACGGGTTTTATTAAACCAGTCCACCCACTCAAGGGTTGCCAATTCAACATCATTAACGCCAGTCCAGCTCTCTTTCAAATAATGAATGACCTCAGACTTATACAGCCCATTGACCGTTTCAGCCAACGCATTGTCGTATGAATCGCCTGTTGTACCAACAGAAGCAATCACGCCAGAGCCCGTCATCTTATCGGTATAGCGAATAGATAAGTACTGAACCCCTCGATCGCTGTGATGAATGACATCTTTGGGATTGTTTCTGTCTGCTATCGCTTGGTTGAGCGCTGCCATCACCATATCGATATTCATGCGATTCGATACTTTCCAGCCCACAATAGCGCGGGCAAACACATCAATGATAAAAGCAGTATAGACCCAGCCGCTTGTCGTCTTGATATAGGTAAAGTCCGCCACCCACAGCTGGTTAGGGCGATGAGCGCTAAAGTTACGATTGACTAGATCATCAGCGCGTTTTTGGTCGTCACGGCTGTTGGTGGTAATCTTGCCTTTACCACGCCAGACGCCTTGTAGGTCATGCTGTCTCATTAAACGCTCTACGGTACAACGAGCAATCTTTAACCCGTCAGATTTCATCTGCTGCCAGACTTTACGCACACCATAGCGGCATTTGCTGTCCTGCCAAATACGTTTAATCTCACTGAGATAATAGTCGTCATGCTGTCTGCGTAGTGAACGCTTGTGTGGGTTGTCGCTTAAGTCTTGAGCACGATAATAAGTTGACGGGGCAATCGGTAGGACTCTACAGATCAGCTCGACCCCATAACTACCTCTATAGTCGTCAATGAAGTTGACCATTACTTGTGTGGGCGACCGAGCTCCGCCTGGGCGAAAAAAGCCGCAGCCTTCCTGATGATCTCATTGGCTTGCTTGAGCTCTTTGTTCTCGCGTTCAAGCTCTTTAATACGTGCAGCTTGATCTTGAGCTTGAATATTAGCTGGTATGGTTTTATCGATGTGCTTTTTATGCCAGGATCGCAGGGTTTCAGGCGTGCAGCCAATCTTAGGGGCAATGGCTTGAATCGCTGACCATGTGGAGGGATAGTCATTTACTGCTTCAATCAGCATGCGAACGGCGCGTTCTTTAATTTCGGGTGTGTAGTTTCGTGTTTTCATTGTCGTATTCTCTCAGAAAGTTAGGTCTCCGACAATCACGGGGCGGTTCAAAGAGTGTTGGCATAAAGAATTACCTTGTACGTTAATAACTTCTGAGTAAAATGTGTGATGTTAGATGAATCATATAAAAAGGATCAATATGGGCATTTTGATAGCTATTAAGCTGACGTTTATAGCGACTATATTTTTACCGATAGTGTTGTGTTTAACTTCCTGTACAAATAAAGAATCAAGCTCAACATCAAGAGCTACTTATCATGACATCAGCAAAGTTGAAATTGAAAACCCTTATTCAAACCCTATTCTACTATCTTACGACGCAAAGCATCAGCCTGAAAAAATGCAAGCCATAGTCGATGAGATAAACAGCCAAAGCCATGGTTTTTGGCGTAAAGGTCTAGGCGGCAAAGAGGGAGCTAATGTTATTAGTATTCATATCTATAGCTATTCTGAGACGCCAGTTTCAAGCTTTTCTTTATTTTCTAATCAACTAATGGAGCGAGGACCAAATTATCGACAGCTTAATGTAGACGGTTTTTTTAGGCAAATAGATATTCAAGCGCTACCCGCATTGAAAGAGGTTTGGTGTGGTCATAGAGATATTGATGCATATAATAGCTTGCAACTTAGTAAATCATGCTAAAAATAGGTAAAATCCTGATACTTATATATTTAATTGCTCATCAAGGCAATACTCGCCCTGTTCTCAGTGCAAACGCCCAGTCTTCACGACCGTTCATAGAAGCCAATTTAGCCGCAGCTTCATAATCATAAGGCACTTTGATATGCTCAGTTTGCCAGTATTTGCCCTGTTCAGTATCAGCACATTTGATAAGCGCATAACTGGCATGGGGCGAATAGGTTTGCATCTTATGCAAAACAGGCAAGTCATCTTCATAGGCAGGGTAACCCACGCTACCTGTATTGATGATTATCTGACCTGTCGATAGCGTGACTGTACGTGGAATATGAGTATGACCACATACGATCACTGAACTGCCAATACCGTTAAGCTGTGCCAAAATGTCTAGATTATCACGTAAGGTCGGCTGACCCGTCTCGATATTTTCTAACAAATATACCATGTCATCGGTTGGTGACCCATGGCACAGATAAACATCTTCACTCAGATGACAATCAAATGGCAAATTCTGTAGCCAATTAACCGCTGCTTTTGGCAAGTCCTCTATGATAAAAGCCATGGTTGCGTTGTTGCCAATCTCCGCCGTTGTCGCTTCATAAATCTGTCTATCCTGATTACCTCGAATAGTAATGATATCGTTCTGCTGTGCCATTAAGAGCGCATAGGTATCTTTGGGGGCTATCGGTCCGTATAAAATATCGCCCAGATTAACAATTTGATCAATATTACGCTGTTTAATATCAGTCAACACAGCTTCAAGCGCGAAGACATTACTATGAATGTCAGAAATAGCCGCGATAGTATTTAAATGCTTGTTATTAGAGTTGGAGTTAGAGTGCGCCATCTTATTTATTTTCCTAACAAATCACTATGTTATACATCGACTAACCATAAAAAGGAACAGAAAAGAGAAACAAAAAACCCAATGGCTCGTGATTATTGAGACATTGGGTTTCATGAATTATGATTAATGTAATTGATAAACTATATTAAGAAGAAATAAGCCCACAATCCGACGACAAAGGTAGCAATGATATTAAGAATGACACCCGTACGGATCATTTCGCTCTGTTTAATCAACCCCGTACCAAAGACAATCGCATTTGGCGGTGTCGCAACGGGTAGCATAAAGGCACAAGATGCGCCAATACCGATGACCAATACCAGCACTTCGTGCGGTAAACCCATCTGCTCTGCAATGGCAGCAAATACGGGAACCAGCAGGGCGGCAGAGGCGGTATTAGAAGCAAACTCCGTTAAGAAAATAATAAATGCTGATACCGCAATCATCACCACGATAAGCGGTGCAGAAGACAACGCATTAGCGACCGTCTCCCCCAACACCAAGGACGCACCTGACACTTTCAGAATCGTCGACAGGGCAATACCACCACCGAACAGCATAAGTACACCCCAATCTGTATTATCAGACACTTGCTTCCACGATACCAAGCCTAAGCTGACCACAGCGGCGGCAGCTGATAAGGCAATAACCGCGTCAGTATCTGTAATATCAAGCGCAGCCCCAATCTTTTTGGAGAAAATCCAGCTCAATGCGGTGACAATAAAGACGATAATCGTCACTACGCGAGGTTTATTCCATACAATAGGCTCATCTTCAACCAGTACAATTTTACGATTCAGGTTGGGCTTCAAAAACACATACATCGCACCTAACAATAGCGGCAATAATACCAGCATCATCGGCACACCAAACTTCATCCAGTCCACAAAGGCAATACTGAGCGCCTTTGCAGCGATAGCATTTGGTGGCGAACCAACGATCGTACCTAGACCACCAAGGCTTGCTGAATAAGCGATACCTAATAGTACAAATACAAAAGTACCTCGGTCTTTTTCACGGTCAACTTGCGTTAAAATACCCAGCGCTAATGGCAACATCATCGCCGCCGTCGCAGTATTCGATATCCACATCGACAAAAATGCGGTCACGCCAAATATCAAAAATACCGCCGTGCTTAATTTGCCACCTGACATAGACAGTATCTTTAAAGCGATTTTTTTATCCAATTGCTGCACATGCAAGGCTGCCGCTAAAGCAAAACCACCAAAAAACAAATAAATGGTCGGATTGGCAAAGCTTTGTAAGCCTATTTCGGCATCGAATTCTGGTATACCAACTAGGGCACCAACCACGACTACCAATAGTGCCGTAATCGTGACGTGCAACGCTTCCGTTAGCCACAATACGCCGATGAAGAACAATAAGGCAAGACCCTTATTGGCATTGATATCGAATGGCAATACATTATAAATAATCATACTGATAACCGCCGCAATAGCGACCACTATCAACCCTTTACCAGTACCCTTTGGAAAGGTATCGGTAAATAAATACTCATTGCCATCATCAGGAAGATGGCTATCTAATTTTTGCTCTGACATAAAATGTCCTTATTTTCCCAAAGACAGTGTAAAAAGACGCTAAAATAAAAACGCATGTTAGCGATTAATGGTTATTCAACCAGCAACCGCAAAAAATACGCCGTTATCATAACAGATATATAACAAAAATCTGATACAACAAAGCCTTTATAAAAAAGCCCCTATAAAATTTGCAATAAATATGGTTATTTCATAGGTAAAGAATTACTTTAATGCGTTTTAGGAAAGGTACTTTAAAACGGTACTTTATAGAGATGACATTTATCTCATGAGTTTTTTATTTTTGAACCAAACGCCGAGAGTGAGTGAGAGCAACTTATAACCAAGTAATTACTTTTCATTAAACAGCAAGCCTTGTGATGTGCGGTTACACATCGTCACTAAACAAGCGTACACTTAGTATGTACAAGCGTATGGTGCTATCTCATACTAAATAAGTCAAAATAAATTTCTAATACCAGTAATAGCTTAACAACTATTTTTTATTAGTATTTATATCGGAAAATGAATAACAATAAATAGGAGCACTTTATGACAGATGCAAATAAAACAGACTCAACCACTAAAATGTCACCAAGAGATATCAATCAAGACGGTTTGGCTAAAAAAGATCAGCAGCGTACCGACGACTCTGCACTCGATATGATGCAAGGGTTGCATGAACATGAAGACCATAAGGAAGAAGGTAAAAACTAAATCACAGCTTTATTATTGCCTCAAAGCAAAAAATAAAAGGTACTGATCGTTATGATGAGTGCCTTTTATTTTTTGGCTCTCTTTTTTCTGGCAGGCGATCTGAGACATAGTTATATATAAATGCTGCCGTCAAGACGATAGCAATGGGTACAAATAGCGCTTCGTAGCCAACCTTGGCGAATAAAAATGCTCCAACGGCGCTGCCACCGCAAAAGCAATACCAAATAATGGCTTGAAACCCTAATGTCGGTTTGCTAATCGATCGGCCCGCCAACCAGTTGCCAATCGCTGCGCCCATATCTGATGTCAAACCTGTCAAATGGGTGGTACGAATAACCGCACCGCTATAAGTCGCTACCATGGCATTCTGTAATCCGCATGCCATTGCCGCTGCCAACTGTCCTAAATAATCATGCTGCTGATACAACCAGTAGCTGGCCATTAACAGTGCCGCCTCGATATATAGCGCACTACCATAGCGCCTACCTAACTTTAATGATGTCTGCCCAATCACATAACCACTCAGTATCGCACCTGCCAAAAAGGACAATAGCAGCGCGCCAATATACAAGATACTACGCACATCCAAGTAAGCAATAGCTGCTGCAAATAAGCTTACGTTGCCAGTGACGTGAGAAACCGATAGATTGGTAAACCCCATTAACGCAGCAGTGTTAACACAGCCAGCACTGAATGCCAGTACTGCCCCGCCCCACAATATCCACTTTGGTAATTTGGTTATCATATTCGCCGCCTAATGGCTTATCACCAAAAAGCATCTATTATAACCAAAAAAAGCAACCGATTGGCTGCCTTCCTGATGTATAAAACCCTACAACCGACTATTGAAAAGCATTATTTCGGCTCATCAAGCATCATTAATTGCTCACTGATAGCAACGGTATTAAAACCTGCGTCAACAAACATAATCTCGCCGGTAATACCAGATGCCCAAGGTGATAGCAAGAAAAGCGCCGCATTACCGACTTCGGTTTGTGTGATATTACGTTGTAGCGGCGCGATTTTTTCGCTGATATCGAGCATTTTACGGAATGATTTGATGCCACTGGCAGCAAGCGTGCGAATAGGACCTGCTGAGATTGCATTGACACGAATGCCTTCACCGCCCATCGAAGTAGCCAAATAGCGAACACTGGCTTCAAGGCTGGCCTTTGCCATACCCATGACGTTGTAGTTTGGCAATACCGAGATACTACCTTCATACGTCAATGTCAGCATCGAACCGTGACGCATGGCCAATAAAGCACGGGCTTCTTTGGCTAATGCCACAAAACTATAGCTTGAGATATCATGGGCAATTTGACTACCTTCACGGGTCGTCGCCTTAACAAAATCGCCATCAAGCTGATCCATCGGCGCAAAGCCAATCGCATGTACCACACCATCGATTCCATCACCCCAATGGGCAGTGACTTGCTCAAAGCAGGCAGCGATAGACTCATCAGACGCCACATCACACTCAAGTACCAAATCTGCTTCGAATTTCTCCGCTGCCATATCGACACGCTTTTTGATCTTATCATTAGGATAAGTGAGAATTAATGAGGCACCTTCACGGTGCAGTGCCTCAGCGATAGCCCAAGCGATAGACAGTTTGCTCGCAATGCCTGTCACGACAAATCGTTGTCCTTGTAGTAGCATAATATTTCCTTTTGGGTCGATCAAAATTGTTTAATCATATTAAGTTATTTAGAGTGATTAGATACGATGAATATCACAGCATAAAAAGTACAAATTATAAAATAAGTCATTATACACGAATTAATTTAAGTAAACAGTCGTAAACTGTATTCCCTTATAATGTCGTCTAATATCGATTAAACGCCCAACTGCTCGCCACAGCAGTATGAAGTTAAGTAGATTTCAAGTATAATCACAGCCCTTCCCAGCTTGCACAATTTTTATAAAAATCCTTTACAATAGTTATTTGTAACTGTTCGTAATTAGGGATTTAGCGTTAAGCTACACCCACATTTTGGATGGCTGCCAAACTTATGAGTAACACCCCAACAATAGCATCAAATTACCAAGAAAGCGTTGAGTCTTATCGTCAACTTATTCTCTCAACTGGCGAGGACTTACAGCGTCCCGGTCTTGAAGAAACGCCGATGCGTGCCGCAAAAGCTTTTGCACATTTAACCCAAGGTTATCATCAAAGCTTGGATGAAGTCGTCAACGACGCCCTGTTTCCATCGAGCAATCGCGAGCTGGTATTGGTACAAAATATTGAATTTTATTCATTGTGCGAACATCATATGCTACCTTTTCATGGTATCGCTCATGTAGGCTATCTACCCAATGGTCAAGTACTGGGCTTATCAAAATTTGCCCGTATCGTCGACATGTTCGCCCGTCGCTTGCAAGTTCAAGAAAATTTAAGCGAGCAAGTGGCACAAACTATCATGGATGTCACTGGCTGTCGCGGCGTAGCAGTAGTGATGGATGCAGCACATATGTGTATGATGATGCGCGGCGTAAATAAGCAGCACTCCACCACACGTACAACATCGATGTTGGGTGAGTACGTACATGACAATCAAGCGCGCAATGAGTTTTTGAGTGCGATCCCTAGACGTCAGCCTGCATTCTAACGCTTCAAGTAATAATAGATAATAAAAAAAGGATACTTAAGTATCCTTTTTTAATGCGTCCTTTCAAGATAGCTATCATTAATAATTAGCAATCAACCATTAATTGCAATATAACGAGGCTTAACTAACCTATTTTACGTCATCAATCCAATTGCCATAACCTTCTGCTTCCATCTGCGCCAATGGAATAAAACGCATTGCCGCTGAATTCATACAGTAGCGCTTGCCTGTCGGTGCTGGGCCATCGTCAAATACATGACCGACGTGTGAATCAGCATAGCGGCTACGGATTTCGGTACGGCTTCCGAATATCCCTCGGTCTTCCTTCTCAACGACCATATCCGTGCTCAATGGACGGGTAAAGCTTGGCCAGCCAGTGCCAGATTTGTATTGATCACGAGAGGAATATAGTGGCTCTCCCGATATCACATCGACATACAGCCCAGGCGCTTTATTATCCCAATATTCATTATCAAAAGCGCGTTCGGTGCCGTCTTTTTGAGTGACTTTATATTGAATGTCACTGAGTGACTGCTTTAGCTCATCCTGTGCAGGCTTCACAAAGGTATCTGGATTGAATCCTGTACTAGCTTTAGTAGCTGACGCATTGTTTGATGTTGCCTGTACGCTATCTGCCGCCGTAGGTTTAAACTGGCTAAAATCCAGCTCGTAGTCTTTACCATAGACACTTTCGATAAACTGATAGCGACCAGAATTAAAGGTATAGGCCTTATAGCGGATTGGGTTTTTCTTATAATAATCTTGATGATACTCTTCAGCAGGGTAAAACTTGCTAGCAGCAACAATTTCAATCACAACTGGTTTGCTATAGATACCAGAGTCTTGCAGTGATTGCTTAGCCGCTTCTGCTATCTGCTTTTCTTGTGCATTATTATAAAAAATAGCAGGACGATACTGAGTACCACGGTCTACAAACTGACCTTTATCATCGGTAGGATCCCCAATTCGCCATAACGCTTGAACGATACCATTATAGGTGATTTTCGTCGGGTCATAATAGACCTGCGCAGCTTCAGTATGCCCTGTGCCGCCTGCTGATACAGTGCTATAAGTTGGATTGGTCGATTGACCGCCGGTATAGCCAGAGACCACTTCTACAACGCCAGGTATTTTTTCATAACCCGCTTCCACGCACCAAAAACAACCGCCAGCGACCGTAGCGACTGCGAGATTTGGGTCCGTTGGCGCATAAGGATTATCGATGGCAGTATTTTTTACAGCGGGCGTATTTTCGGTGGCAGCACAGCCAACGAAAACCATACTGATGGCTGCTACAGCCATCGAAATAGCGCCCGTCTTTAATTTATGATTCATCGATACCTCCTAAAAGTAATATAATATAACTATGATAACTCTTTGACCTCACTAAACTACACCTACATTGTGATAAAAATTTAACAGTAATTAGATATTATTTAATATAATTAAACAGTATAATCTTGAATTATACCCAATTTCTTAATAAGATAAGTTTGCTACAAAGTACAATAATTAAAAAAAGAGCACATTACGGACAGCGTAGTGTGCTCTTTTATATTATATCAATATATCTTAGGCAGCTTATGTAGCTTAGTTACTCTTTTATTTTCCAGCAGTATGCTCATCACTGGCTTGCTGAATCTTGGTTAAAATAGCCTTGATTTCAGACGCTGATAGATACGTTGGTACGGCATAGGTATCACTGACTTCTTTTGCTGCTGCTTTGGCAATTTTATCAAAATCACTGCTTTGCATGCCTTTCACCGTTGGATCTATATTCAAAGTAGCAATCAGTTTGCGTACTTGCGCGATGAGGTGGTCGGCAATCTCAGCATCACTCTTGCTAGCTTGTCCCGATTTTACCATACCTGTTTTTCTAGCCAACTCTGCCAGTCTTTTTTTACTTCCTTGACGATTGACATCAAGCACATACGGCAGCACGATGGCATTGGCACGACCGTGAGGAATACTATAATACGCCCCCAACTGGTGGGCGATAGCATGGACGTAACCAAGACCCGCTTTATTAAAGGCGATACCGCCGTAATGAGCGGCAATACCCATTGCTTCTCTGGCTTTAAGATTGCCGCCGTCTTTATAGACCAGCGGTAGGTTTTGCATCACAGATTTGACCGCAGAAGCCGCATAATAGTCGGTCTCGACGCTGGCATTGGCACTCATCCAAGCTTCAAGCGCATGAGTCAATACATCGATACCTGTATCCGCTGTGATATGAGCCGGCATGCCTTTCATAATAACAGGGTCAATAGCCGCTGCTAATGGCACCATTCTTGGGTCAATAGACAGCGCTTTTTGATGCGTTTTATCGTCTGATACTACTGCACCAAGGGTTGCTTCTGAACCTGTGCCCGCTGTGGTAGGAATACAATAAAGCGGCATAGAAGGCTTTCTGGCTTTAAGAATGCCGATAAGCTGTTGCGGCTTGCAGCTATTGCCTTGTGACATCGCAATCATCTTAGCCGCATCAATCACAGAGCCGCCGCCGATGGCAATAATCGAATCGCACTTAGCATCGATAGATTTGCGCAGTCCTTCTTCGACAACCTTAAAAGTAGGGTCTGGGGTAATGCCGTCATAAACGGTATAGCTGATATTTTTGCTATCTAGATAATCAGTCACTTTGGCTGGGATACCTAGCTTATTAAGCACGGCATCAGTGACGATAAATACATTGGTGCTGCCTTCGTTGATAGCCATATCACATAGCTCTTCACAAGAGCTCTCACCAACAAATAGCATTGGTCTTCTAATTGGAACAACATAAGCGAACGCTTTTAAGACTTTAGCGCGTGTTTTAGCAACGGCTAAATAACCAACATTCTGCAATCCATTGGTATTTACTAACTTGTTATTTACTAATTTAGCAATACTATTTTGTTTTTTCATGAGTAAAAATCCTTTTTAATGATGGTAACAATAGCGATGACAATCCTTTAAAGCAGCAATTTAAACGGCTATTTAACTAAAAATTAAACAAATTTAAGCCTCTAACTAAAGTGAACGTCTGTTTAACTTATTGTATCACTGCTATTTTTAGGATATCGCAATTAGTATGAACTGCCATGTTCTACTTATTTGGCTATATCTGCTTAACTCTTTTTGGCTAAGCTAAATCATACTCGCCTGCAGCAACTGCTGCGCATAGGGATGCTGTGGGCTATTAAAAATATCTTCAGTACGTCCGTACTCAATACATATGCCATCTTTAAGCACCATAATATGCTGACATAAGGCGCGCACTACTTTTAAGTCATGACTAATAAATACATAACTTATTTGCAATTTCTGTTGAATTTCACGTAGTAAATTAACGACAGTGACCTGCGTAGTACTATCAAGCGCGGACGTCGGCTCATCTAATATCAATAGACTCGGCTGCATAATGAGTGCGCGCGCAAGTGCTACCCGTTGACGTTGACCACCTGATAGCTCATGCGGATAACGATGCGCAAACTCAGCTGGCAGATGCACGGTAGCAAGGCTATCCATCACTGCCTGCTGCCGTACTGCCTTATCAACGCCTTGTACGAGCAATCCTTCTTCAACGATTTGCATCACTGTCATGCGCGGATTGATACTGGCAAAGGGGTCTTGAAACACCATTTGAATTTGCGAGCGAAAGGTGCGCAAATCACGTTTGGACAATACTGAAATATCTTGTCCATTGACCATTATTTCGCCACCCACACGCGCTTGATTGCTCAGTAATTGACTGAGTGCGAGGGCGATGGTGGTTTTTCCAGAGCCTGACTCACCAACAATGCCTAACGCCCACCCTTTCTGTAGCGTCATATCAACATTTTTTACCGCATCAAACCAGCGCTTAGTACCACCAAACAGACTTTTTTCAATGGGAAACTGTACTTGTAAATTGCTGACTTGCAATACGCTTGATTGCTGAATTTTATCATCATTAGAGAAGTTCAGTGCTTGGCCAAAGTCTTGTTTGATTAGCGAGCGGGTATATTCGGCTTTGGGCTGATTGAACACACTTATGGTTTGCCCCTGCTCAATCGTTTTACCTTGGTGCATGACGATTACTTCATCACTGTAGCGCCTGACCAGATTGAGGTCATGGCTAATAAGCACCATCGCCATATTATGCTGACGTTTGAGATCATCTAATAGAGCGAGAATCTCATGTTGGAGAGTCACATCAAGCGCGGTGGTCGGCTCATCAGCGATTAAAATATCAGGCTGCTGTGCCAATGCCATGGCAATCATAACGCGCTGACGCTGACCACCTGATAGCTCATGTGGATAGCGGTTCAGCTTATCAATCGGATTGGTAATATTGACATCATTTAGTAAATCGATTGTTTGACTTTGCCATTGTTTCTTGGGCACACCAACTAGACGTAGTGATTCAGCAATTTGTTTGGCAACTGTATGTAGTGGATTGAGCGCCGTCATCGGTTCTTGAAACACCATGCCGATGCGCTGCCCACGAATAGAGCGCAGCGCAGCGTTACGTGCCTTAGCACTAACACTAACATTGGCACTGGCTATCGGTAGCACAGTCAACCCTGCTGACCCTGCCAGCTTCACCTCACCGCTAACGGTCAAACTGTCTGGCAATAAGCCTAATAGCGCGAGACTTGCAATAGATTTGCCAGAGCCTGATTCACCTACGATAGCAAGAGTTTGTCCTTGCCGCAGCTCATACGATAGTTTATCGACCAGAACGCTGCCTGCGTCCGTGACGATGCTAAGTTTATCGACGCTCAGCATAAGCTTATTTTGGCTATTGCTATGATTTTCGTTTAGGCTGTCAGTTTGCGTATCAATCATGGTCATCTTAAGAACGCCTCGGATCAAAGGCATCACGTAGCGCTTCGCCAACGAATATTAGCAGTGATAAAATAAAGGTTAAACTAAAGAACCCAGATAGCGCAAGCCATGGTGCATCGAGGTTATTTTTCCCTTGTACCATCAGCTCGCCGAGAGACGGTGACCCAGGCGGCAAGCCATAACCTAAAAAGTCTAGTGCGGTTAAAGCGATAATATTAGCTGTCAATATAAATGGCAGCTGTGACAAGCTTGACGCTAGGGCATTGGGCAAGATATGCCTTAGCATGATTTGACTGTCCGATACCCCAAGATTACGAGCAGCGCGCACATAATCAAAGTTACGCGCGCGCAAAAACTCTGCCCGTACCAAACCAACCAGCCCCATCCAACCGAATAATAGCATCATCGCAAATAGCATAGTAATGCTAGGGCTAAACAAGCTGACCAAAATAATAATCATAAACAGCTGCGGCATACCGCCCCACACTTCCATGAAGCGCTGCCCTGCCAAATCTATCCAACCACCGTAATAACCTTGTATTGCACCGACGATAATACCAATCACTGCCCCAGCAAGTGTCAATGCTAAACCGAACAATAACGACACGCGCATGCCATAAAGTATCCGTGCCAACACATCGCGGCCTAAGTCATCAGTACCAAGCCAGTTCTGGCTATTGGGCGCTGCTGGATATGAAATACCCAGCTCAACGTTTGGTGTCTGATCAGCAAATGGAATGGGCGGCATAATGTAAAAACCCTGCTCATCAATCAGCGTCTGTACCGCAGGGTCTTTATAATTGGCTTCAGTCTCAAACACCCCACCAAAAGCCGTTTCAGGATAGGCTTTTAGGACAGGAAAGTAATAATCGCCTTGATACTGCACCAGTAGCGGCTTGTCATTGGCAATCACATTGGCTGCCATACAAATGACAAATATCAGCGCAAAAATGAATAATGATACGACGCCAAGACGATTTTGGCGAAAACGGTTTAGGCGTGCCTGCCAAATAGGATTTAGGCGACGTTTTTTTGGCATAGAGACAGGAGATGCAGATGAAGGCGTTGAAGGTAATGGATGATTTGATATTTTATCTGACATTATCGTCCCTCAAAATCAATACGAGGATCAATTAAGTGATAACTTAAATCACTGATTAACTGTAATAATAGTCCGACCAAGGTAAAAATAAACAACGTACCGAATATCACCGGATAATCGCGCTGTTGGATGGCTTCGAAACCTAAGAGACCCAAACCATCAAGCTTAAAGATAATCTCAATCAAAAAATTACCAGCAAAGAAAATACCAACGATAGCCGCTGGAATACCCGCGATAATAATCAGCATGGCATTACGAAACACATGCCCGTATAACACTTGACGCTCACCCAAGCCTTTAGCACGGGCGGTGAGCACATATTGCTTACCCAGCTCTTCTAAAAAGCTAAACTTAGTCAAATAGGTCAAGCCCGCAAAACCGCCAATCGTACTTGCCAGCAGTGGTAGCGCTAAATGCCAAAAGTAATCTTTGATTTTGCCCAGCGCGCTTAATTGATCGAAGTTCTCAGAGGTCAAGCCTTGCAGTGGAAAGATATTCCAGTAGCTACCACCAGCAAAAAATACCAGTAATATAACGGCAAATACGAAAACAGGTATCGCATGCCCGATAGCCAGTAGCATGGCAGTGGCTTTATCAATCCCCGAGCCATGATGCATGGCTTTATAGATACCTAATGGAATCGCTATCATATAAATCAGCAGCGTGCTCCAAAGCCCAAGCGAGATAGAAACGGGTAATTTCTCGATAATCAAATCCGTTACCGACTGCCCTTTAAAAAAAGACTCGCCAAAATCTAGCTGAGCGTAATTCTTTAACATGAGCCAAAAGCGCTCAGGTGCCGATTTATCAAAGCCGTATTGGGCATTAATCGCTGCAACCATTTCCTCAGATAAGCCACGCGTACCTTGATAGGTACTGTTATTTCCCGCACTACCCGCGCCAATATTACCGCCAAGCGCATTGTCTTTTGCCCCTTGCTCGATAAGCGCCAGCTGCTGCTCGACAGGACCACCAGGCGCTGCTTGTACAATCACAAAGTTTGCGAGCAATATCAAAAAAAGCGTCGGTAATATCAGCAGTAACCTTTTCAAGATATAACGACCCATAACGGTGGCTTCCTAAGATAATAAATATGACGGCAGAAATAATACGCAGCTAATAACTATCAAAACGTCAGTCGAAGCGCCCGTTATGGTTCAAAAGCTATTTTTAAGCTCACGTAACGCAGCAAATACAGCCAAAGATTTATCATCATCGATAGTGGTTTTAGACTTCACCCCTGCTATCACACTCGGCTCTTGCGTCCGTAAAAATACATTGATCGCACGCTCATGTTCTAGAGTGACTGGCAACGTCGGAATACCTTGGGCGGTTTTTTCTTCTGCTTGAATCAGTGCTTGCTGCATTGCTTCATTAGTAGGTTCAATAGATAGTCCAAAGCGCAGATTACTGGCAGTGTATTCATGCGCAGGATATAGCAGCGTGTCAGCTGGCAAACCATTTAAACGCTTAAAGCTGTTGTGTAATTGCTCAATCGTGCCGGTAAAGACCCGTCCGCATCCAGCACTAAATAAAGTATCGCCACAAAAGCAATGTTTAAGCCCGTCAATATCCAAAATATACGCCACGTGGCTAGCAGTATGACCGGACACATCCCATACTTGTGCTGCACAGCCCCACGCACTGACGGTACTGCCATCTTTGATGGTTTGATCTTCATCGACATTATGCTCAGTATGCGCAACCAGATGCGTCATCGGATAAGACTCTTGCAGTTCTGCGACACCGCCGATATGGTCATGATGATGATGAGTCGTCCAGATAGACGTCAGCTCTAATTTATTTTCTTCCAAATAACTCATGACAGGCTCAGCTTGACCAGGATCAATAACGATCACCTGTTTATTATTTTCATTAATCAGTGTCCAAATATAATTGTCATTAAACGCTTTGATTGGGTGAATGCGGATAGTCATATTAAATCCTTACCAGTAGTTATCTTTATTGCTGATGTCTTTTATTGATTTTTTAAACGAAATAAAATTTTAAGATGAAGCGTTATTTCCTTTATTGTTCTAAATTATTGCTTCAAGTACTGATTAACACGTGCTTCTGCTTCTTTGTCCGTCCACCAGTAGTCAATACCGATGGCATTAGAGGGCAGTTTTTCAGTATGACGATATTGATCCCAATAGGCGACATTGGTCGCTGATTTACCGTATAAAGGCACTAAATAATGACCAGCACGTAGTAGGCGATCGAGCACCTGAGTATATAATATAGTATCGTCGCGAGTTTTAGCATTACCAAGCTGCTCTATCACCGTGTCAATCTCTGGGTTTTTGATGCCGATAGTATTTCTATTGCCCGCTTGGTCGGCCGCTGAGCTACCCCAAAAACCAACTTGTTCCGCACCAGGGGATAAACTCTGAGCAAATTTATCAACTATCATGTCGTAGTCAAAACGGCGTACCCGCTCATAATATTGTGGTCCGTCAACTTGACGTAACGTGGCATCAAAGCCCAAGCGCTTTAGATTTCGAATATATGGCAGCAACACCCGACCCATGGTATCGCCTGTCATCAATATCTCAATCTGAGCAAGTTGTCCATTGGGCTGATATAGTTTCATATCGTTATAATAAAACCCAGCATCTAGCAATAGCTGCCTTGCTTTTAATAATTCTGTACGATTAAAGCCGCTACCATCACTGGTTGGCAATTGCCACTCCGTTAATACGGCTTGACGTTGCAGCGGTTCAAGCTTAGGTAATAAAGGCGTAAGCACCTGCATCTCTTCAGCAGATGGCATCCCTGTTGCAGCAAGCTCGGAGCCATGAAAGAAACTTTGCAAACGTTCATACTGCCCATGAAACAAGGTCTTATTCATCCACTCAAAGTCATAAGCCTTGCTCAGTGCTTGGCGAACGCGAATATCTTGAAAGATGGGACGTCGCATATTCATGACCAGACCTTGCATTGGCACGGGATTTTCGCTACTGATGGTTTCTTTACGAATCAAACCTGCCTTGACGGCGGGAAAATTGTAACCTGTTGCCCAATTAGAGGCTTTATTCTCCGGACGAAAACGATATTGACCAGACTTAAAACCTTCAAAGGCAATATCATCGCTTTGATAATAAACAAACTTAATCATATCAAAATTATAACGACCGCGATTGACCATCAAATCACGACCCCAATAATTGGGATCACGTAGATAGCTGACCGAGCGCCCTGCATCAACACGCCCTAACTTATAAGGCCCACTGCCCATCAATGGCGTCAAGGTTATTTTTTCAAAATCCGTATCGATTGAGGACTTAGCAAAAATAGGAAACTGTCCGACGGTTAATAAAATCTCTTTATTGTCAGCAGAGGCAAAGATAAACTTCACTTGTTGGTCATTAATAATCTGAATGTCTTTAATATCACCCAAATAACTACGGATATACATTGGCCCTTTATTTAACAGCGCATCATAAGTCGCTTTGACATCACTACTGGTGACTGGCGTTCCATCCCAAAAGCGCGCAGCAGGATTAATATGATAGATAATCCAACTGGTGTCATCAGGATCATAAGTTACTTTGGTTGCCAGCTGCGGATACATGGTAAAGGCTTCATTTAATGAGCCTGTCATCAAGGTGTCATATAGATAATCGGTGCCAACCATCGCCACACCTGTGGCCATCCACTTGTTGGCCGCATTAAAGGTGCCGCGCGCATCGAGCGATAACGTACCACCTTTGGGCGCCTTTGGGTTGGCATAAGGCATAAAAGGCACATCGATATACTCAGTGGTACTATTATGCCCAAGCGCAGTCGTGGTGATTGGCGCTGCGATACTAACAGGTATCCAGCTCGCCATTGCTCCTAGTGTTGCCACTAACAAGATGACTTTTAGCATGGTGTTTTTTATCATAATAAAGTTATAACAAACCCTTGTGCTAGCCCAATGAATATGATGATAATTGACTGAAGTGCTGCTCTATAATGTAAAGCAGTAAGTGCCGCAAAATTTTATCATAACAAACTTAGGTTTTTTAACCTAATGCTTTGCAGCGTTAGAGTCGCTACATGATGCATCATTTATCTTAAAAGAATACTAACGCGTAAAATAAAAGACGCAGCTTATAAAAGTTGCGTCTTTTATTTTAAAGTCTATGCATAATTTATGCGTGCTTTTTTTCAAACGCAATCATAAAATCGACCAATTGCTGTACCCAATCTAACGATACGGCATTGTAAATGCTGGCACGCATACCGCCCACATCGCGGTGACCTTTTAGATTCATCAAGCCTGCCGCTTCCGACTCTTCTAGGAATGCTTTATCAAGGCTGCTGTCGGCTAAGGTAAAAGGCACATTCATGATAGAGCGATATTTGGGGTCAACTGGATTGCTATAAAAGCTGCCATCATCAATCGTTTTATAGAGTAAATCGGCTTTTTGTTGGTTGATTTTGCCAATAGCAGCAACGCCGCCCTGCTCCTCTAACCAATCAAACACTAGTCCTGCTAAATACCAAGAATACGTCGCTGGTGTGTTTGACATGGATTCTTTTTCAGCTTGGTGCTCATAGTTCATCAGCAGTGGGCACCATTCACTCGCTTGACCCAATAGGTCTTCACGGATAATCACGATAATCAGACCTGCTGGCCCGATATTTTTTTGCGCACCTGCGTAAATCATGCCAAATTTAGAGACATCAATGGGCTGTGACAAAATACAAGAAGACATATCGACGACAATTGGTGCATCGACTTGTGGCGGCTCAAATATTTGCAAACCATGAATGGTTTCGTTAGCGCAGTAATGGAAATAGGCGGCATCTTCGCTCAGGTTCCATTCGCTTTGGGCTGGTACGTCAGTAAAGCTACTGTCTTTACCCGTTGCGACCTGATTCACTTCACCAAGACCAAGCTTTTCATAGCGCTGTGCTTCTTTGACCGCTTTACCAGACCATGCACCCGTCGTTAGATAGTCTGCGCGCCCACCATTTAGCAAGTTTAATGGAATCGCTGAAAACTGTAAGCTAGCGCCACCTTGTAAAAACAGCACTTTATAGTTATCTGGAATCTCCATCAACGAGCGCAATTTGGCTTCGGCTTTTTCGGTAATGGCGATGTATTCTTTACTACGGTGACTCACTTCCATGACCGACATGCCGCGTCCCTGCCAATCAAGCAACTCTTCTTGAGCGCGTGATAATACGGCCGTCGGTATAGTAGCAGGTCCCGCTGAAAAATTGGGTACGCGGTTAGGAGCGGCTTTAGTGGTCATAATCAATATCCTAAATATGATGAAGTCATCGTGGTTATTAAAGGTTAAATGTTGAAGGTGAATTTTATCGTTATTTTTTAATCTCTATCATAGTAAGTGGTAAGCCTTTAACTCTGACTCGATAACAGCTCCCAAAGCTGACGTTTGAGATTACTATCAGTAAGCATTTCATCCAACGTGGGTGCAGTCTTCAGGTTAGGATGTTCCAAACCTTCAGGAAGTGCGGTCAATGTCACTACCTGTATCTCTTCGCTGCGACCAATTTTAAAGACATATCCAGCAAGGCTGGCATTAGCAAGCTCCGCTGTATCCATACCTTCACAAATAGGGAATGAGGTCGTCTCACAACTGATGGATAAGGCTTGGGTGATATTTTGCCACAGTTTTTGGCTGTCATGATTAAGGGCTTGGATGTCCACCAAAATCACCCAATCGCCATAGCGACCACCTTGCAAATCAAAGGGTGCTACCTTTTTAAAGCTTTCCTCTTGAAAGCCCTCTTCTTTAAAACTGCCATTTCCAAAGCTCGAAGCGTCATTTATATCAGCAATAGAAGTTTGCTGTACAACAGTATCTACAAAGGAGGTAACGGCTGGCTTAGCTATATTAAGGGCATTAGGAGTAGTCGAGTCAAAACTATAGGTAACAGGGCTTTGCTGGTCAGAATGGTTTAAACCTATCTCATTAGCATCATCATAATAGTGATTAGCAGACTCATCATCCACTATACCTGATAGCGAATCAGCAGATGCTGAATGCGACACCCCAACGCTTATATCTTCACCATTGGGAGACTCAACACTTGGCTGTTCAGTGGTCGCAGCAGCAGAAATAGAGGCCGTGCTGGTATTAACGATAGTCGAGTGAGTGGTAGCCGGATCAGGCAGAGTAGGCGCAGAAATATCTGCGATACTCAGGGTCTCAGAGCTCGGCTGCACCCACTGAGTGATACCCATCATCGCTAAAATCTGGCGCTGCTGCATACGATGCTGCAATATAATTAGCGGGTCTTGGATATCACTCATGCTTATTTACTATCCTACTTATCTAAAATGGATTTACTGACTTTTAATGGCAAGGAAAATAAACATATTAAAAAAAGGATTAAGAAAATACATTTCCTTCAATACCAATTCCCTTAATATAAAGTTCCTTCCTAGCAAAATACTTACTCAAATGCCGTCAATGATATTGTTCAAAAAAGCTGCCGAACGCCGAGCCAATGATTGGCAAGCTCGGTCAAGCAATCATATTCATCTTGACTGACTATCGTATCGTGTAACATCACCGTATGCAATGTGCTCAGCCATTGCTGGTAAGTATGATAAGCAAAAGAATGGCGCAGACTATCATTGCCCGCCTTATCTACACTATCTGCATTGCCGTCTTGTCTATGAGCATTATAATCTATTTGATCGCTGCCCTGTTGCCTCTGTCGATAATTATCATTACCTTTGGCTTCTGATGCAGACGACTGACTGGCAGGCGCTATAAAAATAGGCACCGCTTCTATCACTGCCAATAATTGGACACTATTTATATTTTGCGCAGTCAATAGTAGCCATTGCAAATTTGCATCACTAACAGCGGCTAAGTCAATATCAATCAAACGTGCATGACGCCGCAAATCCACAAGATAGTGAGCAACACTGTCATTATTATAGCCGAGTACTGAAGTAGGTGCTGAAATGTGTACTGAGCTATCTAGTGCTGATACGACCTGACCCTTGACATCTTTTGATAGGCGATAAGCCAATAAAATAAGCATTGCTTTCGCGGCAACATCGAGACCATCAAATACCTGTCCTGAAGGGTCAAGCTGGTCATAAATATCATCTCTACCCGCTTGCAATGTTTGCTGCCATAACCATAATAGCTGAGGCTGAGCATGCACGTGTTTCTCGTTCAATACAGTAGACATTATAGGTAATAATTGCTGCAACTGTAGCGCTTGCCATAATGATAAAATCGGTGGCAACCGAGAGTCGATTTTTCCTGAGTGCGTTGATACTGGCGTAATTTTATCCATAGCACCATCTTCACTGGCTATGTTATCAGCGAAATGTTGACTTAAATCTGCCGTTAGATAGTGTTCAAATAGCTCAATGATACCCTGTTGATAGCGCGTCAGCATTGTACGACACTTTTTTTGCTGCACATAATGTTGATGATCTTGATTGCTATGACTCGCTTCATATCTGAAGCGTGATTCATTGATAACAGTTTCTGACAGGTCATGCTGACTCAGTTGCTTTATTGCCAATGCAATCAATGCGTTGTCTAAACGCCTATCAAGATGTGCCACTGCCGCTAATAATTTATGATCTATCGTATGCGCTAAAAATTGGGGGTTGCTGCTAATATTAGCGCTAGCGTTATTATTGATTTCAGTAGCAGACGTTTTATCGTTAGCAAGTCCAAGCCAGATATCACTCAAGTCATAACTCTCAGTCGTTGCTAATATACAACCTTGATGGCACAACATAACTGCTTCAATCAAAGCTTGCGCCCCGAGCGAGTGATAACTGTGATTGAGTATATACTGCGGCAGTGAAACTTTTTGTCTATCGTCGATACCAATCAATGTATCCGATGGAAAATCGCTATCAGGTTTTGCTTGCCATGGCTTGAGCAACTGATGAATACCGGTATTTTGCGCTTGAACCTGTAAACGTCCTGCAACAACGACATCTTTCTCGATAACAAACTCTAGCCCCTTATCTTCGTCCAACTCATTCTTTATTTCATTTGCAGGAAAAGCAGTAATTTTTTTGTCTATAACATCATTGCTGTTATTAGTAAGGCTTTTATTGTTATTTAACGCTGATTGAGTTTCAAATATTGATGACTGGGTATTTTTTTCTTGTTTATTTTTGCTTAGGCTATTTGCTTTTATGATGCCCCAATCCCCTAATCGCCGCTGCTCATATATCTCTTTTATTTTCTGTTGATTTATGCGCTTTTCTTTAGCCACTTTTACCGCAAAATCATGATAAGCGTGGGCATTAATGGCACTCATTCGCTCAGCCAAGCTCGGATGGGTGGCAAACCAAGAGACGTCACCCAAATCAGCACCACTACTGGCAAAGAAGAAATGACTAAGACCATTGATATCGGCGATACTGGTTAAGCGCGAACCAAGCGAATCTTGATGAATGGCTTGTAAGGTTTCCATAATAGCCGGCGAGCGTGTCAGCTGCACGCTGGTCGCATCGGCAAGCAATTCACGCTGGCGATTAAAGCTGTGTTTAATCAGTTGCGCACTGGCCATACTCGAAAAACTCAATCCATGTATTAACAACGTCCAAATATTGCGCGGTGCTTGACTATCGAACTTATTATTATTTTGTAGCCATCGTGACTGGCTTTTAGCTGACGACTGATTTTTATGGGATTGGCTTTGGGACTGCTTTTGCCAATAGCTTACCCATTCACTATGGGTGGTAAAATTGGCGGTTTGAGATTCAGTGCTACGCGCATGATTATCGACGACTTTTTGTGACAGAGGATTGCGTCGATTGACCGCATCATCAAAATAATTGTGATGGCTATTCTGATGACTGCGTTGATTACCAGTGCCAAAATTATTAATAGAATCACTCCAGTCATAGAGTAATTGCAAGCCTGCCAGCACCACCATGAGCTGTAAGTTAAACGTCGCATCACCATGCAAGATATGACCATATTCATGCCCTATCAGCCCATACAGCCCCTCATCGGACAGCTTATCAAGCGCGCCTTGAGTGACGACCAATACCATATCTTGACTATGACGGCCAGCGACGAAGCCATTAATGCCTTGCTCATCAGGCAGTATATAGAGAATCGGCATACGTACACCCGAAGCAATGGCTAGCTGCTGGGCAATCTCGTAGTAACGACGGTAGACAGGCGGGAAATCTCGCTCATCACGCACGGCGATATGGTGGGCGCTGAAACGAACCTTTGGTATAGGCTCATGCTGATGGGAAACCCCTTGACTATGCTCCCACGCATCTTGGCTGTGGTCGATAAAAAGCCGAACCCCGCCCACACGCTGAGCAATAGCGCGACCACCCGCTTCTAAACGTCTGTACTCTAAAAAACTACCGATCACAAAGCTACCGATTGTCCAGATAGCAACCAGTATCAACACCCAATGATAAATGCCACCAGTAAATATCGTTAGCAGCAGCGCCATGATACCCAGTGCTACTGCCAGATGGGCAAAGACAATGAGAAAAAATAGCCCATAGAGCAACAGACTTCGCTGGGTACGGGTGCGCTGTTCACCAAAAAAATCCATCTATATGCCTGACTCAAAAATAGCTAAACGCATCTGAACATATGAATATAATGCAATATCAGCCCATATTGACGACAGGTGCTTGAGCGATCGCCTTTCTGTCTTCAAATACTAGCGGGCTTAACGGACGAAAGCCAAAAGTCGTACTAATAAGATTGTTGGGAAATACCTCGCGGTCATTGTTGTAGAACATCACGCTGTCATTATAGTGCTGACGGGCGAAGCCAATGCGGTTCTCAGTATTGGTCAGCTCATCCATCAACTCTTTAATCATGCTGTCCGCCTTTAGCTCAGGGTAAGCTTCCACAACCGCTGAAAACTGCCCTAACGCTTTAGACAGCATACTCTCAGCTTTGGCAAATAGCGCCATATGCTCAAGCGAGTCTGGCTGATGTGTATTGGAGTCTTGCAAGCTCTGGGCATGATTACGTGCACTAATCACACGGGTCAGCGTCTCTTCTTCATGCGTTAGATAGCGTTTAGCGGTTTCAACCAAATTTGGAATCAAATCATGACGGCGCTTCAGTTGTACATCTATTTGGGCAAAACCATTTTTCGCTTGGTTGCGAGCGCGTACCAACTTATTAAATATAGATACGCCAAACACAATCGCTAGTAGCACGAAGGCAATGAACAACCAAACAAACATCTTCATAAGAAAACCCTAAAGTGTCCAGAATGTTAATAAAAGTTAATACATTGTATTTTAACCCATATTAATCAATCAAAGGTCAAAATCGGACAAAAAAAGGTCGAAAAAAAGCCCTTTACAATGAAGGGCTTAATAGATCAAATGAGCATTTCTAATTAAATATCAAAACAGTTATCAAATTTTAGACAAAAAAAAGCGACTCCAAAAGCAAATCCTCGGCACACACTGTGACTATTACCGTTGCTACCTTCCGGTCCTGGCGGGGTTCATAGAACAATGTTGCGAGGCTACCAATGGAGCCACCAGCTACAAATTATACAAGAATTTTTAAATATTACAACCCCTATCGTAAAACTCTTTCTATGACCTCAAAACGCCCTGTAACTTAGGTGACAAAATTCTCACAGCAAGCCTGTTAAATTTTGCTATTTTAGTTGAGGAAGCTGAGCATACTCGGTATCAACTAATAACTAAAATGGACAGCTTCTCATATAAAGGCGAGTCTTACCTATGGTATGGCTCACCTAAATACTATTGATATAACTCACTCAGGAGATCATTGTGAAAACCACTTTACTTAATCAAGCTGCTCTAACGACTGGTACTGCATTTCTACTCACAGCTATGATGGGTAGCGCGCATGCAGAACCAACAGGCTACGATCAGCTTACTTTTCAGACAGAAGTAAAAGAAGAAATCCAGAATGATGAAGTACGAGCCAGCTTATATAAAAAAGCGCAGGCAACGGATTCTAAAACTCTAGCGACAACGCTCAACACCTCAATTAATAATGCCATGAAAATTGCTAAGCGCTATCCAACGGTTACCGTGAGCACCGGACAACAGCGCACCTACCCTCGCTATGATAAAAATGACAAAATCATTGGCTGGACAGGACAAGCAAACATCGATTTAAAAAGTACCGACTTTGCAGCCACCAGCCAACTCATCGCTGACCTACAAGAAACGCTGGTGATGGACAATCTGAACTTTGGTGTCTCAGATACCAAGAAGGATGCGCTTGAGCAAAAGCTGATGACCAATGCGTCTCGTGCCTTTCAGCAACAAGCTAAAAACCTAACACGCGCTTGGGATGCTCGTAGCTATCGTGTCGTCAATGTGAATCTAAATACAGGTAGCAACTACCCACGTCCGATGTATAGTGCTATGAGCATGAAATCAGGCGCAGCAGACGAGTCAGTACCTAGCCAAAGTTTTGAATCTGGCAATAGTACTATCTCAGTGACTGCTAATGGTACGATTGAATTGACTAAATAAGTTATAAATATATAGAATTGATAAATATCCTGATAAACATAAAGGCAAGCGCTGCAATCAGCGCTTGCCTTTATGTTTATATAGAAGAAATCAACTTATAAAGTTACTCTATTTTGTATGGGTTCTTATACTTATCCATGATTGACACATTGCCTACAAGTTAATTTATCACCGGTTGCTCAAGCGTCATGGGTTTGTCCACTATAGGCTTAGTAAATGATTGCATATTCGGTTGTTTGCCCTCTTGACGCATTTTTAACAGTACTTTTTGATACCAAGGTAGATTCTGATAAGCTAAAAGCTGTTGCGCGATTTTCTTATTATTTTGCAATGTTGTATTGTTTTGAATCACATACACCGTACGCTCTACTTGTTTGAGTGTTTGACCTTTCTCATTTTTTAACACGACTTTTATCTTGTGCGATCCTGGTAAAACATCTACCGTTGCAATCGAGGCGCTAAGACCTTGCGCGACTTCATTACCATCCAAATAAATACTAACACTATCACCTGCTTGTAACTCCGGCTTCACTTGCACATTGATATCAATGCTTTGGGCTGGACGACGATATGCACGCTCTGCGCTTGGTTCAGCAATAGCAAGCTGGTAATTGACGGCTGGTTTGGCGACAGGGCTATTTTTAGCAGCCGTATTTTGCGTAGTAGTATTAACATTACTAGAAGGAGGTGGACTACTCGTGTTATCACTGTTACTTGAGCTGACGCGACTTTCTTTCGTCATGACACCCGTCTGGCTGATTTGTTTACCTGCCTGCTGCTCATAATTTTGCGGGCGATCGGTAAAGGTGACTTGACCAGTTTTTTCGTCAATAACTTTATAAATAGGCGCAGCATTTGCCAAAGGGGCGTAGAGAGTCGCCATACTAATCATCGTAGCAGCAATCAGTGCCAACCCTAACTTACTGTTTGAAAAAACCGGTTTTGATAATGAAGTCATAGTCAGTCAACCTAATGAGTACCTAATATTATGAATATCTATTATGCGATATTTTGGGTGTTAAATCAGTAATAATTTCAAAGAAGACAGATCCGTTGATTTAGCAAATTATTATTGAGACGTAAAAAAACCAGCTAAGATTGCCTTAACTGGTTTTATGAATTGAGCTTGCTATGAGCGTATTAGCTATAAATTAGCAACTGTAGTATAAGTCAAACTCAACGGGATGCACGGTTACATTGACACGTTGCACTTCTTCTTCTTTCAAAGCGATGAACGCCTCTAGCATGTCTTCAGTGAATACATCACCTTTTAACAAGAACTCATGATCATCACGCAGGGCTTGTAATGCAACTTCTAAGCTCTCCGCAACGGTTGGGATGAGCGCTTCTTCTTCTGGTGGTAAGTCATACAAGTTTTTGTCAGCCGCTTCACCTGGATGTATTTTATTTTGAATACCATCAAGACCTGCCATTAGTAACGCTGCAAATGTTAAGTATGGGTTGGCTGCTGGATCAGGGAAACGTGCTTCAACACGTACCGCTTTTGGGCTGCTAACATGTGGAATACGGATAGACGCTGAGCGGTTAGACGCTGAGTACGCAAGTTTGATAGGCGCTTCATAATGCGGTACTAGGCGCTTATAGCTATTAGTCGATGGGTTGGTAATCGCATTCAACGCACGCGCATGCTTGATAATACCACCGATAAAATACAGTGCAGATTCAGAAAGACCCGCATACTCATCACCTGAGAAAGTATTGACACCATCTTTGGAGATTGACATATGCACATGCATGCCTGAACCATTGTCACCAACGATTGGTTTTGGCATAAAGGTAGCCGTTTTGCCAAACTGATGCGCAACATTATGCACAACATACTTCAACTGTTGTACTTCATCGGCTTTTTTGACTAGCGTATTGAAAGCGACACCAATTTCTGACTGGCAAGGCGCAACTTCATGGTGATGAACTTCGACACAGCCTTCACCGATGATTTCTTCTAAACGCTCACACATAACAGAGCGCATGTCTTGCGAGCTATCGATTGGTGGTACTGGGAAGTAAGCGCCTTTAACACGTGGACGATGTCCCATGTTGCCCCACTCATAGTCATTGTTAGTCGACCATGCCGCTTCTTCGGCTGTGATCTTATGGCTAACGCCAGACATATCAATTGACCATTTCACATCATCAAATATAAAAAACTCAGGCTCAGGACCAAAATAAGCAGTATCGCCAATGCCCGTTGACTTCAAGTACTCTTCGGCGCGGCGCGCAATAGAACGTGGGTCACGATCATAACCTTGTAGCGTTGATGGCTCGATGATATCGCAAGTAACAACTACGGTAAGTGAATCAAAGAACGGGTCAAGAAAAGCCGTCTCTGGATCAGGACGCAAGATCATATCTGACGCTTCGATACCTTTCCAACCAGCAATAGATGAGCCATCAAACATCTTGCCATCTTCCATCACTTCTTCATCAACGCTATGCGCTGGAAAGCTGATATGTTGCTCTTTACCACGTGTATCAGTGAAGCGAAAATCAACCCATTTAGCATTAGAGGATTGGATAAGATCTAGTAGTTTGTTCGACATAAATAGTCTCCGTTGTGTTGATTAGATTATTGCGATTTAAAATTATAGGTACAATCTGTTGGTTAAAAATCTCTGGTTTGATAACAGTCAGCGCTGCGTTTAGCGCTAAATATCCTGTTTAATATTATGCTTATTCTCAACACTGTCAATATTATTAATCAAGATAGTCATCTAAGTTATGCGCTTAATAAGACCCGCCAGTGTTTTGGTTCGATATTATTCTAACAACATATCACTCATTATGCTGAACTCTTCAGGCACTCGTTAATAATAATTATTGAACCACTTTATCACCAAAGATAATCTTAACAGTAATACTGCAAAGGCTATGCCAGCTTTTTATAACGATGAAAATATAGAGGATAAAAAGATAGTTATTAACAATAATTACAGCAACTTATAGTACCTTTGAAACTATTTCAGCCGTAGATTTATCGTCAGTGGGGTCATACAAATTATTTATCCAGAGTCATTAATAACGCATTTATGCACTAAATTAGTGCATATTATATGTATAAATAAAAAATCATGTGCTTTTTTAGTGCGTTCGAGATGTTAACGAATGTCATCCAACAAGCAAAATGTATTGTTATTCACCACTTATTTGGGTCGCCTGCACCCTACATTTGATAGACTGCAAAATAGTGGTAAGATAACAGCGTTATATAACCATCTCCATAAGTAGAACTCAATAAGTAGAACGCTAATGATTCTGATGATCGATAATTACGACAGCTTTACGTACAATATTGTACAGTACTTCGGTGAATTACAGCAGGACATCACCGTCTGGCGTAACGATCAAACCACTATTGAAAATATTAGAACCCTTGCGCCAGATGCGATCGTCATTGGCCCCGGTCCCTGCGATCCCGATCAAGCTGGTATCTCTCTAGAAGCTATCAAGACTTTTCAGGGCGTGATACCGATACTAGGTATTTGCCTAGGACATCAGGCAATTGGACAAGCATTTGGTGGACAAGTGGTCAAGGCTGGTGAAGTCATGCACGGCCGCTTATCCGCTGTCTATCATACTGACCAGGGTGTCTTTGTAGGCTTACCTAATCCCGTACAAGTCACGCGCTATCATTCGCTTGTCATTGATAAAACCAGCCTGCCCGACTGTCTTGAGCTGACCGCATGGACACAAAACAGTGATGGCAGTATTGAAGAAATCATGGGTATCCATCATAAAACGTTTGCGATAGAAGGGGTACAATTCCATCCCGAGTCTATCTTAAGCGAAGCAGGTTATCAGCTGCTCAACAATTTTTTGCAAACGCATCATTTGTCAGCACTAACCTCAGATGAACTACCACAAGTCGGCTAACAGTTTATTAAAGTATGTTCTAAAAAAGCCGTTAATAACAAAATTAAAATCAAAACTATTCTATTGATAATTTAAGATTAACGGATAAAAATATTAAGAGAGATCATAATGAGTACGACAAAAACAAATGAAAGCCCTACCCCAACTAACATTACTCAACTGTCTGATGAAGAGACACATACGCTACTGACGACTGCTTTGGGGCGAATTTTTCAGCACATTGATTTAACCTTTGATGAGATGTATCAGGTGATGCTGATTATCATGCAAGGCAGATGTAGCGACGCCATGATGGGTGCTATTTTGACTGGTCTGCGTATGAAAGGTGAGTCCATCGATGAGATTACTGCCTCTGCCAGTGCGATGCGTGCGTTAGCAGCCAATATCGAACCACGGGGCTGTGATTACTTAGTCGATATCGTCGGAACTGGCGGTGATGGTGCCAATTTATTCAACGTTTCTACTGCATCAGCATTGGTTGCTGCCGCTGCTGGTGCGCAAGTGGCCAAACATGGTAACCGCGGCGTCTCCACCAACTCTGGCAGCTCAGATTTGCTTGAGCAAGCAGGTATCAGTCTGGCGCTTACCCCTGAGCAATCTAAAGAATGTATCGAAAACCAAGGTATCGGTTTTTTGTTTGCGCCCAATCATCACAGTGCGATGCGTTATGCCAATCCAGTACGCCGCGAGCTCAAAGCTCGTACCATCTTTAATATTTTAGGACCATTAACCAACCCTGCTGGCACACCCAATCTGGTAATCGGTGTCTTTACCGCTCAGCTGTGCGAGCCTATCGCTAAAGTCATGAAAAATTTAGGCGCACGTCATGTCATGGTTGTGGGCGCAAAAGACGGTTTGGATGAAATCAGTCTCGCTACCTCAACCACTGTCGCTGAATTAAAAGACGGTGAGATATCTGTTTATGAGATGATGCCAGAAGATGCAGGTATTGAGTCACAAACCCTTATCGGTCTCGATGTAGATTCTCCAGCGCAAAGTCTTGAGCTGATTCGCGCGGCTCTATCAGGAGAAAACTCTCAAGACCGTGCTGTTCTTAAAGCACGTGATATGATTGCACTAAATGCAGGCGCGGCCATATATACCGCAGGACTTGCAAGCAACTATGCTAATGGTGTGAGCCGGGCACAAACAGTCATTCAGAATGGTGATGCTCTACTCAAGCTTGAGTCTCTCGCCACATATACGCAGCAACTGGTAACTCCTGCTTAACGGCTAAGCACCATTACTGTGCACTCTAGCTATTTTGTCTATTTACATTTAACGATATTCGGATACCCGCATGACTCATACAGAAACCAAGACAGATATTCCTTCCGTATTGCAACGCATTGTCGCCACTAAAGTGGAAGAAGTAAATGCCGCACGCGAGGTATTATATCTTGAAGATTTACAAGCGCAAGTCGCGGCAGATAACAAACCACGTCGTGGCTTCGCGGCGGCGCTGCGGGCGGCTAGCACTAAAGAGCATGATATTGGTATCATCGCTGAGATTAAAAAAGCCTCTCCTTCTAAAGGCGTTATCAATCACAACTTCGCGCCTGCCCTATTTGCCAAACAATACGAGCAAGCGGGCGCCAGCTGTCTGTCTGTATTGACTGATCGCGATTATTTCCAAGGTGATGATAGCTATCTTATTCAAGCAGCTAATGCGGTAAGCTTACCCATACTGCGTAAAGATTTTATGATAGATGTGTACCAGATCTATCAATCTTATCTGATGGGCGCTGACTGTATTCTACTCATTATGGCCTGCCTTGACGACATCCAAGTACAAGAGCTGCATGCGCTAAGTATCGAATTGGGTATGGATGTATTGATAGAAGTCCATACTAAAGCCGAACTTGAACGTGCACTACAGCTACCGCGCTCAGCGCATAATATTTACGGCATTAATAATCGTGATTTGAATACTTTCGATGTCGACTTGCAAACCACGCTGGATCTAAAAAATATTTTAATCGACGCACTGGCAGCTGATGTGGATAGCACGCTTAAACCGCTTATCGTCACCGAAAGTGGCATTCATAATAGCGCTGATATTCGTTTGATGTTAGATAATGACATTCAGCACTTCTTAATCGGTGAACAGTTCATGAAGACTGACCATCCTGGACAAGCGTTACAATCCTTACTTGCAGGCGTCGCAGCAGACGGGTAAAGTGGCTTAAGTCTATTGAACAGTTTAAATAAATCCATCATTCATCAACCAACGATACGTTAACTTCTATGTCAAACTCTCTATTTTCAAAAGAAATGCAAGACCAGCTCAAAGAGCTAAAAGGCCAGCTTAGCAAAGGTCGCGATACCAATTCGCCTGAAAATGAAAACCAAAAGCCTACTGAGCCTGTATCATTGCCCACGCAAAAGCAAGTAAACAAGACTGTCAAGCAAATGGCTAGCGAGCATATTGACGATGACAAAGTGCTGTTTATGCAAGCAATGCATGGCGTCAATCAGCTTGAAGACAAAAACGTACGCTCACCTGCCAATGCTAGCAAAGCGGGCAAACCTGATGCGACCACCTTGTCTAAACGTGCTGCTGCGCAAGGTAGTGAAGCGAGTGATTTGGGAGCTGGCTTGTCAGATATGCAAGCACTACTCAACCCTGTCGCTGCTGAAGCCTATTTATCTTACAAACAGCCGACTTTGCAGAATAAAATCTTTGATCAGCTTAAAAAAGGCAAGCTACGTTGGTATGACGCCGTAGATATTCATGGTTGTACCATCGAAGAGGCACGCGTGGCAATGACTCAACTCCTAAGCCAAGCAAAACAGAAAAACGAAACCATGGTAAAAATCGTCCATGGTAAAGGCTCTGAGGCCATTTTAAAAACCTGCGTCAACGGTTGGCTACGTCAATTACCAGAAGTATTGGCATTTTGCTCTGCGCCGCCAAAAGATGGTGGTAACGGTGCAGTATTGGTACTGCTCAAAAAATCTAAAGCTGATGGTGAATAGTTTTTAGTGTTAGAGTTAGTATGAAGAATCAAAAGGACTGCTTATTGGCAGTCCTTTTTGTTATGCTCATTTTAAAATCACTATTTAATTCTTATCTACTACAGACACTATATTTAACATCTAGCGATAGCGGTATTTACATAAATCAGGATAAGTATTTATGAGCATACAGACCATTCAGAACACGCAACAGCTACATGAACATATCATGGCTTTGATTGTTATCGAGCCAAGATTTTTGTCTATCTATGAACAGGTTGGTATGCCCAGTCTACGGCATAATATCGGTGGGTTTGAGCAGTTGATGCGAGCAATGGTTGGTCAACAGCTGTCTGTGACAGCAGCAGCCAGTATTTGGCAAAAATTACTTGATGCCGCCTTAACGAATCCACAGGCAATTATCAAAGCAACAGATGAAGACTTAAGAGCGCAAGGGTTATCTAAACAAAAAACCCGTTATATTCGCTCATTAATCGATCATAATATAGACTTTGCTGCGTTAGAAATTTTGCCTGATGAAGAAACAATAGAAGTGCTGACGGCCGTTACTGGTATTGGCCGCTGGACGGCTGAGATGTATTTATTATTCTCTCTGAAACGTGCAGACGTACTTGCGGTCGATGATCTAGCGATTAAAGTAGCGGCGATGGCGTTATTAGACTTAACGGAACGCCCAACGCCGAAACAGTTAAAGAATCTAACTCAAGATTGGTCACCACATCGCAGCGCTGCCAGTCTGTTGCTATGGTCATACTACGGCTTATTACGTAATCAAACCGCTGTCCCTTTATAATGCCAAACATCCAAGTGACGATTCATTATGTCAAACTCGATTAGCTTAAGCTTAGTCTAGGGCGTGTCTTCAATTCACTCGATAGTCCTCTAAATGGGCTAAAAATGGCTAAATCTTGCCAAACATCGTCAAATAGCTGGTTAATATCCCGATATTAACCAGCTATTTTCCTTGTTTGACGGCAATTTATCTCATTTTTATCACCATTTTTGAAATGAAGACACGCCCTAGCACTCGTTTTCTTTGCTGTTCTAATTTTTGTGAATGGTATAAGATGAACGCTTGATACTTACCTCAAGTGCTTATCTTATACCGTTTTTAATCCATAACTTTATGGCTGATTCCATATAGAAAAGCCAGATTTTCTTTTTGCGTACTTGAACTTGATTTTCTTTATCATACGGCTTTTATTTCTCAATGTCTTTAACGCATTGTCTTTTTTGCTCTTGACTGATTTAGAGGTTCGCTGGCTGCCTTTTTCATCTGTCTTGACGTTATCTTTACCTTTACTCAAGTCCACGGCATGCTTATCATCGTTGCTGTTATCCTTATTGTCGCTAGCATCATCATCAGCATGGTCATCGTTTGACATGTCTTTTGTCGTTTCGGCGACGTTGTCTTCCTTATTCTTATTTTCCATTTCATTTTCTATGTGATGTTCAAGCTCAGTTTTATTGACAATAAGCTGCTGCGTTGGCAAGGCATGCTCGACATCATATTTCGCCACTTGGTTCAATAAATCAACAAACAAAACGTTCTGTTTGTCATAGAACTCAGTCACGCCATTAGCATTAACATACGCCTGTAATTGAATAATGTAGCAGTCTTGACGTAGCTCTAAAATATTGACCTGATTCCATTCTTGGTTGGTCAAATAATGCTCATCTATAAACTCATCCAAATCCTTGACCATCTTAAAGACTACATCAATATCAGCAGTGCGTTTAATATATAACTGATGGAAGAAGCGAAACATATCGCGGGACGTAAAGTTTTCAATCTGCATCGATGAGAAATCACCATTTGGTACAGTCACAACAGTGCGCGTCAAGGTGCGCACACGTGATGAGCGAATACCAATATCAATGACTGTGCCTTCATAAGTGCCAAACTTACAATAATCACCAATACGTACGGGCGAATCCGCCACGACCACGACACTACCAACAAGGTTTTCGATGGTTTTTTGCGCACCCAGTGCTAATGCCAAACCACCCACACCCAAGGCGGCAATACCCGTGGTCAAATCAAAACCCAAATTACCGAAGATAACAATCACGGCAAAGATCAGCAGCAACGCTTTGACCACTTTGCGTAGCAGCCCCAAGATTGAGACACGTTCAGTATAATTTTTCTTATAACTTAAATTTACCGCACGAGTGAATATGGCATCGATGACTCGTAACAGCAACCAAGTTAATGCAAGCCAAGATGCAATCTCAGTAAAACGATTGATCGGTTCACGTAGCGTCACCGACACGCCTGCATACACCATCACTTCTGACAGTATCAGCGCCATAATGACCACTGCCAGTGGCAATACGACCTTATCAGGTAATGGCAATGGTACGCCGCGTACACGAGGATAGACGATTCGTAATAGATGGTACAGCAGCCATACCATGATATAAGTAAACACAAAGCTGCCGACAGTCATCATTAACGCTGCGGCTAAATCCGCCACTTGATAACCAAACAGCTTTTTGCCTTCTAAGGAATCAAAAGTATAGCGAGACACTAACGTTGGTTCGGTATTTTCTATGACTTCTGGTACTGAGCTGAGCGTATCCGTAGAAAACTGCCAGTACTGCTCTCCTTGCTTAGACACCACTCTTTCAAGTATCAGTGGCACACTTTTTTCACCCACATTAATCGCACCGACGTTTTCTTGGCTTGGCGGTAGCTGATCAGTTAGGTTGCCCTCAGGCGTATTATTAATCTGCAAATCAGGCTGAAAACGCCCGCCTGCATCCAGCGCTTGCTTGAATTGACGAACGATTGTGGTTGGATTGTCAGACTTTGATAGGTTTAAATAATTACTCGCCAGCAGATAGTCATTTTCACCTAACGCACTGATGAAGCCCTGTACGGTATGGCGCGGAGTATCGCGTCCGAATGAATCTGGTATCGGCGTACTTGCCGACTCCTCACTGGTACTGCCACCCATCCCCAATGCGCTGGCTTCAGCAGCAAATGCATTATTGGGCAACAACGCACTCAACAGCATCACAAGAAAAAACAAAATTGCCATTAGTGGCATTTTGATGATTGAGTATGGTGAAGACAACTCGGGACTGGGAATTATAGGAATCAGGCGACACTTAATAGACAAAACAAACCTCTTAGCATTATGAATGGTACAACGAAGAACAAATGAGTGCTTCCCTATAATAGCAATTATTTATAACAGCAGTGCTTTTGATTACACGTTTTTATGGTCATCTATGTGAATTATCTGCTCTCACCTTTGCTTATGGCTGCTAATTTTTTATCACCTTTCACGACACTCCTTGTCGATGTCTACTATGAATAAGAGTGATAATCATTAAATGAATAAACCGCAATCTATCATGAAAACTCCTCAGCTTACCGTGAATAAACATTAGGTTAAAGTGGTTTATAAAGCGGTCTGTTTTGTAGATAATGAACGCAGTTTTGCTTGTCCACTGTTTTTTGTAATTTTTAGCCATATTAACGTCAATATGGTTACTTTTTCGCTGCATTTTCTAATATGATTATTTTGGAATTGACTATGTCTTTATCACGTTCATCTTCACGTACCTACCTTCGTTTGAGTATCTTAAGCGCACTAGGTTTACTTGCGGTTAACACAGCAATGGCAGTGACACCTGACGTTGCTACTATTAGCGATAGCGAGCTACCACAAGTTGAACTCGATGAAATCGTTGTAACAGCTACCCGCACCCCTACCAAAATCAGCAATACCATTGCCCAAACAAGGGTTATTGATAGCGAAGAATTACAGCGTTATCAAGGTCAAACCGTGCAAGATATAATCTCTCGGCAACCAGGTTTTAGTAACTTTTCTAACGGTGGCATGGGAACTACTGGCAACTTCTACATTCGTGGTTATGACAAAAGACAGATTTTAGTTTTAGTTGATGGGATACGTTATAGCTCTGTTGATGATGGCGGTGCAGCATTAAGTTTATTGCCTGCTGAGCAAATTGAACGTATCGAAATATTATACGGTGCTTCAGGCTCAAGTATGTATGGTGCTGATGCCATGGGTGGCGTGATTCAAATATTCACAAAAGGCTCTAATATTGAAAAAAATCAATTTTCTGTAACTGCAGGAGCAGGCTCTCACGACCATTACCTATATGGTGCTACTGCACAGTTCAGAAACGATCAAGGTACGAGCCTAAGTCTCTCTGCTAGCCGTAATGAAACCAAGGGTTTTAGCGCCGTTGCTCCCGATGGCTATGGTTATAATAAAGACGATGATGGATTTAAGAGCAATAACTATAGTTTGAATCTTAACCAAAAGGTGAATGAAGCGGTCACGGTAGGTATTAGTGGCTTATATACTGACTCAACCACAGATATTGATTCAGCAGATCAGTATAACTGGGAATCTCCCTATGAAAAGCTAGAAACAGCTCTACATGACGCTTATGTCAATCAAAAAAACGGGGTTGCTAGCGCCTATATCCAGTACAAAGATGCTGAAAAAACAGCTAAGCTAGCTTATGGATACAGTGTTGCCGACTCTTCTACCTATGAATATGAATCCAAAGTGGGCAATCCAGATAAATATGATACCACTCAACAGCAGATCACCTTAACAGGTGATTATAAGTTACCTATTGGTACTGCTGTTTATGGTATTGAGCACCTAAAACAAGAGTTAGACTCTAGTGTTTATGAAGCTGATGACCGTAAAGTTACTGGTGGTTATCTAGGATATATTCTATCTAAAGATAATATAGACGCTCAGGCTAATGTTAGACATGATGATTATTCTGATTTTGATAGTGAAACCACCTATAACTTAGGCGCTGCTTATCACTTCACTCCTGAATTACGTGTCGGAGCGAATTATGCTAAAGGTTATCGCGTACCATCTTTTACCCAATTATTTGGTCCAGCTAGTTGGGGAAGTAATCCAAACTTAAAGCCTGAAACCAGTGACAACTATGAAGCTTTTATTGAGTATGATACTTTGCTTCAATCTACGCGCTTGACAGGCTATCATAATACAGTTGATGACCTTATCTCTTGGTCTGGTTCACAAAATGAAAATATTGAATCAGCAAAAATAAGAGGTGCTACTTTAAGCACTGACTGGAATATTGATAATTACTTATTTGGCTTAAGCTATGATTACCAGAAAGCCGAAAATGATAGTGGACTTGGTAATGATGGTAACTTACTAGCTATTCGTCCTGAACATAAAGGCTTGGTCTATGTCGGCTATCAATTATCAGATCTAGATATCCGTGCTGAATACCAGTACGTGGATGATTATTATTATGACGCTACTAATGATACGAAAGTTGAGAGTTATAATTTAGTAAATATTAGTAGTAATTACAAACTGACTGACAACCTATCTATGACTGCACGTTTAAATAACGTGTTCAATGAAAAATATGTAACAGCCCCTGGTTATAATACTGACGGCACTAACTTCTTCACCTCATTAACTTATAACTGGTACTAGAGTTATTCGTTCTGTTATTAAAAGAGACCATCTATTGATGGTCTTTTTTTATGGGTGACATTTTATCTGTCATCTATTACAATGACACCCTCCGAGAGGTGTTGCGCCATAATAATTGATTATTGCATCTAGGCTTCAAAGCCATGTTAATCAATCATTATGTTAGGCTCGGTTAACTGTCGATCGCCCTATTTTGGTCGCTCACAGCGCAAATAACGACACCTGCGTTTTTATTCTTTTTATCATACCTTAACCACTGATAGGAGCATATTATGGACGCAGTGTCTAACACCCCATCTGCCCATACGATCGACCCCTCTTTCACTGACTATAAAGTCGCCGACATCAGTCTTGCTGACTACGGTCGCCGTGAAATTACCCTTGCCGAAGCTGAAATGCCTGCCCTAATGGGTTTGCGTCGTCGCTACGAAGCCGATCAGCCGCTTAAAGGCGCAAAAATCGCTGGCTGTATCCACATGACCATCCAGACTGCCGTTCTTATCGAGACACTCGTCGCGCTAGGTGCTGAAGTACGTTGGACCTCATGTAATATCTTCTCAACCCAAGACCATGCTGCTGCGGCTATTGCTGCTGCTGGCATCTCTGTTTATGCTTGGAAAGGCGAAACTGAAGAAGAGTACGAATGGTGCTTACGTCAACAAATCCACGTTGGCGGCGAAGAGTCAGGTCAGCTTTGGGATGCCAACTTAATCTTAGATGATGGTGGTGATTTAACTGCATTGATTCATAATGATTATGCCGAGCTTCTTGACAGCATCCATGGTATCTCAGAAGAAACCACTACTGGCGTCCATCGCTTAGTCGAAATGCTAAATAAAGGCACACTTAAAGTTCCCGCTATCAACGTTAACGATGCGGTTACTAAGTCTAAAAACGACAACAAATACGGCTGCCGTCATAGTTTAAATGATGCTATCAAACGTGCAACTGACATGTTCCTTGCTGGTCGTCGCGCTTTGGTCATCGGTTATGGCGATGTGGGTAAAGGCTCTACACAAAGCTTACGTCAAGAAGGCATGATCGTACGTGTCTCAGAAGTTGATCCTATCTGTGCCATGCAGGCATGTATGGACGGTTTTGAAGTATTGTCACCTTACATCAATGGTGATAACACTGGCGGCGCAGAAAACATCAACACCCGTCTGCTTGAAGACACTGACATGATTGTTACTACTACTGGTAACTACCATGTTTGTGACAGACATATGCTAGCAGCCCTTAAGCCTGGTGCGGTTGTTTGTAACATCGGTCACTTTGATACTGAGATCGACACCCAATTCATGCGTGATAACTGGCGCTGGGTTGAGATTAAGCCACAAGTGCATCAAATTTTCCGCTCGGACGACGAAAATGATTATTTGATTTTGCTTGCTGAAGGTCGTTTGGTTAACCTTGGTAATGCCACTGGTCACCCATCGCGCGTGATGGACGGCTCATTTGCCAACCAAGTATTGGCTCAAATGTATTTGTTTGACGAGAAATTCGCAGACTTGCCAGCCGACGCACGTACTGACAGCTTATATGTAAAAGTACTGCCTAAGAAGCTCGATGAAGAAGTCGCTGCGGCGATGGTTGCTGGTTTTAACGGTACTCTAACGAAGCTAACTGAAAAACAAGCAGAGTATTTGGGTGTGCCTGTCGAAGGTCCATTTAAGCCTGACGCTTACAAATACTAAAAGGAGCCAGACTGTGACTAAGCCTGCTTTCTCCTTTGAGTTTTTCCCTGCCAAAACCGAGCTAGGTCATGAAAAACTACTCAGTACTTATGATGAGTTGAATAAGCTATCACCTGCGTATTTTTCGGTGACTTACGGTGCTGGCGGCTCAACCCGAAATCGCACTTTAGATATCGTCCAAGCACTATGCGCACGCGGCGATACTGATATTGCGCCGCATATATCTTGTATCGGTGATGATAAGGCGGAAATCGCTGAATTGCTCGATCTGTATAAAGATTTGGGTATCAAGCGCTTAGTCGCCCTGCGTGGTGATTTACCATCAGGTCAAGTCGGTATGGGCGAGCTGCCGTTTGCGTTAGACTTGGTGAAGTTTATCCGTGAATATTCAGGCGATCATTTCCATATCGAGGTCGCAGCGTATCCTGAAATGCATCCACAAGCGCGTAGCTTTGCGTTTGATGTTGACAACTTGGTCAATAAATACCAAGCGGGTGCTAATGCATCGATTACTCAGTTTTTCTATAACGCTGATAGTTACTTATATTTGCGTGATACCTTAGAGAAGCGTGGTATCGATACGGTTGCTCAGCCTTTAATCGCTGGTATCATGCCAATTACTAACTCAAGTAATTTGGTACGCTTTGCCGATAGCTGTGGCGCTGATATTCCGCGTTATGTACGTAAGCAGTTGTCTGACTTTGGCGATGACCGCAAAGCCATTCGTGAATTTGGTTTTGATGTCGTCTATCGTTTATGCGAGCGCTTAATTGCTGAGGGCGTACCTGCCATGCATTTTTATAGCATGAATAAGGTTGAGCCAAACAAGCGCTTGGTTGAAGCACTCGGCTTAGCTTAATTGCTCATCGTATTTATCGAATGTATTTTTTAAAGACTGGCGTTCCTAGGAGCGCCAGTCTTTTTGGTATAAGAATTGCACTAATGCAAATTCTACTAAAGATAATCCCTTTACCCTCTCAAACGATATTCTGCTAAGATATTTGAAAATATTATTCAAACAATAGGACTAAGCAACTGTGCGACGTTTTTTTTATGACACCAGCAATGACATCAGTGATGAAAGAAGCTCACTCCATCCTCAACTTAGCACCTTGGCTATTGGAGATAGTGCCGAATTAACAGAGAGTATCGTCCATCATTGGTGCCGTGTATTGCGTGCCAATATTGGCGATCAAGGCATATTATTCGATGGCTTTGGCGGCGAGTATCAGGTGCAGCTCGATACCATCAGTAAAAAACACGCCACTGTGACATTATTAGCACATGTAGATATTGACCGAAGTGCCGCTGTCTTCACTAAAATCGGTCTAGTGATGAGCCGCGGTGAACGCATGGACTATGCGATTCAAAAATCCACCGAGCTTGGTGTCACTGCCATTCAATTGCTAAGTAGCCATCATGGCGAGGTCAATCTAAAGCCTGCCCAAGTAGAAAAAAAACTGGCACATTGGCAGCAAGTTGCCATTGCCGCGTGTGAACAATGCGGTCTTAACCGTCCACCGCTTATTATTGCGCCTGTGTCCATAAATGACTGGTTACAAAAGTCAGCGACCCACTCTTCCGATGCGCAAATGGACGTGCGCCCTCCTACTACCAGTACTATTGTCACAACCCTTAGCCAAGACCCTTATTATCAAATATTACAACAACCAGCAGATTTGCGTCTGCAACTGAGCGTACCAGCTGCAGGACAACCAGCAATGCCTAGGTCGCTACCAACAGTCTTAACGCAACAGTCTCCTTATATTGAGCTGCTAATAGGCCCTGAAGGTGGTCTGAGTGCTGATGAATGCCAGCAAGCAGCCAAAGCTGGTTTTGAACCTTGGCAAATTGGCTCAAGAATCTTACGCACCGAGACCGCACCCGTGGTGGCGTTGGCGACTCTGCATGCTTTGAGCTATTATGGGTAAATACCCTATGCGTAATCCTAACTGCTGCAATATTTCGATATGATGAGTCCAACTATGACTGCTTTCGCCCCTATTCCAATCGCAGACAAGCAGCAACTGCTGGTCGAGTTATGCGAGCAACTTGATGATGCCATATTCATCTTGGATGCCCATTTACGTTATCTATCGATCAATGCCAGTTATGAGATTATCATTGGCTACAGTGAATCATTTTTGCTTGGCAGACCACTTGGTGTTTATGCAGCAGAATTTTTATCAGATGAAGAAAGGGCCGTTTTAGCAGATATCACTGACCATCTAGACTGCAATGGTTTTTATGAAAACGACTTTTCGATGCTGAACCGTTATGGACAAATACTTGACTGTCACATGACTTATCGCAAAATCTGTGTCAATCATAGAACTTACTATATCGGTATGGTGCGTGATATGTCCGCGGTCGTCAAAGATCAAAAGCAGGTGGCTCATTTACTCAATTATGATCAATTGACTGGGTTACCAAACCGTAAAGTTTTCTTGAGTCAGACAAGCGACCTATTGTTGGACAGCTATCAAGAAGTCGTGATTGTGCGCTTTAATATTGACCGTTATCGCAATCTAGCAAGCTTGCTTGGCCCTGACGGCATCAACACCTTGGTAAAGAACTTTGTCACACGCCTGAAGAACCTTAAGCTCGATAATTTACAGTGTTTTTCCCATTTTGGCGGCGATGATTTTGCATTATTATTCGAATCCAATGACGCTAATATGGTACGTCATCAGCTAGATAGCTTGATGCAAATGTGTGAACGCCCCTTCTCCTTAGATGAAAACACTGCGATAGATGCCAAGATTTATTGTCATATTTCCGTCGGGGTCAGTTACTTTCCCACTAACGACGACGAAGTGACAGGATTATTGACCAAGGCTGAAAAAGCCCTGCATTATGTCAAGCAGCAAGGCGGTGATGACATTTGCTGGTATGATACGGCCATTGACGAAGCCACTGCGGGTAGCTTGCAGTTAGAGGCAGAACTTAGAGCCGCCACCACTGAAAATCAATTTGTTCCTTATTATCAACCAAAGTTTGAGTTGGCTACTGGCATCATTATTGGTTTTGAAGCGCTGGTACGTTGGCAACACCCGACTCGCGGACTGCTAAAGCCGATACATTTTATCAATGCCATTATCACTCATAAACTGTCGTTTGAGCTGTTCTCGCACATGGCGGTTCAAATTGCTAAGCAGTTATCGACTTGGCAACAGCAAGGATTTTGTCAACATATCTGTATCAATGCAGATGCCGCCGAATTTAGCCACCCTGAGTTTTCTGAGATGGTGAGCAGTTTACTGGTGCAACACCATATTTCTGCGCATCAGCTACATATTGAAGTCACCGAATCATCCTTAATTCAGCGACATTCAAATGTCAAAAAACAGCTTACTCTGCTCAAAGAGCTGGGAATTTGTCTGGCATTGGATGACTTTGGCACTGGTTATGCCTCTTTGAGTTACTTACAAGAATATCCGTTTGATTTCATTAAAATTGACAAAAGTTTTATATCCAACATCGACACCGATCGTACCCAACATGCCATTGTAAAAGCTATTTTAGACTTGGCGATGGCACTTGATATGCAGGTAGTCGCCGAAGGTATCGAAACCGAACAACAGCGAGATGTGTTGCTAAAAATGGGCTGTCAACAGGGACAAGGCTATTGGTTTGGCAAACCAGTGCCAGCAGAGGCTGCGACTGAGATGTTGATTCAGCAGTACGCCGCCAAATAAACCCCATTTAACGGATGTTTATTTATCCAGTATCATTAGTATTTTCATATGGTTATTCGCGTTTCCTCTTAACGCCTAACGTCGATTGTATAACCGATGCAAGATAGGTTCATGACTTATCAGTGCTGTCACCAAACTTGTATAATCCCCTCTGAAAGCCTATCTTTTATAGTGAATTTGTTAGAGCTTATTAAGTTTCAAGCTTACTCTGACCATCGCCATTCTTTTCAATACTATTTTATATAGCCGACAACATCGTCAATCTGCATTATTGCCTAGCATTTATTTGGGCTCGTTAGATTAATATGGGCTGGACTTGTGCACTAAGTAACAGTGCAGTCATGTGCCTACCCTTGATGATGATTGGTTATATTCTCAAAAGGACAGGAAGTTATGCAATACAAAGCGCCCTTACGTGACATTCAATTCGTGATGCATGAGTTACTCGACAGCGAAAGCCATTATAAAACCCTGCCAGCATTCCAAGAAGCGGATCGCGAGCTAATGGATAGCCTGTTTGAGATGGCTGCAAGCTTTGCTGAAAATGAGCTATCACCATTGAATCAAAGTGGTGACGCTGAAGGTTGCCAGTTTAACAATGGTCAAGTCACTACGCCAAAAGGCTTTAAAGAAGCATACAAAGCGTATTGTGAGCTTGGCTTCCCAGCGTTGTCTGCTGAAGAAGACTTCGGTGGTCAAAACATGCCGTTCTCATTATCAACCGTCATTAATGAAATGGTTGGTACGGCTAACTGGTCATTTTCTATGTACCCTGGTTTATCGCATGGTGCCATTCAAACCATCGAGCATCACGGTACGGACGAGCAAAAACAAACCTACCTAGAAAAAATGGTCAGCGGCGAATGGTCAGGCACCATGTGCTTGACTGAAGCACATGCAGGTTCTGATCTGGGTATTATCCGCACCAAAGCCGAGCCTAAAGAAGACGGCAGCTATAGCATCACTGGTCAAAAAATCTTCATTTCAGCTGGTGAGCATGACTTAACGGACAATATTATTCACATTGTATTGGCTCGTCTACCAGGCGCGCCTGCTGGCACAAAAGGCATCTCACTATTTATCGTTCCTAAGGTAACGGTCAACGGAGATGGTAGCCTAGGTGAAAACAACAACGTCGTTTGTGGCTCTATCGAACACAAAATGGGTATCAAAGCTTCAGCCACTTGCGTGATGAACTTTGATGGCGCAACAGGTTATCTAATTGGCCCAGAAAACCGTGGTCTACAGTGCATGTTTACCTTTATGAACGTGGCGCGTATTGGTACCGCAGTGCAAGGTTTAACAGCAGCAGAATATGCGTTCCAAGGCTCATTAACATATGCCAAAGATCGTCTAGCAATGCGTTCATTATCTGGTGTTAAAGCCCCTGAAAAAGTCGCTGACCCTATCATTGTACATCCAGCGGTTCGTAACATGCTGTTGACTGAAAAAGCCTTTGCTGAAGGTGGTCGTGCTTTAGTCTACTACCTCTCACATTTTGCCGATACCGTCGCAAAAGGCGAAGGCGATGCGCTTAAATTTGCTGATCAAATGTTGTCACTATTGACACCTATTGCTAAAGCGTTCTTAACTGAAACTGGTCTAGAAGCGGCTAACCATGGCGTACAGGTTTATGGTGGTCATGGCTTTATCAGCGAATGGGGCATGGAGCAAAACGTGCGTGATACACGCATTGCTTGCTTATACGAAGGTACCACTGAAATCCAAGCACTCGATCTACTAGGTCGTAAAGTATTGGGCTCACAAGGCAAACTGCTTGCAAACTTCGTCAAAATCATCCAAACATTCTGTGAAGAAAACAAAGAAAATGACGAGATGGGTCAGTTTATTCGCCCACTTTCCAAACACCTTAAAGAATGGGCCGACTTGACTGCACGCATCGGCATGCAAGCCACTGAAAACCCAGATGCGGTTGGCGGTGCTGCGGTTGATTACATGTATTTCAGCGGTTATGTGACGCTAGCCTACTTATGGGCACGCATGGCATTAGTAGCACAAACTGAACTTGCTAACGGTACTAGCGAACAAGCCTTCTACGACGCGAAAGTAAAAACCGCGCAGTTCTACTTTGCTAAGCTATTGCCACGTACCACCACTCACGTACAGCGTATCAGCACTGGTGTTGAACCATACATGAGCATGGACGTTGATCAGTTCGCTTTTTAATTAGACGTTAAATACTGCTAATACTGTATTTTTATCGGCAACATACTCAGGTGTGTTGCCGATTTTCTTAGCGCTATTAAAATTAATAACGAGTAGAGTCAACACTTTCAAGAAATCTAACCTTTTCTAAAAATCTATCCTTATTTTTATAAAGGCTATCCTTTATCAATACTTTTGGTGTACGCACAATTCACGAAGAAACACACCCGTGCGCAAGCTTATTTGCTAAACTTTGATTATTAACCGCTAAGGTTAGACCAAAAGAACAATTGATATCTTTAACAACTTTAATTTTATTTATTTGAACCAAAGGAATGTTTATGGCTGTTTATAATGCCCCTCTGAATGACATGCGCTTTATCTTAAATGATGTATTTAACGCGCCTAAATTTTGGCAAAACAACGAAAACTTAGCTCATGTCGATATGGAAACAGTCGATATGATTTTGGAAGAAATGGCAAAACTGTCAAAAAACATTCTTTTGCCAATCAACCGCAGCGGCGATGAAGAAGGTGCAACCTTTGAAGGTAATGGCGTCGTCACGACTCCTACTGGATTTAAAGAAGCGTATAAACAGTATGCTGAATCAGGTTGGGTTGGCTTAAGCGGTAATTCTGAATACGGTGGTCAAGGTTTCCCAAAAATGGTGACCATGTTGACTGAAGAAATGGTATTCACTGCCAACCAATCATTCGCTCTCTACCCTAACCTGACCGTTGGTGCAACACTGTGCCTAAACGCGGCTGCCTCTGAAGAGCAAAAGCAAACTTACTTAGAAAAAATGTACAACGGCGAATGGGCTGGCACCATGTGCTTGACAGAGCCACATGCTGGTACCGACTTGGGTATCATCAAAACCAAAGCTATCCCTAATGATGACGGTAGCTATGATATCTCTGGTACCAAAATCTTTATCACTGGCGGCGAGCATGACTTAACCGAAAACATCATTCATTTGGTATTGGCAAAAACCCCTAACGCGCCAGAAGGCTCAAAAGGTATTTCGCTATTTGTCGTACCAAAATTTTTGGTCAATGCAGATGGCAGCTTAGGCGAGCGTAACACTTTAGCAGTCGGCTCTATCGAGCACAAAATGGGCATCAAAGCCTCAGCCACTTGTGTCATGAACTTTGACAGCGCTAAAGGCTGGATGGTTGGTGCCGAAAACACGGGTCTGTCATCAATGTTTATCATGATGAACTATGAGCGTGTCACCATGGGTCTGCAAGGCCTTGGTGGTTCTGAGCTTGCTTACCAAAACGCAGCGCTATACGCCAATGATCGTGGTCAAGGTCGTAGCGATACCCAACTACAAAGCCCAGAAAAGCCAGCGGATGCCATCATTCATCATGCCGATGTACGCCGTATGCTATTAAATGCCAAAGCCAATACTGAAGCCTCACGTTGCTTTGCCATGTATGTGGCTAAAAATCTTGACGAAGAGAAGTTTAGTACCGATCCAGAAGCTGCTCAAGCTGCCGCTGCACGCGTTGCGCTACTAACGCCAGTTGCTAAAGCGTTCTTGACTGACAAAGCACTAGAAGCCACTATTGATTGCCAGCAAGTATTTGGCGGTCATGGCTATATCCGCGAATGGGGTATGGAGCAAATCGTTCGTGATACCCGTATTGCCCAGATTTATGAAGGCACCAACGGTATTCAAGCACTTGACTTGCTGGGTCGTAAAGTGGCGAAAAATAACGGCAAATACGTTACCCATTTCTTAGGTGAAATTCGTGATTTCGTCAATAACATGCAAGCAGATCATGGTATCAAGCAAGCAACGCTAGATGCTGCTGACACGATTGAAGCATTGACCAACACTGTGCTTAGCAACATTGGCGAGCGTAAAAACGAAGTCAATGGCTGTGCCGTTGACTACATGCATGCCTTTGGTTACCTCGCTTATTCGTACATGTTTGCGTTGATGGTAGAAGCCGCTAACGGTAAAGAAGGTGAGTTTTATACCAATAAAGCCAAGCTTGCCGATTATTTCGTCGGGCGTATTTTGCCACGCATTGATGCTCATGCACAAATGGTTAAAGCTGGTAGTGATCCAATGATGAACTTTGATCTTAGTTACTTTGATGTACCTGCTAGCTAATTTCTTACTTTTATAATAAAGTAGGCAATACCGCACTACGATAAGGGGACAGTCACGCTACTGTCCCTTTTTTTGCCAAAAATATCATCACAGCGATGGTTTCCACAATCGATATAATGAGCGCCACAAAATAACTGCTAACAAAATAATTAACCGCTCAGGCATTGTTACGATTAAAATAACGCAAAGTCACAACATTAAGATTGGTACAAATATCTTTAACGCCTAAACCAATAAGCTCTGAACCAATAACTTCCAAATTAGTGAGCTGTAAATTAGAAACCTAATCATCAATAGTGCTAGATATCGCGACATTGATAGCCAATATAGCCATTCAAAGCACTTATATCTTTGCTCATACTCAATAATAACAATGATTGAAATAACCACCACAAGGGATGCAATGTGTCAGAAATAAAACACATTTTACAACAGATTACAGCCTTAAGTGATGTGCCAGATCCTGCGGTACTCAAGCGCCTAATCGATGAGCTACGAGTGAGTGATAAAGAGCCCACATTAGCCAATCAAAACATTCAAGAGCTGATTGACATTTTACGTCAACATCCAGAATATGCAGATGGACTGTCAAGTTTCGTCTTAAAACTGATTATTGAATATCGCCAAATTGCTTTATATACCGATACCGGCATCATGTCGGATCAGGGCTTTTTTAATAGTCTACGTCGCCTTATCGGGCACCGTTTTTTACCGCTATTGCCACAAGAAGATTCTGTCGTAGAATTGGTCGGTTATTTATTTGATAAACGCTCTGATGAGCGCTGGCTTGCCAATATTAAAAAAGACAAATGGGATGAACTGGTTGAGCTACTCAAAGTCGATGAGCAGCATTTAAACTTAGTTGCGACAGCAAAAAACAGTATTTTGAACGCGATTATCATTTTGTCATACCGTATCAGCGGTATTGGCTTGCATCCAGATTTGATGGAATTTTATCCGCAAATGCTGAATTATTCAGCGTCATTTGTGGCACAAAATCAAGAGGCGGTCTTATACGTCAATCAGTACCGAGAAGCGCATGAGCTTGATACTTTAACGGATATCACGCCCGAAAAAGCGGTAGATCCTGCGCCGTTACTGGTCATGATTGAACAATGCGAAGATATCGTTGCCACCATACGCAAGCGCATTTATAAAACGGGAATCTCTATTCGCCTGACCAACATGATGCTGCGTTTAGACCAAAGCTTGCAGCGTATGCGCATCTTAACTGAACTGGTAGCAGATAATTATGATAAGCGCGATCAGGCGCTCATTGAGTTGATTCAAGCGCTGATTACCACTGCGAGCCGCCGTTATAGTATTGGATACTTAATTGACAATAATACCAAGCTGCTGTCGCGCAAAGTCACTGAAAATGCCAGCCGCGTGGGTGAACATTATATTAGTACCGATAAATCGGGTTACCAAAAAATGTTCAAGAAAGCCTCTATCGGTGGTTTTATTATTGCTTTTATGGCAACGCTTAAGATATTAGCCTATAACCTAGCCCTCGCACCGATGGGACGCGCCTTTGTAAATAGTATGATTTATGGATTGGGTTTTGTCTTTATCCATATCGTTCATGGTACGGTTGCTACCAAGCAGCCTGCTATGACGGCGGCGGCAATCGCCTCTACTATCTCGGACGGTTCTGGCAAAAAGTCACACCAGTTAAATAAACTATCAGAATTGGTGGTCGATATTTTACGTACCCAATTTGTGGCGATTATGGGTAATATCATGCTAGCGATACCAGTCGCTCTGATTATCTCTTTTGCATGGCTACAATATACTGGTGCGCCGATGATCAATACCGATAAGGCTGCACACTTACTGCATGATCTTGACCCCTTTCACTCACTGGCATTGCCCCACGCGGCCATTGCTGGCGTCTATTTATTTTTATCGGGTCTTATTGCTGGTTACTACGATAACTTGGCAGTCTACAACCAAATCGGTGCCCGTATTCAGCGCCACAAGCTACTTCAATACCTACTACCAAAAAGTTGGTTACAGCGTTTAGGCGGTTTTATAGAAGCCAACCTTGGCGCCATTATGGGCAATTTCTTGTTCGGGGTGTTCTTAGGTAGTACTGCAACAATTGGCTATTTATTTGGCTTACCGATTGATATTCGCCACATTGCGTTTGCCTCGGCGAATTTGGCGCATGGACTGTTTAATATATCTGCCAACCAGTGGGATTGGCAGATTGTGTTTATCTCTATTTTAGGCGTTGCCCTTATCGGCATGGTGAACCTCATGGTCAGCTTTTCGCTCGCCTTATTTGTGGCACTACGCTCTAAAGAAGTCAAATTCATGGAATGGAGCCGTTTAACCAAGCAGCTTTTCAGCCATATGCTTACCCATCCTTCAGACTTTTTCTGGCCACGTGATAAGCCAATGAAGTATGCTCGTATCGACAGCCAAGGACATATGATTTTTGACGATACCAGCGCTCATAAAGGAGGACAAACTATTCCCAATAATTATGTCGTGCGCCGTTTGTCTGATGTAAAAATCCTACCTAAATCCAAGCAAAAAAGCATGCAAAATGAACAGGCTATCACAGATATAGATTACGATAATAACATCTCAAATGCTGACACTGACGCTGCGCTAAAAAGTCGGGAAACACACAGCACCACCAATCATATCAGTACCAAAAAAACCATTGAGCTCGATGATGGGCTGATAGATGAGGAGCTCAATAGCGTTCCTTATAGTAGTGATATTCAATATGATAAAGCGCATAACGCCTTTACTGAGGGTAATGAGACGACTGCCCATCTTGAAAACGATAACAGCAACCCTGAAAATAAGGCCACAGGCGATGCTAAAACCTCACTACCTAAACCCAAAAAACCACCGAACCTACCCAGCTAATGGGAAGGTTTTGGTGGTTTAACAAATCGTTTGGATAAGCCAAATAGTTGCGGCGTGCCCTCATCTTAAAAACGGAGATAGAAATGAGCCCATGCCCTAATATTATGTTTCTGGCTGTAAGCAGTGCGCACTTGACCTGATGATTTTTCCATCACTCAAGCGATAAGCCAATAGATCATTACCCCAAACGCAGCCGCCGTCAAGTGCACGCGCATACGGTAAGTCTACCTCACCTTTCAGCGCTGCCCAATGCCCAAATAATACCTTGCGAGTCCGCGGTACTTGCCATTCAAACCAAGGCAAAAAACCCTCTGGCATAGACGCTTCTAACCCTGCTGCAAAGCTAAATTCTAACGTGCCATCTGGTTTGCACAGCCGCATGCGAGTGAAATAATTGGCAATTGCACGCATTTTGGTAAAGCCGCTAATATCTGGATGCCAGTCATCAGCAGTCTTGCTATATAAATTCGGCAATAGACGATCCAGCTGTTTTAAACTACTTTGCAATTGTGACTCTAACTGCTGCGCGTGATTTGCGGCCGCCTCAACCGTCCAATGCGGTGGAATGCCAGCATGAACCAATACCGTCTGCTCATCAGGAAAAGCCAATACTGGCTGATGACGTAGCCATTCAAGCAGTTCATCACAATCATCGGCAGCAAAAATAGGCGCTGTCTGATCCTTTTTTTTAATCTTTGCCGCACCGCGCCAGACAGCGATCAAATTGATATCATGATTGCCGAGTACTGTCGCGGCTGCCCCTTGCTCGCAAAGTGCTTTGACATGACGCAAGGTACTTAACGAGTCTTCACCACGTGCCACCAAGTCCCCTGCAAACCATAGCTTGTCTTGTGCAGGATCAAAATCCAATATTTCAAGTAAATGAAGGTATGCCGCATAGCAACCTTGCAGGTCACCGATGACATACTGATGGCGAAATCTCATAAATCCTCAGTGTCTTTACGTGATAGTTATATGTGAAAATCTTATATCGTCATTTCCATATAAATGTCTTTGACGACGAATCGGCAGTAACTCGATTTAAACCTCTACTTTACGCGCTTGATTACTCAAATTCACAAAATCCTTCACACTTAAGACTTCAGGACGTGCTTGTGGGTCGATGCTACACGCTGCAAAATCTTCTTCGCTCAATGTCGGTAGCAACGTTGATTTTTTAAAGATGGCACGTAGCGTCTTACGACGATGGTTAAAGGTTTCACGTACCACAAGCGCGAAATACTCTTCGTCCTCCGCGACGACTGGCTTAATGATATGCGGCGTCAAACGAAAAACCGCACTGGTTACTTTTGGTGGCGGATTAAAAGCACCACGTGGTACGGTCAGTAGATAATCGGTATGGCAGTGATACTGCATAATGACAGATAGGCGACCATAAGTTTTGCTACCGACATCCGCCGTAATACGCTCGACCACTTCTTTTTGCAGCATAAAGTGCATGTCTTGAATCACATCGGCATAACTGAGCAAATGAAATAAGATAGGCGTAGAAATATTATACGGCAGATTACCAACCACACGGAGCTTGCCACGCTCATCGCTATACAGCTCGCGATAGTCGACATGCATGGCATTGTCTTTGATGATCGTAAAGTTTGGATGGCTGTTGGCACCGATACGAATACGCAGGCTATCTGCCAAATCACGATCCAGCTCGACCACAGTCATCGCATCTACTTCTGCCAATAATGGCTCAGTCAGTGCGCCCATCCCTGGCCCAATCTCAATCAAATTGTCATCGCGCTCTAAGCGAATGCTCTCAACAATCTCACGGATGACACTGCGATCATGTAAGAAGTTTTGACCAAAGCGCTTACGCGGTTGGTGTTTGGCAGCGCGTAGGCTGTTGGTAATAGACTGGGCATCAAACGAAATTTTGGACATAAAAAAGTCTTAATGGGTAAAAGATAAATGGGCTATAGCGCTATGGCAGCAATGTGCTGGTTTTATATGCGCTTTTATTGGCTCGTTTTGTAATACGAATTATACCACAGCTCGTAAATTTGCTGTATTTTTGAGATATTTTATTGTTAAACCACCCATACATTAGCGCAACCGACGCAGAGCCTTTTTTGTTCTTAAACCATTGATACTATTAGTCTACAGGATAAAGTTCAAGTCCTCACTAAACAACCGCCCTTATTCATATAAGAGTGATTATATTTGATGAGCGTATTAGTAAGCATTTAATCTAAATGGCTGTTACACAGAATATGGGATGGTCTCATTAACCTTAGTCTGTCCAGCTCAAACATTTATCTCCGTTTCTAATGAGATAAGCTTTAATTTGAAAATTATAATATTTAGCGTATAAATCCACTGAAGTATTGAATTGATGCTGCTTATAAGTTTCATATCCATGTGACGTTCCTCTTATTGGAACAATATTTTCATCGCTAACGCACCCTCGCTTTATTTCGGGAGTGTAGGGACCACCACTGTAAGTGGCATAAACGTGTAAATCACCCTTCGAAATAGCTTTCAGAGCATCAGCTGTAGGATCTGCACTGTATAGGTAATCCAAACTGAATGGTTGTTCTACTTCACTACTACAAGCTGATGCTAAGCAAAGAAACAAAAGTAGTATAAGTGATCTAATTACCAAAACCTTCTCCATCTTCTTTGCTTGGATGACGAGTAATAGAATTTTTGTATAATGGAACCACTTATATCAGGGTATGTTCAATGATTTATAAATGGTCATTATTTACGATAAAGCTAACCAATAAATACTGCGTGATAAATGTCGCTAAGGCACCGACTTATGCAAGCGGTCTATTAATAAGCGATTTATCTGCCATCTCGTTTGCCATTGATAGTGCTTGATATAAGCTAGTCGCACTCGCCCCGCCGCTTCCTGCCAAGTCTAGTGCCGTGCCGTGATCAACCGAGGTACGGATATACGGCAGTCCTAAAGTAAGATTGACGGTATCACCAAAACCATGTGATTTCAGCACCGGCAACCCCTGATCATGATACATAGCAATCACCGCATCACAGTTGGCTAGATGTCTGGGTGTAAATAAAGTATCCGCTGGCATCGCCTCTGATATATCGACGCCTACATCGATGAACTCTTGCAACACTGGATTGATAATCTCAATCTCCTCGACGCCTAAATGCCCACCCTCGCCTGCATGTGGATTAAGACCACAGACTAAAATACGTGGCTGCGTTAAGCCAAATTTTGCTTTCATCTCATCGACGACAATTTGTACGGTCTGGCGTACATTGTCAGACGTGATTGCAGCAGGGATATCTTTTAGCGGTAAATGAGTGGTAACAAGCGCCACTTTCATGGCTTGATTGGCGAGCATCATAACCACTTTATCACAGCCACTTTGCTGCATAAAAAATTCTGTATGACCGCTAAACATCGTGCCATCTAATAGCTTAATATCAGCTTCTATCAATGCAGACTTTTGCAATGGTCCAGTGACGATAGCCGCCACTATCTTGTTGGTTGCCAACTGATGGGCAATGTCTAACTGCTTAGCGACCATTGCTGAATTGTGCGTGTTAATTTGTCCGCAGAAAACTGGCTCAGCACAAGATATATTAAGCAGAATAAAAGAACTATCCACGTCCGTATCTGGCTGCGACATCTGCTCTACAACGTTAAGATTAAAGTCATTGGCATCGATATCAATATCGATATCAATAGTTTGCCAGATGGGAGGATTTTTCAATACATCAGCTGCAACCAACTCATCTGCGCGCTTTGTCATAGCGGTGCTATCGGCAGTGACCCAAATTGGACGTTCAAAATCTTGCAATTTACCCTCAGCCGCTAATAGCAGCACGATATCCATCCCAATACCAGCAGGCTCACCAGTTGTGATTAATAATGGCAATTTTTTTTGTATATCTTGCATTGTAACTACGCCTTTATATTTATATTGAGTCGTGAGTTTTATTGTATTTTTTATGGGAAAAATAAGTACTGACACTTATATTGTATAGATGATTTTTTACTTATTACAACCGTCATCTAGAATAGATAGTTGTCTATCGGTGACGAAAAAAGCCTATTATGTGTTAAACTTTCGCTTTTCATTATAGCATTTACCAGTCAAAACCGAGCTCAGGTTTTGGTACTTCAATTATAGTGGCACGTGGCGTTTTATTTGCTGTATCAGCACCCAATGAAACCCTGATGTCACATACCCATTTATACCCTCTTTTATATCGACTTTTGACACATTAGGCAATCATGGCAGACAACGAAAAAACCGACGACTTACTCAATCAGACACCGCCGCACAATATCGACATTGAAAAGGCATTGCTCGCGTCCTTAATGAGTATCGAAGAGGCGTACGACAAGATTGCTGATATCGTTACCAAAGATGATTTTTATGCAGGGCGACATCAGTATATTTTTGATGCTATTGCTCATTTAGCAGCAGTCAACGAACCCTATGATACGGTCATGGTACACGACTGGCTAGAAGCACAAAAACTCCTTAAAAGTGCAGGCGGCGATAGCTACTTGGCAGATATTTTGAGCCAAAGCCCTGCGACCTTGTTTAACCTGACCGCCTATGCTCAGCGCGTCCGTGAACTATCTACTCTACGCCAACTGATTACGACTGGCAATGAGATGCTCACGCTCGCCTATAATCCTAAAGACCAGAGCGTCAGTGATATTTTAGACAGTGTTGAGGGTAAGATATTTAGCATCAATGAGCAGCATAACAAACGCGCTGAACAGCGTGGACCTGTGGGCATTACTGCTGTTTTGACCAACGTTATTGATAAGATTCAAGAGCTAAAATCCAATCCCGATGGCATGATTGGTTTACAGACGCCGTTTGCTGAGTTGAATAATAAAACCCAAGGCTTGCAGGCAGGTGACTTAATCATCGTGGCTGCCCGTCCTTCTATGGGTAAAACCACCTTTGCCATGAACTTGGCAGAAGGGATTTTATTTAACGAAGATCTGCCTGTTGTGGTGTTTTCGATGGAGATGCCTGCTGAGTCTATCGTCATGCGTTTGCTGTCCTCATGGGGCGCGATTAATCAGACGCATCTGCGTTCTGGGCAAATGAATGAAGATGAATGGGCAAAAATGATGAACGCCATTCAGCACTTGCAATCAAAGCATCTCTATATTGATGATAGTACAGCGCTGCCACCCTCTGAGATGCGTTCACGCTGCCGCCGTATCGCCAAAAATCATGATGGCAAGCTTGGCGCTATCGTCGTCGATTATCTCCAGTTGATGAAAGTGCCAAACCTAGATGGCAACCGTGTTGGGGAAATCTCTGAGATTTCTCGTAGTTTAAAAGCCTTAGCACGTGAGCTTGAATGCCCTGTTATCGCTTTGTCGCAGCTTAACCGTAGTCTAGAAAACCGCCCTAACAAGCGTCCTATCATGTCGGATTTGCGGGAATCGGGTGCGATTGAGCAGGATGCCGATTTGATTATGTTCATCTATCGTGATGAGGTTTATAATGAGAATACAGACCACAAAGGCGTGGCTGAAATCATTATTGGTAAGCAGCGTAACGGCCCTATCGGCACCATACGTTTGGGCTTTGAAGGGCAATTTACCCGCTTTATTAACCTAACACCAGAATACTATCAAAACGTTAGTTTCGAGAACGACGAGTAATCAATCTTATAAAATTTTAGCCTAATAAAGCTGAGCCTGATAAAGACTAAAGCTTAATCATAAGCGAACAAATAGTTTTTAATAAAATAGCCAGTGCTGCATTAGCCCAATTGATGCAGTACTGGCTTTATAATTTCATAATTCTACTTATAAAGAAGCCAATTATGCGTACTATCACAATCAAACCACAAGCCATTACTCACAACTTAAACCAAGTTAAGAAAATGGCACCAAACTCTAAAGTCCTGGCCATGGTCAAGTCCAATGCTTATGGTCATGGCGTGGCAGCGGTATTGCCTGCATTGCAACAAGCAGACGGTGTTGGTGTTGCGACCTTGACTGAGGCGTTAGAAGCTCGGCAGTTAGGCTGGGACAAAACGATTGGTTTGATTGAAGGGGCATTTACCGATAATGAGTGGCAGCAAGCCATTGAGCATGATATTAGCTGCGTGATTCACCATGCGCCGCAATTGCAGTGGGCACTCGACAATATTCCACCAGCTAATAGTGCGACCAGAGTGGTTTGGCTTAAATATAATACTGGTATGAACCGTCTAGGCTTCAACGCTGAAGGTGTTATGGCAGCGGCTAAGCGTCTGCATGAAGCGGGATATCAGCTGATACTAACCACGCATTTTGCTAATGCCGATGACAACACTCATCCATTAAACTCAATGCAAATTCAACGTTTTTCAGATGTATTAAGCACTTTGCAAGAGACTGTTAGCAACGATATCAAAGGCTCATTATGCAATTCATCCGGTATCGTCAATTTTCCAGAGCATCATTATGATTGGGTACGTCCCGGCATTATTTTATATGGTAGCGCCCCTGTCATTGATAAAAGCGCGCATGAGTTAGACTTACAGCCAGCGATGGATTTCAGCGCACAAATTATCGCTCTGCAAACAGTTCAGGCAGACAATGCTATTGGCTATGGCAGTCGTTGGACAGCGCAGAAAGACACTAGAACAGCGCTGGTGAGTGTCGGCTACGGTGATGGTTACCCTCGTGTCATCAGCGATGAAGCCTATGTCACTGTTATAGATACTGCCAACGATCAAAGCTACCGATGCGCAGTCATTGGACGCGTGGCAATGGATATGATTGTCATTGATGTCAGTACCGCGCCAAAAGACATTGCGTTAGACAGCAAAGTAATACTGTGGGGCGATGCCCCGCACGTCGATGAAGTCGCCGCACATGCAGGTACGATTAGCTATGAGCTACTATGCCGCCTAAGCATTCGCCCAAATCGCATACAAGTATAATTATGCTGACCTCGTCACTGTTCATGTAATGTCTGTTTGCCAGACTTATAAATCACGGCAAATTGGACATTTACATTAAGCCTAATTGCGCTATACTAAAAGTTTGTTGTCACCCCAGTATACGCACTGACGCGATGCTATTAAAGACTGATGACGTTTCACTGACTGCGATCGACTGCTAGGATTACTATGAGTTTGCGCCATTTTTTGACCTTATCTGATTTAACCAAACAAGAACTAGAAAACCTTATAAAACGCGCTAGCGAATTGCGCAAGATGCAACACGCAGGCGAGATATATCAGCCGTTTGTTGGTCGTACGCTTGGCATGATATTTGAAAAATCCTCAACCCGTACGCGCATCTCATTTGAGACGGGTATGGGTCAGTTTGGTGGTAGTGCTATCTTTTTGTCGCCAAATGATACCCAGCTTGGGCGTGGTGAGCCGCTAGAAGACTCCGCTCGTGTCATATCGAGCATGGTCGATATCATCATGATTCGTACCTTTGGTCACGAAAAAGTTGAGACCTTTGCTGAATACTCAAGTGTGCCCATTATCAATGCTTTAACTGACGAATTTCATCCTTGCCAGCTACTGGCTGATATGCAAACCTATTATGAGCACCGTGGAAGTATCGAAAATAAAATCGTTACTTGGGTTGGTGATGGCAATAATATGTGTGCATCGTATATGCAAGCAGCCCATCAGTTTGGCTTTGAGCTACGCGTTGCTGCGCCTTATGGGTTTGAGCCTGACCCTGAGCTGATGAAACGCTTCTCGCATTGCGTCAGTATTGTCGAAAACGTACAAGAAGCCGCGAAAGATTCAAATTTAATTGTCACCGATGTATGGGCAAGCATGGGACAAGAGTCTGAACAAAACACTCGTGCGCGCCGTTTTGCCGCTTATCAAGTAACGCCATCGCTATTGGACAAAGCCGATCCTGAAGTGGTATTTATGCACTGTCTGCCCGCGCATCGTGGTGAGGAGATCTCTCATGATATGCTTGACGACCCACGCTCAGTGGTATGGGATGAAGCAGAGAACCGCTTACATGCGCAAAAAGCCTTGATGGAATTTTTGTTAAAAGACAAAATCAAACTTTAAACAATATAGCCATAACCTATTTATGGAAGAGTAAGTACGAAAAAGGCAGACCACACTAAATGTGGTCTGCCTTTTTCGTTTCTGATTAATAACAAGCCATTGCTTAACCGATTTTTAACGAGTAAGTATTTTTTAACGAATAAGTGTCGTCACACCATTACTACCTGCTTTAAGCAATACATCAGCTTGATTGGCTGCAAATATACCATTACACACCACACCCACGATATTATTCAGCTCTTTTTCAAGCTCTATTGGATTACTCACATCCAAATCATAAGTATCTAAGATAACATTACCATAATCAGTCACAAAATCTTCGCGGTAAACTGGCTCACCGCCCATACGGGCTAATTGCCGTGCAACATAAGAACGTGCTTGCGGCAGTACCTCAATCGGAACAGGAAACTCGCGACCTAGCACCTCAACGCTTTTGCTCTCATCAACCATACATATAAATTTGTTAGAAGCCGCTGCCACGATTTTTTCACGAGTGAGCGCGCCGCCGCCGCCTTTTATCAATTGCAAATGCTCATTGACCTCATCTGCCCCATCGATATAAATATCAAGCGTACCAGCAAAATTCAAATCAACGATTTCAATACCAAGGGCACGAAGTTTGTCTTCAGTGACCTGTGAGCTAGCCACCGCGCCAGCAAGCTTTACAGTTGGCAATAATTCAATCAAACAGTTGACCGTACTGCCTGTACCTACTCCAAGTATCATGTCATCTTCGATATAACTTAGAGCCGCTTTGGCTGCGGCTTGCTTTTGTGCTTGCTGATCACTCATCATAAATCCTTGGCAAAATAAACGTATCGCTTTAAAAAAAGTAAAGGGTAAAAAGGTAAAATGCGCCGCCATTATACCCGATGAGTTTAATGAATGTCTTGCGATTAGCGTGGCTATTACGCTGACATTGATTCAAATTTTAAAATGAAGACAGATAAGGCAACCAAACAACCAAAGCCAGTAGCGTGACCAATAGTACGGGCGGGGTAATGAGCAGTCCAATCTTCATATACTGCCCCCAACTGATTTTATAGTCTTTTTCTGCCAATACATGGAGCCACAATAAAGTCGCAAGGCTACCGATAGGTGTGAATTTCGGCCCCAAATCATTACCAATCACATTGGCATAAATCATGAGCTCTCGAGTGGCAGCAGGTACTTGCGCGCTATCAATCGCCAGTGCACCAACCAAAGTAGACGGCATATTATTCATAACAGAGGCTACAATAGCAGAGAGGAATCCAGTTCCTACTGTTGCGATGACCGTACCCTGCTGCCCTAGCCAATTCAATACTTGAGCACCATAGGCTGTTAACCCTGCATTTCCCAAGCCATAAACCACCAAGTACATACCGATGGAAAATAATACTATTTGCCAAGGTGCTTGACGCAGGATATCGGATACAGAAACAATGGCATCACGACCCCCTTGCCACCAGCGACCTGCGATAGCCATTAACAGTAACGCCGCCACTCCTGTCACCAAGGAAATGGCAATGCCCAATGACTCAGTCGTAAAGTAGGCAATAAGTAGCAACGCGAGCAGTGGAAAGGCCACTTTAAAGACCAGCGGATCTTCAATCGCAGACTCGGGCGCACTCAAATCAGCAATGGAGTAGTGTTTTGGAATGTGCCGCGCATAGACCACCCATAATACGGCCAGCGTCGCCAATACAGAAACAATATTGACCGGTATCATCACTGCTGCATAACGGCCAAAACCAATGTCAAAATAATTGGCACTAACAATATTGACCAGATTAGAAGTGACTAACGGCAGACTTGCGGTATCAGCAATGAAACCTGTTGCGATAATGAAAGCCAAAGCAGATGGTGGTGAGAATTTGAGACGCAGTAAGATAGCGATGACAATCGGTGTCAGTAGCAATGCTGCCCCATCATTGGCAAAAAACGCCGAGATAAACGCGCCTAAAATCACAATCATAGGAAACAGCAAACGTCCTTGCCCATTGCCTAGCCTAGCCACATGCAATGCTGCCCAGCCAAAAAATCCTGCTTTATCTAAGATAAGCGAGATAATGATAAGCGCTACAAAGGTAAAAGTCGCATCCCAAACGATGTCCCACACAATGCCAATATCGGAGAGCTTTACCACGCCAAAAGCCAAGGCTATCAACGCACCACCCATTGCACTCCAGCCAATACCCAGTCCTTTGGGCTGCCATATCACTAAAACCAAAGTCACGATAAAGATAGTTAATGCCAGCATTGGGTAACCTTTTTAGGCTTAATTATTATAAGAACAATTATGTAAGAGCAAGTATTAGAAAATGAATGATGAGAGGATACATTAGAGTGATTTTTGATTGACGCGTTTCGATAGTTCTTCAGTGCTTTCTACCCGTTCAGAGTAGCGATCGGTCAGATAAGCTGAGCGTCCACGAGTCAACCACGTGAATTTCACTAACTCCTCACAAACATCCACGAGACGTAAATATAAAGGAGACTTATCCATACGATCATCGTCGTTAAATTCCAAAAAGGCCTTAGGAATAGAGGACTGATTAGGTATGGTAATCATCCGCATCCAACGACCCAGAATGCGCAATTGGTTGACCGTATTGAAGCTTTGGCTACCACCACTGACTTGCATCACTGCCAAAGTTTTGCCTTGGGTTGGACGTACACCACCTAATGATAATGGAATCCAGTCAATTTGTGCTTTCATAATACTGGTCATACTGCCATGACGCTCTGGGCTCACCCACAGCATACCTTCTGACCACTGCGCCAACTCTCGCAGCTCTTGTACTTTTGGATGATCGGCATCAGCAGCATCAGGCAATGGTAACCCCGTCGGATCAAAAGTTCGAACCTCACAACCATACCAACGCAATAGACGGCTCGCTTCTTCACTGGCCAGTTTAGAGAATGAGCGCTGGCGTAGAGAGCCATATAGCACCAATATTCTTGGCGCATGGCGCGGGTCATGTGTACCAATTAAAGACTCAATATCGATAGGCTGTATACTGTCTGCATCAATATTGGGCAAATCACCCAAATCGACTACATCTAAATCTGCTGTGTTATTTGCCATGATAAACCACTTCCCCATCTTCTTTAGTGAAGCTACTGACAGGATTCTCTAATAATTCAAATACGCGTTCTGAGGGGCGGCATAATGCCGCGCCTTTATTGGTGACCACGATAGGACGATTGATTAAAATGGGATGGGCAATCATCGCATCAATGATTTGATCGTCAGACAGTTCAGAATTGTCTAATCCTAGCTCATCATTGACAGGCTCTTTGCTTCGTAACAGCTCTCTTGGTGAAAGGTTTATCTTTGCCAACAGCTCAACTAAATAATCACGGCTTGGCGGGGTTTTAAGATATTCAATCACTTCTGGATTTTCGCCTGATGCTTTCATGATGGCCAATGTATTGCGAGACGTACCGCATTTTGGATTGTGAAAAATTAGTGATGTCATAGTAATTTTACCTATATTTATGAATATTCTTAGGGTATGTCCTCAATCTTAAAAAAATTGACTAAATGAGCTAAAAATGAGGACACGCCCTAGTAGTAAAGAGATTTATTAAATCAGGTATGGGCTTACTGATTGTTTGAAAGACTGTCTGCATCAGCAGGTTTAGCACGCTCACATCCGCTCAAACTGTCCATAAGAGACGCACATAATTCTGGATGTCCTGCACAACAATCTTGCAATAGAAACTGAATAACCTCCTCCATATGTGACAGTGAGGCGCGATAAATTATCTGCCGACTATGCCGTTGAGACACCACCCACCCTGCACGAGCCAGCACCGATAAATGTGCTGACATCGTATTATGTGGCACAGACAGTTGACGAGCAATTTCACCTGCTGGCAGACCAACGGGCTCTTGGCTGACGAGCAACCTAAAGGCCTTGAGACGAGTATCTTGAGAGAGCGCAGCAAAGCTGGCGATAGCATTAGTTATTTCCATATTTCCAATAATACAGACATATGGAAATAATTCAATATTTTATTTAAATAATATTGAGATACCCCCCCCTATCTTTCATCAAAAATTGAAATCGCTGCAAAAACTGCAATAGGGTCTTGCAAGACCGTTAAAATCAGCATAGGCTAATCTATTTAATTTTTCTATTCATCCACACTTTTTATTAGGGAACATTATGCTGTCACATTGGGTACGAGCCATCTTGCAAGCCACCGTCTATGACGTGGCAATTCAAACACCACTTGAAGCGGCACCCAAGCTGACCCAACGTTTTGCTAATGACATTCGTTTTAAACGCGAAGACTTGCAACCGGTCAAATCCTTTAAATTGCGTGGTGCCTATAATCGAATTAGTCAGTTAAGTGATGAGCAAAAAGTACGCGGCGTCATTTGTGCATCAGCAGGTAATCACGCACAAGGGGTTGCTTACTCCGCCCGTAAACTTGCCCTAAACAATATCATCGTGATGCCGACCACCACCCCTGACATTAAAGTCGATGCCGTTAAAGCACTGGGCGGCAATGTCGATTTGTATGGTGATAGCTTCGATGAAGCCAACCGTTATGCAATCAATCGCGCTGAAACAGAAGGTCTGACCTTTATTCCACCTTACGATGATGAATTGGTGATTGCCGGACAAGGTACCATTGGTCTTGAGCTAACTCAGCAATGGCGCAATATGGATTATGTGTTTGTCGCGGTTGGCGGTGGTGGTCTCATCTCAGGTGTCGCGGCATTCTTAGGTGAAGTTGCGCCGCATGTCAAAGTGATTGCGGTAGAAGCAGAGCAATCAGCTTCTCTTAAAGCGGCGCTTGAAGCCAATGAGCGCGTTAAGCTTGAGCAAGTTGGACTGTTCGTCGATGGCGTGGCAGTTGCTCAAATCGGCGAATTGCCATTTGAAATTGTCCGTATGCAAAAGAGTGATAAATCAGGTCCTTTAGTCGAGCCTGAAGTCGTGACTTGTACCAATGACGAAGTATGCGCGGCGGTTAAAGACATCTTTGAAGAAAATCGCAGTATCGTTGAGCCTGCTGGCGCGTTACCCGTTGCTGGTATGAAAAAATATATCGAAGCCCATAATCTACAAGGTAAAAACTGCGTCGGTATCATTTGCGGTGCCAATATGAACTTTGACCGCCTACGTTATATCGCTGAGCGTACTGAGATTGGTGAGAAAAAAGAAGCCATCTTTGGTGTGACTATTCCTGAGCAGACAGGCGCTTTTTTAAATTTCTGCCGTAGCTTACATGGACGCAATATCACTGAATTTAATTACCGCGCAGATAGTAAAAAATCACCTGACTCTATGGAACCTGCAGCAATATTTGTCGGTATCGCGCTAAAAGAAGGCGACAAAGAGCGCGAAACCATTCGTACGCAATTGGCAGCTGATGGCTATACAGCTCATGATTTGACCGATGATGATATTGCCAAATCACATATCCGCCATTTGATTGGTGGTCATGCGCATGTTGCAAACGAGCAATTATTAAGTGTGGTTTTCCCTGAACGTCCAGGGGCATTGCTGAAGTTTTTAGAAAAACTGGGTGATGACTTTAATATCACTTTGTTTCATTATCGCAATCATGGTGCTGCTGAAGGTCGCGTATTGGTCGGTTTACAAGCGTCTGAAGGTAATTCTCGTCAATTACAAGACGCGTTACTCGATATCGGCTATGACTGCACCATGCTCAATGACAATATTGGTTATCAATTATTTTTGAAATAAAAATAGACTATCAATCCATCAATGGCTGTTTGTTAATCACTAAAAAGCCGCCATTGATGAATGAACAGTGATTATGCATTGGTAGCTTTCATTAATTCATAGCGACCATGATGAGGTGGTAAACCGTGACTCAAAAGATATTGATCTTTGTATTATTACTGGTTTTAGCACTTTTGGGTTATAAGATGCTGCAACCTAAAAACACGACCAGTAGCCCTATCGCTGACGTTGCGACTGATACTTCAATTGACGCCGCTTTTACCTCAACTGATCTGGATGACATACCGCCAACGTACGTCGATTCAGATGCAACGTCAACATCAGTCTCGACAGTAAAACCAGTACTCACGTCGTCAGCATCGAGATTTACCTGTGATGGCAGAAAGCATTGCTCTCAGATGACGTCATGCGCAGAAGCCACTTACTTTGTACAACACTGCACGAATACCAAAATGGATGGTATCCCATGTGAGCAGCAGTGGTGTCGCTGATTTTATATCAAATATAAACTGAGAACAGCATGCATACTCCTGCTATTTTTTCCGAAGAAAACCTAGAAAACATCATTGGGTTTATCGCAGCCAACCCCTTAGCGACCTTAGTTGCTCAAACCAAAGATGGCATCGAAGCCTGCCATATACCGCTCTTCTGGCATAACGATAACTTTATGCCTGATGCTAGTGTTGCTATTGGTGTTGGTTCTGATATTAACTCTAATGCTCAGCACGGCTGTCTTTACGGTCATTTCGGTCGTAAAAATCCTATTTATCAAAACACCTTACCAGATACTGCGTGGTTAATTATTTTTCAAGATTCTGGACACTATATCAGCCCCAACTGGTATCCTAGCAAAGCGAAAACCCATAAAGAAGTGCCCACTTGGAACTATCAAAGTGTTCATATTCAATCCAAAATTGAGCTGCTTGAAGACGCCGATACGCTGAAATGGATATTAGCAACCATGACTGCGCAGCAAGAGGTGCTATCCGACCATCCTTGGTCATTAGATGAGGCACCTGCTACTTATATCGATGCTATGTGCCGAGGGATTATTGGCTTTAAGCTGGCCATCGATTCTATACAAGCCCAATTTAAATTAAGCCAAAATAAAACCGTAGAAAATATCACAGGTGTGATTAATGGTTTATCGCAATTAAAGACAAATGATGCGGCAGAAATGGCTATGAAAGTTGCCAATCAGAATAATGGCTAAGACGAGACTTTCTCTCTTTACCATAAAAATCTATTTTTAAACATTTCGATAGCGCAGGGCTCTTTCAATTTGCAAAAAAGCCACCATTATTATTATCTTACTTTATGGATATCGATGAGGTTTTGATGAGTAAACACAACAAAAACCACAATCAGCCTAACCATAGCCAACCTGATGTCGTGCGTATGCGTCTCGATAAGTGGTTGTGGGCAGCACGATTTTATCGCACTCGCAACCTTGCTAAAGAAGCCATCGAAAGCGGACGGGTACATTATGCGGGTAGCCGCGTAAAGACCAGTAAAGAGATTATGATTGGCGATGAACTACAGATTCGTCAAGGCTCAGCCACTGCCATGACTGAAAAGACCGTCGTCGTTGAAGCACTAACGGCGCAACGTGGTAATGCGCTCGCTGCTGAAGTCTTGTATTCAGAGACTGAAGAAAGCAAAGAGCGCCGCGCTTATCATGCTGAGCAGCGCAAACTTGCCAATCTTGCACGGCCTGATAATAAACCCAACAAAAAAGAGCGCCGTGACCTTCAACGCTTTAAGCACAAACAAGAATAAGCTGGTCAAAGTGCGACCTTAGATTATAAATAATATCATCGAAAATTCGTGAACAGATGACCATATTGTTTAGCTTCTACTCTTGCCATTCAAGGCATTAACCGTTACGCTGACAGCCGATTTACTTAATTAATTGCATGCTAATAAAAGCCGCACTAACATGCCGATCTCTTATAGCATGTTTTTTTGTTATACAAGGTCATATTATGCTGATGAAAACCTGTACTCCGTCTTCTGTATTATTGGTTTGTTTGGGAAGTATTTGCCGATCACCAACGGCTGAAGAAGTCTTTCGTCAGCAAGCAGCGATTGCTGGATTGTCAATCAAAGTAGATTCAGCAGGAACGAGTGACTCGCATATTGGTCATGCGCCCGACACTCGCTCGCAACGCCATGCAAAAGCGCATGGTTATAAAATCAATAAACTGGTCGCTCGCCAAGTCAGTGCCGATGACTTTCGTAATTTTGATTTAATTCTAGCGATGGATACACAGAATTTAGCTGATTTACAAGCCATCAAAGACAGCTTGATAGAGACAGAAGATAATTTGGCCAAGTTGGCTTTATTTAGTGAAGAAGATCCTACTTATGGCGGCGACGATGTGCCAGATCCTTATAAAGGCGATGGCGATGACTTTGAAGAGGTAATTGAGCGTATTGAGTCAAGCGCACAAGCGTGGATTGAAAGCTGGAAAGCTTGCTAACGATAAAGCTAACTTTCTGCCACCTTTGTGTCTTTCATCCTTTATAATAAACACTGTGTAATCCATTATCTATCTGCCACATGGGCTATGTTATGACCTCAGTTTCACACTTGGATTCTAGTACTCAATTTGCCATGACCACTGATTTGCCAGCGAGCTTATTGACCCGTGAATTAGTCGATTTGTCACATGGTAATACCATGTCCTTAGCCTGTGTCGCGGATACTGTCGTGACACTGACGGCTGAAGCACAGCTTGACGATTTTATGGCAAATTATACAAAAGACATAGCGCAAAATAAGCCATTATTTGTGTTGTCTGGCGGCAGTAATGTGTTATTGCCAGCGCATCTGAATGCTATCGTATTGCAGCCCCAAATGCGCGGTATCAGCCTAACCGCTCAGACAGATAGCCACGTCGATATCGCAGTAATGGCAGGTGAAAACTGGCATGACTTGGTGGTATATACGGTCAGTCAAGGTTGGTATGGGCTAGAAAATCTGGCACTAATCCCAGGGCTAACTGGTGCGGCACCCGTACAAAATATCGGTGCCTATGGTGTCCAACTAGAAGACTGCTTACAGTATGTACGAGCCTATCACTTACCCACTCAAACTTGGCATCATCTCACAGCTGCCAACTGCGAGTTTGGCTATCGTGACAGCATTTTTAAACGTGCGCCTAATACCTGGCTAATCAGCTGTGTTGGATTCAGATTACATACCGATGCAACCAAAATCCTAGCCAGCTATGGTGATGTGCAAACTGTTGCACAACGCTATGCCGAGCAAGACGATCGTACGCAGCCAGTGCCTGCGGATATCATGCAAGCGATTATCGATATTCGCCAACAAAAACTCCCTAATCCCAAACAACTGCCAAATTGTGGTAGCTTTTTTCAAAACCCCATTATTCCTCAATCGCACTTTACTGCTTTACAATCGACCTACCCTACTATCGTCGGCTACGCTATGCCTGATGCCATGGTAAAGGTTGCAGCAGGCTGGTTGATTGAACAGACAGGCTTGAAAGGTGGTGGTATTGCACCGATTGTCACCCATCAGCAGCAAGCCTTGGTGCTGACCAATCATGCCCCTTATTACGCCACTCAAGATGATGTAGCAGATGCCCAACGACATATCGTCGATACGGTTTATGAAAAATTTGCGATTCAGTTAGCGCGTGAGCCAGTTTGGGTAAATACTGACGGCTCTATTGGGTATGATGAGCATGTGGTCTAAGCGGCTATTATCTAAGCGACTATGGCGTTATTACTTGCGTTCAGCTGAGCGTATGATAAAGCTATTTCGCATTATCAATATTACCTTTTTACTTGGTTCAACGACTGTTATTTTAGTACTCATCAGCCTATTCACGCCGCTGTTCTCCCAAGCGATTGTTTATCTATTTACGCTTTTGCCATTGCCCAGCCTACCCTCTGCTGCCTTGAGTTCACCGCCTACCGCTTATGTGGTGTTAGGCGGCGGACTAACCAATGATCATGACAATCAAATTATTCTTAATAGCTACAGCCTCAACCGCGCCCGTACCGCTGCCAGCGCTTATCACGACTTACCCCTACCTATTGTGCTAAGCGGTGCTGAAGCGCCGTGGCTTGGTCAATGGCTCATTGAGCATGGTATTGATGGGCTGATAAGCGAAAATGCCAGTATGAATACCTGCGAAAATGCGCGTTTTACTGCCAAACGTATTCCACTTCGTCATGTGTATCTCATTACTGACAGCTACCATATGGCACGTGCTCGTAGACAGTTTGCCTTAAACGGTATCAATAGCACACCACTTAGCGCCCCTTTACCAGTGAGCCGTGACTGGATGAAACCTGCGCAAAACTTAAGTCATTCTCGACGCGCTGTTTATGAAGTTGCCGCTTATTTACGCGATGTGATACGTCCTCAAATGAATTGTCGTCATGCCAACGACGTGACCTCACAGCAGCTGTTAACTCCTAGAGGTAACGCAGCAAAAAAAACTGACGAATAGAATTCAATACAAGCAGGTAGCCAATTCAATATCTTTTGAGAACTTACCCTAATCACTACCGGTCATCCACTATACTTGTGATGAGTGTATAATAATAAAAGAAAATGCTATTTAAGAGAGTTACCATGCTCAGTATATTTTTGTTAATTCCATTAAGTCTCATGCTGTTTGTGGTTGCCATTTGGGCGGTACGCTATGCGGTCAAATCAAATCAGTTTGAAGATTTGGACAATGCATCACAGCGCATCATATTGGATGATCGCCAAGAGCGACGGCAAACCATACAGGCTCATGATTACTCAGCGCCTATTTCACAGAATGACGATACCACAGCGACTGATATAATCGCTGATGATAAGGTGAGCCATCCTGATATAGAGTCAATCGATCATGCTGACCTTGATAAACAGCCAAAAATCTAGCATTGAGCCACTTTATCTATAGTAGAAGCTATTAAAAGTGTGAATATATGGCAACCGAGCGCAAATATTACGACTGAGTACATTGAACAAGGTGGATGCCATAACCACTTATCAAGGCTTGTACTATCTGTGCAACCTACTGTTAAGTGTTAGTTAAACGCCGATTGTATGCGTAGGTTTGCTTTTCATTTTTTAGGAGAATCGCCCCATGACCACCGCTTTACTTGTTGCGGCACTACTGATGGGATTTTTTGGTTCACCGCATTGCTTAGGCATGTGTGGCGGTCTGGTGACAGCATTTGGGCTATCGATGAAAGACGTCAGCCCTACCAAACGCCGTGCTCTTGTGGCAACTTACCATTTAGGTCGTTTGACCAGTTACGCATTTTTGGGTTTGATAGCAGGATTGATTGGCACCACTGTACTAGAGCCCTTAATGAAAGGTAATAGTACGCCACGTATCTTGCTAGGCTTGGTGTTAGTATTCGTCGGCGTGACCATGCTTGGCGCACCATTTTTAAAAAATCTTGAGCGTTTTGGTATGCGATTTTGGCAATATCTCAGCCCACTTCGTCAAAAAGTATTTCCACTCAATACCTTTCCGCGAGCATTAACGGCTGGACTGCTTTGGGGATTTTTGCCTTGCGGATTGGTTTATGGTGCATTATTACTTGCAGTGGTCGCTCACAATCCACTAAGCGGTGCTGCACTCATGTTTGTGTTTGGCTTAGGAACAGTACCGATGCTAGTCGCCACGCACGAAACCGTTGGTTGGTTACGTGACAAGATTGGACGTTTTCGCTTGAGACAGCTTAATGGCGCTGTCATGGTATTATCTGGCTTAGCCGTTGTGTTTGTCCCTATAGCAATGTCTAGCATGCATGGGGGGCATGATATGTCCAATATGCAAGGCGATCATATGCAAATGAGCGATTCAGAAATGATGGATATGCCGATGGATACAAATATGGATCACAGCAGCCATAATATGATGCCAACTGATAACAGCACAACTCCCCAAGGTATGGATCATAGTATGCATGATATGAGTGACGGCGCGATCAACACGAACCACGATGAACATTCTGAAATGATGGAACAAGCTCAATAGAATCATCGATAATAGATATTGTTAAAATATAAAATCATTTAACATCAAAATCTGCCATATAAAAAAGCCCTCAACATCAACCATGATGTTGAGGGCTTTTATGATTCCGACAGCTGCACACTATAGTAGAACTGACGGCTTATAAATCACTACTCTTGCCACTGCTCAAGGGTAAACTTAGTATCTAAATGCTTCTCTAGCGCTGGTATATTAAAAGCATCATCTTCACTCACAAAACTAATGCTGATGCCTGTTTGTCCAGCACGACCCGTACGACCAATACGATGCACGTAATCATCTGGCTGATCAGGCAAGGTATAATTAACCACGTGGCTAACATCATCGACATGGATACCGCGTCCTGCGACATCAGTTGCCACCAAGATAGAAGCATGACCATCTTTAAAACGCTGTAAATACTTTTCGCGTTTTTGTTGAATGACATCGCCTGACAACATCACAATTTTATGTGCTTGACGCAGCTTATGATAGAGACGCTTGACTTGGTCTTTACGATTGGCAAAGACAATCACTTTATCCACTGCCGTATCACTGATGATACGCTGCAACGCTTCTAATTTTTGATCTTCTGTCAGTAAGTAAAAGTGCTGATCGACCAACTCACTAGTTTTATGTTCTGGCTCGATTTCAACAAACTGCGGCTCATGCAACCAGCGATAGGCTAGATTCATCACATCTTGGTTAAAGGTGGCAGAAAACAGTAAGCTTTGACGGTCTGTATTGGCTGGCATCCGACCGACCAAACGCTTGATGTCAGGGATAAAACCCATATCCAGCATGCGATCTGCTTCATCCAACACCAGTACTTCCACTCGATCTAAATAAACCATGCCCTTATTGGCAAGATCAATCAAACGACCAGGTGTCGCGACTAAAATATCGACATATTGACGCTCAAGCTCATGCTGCTGAGTCTCATAATTGGTGCCACCCATAATACAAACGCTGTGTAGCGAAGTATATTTGGTCAAAGCGATACAATCATCAAATATTTGCTGAGCAAGCTCGCGAGTGGGTGCCATAACCACTGCGCGTGGCTCACCCAAATAACGCTCTTCATCATTAGTAAAAGGACGTTTAAGCAAGGCTTCCATAATAGTCAATAGAAAGGTTGCCGTCTTGCCAGTACCCGTCTGCGCCTGTCCAATAGCATCTTGATTTGCCAAGGTATGCGGTAATATTTGTGCTTGAATGGGCGTCAATGCCGTAAAACCTAGATCGCTTACGGCACGTAAGGTCGGTGCTGAAAGTGGCAAATCAGTAAACGTGGTAAAATTACTCAAAAAAATATCCTTTTAAATTAATCACTTGTTCATTACTAATAATAAGTAGACTCATGATAAATAGGCTCATGATAACCCGTTATATTGCTGTCTAAATTAAGCAGCAACAACAATATGAAATCTATATATAGCTGACTGAGATACGGGCATAAAAAAAGCCAAGCCTAACGCCTAATCCCACCAAACATGCTGATTTTGACTCAACATGGGTAAGATAAAACGGGCTTGACTCAGTAGTATATCAGTAGTGTCTACAGACATTATAGCTAAACCGCTCTAATGACTGGATAGATTACTCTTCTACTTTTCTGACTTCTTCAGCTTGAAGACCTTTATCACCTTCTACCACACTGAATTCGACCTTTTCGCCATCTTTTAGAGAACGATAGCCATCACCTTGAATCGCGCGGAAATGGACAAAAATATCTTCTCCGCTGTCACGTTGAATGAAGCCAAAGCCTTTTGAGTCATTAAACCACTTAACGATACCTTGCTCACGAGCTGACATAATATTGCTTCCTAAAAAAGTCCGCTTAGCCCCAAATTCCTTTGCAACATTGCATATAAACGGGATCTAAGATGATGAAATCAAAAACTTAAGAGTACTATCCTCACTACTATCACCTACATACCGCATCTATAGCAAATAATGGTATGTAGCAACACAGTGAGTACTTACAAACATAACGACTGCCTTACTGATTGCTCTACTGCGGCAGTAGCAACAAAATTGCAATAATTATTGCATAAAAAATATCATAGCACGGGTTTTTAGCAACATAAAGACTTTTAACATGATTTTTTGGCTTTAGCTTTATTTTTCATGTAATTTTTTTATAACCTCGTCATCAAGCTGTTATCATAAAGAGAAAGGTTTGATTAAACTGTGCAATTTTACGCTTATGCCATTTTATGCTTATACAGTATCTAAACCTTATAACAAATAATAAATCCTCAACCTCGTTTCATCGTTATAGAGACCATTATGACCTCTCCTTCTCAGTCTATACCAACCGTCACGCCTTCGAAGCAAAATGCCGATAAAACACTCACTCATAAGTTATTGCTGGTTAATGGGGTCAATTTGAATTTATTGGGTAAGCGCGAACCTAAGATTTATGGTCATACGACACTAGCAGATATCGAGGAACGTCTGATCGCACGCGCAGCTCAGCACGGTATTGAATTAATATGTATACAATCCAATCATGAAGGTAATCTGATAGATGACATCCAATATCATGGACTTTTAGCGGAGACAGCGCTGCAAGTAGATGCCATTATCATTAACCCAGCCGCCTTTACTCATACCTCGGTTGCATTACGTGATGCGCTCTTGGCCACACAAAAACCGTTTATCGAGGTACACTTATCCAATGTGCATGCGCGCGAGCCTTTTCGTCATCATTCTTATCTAAGCGATGTCGCCGTCGGTGTTATTTGTGGTTTGGGGCATCTGGGTTATCAAATGGCATTGTCCTACTGGCTTGATAGCCTCTACTCTGTCACAATCAGCGATTAATGCTTAATGCTTAATCCTGATTACCGAAAATCATGAATTGTCTAACTATACTTTATCAATAGCACACGAGTTAAACAGCAATTGTTTGACTAAAATACTAAAATTATGGCTGAGCAAACAACCCACTATATGGTGATATGAATGGCAAAATCGTCTGGAAAGCGCTTTATGAAATTGGCTGGCATGACAGCAAGCATTGCCGGCAAAGCAGCTAAAAACTCATTTAAGCACCTCTCAAGTGACGAAGAAAAACGTTTGCAAGCACGCTCAGAGCTGATGCAAGATGTGGGCATTCAGATAGCCGAAACGTTGGGTGAAATGAAAGGCGCGGTGATGAAGGTCGGGCAAATTGCCTCGCAATATAAAGACGTGTTCCCACCAGAAGTAGCGACAGCGTTAGAAAAGCTACAAAAAGATGCGCCGCCCATGCCCTATGCGCAGATACGTGCACAAATCGAGCGCGAGCTTAAAGCGCCTGTGGCAGAATTATTTAGCGAATTTGAAGAAACACCGTTTGCGGCGGCTTCCATCGGTCAAGTGCATAAAGCCGTTTTGCCATCTGGTCAAAAAGTGGTGGTTAAAGTTCAATATCCTGATGTCGATGAAAACTGTGATAGTGACCTCAAACAAGTACGCATGGCACTAAAAATCGCGGGTGTGCTCAATATGAGCAAGCAGTTGCAAGAGCAACTATTCAACGAGATTCGCCAAAGTTTACATGATGAATTGGACTATATTAAAGAAGCGCATAACTTGCGAGTGTTTGGCGCATTTCATGCAGAAGACAAAGGTCTTATTATTCCTAAAGTCATTAGCAGCCACTCTTCTAAACGGGTTTTAACCTTAACAGAAGAGATGGGAGAAACCCTAACGGTCGCGGCGACTTGGGACAATGACATCAAACAAGACATAGCCAAGCGCCTGTTCCACTTTACCGCAGGACAACTATTTGGCTTATACCGTATGCACTGTGACCCACATCCCGGCAACTTTGCCTTTCGCAAAGACGGCAGTGTGGTGGCTTATGATTTTGGCGGCATTCGTAGCTATAGTGACAGCGAAGTTCAATTGTTCCGCCGTTTTGCCAAGCATGCCATTAAAGGAGATGTGACTGCCCTTGAGCAGGACCTCATCGCCCTTGATATTCGCCGTGATGACGATAAAAATATCCCCGGAGAGTTTTATGAAAAATGGCTATCCATTGGGCTAAAGCCTCTGTCTATTCAACCTTATCAACAAGGCGCTTTTGATTTTGGTCAAAGTCAGGTTCATCACGAAGTCATTGCTCAAATGCGGACGTCGTTGAAGTACTTTGGTCAATTCCAACCTTCTGCAACCACCATGATGCTAGATCGCACAGTGTCAGGACAATACTGGAACTTGGTCAACCTCGGTGTTGAGATTGACTTATCACCGCTCGTTAGTGAATACATTGATGTATAACGATATAAAATATAGAGTGTTAAGAAAGTAAACAACGCACAAACACGGCTAAATATGCAAAGCGTGTCCACAACGATCACAGAATTCTGCTGCAATGGCATGACCGAACTTGCCACAATTAGGACAGGTGACGGGATTGAGTTGCGGACGCATATTACGTGCCAGCTCAGAAGTAAAAATCCCCGTTGGCACTGCAATGATCGAATAACCCGTAATCATGACCATGCTCGCAATCGCTTGACCTAACGGCGTTTTGGGTGACATATCACCGTAACCGACCGTGGTCATGGTGACGACTGCCCAGTAGATAGACAGCGGAATACTGGTAAAGCCATTTTCAGGGCCTTCTACCACGTAAATAATCGAGCCGAAAATCGTGACCAATAATACCAGCGACAAAAAGAATACCGTGATTTTTTGCTGACTGGTTTTAAGCGCCGAGGCCAAAAATCCCGCTTGTTGCATATAAGCTTTGAGCTTGAGTACGCGAAACACACGTAAAATACGCAAAACCCGTATCACTAATAGATACTGTACCCCCACAAACATGAGGCTTAGGTAACTTGGCAGCACAGACAATAAATCAACTACCCCAAAAAAACTAAAGACGTAACGCACGCGGTTTGGTGCTGAAAACAACCTGAGCGCATACTCTATCGTGAATAAAATGGTAAAAAACCATTCAGCATAGAAGAATATAGTGCCATATTGCAGACGCATGTATAGCACACTGTCCAGCATGACCACAGCCACACTGGTCAAAATCGCAATCAATAATACAATATCAAAAAGTTTACCCAAACGGGTATCTGTGCCTTCAATAATAATATGAATGCGGTTGCGCAGGTGGGTAATGGCTTCAGCCGTCGGTTGCTTCATATAGTCAGTAGTATCGAGTCAGTAGCGATATAAAATTAATGGCTTGATGGCAACCAATGATTTAAAATACGCTGGATAAGGCCAAGTTAGTCAAAATAGATAAAATTGGTTTATAATATTGCTCACAGGTCATATGTGAATACAATCACTAAGTTGCCACAGTGTAGCAAAAAAGCACTCTCAACAAAATACAAATCGTTAACGTGTCGGTAGCTCTGTTGCTTCGTTACTTCAAAGAGATAGTGCAAGCTATATCATAGAAACAGGTGATCTGAAGTGTGTCATCATGCAGATTGAAAAATCTTAAAATGTATAAATACTCTTATTCATGACACACTCATAGTAAAAGATTGTTATTAAAACTTGTTTTAAGCACAATAAATAATACGCAAAACTTAAGGATGTTATATGGCAGGCCATTCAAAATGGGCAAATATTAAACACCGTAAAGCCCGTCAGGATGCGGTAAAAGGTAAAGTATTCACTAAAATTATTCGTGAAATTGTCTCTGCTGCCAAGCAAGGTGATCCTGACCCTAACAAGAATCCGCGCCTACGTGCTGTCATTGAAAAAGCCCTATCTGTCAATATGACACGAGATACCATCAACCGTGCAGTAGCTCGTGGTACAGGCGGTGATGACAATGACAATATGGACGAAGTAAGCTATGAAGGCTATGGCATCGGCGGCGTCGCAGTACTTGTCGAAACCTTGACTGACAATCTTAACCGAACAGTCAGTGAAGTACGCCACGCCTTTACCAAAAATGAAGGCAATCTGGGTACTACTGGCTCGGTCGCTTATCTATTTAATAAGCGCGGTGAAATCATCTTTAATGATACAAGCCTAGAAGATGAAGTCATGCTAGTGGCATTAGATGCAGGCGCGCTTGATATCGAGAATGATGGTGACAGCTTACTCGTCATCACTGAATGGGAAAATTTCGGTCATGTCAAAGATGCGCTTAATGCTGCAGGTTTGGTCTCTGACAATGCTGAAGTGACCATGGCACCGTCTACCAGTGCTGAAATAGACAATGTCGATGATGCATTAAAAGTCATGAAAATGATTGATATGTTAGAAGATATCGATGATGTGCAAGAGGTTTATAGCAATGTAAACTTTTCTGCTGACGTAATGACCCAGCTTGAGCAATAGTTTTATCCAGCAACCCTTTATGTGTCACTCATCAAAAAGCCAAACGTTTAAAACGTTTGGCTTTTTGATGTTTTATGACTCAATATTTTCTATGATGCAATAACAACCATTTAATAATGAAAAATCGGATTTACTAAAGCGCATTCGCTGCATCGTATGCTGACTTGGTTGCATATGATATATCAGCAACCTCACAACAATCACCTACCTGCACGACCTCAATACCTTTAACGCTCAAAGCCTCTGTATCGAAGACTACGGGACGCGCACCACTAGCGATAACGACATAGTCGTATGGAATTTGGGCAATACTGCCATTTTTATCTTCGCAACTTACTTCACCGCTGTTAATGCTTGTTACCATATATCCAGTATATTGTTCTACACCGTATGTCTTATAATTTTCAAGCATGCTAGGTAAAACAGTCACGCTGATATCACTACCAATCTGATCACGCATCTCTATTATCGATACCTTGCAGCCTTGTGTAGCAAGATATTCAGCGGTCTCACAACCGACCACACCACCACCGATTACCGCCACGCGCCCAGATACTTTATACTTACCTGCCAGCACCTGCCACGCATCATAGACGTTTTTGCCATCTATACCTGGAATTGGCGGTATAAAACTTGACGCACCGACTGCGACGATAACAGCATCAGGCTCTAGCGCTAGTATGCTTTGAATATTCGCTGTTTGACCCAATTTTAGCGTTATACCCTGAGTGTGTACGGCATGTACCAAGTCTTCTATGGCTCGGCGTATTTCATTTTTACGCGGCGGGACGGCAGCGATGTGCAACTGCCCACCCAGCTCAGTAGCGGTTTCAAACAGGGTTACACTATGACCTTTCTTTGCAGCCACACGGGCAGCTTCCAACCCTGCAGGACCGCCACCGACGACCACAACATTCTTCTTCATTTGAGCAGGCATAATAAAACGCGTTTCTTCAAAGCCATTTTCAGGATTGACCACGCAAGCAATAAACGAGCGATTTAAGACATTATCAACGCAGCCTTCGTTGCAGCATATACAGCGAACAATATCAGTGGCTTTATCTGAGCCCACCTTGTTCGCCCAATCAGGATCCGCTAATAGCGCACGACCAATCCCAATCATATCAGCCTTGCCATTTTGCAGTATACCCTCACCCATGTCAGGATCGATAATACGCCCTGAGGTGCTAACCGGGATGGAAACCGCTTGCTTAACGGCACCTGTGATATCAGCAAAGAAGCAGTAAGGCTGCACGCCCATCGGCGGGATCGTGTCTGCCATACTGCCCGTATGGTTCGCTTGCCCAACATGCAACATATCCACGTTAGCTGCTTCAAGCCACTGTGCAAACTCTGGCGCGTCGATTTCATCAACACCACCTTTACCGCGTTCAGGTGTGACAACCGATAATTTATAATCGATAATCATATCTGGTACGACTTTTTTTAGTGCCTCTACTAACATCAAAGCAAAGCGTGTACGATTCTCAAGAGAGCCGCCAAACTTATCCGTGCGCGTGTTCATTTGTGTGCTGCATAGCGCGCCGACCAGTCTGTCGCCATGCACCTGAATGACATCTACCCCCGCTTTTTGTGCACGCACTGCACAGGCACATATCTTGTCGATAATATCCATCAAAGCGTCTTCTGACACCTCATTAACGAAATGTTGCATGTCATGATTGAGCTGGGTGCGTACCTTGTGCATCTCGCCAGCAGCAAACAAGGCGTTAAGGACATTAACGTCATACTCAGGATAAAAAATCTGCACGCCAAGCTTGGCACCGTAAGCATGCACATTATCAGCAAGTAGCCGGAAACTGTCTATTTGGCTATCATCAAATAATTTAGGCGTCGGCGCAAAACTACGGACAGGTGCGACGTCACCTAACACGATATAGCCTGTGCCACCCTTGGCAAGACGAGTATAAAAGGCACGGCTCTGTGAGCTGATATTGCCGTCTTTGTCTTCATAGCCAGTCGTCAATGGTGGAAACATCGTACGGTTTTTAAAGATGACACCACCAATGGTGATAGGTTGTAATATTTTCATAGCCGATATTTTAGTGGTCGTATTATTCATAATATTCTACTTTTAGCCTATCCTTTGCACGCATGCTATTGATACTATTTGCATCGGAAATTTATATCGGAAAAACGATATCAAACTTGTATAATCAAAAGAACTAACACTTAAACTCGACACCTTCGAGAGCTAGCAAGTATGTTTTCTTATCTAGTCCGCCTGTATAGCCACCAAGCTTACCATCGCTAGCAATGACACGATGACACGGAACAATAATGCTAAAAGGGTTTTTACTATTAGCATTAGCAACCGCGCGAAACCCTTTGGGACTAGCGACATTTTGTGCCAGTGTCGCGTAGCTTATTGTTTCGCCATAGCCAATATCTTGTAACGCTTGCCAAACTTGTTGTTGAAAATTGGTTCCTAAGCTGATATCTAATGGCAAATCGAATGCCTGACGATCACCTTTAAAATACGATTTTAATTGCGCTATAGTCTCTATGAGTAGCGCTTGGGCAGGCTCATTTCCGCTTAGGCTATCCTCATTGATAAACGTAAAGCTCTGATCGACAAGCCCATAGTGTTTCTTAAGTTTGGGAATAGATTTTGAGCTATGCCAAGAGTCACCTGCTAGCAGCCAGTTGACTTCTACCAGCTTAGGGCTACTATGCTCATTGACACTCGCAATTAACGTTAGCTGGTGTGCGCCAAAAGTGGCTGTGGTGACTATCATGATGCTTCCTTTCAAATGATGATATTTTCAAAAATCGTTCATCGACTAAAATGATCTATTAAAATGACCTATCGAGCGCTACTCTTTATCATCGGTCTCAAATAAGGCGGCGACAAATTGTTTTGGACTAAAGGCACGTAAATCATCAATCGACTCACCGACACCAATATAGCGAATAGGAACATCCGTCGTTTCGGCAATATTAAAGACCACACCACCTTTCGCAGTACCATCTAGTTTGGTAATGGTGATACCCGTTAATGGGACGACTTTGTTAAAGAGTTCTACTTGATTAATCGCATTTTGACCCGTGCCAGCATCGAGGACAATCATACCTTCGTGCGGTGCGCTTGGATCAGCTTTACGCATGACGCGTACCACTTTTTCAAGCTCTGCCATTAGGTGGGTTTTATTTTGCAAACGCCCAGCAGTATCAGCGATTAATACATCGATATTTTTTGCTTTGGCAGACTGCATGGCATCAAAGATAACAGAAGCACTATCAGAGCCATGACCTTGAGCGACGACTGGAATATTATTACGCTCACCCCAAATTTGCAGCTGTTCAGTCGCGGCAGCGCGGAAGGTATCACCAGCCGCCAACATGACGGATTTGCCTTCACCTTGTAAGCGCTTGGCAAGTTTACCAATCGTCGTGGTTTTACCGACACCGTTGACACCCACAACTAAAATCACAAAAGGTTTTTTGCTGGTATCAATAATTAGTGGTGCGACTTTTGGCGTTAAAATATCAACCAGTTCAGTTTGCAACGCTTTATATAATGAATGCGCATAAATCAAATCACCACGGTCTGTCTGATCGGTCAGACTTTTGATAATACGATTGGTCGCGTTGACACCGATATCGGCGACCAACAGTTGGTCTTCAACTTCTTCCAATAGCTCATCATCAATCTCTTTGCTACCGATCAAAATACTGACCATACCTTCGGCAAGATTTTTACGCGACTTACTTAGCCCCGTTTTCATGCGGTTAAACCAGCTGCCTTTTTTCTTATTTTCTTGCAGCTCTGTAGATTCGATTTCTGCTTGAGTGGTCGCTTGTACCGCACTACTCGCAGGACTGACGTTTGGGCTATCGCCAAGTTGCTCTTGTAATGGCATGGTTGGGGCAGTAGAAATAGTGCTAAGCTTAGTATCAATATTTTTATTATTATCGTTATCAGTTGAGGAAGCGCTTATAAAGCTTTCAGAGGCGTTCTTAGACGTGCTTTGCTCTTCTGTCCTCACAATTGGCGCACCCAAAGCAATGTTTTGTGCCGCACCAGCACTTGAGACATCTTTGTTTATCGTGCTGTCTTGTTGCTGATCTTCGATGCTTTGATCATTGGGCGCTTGGATGGAGCCTGCATCTTCTTTCTCATCGATAATGGGCACAGATTGCGAAGGCAGACTGGGTAAGGTAATATCATCGTCATCTAAGTCATCAAGATTGCCATCGAGATTAATGATTACACGACTGCTATTATTGGAGTTATTCATAAGCTTGCCCTAAAAGTTATCACGGTCAGTTATTTGATTATTTTAAATGGGTTGGTATATCGTCATGTTTTTGTCATGGACCATGACCCACGACAGTCAATTTTTAGCCTAGTTTATCATAATTCGAGTTGTGCTCAGACCTTACCATCATAGCCTATCGTCAATTTTTGCAAATCTGGCAAGTCATACCATCCCTTTAGAAAGTTTCGCTTAAGATTTGGCAACAAAAATCTGACCTTACACATGCTAAACTTCGCCTACTCTACCAGAGTTTATTGTAGAACAAGCCTTATTCCAAAACTTAACAACTACTTCACTATCGCTCACTCAACCCTCATTTTTAGGAATTATCTATGCCATCACTATCTAATACTGACAAAACGTACGGTAAAAAAGCAATCAGCATCAGCGCAGCTTTATTAGTAGCAACACTGGTGCTATCTGCGACAGGATGCAATACCACCCAAGAATTTAAGCCAACAGCCAGTGTGATGGTTGGGGCACATAAATCTTTATAAAACCTGCTATCTATCGCTAGTATTGAGAGTGTTCTAACCACTGATCAATTTACAAGTTGCCATTTTATATAAGTAGAATATACCATGCCACTGCCTTTATCACCGTCGCCCTTACCTGCCGCCTCTCTACGTCTTGCCTGTGCCTTAGCAATAGCAACGACTCTTGCTGCTTGCCAAACCAGTACTATCAGCGCCAACACATTGTCGACTGCTCAGAAGCCAGTCATTCAAAATACCTTGGGTAAAGATGGGCTAAATACCGCTAAATCAGGTCAAGACATTCAGCCCTCATCAGCATTGACCATGGATATGTCAGGTCGACACGAATATCAATTAGAAAACGGTCTAAAGGTAGTGGTAAAAGAAGACCATCGCGCACCTGTGGTAATGACTCAAATCTGGTATCGAGTTGGGTCAGCAGATGAGCCACTGGATAAAGGGGGCATCTCGCATTTGCTTGAGCATATGATGTTTAAAGGCACTACTAACGTTTCGAGCGACGACTATGAGCGCTTGATTGCTAAATTTGGCGGCGTCAATAATGCGTTTACTAGCTACGACTATACGGGCTATTACGAGCTATTCCCTGCCAACCGCTTTCCTTTGGCATTAGAGCTAGAAGCGGATCGTATGAAAAACCTACTGTTTAATGAGCAGGAATTTACCAAAGAGCACCAAGTTGTCATGGAGGAGCGCCGCCAACGCACTGATGATAATCCACTTGCCAAGGCTTATGAGTCATTTCGCTTATTGGCGCTTCCGAATAGTCCAAAAGGCGAATCCGTTATTGGTCCGATGGATGAGCTTGAATCCATTACCCTTACAGATTTAAAAGACTGGTATAAAACATGGTACGCACCAAACAATGCAACGTTAGTCATCGTTGGCGACGTTAAACCGCAAGAGGTGTTGGCTCAAGTCAAACGTTACTTTGGTGAGCTAACACCAAGCGATCTACCTAAACGTCCTGCCGTCAGTCAAAAAGGCTTCCGTGGCTATCAGAAAGTTGACTCCGAGCAAGCCGTACAAGTGCCAGTATTATTAATGGGTTATAACGTACCCAGTCTCGTCACTGCTGGTGCAGCTAATGAAAAACAAGCTTATGCGCTCTCACTGGCTCAAGATGTATTAGACGGTGGTCTCTCTGCCCGCCTTGAGAGTCGATTGATACGCGAGCAAGGTCTACTTACCACGGTGGGCACTTCATATGACTTGCTAGATCGTGGCGATGGACTGTTTTTGATACAAGCGACTCCACGTGAAGGTGTCAGCTTAGAGCAAGCACAACAAGCCATTATGGCTGAAATAGAAAAGCTCAAAACCGATCCCATCGCTGCTGATGAAATCGAGCGTGCCAAAACCAATACGGTCACAGGGCTCGTCTATGCGCAAGACAGCATGGAAGGTCAGGCGCAGATGATTGGCTCATTACAGTCTATCGGTCTTGACGATACGCTGCTTGCCAAATTGCCCACCAAACTCGATAGCGTGACGATTGCTGACATACGGGCTGCTAGCAAAAAGTATTTGGTAAAGGATAATTTAACAGTGATGCATGTCATCCCACCTAAAGACCAAGAAGCGACAGAGAAATAATTGTGCCGTGTTAGCTCTTTATTCGATACAAGCGCCAATCATAAAGACCTTATTTATAAGAAGAAAACCATGACTCAAAATAGTGATTTGTTGCAAAATAGAAAAAAAGCGTGCAGCTCAATACCATCAGCAACCGCCACCATGCAAAAACTGTCGCATCTTAGTGTTGGCATCTTGCTAGGTCTAACAACGTTGACGATGACAGCACAAGCAAACACAACAGATGCTGAAGAATATCGTGGCTCTGCGGCAGTGGATACCAGCGCACCGATTGCCGCATTATCAAAGCTAACCAGCCTTGACGATGATAAACCGTTAACCGTTACTATCCCAACAATTCAGCAGTTCAAAACCAAGGCAGGCGTTCCCGTACGTTTTGTACAGACAACAGCCTTACCGATTGTCGATATCGACTTGCGTTTTAACGCTGGTAGCGCCCGTGATGGCAGTATTAGTAACACAGGCTTTGGTATTGCTAATATGACTGCCACTATGTTGACGCAAGGCTCTAAACGCTTAGACGAAAATGAATTTACTCGCGCTGTCGAAACCTTGGGCATCAATCTAAATAGTAGTGCTTATAAAGACATGTTTATTGTCTCGCTACGTAGCTTATCTGATGATAAGCATCTACTTCCAGCCGTTGATTTAATGACTCAGATGCTCAGCGAACCCGCTTTTGACGACAGCATCCTAGCACGTAATAAAGCACGATTATTGGTTGGTTTGCAGCAGCAAAAACAAGATCCCAACAGCCTTGCTAGCATCGCATTTAGCGAAGCATTGTATGGCGAGCATCCTTACGCCCATCCATCAGCGGGTACGCTTGAAAGCGTTCCTACTATCGAAAAGCAACAACTGATAGATTTCAAAAACCGCTACTTAGTCGCAGCGAATGCCTCTGTTGCCATCACTGGTAATCTAACCCTAGAACAGGCAAAAAAACTTGCGGAAGATATCACTAGCAAATTACCGAAAGGTCAGCCTGCAACTGAGCTGCCTGAACCAAAACCACTGAGCCAAGCCAAGCACATTCATATCCCCTTTCCAAGTACTCAAACCACCGTACTTATGGGACAATTGGGAGATAAGCGCGCCACCGATCCCCAGTCTCAGCAGAAGCAAACCAACTTTGCGGTTGGTAATGAGGTACTTGCGGGCGGTGATTTTAATGCGCGACTCATGACTGAGATTAGACAAAACTTGGGCTACACTTATGGCATATCAGGCTCTATGAATCCCATGCTGGCACGAGGACCGTACCAAATCGGTTTTTCAACGCGTAATGACAAGGCGCGCGCGGCCATTGATGCCAGCTTAGCCGTCATCAATGACACTTTAGAAAAAGGTATCACCAGCACTGAGATGCGCTTAACGACGGACAATCTTAAGAATAGCTTTCCGATGGGTTTTGCGAGCAATGCAGGAATTAATGGCTTACTTGGGATGATGAATTTTTATCAATTACCAAACAGCTATCTAACTGATTATGTCAAACGTGTGGATCAAGTAAAGCTATCAGAAGTCAATCAAACCATGCAAGATACCCTTAAGCCTGATGATTTCTTAATTGTCACCGTTGGACAAGAGGATCCTTGGAAAGAGAAAAAGACTAATAAATAGCCGCACAAAGAAATGCTGGGCAACACTACTTAGTATTGCCCAGCATTTCTTTATAGATTGGCACTCTTTATGAGTAGTAATAAATTATGAATAACACTGTTTATGAGTGGTAATAAAAGTCGATAGTGAGTTGTCCATATAAAAAAATAATGCTCTTAACCAGAAATAGTCACTGCCACGTCATACATGAAATTTTCAGGCTTATAAGTTGCACCATTATAGGTCAATCGAATCACGTGCTTGTCATAAGAGTCTACTTTATAATCACCATTGGCGAAGTCATGCAGGGCTGGCACTATCAGTAGCGCTTCAATTTGACTGTCGTTAATGCTAACCGAGATCTGCTGACCACTGCGTGGGTATAAGAAATAATCACAATGATTATTCACCATCACTTCTGCAGTACGCTCAACGACCTGACTACCTATCTCTTCTTGTATAAGTTTTGGACAGATATCTGAGCGCTTTGAAGCCAGCCGAGCATAAGAGTTCTTAATATTATCTTCAATATCTTCAACGTCCTGTAAGTTTCTGTCAGGATCAGTAGCGGAATCTTCGGCCGTTAGAGAGCCTTGTTCAGAAAACGTTTCTGGGCTACAAGCACTGATCAATAAAAGAGATAGCAAGATTGAACCAAACAAAGCCATATATGTGTTATTTGATTGCAAAAACGCTTTTTTTGGCTTATCAGACTTATGTGTTTTCACCATCGTTGAATACCGCTTCTTCATAAATCCTACTTACAATAGACGCTATGTGATTTCATAAACTAAATGATCATTAACCATAGTTTTTTAATGCTAAACTATTTATCATTTAGCGCTGCCTTTCATCAGTATTATTATAGCGCTTTTACTCTACTTTAATTACCTCTGGCTCATATTTATTTGATTTTTTGATAGATCATAAATGACTTAATAACGGCACGAAGATGAGCTACTGGCATGATTAAAGCCCCATTTACGATAACCATCCGTGTCTAGATGTATCGCACCTGTAGCATATAGTCCTAAACCGAAATTATGAGATTGTCCTTGATATTGCCAAAACTGGCATAAGCCATCTTGCATCGTACTGAGCCGCCATAAGTTATCTTCATATTCTGGCACCCAGATGTCGATAGCACTGGCATTCATATGCTTGCTACTATCGGCGCCGCCTGCACAGTCATTAAGACCAGGACTGCGATATACCGAGCGTATTTCACTACTGATAGGTAGAATTCCTTGATGCTTCAATTCGCCGTACAAACGTAATGTTGGGACGATATTTGCCCATAACTCTTGCGGTGGCAACTGATAAGGCTCATAACCACATTTGCTCCAGCTTCGCGCTGTTGTGAGCAACTGCGACATAGGCGGTACATTGTGTACCCCTACCCGCGAATTTAGGTAGCGTTGAAAATCTGCTACTTGCCTAGCACGGTAGCTATTGCTATTCAACCACGCGTTAAAATCCATACTAATAGAATCAGTATAAGTACTATTGTAAGTATTATTCGCAGTGCTGTAGCTGTTATTACTGTAAGTTGTATTATAAGCAGGCGCGCGCCGATTGACATTCATGCGCTTATTTTCTTCAATAGACAGACTGTCATCGAACTCAAAATCACGCTGCTTTTGAGCAATCAATCCTTGCATGCTATCGCCACTCAGCATGGTAACGCCAGAATTATAGCTTGTAGTATTCGTCGAAGGTCTGATGTGAGCGTTACTGCTACTACCCTGACGTACTTGGATACGGCGCTCACTATTATCGCTGATAATAGCGGCATGAACAGAGATGCTACTGGCACACATGAGTAGTGCAAGCATAGGCTTGTGAATCTGCCTATAAGGATATTTTTTTGTATTGGTCATTGCAACAAGCTACCGCTAAAAACGTTTTATCGATACTATCAAATTTTCAGCAAGCAAGCTAAACTATCGCCTCTAATCAGAGGCGTGTTATTGGTAATTAACACTTATCCTTATAATTTTTATAATTATGTGACTTTATTTCTTATGTGTTACTTTATCTACGATATTTTACTTGCATAGATATAGATATGGTGCGATTACCTTTAAATGTTGATTTGATTTGAAACTTCCCTCTTACCTCAATTGCCAGACACACTTTGCCTATGTCTTCTAATCCACAATACCGTTTTTCACGTCAGAGCCATCATTTAGGCCAAGGCCATGCACCATCGTTATGGCAGCGTATACATATCGATCCATGGTTGACCCTTCTCTTATTGACGGTTTGCTGCATTGGTTTGACAATTTTATATAGTGCGGCCGGTCAAGATGTCGGTATGGTATTACGTCAAATGGTCAGCTATGGTGTGGCCTTTACGGTTATGTTTATCATGGCACAGATACCGCCTAGCCTTTATCGCACTTTTACACCCATCTTTTATGTAATGGGATTAATTTTATTGGTATTGGTAGATATTATCGGTGAAGTACGTATGGGTGCTCAGCGCTGGATTAATTTACCAGGGTTTGGCAGTGTGCAACCCTCAGAATTTATGAAACTTGGGATGCCAATGATGTGTGCTTGGTTTTTATCCAAGCGTGATCTACCGCCCTCTCTATCTAGCATCGTCATTACCTTAGCCTTAATCATCGTCCCTGTATTATTAATTGCAAAAGAGCCTGATCTTGGGACGTCGCTATTGGTGGCAGCCAGTGGTATTTTTGTGCTTTTTTTAGCAGGGTTGTCTTGGCGATTGATTTCAGCTGCTGCCATATTAGCGATACCGCTTATTGCGATTGCTTGGAATTTTCTATTACATGATTATCAGCGTACCCGTGTCTTAACACTGCTCAATCCAGAAGCCGATGTACAAGGGGCTGGATGGAATATCATTCAGTCAAAAACCGCTATCGGTGCGGGTGGGCTCACTGGTAAGGGCTATTTAGAGGGCACGCAGTCGCATTTACATTTTTTACCAGAAGGTCATACTGATTTTATTATCGCGGCTTTTTCAGAAGAGTTTGGTTTGTTGGGCGTGATTTTATTAATGTTCATTTATTCCTGTTTGCTCCTGCGCGCCTTATACATCGCTTTCACCCATCCTGATGTATATAGTAGATTACTAGCGGGTGCAATTGCCATGTCTTTCTTTGTTTATGTGTTCGTTAATGTGGGTATGGTTGGTGGTATTTTACCCGTCGTTGGCGTTCCTCTGCCCTTCATTAGCTATGGCGGTACTGCGATCGTCACTTTGATGGCAGGATTTGGACTACTTATGTCCATTCACACTCACAAGCCCAGTTGATGCACAGTTACTAGGGCGTGTCCCTAATCTGTAAAAGTAAGTATAAAGGCTTTAAAATAAAGAGACTATTTCAAACAGGGCTCTCTAAATTA
>NZ_JABASQ010000049.1 GCF_016107535.1 Psychrobacter cibarius | reverse complement strand
TATTCGCCAGTGTTGTTAATTTCGAGCTTGGTTTATGACTTTTGCAAGAGGTCTATTAATATAGCACTTCTCTCTACGAAAAGTTTTCTTACTTTATTTAGAACTGGGGGTTTTGCTTCATATCAGATGACCCTGATTATTGCTAACCAAATGTCTAGAATGTTACTAGGTAGAGGACTTATGTTTGCAACTAATACTGCTTTGATGAAGTCAGCATCATTAATTACGGGTCCTTTTGCATTGGCAGTAACTAGTGTATGGAGCGCTATAGATATGTCTGGGCCTGCCTACAAGGTCACCATACCATGCGTCATACATGTTGCTATGCTCAGAAAGAAAGTTAATCGAAAACGATTTAAATTTTGGTAATAAGAAAAGCAAAATATTTAACTTTTGATTGTTTACCACGGTATCTATCTAATAGTAGAGTTATTTTCAGAACGTCCAAATGACTAATGTTCTGGAGGGCTATTCCTGTCACTATTATTACTTTAGGTGAAGTACTTTTCAGTTCCTACAGCTACACTATTGGTTCACACCATTAGACAAGCTTATATTCAGGACTCATAACATATTTTCAAAGAAGTATTTACTACAAAATAAGTAAGCTAATTAACCTGAGTTGTATAATCTTTATAATTTCGGTTTTTTTACATCGAAAAAGTATAAATCAATATGAAAAATATCTTAATTAATAGTTACTACCAAACTCAAAAATCTGAGTTTTCTGACCTATTTCGCTTGCGTATGCATCGCTCATTAAGTTGGCTGTCTAAGGCAACGAGCGTCGATGATGAAGACATACGTTTCATCACTCTATGGATTGCGTTCAATGCAGCTTATGCTCGTGAAGTAGCCTTGTTTACCACTAGTTCAGAGCGCAGTGAGTTTAGACGCTTTATACAGCTGATATGCAGTCTAGACATTGACCAACAGGTCTACAAGTTAGTCTGGGAGAAATATTCCGGTAGCATTCGTATATTATTGGATAACCAATACACTTTTCAGCCATTTTGGGATTATCAAAATGGTCTGATTAGTCAGCAAGCATGGGAAGAAGATTTCAAACGTGCTAAAGATAAAGCTCACCGTGCACTTAGTAATAAAGATACAGATACAGTATTGGCAGTAGTATATGATAGGTTATATACCCTGCGTAATCAAATCATGCATGGCGGTGCCACTCACAATAGCCAAGTCAATCGTTCGCAAATCAAGGATAGTGGTGCTATCTTATCTGCTATCTTGCCGTTAATGTTAGAGATCATGATGGCAAATCATAGCAAGATGGATTGGGGAAAACCATTTTATCCGGTCGTAAACTAGCAATTATTTTAGTATAAGCTTCTTACTATAAACAGTTCAGTTCAGGACTAGTTTTTGCCGCCTCATTCCTAAAAATTAGGCTCTGTCAGTACTATGGTCGGATGTTGATACATGCCCTACCTAAGGTTTCAGTTAAAGTGTTATATTGCTCCTTAGAGCTGCCCAAAAAATTGGAAGGTCAGTTAACTTTTAGCTTAGAGGACTTTGATAAAACAATCTTATAACTATTGATCCTCATAGAGGAATACTGTGATTTTTCATTGTGTTGCGATCCATATCTAACAGTTCGGAGTAATCAGCTTGGCGCAAGTAGTTCCTCCTATTATCAAACACCTCATTCCAAATACTACTATTATAATCTTGAGTAATTTTTCTTAGTGCTGATTCTATAGAGCCAGGTCTTTTGAGCGAGATTAAAGACATAGATCTAATAAAATCCATAAAAATAAAATCAACTACATCTTGATTGAAATCCTTCTCAATACGCTTTTTATGTTCAGGGTTAGTATTATCTTTAGACGTCTTATAACTGAGAAAAAGCGTATTACTTTCATTAAGTTCTCTAAGATTAAATAGAGGTGAAAAACAACCTCCAATCAATAGATATTTATTAGCACCTTTACTTATCAGTGAGACATTATGGATAGGTAGACTAGGGTAACAATCAAATCTATCGCTTATCAGCTTAAGATACTCTTCTTGCCCTCCTGCAACATATGCTTCGATCATCAACTCATAGAGTTTTTTAGCCAATGGATGTAAGTCAATTTTAGTAATATTCTTAAATCTGATGGTTTTTGCGGATAAATTCATTTTATTTAAACCTCTAGATTTTATCTAATTAAGTTTTTCGCCTATCATGATGTATACATAATGACAGAATATTTGTAATGTCCGAACACTCCACTGGCTAATAGGAATATTAGAATCCAGTCTATTCTCAATTCTTATAGGCTGAGTTTGGCTCGTTAGTGAAAGCTCAGCTCGAATCTTTTTTTGATATGATCTACCTTTTGCGTAATCGAGTTCATTAAACTCCATTTGTGATCGAGGTATAGTCTTTAATGCAAGATTCCAAGAGGTTTGATCTGCCTCTGAGGCCTGCTCATAATTATAGACCTTTAAGCTAATATCTTTTTTGTATACTAGCTGACAGACAATTTCAAGATAGTTGTAAATGTCTGCAGGATGCTTAAAAATGATAAAGTTCTTACTGGGTTGAGCGTTAATAAGGGTATGAAAAACAAACTTATTAATAGCACCTTTATCATTACTTCCTTTATAAATATCACGAAATTTATCTGTCATTCGTATCATATTTTTTCTATCATCACCGTATCTATCCTTTACAGGTAGTAGACTGTGCTTATTGTTTGGATCAAATAGTCTAGGATTACCTTTTGTAGTTTGAAACTCTGATGCCCTCCTTAGTTGCTGCGCATTGTAAAGCCATTTTTCAAACGTATCTTGACTGACATCGTAGATATGCATGAGGTATTCATAGTCACCTTTTTCGGTGTAAGCTTCCAAAATTTGATTCACTTCATCGAAAGCATATCTTTTGGTCTTATCAATTTGTTTGGTTAGATTCTCGCTAACTGATTTACTACTCTTAGGCTGTGGTAACTCTGGTAGTGAACCGCCCCGACTATATCGGAGAGTGATTTACTTGAGTCAGGCAGCCATGCCT
>NZ_JABASQ010000048.1 GCF_016107535.1 Psychrobacter cibarius | reverse complement strand
GGCAGAGAAAAGAAAAGATGCGCGTGTGGCTCGCGAATGGCTGGTTAATCTACCGCATGAGTTAAGCGCAGAAGACCGAAAAGAGCTAGCGCATAGCTTCGCCCAAACCTTAGCAGATCGTTACGACACGATTGCCGATTGTGCCATTCATAAACCAACTGACAAAGAAATTGAGCGAGGGGCAGACCCGCGCAACTTCCACGCTCATATCATGTTTACTACGCGCTGTGCTGAGCTTGACGATAAAAACGAGATCATACTCACCGACAAAGCGACCATCGAGCTATCGGATAAAAAACGGCGTTCGCTTGGCATGGAGCGCGTGAGCCATGAGATTAAAGACGTTCGCCAAATATGGGAGCAGATCGCCAACGAAAAACTAGCCGAGCATGACCATAAATTGATTGATAGTCGCAGCTATGCCGCGCAAGGGATTGATATTGAGCCACAGCTCAAAATGGGGTCAGTCGCTACCAAGCTAGAACGTGACAAATACGAGCGAGAGCTAAGAAAAGCAGAGCAAGCCAAAGAAGAAGGCAAGCATTACGAGATTGATAAAACGCCAGCAACACAGCTCGGCACCATCAACGAAATAATCAACGAACGTAACGAGCTAGTGTGGGGCGTTGAGCTTGCCAAAAACCAGAAAGTGAATGATGCCGCTGATACCATTATCTTGAATGGCCATAAAATCAAAGATATTGAACACAGCATACCGCCACCACAGGCGATCAGCAGCAATTTACCCAAGCCAAGCATGGCAACCACAGCAGATGAACCCATCAAAAAACCTGACCCAACACCTGCGCTAAAGCCTAAAGCCCCCACTTTAGATGCGGTTGCACAAGCAATGGCAATGGCTCAGGGCGTTAAGACAAAACGCGAGAATGAGCAAAAACAAAAAGAGGTGGCGCTGGAGCAGCAGCGAAAGCATGAGCTTGCTGAACAACAAAAACGTGAACAAGCAGAACGTGAGCGCATTGAACAGGCACGAGCCGACAAAGCAAGGCAGCTGGAGCTTGAGAACAAGAAATTCACGACTGACAAAAGAGCATTGTACGACTCCGCAGTGGCACGAGCCGAGCAGCACACGCAAAAAGGGATTGATCCAAGCAGCAAATCTGGTAAACATATTTTAGCGATTGCAGTCGCTAATGATGTGATGCACAACCTCAATCAGTATATTGATAAAGTAGATACCACACAAAGACAGCGCGAGCTTGCAATGAGTGAGCGTGACAAGCTAACAGACTTTGCTTACGACAAATCAACGCAAGCACTAACTGAAATTAAAAAGCTACACTATACCAGTGAGCGTAAATCGCACACAGCAGCCCTACAAGGTGCTTTAAGTGCATTTACAGACAATCACAGTCAAACTATCGAACAGACGCAACAGATAGCCATTGAGAGCGTAAAAAAAGACATTGCAGACTACAGTAATGAGATTAACCGCAGCCGCAGCTATGGATTAGGAAGATAAAAATGTCAGAGACACCCAACCTTGAAGACCTACTTACCGCCATTGCCACATTGACAGAACATAATACCGCCTTGTTAGAAAAAATAGAGGCAACAGATCAAGCCACCAAAGACAGAGACGCAGCAACCGCCAAGCTGGTAAACAATCTAACAGCTCAGCTCAAGGATTATCAAGAACGAGAGAATGTCATCAAATCAGCGATTGCTATTGGTGCGGCTAAAGAGGTTAGCAAAGAGGTGTCTGCGGTGCTGAATCACTACCATAACCAGTTAACGCAAGGCGTTGGCGGTCATGTTGAAAAAGCGAATCATCACTTAGTACAAACCGTGAACCTAGCCACCACCAGCATTAATGATTTATCCATATTATCGTCAGATATGAAAAAAACCTTTGATGCCAACTTTAAGAGTTTAAGCTTTTTTTCTACTGAGTTTGAGGAACAAAATCGGCAATTAGCCAATGATGCCAAAAACACGTTAATCAGTGTTAGGAAGGAAGCCAGAGAAGGCGCTGAACGATATACAAGAGAGTTGTCAGATGAGTTTGCTAGATCGCTTAGCTGGAAGGCTTCTGCTCTAGTAGGTGGTGTCTGTGCTTGTATATTTGCTCTTACTTTATTTTCTGTTTGGTTACTTGTGCCTAGCAAAGCAGACATTGCAGAGCGTCAAACTAAATACAATAGTTTAGCAGCAGCTAAGATTGCTCATAATGTGGTTAACGGTCCAGATGGTGAATTTTATGCGAGAGTCACTCCGAATACTTGCTTTACAGGTACAGATAAGTATCGATACTGCAAATTTAGATAGGTAAAAGCTCTTGTTCTTTTAGTTAATAAAAAAAAGAAAAAAGGTTTTTAATGTTTTTAATGCTTTTAAAAGCTTTTACGTCCGCTACAGGGTATGCCGTTCATAGGTCTTAGACCCCATTCGACTACGTTTAGCGACCCATTCGACTACGTTTAGCGACCCATTCGACTACGTTTAGCGACCCATTCGACTACGTTTAGCGACCATTTGACTACAGTAATTGAAAGTTGTAGTTTAATGTGTTTATAATGTTGATGCCGTCCATTAATGAGCAGAAATAATGAGTAAGCTAATCACCAAAGATAATAAATTAATAAATGCCAGTTACTCACTTGGCATACCTGAGCAGCGAGTTATCTTTTTGGCTATTGTTGAAGCTCGCGCACAAGAGCGAATGATTGATGCTAGAGGTGTGCTACAAATTCATGCAAGCAGCTATCAAGAACAATTTAAGGTGGAAAAGCATTCAGCATACAAAGCTTTAAAAAGTGCTGCTAATGGTTTGTTCGAGTCTTATTTTGAATATGATTATATTCATGAAAAGACAGGAAAATCAGCGCATCGTGTCGTTAGGTGGGCGCAAGCAGTAAGCTACATAGAAACGGCTGGTATGATTGAATTACAGTTTACTGATGCCGTTATTCCACTAATAACAAGGCTTAGCGAGCAATACACTGAATATGATTTAAAGCAGGTTAGCGAGTTGCAAAGCGAGTATGCAATCAGGCTTTATGAGTTAATGATGCAATGGAAATCAGTTGGCAAAACAAACAAAATACCGCTTGCTGAATTCCGTACAAAACTAGGCGTTGAGCCTGAACAGTATAAGAAAATGTGTAACTTCAAAGCTCGGGTGTTAGACCTTGCGATTAGTCAAATAAACGACTTCACCGATGTGACAGCCACGTATGAGCAGCATAAAGCTGGTAGGGCTGTCACTGGCTTTACATTTAAGTTTCAAATGAAGAAAAGCAAAGAAAAAGCTGCTGCTAATATTGAGAGTGATAACAGCGACAGATCTACTATTGAAGGTCTAAATGACAAACAGCTAGGACGTATTGCTCGCAATCCTAGTTTTGTAGCAGATTATAACGATCTAGTGAGTTCGACTAGCCCAGCTGGTCAGGATATGAAGGTGTGGGAGTTTGAAATGATTAATCGCCTTAAAAAAGACGCTTCTCAATTTAAGAAACGTCCAATCAGGGATTATTTAGATTATTAATGCTAGCGGTCTATTATAAGTGGTTCCATTATAGTAGTCTGTTTTAAGTAGTCTGTTAATAGGTTTGAAGGCTGAAATATTTGGTTCCCTTGGGGTATACGCCTAGAAACTAATTTTTCTGTTTAAATAGCTTCTTAAGATAATCAC
>NZ_JABASQ010000047.1 GCF_016107535.1 Psychrobacter cibarius | reverse complement strand
GGTTTGGGGTTTCCCCAACGAAGAAGGATTCAAAATTAAGAATAGTAACGAAGTGGATAGATTAAATTTTGAGTCGTTACTTCGCCCTTAGTCAGGGAGACGCCACCATTAAATGTTAAAATAAGCTATCTAAGGTTTCGGATGTGGTTGTGTTAAAGCTTATCACAAGTGATTGAATGATAGTGAGGTGCTTGCTATGCTGAGTAAAATTTAATCGATAAGGATAAATCTAATGTCAGTATCTAATAATAGAACGCCTGTGTCTATTTTTGATAGTCAAGACTCTAATGAGCTAAAAGAGCGTCAACGGTTAGAAGAATTAAAACGCCAAGCTAAGGTTCAGCAAGTGAAGCTGGATAAACGATTAAACAAGCAGAAGATTCTAATGGGGGCGTTTTTGGGTCAGGTATTGGCAACTGATGGTGAGAGTGAGCAGATGATTCGAGAGTATTTTGCGATTCATTTTCCAGATTTTTTAACGAGAAAATCGGATAAAGAATTGTTTAAAAGTATGATTGAAAGTTTGGGTGGCGATATGGGCTTGGGTGAGGAAAAAGATCCATCTGCGGTCAATATAAAAGAATCTGATCGCGAATCTGAAAACAAGCAACAAACTCAGTCTTACGGTAATGCTGAGCATGACATACGTGATCTGTTGTCAGATGATAATACTTATTCTACTGATGTCAGTGATCCAAACTACCGCGGATAATAGAAATACTAAAAACGTGGTGTTAGAGAGAAGCTAAAAAGAATCTATAGCATGGTCTCAATTGACGCCGGCCACTAGCGATGAGGTGGGTTTCAAACTCTGGCTTGAATGATTGGTAAAAGTTGTCCATATAAGAAGTCCTTTTTGCATAAGTTGGTCTTGATAAATTTACTTTAGCAATTGTGGACTTCTTTTTTGGCGCTCCCTTTTCCCGAACTGGGGTCATTTAGCAAACCTTCGATTCACTACTATCTAGCAGGATAAAACGTCTCTGCACCAGGGCCTACTGGCAGACCAAATACAAACACCCAGACGCAAAATAAAATAATCCAACCAACTAAGAACGCAATTGAATAAGGTAACATCATCGCCATAAGTGTGCCAACACCAGTATTTCTCTTATAACGAATAGCAACTGCCATAATGAGACCAAAATAGCTCATCATAGGGGTAATGATATTGGTAGTCGAATCTCCAATACGGTATGCGGCCTGTATCATCTCAGGCGCATAGCCAGTTAGCATTAGCATGGGGATAAATATTGGTGCTGTTACGGCCCATTGCGCAGATGCCGAACCAAGCATCAAGTTAACCACCGCACATATCAAGATAAAACCGATCAATAAGAAAGGACCTGTTAAACCAATATCGTTTAGGAAAGTTGCACCAGATACTGCCATTACAGAACCAAGGTTTGACCAATTAAAGAAGGCGGTAAACTGTGCTGCAAAAAAGACTAAGACGATATAAATACTGAGCGAGCTCATCGCATGGCTCATCGCATCTACTACATCTTGGTTGTTTTTTATGCTACCAGTAATCTTTCCATATATATAACCAGGTATGGCAAAGAACACAAAAATGAAGACAACGATACCCTTTAAAAATGGCGAACCTGACAACAGACCTGTCTCAGCATTACGCAGGATGCCGTCAGCAGGTACCACGGTCCAAGCCAATAATAAACAGAATACCAGCATACTAATACCAGCCCAAAAAAGTCCTTTTTTCTCAATAGTAGATACGCGCTCAGCTTTGGTATCTAATACTGAGGGATCATCGGCGTCAGTAGGATTGTACTTACCAAGGCTTGGCTCGACGATTTTCTCGGTCACAAGATAACCCAAACCACTAATCAAAAAAGTACTCACCATCATAAAGTACCAGTTGGCTTCTGCCCCAACAGTGTAAGCTGGATCGATGATACGTGCCGCTTCTTGAGTAATCCCTGATAATAAAGGATCAACTGTGCCAAGTAATAGATTAGCGCTATAACCACCAGATACCCCAGCAAATGCCGCCGCGATACCAGCTAATGGATGTCGACCAAGAGAGTGAAATATGACCGCAGCAAGTGGTATCAAAACCACATAACCAAGCTCAGCGGCCGTGTTTGACATAATACCTGCGAACACAATAGTAAAGGTAACCATTTTCTTTGGCGCGTTTAACACTAGCCCACGTAGTGCGGCTGATATCATTCCAGAGCGCTCAGCGATACCAACACCAAGTAGTGCTACCAGCACCGTACCAAGTGGCACAAAACCAGTAAAGTTGGTCACCAAGTTTTCAACAATACGAGCTAAGCCCTCGCCATTTAATAAATTGACGACCTCAATAGTTCCATCAGCGCTACGGCCGCTTGCACCCTCTGGTCGTGGATCGATTACCGATATACCAAAGTAAGACAGTACTGCTGAAAGAACCAGTAAAAATACTGACATCCATACAAATAAAATAACAGGATGCGGTAGTAAATTACCGAGCCACTCTACTCCTTTTAAAAACCGCTGCATGCGCGAATCTTGCTCTGCTGCATCAAAATTATTATGTGGCGGATTGCCATTTGGCGAGTTACTTCCTTGCATAGCCGATTATCTCCTTCAAGATTAAGTACTTTTGATGCGCTTAAAGTGTATGAAAACACCGATAAAAGGTTATGATTGGAACATAATTGGAAAACAGAAACAAATAATTTTGTCTCATAAAACAAATTGTTTAGAATTTTGAGTAATAAATAACCCCAGTTCAGGAGAAGGGAGCGCCAAAAAAGACAAAAACAAGAAGTTCACAATTGCTAAAGTAGGTTTACCAAGACCAACTTATGCAAACAGGATTTCTTCCATGAACAACTTAACCGAACTATAATGCCTCTTGGTCAGTCATCAAAGCGCTTGAGCGCAAAAATAAAGAGCTCAAATAAGCCAACGAAACTATAAGGAACGCGGGCGCTTTTATGCCTAGGAGGAGATGGGCGGACCGCCCAAGTGATGGTTGATTTTATTAATGATCATAAGTTGTAATATGAGTTCGGGCCAATATTAAAGTACTACCGCCTGCTCCGTCACCCTATCACTTCACTATAATCTATTGTAAGTATGCCTATGACAAACCAATTTCACTGGTGCGGTTCCCTAGTGAGGACTTGAACATCTAGCTGTATGTCATATGCGCTGATAGATTAATCGGCTGAAAATAATAGCAGTGTACTTGTGAGTGTACATAATGCTACCTATAGTTTTTTTGTTTCATAATAGCTATAGCATCTTCGTAGAAATCTATATGAAGTATCTGGCTATCTTTTTTAGGCGCTAGATTTAACTGATTGGTGAGAGTTCTCTGCCCGAAATTATATTTTGGCCCTTCAGACGGCTGCTTGCCACAACGAATACATTGATAAGAAACACCTCTTTCCCCAATAGGGACTGCTAATGAACCACAGCTACACCGGATAGAATACGTTTCTAATATCCTAACATTGATAAGGGTCGGGCTCAGAGTCTCAGGAATAGATTCTTTATATTTACGAGCAAATACTGATCGGATTTTTTTAATCATTACTCTTAATTCCTAGAGGTAGTTATCTATAAAACACTTTTAGTACTTTATAATTTTTACAAAATAATTAAGTAGTAATCCTATTCAGAGAATAACGAATATAAGCCCTGAAGATACTGGCCTTAATTAACTTTTAATTGTATCGGTAGTAACATAAAGATTAATTAAATTGTAACACTTTTGTACCTTTTAAGTAAGCAAAATAAACTGCTTTGAGCGATGCGGTCAATTCCGTAGAAACTGATTCCAAGGCAAGTTAGATATTTAGATAATAAAGGAGTGCTCGAAGTAGGATTTACTCCAGCAAGGGTAAAAGCATTATTGGAGTTGATAGTACTAGAGAGTTCTTACTAAATACCTATTAAAACCGCCAAACTCACTACAGCACTCTGGAAAACCGAATTGCAAGCATAATAGTTAATATGAAAATTAGGCTCATATCCTTTTTAGCGTATATCCCAGCGGAACCATCTAAAAAGGCTCATTAATCCATTAATAGACTACTTAAAACAGACTGCTGTAGTGGAACCACTTAATGAGCAGTGATCAGTTTCGCTCTTTCTTTGGCCACATCAGCAATCAGATGCCGTGAGCACTTGGTCATATCTTGTATCTCAGAATAGCTATGACCTGATTTGAGTAGACTAGCGATGATCTTACGCTTCTCCGTATCTTTCCTACGTCCTGAATACTTACCTTCTGCCTTAGCACGAGCAATACCTTGCATTTGACGGTTACGGCGATCCTCATAATCTTTTCGAGCAATGGCTGCGAGCATATCTAGCATCATTGAGTTGATGGCTTGCAATACACTGCTCATAAATTCAGTGCTGGTTTCAGGTTGAAGCGCCATATATGAGGTCGGCAGCTCTTTTGATACGATAGATAGCTTTTTCTCTGATAGCATTCTTTTGAGCGTATCCCAATCAGCTTGGTTCAAACGCGCCAAGCGATCAATTTGCTCAACTAAGATCACATCGCCCTTATGAGCATCTTCAATCAGCTGCATAAGCTTTGGTCGCACTAAAATAGCTCCTGATTCGTTTTCGACATAGAAGGCAGCAATTTTGTGGCCATGATCGTTGGCAA
>NZ_JABASQ010000046.1 GCF_016107535.1 Psychrobacter cibarius | reverse complement strand
GTCGTAAAACGTTGCTTTATAGGTCGTAAAACGTTGCTTTATAGGTCGTAAAACGCTTTGATACCAATGCTTACAGAGGACGTAAAAGCTTTTAAAAACTTTTAAAAACATTAAAAACCTTTTACTTCTTATTTTCTAATTCTTCTTCAGTAGGATACTTCTCTCTAGCTCTACGTATAGCTGGTTGTACAAACCATTCCCAGTAATTCATTAACTCATCATTATGTTGACTGATATAGTCCATTAACTGAGTAGCAGTAAAATCGTATTGGTGATCTTTAGGTTTAGAGAATTGAATTAATTTTCCTTTGCTAACATTAACCCCAAAGTATCTAGATATTTGCATAGCTCTATAAGAATTAACCTCACGTTCCAACCTATACCCATCTTCTATACCAAGTTGGCAAAGTTCAGTACAGCCGAAATCAAGATCCTTTAAAAACTCAATCATTGCTTCAACACGAGCTGAACGTACAGCATTGTATCGTTGCATATTCCTACGTCTATTATCCATAACCAGCCTCTTTTATAATAGGTACAGCCAATAATACTAACATAGGTACAGCCAATATCATTATTTTAGGTACAGACATTTGATTTGAAATAGGTACAGACAAATAATTTATTATGTCATTATTATTTTAAGCCAGCAGTCGTGAGAGGGGGCGTTTTCGCTTCGCTACATCTTCTACCCTTCACGTGCTGACAAAAGGGGCGATGCCCCCTTTGAACCCCCAAAAAATAGGGGCTGATATAATCAGCCCCTATTTTTTTAACTAATATAGATTATTAGTTAGTTTTCCCATTAGCGTTATATGAGAATGTCTGTCCAGTTTCTTTAACTGTGAATGAGTAATTTAACGAGACAGTATTATATTTTGTATACATCACTCGCAAATCAAAATTAAGTTTTTCACCTTTTTTAATGATTTGGTTGTTATTTAAGCCTTCAAAGAATGCTGGATAACTAGTATTGCTAGAACTTGCTTTTAGGTTAGTAATAGTAAAATCCGAACCTTTAGCTTCTAATGCAAAGCTTTCTATAGATACGCCTTTCGCACAACTACCCACACAAGTAGAATTTATATTAAATGATGATGAGTTACTATAAGGAAATTCCTTAACGCTACTCCCGAAGAAATCATCTGTACTCAAAACTAATTCAGGAGCACTCTGAACGGTTATATTAACGTTATCACTTGAAGTTACAAAACCATCCGAAACTTTCAGATTAAACACGTAGCTTCCAGCTATATCAGGTCTTACAACAGGGTTAACAGATGTACTGTTGAGAGTAACCTTACTTCCAGAAGGTAGTGAACTAACAGACCATTTATAATTTAATTTATCATTATCTGGATCTGTGCTCTTGCTACCGTCTAGTGTAACAGTATTACCCAGTTTAATTGTTTGCGCAGCACCAGCATCAGCTAATGGAGCAGAGTTACCACGCACAACCTCTACTGCGACAAAAGTTTTTTCACTTTGTAACTGCCCATCGGAAACAACTAGCCCAATCTTATAAGCCCCTACTTTATCAAAAATTATACTAGGGTTTTGAGATGTTGACATAGATAGCTGTGCAACACTATTTGACGGCTTAGATTCTACTGTCCAATTATAGCTTAGAGTGTCGTTGTCACTATCTGTACTTAGTGAACCATCCAAAACAATCTTTTTATTAATTTGAACTTCTTCTGATATGTTTTTGATAACAGCAACAGGTGAAGCATTTCCTTTAGCGGCATTAACTTCAACCGTACTTTCTTTGCTGTCAATATTTCCATCGTTAACTACCAAAACAACAATATATTTACCTTGAACATCAGGCTTAAATGTTGGGTTCACGATTGCACTATCGGATAATGTGGCTTTACTACCCTTAGGCTGATCCTTTATTGTCCAAGTATATGTTAAAGCGTCTTCATCCTCATCTACACTCTTAGAACCATCTAAAGTAACCAAGTCACCTAAGACAATATTTTGTTTAGTACCCGCGTCTGCAGTAGGTATATTGTTACCTGGTTGAATCGGGGTTGCAGGTATAGAGGTATCTGGTTCAGGATTGGGGTTAACTGTTGGGGGTGCTGTCGAAAAATCGGAATCAGAATCGCTACCGCAGGCAGTTAGAATGAGTATAGAAGCACTTAGGAGACAAATATTGAATTTTTTCATATCTAGTTACATCACTGTTATGTGTTTTATACTAATTCTATACTTTAAAACTTACGATGCAAGGCAATAAATTATGTTGAACAATGTAATAGTCGACAGAAATTCTATTAAACAGTTGTTTTTATTGTAAAAAAGATGCACGGATGTTACTTAATAAACTTTATTTTTGTTTTTAACAGATAAACACTTGTTAACTTTCAATTGAGAAACGTATATGAGCAGACGTTCTAGAAAACGTAGTCGTGAAATTACTATTCGCGTTACAGATGATGAACTGCAAAAACTACATGAACGTAAAACTGATGCAACTCTCGCAGGATGGATGCGTAATCTAGGGTTGGGAGTAACACCCGTTAAGCAAGTCGACCCTGAATTAGTACGCGCCTTAGGTCGTATTGGCTCTAATCTTAACCAAACAACAAGACACGCTAACATTAATAAAGAGCTAGACCGAAAAGTATTAGCTGAAATAACTGCTATTAGAGAAGTTATAGCTGATTTAGTTAAAAAAAACTTGAAGGATGATGATTAATGCTAGTCAAATTCTTCCGACATGGTGCAGGATCGGGCGCAGGGCCACTTAATTACTTACTTGGTAGTGATAGGCAGCGCGCAGACGCTAAATTGCTCTATGGCGATCCTGTGATGACTGAGCAGCTTATCAATGCTAATCCATTTAAGCAAAAGTATAAATCAGGGGTGCTGTCATTTACCGAACAGTCAGATCAATTCACTGATGAGCAGAAAATGGACATCATGCAGCGTTTTGAGGAGACTTTATTTACAGGTCTTGAGCCAGATCAGTACGATATTTTGTGGATAGAGCATAGCGACAAAGATAAGAAATATGAAGTAGATCAAGATGGGGAAAAGATTGAAGGAAGTGAGACAGGCGGACGACTTGAGTTGAACTTTGTTATTCCCTGTCAGGAGCTTAGATCAGGGAAAAGCTTGCAGCCATTCTATGCAAGATCCGACTTAATAAGGGTTGATGCCTTCAAAAACATCATCAATCAAGAGTATGGGCTAACTGATCCCAATGAGCCAGAGCGCAAGCGATTGACCAACCCTTATGTTAATAATGCGCCACGGCCCACACCATATGATAAAAAGTCTAAGTCTACAAAGGAAGAGGACGATGAAATCATTGCCAATCCTCCTAATACTAATGCTTTGAAAGAAGCGATTGATCGAAAAATGCTGCAAAGCCTAACCGATGATGAACTTAAGGATCGTAAAAGCGTAATTAAATTCTTAGGACATTTAGGGTTAGAGATAGAACGAGCCACTAAAAGCTCTATTAGCGTTTCGCACCCTGCTATGAAGAGGAATATTAGGCTGAAAGGTGCTTTTTACAAAGAGGATTTTCGAGCTGCAAACCACCAACCGCGCATTATCGAGGAGCTTCAGCAAAGATATGCTAGAACTATTGAGTCTCGTGAGAGTAAAGACTTAATTACGTGGCGTAAAGGTATGGAAATCAAGAAAGAGTACCATCAGGCGCTATACGTTGATATTAAAGCACCTGAACCTTTGGAGCTTGGTATTCAAGCTGTCTTATCTAACAATAAACCTTATGCTGAACCAGTTAAGACAGAGACCCCTACCTTAAAGCACTCTTTTGGGCCTCGTCCATAATATTTTTTATGGGAAGAGGGGGCAGTTTTTAGGAAGGCTGAAAGCCTAACTTCTCAAGATAAGGGATGTAAAAAATTTGCTTATGCTCATCCAGTAGCTCAGTCTCGATCCGTGCAGCGAATTGCTGATAATTCTCACCTGGCTTACTATGAGTTGATAGCTCACTCATTCTAGATAGCTTAGTTGCAAACGTACCGCGTTGTTTATCCGTCATTTTCAATGAGGTAAGCATATCAGGTGTATCAGCATCTCTTTTTGACTCTAACGCCTTCTTAACTTTATCTTTTATTCTAAATTTGAATGTAAAACCTGTAATAACTCTACCTTGTTTATGCTGTTCATAGTCAACGGTAATGTCAGTATATTCGTTAATTTGTTTAACTGCTAAATCCAAAACCCTTCTTTTAAAAGCTTCTATTCGTTTATATTCATCTACTAAGCCCAGCTTTTCTCGCAATTCTGCAAGTGATATTGGGTTGGTTTTTCCCACTGAACGCCATTGGATAATCAATTCATAGAGCCTAATAGCATATTCACTTTGCAGCCCTACAACCTGTTTCAATTCATATTCTGTATATCTAGCTTCGAGCCTGGTAATTAGCGGTATTACATCGCTCGCAAAAATGAGTTCAACACATCCCAAGTCATCGATATAACCAATCTTATCGACCCATCGACTTTTATAGCGGCCCATTTTTCCTGACTGTTTATCAATTTTACTGTATGCAAAACCTGCTTCATATAACCCTTCAACAGCCCTCTTCATTGCTTCATAAGATGTATGTTTCTCTACATCAAATTTCTTTGCATAGCTTTGGGCATAAATCCTTAGCAACCCTCCTGCTTCTATTAGGGTTTTTTGCTCTCTAGCTTCAATAATGGCTAAAAATATTAGTCGCTGCTCAACTACACCTAAATTATAACTCGCCCCAATCAAAGAATTATCTTTAGTAACTAACTGTTTTTGCATAACGACTCCTTGTTCATTCTAAGCAACTTTAATACACATGCACCTATAAAGCAACAATAAATTAAGTATGTTGCTTTATAATCGTAAAACGTTGCTTTATAGGTCGTAAAACGTTGCTTTATAGGTCGTAAAACGT
>NZ_JABASQ010000045.1 GCF_016107535.1 Psychrobacter cibarius | reverse complement strand
TGACGCCTGATATCCACGCCCTAGAAGGACGTGGTTTTACGGCGCTAGATGATAAAAGTATTAATAATAGAAAACGCTCAGCTTTTGAGTATAACGAAGTTTGGTTGGTTTTTCATAATTCAACGGCTATAACAGCAAAAATACAACGATAATAAAACGAACCATCATGCTGTGATAGTAATTATGCTCAAGGCATCAATCATAAAAAAGACGCTAAGAATTATCTTAACGTCTTTTTATAAAGTCGATTATCAGTATTAATAGTCAAGGTTTTGCAGGCTTAACCAACTTCACTAATGGCGCATAGCCTGACTGCGGCATCACATCGACTGGAATAAACTGTAGCGCCCCGCCATTGATACAATAGCGCAGCCCGCCACGATCTTTTGGCCCATCAGGGAATACATGACCCAGATGTGAGTCTGCTACTCGCGAGCGAACTTCAGTGCGTACCATATTAAAAGCGGTGTCTTCATGCTGAGTAATGACTTGCATGTCAATCGGCTTGGTAAAGCTTGGCCAACCACAACCAGACTGGTACTTATCGGTTGATAAGAACAGTGGCTCACCGCTCACCACGTCGACATATATGCCTGGCGCAAACAAGTTATCATATTCATGGCTAAAGGCGCGCTCAGTACCAGCATCTTGCGTGATATTATACTGGGCTTTGGTCAATGTATTTTTTAATGCACCTTTATCAAATCCCGCATAACGTTTAGGGTTTAAGGTCTCAGCAACCGTACTCACAGGCGCAAGCTTGGTACGTGCGGCGCCTTCTGGCTTATCATCAGCCAAACTTAAATCAACATGACAATAGCCGTTTGGATTTTTTGCCAGATAATCCTGATGGTACATTTCAGCTAAGTAGAAATTGTCTAGCGGCTCATTTTCTACCACAATTTTTTGTTTATACTGGCTTTGCACACGTTTGAGGGCAGCATCAATCACTGCTTTATCTTCTTTATCGGTGTAATAAACGCCTGAGCGGTACTGCACACCGCGATCATTGCCCTGTTTGTTGAGGCTGGTTGGATCAATCACGCGGAAGTAGTATTTTAAGATAGTATCAAGGTCTGTTTTATCCGCATCGTAGGTTACTTTGACGGCTTCGGCATGACCTGAGCCACGAATCACTTGCTCATAGCTTGGATTAGCAGTATCGCCGTTGGCATAGCCTGATACAGCATCGACCACACCCTCGACGCGCTCCATGTAAGCTTCTACGCCCCAGAAGCAGCCGCCCGCCAAGTAGATTGAGCGCGTATTAATCGCTTTGCCTTTATCGTTATAATAAACGCCATCTTTTTGTTTGATGGTTTCAATCTTGCTGTTGTTGTCTACGGTTTGCGCGTTTGCTGGTTTAGCACTCCCCGCTTTAAGCTCAGCAAAATCATTATTGGCATTTTCAGCGAGAGCATAGGCTTGCTCTGCCGATATATTGCCTTTCACCAAATGCACCAAGTTGCCGCTTTTATCGAGTATCGCCCAGCTTGGATACACTTGCACACCAAGTTTATTAATCAGCTCGCCTGAAGCGTCAGACAATACTGGTAGCTTTGGATAGTCTGCTTGGACGCCTGCATACCAAGTGCTAAAAGTGCTAAAGTCGCTATCGGCTTTTTCGTTTAGATGACCAGGACTGACAACAGTAACGACATTTAAATCAGCGAACTTGGGATCGGTGCGCCATTCTTGGGTTTCTGCCAACGTGCCCAAGCATAATGGGCACCAGCTTGCCCAAAATTTAATCAAGGTTGGTTTATTAGGATCAATGATTGCTGTGCCCGTGTCACCTAAGCCTTTTGTCAATTGCGGCAGCGCTCGCATTTGCCCAAGCATATCGGAGGGCAGCATGTCACGTGAGCTAGTCATTCCACTGTTTTTCTTGGCTGATTTAGTCGTGCTACTTGCATTGCTCTCCGCACTACTCATTTGTCCACAAGCGACCAATATGCCAGCACTCAGCACTGTCGTGACACCAACGGCACTAATGTTCTTTAGCCAACGTGATGAATCACGTGGTGAGTCTGTCGCTAACTTATTAGTATGACTACGATCATTATGGCGAATTTTCTTATGCGGCATGCGAGGTCCTTTTTACGAAGTCTTACGATCATAAACTGAGTTTTTATGCTCGCTCATGGTCTTCTTACGTGGTCAATGAGAGTGGATAAATCGAGATTTTAGCAAAGCTAACACACTATTAGAGTATCTTAATAGTATACATCGATGATGGAGTTTACTTTAATAGTAACTAAGGGGGTGCTACACTTTTTTAACAACAGTGTAAGAATCATGATATAGACAGAAATCTATCATTTTGCAGGTGTAATTTATAAAACAGCATTTTATAAAACAACATCGTATTATTTTTAAATTAAATTTTGGCACCCATAAACTGAGCCACATACTTATCAGCTGGGTTGTGGCGTAATTCACTGGGTGTATCCGTTTGTACCAAACGCCCGCCATTTAAAATACTAATCCGCTGACCGACCTTAATCGCTTCATCGATATCATGAGTGATAAAGACGATAGTTTTGTTTAGCCGTGCTTGTAGCTCAAGTAGTTGGTCTTGTAATTGGGCACGAATGAGCGGATCAAGGGCAGAGAAAGCCTCGTCCATCAGCAATATCGGATTATCGGTTGCTAAGGCACGCGCCAGCCCGACACGCTGCTGCATCCCTCCTGACAGCTCATCAGGGTAACTTTTCTCCAAATTTGCTAGCCCAACTTCATTTAGCCAGTGCCGAGCAACCTCGTGGCGTTCTTTGATACTCATTTTTCGCACTCGCAAGCCGTAAGCGACGTTTTGCAGCACCGTCATATGTGGCACCAAACCAAAATGCTGAAAAACCATACTGATTGTCTGCTGGCGATAATGCTGTAGCGCTTTATCATTTAGCTCTAAGATATTAATAGCAGACGATGATCTTCCATTTTCTAATAAATCAGCAGAGGGTTTAGCATTATTAGTGGAGGGCTTATTACTAGTAGACGGCTTAGCATTAATAGAAGTATCAACCCATATTTTACCGCTGGTTGGGTCAATCAAACGATTGATATGGCGTATCAAGGTTGATTTTCCTGAACCTGACAAGCCCATAATACAATGCAGCTCACCTGCTTTAACGCTTAAATTGATGTCATAAAGCCCGACCGAATAGCCTGTTTGTTCCTTTACCTGAATACTATCCATACCTTCTGCTAATAATGCCAATGCAGACTTTGCTTGCGAGCTATTGGCATTATAAATCTTGCTGATATTTTCCAATTGAATATGATTCATGATGGCTCTCATTTTTATTTTTCTAGTTATCATTATGATTAGGGCGCGTTGAACATTCGACCATGGCACTGATAATCAACCAATGGGATGCCTGCCAGCATCGATAGTTTTTTGCCGCGCACGCTTACCTTGACCGAACGCTTGCGTAATGCGGTCAATGATAATGGCAACGATGACAATCGCCGTGCCTGCTTGTAAGCCCTGACCGATATTAAGCGTTTGAATCGATTGCAACACATCTTCGCCAAGACCCGGTGCGCCAATCATAGAAGCGAGCACCACCATAGAGAGCGACATCATCACTGCTTGATTCACGCCCGCCATAATACTGGGTAATGCTTGCGGCAATTTAATCCAAATGAGCAGCTGCAAGTGTGTGCTACCGAACGAGCGCCCTGCTTCGACCATCTCATGATTGACTTGGGTAATCCCCAATGTCGTCAGCCGAATCAGTGGCGGCAAGGCATAAATAATAGTGGCGAATAGCGCAGGCACTTTGCCAATCCCAAATAGCATCAATACGGGTATCAAATAGACAAAACTTGGCATGGTCTGCATCACATCCAGTATCGGCGTCACAACCTTGCGAAGAATTTTACTGCCCGACATAGCAATGCCAATAGGAATACCAATCACGACGGTCACCAACACTGATACGATGAGCAGTGCCAAGGTATCAATCAATGCGCCCCATAGTCCAAATGCACCAATGAGAAACAGTCCTGCGGCGCATGCCAGTGCAAACCAGATTTTACGGACACCAAACCATGCCAATACGCTCACAAGCGCAATGATAAGCCAAGGCGGCATAGTGGTTAATAGACGCTCAATCGGTAGCAATAGATAGGTTAACGCCATGGTACTGACGGTACGAAACACATCGCCATAATTTTGGACAACGCTTGCCAATGTATTATTAAGCGGGGTTTCAAGCGACCATGAAGGAAAGCTCGATAATGAGGTCGCTCGATTAGTGCTAGAGGCGGTTGCATCCGCAATGATAGCCTCGCCCGTTAAGCTGATGCCTAGCTTAGCCGCAAGGTTACTGGCTGCTTCATCAGACAACCATGCTTGCCAGATGCTCGGATATTTATGCAAAAATGCTAGTGCTTGCTCATCGCCACTGCGTTTATTTTCACTCATCTCCAAGATAGCGCCATTGAGCTCATCGGAGCTAAACTGAACTTTTTTAAAGACATCAGCAAGCTCTGGATTGGATTCAATAAAAGGGGTAGATACTGCGATACCTAAAGGTGAGACAGGGAATCCAGACACACAATCGGCAGTGCCATCCGCTCGTAACAAATCTTGCCAACAGGCATCTTTGTAAGCAGGAAATGCCAGAGGCGCAAAGTCATATTTTGCCATCAAGCCCGTAGGCTGCCAGTAATAAAACAGTAGTGGTTTATGTTGCTCAAAAGCAGAGGCAATCTCGGCGTCGAGCGCTGCCCCAGTGCCGGGATGGGCATTATTAAAGATACCGTCCAAACCTGTATTCTTCAGCAAGCGAGTATTGAAAATCTCACACGTCCAACCAGACGGACAATTCATAAAGCGTGATTTGCTAGGGTCTTCGGGATCTTTAAACAGCTCAGCATATTTAGGCAAATCTTGATAACTGCGTAGACCTGGGTTTTCTTCTAATACATATTTGGGTACATACCAACCTTGAGTTGCGCCGCCCTTCAGCGTATCACCGATGACTGCCACTTTATTCTGCTCGATGGCTTGTTCCATAATTGGCGAGCGTCCAACCCACTGCTCGCCAATCACTTGAATGTCGTTTTGTGACAATGCCGTTTCGAGTGCAGGACCAGCACCCGGCACCTCTTCAATTGTACAATCATAGCCATCTTCAGCGATGTACTTAAGCACCCCAGAGATAAACTGACCGCTCTCCCATGTCAGAGCGCCAAATTTGATTGATGAGTCGCAGGCTGCTGATGCCGATACTGGCAGTAACAGTGTGCTCATGCATAGTAAACTTAACGCAATCCATTGGCGCATAAGATGTCCTATTTATAATTTTTATTATGGAAATGAACGCCCAAGTCAATAACATTATTGCTTTACGCCAAGCGTGTATTGCTTTTGACTCATTCAGTCGTTGAAGACTAGGCAACGTCTTCATCTAAAACTAATATTGCAATCGTTTAGGCTCACTACAAAGTGTAGCGATTTATAGACAAGATGACAAATGCTCATTAATTTTGGGGCTGTAGTAGATAAGCACTATGCTAGACTACTTTTATGAAGATAACCCGTTG
>NZ_JABASQ010000044.1 GCF_016107535.1 Psychrobacter cibarius | reverse complement strand
AGGGGGTTTTACTTTGAATAGAGAGCTGACGATGACCTACTCTCACATGGACGAATCCACACTACCATTGGCGCAATGATGTTTCACTTCTGAGTTCGGGAAGGGATCAGGTGGTGCCATCATGCTATTGTCGTCAGCAAAGGGGGTTAGATATGAGTCTGTTATTTTTATTGTTTGACTATAAGTGTTTAGTTTATGGTCGATCAACTTGTAACCTAACTGAATCAAGGTTAAAGGTGATATCGAAATATTCTTTCTTTTATTCTATAAGCTTTCGCTTATACAAGATAGATTAATTAGAGCTTTCATACAAACCACTTGGGTGTTGTATGGTCAAGCCAAACGAGCAATTAGTACAGGTTAGCTACATGCATCGCTGCACTTCCACACCCTGCCTATCAACGTCGTAGTCTTCAACGGCTCTTTAGGGAAATCTAATCTTGAGGTGGGCTTCCCGCTTAGATGCTTTCAGCGGTTATCCCATCCGAACGTAGCTACCGGGCAATGCCACTGGCGTGACAACCCGAACACCAGAGGTTCGTCCACTCTGGTCCTCTCGTACTAGGAGCAGATCCTCTCAAATTTCCAACGCCCACGGTAGATAGGGACCGAACTGTCTCACGACGTTCTAAACCCAGCTCGCGTACCTCTTTAAATGGCGAACAGCCATACCCTTAGGACCTGCTTCAGCCCTAGGATGAGATGAGCCGACATCGAGGTGCCAAACACCGCCGTCGATATGAACTCTTGGGCGGTATCAGCCTGTTATCCCCAGAGTACCTTTTATCCGTTGAGCGATGGCCCTTCCATACAGAACCACCGGATCACTAAGACCTACTTTCGTACCTGCTCGACTTGTGGGTCTCGCAGTTAAGCGCGCTTTTGCCTTTATACTCTACGACCGATTTCCGACCGGTCTGAGCGCACCTTCGTACTCCTCCGTTACTCTTTAGGAGGAGACCGCCCCAGTCAAACTACCCACCATACATTGTCCTCGGTATTGTTATACCTGAGTTAGAACCCCAACATGACCAGGGTGGTATTTCAAGATTGGCTCCACCGAGACTAGCGTCTCGGCTTCAAAGCCTCCCACCTATCCTGCACAAGTCAGGTCAAAGTTCAATGTAAAGCTGTAGTAAAGGTTCACGGGGTCTTTCCGTCTAGCCGCGGGTACACAGCATCTTCACTGCGATTTCGATTTCACTGAGTCTCTGCTGGAGACAGCGCTGCCATCATTATGTCATTCGTGCAGGTCGGAACTTACCCGACAAGGAATTTCGCTACCTTAGGACCGTTATAGTTACGGCCGCCGTTTACTGGGGCTTCGATCAAGAGCTTCGCTTACGCTAACCCCATCAATTAACCTTCCAGCACCGGGCAGACATCACACCCTATACGTCCACTTTCGTGTTTGCAGAGTGCTGTGTTTTTAATAAACAGTTGCAGCAGCCTGGTATCTGCGACTGCCAACAGCTCAAGGAGCGTGTCCTATCACCATCAGCAGCGTACCTTCTCCCGAAGTTACGGTACCATTTTGCCTAGTTCCTTCAGCAGAGTTCTCTCAAGCGCCTTGGTATTCTCTACCTGATCACCTGTGTCGGTTTAGGGTACGATTCGTTTATAACTATTGCTTAGAAGCTTTTCCTGGAAGCATGGTATTTGCCACTTCACTGTACAAGTACAGCTTGCTATCAGATCTCAGCCATATAACAACCCGGATTTACCTAAGTTGTAAGCCTACATCCTTTCACCTGGACAACCAACGCCAGGCTGACATAACCTTCTCCGTCCCTCCATCGCATTATAAACAAGTATCGGAATATTAACCGATTTCCCATCGACTACGCCTTTCGGCCTCGCCTTAGGGGTCGACTCACCCAGCCCCGATTAACGTTGGACTGGAACCCTTGATCTTCCGGCGTGCGAGCTTTTCACTCGCATTATCGTTACTCACGTCAGCATTCGCTCTTGTGATACCTCCAGCATGCTTTACAACACACCTTCACAGGCTTACACAACGCTCCCCTACCACTTGAAAACAAATTCAAATCCGCAGCTTCGGCTCCTAGTTTGAGCCCCGTTACATCTTCCGCGCGGGCCGACTCGACTAGTGAGCTATTACGCTTTCTTTAAAGGATGGCTGCTTCTAAGCCAACCTCCTAGCTGTCTATGCCTTCCCACCTCGTTTCCCACTTAACTAGGAATTTGGGGCCTTAGCTGGCGGTCTGGGTTGTTTCCCTCTCCACAATGGACGTTAGCACCCACTGTGTGTCTCCCGGATATCACTCATCGGTATTCGGAGTTTGCATCGGTTTGGTAAGTCGGTATGACCCCCTAGCCGAAACAGTGCTCTACCCCCAATGGTGTTCGTCCGAGGCGCTACCTAAATAGCTTTCGGGGAGAACCAGCTATCACCGAGTTTGATTAGCCTTTCACCCCTATCCACAAGTCATCCCCTGGCTTTTCAACGACAGTGGGTTCGGTCCTCCGGTGCCTGTTACGGCACTTTCAACCTGCTCATGGATAGATCACTCGGTTTCGGGTCTATACCCTGCAACTAAACGCCCTATTAAGACTCGGTTTCCCTACGGCTCCCCTAAACGGTTAACCTTGCTACAGAATATAAGTCGCTGACCCATTATACAAAAGGTACGCGGTCACCCTAATAAATTAAGGCTCCCACTGCTTGTACGCACACGGTTTCAGGTTCTATTTCACTCCCCTCACAGGGGTTCTTTTCGCCTTTCCCTCACGGTACTGGTTCACTATCGGTCAGTCAGGAGTATTTAGCCTTGGAGGATGGTCCCCCCATCTTCAAACAGGATTTCTCGTGCCCCGCTCTACTTAATATGTTAACTCTAATGTTTCGAATACAGGACTATCACCTACTACGGTCAGCTTTCCCACGCTGTTCTTCTACATTAGAATTAATCGGCTTCTCCCCGTTCGCTCGCCGCTACTAGGGGAATCTCAATTGATGTCTATTCCTAAGGGTACTGAGATGTTTCACTTCCCCTCGTTCGCTTCCTAATAAATTAGGATACCTACCTTATGGTAGGTGGGTTTCCCCATTCAGAAATCTCCGGATCACAGGATATTGCCGCCTCCCCGAAGCTTATCGCAGGCTGTCACGTCTTTCATCGCCTCTGACTGCCAAGGCATCCACCATGTGCGCTTCATTACTTGACCATACAACCCCAAGTAGTCTTTCGACTTCTAAGTGTCATACAATCTAATTATGATAACGATATCACCTATGTTTATACGCTTGATTCAGTTCTCTTTACTTTTTTAATCACTCACCCCTGGGATAACAACTGATGTCGTTAAGAGGTGAGTGATTAAGGTTAGGAAGTGCGCGTGAACACGCTCTTCCTAACCCAGACTCATATCTATGTTTTTAAATAGTCTCTATGCTCTCGTCGAGTCACAGATTCTGTATAAAACAGAAGTAAATAATCAGTAATGATCACTTAATTCTATTTATACTATTAGCACTTAAAGCTTATTCGTCTATAGTGGTGGAGCCAAACGGAGTCGAACCGTTGACCTCCTGCGTGCAAGGCAGGCGCTCTACCAACTGAGCTATGGCCCCATTATAAAATGGTGGGTCTAAGTGGACTTGAACCACTGACCCCCGCGTTATCAACACGGTGCTCTAACCAGCTGAGCTACAGACCCAATTACGCTTGTTAAAACGTAAGCTTAAACTAAAGAACAACTTGTTGTGAATTCTTGCTGACCGAATGCCATCTATAAGGAGGTGATCCAGCCGCAGGTTCCCCTACGGCTACCTTGTTACGACTTCACCCCAGTCATCAACCACACCGTGGTGAACGCTCCCCCGAAGGTTAAGCTATCCACTTCTGGTGCAATCAACTCCCATGGTGTGACGGGCGGTGTGTACAAGGCCCGGGAACGTATTCACCGCGGCATTCTGATCCGCGATTACTAGCGATTCCTACTTCATGGAGTCGAGTTGCAGACTCCAATCTGGACTACGATAGGCTTTTTGAGATTCGCATCACATCGCTGTGTAGCTGCCCTCTGTACCTACCATTGTAGCACGTGTGTAGCCCTGGTCGTAAGGGCCATGATGACTTGACGTCGTCCCCGCCTTCCTCCAGTTTGTCACTGGCAGTATCCTTAGAGTTCCCGGCTTAACCCGCTGGTAACTAAGGACAAGGGTTGCGCTCGTTGCGGGACTTAACCCAACATCTCACGACACGAGCTGACGACAGCCATGCAGCACCTGTATTCTAATTCCCGAAGGCACTCCCGCATCTCTGCAGGATTCTAGATATGTCAAGACCAGGTAAGGTTCTTCGCGTTGCATCGAATTAAACCACATGCTCCACCGCTTGTGCGGGCCCCCGTCAATTCATTTGAGTTTTAACCTTGCGGCCGTACTCCCCAGGCGGTCTACTTATTGCGTTAGCTGCGTCACTAAGTCCTCAAGGGACCCAACGACTAGTAGACATCGTTTACGGCGTGGACTACCAGGGTATCTAATCCTGTTTGCTACCCACGCTTTCGAGCCTCAGTGTCAGTATTATGCCAGAAGGCTGCCTTCGCCATCGGTATTCCTCCAGATCTCTACGCATTTCACCGCTACACCTGGAATTCTACCTTCCTCTCACATACTCTAGCTCTACAGTTTCAGATGCAGTTCCCAGGTTAAGCCCGGGGATTTCACATCTGACTTATAGAGCCACCTACGCTCCCTTTACGCCCAGTAATTCCGATTAACGCTTGCACCCTCTGTATTACCGCGGCTGCTGGCACAGAGTTAGCCGGTGCTTATTCTGCAGCTAATGTCATCGTCCATGGGTATTAACCATGGAGTCTTCTTCACTGCTTAAAGTGCTTTACAACCAAAAGGCCTTCTTCACACACGCGGCATGGCTGGATCAGGGTTTCCCCCATTGTCCAATATTCCCCACTGCTGCCTCCCGTAGGAGTCCGGGCCGTGTCTCAGTCCCGGTGTGGCTGATCATCCTCTCAGACCAGCTACAGATCGTCGCCATGGTAGGCCTTTACCCCACCATCTAGCTAATCCGACTTAGGCTCATCTAATAGCGAGAGCAGTAAACTGCCCCCTTTCTCCCGTAGGTCGTATGCGGTATTAATACGAGTTTCCCCGTGCTATCCCCCACTACTAGGTAGATTCCTAAGTATTACTCACCCGTCCGCCGCTCGTCAGCGAGAAGCAAGCTTCTCCTGTTACCGCTCGACTTGCATGTGTTAAGCCTGCCGCCAGCGTTCAATCTGAGCCATGATCAAACTCTTCAGTTTAATCTTGCTATGAAGCTCTTTAAAGAAGCTTCTAAACTTGGCTCATCTAATCTGGCAAAATCGCTAAAAATTATGTTCGTAATGAATTAACTTTGAGTTTTTCTGCTGTCTTAAATGATAATTTTTATAGTTAGAATCAACTCCGAAAAGGAGTTAAAACCAACTTTATTTTTTAGCATTCTGAATCAGCAAAAATCCACACAAGTTGTTCTTTAGTTATGCTTTTAAATAGTGCTCAATCACTGTCGTCCAGTAACTGATATATAGGGTAATTCTCTTGCTGTTTAGTCTCAATCCCTTTCAGGTCAAGCTATCTAGCGAGCCGACTATCTTATCATAATGATTTGAATTGTCAAGCTT
>NZ_JABASQ010000043.1 GCF_016107535.1 Psychrobacter cibarius | reverse complement strand
TTGCCAACGATCATGGCCACAAAATTGCTGCCTTCTATGTCGAAAACGAATCAGGCGCTATCTTGGCGCGACCAAAGCTGATGCAGCTGATTGAAGACGCTCATAAGGGCGATGTGATCTTAGTTGAGCAGATTGATCGCTTGGCGCGTTTGAACCAAGCTGATTGGGATACGCTAAAAAGAATGCTATCAGAGAAAAAGCTCTCTATCGTATCAAAAGAGCTGCCGACCTCATATATGGCGCTTCAATCTGAAAGCAGCACTGAATTTATGAGCAGTGTATTGCAGGCCATTAACTCGATGATGCTGGATATGCTCGCAGCCATTGCTCGAAAAGATTATGAGGATCGCCGTAACCGTCAGATGCAAGGGATTGCTCGTGCTAAGGCAGAAGGTAAGTATTCAGGACGCAGGAAAGATATGGAGAAGCGTAAGATTATTGCCAGTCTACTCAAATCAGGTCATAGCTATTCTGAGATACAAGGTATGACCAAGTGCTCACGGCATCTGATCGCTGATGTGGCCAAGGAAAGACCGAAGATGCTCAGTAGTCATTAAGTGGTTCCAATATAGTAGTCTACTATGAGTAGTCTATTAATGGATTAATGAGCCTTTTTAGAGGGTCCCTCGGTGTACAACTATAAGCAACTCGACGGCAGCCATTACTATCAAATTCTTACATATAAATTGCTCGATAGGAGTCAAATCTATTATAAATAGAAGCTCGCTTACTACCTGACTCAAGTAGATTAGGGCGGTTCAGTTTTTACTATGACAGCAAACAAGCGTATTAAATACCGTTATGACGATGTTACTTTTATTGTTATTTATTGTAACTAAAAAGCTTAGAAATTTGACTACTAGTTTCCATTAGAGTATAATACTGCACCTAATATATCCTATTTGCAACATACATAAGTTAACCTAACTTATGGGCCATCTTATTAAATTAAATCTTTCGAATAGAAAATTATTTTAATACCCTTTACCATATCTCTTTTTTAAAACTCAGTTAGTTAATGTATTTGGTCTATCATGTTAGAACCATTTATAAATAACCGAACGCCTATCCTTTTGTAAATTTTCTAGGAACTAGGATGAGTTTTGTAGAGCGAGCGTTAATAGGGTTTAAATGCCTTGTGTATTTATTGATACAACATAGCCACCTTTTTTTAAATGGAACCCTTATGAAAAAAATTCTTCTAGCTACCTCTGCAATCGTTCTAAGCATTTCAAGCGCCTATGCTTCTGATGGTAATATCACCATTACAGGTCAAATCACAGACAGAACTTGTACTGTAGATAGCAAGTCTAAAGATTTAGCTGTAGTGCTGCCTACTGTATCTGCTGTGTCATTAGCGCCAGGTCAAACTGCAGGTCGTACCCCTTTTACTATTAGCTTAACCAACTGCTCGGAAGGTAAAGTGGCTACTTACTTTGAGCCAGGCTCTACTGTAGATTATGATTCAGGCCGTCTAAACAACGCTACCGGTACTGCTGAAAACGTACAAGTTCAGCTACTAGGCGACAACAACCAAGTTATCCCAGTACTTGCAAAAACAGCAGGCACTCAAGCTAACTCTCAAGAAATTAACGTTGCCGCTGGTGGCTCAGCCGCTTTAAACTACTATGCTGAATACTATGCTAAAGCTCAAGCTACAGCCGGTAGCGTAGCCACTTCTGTTAAATACACGATCGTTTACCCATAGTCACTACTTTAGTCACTAGAAAGTTAACCATGTTGTAAGACTAAATGAGCTAAGGTAAGCAATTACCTTAGCTTTTATATTTTAAATTACAGAAGAGATACAACATCATGCTATTGAATTGCAAATTATTAAGCCGCAAAATGTGTAGAACAGCTCTACTGGCATTAATGCTACCTTTTACAGCTGCTAATGCTGATGTGGTTATCCATGGTACTCGTGTTATATACCCTTCTGATGCTCGTGAAATAACCGTTAAGGTAACTAATGAAGGCACAAGCCCAGCCTTAGTGCAAGCTTGGATCGATGAAGGCGATGCTAAAATCACTCCCGATCAATCCAAATCACCATTTGTTATTACCCCGCCTATCACTCGTGTTGAGCCGGGTAAAGGCCAATCGTTACGAGTTAGTGCTTTGCCTGGCGTTAATTCGCTTAGCAAAACTCAAGAAAGCTTGTTTTGGTTGAATGTATTAGATATTCCGCCGAAACCCACTAAAAAAGATGCTGATAGTGGCTCAGATAACTTTTTGCAATTGGCGATTCGCTCACGTCTTAAGTTCTTTTATCGTCCTGCAGGACTTAAGGGGGATAGCTTGTCTGCGCCTAAACAATTACAGTGGTCAGTTCAAGGCAATACCTTGACCATTAAAAATCCCACTCCTTATCACGTTACTATTACTTCTATTGTGCAAAAACCTGTCGGTGCTGCAACAGATAAAGTAGAGGTACTAACTGATGGGATGATGCTAGCTCCATTTTCTGAACAAAAAATTAATGTTAAAAACCCTAATCTAAAAGGCATGACCTTTACCACAATCAATGATTATGGTGGCCGAGTACAGCAGGTAGCTGAATAAAGGGTTATTTTCACCCCTTTAACTATTTATAATCATACGTGTTTTAATCATGCGTGTGCGATAAAGGGTGACTGAAACCATGGATAAGGCAAAAATAATAAAAAATCCTATAAAACGTACGCTTAGCTACTCACTATTACTTGGAGTGGTAACCTTAAGTCTTTCAAGTTTGACAGTGGCTGCTGCTGAAAATGGGGACTCCGGAGCGATATCTGCTGATTTTGATGCAGGTTTTTTGATTGGTGATGCCAAAAAAATTGACATCAACAAATTTGCTAATGGCAACCCTATTTTACCAGGTGAATATAGCTTAGATGTTTATGTTAACGGCAACTGGTTTGGCAAACAACGCTTGGTATTTAAGCCTACCCCAGATGACAAAAGCTCATTCACTTGCTTTACGCCCAAGCAACTACTTGAGTACGGCATCAAAGCTGAGCTGATTAAAGAAAAGGCCAAAGACTCCACCAATAACTGTCTACCGCTTGAGCAGTGGGTAGATGCTGCCTTTTATAACTTTGATATGTCAAATTTGAAGCTTGAGATCTCTATTCCTCAAATTGCCATGCAAAATAATGCCCGAGGTTATGTCGATCCTAGTATCTGGGATAGGGGAATCAATGCCGGTTTTGCCTCTTATAACGCCAGTGCATACAAAACCTTTGATAACGCTCTCAATCAAGAAAATACGAATGCGTTTGTCTCACTCAATGCTGGGCTTAACTTGGCTAGCTGGCAGCTTCGTCACAATGGACAGTGGGCCTGGTCCGACCGTGAGGACAGTAAGTCTGAATATACTGCAGTAAATACCTATTTACAGCGCGCTTTTCCTAAGCAGCGTGGAGTGCTTACTTTAGGCGATAGCTTTAGTGAAGGAGATATATTTGATACTTTCGGTTATCGCGGCGGAGCTTTTGCCAGTGATGATCGTATGCTGCCCAGTAGCTTAAGTGGCTATGCACCGCGTATTCGAGGCAATGCCAAGACCAATGCTAAGGTAGAGGTGCGCCAACAAGGTCAGCTTATCTATCAAACCAATGTATCAGCCGGCAGCTTTGAGATTAACGACCTATACCCCACAGGCTTTGGTGGACAGCTAGAAGTGTCTGTCATTGAAGCCGATGGGGAAGTACAAAAATTCTCTCTTCCTTATACTTCGGTGGCTCAAATGCTACGCCCTGGCTTAAGCCGCTATGCGGTGGTAGCCGGTAATTACCGCAACAAAGAGATTGATAAAGACCCTTTTATTGTACAGGGTCAGTATCAGCGCGGTATCAATAACTTCATTACTGCCTATGGCGGGGCACAAGCATCTGAAGAGTACAAAGCAGTGGCTCTGGGCAGCGCTTTTGCTACTCGATTGGGCGCAGTGGCTTTGGACGTAACCCACTCAGATACCGATTTTAAAAACCGGGACTCAGAAACCGGACAAAGTTACCGTGTCAGTTATAGCAAGCTGATTAGCCCAACCAATACCAATGTAACTTTGGCCGCATATCGTTATTCAACGCAAGGTTTTTACCGTCTGGCAGATGCCTTTAAAGCCCAAGAGCAGGACAGAGAGGGTCTTGGCGCCTTATATATTGGTAAACAGCGCAGTGAGTTTCAGGTAACCTTAAACCAAGGCTTACCTAATGAGTGGGGTAACTTCTATTTAACTGGGGCTTGGGTGGATTATTGGGACAAACAAGAAGATACTAAACAGTATCAGTTCGGTTATAACAATACGTACAAAGGTGTCAGCTACGGCTTATCTGCTAATAAACGAGTGGTAGAAAATGCCACATCAGGCAAAGTTATTGACGACACTCAGTATATGCTTACCTTATCGCTACCGTTATCTATTAAACGCAGTGCGGTTACCCTAAATTCATACTCCACTCAAGACAATTCCACAGTCGGTATCAATGGCTCGCTTGGCAACAGAGCAAGCTATGGTGCTACGTTATCTACTGACTATGGCGAAAACCCAAGCTTAAATACCAATGCTCAGTATCGCAGTAATTATACTACCTTATCAGGTACTTACTCTGTGGCCGATGGCTATCAACAACTGGGTCTGTCTGCTGGAGGTAACGTAGTAGCACACCCAGCCGGTGTGGTATTTGGTCCTGATCAGGGAAGAACCATGGTATTGGTTTATGCACCAGGTGCTGAAGGTGCTAAAGTGAATAATACCGATCAGCTTACCATTAATAAATCCGGCTATGCAGTTATCCCTTACGTTACTCCTTATCGTATTAACGATGTATCATTAGATACCGTAGGCATGTCCGATGATGTAGAGCTTGAGGGTGCAAGTCAACGAGTCGCTCCGTATGAAGGCTCAGTGACTAAGGTAGATTTTTTAACCAAATTAGGTAAGGCGATATACATCCACACTGTTGATGACAAAGGAAATACTCTGCCTTTTGGTGCAGATGTCATTGATTCGAATGATGAACATATTGGTATAGTTGCTCAAGGAAGCTTGGTATACTTACGGACACCAAAGTTATCTGATACCATCACCGTTAAATGGGGTGATGAACAAAATGAGCAGTGTCAAATGGCGTATGATATAACCAATTTAGCCAAAGATAAAACCCAATCAATGATTACCCTAGAAGGGGTATGTCATGGATTGTAAGAGCTACTTCTTGTCAGCGGCTGTACTTGTGGGCTGTAGCCTTGGTGCAACCCAAGCACAGGCAAGGTGTAGTCTAAGCTATGGCTTTACTACGGTAAATATTAATATGGCTATTGGGAAGGTAACGGCTAAGCCGAACGACCCAGTGGGTAAAGTTTTATACACTCGGCGCGTTAATATACCTGCTAATCCTAACTCTCAAATGGTTTGCGATTGGTGGAGTGGGGGCACAGTACAGGCAGTTATCTTGAATAATCAGGGGCTTGCAATGCAGCCTAGTATATATAAGACTAACGTACCAGGTATTGGTATTCGCTTGTATCGAGAGTTGATAGGTGGAGATGGTTTTTCGGGATATTACCCTTATTCTTCAAGTTTAAATAGGGATACAAGATACTCTTTAGGTGAAGGGTACTTTGTTATTGAAATTGTTAAGACGGGCGAGGCTACTGGTACAGGCAGCCTAGCGCAAGGTCTATACAGTAGTTATTACCTTGAAGGTTATTCCAATCGTCCCATTCTAACCAGTACCGTAACTGGTGATACCATTACGATTACCTCTTCTTCTTGTGAGATAAAAAGTAATGCCAATAAAGTGGTTCAGTTACCCACAATGAAGAATACAGACTTTAAAGGTGTGGGTTCTACCCAAGGCGAGCAGGCCTTTGATATCAATATCTTGTGTAATGGGGGTAAAAACATTCAGACACCTGATAAAATTAGTGTCAGCTTTGACTATGAAGCTGCTAATAACAACAATAGTGTTCTAAAAAATATTGCTCCTACTAATACACAAGCAAAAGGGGTGGGTACGCAACTGGTATCTAAATATAATAAAGCTGATAAAGTTATTGCCAAGGGCGAGCCGCTAAGCCTTGGTACACTTAATGCCAGTCAAACCATAAGCTATACACTGCCAATGGTAGCCCGTTATTACCAAACCGATCGTGTGGTAACTGCAGGTGAGGTGAGGTCGATAGCCACAGTGACTATTGATTATGATTAGATTTGATGGCTTATCTTCAAAAGTAGCCTGAACCATACAGATCATTTTCTGTATTGCCTGAGCTGCACCCAATCATAACGATAGACGCTACTGCAATTAACCACCTGGACATATTGATTCGCATGGTACGCCGTCCTTATCACGGTCTAGCTTGGTATTTCCACATTTGAGTGCTTGTTTGGCTTGTTCACAGCTAACCATCTGCCCACAAGTGCGCGGTAAGCCTTTGCATTGAGAGCCGCCAGCACTTTTAGCAAACAACGGATGCTCTACCTCAACATCACTATAAAATGGATTATTAGTGACTGTAACTGCTGCCTGAGAAGATAAAGCAAAGAGAGATAACGCCATACTTAAAATAACTTTTTTCATAAAACCTACTTTTTTTGATATCTAGAACACTGCTTTCAAGCATTAATAATACCCTATATTTGTTCAATAAAGTGAGTGCTATATAACTAACCGTCAGATTTACACAGCAGATTATTTATAATTTGCCTGATAGACGGGTTAATGCCATAGTTGTTCACTGAACGTTCTGGACAGTTGTACTGTACAGGTCTTAAAAACGTACTTGAACACTAGGTGAATAATGAACATATCGGTGACAAAAGCGGCAAAAGAATGGGGTGTATCAAGAACGACGATCTATCAGAAAGTCAATGACGGTGAGCTTTCGAGAACAGCAGATAAGAAAATAGACGTTTCAGAAATGTTGCGCGTGTTTGGTGAGC
>NZ_JABASQ010000042.1 GCF_016107535.1 Psychrobacter cibarius | reverse complement strand
ATACCCCAAGGGAACCAGCTATTTCACCCCTCAAACCTATTAACAGACTATCTAAAACAGACCACTATAAGAGAACCACTTATAACAGACTGTTCTAGGTGGTCAGTTTTTCTCGCTATCTTGAGAAGTCATAGTCTACTTCATTTCTATCTAAATATTCGCGTATAGGACGTTTCTTACTAAATTTGGAAGCGTCTTTTTTAATCTCACCAACTATGAAGTCGCTGTATGCTGACCAGTTCTTACCAGCGTCGCCTTTAGCAAGACCGCTATACGTACTTATAAACTCTTTATGTCGGCTGATACGCCACAACTGCTTGTCAGATAGTCCATCAATCGTGAACATATCTGCTGTATGAGCATCACGGCTTACGGTTCTTTCTTGTAGATGGTTTAAAGAAATACACAGCTGATAATCTGTTGAATTTTTTGAGCAGACAGGGCGATAAGGATTTAATGGCTGACTTGGTAAAGGGTATTAGAAGTAATATTAATAACAAGGATCAATAGGCCTGTTTATATTACTTACTGTACTGAGACTTAAACTCTTCTATTTCTAGCTCGAATAAAAATATACTCTCTTCAAGCAGTGAAACTTGCTCAGCTGAGCAATACCCTATTAACTCTATTATAAGAAAATACTGTTCCTCTATGTTCTTGCAAAAATCATTAATATCCTGAAATTTCCTGATGTTTTTCCACAGAGGTTCGTAATGATACAGGCGATTTCTAATAGACTTTACTCGTTTCATAGAATTATATATCGGCCCAATTTTAGTATTTTCTCTACAAGGAAATACTATATCTGTCTTGGTTTGCCAAAATAACGTTTGTCTATATTTAGCTTGGAGTAGTTCAACCCAATACCCAAAATTCAACCTTCCTACATAATCTTCAGGCATTAGCACTCGATCTGGTATATCTGGCGTACTATATTTCTGGAAATCCTTTAGAGCTTGTTTCTTAGTTTCTAGAAAAACTTTTCTAGTGACGTATGAACAGAATTTTTCGGCTAATAAAAGCTCAAACCAATCCTCTGTCCCATAATGTACAGACATCGCATTATGAATGCGATTCCTAAGTGTTACTTCTAGGACTTGTACTGGTATGAAAAAATGTGAGTAAATTTTTTGGACGTGCATATAAAACATAACTTCACGATACTCATTAGACATGCTATGACTAGGGACTATTTGAAGATATATAGACTTATAAGTACTGAATCTTTGAGGTGATATGGAAATTATTAATTCACTAGTAGGCATTATGAATGACCATCTTCTTTCTCAACATCATATTACCGAGAACTTTAGGTGATATTTTATCTAATTCATCTATTAGAGGTGATAAGTCATATATATTTCTCCCCTTTGTAATTGAATTCGAGCGAGATGTAGGTTCTTTTATAATTAAGCCCTTTGCTTCTAAACTGTTTAAGGATCTTTGAACAGTTTTCAAAGAGAGTCCAGATCTATAAGCTATAGCTCCTTGAGAAGGAAAAGGATATTTAGACTTTTCCCACCAATGAGCGATTACATTGAGTAAAACGTTTAGTTCAGAAGATGTAATTCCTAGTTCTTTTTGGGAAAAGAGAAGTAGCGTGGGTATGGCTACCCAGCCCAATGCAGAAGAGTTACTCCCCCACTTGTCTTCAATCGAATTATTTTCTTTTGCTACACGCATATTTTTCTCATTTTTTTTCAAGTATACAGTATCGATATGTATATTCATATAGTGAGTCTATGTGACTCTTTACTATACTGGTTTTTTACAATAGTATTGCTATTAATTAGGCACTACCGCCGGCTGTCCGTAAAAGGATAAAGGTTGTAACTGCGGGTAAAAAACGCTCACTAGCAATAGTGGGCGTTTTCCGTTTCTGCAATCTATATGTAAGAACTATAGGTCATATTGACTCATATAATTATTTAACTCTATTTTACTTAAACTCAGTGTAGCTCAGGAATTATTTTGCGTTGGAAATGTATTAAGTGCTAATAAAGACTGGAAAGAAATAGCTATAGTAGAACCTGATGGGACATCTAGGGAGGGGGCATCATATTGAGATGCAGATGTAATAGCTCGTTGTGTAATAATTCCTACAGCAACACCAGATTCGTTTACCACTGGACCGCCACTTGCTCCACTATGCATACCATTGTCTAAGTACAAAATATCACAGGTCAACGAAAAATCTTCATGCGATTTATTTGCACCAGCAACAACATGATTACCAACGTATGCTCTCTTAATCATCGGACCAGTCATATCAGCCGCATAACCCTTAGCCATTGCCTGTAAAAAATCATCTACACCTTGATGATCTTTATAAATAATCCTGTCGATTAAAAAAGGTAGTTTAAGTTCATCAGAATAGCCTGCAAGAAAAACCTGATCCCCAAGACGGGGAGGGTTTACATTTATAGGAAGGACAGGATATTCGACTTCGTAATTTCGCTTAGGTTGTAATACAGCCATATCAATCTGAATAGGTTCTTTGAAAGAGTCCACATGCACTGTGATCGCACAAAAACTGACCGTGTACTCTAATAAAGGAACGTTAGGGAATTTAATAAAATATTGAACACTTGGGTCTTGTACGTCTTCTTGCTTAATGGGGTTTCGTCCAGTTATAACATGAGCTGCTGTTATAACCTCTCCAGTATCAAGGAAGCAAAAGCAGCTACCTTGACTGATCTTTTCACCATCAAGGAATACAGTCAGCAGGCCAACAGATTCCGATATCTTTTTATATAACTCATGATACATATAATTAGCCTCTTGTTTTTTATATAGATATACGCCAATCTCAACTTATCGTAGGCCTTTGATTTTTATAGAATTTAAAATTTTAATTGTTTTAACTGAAATTTTAAAAACTAAGTAAACCAATACCTTAGAAAAATAAGTTGAGAGTGGGGTATAGATATATAATTATATTTAGCCAAACCATAAGGTAAGACCGTTTATTAACACCTTGTTCTAGTTGGTCAGTTTTTGTCGCTATCTTGAGAAGTCATAGTCTGCTTCATTTCCATCTAAATACTCACGTATAGGGCGTTTCTTGCTGAACTTAGAAGCGTCTTTTTTGATCTCACTGACTATGAAGTCGCTGTATGCTGACCAGTTCTTACCAGCGTCGCCTTTAGCAAGACCGCTATACGTACTTATAAACTCTTTATGTCGGCTGATACGCCACAACTGCTTGTCAGATAGTCCATCAATCGTGAACATATCGCCATTATCAACATCACGAGGCTTATCTACTTGTTCAGCCTTAGTTTTTGGTTTCTCATGAACTATAAATTTGAAGCCTATAATACTGCGGCCCTTCTTCACGTTCTCATATTTTACTTTCAGATCTGACTTCCCATTAATTTCACTAACACCTAAGTCTAATACTCGCTTTTTAAAATCATTCATTCTTTTATATTCATTAACACCCAACCCCATTTGTTGTCGAAAGACATCTAACTCAAAGCAAGGTGTTTTTTTAGCAGCTCGCCACTGCGTTAAGAGCTCATAAAGCCGTACTGAATACACGCTATCAAACTGTGTCGTTTGCTCCAATAAATACGAGGTAAAGAATTGCTCCAAACCATCAATGCGACTGATCCCTTCCACAACGGCAAGCGTGAATACTAGATCCATTGCACCTTCGCCATCATGATATTGCACCTGCTGTAACCAACGGCTTTTAATAGGTTTTTTGTTATCATCAAAGTAGGTGAAACGCCTATTAAACAAAGTCTCTTCAGCATCCTTCATACGCTGGTAAGCATTTTGTCGTGTGGTGTCAAATACCTCTGCATAACGCGAAGCGTCAATGCGTAATGGCTTGTCTGTGCTTAAACCTGTAGCTGTTTCTCTAGCATCTACAATTGCTAATTGAATAATCCTTACTTCAGCCAACGATAAGTTTTGTAGCGCTTCATTTATCTTATTAGTCTTAACTACTAAGTTTTTTTTCTTGTTCATTGTTATTACTCGAATGAATAAAAAACTACTTTATATTAAGTGACAATAAATAACAAGTCACTTAATGGTAAGAAAACGTCGTTTTAAAGACAAATAATAATACGTCACTTAATGGTAACTAAACGTCACCTTATGGGTAACTAAACGTCACCTTATGGGTAACTAAACGTCACCTTATGGGTAACTAAACGTCACCTTATTGACTCTACAGCCCTTTAATACCAATGCCTACGTAGTGCTTAAAAGCATTTAAAAGCATTTAAAAGCATTAAAAGCATTTTTGGTTGTGGATAAGCTTAAAAACAAGAGACTATTTTTAATGGTTAATTTAGGAAGCTAATTACTTAAATTTGCATAACACTGATTTACTGTAGAAAGAGCTTTTCTCATCGGGAATGCAGTCTTTGGGATCAACCCTCGCATAATAACCATTAGGTTTTTCGATAACTTGATGTGCCACTCGAGCCTTAGCAAGAGAATCATAGCCATCTTGTCGCTTACTGATTTCAGCTTTACTAGGTATAAACAGCCACATTGCACCTAAGCTTAAAATAAAGACGACAACGACTAAGGTTGAAAGCGTGATGATTAAGTGACGGCCAAACTGTCGCTTAACGTTATCTAGCATCTGTTTGGAAGCATCTACATTTAGCTCAGCTATCTTGTCTTTAGTATCGTCAAGGTTACTAGCAACACTGGTAACAGAGGTCTGTATCTTCCCTAAGTCTTTATTAAGCAGCTTTGTCTTTTTTAAGAACTCATCACTAGCATCAGTAACGTGCTTAGTGAAGCCTTCATCAATACGCTTATGGTAGCTCTCTTCATTGGCTTCAAAGACTCTTTCTATCTCTTTATTAATAGCTGAAACAAAGTCTGATTGGAGTAAGACTTCTTTGTTTTGATACGTTTTTAGCAGTGAAGTCAGCTGTCTTGCCCAATCAGCGATATCTTGCGCTTGTTTAGAGTGCGCGTGGTTTAAGTTTGAGCTGTCAATCAGCTGCTTATCTATTTTTTTGGTATACGTTTGAAGCGTAATTAGTAGGTCTTCTAATGAAATAGAGAGGTCATTTTGTGGCATGGATCGTTCCTAGTCGCTAATTATGATGCTATTTGGCCTCTGAGTGCTGCTGTAGGCGTTTTTAGGGTGATTTATATATTACTGCTACCCTAGCATCAAAAAGGCGCTGTGGGATGCCTGAGAAGCATCTGAGGTGACTCTATGCGACCGTGAGTGTCGTTTGGTGTTGCTTATGAGCGTTAAAACCTAAGACTCATACCCCGACTGCGGTTTATATCACGGCTATAACCATTGATTTCAGCGGATACCGTTCGCATTTGGCGCTGGTGTTCGGGGCTAAGGGCGCTTTGTTGTCGATCTTTGATGTCATCAAAGACGCGCTCTAAGGCTTTGGTGTGCGCTTGCCTTGTCGATAGGTCGCTTATGGACTTGATGTGCTCAAGCAGCTGCTTGCTGTGGCTGGTGATGAGGCTGCCAATTTTATGCTGTTCACGGTCTGTAAGCTGCTTTTGGTGGTCAGTGGTGCTCGGCTCACTGCGGTAGTGTTGCCACGCGCTCATTTGCTGATCGAGATGCAGGAGGGTTTGAAGGCGTTGGCCAAAGTCGCTTTTTTGGTCGATGTTTTTTAGTAGTCGGTGCTGACTCGATAGCTCTTTATTCAAGATATGACCGTGTTGTTTCTTAAAGTCGGCCTCTTGTGCTGCTATCTGGACGCGGTGCTGCTCAAGCTTTTCCTGACGCGCTTCTTCTTGCGCTAATAGGCGCTCACGCTCTTTTTTGTCCGCCATGTCGCGCTGCTGCTGAGCAATACGCTCTTTTTCAAGCGCGTCAGCGGCATCGATAGCAATCTGGCGCTGAATACGTGCCTGTTTTATTCGCTCAACCACTGATTCAGCTTGCTCTAGCTCGTCATTGCTGTCTTTACTGGGGTTATACTTCGGTGTGGGGGCAGCTGGGACAATAAATAACTGACTTTCGCGCAGATCGGCAAGTTCGCGAGTCCGTACTAGATGATTGCGCTCAGTAATCATCAGGTTGATCTCACCTCTGATCGTCACTGGGGTGATGCCGTTAAATGCCTCGCCTTTTTCCTTTGCGGCTGCTTTTGCTGTCTCGTATGCGTCACGCTCTAGCTTGGTTGCAACGCTACCCATCTTAATTTGCGGCTCAATGTCTTTGCCTTGATCGCGATAGCTGCGCGAATCAATCAGCTCATGATTATGCTCGGCCAGTTTCTCATTAGCGATCTGTTCCCATATTTGACGAACCTCTTTGATCTCATGGCTGACGCGATCCATACCAAGCTCACGGCGTTTCTTATCTGATAGCTCAATGGTCGCTTTGTCGGTCAGTATGATCTCGTGATTGTCGTCAATCTCAGCACAGCGCGTGGTAAACAGGATATGAGCGTGAAAGTTACGCGGGTCTGCGCCCCGATCAATCTCCTTATCGGTGGGTTGATGGATAGCACAATCTGCTATTGTGCCGTAACGATCAGCTAGGGTTTGGGCGAAGCTATGCGCTAACTCCTTGCGCTCTTGCTCGTTCAGCTCGTACGGTAGATTAACCAGCCATTCGCGAGCGACACGCGCATCTTTTCTTTTCTCGGCAGCCTCCGCTTTGTTCCATAAATTACTACGATCAATAGCAGCGTTGGCAGCAGCCAACGCTGTCGGCAAAATAATATTTGCACTTATCACGCCCTGCTTTTTTGAATAGTCGTGGGTCTTACCATATCGCTTATCTTCAAGCTCAACCCCTGCGCGATAGCTGGCACTGGCAACGGCACTTTGTCCGTTACCTCGTGATATGGATTTAGTCGATGCGATGAAAATAGCCATTTTTACAAGCTCTGGTTTTTGGTTTTTAATATTGCGTCTTTTTGCAATGTTGGGGGTGTGGGGGCTTGCCCCTGCCGATGTTTTGATTTTATAAATGTGTGACCGGCAGGGATAAACATTTGTAAAGTCGAAAACTCGCACTTA
>NZ_JABASQ010000041.1 GCF_016107535.1 Psychrobacter cibarius | reverse complement strand
AAGTGGTCTGTTAATAGGTTTGAAGGGTGAAATAGGTGGTTCCCTTAGGGTATACTCAAAAAATATTGAGGCATATTACAAACCTATTTATATTTATTGAGCATTAAGATTTAACTGCCTATTAAAAATAGAGAAGATGAAAAAACCTCTCTGTTAAACCTTTAGTTTGACTAACTTTCAATTAACTAACGGACTTGCGATTTAACCGGAATTTTAGTATTCACATGTACATAGAATGTGTTACAATATATATACAATTTTTGGAAAAAAATTTCATTTTGTATATATATTGTTATAGCTATATATGTGGATTGTGATTCTCAATCAGGTACATTATTGCAGTGGGCTCTAGATTGCCAAAATATGTAATTTCAGCTTTATAGCACGGTGAAATTCAGTATTTATCTGAGTATTGAGCTTCTAATGATAAAAACACTAACCCTTGGAGCTTTACTATGCAATTTAAAAAATCTTTAATGACCGCTACATTAGTTACTATTGGTGGCTTTGCTGCTATATCTAGTGCGAATGCTGCTAGCCCTACCTCGAGTAGTTTTGGCGTTAGTATGGAAGTTGAATCAATATGTACTGTAAATGCACCTCCTGTAGATGTGCTACTCGCCGCAACTGAAGCAGGTACAGCGACTGAAGCTGTAACAGCAGAAACTGCTCTTATATTAAACTGCTCTAAAGGTTCTATTGCTACTATCGGTCTGACACCTGCATCAACTACTAGCCTCGACGGTACTGGTAACTTAAAAGGTGGATTATTAGGAGAAGAATTGGTTGCATATAAATTGACTTCTGTCTCAGCTGCTGGTGACGCTTGGGGTACTACTAATCCAGTTAAGACCGCAGCATTCGAAAATTATGCTACCGCCATCTCTACTCCTATATTTCTCACAGTAACTGACGCAGCCGACGTTACGCCTGGTTCTTACACAGATACTATTAATATTTCTGTAGCCTATTAGTTTCTATGTTTAGTCTTTGGTTACGCCGTGTTGCGAAACTTGGTGTTGTCTCTAGCTTATTATTATTTAGTAGTGGAGCAATGGCGAGTGGTCTACAGGTCTCTCCCACCTCCTTAAGCTTACAAGCTAGAGAAAACGCCAGTGGCCTGACCCTTAGTAACTCAAGTGACGAAGCGATAAGTGCGCAAGTGCGCATTTATCAGTGGTCACAGGATGAAACAGGCGATCAGCTTACACCCTCACGAGGATTATTGGCCAGTCCGCCAATGATTAAGCTCAACCCCGGTGACAAACAACTGGTTCGAATTATCCGCGCTAAGACTCCGCCACAAGGTGCTGGAGCGGTGGAAGATAGCTATCGAATTTTTGTTAATGAGTTACCTATTAAATCTGCTATCCAAAAGACAGGCTTGCAATTTGCGTTAAGCTATTCTTTACCGGTATTTGTGCAGCCCGTTGGTATTGTTAAAACTGCTCCACAATTACAATGGCGTTATAGCTTACTACCAGATAGTAAGCAGATAAAATTAAGTATCAGCAATAGCGGTAATGGTCATGCTAAGTTGATTGACCTGAGCGTTGTAGGTGCTGCGGGCAATAGCGTTAATATACATCAAGGTTTACTGGGTTATGTTTTACCAGATGCCACTATGAACTGGACACTGAAAATACCGCCATCCGCCCTTCCGACAGGGACAACAACCGGTAAATTCAAGGTAACGATCAATGGAATTCAGACGACACAGGACGTCACACTGGACAATTCCACTCGCTAAAGCAGTTTTACTGCCCTATATAACGGTATCGGTCAGCCACGCTATTGAACCAAATGAGATTGTCTCTAAAGATATTACCTCTACAATCATTGATAATATTAGGCAGGCTCAGCTCAACTTAGGCAGTGACAGCACTGAAGCTGACCTCGATCTGTATCTGGATGTCACTCTTAATCAAACCAGCTCTGGTTTGGTACATTTTATTTATCGCAAAGACCAACTTTGGACCAACGCTGATGTGTTGCAACAGCTTGGCTTTATTGTACCGCCTGATAGCACCGAACCCATACCGTTAAATAGCCTGCCTAATCTCAAGATTGACTATAATGCACGGCGGCAAACGCTGAGCCTTATCGCACCTCTAAATTTACTCAACCTAGACACGACCATACGCAATACACGCAGTAATCAGCGTCCGCAACCCACTGCATCGCCAGGCATGTTATTAAACTACAACATTTATGGTAACCAAAGCCAGAATAGTGCTAAAAACCTAAGTGCTTTTACAGAACTGCGTGCGTTTAATACTCTCGGTGTACTAAGCTCTACAGCATTGACCACAGCCACTCACTCTGCTGGCAGCAATGGGGATAGCAGCAATAATGACAAAGATTGGGAAGGACGCACCGTGCGTTTGGATACCAGCTGGAGCAAATCATTCCCTGATAAGCTGCTGACGGTTCGTGCTGGTGACATTCTCACAGGCGCGCTGTCATGGACGCGCTCCACGCGCTTAGGTGGTCTACAACTTGGGAGTAATTTTGACTTACAGCCTTATATGGCAACCACTCCATTGCCTTCATTTTTTGGTTCCGCAACTTTGCCCTCAGCAGTAGAGCTGTATGTGAATGGACTTAAGCAATATAGTGGTGACGTACCAACCGGACCATTTGAGCTACAGACGGCTCCTAGTTTCAGTGGCGCAGGCAATGCTCAGTTGGTAGTTACCGATGCACTAGGGCAGAGCACCACGCTCGAGTTCTCTTTATATGACACCCATCGCTTGCTACAGCCAGGGCTTTCCGACTGGTCAGTAGAGTTGGGTGCGGTGCGCGAAAATTATGGTAACAAGTCCTTTGATTACGGTAATAGCATTGCTGCTAGCGGTACATGGCGTTATGGGGTGAGTAACCGCTTTACCGCAGAAACCCATGTCGAAGCAACCGAAGGTTTGAGTAATGCCGGAGTCGGTGGTACGTGGTTATTAGGTCGTGCAGGTGGTATCTTATTTGCCTCGTTAGCAGGCAGTGAGAGTCAAGGGCAAAATGGCGCCCAATACAGCACAAGCTACTCATGGAGTAACAGTCGCTTTAATATCGGTGCCAGTGCTACAGGCACGAAAGGGGCTTACCGTGATGTAGGTAGTCAGTACGGATCTGTACCCGTTCGCCGCAGTGAGCAGATATCGTCAGGTTATAGTACTCAATCTTTAGGTAGTTTTGGCATGAGCTATAACCAAGTGTCACTTGCTGATCAGGAAACCACACAGTTCGCCAGTGCTTATTGGAGTAAGTCCTTTGGCCAACGTCTAAGCTTGAGCGCTAATCTTAATCAAGACCTCAATGACTCTGCTAATAGCAGTGCTTCTATCGGCGCTTCATTCTCTTTAGATCGTAATGTTTCAATGAATAGCAATATTCAGCACACAGACGAGCGTGAGGTATTTGTGGCTGATATTTCACATTCAGCACCAAATTCAGGCGGCATAAACTGGCGCGCGCAAGCAAGACACATTATAGACAATAGCTCAGATAGTAATTCCAATAGAAGTGACAGTAACGATGGATTGGCAGAATTAAGTTATCTTGGTCGCTATGGCCGAGTACAAGCGGGTGTCAGCGTCAATGATGACAGTTACGCTACATATGCCAGTGGCACAGGCTCATTAGTAATGATGGGCGGAGGAGTCTTTCCTACTCGTCAAATTAATAGTGGTTTTGCCGTAGTCTCTACTGACGGTATCGCTAATGTGCCCGTACTCCTACAAAACAGTCCAATCGGTACTACCAATAGCCGTGGCTTATTGCTAGTGTCGCCACTGAATGCTTACCAAAGCAATAAAATCGGTATTAATCCTATGGATTTGCCTGCTGACTTGCGGATTGACAAAGTGAATATTGAAGCCACACCAACTGACCGCGCTGGTACCTTGGTAAAATTTGCTATTACACCAGTACGCTCTGCTTCCATTATTCTCATAGACAGTAGTAATCAGCCTCTGCCATTAGGTAGTCAAGTACGACAGCTCACCAACATGGCTGTGCCACCGACTATCATTGGTTTTGATGGTGAGGTATATCTGGATACGCTGGATGAGCATAATGTGCTAGAGATAATTAATCCCTCTGGTGACATCTGCACTGTCAGCTTTGACTATCAAAAGCAGGGTGATGAGATTCCTTTACTCGGCCCCCTCAACTGCCAGAAGGTACAAAACTAATGCAACGGTTGCAAATAAAGACGTTCAAATGGCGTTACAGTTTACTTTTTATGTTGATTGCATTGTGGTTAATGACGGGAACAGTGCAGGCAGCGCCAATCGTCACATGCTCAGCATCCATAAGCAATATCGAATTTGGTTCTATTGACCTCCTCACTAGCAATACTTTCACAACGACAGGTACAGTAAGTTACTCCTGCAAAAATACAGGAGATGCCCCACAGTCCCTGACACTCTGCTTAAACATTGGTAGTGCAGGAATCAATCCGAGGGCGCTGCCACTGCTACCGAATATATCGCCAGGTGACTCTACCGATCTGCCTTTCCAGCTTTATAAAGATAGTGGATATAGTAATATTTGGGGGTCTATGGCAAACGGATTAACTCCAGTACCAGCTAGCATCAACGTTACAGTAGTAGGTGGTGCTACACAGGCAGATACGCTAACAATTTATGCGGCTATTCCTCCAAACCAGAGCGGAAAGAGCGCTGGAGATTATAAACTCAATTTTAATATTAACGATACACTTGTGACGTCTGTAGCAGGTATAAATGGTAATTGCGCCTCATCATCAGGATCAGGTCCTGGAGTTACACCCAATCAACGTATGAATACATTCTATGTTCAAGCCAATGCTCCTACCAAATGCTTGATTAATTCCAAAAGTAATATAGATTTTGGTAATACGCCATCCAGTGCGAATAATATTGAGAGCAAAGGTACTAACCCTATTAATTTAACTTGTACAAATGGTACGGTATACAATATCGGCTTGGCGCCTTCCAATGATAATAAAGATGGGGCGGGTGTTATGAAAGGGAGCGGTGGTAACTCAGATTTGGTTCCTTATCAACTGCGTTCTACCCCTAGTCTTAGTGGAACGCCATGGGGAAATACTGCTACCTCTACAAGCTTGGGAAATGGAGTAACGGGCACTGGAACTGGTACCGCACAAAACAAAAGCGTCTACGTTACTGTTCCTAGCGCTGACTTCAAGCCTGATACCTACTCTGATATAGTTACTATTAATGTGAATTATTGATAAAGCCTATAGATTTAGCTATTTTCAATACATTAATATAATTATCGTTTAATTGAAGACGCATCCTAGTGTCATTATTAAAAAAGCTTTTGTTAAGCAAACTGCTGATGTTCTCCAGGAATAGTCAATATTGTTATCTAAGCGACTATTCCCATAACGGACGTTAGGACAAATAATATGGGAAAGGTATGGAGCAGCGCCAGGCTTCTAAAACCAAGCCATACCTATTCATATATTCAAAAATAATATTGCTCACTAAAGCGAGCGCATGATCCTTGTCATACTACGCTCGATTCATGAGTAGTTGCAGTAGTTCAACATTGATGTAGTAAGAGCTACGCCCGACTTTCTCTTTTTGTAGTAGCCCAATATTAGTCAGCTCATCTAAGTATTTAGTCGCGGTGATGCGCGATACGTCTAAATCAGTCATCACAAACTCTATTTTGGTATAGGGGTGATTAAATAGATTGTTCAATAGTTCTTGGCGATAGATTTTGGGCTTCTCCTCGCGCATTTTGTGCTTATAGGCTTGTATCAACGCCTTAATATCTTTAATTAAGGTGATGGTTGATTTAGACGTCTCTTCCACACTATCAAGCATAAATAACAGCCAACCTTCCCAGTCGCCAGTATCTCGAACGTGCTGTAGGTAGTGATAATAATCAGCCTTATGTCGAATCAGGTAATGACTGAGGTATAAAACGGGCAAGTCTAGTAAACCTTGCGCTACCAAATAGAGAATATTTAAAATCCTCCCTGTGCGCCCATTACCGTCATAGAACGGATGAATACTCTCAAACTGATGATGAATGACCGCCATTTTTACCAGTGGGTCCAGATCACAGATCGTATCATCATTTATAAAGGTAGTTAGGTTATCCATTAATGCTTTGATGTCATCGCCGTGTTGGGGCGGTGTATAGACAATATCACCTTGGCTATTTTTGAGCGTCGTACCCGGCAGCTTACGAAACCCTGCAACGTTTTTCTCTAACTCTTCTTGAATCGCTAGTATGTCACTTAAGCGAATAATGCCACTTTTTCGTACCGTATCGAAACTTGATTTTAGCGCCTGCGTATAGTTCTGCACCTCTTTGGTCGCAAGGCTTTGATTGACTATATCAAGCTCAGCTTTAAACAGCTCATCATTGGTAGTGACAATATTCTCTATCTCAGAGCTGTGCTTCGCCTCTTGTAGAGCTAAGGTATTGATTAGGATCGCCTCATTGGGAATAGATGAGACTACCCCTTTGAGTTCAGCTAAATATCGATTGGCTGACGACAGTTTTTTAAGAACCGCTCTGGTTTCTAGCGCCTCCATGTCAGGTAGCGGTAGCGGGATAATCTGATACTCGTTCATGGATACCTCTTTGGATATGTATAATATTTCAACTTTTCTATATATGTTATATATATACGTATATAAAAACAGCTTTTCTATACATGTTTTCCTGATATGTATAAATTTTCTGATTTATTAGACTTATTCAGCATCGCTCAATGACACCTTTAGCAATTTTTGAGCCTAATGACTTACAGGAAATTATAATTTGCTTGATAGATAAGTTAGTGCCATAGTTGTTCACTGAACGTTCTGAACAGTTGTACTGGACAAACACTGAAAACGTACTTGAACACTAGGTGAACAATGAACATATCGGTGACAAAAGCGGCAAAAGAATGGGGTGTATCAAGAACGACTATCTATCAGAAAGTCAATGATGGTGAGCTTTCCAGAACAGCAGATAAGAAAATAGACGTTTCAGAAATGTTGCGCGTGTTTGGTGAGC
>NZ_JABASQ010000040.1 GCF_016107535.1 Psychrobacter cibarius | reverse complement strand
GTCAATTAAGGGACGTTTACCTGTCAATTAAGGGACGTTTACCTGTCAATTAAGGACGTTTTTTGTTTACGACCATTAAAAGACATGTTAAATTAACGTCATTGATTAGAATAGGTTTACAGATATGAGCAACAAAAAGTTAAAGAATGAGGTTGTTAAAACTCATAGGCTAAATACAGCTCTACAAAAATTATCACTTGCTGAAATCCGACTTATGCAGTTAGCGATTATAGACGCGAGAGAGACAGGAACAGGCATAGATACCGTAACTCCCTTACCTATCCACGCAAGCCGCTATGCTGAAGCGTTTGGTGTCACAAGACAAACGGCGTATGAAGTTCTTATTGAAGCTGAAACCTCTTTATTTAAGCGTTATTTTACATTTCTCGATGAGCGGGATGGTAAGCCAGTTAAGTCTCATTGGGTAAGTCAGGCAAAGTATTTAGATGATGAAGCAATCATAGAAATAATGCTTACACCTGCTGTAGTTCAAGAGATTACACGTATTGATGCTATAGAAGCTAAAACGCTATTCACAAGATTTGCGCTTGAGCAGGTAGCACCAATGAAGAGTGTGTACTCTGTTAGGTTATACGAACTACTCAACCAATGGAGACAAGCAAAAAAGGTAAGTTTTGATCTAGATGTTTTCAGAGGGCAGTTAGGTGTTGAAGATACTGAATACAAGGCAATGAGTGACTTTAAAAAGCGCGTTCTAAACCTTGCAGTGAAAGAAATAAATGAAAAATCAGACCTAAAAGTTAGCTACGAACAGGTTAAAAAGGGTGTGGCTATAGTAGGCTTTAAATTTAAGGTACTAACCAAAGTGCAACCAAAAAACGAGAAACAAGAAGCTGTTAGAGACGGAGACACAGCAGATATGTTTACGGTTGAAGGGCTAAATGATAAACAGCTAGGACGTATCGTTCGTAACCCTGATTTTATGGCGGAGTACAATCATTTAGTAACCCCGACTAGCCCAGCTGGACAGTCGCAGCAAGGATGGGAGTTTGAAATGATTAACCGACTAAAAAAGGACGCTTCACAGTTTAAGAAGCGTCCAATTAGAGAGTATCTTGAGTATTAATTTCTAAACATGCTTTGAGGTTCTAAAGGCTGATTTGAGAGTTTTTATCTTAGAGTTAATAGGCAATAAATTAGAATAGATGAGAGCACCATAACGGAAACCAAATAAAGTTGATAAGAGTTTCGTTTTATTATTAAAGCCATTACTTTTATAACCTAAATCCCTTGCTCTTGAAAGCCAGTCAACTGATTCTTTTTCTAAGCCTCTAGCTCGGGCATTCCAAGCGGCTTTATAACAATATAACCCTAGTTCAACTTTATATTTATTTAAAGACTTATCTTTTTTAATCCAATTTAGTATGTTGTTGTATTTTATATTTGAAGTGAACAACTGATCTTCAATAGGAGCGCTGGACACTCTAAACGCTGAGTTATGTTGCCAATACGTACTATATCCTTGAGTGCTTATTGATAAGCTATTTGTGCTTATCAGCCCTCTAACTGCTAGTTCTCCATCATCGTCTTTTATTAAGCTCTCATCCCACCCTCCTATTTCTAACACTTTACTTGTTTTCCATAACACACTACATGTAGCTACAAATCCGCCCTTAATCCAATGAAAAATCCAATCACTAGTACTTAAACTAGGAGGTTGGCATAACTCACCTTCAGGAATACTATCGCCATCCCTTCTCCATGGTCCAAATGCAATATCAGAATTTTCTTTTTCTGCTGCAGTTACTAAACCACTAATTAGCGACTCAGAAACAAAATCATCGGAATCTATGAACATGACATATTTTGTCTCAACTTTACTTAAACCTAAGTTTCTAGCATAAGTAGCGCCTTTATTTTCTGCATATGAAATATGATTGATTCCAGATATTTCCCTTAGGACATCTCCAGTATTATCGAAGATCCCATCCTCTATAACAAATATATTACTAGGAAGCACTCCAGCATCTAGAATAGACAATATAGTTCTAGAAATTAGCTTTTCCGACCTATAGCTAGGTATTACTATTGATACATTTTCCAACATTTACGTTCTCACAGTTCTATAGTTTGAGTTAAATTAGTGCTTAAGCATGCTCAGCCATTTCTTTAAACTGAGGATTTGTTTCTACTAGCTCTTGATAAGTGCCCTGATCAACTATTTTTCCTTGGTCCATTAAATAAATAATGTCACATTTCTGTACCGTTTTTAGACGGTGGGCAATCATAATTATAGTTTTTTGACCACTAAAGTCATGTATGGCATCCATGATTACTTTTTCTGTAATACCATCTAGGGCACTAGTGGCTTCATCAAATACCAAAACATCAGCTTCGTGATAAAGCGCTCTAGCAATACCAATACGTTGTCGTTGGCCACCAGACAGTTGGACACCGCGCTCTCCTACTTTCGTATTTACGCCATCAGGAAGCTGCGAAACTAGCTCGGTTAAGCTAGCAAGTTCTAAAGCTTTATTGACTTGTTTTAAATCGATGTCTGTGACAGGTAAACCAAAAGCAATATTTTCAGCGATAGTGCCTTCACTCAAAAAAATACTTTGCGGGACAAAGCCTAATGTATCTTGCCAAGCACGTTTGTTTTCAGAAGTGATGCGAGTATCATCCACATATATATGACCGCTTTGCGGCATTAACAAACCAAGTAATAAATCAATTAAGGTAGATTTTCCAGAACCGGACGATCCTACCAGACCGACCACACTATTAACTGGAATAGTCATAGTCACGCCATTCACAGCAGGTCTGGACTTGCCAGGATAATTAAACTTAATATCGCTTAAGGTGATCTGTTGCTTTAACTCTGTGCGTATTGATAGTGTTTCTTTAGTAATGGGTTTATGGCTGCTAACGGAGCGCTCTAGATCTCCTTTAATTGCTTCAAAGGCTGATAAATTACCTTTGATTTGAGCAATACTAGAATATATTTGTTGTAAAGCGGGCAGTAACTTAAATGCCGCTAGAGCATAAACAGCTAAAATTGGCAGTACGGCACCTAGATTGCCTTCATGCAACTTAATCAGTAGGAGCACCAACCCAATCATAGTGCCAAACGCTATCAGTTCCATAAAATATCGAGGTACTTGACTAATACCGGCATTCAACCCTAAAGCACGAGAGAAAACCTTACCACTTTCCTCAAAACGTTTAACGAAGTCTTGGCTACGATTGAGTAGTAGTACATCTTTAATCCCACCAAAACCTTCATTCATTAACCTAAAGCGTTCAGTGGAAACTTGTGATATTTTTTGACCATTAGAGACTAGTTTTTTACGCACAAGCTTGTAAAGTAAGAAATAAGCGAGAGCAAATATGAATAAACCAGTTATCGCTATAATAGGGTTGTAAATTAAGATGCTGACAGATATAAGAGTAGCTAAAACCACTTTTGCATTCATTTGCATTAGTGGTTGAACTATTCCATTGGTCACCCTTATGGCTTCTGTAGATACCTGCTTGGTCAATTGGGCACTGCTACCACTTGCATGAAACTGCCAGTCTTCTTGCATATAATAAGCATAAAGTCGATCTGCTATTTCAGTACCTACCCGTGCCGCATAAAGAGATAACTTCCAAATAGTAAACATAGAGACTAGGGTAGAGACCGACAAAGCTACCAGCACCAATAAACCGGTGTAAAACACAAAATCCATAGGATCTGTTATGCCAGAAAGTTGATACAACTCAGCAAATACATTGCTTTTTTCTAGTATGGATATATCACCGACTAGAGCCATAAAAGGCGCTATAGAAGCAATCCCTAGCAACTCAGTAAAGGCCATAACCACGACCAGAACTTGTAAGATGTAAAACTGCCTTACTTGCTCAGGTGAAAGCAATGAGAAAAGCTGTCTAATTATTTTTAGCATATAAATTCAACTATGTAATTAACCTGAAAATTCTAAGGTATCGTTCTCTCAATATTGAATAATGATTTTTTCTAATCAGTCAGAAGTGGGTTAGCTAGTTTTATTTAGATATGCTTTTAGGGATTCTAATATTAGCTCTTCACTATACATTTTTTCTGGTAAGGTCGCCTTTTCAGCTATTGCTTTAAAGTCGATATCTTTAATATCTTCCATCCCAACCCTAACATGCGACACTTGTGATTTATCTAGAGTAGAAAAGAAATCCTTAAATTTAAAATCATTGCCTACTAAGTTTTTATCAACAACCTCTAGCCATACCCATGGTATACCGTAGGCTTGTGCAATTATGAGACCATGCAAGGATGTAGAAATACATACAGTTGATGAGCTAATTGAATCTACAACAGATTCCATATCCTTTTGCACATCTATAATTTTTAAATTATCTTTATTAGTAATATTTTCCAAAAAATGTGATTTGTGTATGTAATGAGGACATATACCAATTTTCTTAGAATCATTTACTGAGGGATTATAAAACAACGGCAGTATTAAAGCTGGGTCACCATAAACGCTCTGATCAGGAATGTTTATACCAGCTTCCAATAAGCATTTGGCAGTTTCTCTTCCTCTAACTGATAAAATTTTTGGGTTGTATTTTTTAAGCTCTTTCATCTTTTCATCTGTCGGTTTAGAAATCAAACCACTGCCCCATACAACCATATCTTTTCTATCGAGCCACTGCATGATGCTACCAACAGCCATGATTCCAGGATATTGTAAATTTCTAATATTCAAAACTGGCTTACCCGTTATTTTAGAAATTAAGTATGGACCAACAACATCACCAAAATTAGGCGTACCGTCCCAATAAAATACGGGCATCAATCCTTGTATATTTTTATTTTTAGGGTCAAAAAGAGCTGTATTATTTTCGAAATACATCCTTATCGATGAGTCTTTATTTAAAAGACTATAAGCCTTTACTCGTGCTTCTATTGGAATGAGATTTTTTATTGTTGATCTGACAAGACTATTACGCTTTAGGTTATTCAGAAAAGAGTTCATGCTTTTGATACCAAATTATTAAAAAAGGTCAGTGTAACAAAGAAAGAAAGAAAAAACTAAAGTGCTATCTTATTTAACGTATGATGGTTATGTCCCTCTGACTAAGAGCGCGTTTTCGAGAACTATGATATATTCACCTATTGGTTCATATTTCCCAGTTCTCAAAACACGTTGGGGACACCCCAAACCCCAAAAAACCACGCTCAAAATAGGCAGTCGTTATGGCGATATTCATGGCAAGCACCAAGTCAATATCCAGAGCAAAAGGACAAAGTGCGATCGCGGCCGCTGCTTATCGTGCCGGTGACAAATTGCTTGATGAAGATAAAGATCATGGCAAAACGCATGACTATAAAAAACGCAGTGGCGTATTAAGTGCTGATATTATTTTACCGTCTAACTTGGCTGATGGTGAGATTAGCAGAGCCGAATTATGGAACATGGCTGAGCGCAACGAGACCCGAAAAAATAGTCGCGTGGCTCGTGAATGGTTGGTTGCCTTACCGCATGAATTGAGCGAACAAGATCGCAAAGACTTAGCGCATGACTTCGCCAGAACCTTAGCCGATAGATATCAGGTGATCGCAGATTGTGCGATCCATGTGCCAACCGATAAAGAAATAGAGCGCGGTGCCAGTCCTCTTAACTTCCATGCTCATATCTTATTGACCACGCGCACTGCTACCATTGACGATGACGGCAAAATTTACCTCACCAAAGACAAAGCCGACAGCGAAATATCAGACGATGACCGCAGAAAAAAGGGCTTGCCGCGTATGAGCCATGAGGTTAAAGCCGTGCGCGAGCTGTGGGAGCATACCGCTAACAAGGTATTAGAAGAAAAAGGCCATAACCTGATCGACAGCCGTAGCTATAAATCACAAGGTATCGACCTCGTGCCGCAAATTAAGATGGGTAAAGACGCAACCCACATGGAGCGTAAAGGAATACCGACCGCAAAAGGGCAATTTAACCGTGAAATCATCCAATCTAATGAGCTGGTTTGGAACAAACACCTAGACGACAACCAAAAAACCAATGATAAAGCGGAGCGAACCATCGCAGACTTGCGCGAAAGCAAGTTATTCATTGCCCCAGCTGCGCCTAAACCTGACTTTAAGCCCAGAAAAGTTACTCAGGAGAGTATAGACAGCACCAACGATGCAGTAAACAGGCTAAAAGCGATACGCCTTAACCGCGAGAAAGCGCAGCAAGCCGAGAAAGAGCGCCTAAGACAGCAGCAAATAGCTGCTATTGCACAAAAAAAGCTAGAACAGGCAGAACAAGAGAAGCTAGAGCGACAACAGCGCCGAGAACAAAGACTTGCAAGGATTGCTATGGAGACAGGGGAGTTCAATCATTACTATCAGCAGCTAGAACAGCAGCCCCTTAGCGTTGATCAGTCGCACTTGCAGAAAATCGATCAAAACAGCGAGTTTGGAAAGCACCTTGTAGCCATTTTAGCCACCGACAACCTCATGCAAGCGCTGACACGCTATCAAGATGATCCCAGTACCACCAAGCACCAAAGAACGCTTGCAGAGCTGCAATATGAGCGTTTAGGCAATGATCTTATCTCACATTCGCAATCGGCATTGGATAGCAGTAAAAGCACACGACACACAGTGACGCAAAAACAGTGTACAGCAGCATTAAAGGGCGTTTTTGATGCTATGGTACCTGAGCATAAGCAAAACCTCTCTCAGACGCAGCAGGAGCGCTTACAGAGCGTCTCAGCAGCTATTAATGACCATAGCTATGATATCAACCGCAGTCGTGGCATGACACTAGGATTTTAGATATGACCGACAACGCCCAGTCGATGCAAATAGAAGAATTAGTGCTTCTCCTTCACGCACTTATTGAACAAGATCAAGAACTACTAGCAGACAATAAAGCCCAAGCTCAAGCCAATGAAGAATATGCACAGCAGCTTTCAGCACAGGTTAAGCAGCTAACTGAGCTATTAAAAACCTACCAAGACAAAGAACAGCTGATCACGGACAACACCAATGAAGCACTCAAAAATAATATCAATCTGATCTTTGAGAAAAACCATGAACGCTATCATGCACTAATAGATCAAGGCTTTACCACACATATAGACACAGCCAGTAAAAGGCTATCAACGGTTGCCGTTAAGATTGAAAAGCAATTTGACGATCTTGAGACTGCTGCTCATAACTCAAAGACTGAATTTGAGAGCAGACAGGGTTTTTTCAAAATGTATGAAGATACTTATGAAACCCAAAGTAGGAAGTTACAAGAAAGCGTAGGTAGCACAACGACTGCTGTTATCAATAGTACCAAAGAGAGACTTGATGATGTGGCTAATGATTTTGGCTATAACTTAGTCAAGCATCTTAGCTGGAAGATAACGGCTATGCTTGGTGCTGTCTGTCTTTCAATTATGCTGCTAACGTTCGGTTCAGCTCAGTTGTTTGTTCCTAGTAAAGCTGATATTGATCAAAGACAGTCTAAATATAATGCGCTTGATGAAGCTCAATTATTTAACAAGGTTATTCAAGCTGATGATGGTTACTATGCAGAAGTAGATACCAGCAAATGTAGAAAAGATTTCAAATCTAAGTTTTGGGGTAGCTCTACTTGGTGCAAATTTAAGTAACTATGAAGCTAATTCTAAGTAGTAAAAAACAGCTTTTTATTTTTTAGTTATCAACAACCAAAAAGGCTTTTAATGTTTTTAATGTTTTTAAAAGCTTTTAACTTGTCTGGAAGCATTGATATCATTGGTCTACGCAGGTCATTAAGGGACGTTTACCTGTCAATTAAGGGACGTTTACCTGTCAATTAAGGGACG
>NZ_JABASQ010000003.1 GCF_016107535.1 Psychrobacter cibarius | reverse complement strand
CCCCGGCGTGACAGGCCGGTATTCTAACCAACTGAACTACCGCTGCTTAGGTCGTACTTAGTTTATTTAACCACTTAGCCTACTACTTGAGAGTAACGCTATACTAGATAGTGGTGGGTGATGACGGATTCGAACCGCCGACATTCTGCGTGTAAGGCAGACGCTCTACCAACTGAGCTAATCACCCTTCGAACAATTGCTAAGCAATCTATTCAACATCAACTGAGCTCTAAGTTTGTCACTAAGCTCTGCTGCTGTGGGTGTGTATTATATAGATTTACACATGGCTGTCAAACAGTTTTTTAACTATTTTGAAAAATAATTGAAAATACTGTCTGAAAGTTATTATTAATAGTAGTCTGAGGCACGTGTTTACTAAGGTTGCTGCCTAAAAACTTATTATGGTTAGTCATTGTTTGATGGTCAAAAACTACTATACTATTGAGAGTATTTTACGACTCATGCTTTATTTTATGTTGATTGTTGGAGGCGGGCATAGAAAATTCCACTATTGAACAAACTTTTACGACCTGGTCTTGGGGAGACTTTGCAGGCTTGGGTCTGGTATTGCATATTGTTCTCATGATAGTAATGACGTTACGTGTTGTATCGGTGCAGCGCAATATCGGTGTATCTATCGCTTGGATTGCTGTGCTCTATACCTTGCCTCTTTTTGGTTTCATCGCTTATATACTATTGGGTGAGCCGATGATAGGGCGGCGCTATCGTCAACGGGTAGACCAAGCAAGCTTATTGATGGATGATATGGCACGGCGTGAGAATTTGGTTTTTGATCAGGGACAAGAGCTGCTGCCAGCCAACTACCGCGGTGTCAGTCAAATAGGCACGCGCTGGACGGGGCTGGGCGTGTTTCCTAATCACAATATGCAGCTATTGACAGATCCTCATACTATTTTTCAGAGATTAATCGAAGATATCAATGCCGCTCAGACTATTATCCTGATGGAGTTTTATATTGTTTATCCTAAAGGACAAGTACTAGAGGTGATAGAGGCGCTGTCAGCGGCAGCGCAGCGTGGCATTGAGTGTCATATCTTGGCCGATAGCGTAGGCAGCTTTAGTTTTTTTAATAGTAGCGCGCATCGTACATTAGAAAAAGCAGGTGTTTTTGTCCATCAGTCATTACCAGTGGGTTTATTTAAAACGCTATTTAAGCGCTCTGACTTGCGCAATCATCGTAAAATTGTGGTGATTGATGAGCACATTGGCTATATCGGTAGCTTTAACTTGGTCGATCCAAGATTTTTTAAACAAAATAAAAACGTTGGACAGTGGATCGATGTGGCCATACGCACGACCAGTCAACACTCTATTAGTATTACGACAGCCATGGCGATCGTGGTGGTCACAGACATTGGTGCGGAAAACAATGACAATCTAGACGCGCTCAATCAGCGAGTAAATGGCTATACTCGTAAACTATATGTGATGAACCCAACCATTAATGATTTAAATAGTCGGGTAAAGGTATTGGCTGGTGAGATCGACTATTATGAGCAGCCAAATATTGGCTCGACATCGATTGTGATACCGAAAATGCCGATGGTAGAAGGGGTGCTGGCGCAGCTAATACCTTCCGCACCACAAGTGACTGCCCATGTGATTTACAATACATTGGTGACCGTTATTCATCGCGCCAATAAACGCATTCGCATTACCACACCGTATTTTGTACCTGACGAGGCGCTCTCGGGAGCATTAACGATCGCTGCCAAACGCGGGGTTGAGGTGACGCTGATTGTCCCTGAAAAGGTGGATTCGTTTCTTGTACAGCATGCGTCACAAGCCTATTATCAAGAGCTGCTCGAGGCAGGCGTGACGATTGCCTTGTTTAAGGGTGGTTTGTTGCATACCAAAACAGTGGTTATCGATGATGATTATTGTTTATTTGGTACTGTAAACATCGATATGCGCAGTTTTTATCTAAATATGGAGGTGAGCTTGGCCATTTATACACCAGAGATGGTCGCTCAAGTGGCTGATTGTCAAGAAGTCTACTTACAAAGTTGCCGTTTTTTGAGTTTAGAGCAGTGGCAACAGCGCCATGGTGCAGAGCGTTTGTTTGATAATGTGGTACGCTTATTTAGTCCTTTATTGTAGCATTTTCGATTTTAGGGTAAGGTAAACGACTGATGTCAGTTTAGTCCTATGATGACCTTATTTTTATTACTATTAATTTATCCCGATAAAGGATGCGCTTGTCTATGTATGCATCGTCTGCATCACCTCTAACGCCCTTTGACTATATTGCAGCAGGCTATTGGCAAGACTTTCTAGCGGATCGTCCTATCGCTGGTGGCATTGCTTACGAAAGTGAGCTTCGTGATTGTATATTAGATGAGTCATTGGCCAGCTTACAGCGAGTCGATACGCTGCTGTCGCACATACGCCGTGAGATGGTTAAAACTGGTCGATGGCATGAAGAGACATTATTGCTCGATGAACGCTATCGTAACTTTATGGTGTTTTTGGCGTTTTATGCAGGGCGAGTATTGGCACAGCAATGGCAAAGTACGCCGCATTGGTATGGACAGTTTGAGCTACATAAGCGCTATCCTGAACTGGTACTGACGACCGATGATTTTTATCAACACATGGCGGTTGTATATTATCAGTCGGCTGATGCTAATAGCGTTAAGTCATTGTTTTTTGCACTAGAGCCGATAGGGATGCGTCTATTTGGTCATATTGATCGGCCGTTTGAGGCGGTACAAGGCAGTCAAGTGGCGAGTGGTCTTTATCAAGCGGTTAGCGCAAGGTTGCCACATGCGCACGACAATCACGTTGCTAATTCGATTACACCAACCATTAATATCAGCACACCAAATACAAGCACTAGTGTAGAGCGCATTAAAACGGTTGATAGTCAGAAACCGTTGGAAAAAGGAGGGTTGAGTCATACGCCACATGATGTGCCAGAATCTCAGAACCTGTCTCAGCAAGAGAGCCAAACTAAGCCTATGCTGTCTAAATCAGAAACAGTGCAACCTCATACAGCCTCAGAAAATACGGTATTAGAGCAGCCACTACCATCGTCAGTGCCTTCTCCTCAAGAATTGCCAACGCCCGCGATTTTTACGCAACTGCTCGTAGAGCTGGAAAACATAGAGGTCATTCAAACGGCTGGAAATATTGAGTATCAGCAAGCCCATAAAGTGTTGGAGCAGTTAGAACAGCATATTGCCAAGCAAAGTCAGCCGCGCACGCAAATGCGCTTTTCAGAGAGTCATTTGGCGACAAAAAAGCAAGCGCTATTAACACTACAAGAGGCGGCGCAGGCGGGTAATAGCGCTGCCATGCTACATTTGGCAATGTATGAGTTACTTGGTGAAGGGTTAGCGGTTGATAAGGGTGCTGCTACAGCGTCAGGGGTTGAGTGGGTTAAGCAGGCAGCCAGCAAAAATGACAGTCGTGCGCAGCGCCTACTAAGTAAGATGTATTACCAAGGGGTTGGCGTGGCGCAAGATATAGACACTGGCAAATATTGGCTAGAGCAAGCAGCGGAGAATGGACATGCGGAAGCGGCGAGCGTAGTAGGGCAATGGCAACAGGCGCAAGCGCTGATAACGACACAAAAGCAAGAGCAACATAGCATGAAGCGTTATCAGTTGTTATTCGTCGCCATACTCGTAGTGGCAATATTGATTTTAATTATTGTCTAAAATATTTTATGGCAACACGCTGTAAAGCGTATTGTTAATCGCTAAATTCAGGTAGAATTGGCGCATTTTTTACCGTCACCTTACTATAGTCGATTTAATTTAAAGAGGTGAAAGCCGTCACTCTTTTATAGTGAATCGACTATATTATTTAAGCCATTACTAATCTGGGCAACTTTATGCCATCTTCTCCTATATCCTCTGATTGTGCTTTAGAAGCGACTGACCCAGTATCGTTGCCCAGCCGCACTGTTTATACTGCGCCTTTGTATTATCAGTGCGCCATTGGCTTACTTAAGCCGCTATATCGACTGCAAGTTTGGCAACGCTCACACAACCGCGACAACTATCAACAAGAAGTAGCGCAGCGTTTTGGCAAACAATATCCGCCGCGACCAGTGGCTAAAGTGACTAATGCGCAAACCGATAAAGGTGTGATTTGGTGTCATGCGGTGTCATTGGGCGAGACCAATACCGTCGCGCCATTATTAGATACATTATTGGCAGATGGCTATCAAATATGGTTAACCAATACCACGCAGACAGGTTTTGCTCGCGGTGCTAGTCGTTTCGCCGATGATATTGCTCAAGGTCGGATGAGTCATAGCTACGTACCTGTCGACAGCCCAACTGTGATTGAGGCTTTTTTGGCGCATGTCAAGCCCATCGCTGCTCTGTTTGTCGAAACAGAACTATGGGCAAATATCCTAACCAAATTATCCGAACACCATATTCCCAGTATCTTGGTCAACGGTCGGCTGTCAGCGTCTTCTTTTAAAAGTTATCAAAAAATCGCTGCGGTCAGTGCCAGTATGATGAAAAATCTGACTTTGATTATCGCCCAAGACAGCGACTCAGCGAAACGCTTTCGACAATTGGGTGCGAATAGCGCGCAAATTCGTGTCGCAGGTTCACTCAAATGGGTAATTAATACGCCTCAAATTGAAGATAAAGCGGCTGATATAGAAGCTGATATAGAAAATAACTATACAGAAAATTCTAGTGTACCAAACCAATATTTTGAATCGGTCAAAGAGTCCACATTAGCAAAAGAGATGAATATCACTGGTCGACCGATTTGGGTAGCCGCAAGTACCCATAGTGGCGAAGAAGAGACGGCACTATCACTGCATCAACAGCTATTGTCTCATCCAGCGCTCGCTGATGCGCTGCTTATCATTGTGCCTAGACATCCTGAACGTTTTGATGAAGTAGCAGCGCTCATTCAAGCGTCCGAATTAACAATGGCACGGCGTAGTGCAGAAGATAGCATTCATGTAGACACACAAGTCTATCTGGCTGATAGCATGGGTGAGCTGATGGCGTGGTATAAGTTGGCAGATGTGGCACTGGTCGGCGGCTCATTAGTGGATGTCGGTGGGCACAATCCTGTTGAGCCAGCCAGTGTGGCAACGCCTGTACTCATGGGGCGCTATACGCAGTCTTGTCAAAGCGTGGTGGATAAATTGGCGGAGGTCGGCGCGTTATATCAGCCAAACAATGTTTTCTATCGTCCCGTTACTGTTAATACGGCTACTACTAATGATGATATGAATCAACAATTCTCTCGTAAGAAGCCTGCCGCTAAAGAGGAGGTAGCGCTCATTTATCAGCAGCTAGTGTCTTGGCTCAGTGATCTTGAGGTAGCGGCACAAGCAGGGCAAGCTGGCGCGCGAATGACGAGACAACAGCAAGCTGTATTGACTCGCCAATTTACCATGATTAAAGAGGTTGTCGAGCAGCATGCTATTCAACAACCAAGCCAAGAGCTGCTATGAATTGTTTATTATTACCCATTGAAAACTTCTCTTCGGATGCGGCATATATTGATGAATTATCACAAATAAATCACGTCAATAAAGTGCTAACAGCAAAAGTTGGTGATACGCTGAAAATCGGTCAAATGGGCGGTCATTTGGGCACTGCTGTTATAGAAAGCATCCGCTCTGATGCTATTGAGTTGCGTGATATTCAGCTCACCACTGCGCCGCCACCTAAGTTAGATTTGACCGTTGTTTTGGCACTACCGCGTCCTAAAGTGCTACGCCGCTTAATCATGGATATGACCGCGCTTGGGGTGCGCGATATCATCCTAATCAACAGCTATCGCACGCAAAAAAGCTATTGGCAAAGTCCGATGCTTGAGCGCCTTGATGAGTTTGTATTAGAAGGGCTGCAACAAGGGGTTGATACCATAGCGCCTCGTATCACTTTACAAAAACGCTTTAAGCCATTCGTGGAAGATGAGCTGGCAGGTTTGGTAACCAATCGAGCCATCGTGGCGCACCCGTATAGTGAGCTATCCTTTACACAGTATCTACAACAGCCGCCATCGTTAGGATTGCCAAGTCTGGTTTGCATCGGTAGCGAGGGCGGCTGGATTGATTATGAAATAGCACTGCTTGCCACTCAAGGTTGCGCGGCAGTTACTATAGGCTCGCGTATCCTGCGTACAGAAGCCGCCGTCAATGTGATTTTAGGTCAATGGTTGCTGTCGTGAATCAGCAGATCATTGAAAGATAATTAAGACATGCCATCACTTAGAAAATCTATACATTACTCCATGAAGATCTATAAATTTGTCCTTAAAAAGAGACAGTTGAGCCAAATTATCGGTGCATTTCTGAGTTAAACAAATGTATTGATAATTAATCTCATTTCTATTAGTATGTTGTTTCAGAGATTATCGCGTGATTGAACCTTATTGTTAGAGGTCTTTAGCGCCGTCTTATCTTATTGTCATCTCGTCTATTTATCTCATCTTTTCGTAGCATCATTATGGGGAAAACCATGTCATTGAATGCCATTAGCGCTAACCTAACTTCTACTAAGCTTATCTTGCCTGTTGCCGTATTTGGCATGATGTTGGGACTGGCTGGTTGTAGCAATTCATCTACAACAGAAGAGAGCGTGGAGGCGGAGACATCAGCGGCGGCTACTGAGCAACCAGCTGCTAATGATGGTGCTACGAGTGAAGGTGGTCAAACGATTACCATTTATTCTTCGCGAAATGAGCAGCTGATTAAGCCATTGCTAGACCGTTATACCGAACAGACAGGTGTGAAGATTGAGCTGGTCACAGATAGTACAGGTCCGCTCATGGCGCGTTTGCAAGCTGAAGGTCAGAACACGCCAGCCGACATGCTGCTCACGGTTGATGCGGGTAACTTATGGCAAGCCGCTCAGCAAGGCTTGTTGCAACCAGTATCCTCTACTGTGTTAGAAGAAAATGTCCCTGCCAAATATCGTGATCCAAAAGGTCAGTGGACAGGGCTATCATTGCGTGCTCGTACGATCTTTTATGACCCAAGCAAAGTCAGTGCCGACCAATTATCTACTTATGCAGATTTAGCCGATCCAAAATGGAAAGGCAAGTTATGCCTACGTACCTCTAAAAAGGTCTATAACCAGTCGCTTGTGGCCAGTATGATGGAGCATTTGGGCGAAGAAAAAACGGAAGAAATCGTCCGTGGTTGGGTCGCTAACTTAGCGACTGACGTGTTCAGCGATGATACCAGTATGCTAGAAGCCATCGCTGCTGGTCAGTGTGAAGTGGGCATTGCCAATAGTTACTACTACGGTCGTCTGCTCGATGAAAAACCTAACTTCCCTGTGAAAATATTTTGGGCAAACCAAGGCACGACTGGTACACACGTAAATATTTCAGGTGCTGGTGTGGTCGCAGGTTCAGACAATCCAGATGGGACGCTTAAACTGATAGAATGGTTGTCTTCTGATGAGGCGCAAGGTCTTTATGCCAGCTCAGACAAAGAATTCCCAGTAAAAGTAGGGGTTGATGAGTCAGAAATGCTCAGATCATGGGGTGAGTTCAAAAAAGACGATATCAATGTGCAAAAGTTTGGTGAGCTACAAACCCAAGCCATTCAGTTGATGGACAAAGCAGGCTATAAATAAGGTATTGACAGTCATACCATTCTCAAAAATGACAATGCTTATCAAGCACGAGTATCAAGCTTGATAGGCTAAATGATAGGGTTTATGTTCAAAGCAGACAGTGTTTTTAGCCGTATTTTTGAGTTTGGTATAATGTTGTAAGGTCTTTATGCGTATGACACGGTAATAATGATATGATCAAAACGCCAGACGCGTCTGCACGTCAAAACAATACAGTCAATGATAGTGCTAATGCCAACAATATGGATAATCATAATATTGATGGCAAGCAGACTGTCAGCCAAGACCACGCCGTCCGTAAACGTATTATCTCAAAATCAGTCTTAGGACTGATTTCGTCGTTTATGCTTTTGCCAATTTTGATTGTGTTGCTATCTTGGACGCAGCCAATAGCCGATATCTGGACGCACATGGCAGATTATGTGCTGCCGCAAGTGCTTAAAAATACCGCGATTTTATTGCTGATGGTAACGGTCGTGTCTGGCACTATTGGCACCGCGCTTGCTTGGGTAACCAGTATGTACCGCTTCCCTGGACAGCGGTTTTTTTCGTGGGCGCTGATGTTACCGCTGGCGATACCCGCTTATGTATTAGCATTTGTCACCATTGGTATTGTTGATTTTAGTGGACCATTACAGACAGGTTTGCGCGACCTAGGCTTTGATGCAGCGATTCCTTCGATCCGTAATGTCTGGGGAGCAGGTTTGGTATTGTCCCTAGCATTTTATCCCTATGTCTATTTGTTGGCGCGTCAAGCGTTCTTATCGCAAGGCAGGCGCGCGATTGAAGCGGGACAAATGCTGGGCTTAAGCCGTAGCCGCGTGTTTTTTCGGTTGGCATTACCACAAGCATTGCCATGGATTATTGGCGGACTATTGCTTGCCAGTATGGAAACTTTGGCAGACTTTGGTGCCGTGTCAGTCTTTAATGTTGATACCTTTACCACGGCTATTTACAAAGCATGGTTTGGCTTCTTTAGTTTGACCACTGCGGCACAATTGGCAGCTTTGCTCATCGGTGTGATCTTTATTGTGGTATTGTTTGAGCAGTATTGGCAAACCAAGCGCGGCAATAACGTGACTCAAGGCAGCAGTCAGCGTTTTGATGCCAGCACGCCTGCGAAATTGGGCATGACATTGCTGTGTACTTTGGTGTTTGCTGGCGCTTTTTTAATCCCATTTTTGCAGCTCATCTACTGGACGGCATTGAATTTTCGCCAAGATTTCGATGCGCGCTATATTGATTTTGTGACCAACAGCCTCATGATTGCTAGCATGACCACGATTTTTATTGCCTTTTTGGCGATTATCATTGCGTGGATTAAGCGGCAGTATCCTGATAAATTGACCAAGCTCATGACTACTTTGGCAAATTTGGGTTATGTGGTGCCGGGTACAGTATTGGCAGTGGGCATCTTTATCCCAATTGCTTGGCTAGACAACCAAATGATTGCCTTTGGGATTACCACGCAGCAAGTACTATCAGGCAGTGTGATAGTGATGCTATTGGCATTATCGACGCGTTTTATGACGGTGAGTTTTCAGCCAGTTGATCGACAGCTACAGCGACTAACGGTCAATCAAGAAGCCGCTGCCAAATTACTGAGTGACAGCCCTTATCAGCGCTGGCGTCAAGTGATGTTGCCCGTTATTAGTCCAGGAATATTGACTGGACTATTGATGGGGTTTGTTGAAGTCATGAAAGAGATGCCGATTACCTTAATGACGCGTCGCCAAGGCTGGGATACGCTGGCGGTGCGGGTGTTTGAGATGACCAGTGAAGGCATGTGGGGACGAGCTGCGTTGCCCAGTTTATTGATTGTGCTGGTTGGGCTGCTGCCTGTTTGGATATTATTGCGTCAAAGCGATAAGCAAGGTTAAGGTGTTTTTAGAGTGAATCTGCATTATCCGATAGCGCTCCATTTTATGATTGTTTTCACTGTTTTATCTATGGGTTTTATTTACTAATAGCTAACTGGTACCGTCTATGTACACTGATTCAATGAAAGGCTCAGCAGACTCTAAATCAATCAATGCCAAGTCAATAAAGGCCAAGGCAAGACTGGAGCATATAAAAAAATTACCAGTTGCTCAAATTAAGACGTCGCCCGCCCAGCCTAGTAAGTCTTTAGAAAAAATCAGTGCTTTTAGCCAAGATGTTGAGACAAATACTGAGGCAGCTACGGCTACTAGTCCTTATTTTAGTGTGCAAGATTTAATCGTCGGTTATGACGATACGATTATCGTCAATGGTTTGTCATTGGAATTGAAGCAAGGCGAGATTGGCTGCTTTTTGGGTTATAGCGGCTGCGGCAAGACCACGGCACTAAGAGCGATTGCAGGGCTGGAACAAAGCCGTGATGGTACGGTTCTCTTAAACAATCAATGTCTTACTGATAAAACTGACCGCAACTCGTATGCAGTAGCACCCGCCAAACGCGGTATGGGTATGGTGTTTCAGGACTATGCGTTGTTTGGACATTTGAGCGTGGCAAAAAACATCGCTTTTGGTCTGAATAAATGGTCTGCCGCTGACAAAAAAGCCCGTGTCGCTGAGATGCTAGAGCTGGTTGAATTGTCTGAGCATGCTGACAAACGTCCAAATGAGCTGTCAGGTGGCCAACAGCAGCGGGTGGCATTAGCCCGTGCATTAGCGCCAAAGCCAAAACTATTACTACTTGATGAGCCGTTTTCTAATCTAGATGTGGTGCTACGTGAATCATTGGCAATGAATGTCCGTGATATTCTTAAACGCACCAATACCACGGCAATACTGGTCACTCATGATCAAAACGAAGCTTTTGCACTGGCTGATAAAGTGGGGGTGATGCATAAAGGTAAGCTGGTACAGTGGGCAACCCCAAGTGAGCTATATCACGAGCCAATCAGTCCTTTTGTCGCCGAGTTTGTCGGCGAAGGCGCGATGATAGATGGCATCATCAAAGAAGGCCATGTTGAGACGGCATTAGGCGATATCTATCGACGTATGGAAGTGTATGATGAATCAGGGTATCCACAGTATTGCGAGTACGATTATCCTAACGGTACGCCGATTAAGGTGTTGGTGCGCCCTGATGATATCATTCATGACGATGAGAGCAACCAAACCGCTTTAGTCGTTGGACGCGTATTTCGCGGTGCCAACTATTTATATCGCTTGCAACTTGACGACGGGCAAACGGTACTGTCTTTAGTCGCCAGTCACCATAATCACGAGATTGGGTCACAGATTGGTATTTTACCTATTTTAGAGCACGTCGTGGTATTTGATGAAAAAGACATCAATGCGACGACTTGGTCAGAGTATGATAGGTCAGAGAGAGTTGACGAGACAGAATAGTCGCAGCATTTATAAGTGATTAGGAAATTAACCTCGCGACATGCACACAGTATGCTATTGACGCTTGGCTGCCTTGTATCTACTTTATACCTACCTTAAACTGCGGCGACTATATTAATTCATGTTTACGTCAAACAACAGGTGCTTGCACTTAAGCTTATCGTGTCGCCAATATGTGCAAATAACGTCCCAACCATTTATACGGCTCTAATTGCGAGTAGCGCAGCTCCATGCGTATCACGGCATCTGGGTCATTGTGTCCACCACGCTTAAGCGGGGCATAATCATGAAATACGCGCAGACCGCTGGTGCGTATGGTCTGATAATGATGCGCAGTCAACCAAGATTCGACTTCTTCTTTGGCGACAGGATGGTTGGGCGTGAGGCTTTTTTTGTTGTCCGCCTTATATTCTGTATTATCGAGTAAGTTGAAATTCCCCATAATCAGATTGCGATAATCAAAGCTTGCTGGGTTATAAAAGCATAAAGATAGCGCACCATTATCCGTTAATTGCTGATCAAAAAAGTCCATCACTGCAGCGGGCTCTGCCAACCATTCAAGCAGCGCATGACACATGATTAAATCAAACTTTTCATGCTTTTCTTTGTCTAACTTTTCTGGCAGCTCCTGATAGGGGCAAACGTACCATGTGATATTCAGGTCTTCGTCTATCTGCGCGGTACTCGCTTTCGCTTTTTCTAGCATATTAGCTGAGATATCATTGATGACCAATGTATGACCTTGAGCTGCAAGCTCTATTGCAATCTGTGCGAGCCCTGCACCCACATCCAAAATACGTAAAGGTCGCCCAAGGCTTTTACTCATTTGCGCGCTATATTCAAAGATATCACGGCGTAGCACCGCCAATCGAATATCGCCTTTTAAGCCACCGTAGACCTTTTTTTCAAAATGATCCGCAATTGCATCGAAGCTACGATCGGCACGTATATCGCCTGATGCAGCGCTTGGTTGTGTCAGATCAACCGACTGGTTGTCATGTTCTTTGGTACTTTCACTGTAGGTTTGCATAAAGCGCTATCTGTATTAGGGTGGTATTTTGAAACATCGTACAACAAAGACAAAATCTAAGCTAGGCTTGACACCAATACTAGCTTTACCAGAGCGTTAAATATGCTATTAAATACCTGTTTCCCAGTAGCTTTTCACAATATTTTACGGTATAAGTAGTAAGGTTTAAGAAACAATTATTGAGTAAGTTTTATTGAAAATATCTGATACTTCACTGTATTCAATAAAAAACAATCGATAAAAAGAGTCTGCCATACTGAAGTTTTTTATTGTCAAGGACTCTCAGCAAACGTCTGATCTACCACCGCTAAGGACAGCAACTATGATCGTATCTAAATCTACTACCGCTATAAATAACAAATCATCTAGCAGTACCCATCAATCAGTATCCATTACGACGGGCAAGCCTGTGATGCTACGCTGCCTATTATCGGTCGCCATTGCCAGTAGCTTGCTGCTGGTCGGTTGTGGCGATGACAATGACAATGACTTTAATACTGTCATAGGCTCTGACTCTGCGACGTCAGTTAAATCAATCAGCTCATTTAACACTGCGCAAATAAATACCCAGTTCGATCTTGATGGTACGGCAACCCCTGATGCCAAGTGCGATATCAAAATCGAAAAAGTCAGCTATCCGACAGTAGGGGCAGCGGGTGAGCGTACCAACGCGACAGCAGCTTTGATGCTACCAAGTGGCGACAGTGCTGACTGTCAAGGCGATCGACCTATCTTGCTGTATGCCCATGGCACAACTACGGACAAAGGCTACGATTTTAGTCAAGTCGCTAATCCTCAAAATCCAGCCGCTGGTGAGTCGACATTAATCGCTGCCAACTTTGCGGCTCAAGGCTACATCGTCGTTGCACCAAACTATGCTGGTTATGATGAGTCTGATCTTGATTACCATCCATACCTTGTGGCTGAGCAACAAGCCACTGACATGGCTGATGCATTAGACAGTGCCCGTACCATCATTGCAAGACAACAGCGCGCTAATGATCCTGACTACACCAACATTGATGACTCTGGTAAGTTATTTATCAGTGGTTACTCACAGGGCGGGCATGTGGCGATGGCAACTGCAAGAATGTTCGAGAAAAATGATGAGCCTGTCACTGCCATTGCACCTTTATCAGGGCCTTATGCACTGGCAGCGTTCGGTGATGCAATATTTTCGGGTAATGTCAATATCGGCGCATCGCGTTTTGCACCGCTACTGGCATCTGGTCTCCAAAATGCGTATGGCAATGTCTATAATAGTACTGCTGATATATTCACTGCCAATTATGCAAACACACAATTACCAAGTTTATTGAGCTTTGGTGAGTTGGTCGCTGCTAATAAACTGCCCGATAATGCGCTGTTTGAAAAAGATCCTGAAAACAATCCCACGCTTGATCTTCTACCAGCGCCTACCGTACCCTTTGCCTCTATTGGCTTCGCGGATGATAACTATCTGATCAAAACAGACTTTCGTACCGCTTATGTCGCAGATGCGTTACAAAACCCTGATAGCCTAATCGCGATGACAGGAGCATTACCAGCAGCCAATCCACAAAACAACTTACGAAAAGCCTTAAAAGCCAATGATCTACGTGGGTATGTACCAAAAATGCCAACTCTGCTATGTGGTGGTAATCAAGATCCAACGGTTTTTTATGACCTAAATACCAGTTCAATGGCCGCTATTATTCAAGGGAGTGTCGCACAAAATACAGCCCTTACCATTAACGTGACAGTATTGGATGTTGATGCGACGACAGCTAATGATCGTCCTGATAATTCTAATGTTCAACTTATTGGACAGGCGTCCATGAACCAATGGAATATTAATTCTGTGGTAACAAGTGTTCAAAGTAACTTTGTTCAAAATCTTCAACGCGTAGTAGCTGCAGGAGCACAGCAAGGCATACCTGCAAGCGTTGCTGTATTGGGCAACTATCACGGCGGTCTGGTCAGTACGGCTTGTACGCAAGCCACACGTGAGTTCTTTAATCAGGAATTTAAACCTGCTTAATAGAGGTCATTTTAACCATAAAAAATAGCCTGACTATCGAAAAAACTGTATCCACTGGATGCAGTTTTTTCATGAATATCATTTAATCCTCAATAAGAGAAAAATATGAAATCGATAATATTATCACTAATTGCCTGTGTCTTTATGGTAGCTCCGATCAGTCAAGCACAGGCTAAGAATACACCTTGTTCGGGCAAAATGGGCGGCGTATCTCACTGCTCAAAAGATGGTAAATTTGTTTGTAAAAACGGCAAAATCAGTCAATCAAAACAAGTATGTCGTTAAAGTTGTTTTTACCCTTGTTATTAGAGTGAAAAAAACCGCTAATCAGCTGTTTTGCTTAATTTTAATAACAGCCAGACGCCCCTAAATCAGCAAATTTGTGCTAAAATAGCTTCTTTAATTGAACATTATTTTTAACAAAAACCGTATCACTATTTTCCTATTGTTTTGCACCTTTGACAGTGCTTTTTTAGGGTCTATATTCTGATAGTAGCTGCGCATTGATGCAGCTATATTTTTGTATAACCCATGAGTATCTTGAACAAACGTGTCAACATTAGAAAAACAATGTGAGTGAAGGAGTGTATATGAGCGAATCGGTCAGTCCTATTGGCATCGTAGAGGAACTAAAGCAATCCTATCTGGATTATGCGATGAGCGTGATTGTCTCGCGTGCGCTGCCTGATGTGCGTGATGGGTTCAAACCTGTACACCGCCGTGTGATGTACGCCATGCACGTGCTATCTAACGACTATAATAAGCCATATAAGAAGTCTGCACGTGTCGTCGGCGATGTTATTGGTAAATATCACCCACATGGCGATAGTGCGGTCTATGATGCCATTGTGCGGATGGCGCAGGATTTTAGTTTGCGTTATCCGATGGTTGACGGTCAAGGTAACTTTGGTTCGATCGATGATGATCCTCCGGCAGCGATGCGTTATACCGAAGTACGTATGACCAAGCTGACGCATCAGATGCTTGCTGATTTAGACAAAGACACGGTTGATTGGGAAGACAACTACGATGGTTCTGAGCGTATGCCTAGCGTCATGCCCGCGCGTGTTCCAAACTTACTAATCAATGGTGCGACTGGTATTGCTGTTGGTATGGCGACTAATATGGCGCCGCACAACCTGACAGAAGTGATTAATGCTTGTTTGGCTTATGCCGAAAACCCGCAAGTATCAGCTGAAGAGTTGATGTCACACATCTCAGGTCCTGACTTTCCTACAGGCGGTATTATTTATGGTCGCGCTGGTATTTTAGATGCTTATCGCACGGGTAAAGGTCGTTTGCACATACGTGGTCGCTATCATATTGAAGCCATGAGTGATACGGGTGTCAACCGCGATCGTGAGCGTATTGTCTTTACCGAAGTACCTTATCAATCTAATAAAGCCAAAATGATTGAGCGTATCGCAGAACTCGTACGTGATAAAAAGATTGAAGGTATTAGCGAGATTCGTGATGAATCTGACAAAGATGGTATGCGTATCGCCATTGATTTGCGTCGTGGTGAGACAGCTGAAGTTATCGTTAATAACTTGTTCTTGCAAACGCCGCTCGAATCAAGCTTTAGTATCAATATGGTGGCGCTCGATAATGGTCAGCCGAAATTACTGACTTTGCGTCAGCTGATTGCCGCCTTTGTACGTCATCGCCAAGAAGTGGTGACACGCCGTACGATTTATGAGTTAAACAAAGCGCGCGTACGTGGTCATTTGCTCGAAGGTTTGACCGTTGCATTAGCCAATATCGACGAGATTATTGCAACAATTAAAGCCTCTGCAAACCGCGGTTTGGCACGTGAAAGCCTACTAAATAACACGTGGGGTTCAGGTAGCGTGGTGGCGATGCTTACCGCTGCTGGTAGCCAATCTGTGCGTCCTGACTATATCGAAGGCGAAGATCCTAAAGCACCATTTGGCTTGATTGAGGGCGAAGAACGTTATCGCTTATCACTTGAGCAGGTCAACGCAATTTTGGATATGCAGTTGCATCGTCTAACGGGTCTTGAGCAAGACAAATTGACTGAAGAATATCAGGATTTGCTACGTGAAATCGCTCATTTAGAGTCTATTCTTGGTGATTTTGATAAGCTAATGACCATTATCTCCAATGAGATGATTGAGATTCGTGATAACTTTGGTGATGAACGCCGTACCGATATTATTGACTCACGTACTGACTTTAACCGTGAAGATTTGATTCCTGAACAGACGGTTGTCATGACGGTCTCACGTACTGGTTATGCAAAAACTCAGCCGATTGACGATTATGTCGCGCAAAAACGTGGCGGTAAAGGTAAGTCTGCAACCGCAATGAAAGAAGATGATGTGATTGATCATTTGGTTGTGACCTCAACGCATGCTACCGTATTGTGCTTCACGGATAGCGGTCGTGTCTTTAGCTTACGTGGTTTTGAAGTGCCGATTGCCAGTCGCGGTGCTCGCGGTCGTCCATTAGTGAATTTAATTGGCTTAAATCCTGATGAAACTGTTACTACGATACTACCGATTCCAAAAATAGTGGAAGAGCTATCGGTAAAAGGTGAAGCATTAACAGATAATCTAATAGATGGGGATGACAGCTTATCAGAAGATAATAATTTAGAGGATAGCACGCAAGCAGAGCCACCTTTTGTGTTCTTTGCAACGGCTAATGGTACGGTGAAGCGAGTAGAGCTTAAGCAGTTTGCCAATATTCGCTCGAACGGCTTGATTGCGGTTGGACTAGAAGAGGGCGATAAGCTGGTCAGTGCTCGTATCACTAATGGTAGCCAAGAAGTGATGTTGTTTGCATCCAGTGGTAAAGCCATTCGTTTTGATGAAAATGATGCTCGTGTGATGGGTCGTACGGCTAAAGGTGTCCGTGGTATGCGTTTGGCGGCTAATGAGTCGATAAAATCATTGGTTGTGATCGAAGATGATGTCCGCGAAATCCTTATTGCTTGTGAAAACGGCTTTGGTAAACGTACCTTTATCGATGAGTTCAATACCCAAAATCGTGGCGGCGGCGGTGTAATTGCTATCAAAACCAGTGAGCGTAATGGTGCGCTAGTAAGAGCCACCAAGGTTGACTCTACAGACGATATTATTTTAATCTCTGACAAAGGTACGTTGGTTCGTACGCCCGTTGAGCATGTCGCTAGCTCTGGTCGTAATACGCAAGGTGTGACGCTGATTCGTCTATCAAAAGACGAGAAGCTGGTCGCTATGGCGCGTGTTGAGCATGAAGAAGGTGACGATGAGCTGGTTGATGCCATGAGAGAAGACGGTACATTTGATGTGGCAGGTCAAGAGCAGATAGATATTGATGCGGCGACTGGCAACACAGCAACGAATGACGTTATGGATATTGCTACTGACAATGAATTAGATGTTGATAGTACAGACGGTGAAAACACAGACGACGAATAAATGTCTCAGTAGTTAGCTTTTTGATCTAGTCTTATATGATTGTTCTATAAAAAGCCTCTGACGTTATCGTCGGAGGCTTTTATTTTTTTCAGTACGTCATCTATTGTTAGAGTCTGCCTCTAAGTTTCCGCTGCTCTAATTTTTTATAAATAATGCCCATAAAGTTCTATTTTTTAAGGCTGTTGTTATGCTCTCGACCAATCAAACTTTTCAAGGAACCCTTGCTTCGATATCATCGAGCTTTTTATTTTCGATGATGTTTGTGTTTGGGCTATTTATGCTGCCTTTGACAGGTACGCAGGTAGCTTCATGGCGCGTGCTCATGATGCTGCTAAGTTTGCTATTGTTGGTCAGTTTTACCAAGCAATGGCAACACGTTTTTGATTATTTGAAAACCTTAAAAACTCCGAAAGAGTGGCTGATATTTATTTTGCCCACACCGATTTTGGGTGGTCAAATTTGGCTATTTATGTGGGCACCGGTCAATGGCTTTGGGCTGGATGTTACCTTGGGCTATTTTCTGTTACCGCTGGTGATGATAGTGCTGGGCCGTTTCTTTTATCACGAGCATATGAGTGCGTTGCAGTGGGTGGCCGCGCTATGTGCAGCCTTAGGTATTGGCTATGATATCTTTCAATATGGCTCAGTATCTTGGGTAACGTTGTTTGTGTGCTTGGGCTATCCACCCTATTATCTATTGCGGCGTAAACTGGCTGTGCCGCCTATCACAGGGCTGTTGTCTGATTTGGCTCTGTTAACGCCAGTGGTGCTCATTATGTTGTATTTTAGCGGCGGCTTTAGTACGGCAGCACAGGACATCAAGTTCTGGTATTTATTACCACTGCTAGGAGCTTTTAGTGCGCTGGCGATGTCCTTAACCATGATTGCCAGTAGCAAATTACCCGTGTCATTATTTGGGGCGTTAAGCTATGTCGAGCCTATGCTGCTGTTTGTTTTATCCATCACTGTTCTAAGTCAAAGTCTCGATGAGGGCGGCTCGCTATTTATGTATGGTATGGTAAGTTTGGCGTTACTGGTGATGATTGCTGATAGTATAAAAGGTTATCTTAAGCGCCGCCGTGACAATCATTTGCATGGCTATCGAGAGCCACAAGTGGGCGGGTTTCCGCCGCGTCGTCGTTTCATAGATCAGCGTATTGATGGGGTTTTAACCGCGCATCGTTTTCGCAAGATTCGGCGCTATCAAAAAAAGATGGATAGAATACAGCAAAAAATCGAGCAGCTGAGTGCAAAGTAAGATGCTGAATGGATAGGTGAACGCTTTAGTGAAGCAGTTGTATTGCTTATCTATTCTGACTTTGACATAATACCGACCACAAGATAAACACGATATATTCCAAGTGTTTATCTCAATATTATATGATTATGTTGTAGATAACAGAGTTGATAGATCAAAAAGCCTTCGACGTCCGCGTCGGAGGCTTTTGTTTTTTTCTAAAATTGCCAAGGACGTGCGCTCATTTTTCAAGGTTGTCGTTATGCTCACCACGAATCAAACGTCGCAAGGTACCATCGCTGCAGTGGCAGCAAATTTTTTATATTCATTGCTATTCTTATTTGGTCTATTGATGCAGCCGTTGTCAGGGACGCAAGTCGCTTCTTGGCGCGTACTGATGATGCTATTGAGTCTGGTGCTGCTGATTAGTGTGCTTAAGCAATGGCAGCATATTTTTGATTATCTAAAAACCCTAAAGACGCCAAAAGAATGGTTTTTATTTATCATACCCACACCAATATTGGGCGCGCAAATCTGGATATTTATGTGGGCACCTGTCAATGATTTAGGGCTTGAGGTGACATTGGGTTACTTTTTATATCCAATGATTATGATTATGGTTGGTCGGTTTTTTTATAACGAAGACATGAGCTTGTTACAATGGATTGCCACCATTTGCGCAGGCGCAGGTATTGCCTATGATGTCTTTCAGTACGGCAGTATTTCTTGGGCGACTTTATTTGTTTGCTTGGGTTATCCGCCCTATTATCTACTGCGTCGTAAATTGGCAGTGCCGCCGATTACAGGGCTTATCTCTGACCTTGTTTTATTGACGCCGGTGGTGTTGATTGCTTTATATCTCAATGGCGGATTTGCGCTGGCGATATCTACCGATAAGTTTTGGTATCTGTTGCCACTATTAGGCATTATCAGTACGGCTGCGATGTCGTTGACCATGGTTGCCAGTCAAAAGCTGCCCGTCTCATTATTTGGCACCTTATGCTACCTTGAGCCGATATTTTTATTCATATTTTCCATCACGATTTTGCATCAAAGTATCGATGAGGGAGGCTCTTTATTTATGTACGGCATGATTTTTGTCGCGCTGTTGATGATGATTGTGGATAGTGCGCTTGGTTACTTGGCACGTAAGCGTGATGACCGTTTGCATGGTTATAATGAGCCACAAGTGGGTAGCTTCCCGCCACGTCGCCGCCTGAAAAACCACCGTATTAAAGGTGTGTTAACTGCGCATCGTTTCCGCAAAATTAGAAAGTATCAGCAAAAAATCCATAAGATGACACGCAAAATTGAAGAGCTGCATTCAAAGTAGCGTCTGCCAGCAAGTCGATATAGACTTGACTTAGCGGGCAGTATTTTTCGTCATTACTCTACACAGTTTCTGTGTTAAAGAGGCATTAATTACGCTATTATCGATAGCATTGCTGCCACGCTTAACAACGTTTACCAATGAAATGCGTGGCACCAACTATACATATTATGACTTATTCATACGATAACTTATTCACATTATAACTAGGATGGTTTATGTTACACCTTCATCATTTAGCAAATTCGCGCTCATTTCGTATTATTTGGCTGTTAGAGGAGCTTGGCGTCGATTATCAATTGACTTGCTATGAGCGCAATAAAGCATACCGTGCGCCTGACAGTTTAAAAAAAATACATCCGCTCGGTCATGCACCCATGTTAGAAGTAAATGACCGTGTGCTCATCGAATCAGGTTTTATTATTGAGTACTTGTTGAAGCATTATGATAGCGAGAAACAGTTCAAGCCTGCGGATAATAATGAAGCGGCGTGGGAGGCTTACACGTTTTGGTTACATTTCGCTGAAGCATCAGTGATGCCGCCATTGGTCATGCGTTTGGTCTTCACCAAAGTGGTTGAGCAGTCGCCCATGCTCATCAAGCCTGTGAGCAAAAGCATCCGCAACCAAGTCGAAAAAAATATGATAAGCAAAAGTCTGGATGCTATATTGGCGATGATGGAGCAGCATTTGCAAGATAATCATTGGTTTGCAGGGGCTGAATTTAGTGCCGCTGATATCCAAATGCATCTTGCGGTTGTAGGTGCTAATGCTGGTACAGGATTAGATAGCAGTAAATATGCCAATATCTTAATTTGGCTAAAACGCTGTGAAGAGCGTGATGCCTTTAAGCGTGCAGAAGAAAAGGGTGGTCGTTTGCAGTTCTAAAAGCGGCGCATTTAATCGTTCATAAATGACTGATTTGATATTAAAATGAAGGGTTTTGTTTATTCATAGACAAAACCTTTTTTAGGATAAGAAATGACAGACTTAAATAAATCGCATAACAAGCATACTGATGTTGATACTGGCATTGCTGCTAAGCCCGCGCTTGATACTACTGCTGACAATGTGAACCATCAGCAGGTATCCATTAAAGCATGGTCACAAAAATTGCTCGTGGTTATATTGTGTGTGGCCAGCTTTTATGGCGGCTGGAAATCTTATGAGTCCAATATGGTCAGTGAATGTACGGCCAATGGTGGGCAGATGGTTGCAGCGCAAAAAACCATGATGTGCCAATTGTCATAGCAGATAAGTATCATGTGTAAGAGAGGTAATCTATGTTGAAGCTGACTTTTTTGGGTACCTCTGCTGGTGTGCCAACCAAGCAGCGTAATGTGACTGCAATGGCGATTGAATGTCTGAATCCTCATACCTCTGGTTCACAGCAAGGCAATCAACCACAGAATGCCAATCAAAATAAAAAATCGCGTCCATGGCTACTGATGGATTGCGGTGAAGGCACGCAGCAGCAACTGTTACATACCAAACTGTCTTTGCATCAACTAGCCGCTATCTGTATCACCCATGTGCATGGCGATCATTGTTATGGTCTGCCAGGACTGTTGGCAAGTGCCGCGATGTCAGGACGCCATGAGCCATTGACCCTGATTGCTCCCAAAGCCATCGCGACATTGCTCGAAGCCATTACCTTAACCACGGAATTGTATCTACCCTTTGCTCTCAATTTTGTAGCCATTGAAGAGGTACTGTCTGAGCAAAGTGATACAAACAAGGTAAATATTCGCTTAAGCGACCAACATCAGCTTGATATCGATATCACGGCGCTGTCACATCGGGTTGCTTCTCATGCATTTGGTATCACGCAGACTATCCATCATCGCACGCTTGATACGGATAAACTGCTAGCGCAAGGTATTCCTGCAAGCGCGCTATGGGGTAAATTGCAACAAGGTCACGATGTCATCACTGGAGATGGTCAGCAGTTATGTGCAGTAGATTATGTCAATGATGCCCTGTCACGAACGCGAGTAGTGGTGGCTGGTGATAACGATACGCCAGCGTGTCTCACTGCGGCGTTGGTTGATACGGATTTATTGGTGCATGAAGCGACATATACGCATGAGGTATTGACTAAGATTCAAGCCAAAAATCCAGAGTTTGATCCAATGCATAGTAGTGCGCAATCGGTGGCGGGTTTTGTAGAAAACAGTGGTGTAAATAATCTAATTTTGACTCACTTCAGCGCTCGTTATCAAAGCTTTGATAATCCAAGCAGCAGCACGCCCAACATGGCGCATATTCGTTTAGATGCTGAGAGCGTTTACAAAGGTAATCTATGGTTAGCCGCAGATTTTGACCAATATATGGTCGATGGTGCGGTTGATTTAGCAGATATTAACGAAAATAACCGCGTACAATATCTGGGTTCTGCACGCGGTCATTAAGCACTGAGCGTCATCATAAAAATAACTTTTAATGAAGCTTTACGATGGACTGTCTTCAGCTGCTAATCGTGTCTGTCCTATCCAGTAGCGGCTAAACTGATACGCCACTCGTCCTGAACGTCCACCACGCTCTGATGCCCAACGTAGCGCTGCTGCTCTGATGTTATCAGGTAGCATCTTATTTTTTTCTTCATTATTAGTTTCTTTAACGTCATTCGCATTATCTAGATTTCGGTTTGGCGAAAGTGATAAATAATGGCGTACGATGTGCAAATAGGTGTTTTGATCCATTGGATGAAAGGACAACCAAAGCCCAAAGCGATCAGACAGCGATACCGTCTCATCAATGGTTTCATAAGGATTGACCTCATCGGTTTGACCATTATAAATATTGACATTGTCTTTCATTAGCTGAGGCAATAGATGACGGCGATTACTGGTCGCATAAACCAATAACTTGTCTTGCTCTGAGTCTAGCGAGCCGTCCAATACGCTTTTTAACGTCCGATAACTCTCGTCTTGACCATTAAATGCCAAGTCATCACAGTACACCATATAGTGACAACTACACTCGGTCGGCAGTGCATTAATGGCGGCGCGTATCTTATCAAGCACTCGCAGGTCATCACGGGCAATTTCAATAATGCGCAGTCCTTCGCTATGATAGGCTTGTAGCAATGCCCGGATCAGCGATGATTTGCCAGCACCACGTGTCCCTGTCATCAAGACATGATTGGCAGGATAGCCCTTTAGAAATTGCCGTGTGTTTTGTACCAGTTTTGCCTTTTGCGTATCGATACCATGCAAATCATCTAAACTTAAAAATAAGTTCACTGCCAATGGCTCCAAATGTCCATTATGACCACCGACCCAGCGATAGGCCAACTGTGCAGGATCAATCTCGATAGTGGGCGTGACTTTCTCTTGTAAATACTGTCCGAGTAAATCCAATAAATGGTCGGGTAGGGCGTAATTCGTAACAGGCTTAGTGGATTGGGGCATAATACTCAGTCGCTCATAAAATTAAAATGACGTGTGGCATACTAGCTATATAGAGGTATCACTTTACCATGAAAAATAGTGCCAGTAATTCCTCTAATGCAAAAGCGTGTGCAAAACAAGCATTACAAATGCAAGCGCAGCAAATGTTGCCAACATTGACTGCGTTATTCTCAAGCTTGAATTATAGCGAGATTTCGCATCAGCGCATCAGCCAGCAAAGTAACTATAATGAGAATGACTTTCAAGGCTTGGCGCGTGCCCAGCATCCACAATTTGGTCGAGTGATGATTAAATGGCAGTTAACGGCTGCTAGCAATCAAAATTTGGCGGGCTTAACCCATGAAATCGGTGTTCTAAAATCTATCAATAATTTATCAGCCAATCAAAAGAGATTTCAAGACAGTCTTTTTGCTATTGCTCCGCCAATGCTCGCTTATGAAACTCTAAGGGTAAAGGTATTAGATCAGTTTTCGCAGCTGACGATACTTACCATGCCATATTATCTCAGTGGTAGCTTAGCAACTCAGCTTAATATTCGAAATTACTCTTTATTAACCACTCAAAAAAAGCATCATTTTATTGTGCAATCTGCGCACCTTATCGCCACTCTACATAGCGCTGGCTGGCTACACAATGATATTAAGCCTAGCAATATTTTGCTAGATGATTTTTTACCAAATCATGCGGATGATAGCTGTATCAAGGCTGATTTATTGTTAACCGATTTTGCTTTAGCAGAATGTCTTAACGCCCCAATTTTGGCAAGTCCTGCTGGTACACCTGCGTATCTTGCCCCTGAACGCTGGCAAAGTCAGAGTAAGAGTCAGAGTGCAACAGTGCAAAGTGATATCTATGCGTTTGGCATCATGATGGTTGAAATACTAACAGGCAAGCGACCGTTTCAGATAAGTGCTAACAGTAATGACAAATTAAAAGCATGGGCGATTCAGCATTGCCAACAGCCTATTCCAACCTTACCGTTAGAATATAGTCACTATCAAGGTATCATTAATAAAGCATTGGCAAAGCGGGTGGAAAGAAGGTATCAGAATATGAAGCAGATACTTTTAGATTTAGAAAGTATTGACAGGTAATGGCTCTACGCAAATAAATCGGAAAATATAAATCCACCACACTCTAAATACAAAAAGAACAGACACAAAAAAACCTGCTAAAAAGCAGGCTTTGATATTTGGTCTAAGATGTACTATCCGAAAATGGTGGGGCTGGAGAGACTCGAACCCTCTATTACTCACTGCTGGTGTTTATTATAGCAGCTAAGGTGCTGATTTGCCTAGCATGTGCGATATTTATTAAGTTATGAGCCGTCCCATGCTTATCCCGCGCGAATTAGCAGTAATAACCATAAGCGTGAGTGATAAGAGCAGATTTGGAGGTTTTTAAAATATTAGGGGGGGTGTGCAAAATAGGTAATTAATGTAATCATATTGATTTCGTTAGGTTTTTTATGTAATTTTGAGGTAATTCTTAGGTAATCAGACACATAGCTAAAAGGTACTTATTAAGAGACTATGAAAGCTATATATATCATATACTTATCTAATATATGTAATTATTATTACTTTTTATTACTATATTAAGGTATTTATAAATAACAATTATATCAATAACTTAAGCCTTGTTTATCGAGCTATTACTACAATTACCTATTATCGCTACCCATATGGTATTTAATTACCTGAACTAATAATATAGGAATAAAAAAGCCCTAAATTTAGGGCTGATTGTGATTATTGTTTAAGGCGTTTTCTAGGTTGCGGATGATGTGTCGGCTATCACTGGGAATGAATTTGCCGTAGTGTTTGTGGATCATGTCTGTGTTGACGTGGCCTAGCTGATTGGCTAACCACTCAGCGCTGATGATGCCTGTCGATAGCACTTGGCTTGCGTAAGTATGGCGACCGTTATTCAAAGCGCGATAGGGAATGTCGCAGCTGTCTAGGTGACGTTTCCAGCGCTTCTCTAATTGCGGATAGGTATAGTGGCTGCCAGTGCGAGGGTTAAGCCAAAGCCAAGTAAGCTGCTGCTGCTCATAGGTGTGATTGTCCCGCTCTAAGACTTTGATGGTTTGCGGCTTATGATCGGCTACTAAGTCGCGCTGTTTGGCTGAAGCTTCCGCTACGATGGGGAGTAGTTCGATTTGACGTTTGCGTCGCCTATTCTTAGTCGCTTTATGCATGCCTTTGACAAAGCCGCGCTTGATATGAGCTGTGGACTCTGCAAAGTCGATATCTTCTATGGCCAGTGGCAATAGCTCATGACTGGATAAGCCAGACCACAGCATAACCGTCCAAAGGTTGCGAAACATGGCATCAGTTTCGGTGCCGATAATCGTATCTATCTCTGCGCGAGTAAAAGGATCGATGTCTTTTGGATCTTTGGCGTTGAGCTTGATGTACTGGCTAGGATCGTTAGGGTTCTTTTGATGACGGGCCCAGTAGCTCCAAATCGAGCGCCATAATCCTAGTATATCGACTATTGTCTTCGGTGATAGCTCAGCTCGCAATACTTTATAAACCCAATATTCCACATCTTCAGCACTAATCTTACTGATCTGCTTACTTTGCCAATAGGGCGTTATATGATTGGCCACTTTACCAATATATGTGTCCCATGACGTAGGAGAGACTTTGCTCTGTTCGGCATTTTGCCAAATCGGGATATAGTAGCCAAAGTACGAGGCTTGTCGCTTTGGTGACGCTGGGAATACGGCATCACGGTCAAATATGCCCATTTGAATCTGCTGCTCTACCATATCCGCTATTTTTTGAGCATTGGCTTTGTTTGCAGCAGTGGGCGATGTGTTTAGCAGTGTTTCGCTGTCTTTTTCGCCGTTCATATACCAAATAATGCGAATACTGGTCTTGAGTGGTTCGATACTGGCCACTTGGTGTTCTCCTGTGCGTAAAAATGTATGTGTGAAAACCTTAAGGTATTAATATAACTAGCTTTTATGCTAAATCGACGCTATAATAAAAATCTGGTTTGGTAACTAATGAGCCACTAAAAAGTTCTTGGTTTGGGGCTTTTGGCTCAAATTATCTGTTAAAACAGTCCTCGTTATGGTGAGGGCTGTTTTTTTGTGCCTAAGTGGAATCATTATTTGATAGGCCTGCTATTAATGATGATTGAAAATGGGGTATCTATACCGTAGAGCTTGTTGTTATGTAAGATAAAACTAATGTCTATCATATTCTTTTACAAGGGATTTTCTACCCATGCGGTCATGGTTTAGATGCTCATCGACTGTCCTCTGTTTTACTTGCCATATCAATAATCATGTTTTTTGCGTTGCTTATCAGCTCAAGGAATACATCTTCTTGTTCGTTACCAAGATAGCCAACGTTATTGATAAATTCTTTCATAGAAAGAGATAATCCGTGCTTACGTTGGACTGGTGGAATGGTTCAGATAAAGGTTAAAGCCAATAGTTCAAAAGTGGCATTGTGCTGTAGCTTTGAGGCTTCTTGCTGCTGCTGATGTTCTATCGCCATTTGCATTAATTTGTTTAAGTCCATTAGTTATTTTCCTTTATCCGATTCGGCGCGACTGGCTTTAAGTCTTGCAAATACTTCATCGCCATTGATAAACCAGTTATGAATCTCAAACGGTGGATTCGGTCTGCAATCGATATTCATTATCGTGATGCAAGCCGCATATAATCCGCCATCTAGATTGCGTAAGCCGTTCATATTGAATGGGTAAGCGTGACCGTTATATAACGACAATAGAAAATCACGACAGACACGACTGCCACCGCAATCATCCAATGCCATTTTTAATACCTTGGTAAGCGCTTCTTTATGCTGTTTGCTTTTAGCAGCTCGCTCACGCGCATACTCTTCTTCAGTCTGTAGTCCTGCTAGTAATAGATTCATGGTTTGGGTTCCTTTTTGATTAAGTGAGGCTTAGGTTTTTAGGCATTTCAAACACCCAGCAACGAATGCTACGGCCTGTTATTTGAGACGCTACCGTCTTGTTTGCTGCCACAAACTTGAACTGTCTAGACTGGCGCAGCGCGTGATGCATGTCGGATTGTGGCGGTAGGTCATAGCGGTACTCATTCGCAAGCTGATAGATTTCTGACATGCTGATTGCCAATAGATCTGGGTTTTTGCTGTGATTGATGTGCAAACGGCGGATATGATGCGCTGCACCTTCGATTGCGTTGGGTGCCGCATTCAATCGTTCGAGTACATCAAAGAACTGAATATTCAGCGGATGCTCAGTGTTTAGCGTCTGATCACGTTCTGTTGCCATTTCAAATATGGCTTGCTTGAATGCGCCGTCCAATCTCACCAAATCCGGCAGTAACAGCTTCATTGCGTCAAACAAGGCAAGCAGCTGCGCGTGACAATGGGCGACACGAAACGCCTTGACACCGCTGTCTTTTAGCCAGTTCTCATGTGTCATTTTGGTATCAAAAAAGGTCTGTAAAAACTTGTCTTCCATCTTTAACACATTAACCAAAAAATGGCTGACATCCTCAGACTGTAGCGCTTCGATGCGACGCGCCGCCGCCTCGCTATCGCGGGTCTGACGCTCAACGGTAAAAAATAGATGACAGATACGGCTTAGTATGGCCTTGGAGGCGACCACGGGTAGATTTTGACTGATGACAATCGTGCCGCGAAAGGGTGGTTCATAGACTTCGTTGCCTGCGGATTTGACGCCGCGTGTGCCAATGGTGCCGCCGTCGTATAGGTTTTTTAATTCGTCCCAGTTGAATTGAGAATTGCGGCCTGTCCCTGCGCCGTCACGGTCGGACTCGATCAAGACGGATGGCATGTTTGATGCCTGCGAGAGTGAGCGCATACGGCCAGCTTTAGTGGTTTTGTTGGGGTCGATACCCTCATAAGAGTCACGGCCGATAAGGCGCCAAAAAAAGCTAAGCAGTGTCGATTTACCCGTCCCAGGTTCGCCGACAATCTCTAAAAAAGGGAATGACTTTTGACGATCACGGATTTGCTGGGCAAACAGACTGCCCATAAAGCCCACTAGACTGATTACCCCTTGCACGCCCCAACCGCTGATGATGTCTGCTATCCAATTGACCGGCTGACTGGGATGCGCTGCGATGTTGATGTTTGGACTGGCCGCCAACGTTTTGAGGCTTTTGTTATTTGGCAGGTCAAAATAGTCATCTTTGTTGAGTGCATAAGTCACGCCATGGCGGATGGCGGTATCATTGAAAATATAGGTCTGGTGGTCTTTGCTGTAGCCTATAAAATCAATGGTCTCTACGGTTTTGATACCGTTAATCATGCGTCCTAGCATAATATCGAGCTGCTTGGAGTTGCCTTGATAGATGACGCCTGGCGCGACTGACAATAGGCGCTTTTTAAACTCACCGGCGGCTGATAACTGGCTACCTGTGAAAGTGTTTTTGGTATCGCCTTGCGGGGTGCGGATACGGAAGAAGTACCACGATTCATCAGTGACTAAGTTTTGCTGATAATAGAGCGCTTGCGGTTGGCAGTTCATGATCTGAGTGACACTCATGCAGGACTGCATCAGATCGTCATGCCATAGTTGATGCGCTTCTTTGAGTTCTTCTTCGGTATTAAATAAATCTTGGGTTGGTTCGTTCGACTCATTCAATACTTTAGATCTGTCAAAAGTTTCAATATCGACTTTTACCCAGTACGTGCAGCTATCAAAAAACATATAAAAGCTGGTGCTGCCATATTGGTTATAGGTCAGCAGCGCCTTGTCTTTCGCCGTATCGGCAATCAGTAGTTCACCGTAAAAGCGGTAGCGCTCAAGGTCTGATTTGGTGAGTTTGCCGGCCTTATGTAAGTCGTTCCAGTCCGCGCCATCGCTGTACTCACTCGACTGCGCGGCGGCAACGTCCCAACCATTTTGGCGTGCTTGCGCTACTAACTTATCCGTGGCTTTGCGTCCGGCGGTGTCGCTATCTAATGCGATGATAAGCTTTGGCAGTGGCTTGCCAAGCCCGTCCATGCGCGCTTTGATTTGTGCTAGGGTGTGCGCTGGGAAGTTGCCAGCGGTGATGTTACTGATCGCGTGCAGACCGTTCTCAGTCAGCGCCATGGCATCAAAGATGCCCTCAACTATCCACAATTCTTTGACATATGACCAGACCCCTTGTCTTAGATGTAGCTTTGGCGGTAGCCATGCGTGACCTTTGAATTTAAAGCCAGTCTGTACTTTTGCTTTAGCAATACCTTGTGCTGGCTCTATCAAGCGTTCCCAATAGCCGATGGTTTGACCATTGCTGGTAAGGTTAAAGCGCACGGTGGGGCAGGTGAAGCCTGATTGATAGTCTTTATAGACTTCTTGGCTGTAACTGCCTTGCCACTTGACGACATCAAAGCCGCGCCCAGACTGCAAGTAAGCATCAGCTGTAGCATGGGGATTGGTAGGTGTGGGCGGATTGCGCTCAGTCCAGTTGGCAAAAATATCTGGGTAAATATCGCGGGTAGAGGCTTGATAGCTGCATTTGTTGGCGCGGCCACACTGGATCGTCCACGGCGCGTTGGCGCCGGTGTACAGCTCTTTTTTGCCGCATGACGGGCAGCGGCCATAACGCAAAAACTGACGGTCGCTTGAGAATTTAAGACCATAATCTTGTACGAGGCGAGTGATTAGCTCACTACGGGTATCATCTTGCATGGTTTGCATAATATTGCTCGTCTGGTTTGGTGAACTGGTTCGGTCTATGCCTTCGCTGGACTGACTGTTTGCATGTCTAGCAGTGATGAAACTACTGATCTGATGAGCGCTGCTCTACAGGGGTGGGATGAATATAAATATTGTTAGACAGGGCTGATGATTTCTGAAGTACTGACCGGTACTTCCCTCATCGCCCAAAAACGACACTGTTATCTCAACTGTGTTTTGTGATGGCAGTGTCAAGACACTAGGTTGTCCGTACAAAACTATGTCATGTATCTTGCTTATAGCAAGTTGTCTGACTAGAGTAGTCATCTCTATATGTGAGTGTTGAGAATGAGCCAGTAATATCTGATAGTCATAGCGCTAAAAATTGATTTTGATTGAACTGTCGCGTAGTTTTTTTGGCATTTGAATCCATAGTTTGGTTTTCTTCTGGTTTCGGTTTTATTGTTGCTTTGACTGCTCTAGTTGCAGCCCAGCTTGGTATCGACGTAATGCGATAAATCCCATAGAACGAATCTCAGTGTCTGCAGTTTTTTTAAGTTCAGCGTGTTGTTCTGGTAGAAGTCGAATAGGTATGGCTTTACGATTGGATTTATGTAACTGTCCTTTGTTCGTAGCTTGTAATGTGCTCACTTTCATTTTGGTGGTATCCTATTATGATAAAATGTATTGTTCTAAAATGTTTCACTCGTTTGAGTGTATTATAATACTTACATTTGAGTGTATGTCAATAATTTATTTACATGAAAGTGTATTTTTGAGGGGGTTAGATGAATCCTGAAGATATGGGTAAGCGATTGGAATTAGAACGTGAACGTTTAAATTTGAAAGCAGTTGATGTTTACAACCAGTTAGGTGTTCATCAAAATACCTATAAAAATTATGAAACAGGCAAGCGAGATATGCCATCATCATTAGCCTTCAAGCTCTGGAATATAGGGTTTGATGTGATGTATGTACTTTTGGGTATAAGATTAGAGACGTTAGCGAATGATGCCATAGTTAATGATATCGATACGCCAACACGCTATGCTCGACGTTTGATCTACTTACCTGAAATTATGGATATAGAGAACCCTTCTGATGCTTTATTGGTAGCTATGTATCATGCTGAAGAAGCATTCATCCAAGCTGGTGCGGAGGTAAATAATGATTATGACTACAAAACATTAGCCAATATCGGACTAGGGTTAATCAATAGAGTTAAATGAGTGTATTCATAGATAGCTTGATGTGATATTTCACTAAGTATTCATTTCAGATGTATGAGTAGGTAAGATTGATAGTATATTTAAAAAAATATCTAGATAGATTTGAGATGTAGCAGTGTGCTACACTTTGACTATAAACGATCCTCATTTCTGAAAGATCGTTTATATAACATATAGTTAAAAAGCTAAGTTAAGTGTTGCTTCTAGTTGAGGTAATGCTTAAAAGCATTTGTATATGTAGAAAGAGAGAGATAAACATGAAAACTTATACCAAAAACAATCGTCACCTTACGCAATCAAGAAGTTTAGAAGCGTTCGGTATACAGGATGGTGTGGCTGGTAGTTGGATTACACCTAACTATCTAAGAGTACAATCTAGTGATTATGTACCTGGTAGTAAGCAACACCTCGAAAATGTAGCTCGTCAACTTAATCGCTCAGTTGAAGCATATAAAAAAGAGTTAGAAAGCTCCTATGGATAAAAACGAGAAGCCTGATGAACAGGCTCTAGATGCAACAGAATCTACTATTACTAACCAACCTGATTATTCTCCTGATAGTCAGGTTGACGTATCTTTTACTGATGAAAATCCTGATGCTTTAACTCAAGCAACAATGCAGAATGCTATTCAAAATGCCCAGTTTAATTTTAATAATCCCATTATGCCTGCTAAGGAAATGGCAGCGCTTGAAAAGGCTTACCCTGGTGCTATTGATAGAATACTAGCTATGGGAGAAAGAGAACAAAGCTTTACTCATAAAATGGTTGAGTCACAACATACTGAGCATATGAAGAGCAATGAAAGAAATATTGATATCAGTAAAGAACAAACGTTTTTCAATCAGTCAAAACTTTATATTGTTTCAGGCTTTATACTTTTACTGATAATTGTTTCTGTTTACTTGTTTATTAATGGCTTTTTTTGGGGTGGAGTAGTGCTATCTTTCGTAATGCTAGTTTTAGCTTGTATATTTATATTAGGTTATTTTCCTAGCAGTATATTTGAGGCAATGTTCAAAAATAGATCCAATGATACCCCTTCTGAATAATAATAAAAAAACCAGTCCATTAAGACTGGTTTTTTTATGTAGCAGAAACGATTTAACATCTATGGATTTGTATTGATAAAAACGTAACACAGTGCTATTGTTTCAACTATAAGAGTCGGCTTAAAGTGAGAAATAGTGATGAGTAAGTTAGAAGGTTTCATAGATACGTCCTGTGCTTTTATTGAGTACGGCGTGAGAGGTTGGCTCACATATAGTTTCATAGTTATCACTATGTCTACTTTATATTTTTTAGGTATGATTTCAGAGAGTACTTTTGCCCTTGTGTCTCTCATAGGCTTAGGGATATTAACCGCGCTATGGTCACGTGATCAAGCTCAGGGATACGTACCAGCATGGTGGTTGAAACTTGGACGAGGGAAAAATAGGCATCAAAGCTAAGTTAATCTGATGTTTTGAATAATGTAGCTTGGATTATTTTAGATAATGGCATTCGTGAATCTGTTTACGAGATGCCATTGTTGATATGAATATGACCACTTAGTGATAGATTTATTATTGAGATAGCTAGAAATATACTGTCGATATTAGTAATAAAGGATTAGTAAGTGTTTAAAAAAATAGTTGTAGTAGCTTTCTCATGTATAGTGTTAACAAGTATTGGCTGTAGCGAGCCTGAGCCTCAAGTAATTGATATGGATGAGATTGCTGCAGAAGCTGGACTGTCATAAGGTGATTACATTGTTCATGAAAATGGGGCAATGCAAATCAAAAGTTGATGATACAGCCAGTAGTGTATCTGATGAACCGTTAGCTGCAACTGGTGAAAGTTGGCAATATGCTGTCAGTAATGGCGTCCGTACTGCAGATGCATATGCCGTTGAAAACAACCCAAATGCCACTTTCATTGGGAATGATGTTCAAGCAAGTTTAGTCAAACAGTACGAGGGTGAGTATTTACTGACTATAGTGAATAAAGGTGAAGGGAGAATCAGTTATGCACAGCTACGTCCTTTATTTGATGTAAACGAGTCATCTGATGAACTTGATGATGAAAGTCAGCTTTGGGAAGTGACGGTCGCCAAATATAATGGTCAGAAGTTCTAAAAAGTTACCCTTGAATAGCCATCTTGCGTTAGCTGTTTGATGACACATGTACTATAAAAATATCAACTGGAGGGTTTTTATGTCGGAAAATTCGTATACATATGATCATCCCTCTACCTTCAATCATGATATTCCAATAACCTGCGTTAATATTGACGACGATAAAAGCGATGATATTTGTGCATCACTACGAATGATATTTGAAGAAGTTGGTAGAACGCTCAATATTAAGAGTTTGAAAGGTATTTCTATTGCAGTTGGTGATGAAGGCTATCGGAAAGCTATTGATCTGATCGATAGTAGTAGACAAGTATCCAACGGTGAGGTAATTGGATGTGCCTTAACAATAACTAATATCATAGAAGGTGGCTTAGAAAGTTATATTGTTCTTAAAGATGTTTCAATAGTACCTTTATTAGTTGAAGAGGCTGCTAAAGATGGGGGGCAAGTAGCTTTCATGCTTCAGGTTATTGCGCATGAATGTGCTCATATACATGGGGATGACTTGTTTCACGAAGTTATGGGCGACATTCCTAAAATAGAAGAATATAAAAGCCATTATTCAGCATTTGTTTTTGATATATCTATAGTAGGTTGGTCAGAGTTTTCAGCATGTTTTTTTAGCGCTCATATAGGCCAATGTTCTGAACAGAGCTTTAGAGATATAGTTGAGAGTAAAGTAGAAGGTATTGTAGATGATCTTGAAAGTTTCAAGCTCATGAGACTTGAGCCTGTAGACTTACTCATAAGCGTCTATAAGAATATAGGAAACTTAATCAAATTCTCTAGCTACTATATAGGCTGGATGTTCAACAATGAACTTAAACCCGAAAAAACAAAGTTATATGAGAGTCTGAAAAACAGCTGGTTTTTAAGCTACTTCCTAGAGTTAGATAGTATTTATGAAGATATTTTATCTAAATTATCTAACAAGCAATTAGAGTTTGATGAAATATTAGAAATTGGTCATCTTTCAAAAAGAATTGCGGAACATTTCGGCTTTACTACTACGGTAGACCGAAATAACAGAACAGGTATATTTTTTAATAACTAACTTTCAAGCTTCATCTTTAGGTTTATAAACAACCCTAGATGGATAATTACGTTCATGTGGGTAAGAACCTTTTTGGTACGGCATGATTGACCAAGGTTAAATACTGATTGAAGGCCCTAGATTCTGAGTAACTATTCTTTGACTTGTATTACTAATCTCTATTCCTGTATCAATGGCTTTTAAGCCCTCATTAATACTTCTTAAATCACTTTCAGTTAGCTTATTTGAGTAATCAGTAGTAAGATTATTCAGACTGACTCCAAGCTCTCTGATATGCTTCTGGACGCTCTCGTTTCTATCTAATGTATTTAATCCTTTGTAAGCGATCTCATATTTCTTAGCAGTCAATCTGATCGTCTTATTTATATGTTGTTCCGCTAAAGCTCTGCTCTCATCTGTTTTTTCACTATTGTTTGCATATTTGGTCAATGCAGCTAGATAAGGTTCTACTGTTAAAATCTCTGCGGTTACTCTGCTCGTATCGTTTCTACCTAGTTTTGATTGATATTTTTGTCTTAGCTCAGCCCTCTGTTTGTCTACATGAGCAATAAACCTATCAAAATCTGCTGTGACAGTTTGGTAATGCTCTCTTTCTTGTGAAGGGAAGTTTAATAAGCGAAATACGTGAGGATTGTTCTCTAATACTTCGACAGTATTGATCTTGTCAGTAGCAAGCCTTACATTTTGTTTAAAATCTAAACTTTGATTTTCATTGATCCCTAATTTTTTCGCAAAGTCATCAAGCATAATTAGTTTTCTATTATCAAAAAGCCCCTCTTTACGGCGATCCAGCAATCTATAAGTTAGTGTCTTAACTGCATCTTCAACATCATTACTTCTTTGAACATCTCCGACCCTCGATTCGTCAAGCTTTCTATCTGTTTCTCTAATCGCTCGATCAACTCGTCTTTTTCGCTCATAAAAGGCTCGTTGGTAGTCGTCATCAAAGGGGCTGGGGGCTGGTCTTGCTCGCTCTGTAAGGCCGCTATTGATTCCGTCAGTGATTGATTTGCTAGCTTGAACTCTTTCTGAGTTTTGAGTAACCCACCGTTTTGAGTCATCAATTCGTTGTGCTGCTTTGTCAATTCTTTGTTGCGTGTCATCACGTCTAGTATGTAATTCCTCAGTTCGTTCAGCTGTCCATTCAAGGTTTGGTTTTGTGTTTGTAATAAGCTGTGCTGTGTCTTTAATGAGCTCTGGGAGGCTTTCAGTGTGGTCAGTTGCCCAGTTAATGCCGTCGTCTGCTGATTTGATTCTGTTATTAACTGTGTCAATGCCGTTTGGTATTTTTTGGCAGCGCTCAGTTGCCCAAGCAATTCCTGATGTTGTGTCGCTAATTCGTCGTTGCGTGCTGTCAGCTCGCTGTTTTGTGTCTCCAATGAGGCTAGGTAGTCTTGCATTGTGCTCAGTTGTCCAAGCAAGTCCTTTTCTAAGTGCTCTAACTCGGCGATCATGTTCTACTCCTTGTTGACTGGTTTGTTCGGTAACGGCCTGATTACGTGCGATGATTTCCCGATTGATATCGCCCTTCTCCGTCGTAATACCTCGGCGCTCCATGGCGGTTGCTGCAACGCCCATTTTGATGGTGGGCTGCTGATCTCGTCCCTGATCTTTATAACTGCGAGCATCCATTAGAGGCAACTGCTTCTTTGCCAACACCACATTAGCGGTATCTACCCAGATCTGCCGCATGCGCTTAATTTCTTTCATTGATGAGGGCAGATCATGTGCCAAGCGTTTTTTATTCGACCACTCAAAAGGGATTTTGAGCTTTGGATCAAATGCCAAGGTTTTATTAGGACCAGCAATAGGCGCTCGAGTGGTCACTAAAATATGCGCATGAAAATTGCGCGGATCAGGATTTTGCTCTCCCTCACGCAAGCGCTTCGAGCTTGGCTTCGCCTCAGGATCAAACGGCAACTTCATCACCGGACGATGAATACACACATCGGCAATCACATCCATATCATCAACAAGCTTTTGAGCGAACTCTATTGCTAGCGTATGGCGTTCTTCCTCAGACAACTCATAGGGCAAATTAATCAGCCACTCACGCGCCACCCGACTGTCCGATCGATTCTCTGCGGCCTCCGCTAAATTCCAAAGTGTTTCTCTATCCACACTCACCCCAAGCGCCTTTAGTGCAAATGGTAGAACGATGTCACTACTCATCACCCCACGCTTTTTTGAATAGTCGTGCGTTTTACCATATCTCACATCATCCAAAACATCCCCAGCACGATAGGCGGCACAAGCTACCGCTGACTGTCCTGCTTTTCGAGAAATTGCCTTAGTATCAAAATGCACTATGGTCATAATGACCGCCTCGTCGTTTGGTTTTTTTGCCGCACATCATTTCGTGCGGTATGGGGTTTGGGGTTTCCCCAACGAAGAACGATTCTAAAATTGCTATGACCACGAAGTGGGAAATAGTAATTTTAGAGTCGTTGCTTCGCCCTTAGTCAGGGAGACACAACCATTCCATACTAAAATAGAATGACTTAGAGTTTGGATCGTTTTATGTTAACGACTATCATGAAATATTGAACCATTACTTATCCCTTGCTATGGTTAGGAAAAGTATTACTATAGAGAGCAAATGTTATGTCAGACTTTAATAAAAAATTATCTGTGTCTATTTTTGATAATCAAAATGCTCATGGTTTAAAAGAGCACCAACGTTTAGAGGAGTTAAAACGCCAAGCTAAGGTTCAGCAAGTAAAGTTGGATAAACGACTGAACAAGCAGAAAATTTTAATGGGAGCATTTTTAGGTCAAATATTGGCAAGTGAAGGTGATGATGAAAAGATGATTCAGGATTATTTTGCGATGAATTTTCCGGACTTTCTCACAAGAGCATCTGATAAGCATTTATTTAAAAGTATGATTGAAAGTTTGGGTGGTGATATGGGCTTGGGTGAAGAAATAGGTCTGTTTGTGGCTAATACAAAAGGAAATAATCAAGAGGCTACAAATCAAGGTGTCACAGTGGAAGACAGTAATGCTATAAACAATCAACAGCCGTCATTTGATGCTGCTACTAATCATGGAGAACAGGATTCGCTGTTAGACGACAATAGCTATTCTGCTTATAAGAATAATCACAACTATCGTGGATAGAAAAATATCTATTGAGAATCATAAATTAGTATTAGTGAATATTGCGGCTAACTTAGAGCAGCTTAAGGAAACAAAGTGAACGTAACCCAAATAGAAGAAATCGTTAAAAAGTTAGCTTTAGATGTCATCAATAACTCAGTCGAAAAGGATCAGTTCATATACGAGTTGATGGCAGCTTATGGGCATAGAAAGACGACAGTAAGCCGTATCAAATCCGGTGAACGTAATCTAGCTAAGGTCGCAGGGGAGGTTAGGGCCAAGCGCCATATTTACTTTAAGCATAGTGATAGCAATAAAGTGTTCTCAGATATCGATGACATGAAGAAAGAGCCTTCTGTCACACGAGAGAAGATACGCTTTATTATCGCAACAGATTTTGATCAGTTTGTAGCGGTAGATACGCGTACTAATGACACACTTGATATTGAATTTAGTGAGCTTGGTAAACATTTTGACTTTTTCTTACCTTGGGCAGGTATGGAAAAAGCGGTATATCAAGGCGATAATCCAGCTGATGTAAAAGCAGCTGAAAAAATGGCTAAGCTGTTTGATTTGATTAAAGCAGATAATTTCAGTGAAGAAAATAAGAATGATACTGCCGCACTTCATAGTCTGAACGTATTTCTAACTCGTTTACTCTTTTGTTTCTTTGCAGAAGACACAGGCATATTCACAGATAACCAATTCAGTGCTGAGCTTGAGTCTCATACCAAAGCAGATGGCTCTGATGTAGACAGTTACCTCAACCGTTTATTTGAGGTTTTAAATACTAGCAAAGAAAATCGTCACGATTTGCCAGATTATTTGGCCAAATTTGAATACGTTAACGGTGGCCTATTTGCTGACCCTATCGCTTCACCGAAGTTCTCCACTAAGTCTCGTAGAATGCTCATCGAGTGTGGCAGTGAGCTAGATTGGTCAGGTATCAACCCTGATATCTTTGGCTCTATGATTCAAGCCGTTGTGCATCCTGATCAGCGTGGCGGTATGGGGATGCATTATACCTCTGTCATCAATATCATGAAGGTCATTGAACCGCTATTCTTGGATGATTTGTATGCAGAGCTAGAGAATATTGTAGAAAACATTGATCCAAAATTAAAACCTAGCCGTTTAAGAAAGCTTCATGATCGCATCGCTAATATCAAAATATTCGACCCAGCTTGTGGTTCAGGTAACTTCCTTATTATTGCCTTTAAAGAGCTTAGAAAACTTGAAATGGAAGTCATTAAGCTACGTCAAGAGCGAGTAAAGGACGGTCAGCAAGATGATTTCTTTGACGAAATTAGTCTAGATTCATCATTTTCACAAATTAGGCTTTCTCAATTCTATGGTATAGAGCTTGATGATTTTGCCCATGAGGTTGCTATTTTGTCTCTTTGGTTGGCTGAACACCAGATGAATGTAGAATTTAAAGCCGAGTTTGGAGATTGTGAACCAACATTACCTTTACAAAGTGGTGGCAATATTTTCGCTGGTAATGCTTTGAGGTTAAATTGGTTGTCAGTTTGTCCTAATAACGGAGAAGAGATTTACATAATAGGCAATCCACCATATATTGGAGCCAGAAAGCAGTCTCCCGAACAAAAGGAAGATATGAAACATACATTTTTTAATGAAAGTTGTTTCAATATAGGTAGCTTGGATTATATTGCTGGTTGGTTTTTAAAGGGAGCTAATTACATTTTTGGTCCTCAGAAGCTAGCCTTTGTATCTACCAGCTCAATTTGTCAGGGTGAGCAGGTGAGCTTTATGTGGAATGGCATATTAAGAAAAAATGTAGATATAATTCTTGCTGTTCCTGCTTTTAAATGGACGAATAATGCAAAAAAACAAGCTGGGGTATACTGTGTAATTGTTGGTTTAGGCTCTAAAAATAAGAATTCAAACAAAAAGATCTTATTAGAAAATTATTGGAACTCCGTTACACATATAAATCCTTATTTAACTAGTACAGATATCACGGCTGTAAGTCCTAGAAGTAAACCTTTGTCAAACCTTCCCAAAATGGGTATAGGTAACAAACCTGTAGATGGAGGTGGTTTTTTATTTACTAATGATGAGAAGAATAATTTCCTTAAAATAGAACCTGAGGCAGAACCATATTTTAAAAAATGGTTTGGGGCCCAAGAATTTAATTCTGGTGTTTCTAGATGGTGCTTAAGCCTACAACAGGTTAGTGATGAGGAAGTATCAAGACTTCCTGAAGTGGCTAAAGTTGTCGAAAAAGTTAAAGCTTTTAGGCTTAAAAGTACCAGTAACCCAACAATAAAACTTGCTAATACCCCTAAAAGATTTCATGTTGAGAACTTTCCAAGTACCAATTTTTTGATTATCCCTAAAGTATCTTCATCTGTAAAAGACTACTTACCAGTAGGGTTGTTGAAAAAAGAAGATTTAGCTAGTGACTTACTGAACGTAGTTTCATCTGAAGATTTATTTTTTATGGGCTTACTTTCTTCGAAAATTCACTTAATCTGGACTACTGCCGTATCTGGGAAGTTTGGAAACGGTATTAGATACTCTTCTAAAATATGTTACAACACTTTCCCCGTTCCTGAGGTGACTGAAAAGCAAAAAGATCAAGTTCGATCTGCCGCTCTTAACATTTTGCTGGAAAGAGAAGCTTATAGTGATATGAGTATTTCTAAATTATATTCAGACTCTATGCCTGATTCTTTAAGAGAAGCTCATGAGACATTAGATAAAAAGGTCGAACTACTTTATTCAACCAAATTGTTAAATTCAGAAGAAGAAAAGCTCAATTTATTATTTTCCTTATACAAAAAAATGATAGGAAATGAAAATGCCTAATTTAATGTACTTCGAATACGATCAAACAGGTGCTAGCTCAAACGAAAACTCCATGGGTATGAGAGCAATGCAAGCTCGTGCCTATGCCGCTAGAAATAGTCAGTACCTATTACTAAAAGCACCACCTGCATCAGGTAAGTCACGCGCTCTCATGTTCTTGGCATTGGATAAGCTACATAATCAAGGTATCAAAAAAGCCATTGTAGCGGTTCCAGAGCGTTCTATTGGTGGTTCATTCAGTTCAACCGAACTCAGTAAATATGGCTTCTTCTGCGATTGGACCATTGAGGATGAAAACAACCTCTGTATTCCTGGTGGTGAAAGTAGTAAGGTCAAAGCGTTTAAGCGTTTTATGGCAAGCGATGACAAGATATTGATTTGTACTCACGCCACGCTACGTTTTGCCTTTCAAGAAATAGAAGATAGTATTTTTAATGACTGTCTACTCGCAATCGATGAATTCCATCATGTGTCGGCCGATGGCGATAACGTCTTAGGTGGTGTTTTGCGTAGTATCATGGCAAATACTAACGCTCATATTGTCGCTATGACAGGCTCGTATTTCCGTGGCGATAGTATCCCTGTGCTGACACCTGAGGATGAAGCTCAGTTTGATAAGGTTTCTTTTAACTATTATGAGCAGCTCAATGGTTATAACTATTTGAAGTCGCTTGGTATTGGCTATCATTTTTATCAGGGCCGCTATACTGATGTCATTCATGAAGTGCTTAATTCAGAAGAAAATTATGGTAAAAAAACCATTATTCATATACCAAACGTAAACTCAGGTGAGTCGACCAAAGAAAAATATGACGAAGTAGACGCTATTCTTGAAGTATTAGGTGAAGCCGGTAAGAGAGATCCTATAACAGGCGTTATTCCTGTTACGCGATCTGATGGCACAGTTATTAAGGTGGCAGATTTAGTAGAAGAAAACGATCGAGATATTATCCAAAATTATTTACGTAATATGAATCACGTAGACGATATGGATGTCATTATTGCTTTAGGTATGGCGAAAGAGGGTTTTGACTGGGAATGGTGCGAACACGCATTGACTGTTGGATATAGAAGCTCACTAACCGAAATCATTCAAATTATTGGTCGTTGTACTCGAGATAGCGCAAATAAAAGCCATGCCCAATTCACCAACCTTATCGCGCAACCTGATGCTGCAAACGAGAATGTTACCATTGCTGTAAACAATATGTTGAAGGCTATCACTGGCTCTTTATTAATGGAACAAGTGCTTGCTCCTAATTTTAAATTTAAAACAAAAAAAGATGGTGACTTCGAACCTACGCCACCGGGCACAATCAAAATAGGTGGTTTTAAAGAACCAAGTACCAAACGCACTAAAGCTATTATAGAGTCTGATTTGGCTGATTTAAAAGCTGCTATCTTGCAAGATGATAAGGTCATTGCAGCTTCGGCAGGTAAAGTCGATCCTGAAGTAGTGAATAAAATTCTTATACCGAAAATAATTCAGCGAAAATATCCCGATCTGACTGAAGCAGAAGTTGAAGAGGTCAGACAGCAAGTCATAGTAGATAGTGCAGTAAGCTCAGCAGAAGTAACTGAGCAAGACGGTAAGAAGTTCATCCGTATGGCAGACAAGTTTATTAATATTGATGAGCTACATATTGACTTGATTGATCAAATCAATCCTTTCCAAAAAGCTTTTGAGATTCTATCAAAATCCATTACAACAGATGTACTCAAGCTTATCCAAGAATCTATTGAAACCACTCGTATCCAAATGGACTTTGAAGAGGCTAAATTGCTATGGCCTAAAGTTAAACAGTTTGTGCATGAAAAGGGTCGTGAGCCTGATTTGAACAGCTCAGATTTCAATGAAAAAAGACTTGCTGAATGTGTCATTTATATTAAGCAACAAAAACGCAAGAGAGTGCCCGCATAATGAAAAACGAAGAGTGGCAAGCTTTAAAATCGATAGAATTAGATGATTGGTTAAAATTTATTGATAGTGATGACGATTTAGGGCTTACGACGATTAAAGCAAAGTCGCGGGCACCTACAGCAGATGAGCATTTAGTCGCTAAATTCCAAGAGATAAGCGACTTCTACAAAACTAATAAACGCTTACCTGAACATAACATGGCGAATATTAGTGAGCTTATGCTTTTCAAGCGTTTAGAGTCTATCCAGAATAACAATGAACAGTGCCTAGCTTTAGTCGATTTTGACGAATTTAACCTGCTACCACTTACTCATGAAGTCGCTGCACCAGAACCTGAACCAGCTGAAAAAGAAATCACCTCGTTTGAAGATATTTTCGATGATGATGATTTTGGCTTACTCGGTGACTCTGATCAGAGTATTTTCAACATCAAGCATATTAAAGCAGATAAACGTGCCGAGACTGACTTTGTCGCTCGCCGTAAATCATGCAAGGATTTTGATAAATATAAAGACTTATTTCCTGTTGTTCAGAAAGAGTTAAACAGTGGTCAACGTAAGATTATTGAGTTTGAAGGAACTGGTTACAATATTGATGAAGGCAGCTTTTACATCTTAGATGGCATTTTACTGTATGTAGATAAGATTAACTTAACCTCAAAAGATCAGGTTATAGATGGGATTGTCGTAAGAAAAGATGGACGTACAAGATGTATTTTTGAGAACGGTACAGAATCAAATATGCTCTATAGGTCGCTTGCTAAAGTTCTGTCTAAAGAGGGGAAAATTGTCTCGCCTAAAGGGGAGTATTTCTCTGATATCAAAAGCCTCAACGAAGACGACGAGTCGGCTGGTTTTATTTACATTCTATCAAGTCAAAGCCAAGACTCTCGCATCCAAGCCATATCAAATTTATATAAAATAGGCTATTCACGCACTCCTGTTAAAAAGCGTATTGCAAATGCTGCCAATGAGCCTACTTATTTAATGGCTCCAGTAGAGATTGTTGCCAGCTATGAATGCTATAACATGAATACGCAAAAGTTCGAGAACTTAGTACATACCGTATTTAAAGATGTTTGCATCGATGTGGAAGTTGCAGATTTACAAGGTAATATGTGCAAACCTAGAGAATGGTTCAGTGTGCCTTTAGAGCAGATAAATACAGCAATTGACTTGATAGTGAACGGGCAGATTGTAAATTATAGGTATAACTCTGCTACCAAGAAGATAGAGCTATGCTGAAGAAACCGTACAACTAACTTGATAAACTAAGAGTATAAATTTGAGTTTACTATACCAAGAAGATCAGAACCTACAGTGCAGAATTTAAAGTTAGAGCAAGCTATTCTACACAGCATAATGAAGCAGCCATATAAGCTATAGTTTGTATGGCTGTTTTATTTGTTAGATTCAGTGAGATGTTTTTCGTAAAATTTACTTGAGAAAATATAGGTAAAAAACTATTTCTATCCCACGGCACAGTAAGATCTAAAGTTATAAAAAACCTACCAAATGCACGTAAAGTAAGACTCTCAGGATATTATTGCAAATTATACTATCCCACGATCTATCCCATCGTGGGATTAGACTCAAATTGCAGACATAAAAAAACCTGCTCGAAAGCAGGTCTAGTATAGGTTTGAGAACTTTTATCACTATCCGAAAATGGTGGGGCTGGAGAGACTCGAACTCTCACACCTTGCGGCGCCAGAACCTAAATCTGGTGCGTCTACCAATTCCGCCACAGCCCCATTTTCCGTTACTCTATCATTATTAGCGTTTAAACTCAAACACAATATAGACAGTTAACTGATTCGGTAGTGCGTCTCAGTGGTTGGCTATTATATAGAGTTTGAAACGTTTGGCAACCCCTATTTGCAATTATTTTTAAATATTTATCATTTATTTTCACTTTGTTTTATAAGTAATTGATATTAATAGCATTTATATTTATGAATTTGCGCCCTTAATAACGATTGTTTTGTCCTTCTACTGAAGAAATATCTAATTGCTGTAATTTACGTGTCAGGGTATTGCGCCCCCAACCGAGTAAATTGGCAGCAGCGATCTTTTTGCCACCACTATGGTTGAGCGCTGCCGTCAATAAAACGCGTTCAAACTCAGGGGTTGCCGTCTGCAAGATATCGGTTTCTCCTGTTTGTAGAGATTGCTCAGCCCAAGCAGCCAATGCTTGTTGCCAACTTGAACTGTGGGAATGAGGGCGTATTTGGTCATTGTGAGTCATAGCTTGTGTAGGCTGACTTTGCTCTTGATATTCTTCTAAATCAGACGAGATATTTTCAAGTAGCTCTGGTGGCAAATCATCCACCATCACGGTGTCGCCTGTGGCCATTACAGTCAACCAAAGGCAGACATTCTCAAGTTGGCGGACATTGCCACGCCACTCAAAAGCCTGCATGATGTGTAGCGCTGTCGGATGTAACTGTTTCTCTGCACTATTCATCTGTTCAGCAGCGCGCTGCATAAAGTAATGGGCTAATGCTGGAATGTCTTCAGGTCGTGTCCGTAATGGCGGCAACGGCAAGCGAATTACATTGAGGCGATAAAACAGATCTTCACGGAATTTGCCTTGTTTGACCAGTTCTTCTAAGTTTTGATGAGTAGCGGCAATGATGCGTACATTCACTTTGACCGGCTGCTGTCCACCGACGCGAAAAAACTCACCATTGGCCAGTACTCGTAGCAGCCGAGTTTGGGTGCTATAAGGCATATCACCAATTTCATCTAGAAATAATGTCCCACCATCCGCTTGCTCAAAACGCCCTTGTCGCGTCGTCGTCGCACCAGTAAACGCCCCTTTTTCGTGACCGAATAATTCAGATTCAATTAAATCATGTGGAATGGCGGCCATATTGAGGGCAATAAAAGGTTGCTGGTGACGCGGTGAATGCTGGTGCAACGCACTGGCGACCAACTCTTTACCCGTACCTGATTCACCAGTAATCAAGACGGTAATGGGTGAGTGCGCTAAGCGCCCAATGGCACGAAACACCGTCTGCATCGCTTGTGATTGCCCAATGATGCCGCTCGGATTGTCATTAGCGCTGATGGCAGGTTTAACTTTAATTTTAGGGCTGGATGTTTTATTGGTTTGGCTGATCAGAGTAGCCTTGCTAGCAAGCTTGGATCTGGTATCAGGTTTTACCTTGATATTTGGTAAAGTATCTGATGAATTTTTGGTAATGGTCTTCGGAGCAGAGTTTGCTGCCGCCGCTGCCAGCATATCGGGCTGATAATTAATGGCTTTATAAATCGTGACGACTGCATCATCTAAGTCAAAAGGTTTTGGCAGATATTCAAAAGCACCTGTTTGATAGCTATTAATAGCAGAGGTGAGGTCGGAATGCGCCGTCATAATGACAATGGGCAGCTTAGGGAAATGCTCATGTACCCAATCACTAAAAGACAAACCATCCATCATGGGCATACGAATATCGGTCAATATCACATCGGGCAACTGAGCGACTGATTCCTGATGTTGCAAAATATCGTTGAGGCGTGTCCACGCCGCTTGCGCTTGGGTAAAGCTGATAACCGTCAATCCGGCATCTTCAAAAGTATCTGCCAATACCAAACGCAGGGCTGCATCGTCATCGATGAGCCATAACGTTGCAGGGTTAGCATCAGGCGCATTATTGACCGTTACTTTTGTAGTTTGATTATCAGACTCTCGGTTACTAGATTCTTGATTGTCTGATGTTTGGGCAGAGCCTTGATTGTCGCTGTTAGATGTGGCGTTGTCATTATATGCAGTCATTTATCAGGCCTAATAAGCAAGTAATTCAGGGTGATTGTTTCATAAGTTAGGTCATGGTTTCTAAGCCTTGGGTGCTGGCTGTTTTAAGCATGGTGCGATGGCTGATTGAAAGGCAAGTACAGCGTAAAACTGGTGTGTTGATGGTTATGATTATTTTTGACACTGTCGTTAAGGCTTTTTGATAGCTGGGAGCTTACGTCAATCATACCATGGTGATGACTGATGATATCTTGCACGATAGACAATCCTAGCCCCGTCCCTGCGGCACGGCTGGTCACCATTGGGAAAAATATCTGTCCGATCAATGCAGGATCAATGCCTGAACCGTTATCGGCAATATTGATTTGTAGCACTTGCTTGTGCTGTTGCCCAGCAATGGTATGTTGAAAGGCAATGCGGGTTTGAATGTGCAGTGTTGGCTTATAACTGGTGCTGTCGTTATTACTCGTTTGTGAAGTGACAGGTTGTTGCACCTTAGGCTCGGACAACTCTCTTTGCTGCAGCGTTTGCTCAAACTCAGTCATCGATTCACAGGCATTATTAATCAGATTTAAAAACACTTGTATCAGCTGATCTTTATCAGCGCATAACTCAGGCAATGACAAGTCATAATCGCGCTGTAGCGTCACTTGCGGATATTGATTGACGACCAAAGATAAAACATGCTCCAGTGGCTCATGGATATTTAGCGTTTGCCAATTTGGTAATTGATTGGAGCCAAGGAATTTCCCAATAAGATGGGTTAGACGGTCCGTTTCTGAGATGATGATATCAGTATAATTGCGCAGTTTTTCAGCCGTTTTTTGCAGATGGCTATTCGGGTTTACCATAGGGTTTGTACCAATAATAGCAGGAGGAGCACTATTAAGAGGCGAGGTGTCACTGAATTTGATGAATTGCCGCTGTAATAATTGCGCCGCCCCGCGAATACCGGCAAGCGGATTTTTGATTTCATGAGCGACCGAGCGCAGCATATGACGGGCAACATTATATTGTTGCTGCTGGCGTTGTTCCTCTGATATGCGACTTTGGCGATCCTTACCCCACATCTCAATAATAAAATAAGGTTGCTGCTCATAAATGACAGGGGTCACGCTATAATCAACCGAGAATGATAAATTACCATTTAGCGGTGTGCTGATAAGGTGATCATGATCGATAAAGGGTTGTTGATACTGCTTTGCTTGCTGAAATCGTTCTTTCAAAGAGCACGGTTGTTCATGGATATCTTCACCACTACTTTTATCGACAGTTATATGGTTGTCATGGTTGTCATGGTTGTCATGGTTATCACTGTCATAATTGCTATCGGCTGATTTCAACGTTTTGGATGCTTTGGATGCTTCGGATGCAAGCAGGGTCAATATAGACTGACCCAGTAAGCGTCCACTACTAATAGCGAGTAGTTGTTCGGCTTGGGCATTTAGCCAAGTGATCGATAAATCATCATTGATCCATAAAATAGCGGTGAACAAATGCTGTGACATGAATGCTAAGTCAGGTGTCGGTTTTACGGTTGTCAAATGGGTTGTCATGGCTATTGCCTAGAATAAAAAAAGACGCGATATAATATTTAACCATAAATCAACACTATAGAGCGGCAAAACTGGCGATTTTTGCAAAAAAAACGTACAATGCGCACAGCCAATTTATCTCTAGCAAGGTCAGCCATGCCCAACACTTCTACCGAGTCGGTTAATACGACTGTTACTACCTCACCGTCAACTTCTACGCCAACAGATTCTATGTTAAAAGACACTGCCACCGTTTTTAATCCTGCCAAACCAAATATAGCACAAGACAATCAGGCAGATGTTAGTCAAGCAAACACTAACCAACCTTACCATCATAAAGCCAATCACAATCAAAACCGTAGCATTGAGCAAAGCAGCGATGTGACTTCAGGTGCTTTATCGACTGAAAATGCGCCAGTGAACGCAGCGCCAAAGATTGGGTTTGTGTCACTAGGTTGCCCAAAAGCCTTGGTCGATAGTGAGCGCATCATCACTGAGCTTAGCCGTGATGGTTATCAAGTGGCGAGTGATTACGAAGGTGCAGATTTAGTTGTCGTTAATACTTGCGGTTTTATTGAGTCAGCAGTACAAGAGTCGCTTGATGCCATCGGCGAAGCGATTAGCAAAAACGGTAAAGTCATCGTCACAGGTTGCTTGGGTAAAGAAGCAGATAAAATCCGTGAAATGCATCCCGCTGTATTGGCAGTAACTGGCGCTCATGCTTATGATGAAGTCATTAGAGCCGTTTCGCTGCATGTGCCCAAGCCTGACCGCAGTCAGGACGCTGGTTATGATCCAAAGATAGATTTGATTAATGAGGCGGGTATCAAATTGACGCCAAGCCATTATGCTTATCTAAAAATCTCAGAGGGCTGTAACCATCGTTGCACTTTCTGCATCATTCCAAGCTTACGTGGAGACTTGGTTTCACGTCCGATTGATAGCGTGATGAATGAAGCGCTGGCGCTGAAAAATGCTGGCGTGAAAGAATTGCTTATTATTTCGCAAGATACCTCTGCTTATGGACTGGATTTGAAATATAAGACCAGTTTTTGGAATGGTATGCCGCTGAAGTCGAAGTTTTATGACTTGTGCCAAGCCTTAAATGATTTAGGCATTTGGGTGCGCTTGCATTATGTCTATCCGTATCCGCATGTCGATAAAGTGGTTGAGCTAATGGGCGAGAAGAAGCTACTGCCTTATCTCGATATTCCGTTCCAACATGCTAGCCATCGCATCCTAAAAGCGATGAAACGCCCAGCGCATAGCGAAAATACCTTGGCACGTATCCATGCATGGCGTGAGATTTGCCCTGATATCGTCATTCGCTCAACCTTCGTTGTGGGCTTCCCTGGCGAGACAGAAGAAGATTTTCAATGCTTGCTTGATTGGTTAGTAGAAGCTCGCCTTGATCGCGTTGGTGCGTTTACCTATTCAGAAGTCGAAGGCGCAGTGGCTAATGACCTGCCAAATCATGTGCCAGAAGAGATTAAGCAAGAACGCTATGAGCGTTTGATGACGCTGCAACAAGACATCTCAGCGCAAAAGCTACAAGAGAAAGTCGGTAAAACCTTGATGGTATTGGTCGATGAAATCGATAGTGAAGAGGGTGTTGCAATTTGTCGTAGCTATGCTGACGCACCAGAGATTGACGGTCATGTCTACGTTGATGAGATTACCGCTCAAGTTAAAGTCGGACAATTCCTAACGGTTACGATTGACGACGCTAGCGAATATGATTTGTTTGCCAGTTACAAAGGCTAAGCAGTCACTGTAGCTGATTAGTTACTACAATATACGAGTGAAAATTGCCCAATCGCGGGCAGTTTTTGCTACAATTAGCGCAATTTAGCTTTTTTACACGTTTGTCATCAGTTGCGGTGCTTCCTATATAGTACCTCGGTGATGACACTTCGAGTAAATTCGAAGGCAAACTCTATTTGTGTTTTACCGCTCATTTTAATTATAATTTAATGCTAACAAGGTGACCTCATGTCTGACAAAAATCCGCGTTACTCTCGTATCTTGCTGAAACTCTCTGGTGAAGCCTTAGCTGGTGGCAAAGAGATGGGAATTGATAGCGAAGTGCTCGATAAGATGAGCTTGTCTATCGCCCATTTGCGTGGTCTTGGTGTTCAAGTCGGTATCGTGGTCGGCGGCGGTAACTTATATCGCGGCGCGCAGTTGCAACAAGAAGGCTTAGTCGGTCGTGTGACTGGTGATCAAATGGGTATGTTAGCAACCGTTATGAACGGTCTGGCGATGCGTGATGCGCTTGAGCGCCGCAATATTAAAACTCGCCTGATGTCAGCCTTGCCAATTGGTGAAGTGACCGAAAGCTATAGCAGTCGCAATGCCATTCGCTATCTCAAAAATGGCGAAGTATGTATCTTTGTTGCTGGTACGGGCAACCCTTTCTTTACCACTGATACGGCTGCTTGCTTACGCGGTATCGAGATCGAAGCTGGCTTGATTTTAAAAGCCACCAAAGTTGATGGCGTTTATGACAAAGACCCAAGCTTACATGACGATGCAGTTAAATATGATGGTTTAACTTTTGATGAAGTATTAGAGCAAAAACTTGGCGTGATGGATTTAACTGCCATTGCCTTATGCCGTGAGCACAACGTGCCGCTACAAGTGTTTGATATGACCAAGCCTAATGCATTATTAAACGTCATTATGGGCGAAAATGAAGGCACACGCGTTTATCACTGATTTGCCTGAATACTTTAAACGCTCTGAACGCTCTAAATATTAATACGAGAATACCAGTCATTAAAATTAGACCAGTCGTTAATAACTACCAGCGCTAATAATTAGTAGTGAACACCCGTATATTTACTAACAAATGAATGATTTATCGATAGCGATAAATAAGGATATCTAATGATCAAAGAGATTAAGCAAGACGGCGAAGCGCGTATGCAAAAAACCTTGGAAGCGCTTGAGAGCACTTTTAGCAAAGTCCGTACAGGGCGTGCACATCCGGGTATGTTGTCAGGCGTGATGGTTAGCTACTACGGGTCGCCTACACCTTTGAATCAAGTGGCGAGTGTCAACGTTGAAGACTCACGTACGCTCATGGTTCAGCCGTTTGACCGTACCATGGTACAAGCAATTGACAAGGCCATTCGCGAAGCAGATTTGGGTCTCAACCCAGTGACCGCCGATGTGATTCGTGTGCCAATGCCAGCATTGACAGAAGAGACACGCCGCGACATGCAAAAGCTTGCGCGTGGAGAAGCAGAAAGTAGCCGTGTTTCTATCCGTAATATTCGCCGTGACATGATGAATGACATCAAAGAATTGGCCAAAGAAAAAGAGATCTCAGAAGACGACGAGCGCCGCGCGAGTGATGATATTCAAAAAATCACTGACAAGTATATCGAAACCATCGATAAACGTTTGAGCAAAAAAGAAACTGACTTGATGGACGTATAAAGCACTGGTTTTTCGATCATTTTAGAAAAAATTCGTTATGTCATATCCTTATAATAAGCAGCCAATCTGTCAGTACTATTGGCTGCTTATTATTGTGTAGACGGTACCGATAATAGCGTCAATGTTATATCAATCGGATACGGCAATAGGCTTTCTCAGATTTGTAAACTGTATTTTATAAGCGCTATCTTGCAAACTAAATCACGCCCATAGACAGGTTTATGATAAGTTTGTGAATTATGGTTATGACGCTTTCTAATCGTTATCGCAGCCGTTATTATTATTTTACCTTAACAATAAGCACTTTCGCCTATGTCCACTTCAGCCTTTTTGGCTTCTGATCTTATTCCACGCCATATCGCTATCATCATGGATGGCAACAATCGTTATGGTAAAGCCAATGATTTGGGCAAAGGCCAAGGGCATGTGGCTGGCAAAGATGCACTCGATCCTATCGTCGAGTATTGCGTTAATACGGGTATCGAAGTATTAACGGTATTTGCATTTTCTAGTGAGAATTGGCAACGCCCGCCCAGTGAGGTGGCACTACTCATGCAACTGTTAGCCTCAACCATTCATGAGCAAATACCACGCATGAATGAGTATCGTATTCGTCTACGTTTTATTGGTGACCGCAGTCAGCTGAGTGATGATTTGCAAGCATTGATGGCGGACGCTGAAGCAAAAACAGCAGACTTTAAAGCCATGACTCTAGTCATCGCTATCAGTTATGGTGGGCAATGGGATATTGCCCATGCGGCAAAACAGCTGGCGCAGCAAGTAGAGGCTGGTCAGTTACGTGCTGATGATATTAATAAAGAATTGCTCGGTAACTATGTGCAATTAGCAGATGCACCAGCAGTAGATATGCTGATACGCACAGGCGGTGAATACCGAATTTCTAACTTTTTATTGTGGCAGTCAGCCTATGCTGAGCTATTCTTTACCCAGACATTATGGCCGAATTTTGCAGCTGATGAGTTGGCAGCAATGGTAAAAGAGTTCGCTCAGCGGCAGCGCCGTTTTGGCAAAACCAGTGAGCAGATAGTGATAGAGCAAGCAAGTCGTTAATGGTGTTAAGCATTTACCTGTTATTTTGTAAAGGAAAAAGCTCTTACAAAGCCGCTATCGTATAAGTAGTTAATATTGCTTGTTTGTGAAATAATAAACCGCGTCAATAAGCGTCAACTGCTATTAGTGGGCTATTGTAGATTAGCTGCTATAATGCACGTTTTGACCATGCGTTTTTCATTATTATAAGGCTCAATAAGTATGTGGCAACGAATTAAGACGGCAGTTGTTCTCGTTATTATCGTTGGTATTGCAATGTTTGCGAGCCAAACCCCTATTTTATTTGCACCGCTGTTAGCGATTGGCGTCATTATTGCCGCTCACGAATGGACTAAGTTGATGCCTAAGTGGCGTCATCCTGCGCTGTTTGTGCTATTGGTTTTGGTGTTGACCCTAGTATCACTCATGTTTAAAGTGACATGGCTGTTTTGGTGGGTGGCTTCACTGGCTATATGGCTAATGGCGCTGTCTTGGGTGCGAGTGTTCCCGACTCATACCAATTGGTATGGCAAAAAACTGGCATTGATGGGTGCGGTGATATTGACCGCATCGATTACGGCGATGTTTTATTTGTGGCAACTGTCAGCATGGTGGTTGCTCTATGTGTTCCTTTTAGTCTGGTGCGCAGATAGTGGCGCTTATTTTGTGGGGCGTAAGCTTGGTCGCCGCAAAATGGCACCGAACGTCTCACCCAATAAAAGTATGGAAGGACTGGCTGGTGGTTTGGTCACTGGTCTGCTCGTGGTCATTGCCATCAGTGTATTTAAGTTGCAATTGACGGGTGTGCCGTTAGTCGCATTTGTAGCATTATCAGCCTTGACCATTTTAGCCTCGGTACTTGGCGATTTATTTGAGTCGATGCTTAAGCGCCGCGCTGATGTCAAAGATTCAGGAACGATTTTACCAGGGCATGGCGGCGTGCTTGACCGTATCGACTCACTGCTCTCTGCCACACCGATATTTGCGCTTGGTTTTTGGGCGATACAGCAGTTAGGTTTGATAGTGGTTTAGGACTGAAAAAATAATTCATAGACGATGATACGCCCTAATTATAGTAGTTAAGATGAGTGACTAATCAATACACTGGATATCGTCTATCTCTTATTTATCAGACGTTTTATCGATTTCTTATTTAATTTTTTATAGTATCATTTACAGGCACCGATGGTTATGACGCAACGCATCGCCGTACTAGGCGCGACAGGTTCGATTGGCGATAGCACGTTAGCAATATTAGCGGCGCAACCACAGCTTTACATGGTCTACGCTCTGTCAGGCTATCACCGTTTAGACAAACTGTTTGCACTTTGCCAGCAGTTTTTGCCAAAGCGCGTGAGCGTACCGACCGCCGCAGTCGATGATTTTGCCCAGCGACTTCGTGCGGTAGATCTTGACATCGATGTGGTAGGCGGCGAAGCAGGGCTGGTTGATATTGCCACTGATTCGCAGACGGATACCGTTGTCGCTGCGATCGTAGGCGCAGCTGGTCTGCCTTCTACTTTAGCCGCTGCTCGTGCAGGTAAGCGTATTTTACTAGCCAATAAAGAAGCGCTGGTGATGGCAGGACAAGTGATGATTAATACGGTCAAAACGCATAACGCTACTTTGCTGCCGCTTGACTCGGAGCACAATGCTATTTTTCAGTGTTTACCACTGGCTATTCAGCAGGACAATACCCAAATTCATCAGCCAAACCACGGCGTGCGTAAGCTATGGTTAACGGCCTCTGGTGGGCCGTTTTTGCAAAAATCGTTTGCGCAAATGCAGCACGCGAGCGTCGCTGAAGCGGTCAAACATCCAAATTGGTCAATGGGTCAAAAGATATCCGTCGATTCAGCTACGATGATGAATAAAGGGCTTGAGTTGATTGAAGCCTGCCATTTGTTTGATTTGCCTGAAAATAAGATAAATGTGGTGATTCATCCACAAAGTATCATTCACTCAATGGTAGAATATAGCGATGGTAGCTTTTTGGCGCAGCTCGGCAGTCCCGATATGAAAACGCCCATTGCCCATGCGCTCAGTTATCCTGATCGTATTGAGAGTGGCTCGCAGCCTTTGGATTTATTTGCGCTCAGCGGCTTAGAGTTTATTGAGCCTGACTTGCAAAAATTCGCCTGTTTGCGTTTGGCAAGACAGGCGATGCAAGCGGGCACACAAGCGACGATTGTCTTAAATGCGGCGAATGAAATTGCCGTGGCGGCATTTTTGGCTGGAAAAATTCGCCTGACCGACATTGCTGATATCAATGAGCAAGCATTAAATGACATACAGCTGCCACCGTTAAATGAAACGGCTGATATAGAAGATATACTAGCAATTGATAAAATAGCACGTCACCTTACAGAAAAACTTGTGGCAAAGTTGGTATAAATGTATCAATAACTGCGTCGTTAAAAAATGATGTTAATAAAAGATGCTGAGAAACCATACTGAGAAACCATACTGAGAAAAGATCATGACGTTTTTATTAACGCTCCTTGCGGCAATATTTGTCTTAGGTCCGCTTATTGCCTTACATGAGTGGGGACACTATATCGTCGCTCGTCTTTGCGGCGTTAAAGTCTTGACCTATTCTATCGGGTTTGGTCCCAAACTCTTTGGCTGGACGAGCAAAAAAAGCGGTATTGATTATCGTATTTCTGCTTTGCCACTTGGTGGTTATGTCAAAATGCTCGATGAGCGCGAAGGTGAGGTAGCAAAAGCTGAGCAACATTTGGCGTTTAATCGTCAGCATCCACTAAAAAAGATTGCGATTGTCGCCGCTGGTCCTATCATGAACTTTATCATTGCTATTGCGCTGTTTTGGGTGTTGTTTATGACACCATCAGAGCAGCTGGCGACGAAGATTGGGCAGGTATTACCTGATACGCCTGCTGCTATGGCACAGCTGCCAGTTGGCGACAAAATCGTTGCGATTGATGGGCATGAGGTACAAACGTGGGAAGGCATCAACTATCGGCTTGCTGGACGGATGGGCGAGACGGACAATGTCAGTATTACTCTGCAATCAGAGGCACAAGCTGATAATGCGATCAAAACTTATCAAGCGCCCGTAACTCAGTTTATGCAAGGCAGCGCGCAACGTAAAGATGCGTTGACCAGCTTTGGCATGCTGCCATGGCAACCAGATATTGCACCGATAGTAGGTGACTTGACCGCTGATGGTGCCGCCAGTCGCCAAGGACTAAAAGTAGGCGATCGTATTATTGCTATCAATGATCAACCAATTAAAGATTGGCTCAGTGCTACTCGTATCATCCGCGACAGTCCTGAAACTTTGCTTAACTTCACAGTATTGCGTGATGGTAAATCTGTGCAATTACAGATTATGCCGCAAGGTAAAAAAGACAATTTGGGTAACGATTATGGGCAAATTGGTGCTATGGTGGCACAGTCCGAAATTGTTATTCCTGACGCTTACAAGACCACTGTAGTCTATGGCCCTGGTGAGTCATTGGTGAAATCATTTGAGAAAACTGAACAGCTCGCAGTGATGACTGTCAGCTCAATGGGTAAGATGCTATCAGGCATGATTGGTTTGGACAATTTGTCAGGTCCGATTACCATCGCTAAAGTGGCCAAACAGAGTTTTGATATCAGTTGGCAGATGGTGTTATCGACGGCGGCTTTGATTAGTTTGAGTCTTGCTGTACTCAATCTTTTACCCATTCCTGTGTTGGATGGCGGTCATATTGTGTATTATCTTATTGAATTGATTCGCGGTAAGCCACTCTCGGAAGGGGTGCAAATGATTGGACTAAATATCGGTTTACTCTTGCTGGCAGGTTTCATGGTGTTAGCAATTGGTAATGATATCAGTCGGCTGTTTTGACCAGCGAATCGCTAATATGATCGATAAGGCACGAGATACTAATGGTTTTACGCCTATTATGGGATGATTATGACCATGATAGGTAGCATGCTCTGTATCATGGCCTCTGTACTAAACGTAATTTTTAGTTTATTTTGTGATGCATTTTATATAAAGTGTTCTGAGTCTGCTGCGTATGCGCTTAAATTTCATGCGAGATGCGCTAGACAATATGGGCTTTTTAACTTAACTTAAGCAAGTTTTTTATTGACGGATAGTGTTTATGCGTACGCCTTTATTTATGAGCGCGGCAGGGTTGCCGTTAGTTGTAGCGATGATGAGTATGCCAGTACAGGCTGCAGAATTTGTAGTCACTGACATCGGTTTCAATGGTTTGCAACGTTTAACCCCCGATAGCCTCTATCCGGTTCTACCTATTTCGGTAGGGGATACGGTAAATGACAGTAGTTTAGCAGCCAGTATTAAGGCGCTTTATGCGACCGAAAATTTTGCTGATATTCAAAGCCGTATCGAAGGTGGACAGCTACGGTTTGATGTCGTTGAGCGCCCAACGATTGCTGAAGTCAATTTTGAGGGCAATAAGCTCATTCCAAAAGAAGGGCTAGAGCAAGGGCTGGACAATGCTGGTCTGTCTGCCGGTAATGTGCTGAAACAAGCCACACTACAAGGCGTCGCCAATGAGCTACAGCAGCAATATATCAGCCAAGGCTATTACAACAGCAATATCGAGGTGGATCAAACGTTACTTGATGGCAATCGCGTCAAGCTCGACGTGCGTTTTGTCGAAGGCAAACCTGCCAAAGTGGTCGATATTAATATCATTGGCAATAAACACTTTAGTGATGAAGAAATCAAAGACGTTTTTGCGGTAAAAGAGTCTTCGTGGACACGTCTGCTGTCAAAGTCTGATCGTTATGCCAAAGAAAAGCTGGCTGCCAGTTTAGAGAATCTAAAAGCGCTTTACCAAAACGATGGTTATGTACGTTTTGCAGTAGATAATGCGGTGCTCAACATCAGTGAAGATAAGAGCAGTGTGTTTATCGAAGTGAGTCTAAGCGAAGGCGAACAATATCAGTTTGGCGAAGTGAATTTCTTAGGTAAGCCGACTTTTGAGAACAATGAACTAACAGAGTTGGTGACTTTTGCACCTAATGAAAAATACTCGCAAGCCAAGCTCGATGAAACCACCGCGGCACTTAAGAGTCGTTACGGTAATGAAGGCTATTATTTGGCGCAGGTGAGACCAGTACCACGTATCAATGACGAGACTAAAGTAGTGGATATCGATTATTTCATCGATCCTGCACGTCCTATTTATGTTCGTCGTATTAATTTTACTGGTAACATCAAAACTCAAGACGAAGTACTGCGCCGTGAAATGCGTCAATTAGAAGGCGCATTGGCAACTAGTGACAAAATCCAGTTGTCACGGACACGTCTGATGCGTACTGGCTTCTTTAAAGCCGTCAACGTTGATGTAAAACCAGTACCGAACCAACCAGACCAAGTAGACATCAATTATACGGTTGAAGAGCAGCCTTCTGGTAGTTCAACGATTGCCGCGGGTTACTCGCAAAGCGGCGGTGTGACTTTCCAGTTAGATCTAACACAAAACAACTTTATGGGTACAGGTAACCGTGTGAAAGCGGCACTATCACGCTCAGAAACCCGTGATTCTTATAGCTTGGGTTATACCGATCCGTACTTTACCGAAAACGGCGTCTCACAAGGTCTTAGTGCCTATTATCGTGAAACGAAATACGATGATAGAAACGTCAGTAACTATGTCACCGATTCTTATGGTGCTACGCTGAACTATAGTTATCCTGTTGATGAAACCAAACGCGTTAGTGCCGGTTTGAATGTTGATAACACTTCAGTACGTGGTGGTCGCTTCTTAGGTATATCAAACGTTCAGCAAATTATTGATGATGGCGGTACGTTTGAGAACTTTGTCAATGATGACAATGAGGCTTCTGGACGCACAGGCTTCAAAAATGATTACAATACTTATAACCTACTGTTTGGCTGGGACTACAGCACCTTAGATCGTCCAGTGTTTCCGACCAAAGGTATGAGCCATACGGTCGATGCCACCATTGGCTTGGGTGATACCAACTATCAAAAACTTATTTATAGCGGCAACATCTATTATCCTTTATACAAAGACTGGGTAGCACGCGGTTATACTAAGCTTGGTTATGGTAATGATTTGCCATTTTATGAAAACTTTTACGCTGGTGGCTATGGCTCTGTACGTGGTTATGAGGCCTCAACACTTGGGCCAAAATCACAAACGTATTATGATGCAGTCAATGATCCAACTAATCAAACCTTTTTAGCAGAAGAGGTCGGTGGCAATGCGCTAGTCAGCTTCGGTAGTGAGCTAATTTTGCCAATGCCGTTTAAGGGTGATTGGGCAGATCAAGTGCGTCCAGTATTGTTTGCCGAAGGTGGTCAGGTATTTGATACCTCGGATAAAGAAGATCGTAACTTTATTAATCCTAATACTGGTAACCGCCCTGTGGATAAAGATGGCAATCCTGTTGATATTCCATTGCTGACGCAAGACAATAGTATGCGCTTTAGTGCGGGTGCAGGTATAACCTGGTATACGCCAATTGGTCCAATTTCATTAAGTTATGCTGTACCTATCGGTGATAAAGAAGGCGATGAAACTGAAAAAGTTCAGTTCCAGATTGGTAATACGTTCTAACGTAGCATGATTGTTTGCGTTCATGTCGTTAACCATAGCAGCTAATTGAATGAACGCAGCATCTGTTAGATATTAGTAGATCGCCAAGGTGATTGTTCAGCTTGGCGATTGTCTTATTCATAATAATATTTATATTAATAGTCACTATGATAACGATTGAGCAACTTATCACTCGGATTGAGCAGCGTCAGCCCATCACTAATAAGGCTGAAATCAGCGCCGAACAGTTACGTCAAAAATTCAGCAGTATTGGTAGTTTGACCACGGCTGGTCATAATCAGTTAAGCTTTTTGGCCGATCCTCATTATATTTCTAGTCTGGCTATCAGCGAGGCAGGGGCTGTATTGGTTACTGCAGAATATCGCGATCAAGTGCCCGCCACAGCGATAGCGTTAGTCGTCGCAAGCCCATACTTAGCTTATGCTGGTGCTAGCCAGTTGTTTGCTCGTGAGTCACTGTCTGGTGGTATTCATCCTAGCGCTGTGATTGCTGATAGTGCGGTCATTGGTGAGCAGGTGAATATCGGACCTTTTTGTGTGATTGCCGATTATGTGCAAATTGGTGCGCGTAGCTCACTTGCGGCGCATGTGGTGATCGAAGAAAATACGACTATTGGTACTGATGGTGTTATTAAATCACAAGTGGTGATCGGGCATGATTGTGTTATTGGTGATCATGTGAGGTTACACGCGGGTGTCAGTGTGGGTGCAGAAGGTTTTGGTTTTGCACCAACAAAAGATCCTAGTACCACTGGCTGGGAGCGTATTGCTCAGTTAGGACGGGTCGTAATTGGCAACCATGTGCGAATTGGTAGTCAAACTTGCATTGACCGAGGTGCCATTGATGATACGGTCATTGGCAATCACGTTATTATTGATAATTTGGTACAAGTTGCTCATAACGTGCGTATCGGTGATGGCACAGCCATCGCGGCTCAAACGGGTATCGCGGGCAGTACTAGTATCGGCAAGCGCTGTATTATTGGCGGTGCGGTCGGTATCACAGGTCATATCGAGATTACAGATGATGTCACTTTATCTGGGATGACCATGGTAACCAAATCTATCAAAACCGCTGGTTCATACTCCTCTGGAACGGCTGCTATGCCGACAGCTAACTGGCGACGGGCAGCTGTACGCTTCCGTCAGCTTGGGCGTGATTAGCGAAAATATCAATGCATATATACAAACACAGTAAAATCATAGCGATTTGAAACATAGCAAGGAAGCACCATTATGAGCAGCACCGATATCGATATTTTGAATGATAAAGAAATGAAAAGCTTAGCTGAGCAAGGTCTTACGCTGCCATTAACCTATCATACGTTAAAGCATTATTTGCCACACCGTTATCCTTTTCTTTTAGTAGATAAGATTATTGATTGTACGCCTGGTGAGTGCATTACGGGTATTAAGAATGTGACTATCAATGAAGAGTTTTTTAATGGTCATTTTCCTGATGAGCCGATTATGCCAGGGGTACTTATGGTTGAGTGCATGGCTCAGGTCTCAGGCGTGCTCGGATTTATCAGTGCTGGTCTAACCGCAGAAGATGGTTATTTATATCTATTTGCAGGTGTTGATAAAGTCCGTTTTAAGCGTCGAGTGATTCCTGGTGATCAGCTGACTATTCGTGCTAAAACAGTGATGCAGAAGCGCGGTATTTATAAATTTGACTGCACTGTACATGTTGACGATGAGCTAGCCGCCAGTGCGCAAATAATGATTGCTCGCCAAGAACAATAAGGTTTACTAATAGCCATTGTGTCTCGTAGCCGACCTAATTCTTTAAACAAAGCGTCTAAAGAATTAGGTCAAAGCGGGTCATAAGCATTATAATTGACACTCGCATTTAACAGCAGAGCCATGCTTAGGTTTTCTCATAAAACTAAATTGGCTGTATTTGTTTTACCATTTACTCGCATCAGATCATACAAAGGTCCACATTATGAGTCAGATCCATCCAACAGCACTCATCTCACCGTCCGCCCAAATTGATGAGACTGCTATCATTGGTCCGTATTGTATCGTCGGTGATGAGGTCACTATTGGCGCTCACACGGTTCTGCATCGCCATGTAGTTGTTACCAAATTGACTCGTATTGGTCAACACAATGAGTTTTATCAATTTGCGAGCATTGGCGAAGATCCTCAGGATTTGAAGTATGCTGGTGAGCGTACTTGGCTTGAGATTGGCGATCATAATACCATTCGAGAAGCCTGTAGTTTACACCGCGGCACCGCACAAGATAGTGAGCTCACTAAGATAGGCAGCCATAATCTACTGATGGTGAACACTCATGTGGCTCATGATTGTGTGATTGGCGATCATAATGTATTGGCCAACAATGTTGGCGTTGCAGGGCATGTGACTATTGGTAATCACACGATCATTGGCGGTAATTCAGGTATTCATCAGTTTTGTACGGTTGATGACTATAGCTTGATTGGGGGCGCAAGTCTGATTCTAAAAGATGTAGCCGCCTTTACCATGGTATCTGGAAATCCAGCAACGACTCATGGTCTCAATGTGGAAGGCATGCGTCGTAAAGGATGGTCAAAAGAGACAATTGAGGTATTGCGTCAAGCTTATCGTATGATTTTTAGATCTGGTCTGACGACCGTGCAAGCGCTTGAGGTTTTGAATAATGAGCTGCTACCAAAAGAGCCGAAAATCCAGTTGCTCATTGATTCACTACAAAAAAGCCGTCGTGGTGTGGTGCGCTAGAACGGCGATTGACTTTTTCTGAAAATTATATATAGTATGCATTCATTAATCAGCCAAACTCTTGTCAGTTATAGATAAAACTACCAGAAGCCATAACCAATTGTTATGGCTTTTTATGTTTATGAGCGCTTGACTTTTTTGGTGGCTTAGCAGAAACTGAGCCTTTACGATATTGTAAACAATTCTTTCTTAATGTTGCTGGACGCCTCACATTGAGGTGTTTATTGAATAGCCTGATATTTTTCATGGCTATTTATGATAATCAAGGAAGATTATCAGTGATGTTAATTGAAGCACGAGGACGGAAAAAATGGCTATTAATAAACAAGAACATGCACAGTGGAGCTCAAGTTTTGGCTTCGTATTGGCAGCGGTTGGTTCAGCAGTTGGTTTGGGAAACATATGGAAGTTTCCCTATATGGTCGGTGAAAGCGGTGGTTCAGCTTTCGTTATCGCTTATTTATTCTGTATCGCGCTGGTAGGTTTTCCGATTCTAGTCGCTGAATGGCTGATTGGTCGCCGTGGGCAAAAGAACCCAGTCAACACTTTTGCGGATGTTGCAGCAAGTGAAGGTAAATCGCGCAGTTGGGGCATCATCGGTGCGTCAGGTATTTTAGGTGGTTTCTTAATTCTATCGTTTTATAGTGTGATTGGCGGCTGGGCACTCAACTATATTACTAAAGCAGGTACAGGCAGTTTTATTGGTCAAGACAGTGATTCTATTGCTGCGACCTTTGATGCTATGTTGGCTTCAGCAGGTACGTTGACGATTTGGCATACCGTGTTTATGGCTATTACTGCTTTGATTGTCGGTATTGGTGTGACCAAAGGTATCGAAACCACGGCTAAAGTCTTAATGCCACTACTCGGCGTGATTTTGTTCGTCATCGTTGGTTACAACGTAATAAACGGTGGTTTTGGCGAAGCAGTGGCTTATCTCTTTACACCAGATCTTAGCAAGTTGACTGGCGATGTGATGCTTGCAGCATTGGGTCATGCATTCTTCACCCTATCTATTGGTATGGGTATTATGATTGCTTATGGCTCATATTTGGGTCGTGAAGTGAACTTACTAAAAACTGCCCGTACTGTTGTGATTTTAGATACGGTTATTGCTTTGGCTGCTGGTCTAGCAATCTTCCCAATCATCTTTAGCAATGGTCTAGACCCTGCTTCAGGTCCTGGTCTTATCTTTGTCAGCTTACCGATCGCTTTTGGTAGCATGGGCGCAGGAACGATCATTGGTACATTGTTCTTCTTACTTATTACTTTTGCTGCTATTACCTCATCAATCTCATTGCTTGAGCCAACCGTTGAGTTTTTAGAAGAACGTACACCGATGAGTCGTACGGTATCAACCATCGTTGCCAGTACGGTGATTTGGCTATTAGGTGTTGCGGCATTATTATCATTTAACCTATGGTCTGACTTTACTATCATGGGTAATGGCATCTTTGATGCATTGGATAAAATTACCAGTAAATTCCTTCTCCCGCTAACTGGTCTTGCTGCAATTATTTTCGTTGGTTGGCGAATGGATCAACGCAGTATTCAGCAAGAGCTTGGTCTGTCTAATGGTGCATGGCAATTATGGCAAATCGTTGCTAAGTTTGTAGCACCAATTGCCGTGCTTGTGGTATTTGTAACCTCGTTAATGGGCTAGTACTGATTAACTAGAAATAATAAAAGCAACACACTAAAAAGGGCTTAAGAATTATCTTAAGCCCTTTTTATAGCTATGACAATGGCAAAAATATGATTAGCGTAGATTTAACTCAGGTACTGTTTGTCCACGTTTGTTATAAAATTCGCTGACAAACTCATCAAATTTGTCTTGTTCAATGGCATCACGAATACCTTGCATCAAACGCTGATAATAGCGCAAGTTATGGATCGTCGCTAATTGAGCGCCCAGCATCTCTTTACACTTATTAAGATGGTAGAGATAAGCACGGCTAAAGTTTTGGCAAGTATAGCAGTCGCACTCAGGATCTAGTGGACCTTCGTCATTGCGATACTGGCTGTTACGGATACGTACCACACCAGCATTGTCTGCATCGCCTGTGACGAAGTAGTGACCATTACGCGCGTTACGCGTCGGCATCACACAGTCGAACATATCGACACCGCGACGTACACCTTCAACTAAATCCTCAGGCTTACCAACGCCCATTAGATAGCGTGGCTTATCTGCTGGCATATCATCAGGGAGGTAGTCTAGGACATCTATCATTTCATCTTTTGGTTCACCAACCGACAGACCACCGATGGCATAACCATCAAAGCCGATATCGAGCAGGCCTTCAAGTGATTGCTGACGCAAATCAGGATACATACTGCCTTGAATAATGCCAAATAATGCGTTGGTGCTGCCCAGTCTTTTGTGCTCATCAACACAGCGCTGTCCCCAACGTAATGACAGCTCTAACGATTTTTTTGCTTCGTCATGAGTCGCAGGATAGGGCGTACACTCATCAAATTGCATGACGATGTCTGAGTTCAAGCTGTACTGAATCTGCATCGATTTTTCTGGCGACAGAAAAACTTTCGCACCATCGATAGGAGATTTAAAGTCGACCCCTTCTTCGGTGATTTTACGCATGGCACCTAGACTGAATACCTGAAAGCCACCTGAATCGGTCAAGATAGGCTTATCCCAATGCATGAACTTATGCAAACCGCCGAATTTATCGATGACCTCAGTACCTGGACGTAACCATAAATGAAAGGTATTGCCTAAAATGATATCCGCACCAATGGCTTCAATATCACGTGGCAGCATGCCCTTGACTGTACCATAAGTGCCAACAGGCATAAACGCTGGCGTTTGCACGTCGCCATGATTGAGATGAACCGTACCACGGCGCGCACGCGTGTCACCGCTGGCCGTTTTATGTAAAACAAATTGCATATGATTATCGCTATTTACGCTATGAAAATGGTGATAATTATAGCATTGTTAGCAGTTTTTTTGGACATGGATGTTTATGAGGTATTGATATATCTGATAAATGTGTCTTTTGGTTAATAGTCTTTTGTCATAACCAAAAGACACAGACAGTACTTATGAGTAGTTGGTAAAGTAGAAATCATAATGGCGAGACAGTAACCATTGCTAAGCGATGTTTTAACTGCTGGAGACATACTATGAAAAAGGTAACCTACTTATTATTAAGTGGTTCACTATTAACCTCAGGAGCAGCTATGGCAACCGAAGAGCCGAATTATACAGTGTTGTCGCAAATGAATGACTTTGAGCTGCGTCGTTACGATAAGCAGCTAGTGGCGCAAACGTTGGTAAGTGGTGACCAAGACTCCGCCAGTCGCGAAGGGTTTAAAGTGTTAGCCGACTATATATTTGGCAATAATACAGCGGCAACTGGCGGCAGTAGTAAAATTAGCATGACTGCGCCCGTTACGATGCAGCCTAATAACAAAAAGAGTGATGGTGAATCACAAAAAATTGCGATGACAGCACCAGTAAGCATGCAGCAAGACGATGGTAAGTGGCGTGTACAATTTACTATGCCCAGTCAATATACGATGCAAACACTGCCAAAGCCAAATAATCCAAACATCACGATTACCGAGGTGCCAGCACAGACGTACGGTGTGATTAAGTTCTCAGGGTTGGCGGGCAGTAAAAAAGTAGCGACTAAAACGGAAGAGCTACAATCTTGGATGCAAACCCAAAATTTGACTATAACGGGCGAGCCTGAACTGGCACGTTATAATCCGCCTTGGACGCTGCCTTTTTTGCGCCGTAATGAAGTGATGATTGCTTACAAGCCGAAGTAATACTAGCCTCAAAGTATAAGATGAGCGTTGTCACATTTGCTAAGCTTATTATAAGTAGGACTTGCATTTGTTTGCCGTGCTATTCAAATTTTTGGAAGTGGTATGCCCATAAAAAAGACAGCATTTGCTGTCTTTTTTGTACTGACTTTTTAAGAAAATAAACTTAGTCTTTTTGCTCACGGATGATATTAAGCATACGACGTAGCGGCTCGGCTGCGCCCCATAATAGTTGATCACCAACGGTAAATGCGCCTAGATACTCAGGGCCCATATTGAGCTTACGCAAGCGACCTAGTGCAACAGTCAATGTACCAGTCACGGCCACTGGCGTTAAACGATTCATGGTCGCTTCTTTGTCGTCTTCGACCAAGTCTAACCACTCATTGCTGCTGTTTTTAAGTGCTGCTTCGATTTCTTCTAGCGGAATGTCTTTTTTGAGCTTGATGGTAAGGCCTTGCGCATGACAGCGCATCGCGCCAACGCGCACACACATACCGTCGATAGCAATCTTATCAGCTTCTGCGTTACCAAGGATTTTATTGGTCTCGACGCCGCCTTTCCATTCTTCCTTGGATTGCTTGTTTTCTAACTGAACATCGATATAGGGGATTAAGCTACCTGCTAATGGCACACCAAAGTACTGTTTAGGAAAATCATCTGAGCGCTGAGTCTGAGCGATTTTTTTATCAATATCAAGGATGGCGCTGGCAGGGTCAGCCAACTCGTCTTTGACTGCATCGTGTAGCACGCCCATGCCAGCGATTAATTCGCGCATGTTGTTAGCACCAGAACCACTAGCGGCCTGATAAGTCATGGCGCTGACCCATTCTACCCAGCCTTTATTAAACAGCTCACCAATCGCCATGAGCATCAATGACACGGTACAGTTACCACCGATAAAGTCTTTTTTGCCATTGGCTAGGGCGCTGTCAATAACGGCGCGATTGACTGGATCGAGAATGATGATGCTGTCATCTTCCATTCGCAAGGTGCTTGCCGCATCAATCCAGTAGCCATTCCAGCCACTATCACGTAGCGGTTGATGGACTTGCGAGGTATAGTCGCCGCCTTGGCAGGTAATGATGACATCACAAGCTGCTAGCGCGTCAATATCATGAGCATCTTTTAATTGGCCGGTATGAATACCATCAAGGCTTGGGGCATCACCACCTGCGTTGCTGGTTGAGAAAAACACGGGTGTAATACCGTCAAAGTCTTTTTCCTCAGTCATACGTTGTATTAATACTGAACCGACCATGCCGCGCCAGCCTACCAAGCCTACTGTTAAATTACTCATGAAACTCAATCCTTTTTACCATAAATTGTTGCATTGCCAGCCGATAACAATGCCGTGAATAGCCATAAAAAGCAAGGCGTTTTGGCCGTTTTTAGTGGTTTTTCATACACTATTAATGATGTTCAGTATAACTTTAAGTTATTAACCTAATGGCGATAGTGGCGATGCCTCACTCGCCACAAGTAGATAGCCCTAAAAATAAGTTCGTCCGTAGTATTCGTTATGGTGGGCGAATTAAAAGTGTAATGTTTTATAGCGGTTAACGAATAATCCATGCTCATTAGTAGGCGATAACCTTCTGAAATGCTAAAGTAAACAGCTAACGTCAGTTCAGTTAAAACCATGGCGATATTCATCATTTAATAGACGGCTAATACATACTATGGATCTCTCACTATTATATTACAGCATACAGTGGCTAGCAGGGTTCATCGCATTTGTGACGATTTGGGGCTGGATACCACTGGATAATTGGTGGGTGCGCGGTGTTGAATTTCCGCGTATTCAGATCATGGTGTTGGGTGTCATCGCTTGGATTGGTATGCTGATTTTTTGGTCAGAGTGGCAGCTGGGACAGTGGCTGTTATTTACCGTCTTAAGCATTACATTAGCCTTTCAGCTCAGGATGGTATTGCCTTATACCAAGCTATGGAAAAAAGAAGTTCAAAAGGCAAAAGACAAGCCAGAAGGGCAGGTGCATCAACTAAAAATAATGGTATCAAACGTACTAACGCCCAATGATGACACCCAAAAATTGGTGGATTTGGTGAAGCAAAGACAGCCTGATATTTTAATTACGCTAGAGAGTGATAACAAATGGGAAAAAGCGCTGCATCAAATCGAAGCTGATTATCCTTACACCGTGAAAGTGCCACTAGATAATCTATATGGGATGCATCTTTATTCTAAGCTTGAGTTGATTGATCCTGAAGTTAAGTACTTGATGATTGATGACATACCTTCTATTCATGCCCAACTGCGCCTGCAAAGTGGTCGCGTGATTTGGTTGTATTGCTTGCATCCCATGCCGCCAAGCCCGACGGAAGCGGATAAGTCTACTACCCGCGATGCTGAGCTATTGATGGTTGGCAAACACATCAAAGAAAATGAGCAAACGGCGATATTGGCAGGCGACCTCAATGATGTAGCATGGTCAAAGACCACGCGACGCTTTCAACGTATCTCAGGATTGTTGGATCCGCGTATTGGTCGACATTTTATCAATACGTTTCATGTCAGCTATCCATTTTTACGTTGGGCGCTGGATCACATTTTCCATAGTGCTTGCTTTACGGTAGTGGATATTCGGCGTATGCCGTCGATAGGTTCGGATCACTTTCCTGTTATGACGACTTTACAATACGAACCAGAAGAGGAGAGCAATCAAGCGCAAAATGCCCCTACTGCAGAAGCGGAAGATATAAAAGAGACTGATAATAAAATAGTAGAAGGTAAAAAAGAAGGTGAAAAAGTCTCAAAGGAACATGCAGAAGAGCAGAGAAGTTAGGGTTGATAGCCTGCTAATACTATAGCCATCGTATGATGCAATTTTAAAAGAGGCTGTAAGCATATGCTTACGTTAAATAAGGTCTTTAGCCTCTAGTCGCATTAAACTGATTACCCTACAATACCTGCATCAACACAAGGATACGCATGGATGCAGTGTTGAGACAGTATCAATAAAAGCACAGGTCAGCCCGCTGTCTTATAGGATACTGTTTATGACTCAGGATGAGTCAGCACGGAAGAAATAATAACAACAATATGAAGCGCCATAGCCCCGAACCAATCGCCCTAGGTTCGGGGCTTTTCTTTGTGTGTAATTTTCTTAATCTATACCCTCTTATATCAGTCCAAAAAGCGAATAGTGATGTTAAACTTACTTAGCCTAATTCTTGTGTTTGGACATGCTGTAATATATTTGAGATTACCTTCTGATTATTTTTAGCGCATAAATGAACGTCAATAAAAAAAGGGTACATGCATTAGCATATACCCTTTTTGACAAAGCATTATTAGATTTGACTTATCGTTGCCTATATCAGTTAGCCAAGTACTTGGATGTAAGCACCTGCGCGTAGCTCTTGTAGCCAGTCTTCTTTGGCTTGCGGTGCTAAGCGCTGATAAAGCGCTTGACGTGCCATATTGCGACGATATTGATCGCTAACATCTTGTTGGCGTTTGCCTTCTATTTTCAATATATGCCAGCCAAACTGAGTTTTGAAAGGAGCAGAGTAGTCACCAACCGCCGTATTTTTCATCATGGCTTCGAATGGACCAATCATGTCTTCTTCGCTCACCCAATCAAGATCGCCACCGCGGCCAGCGGAACCGGGATCGTCTGAATAGGTCGATGCTAAACCAGCAAAATCAGCGCCGCTGCGTAGCTGTTCATACAAATCATTAATCTTTTGCTCAGCAAGCGCGTCTGTCTGTAGCTCATCAACTTTTACCAATATGTGACGAGTACGCCACTGCGGTATCAGCATAGTGTCGCTGGCTTTTTTGTCAGCAAGTTTGATGATATCGATACCTTCAGGCGTTATTAATGGTGCGCTGACCGCGCCAACCTCAAGTTTGGTAATCTCACTTGATAGCTCTGTAGGTAGAGACGCGGCTTTATGAAAGCCCATATCGCCACCTTGTAGCGGAATAGGATAGTTGCCTTGGCTAGCAGCGACCGCTTCAGCGACATCAACGTTTGGTGCAAGCAGGCGAGTACGCAGAGCTTCTGCTACCTTTAACGCCTCATTGCGTTGGGCTTCTGATAGTCGGCTGTAGTCATCCATGTAAGGCACTCGTACATGAATCGTTTGATACTCACTCTGGTTTAAGCGCTTGGCTTCAGGCGAGGCCAAAAATGCATCAATATCCTGTTCGCTAATGCGCACGCGGTTACCGATTTGGCGCTGTTGCAAGGCTTGAATGGCTGCGTCTTCGATTAATTGCGCACGTAGCGCCGCATAGCTACCAGGTTTTGCTGCGTCCAAACGCTGTTGCAAAGCTGAGATGCTCGTCAGCCCTTCTGCTTGAGCGATTTGACTAAGGCGTTGATTGATAGCCGCTTCATCAGGGTTTAAACCGACGCGCTTGACCATAGATAGTTGTAACTCACGCAATATGAGCGCATTTAACACCTCAGACTGTAGCTGTGCTGAGTTTGCTATTGGTTCACCAGCCGCTTGTGCACGTGCTTGTGCTTGGGTGATAGCATCGATCAAATCACTCTTTAAGATAGCATTTTCATTGACTAAAGCAATAATACCGTCGGTGCTATTGGCTGGCGTCAAACGATTGACGTTATTCTGCGCGGTCACGGCATTTGCTTGAGGCGCTTGTGATTTTGCAGGTTTAACGGTGGCAGCTTGGGCGCTCAATGTAAGCGCAAGGCTGGCACTCATAGATAGCAATACAGCACGGCTGGTTTGACGTAAAGAAAAAAATCTCATGATGCTCCTCATCAATGTCATCGCATCGGATGGTAGTTGGTCAACGCTGTTTAATACTTTTAACAGTCAAATATTAGACAGGGTTGACCATAATAGGGTTACAAACAGGGTTATGAAATACATAGCAAAAATATTTATACAAGCACGGTCTTAATCTTTCCAAGCAGTCTGGACAGGTTCAAAGCCCAAGATTTTATCAGAGAGTAAGCGAGTCAGGCGGCTGCTACCACTACCCAAACCATTCAATCTAATCTCTGCCATAATGGCTTGCGTTGGTTTGTCTTTGACATTTAAGTCATTATAGTAACGACGACCATAAACTGCAAAACCAAAGCAGCAATCTTCGTAATCAACGCCGACCAACGAATCAAGAACTTTATCACGATTGTAATCGTATTGACCTTGAGCCAAAATTCGCCAGCTGTTATTGATTGGAAAGACAGCCGATGCGGTAAAAGCAGAGAGCGGCAGCTGATCGGTGTTTTCATCACGTTGACGTTTGACAAATCCAACATTAAACAAGCTGTTGTCAGACGGCTGATAACGCAGCTCAGTCGTAATATAATTTAAATCATAATCATTGGTCAGTGCGCCACTAACATCAACCCAAAAGTTGTTGTAAGGCTGCGTGCTGGTATCCCAAACCATCCCTGAAGACGAAGAAGTGAAGACAGGTTGCTGATCATCAAGCGTAACACGTCCATTATCGATATAAAACTGTTCTGCAATGCTACCATCAAAACGTGTCACACCCGTTGCGTCGATGTAACGATAATTGATACCAGGAGTAATCGAATGCAAATCTTGCAAGCGGTCATGCCCTAAGAACCAACTGTCAGAAAACAGCTGTTCATAGTTAATAGAGGCAATACGCGTATTAAAGTTCGGAATATCGTTTTGGTCTTCATATGGCGAGTAGGTGTATTTCAATCGCGGGCTTAGCAAGCGATAGCCACCCATGGTATCGTCGAATGCGCCAAAAGGCGAGCCTGCTTGATAGAAATTCAGACCTGCATCAATACTGGCTTGCGGTACAAATACCGACTGGCTACCGTCTTTATCACTCAACTGATTGTCGGCTAAGCTGTCTTCGTCATAAGAAGTATAGAGATGTTGTAAGCTCAGTTTTGGTTTGATATAACCCCAAGATTTTTCCATTGGATAAACGGCGCTGAGTTTATTATAAATTCGCCCGCCACTTTTTTCATTCTCAGAGCCATCGTCGATGGATTTTTTGAAATAAGCGGAATCGTGTACACCAGTAATATCGAAGCTCTTCGCCCAAGGCAGTCGATAATCGAGCTTGAGCTGTGGCAATCTTGAGTAAGGCTTATCTTTGTCTTCTAAGGGTTTACCATTACTGGTAAAAGCGTCTAGAGTTTGAAAGGTTTCTACCTTCAATTCACCATCAACATAGTCATTATAATAATTGACACGCGCACGGCGTGGTAAGTTTATGGTACTGTCTGATAGACCCAGCGTGTCAAAATCATTGAGGTAGTCTGAATCTGACACATAGCTGTATTTTGCATCACCGCTTAAGCGTGGAATGCTCTTAGATGACCAATAATGATCATAAAAGAAGCTAGAGCGGTCTTCGTCATTGTACTCTTTGTCATTAGGCAAATATGAACCATTAAAAATACCTTCGCCATAACTTTCGGTCAGATAGCGAAACTCGCCTGACACCATAGGATTACGATCGGTATAAATATGGGTATTGAGCGTGGCATCATAATTGGGTGCCAAATTGAAATAGTAGGGTATATCAACCTCAAGACCGCTTTCACTACTGATACTGGCATTCGGCAATAAAAAACCACTGGTGCGACGATTATCAATCGGGAAGTTGAAATAAGGCAAATAGAACACAGGCACGTCAGCGATACGGAAAGTAGTGTTATAGGCTTCGCCGCGACCTGTATCGGTATCTAAATCAATGCTTTTGGCATCAAACTGCCATTTACGATTGGTTGGTGGACAGGTACTAAACATGACATCATCTAGCTCATATTGACTGTCATTCGGTCTGTTCAAGCGCTTGGCATAACCATGAGCTTGCAGTTCTACACTAGCAAAAGCCACATCATTGGCTGTCGACTGCCCAGTTTCAGTATTATAATTTAAACTATCGGCGACCCCAATAAGCCCGCCTTTTGATGCTTTTTCAGTGAAATTGGCTTGGGGGTTATTCGATGAGCGGTTTGGCGCATTGCTATCTAGTGCGTTGCTAGGTGATACTTGCTGACCTGTCGCCTGGTCAGTAAACATGACTTTACCTTGAGCGGCGGCAATGCCATTGCTCAAATCTAACAAGACTTTTTCTGCTTCTATCTGCTGGGTACCCTGATTGATGATGACATTGCCCGACAGCTCTGCATAGTCGACATTGTCGTAATAACCATAATCTGATTCTGAAAACAGCGGCGCTTGATTATTCGGGAGACCATTTAAGTTTGGCGCAGGCTGTCCATTGGTTGCTCCCGCCTCATTGACCGAGCGTTGATAGTTAGGGTTGCTCTTTGGATAAACCCATTGACCTTCGCAGCGTTGGGCGCTATCTACAGCATTCGGTAATAACTGTAAGTTTTTACCCACTTTTGGAATGGTTTGCGGGGTAGGTGTTAGCTCGTTTTGAATGACATTTTGGTTCGCATTATCACTATTGTTTAACGTTGAGGCATCTGTATCAGGTGTCAGCTCATAAAATTCTGCTAAACGCAGCAGACTATCTTGAATACTTTCATCACTCACATCAACTTTACCAGTCTTCTGTGCGGCTTTAGATGCAGTGGTTTCAGTAAGCTGAGCAGTGCTATTGTTCTGAGTGGTCGCAATCGTATCCGATGCTGGTACAAAACCTTTATCATCACTCTCGTTAATGGCGGTAATTTCTAGAGGACGGTTGTCTAGGGGGCTTTCATTAGTAGCACGCTCATTAGAGATGCTGTCGTTAAAGGCGCTTTCATTAAAAGTATTGTCAAAACTACTGTCTGAAGTATTGTTATCAGTAGCAGCCTTTTGAGACGTATTACGCTGAAAGTCAGTTTTTTGATTATTGCTATTTTGATAGCGGATATCATTATAGTCGCTGTCTTTTTGGACGCTACTGCGATTGGCATCAGGTGTAACATCAGAGACATAACGGGTGCTACTGTCAGTGATTAGCGACTCAGTTTGCTGTGTGTCAGCATTGCTGGGCGCAGCACTAACGGCTAGGCTGGACAAGCCTAAGGCACCAAATAAGATCAAACGGATGCTTTGGTAAAGCGGAGAATATAACAAGGGCACACCTATGATTGCAGAGCCTATTGGATTGCGATACTGAATTTAGTAACCATATTATTAATCATGTATGGCGGTTAATAAACGCCTAAAAAATCACTGATTGATAATGCTATCTTAAGAATTTGGCTGTTTTACATATAATGACGACTAATCATAGTCAAAAAAAACCAAATCAGCTACACTATTTACCAAAATTTATAATACAGCCGAGCTGTTTTTTGAATGGTTGCTGAGGTTATGCTCAGCGCTAGATGTCGAATGATATCCCAATACGCCTGCTATCGCAGTTTTTTTGGCTCAAGACGTTGCTATTTTAACAAGGTTTTGCCTGACTTATCACTACTTTAATTGTTTATGACTTATATTTAACCTGCGATGCCCATTATGACTGATAAAATACTTTTAGAGCCTAATATGATCGATACCAAACTCAATAGCCGTCTACAACAATTAGAGAGCTGGTTGCAGCAAGTATTTGCTGGTCAAACGTTCCAACTCGATAGTCTACCCGGTGACGCAAGTGCTCGCCAATACCATAGAATCCAGCTGTCAGGCAGTAATGACACGACAGTCGCACATTATATTGTCATGGATTCAGCGGACGAACAAGACGCCATGCGCCAGTTTATCAATGTGACTAAGCTGATGGCTCCAGCGATCAATGTGCCGACGCTCATCGCACAAGACGTGACGAAAGGATTTTTGGTGTTGCAGGATTTTGGTGCGATAGAGTTCGCTCATCTGCTCGTTGATGCGACGCCTGCGCAGATAGATGAGCATTATCAGTTGGCAATGCAGACGTTGGTCGCGCTACAGACTGTGCCAGTTGAAACAGCAAAGTCGCAACATCAATTGCCAGATTATGATACTGAGTTATTAGATCGTGAGATGGATTTATTCAGCGATTGGTTTATACCTTATATCGGTGTCGAGTTTGATAAAGCATTATGGAATACTTTAAAAGAAGCCTTAATAAAAGAGATTTTGCAGCAACCACAAGTCATCGTCCATCGTGATTATCACAGTCGCAATTTGATGCAGGACCAAGCGGATCGCTCGCGCTTAGGCGTGATTGACTTTCAAGACGCCGTCATCGGCTCTTATACGTATGATTTGGTGTCATTGCTGCGAGATGCTTATGTAGAATGGCCAGAGAGTCAAGTCTCTGCATGGCTTAATGATTTTTGGCAGTTGCAAAAGCAGGCGGGCTTGACTACGGTAGATAGCATAGATCAGCTCGAAAACGATATGAATGTCATGGGTGTACAGCGACATTTAAAAGTGTTGGGAATTTTTATTCGCTTGTCTGAGCGAGATGGCAAAGACCGCTATTTGGCGGATATTCCTAAGGTGATGCGTGATTTAATGTTCGAGTTAGAATGGTTAGAGGCGCACGGTAGACCGCATATGCAACGAGCAGTAGCGCCGTTTAATGAGAGTCTCAGGGATAAGATACTGCCAGCTTATCAAAGTAAGTTCGTACAGCAATATATTTAGAACGAACCACTTGCGAGCTTTATCTGATGCGAATGCTCATCTGATAAGTAATGCTCATTTGATAAGTTACGTTAAAACATTAGCAAATTTTAATCTGAATGTATAATCCAATAAAATAAAAAAAGGAGCGCACATGTCTGGGGTTGACCGAGCAATGATTACCCAAGCAATGATTTTGGCTGCTGGTAAGGGCACGCGTCTGCGTCCGTTAACACTGGATACGCCCAAACCTCTGGTAGAGGTGGGTGGGCAACCGCTTATCGTCTGGCACATTAAAGCGCTACAAGCGGCTGGTATCACTGATATCACTATTAATGCGTCATGGCTGGCTGATAAGCTGATGGATACACTGGGTGATGGCAGTCAATACGGTGTTAAATTGCATTGGTCAGTAGAGGATGATGAGCCTCTAGAGACCGCAGGTGGTATTTTTCAAGCGTTACAAACTGGCAAGCTGCGCGACGAGCCATTTATCTTAGTGAACTCAGATGTATGGACGACCTATGATTTTGCGCAGTTGCGAGATTATAAGCTTGGCGCAGATCAGCGCGCACATCTGTTATTGATTGACAATCCAGAGCATAATAACGGTGGTGATTTTGCGATCAATAATGGTTTAGCCAGCGAGCAGCCGATTGGTGATGCAGACAAATACACCTTTGCTGGCATTAGTGTGATGTCACCACGATTGGTCGATGGGTTGGTATCAGGTCAGCCAGCGGCGTTGGCACCATTGCTCAAGCAAGCAATGATAAAGTTCCAAATCACGGCTGAAATCATTTCTGATAATTGGATAGATGTGGGCACGCCTGAACGCTTAGCGCAGGTAAATGAATTTATCAAAAGTAACGGTGTTGATCACCATCAAGGCGCTTAGATTATGGCGTTTAGACTATGGTATTTATAATAAAGGGCTTAGATTAAGATGCCTAATTATTACTAATCTTATATAAGTAGTCGTATAAAAAAGCAGCGTCGATGAATCGGCGCTGCTTTTTTATGTGATATAGCCATGGCTAAGTGGGCTGCAAATGACTGCTAGATACCCATAGCCAACTTGATTAATTGAGCAATCGTAAAAATAACTGCAAACCCTGCTATATATAGCCCAATGAACCATGCCCATTGTGACTGTTTCTTACTGAGCTTCTTCATGCTCGCCTCCTACTACGTGTTAATGCGCTTTAAAAAGTATAGTCACTGCTCATATTTGCAGTAGCCACATTTTTATATCCTTTGTTTACCCTTAGTACATATGCTCATGTCCAGTTTTACCCTTAAAGGTGTAATAGGCAAAAGCGGTATAACTCAGGATAATCGGTAGCATTATGACGGCACCAACTAACATAAAGGATAGTGAGGTGTCAGCTGCGGCTGCCTCATAAATCGTCATCTGATACGGTACGATGTATGGGAACATGGCGAAACAAACCCCGATATAGCCCATCAAAAATAGTGCCACAGTCAACAAGAAAGGACGATATTCGCGCTCGCCACTTAAATCTTTACGCATCAAGAAAAATAATAGTAAAACTATAATTGGCATTGGCGCTAGATATAATAGACCTGGGAAACCAAACCAACCTTCGAGGGCATTGATGTCTGAAAAATACATAAACGCTGTGACGACGATCATTGCCACTACCAAAGCAGACAGCATCCAGCCAGACACTTTGCGTGCCCAGACTTGTAGGGTATGCTCAGTTTTGATAATGAGCCATGTAGAGCCAAGTAAGGCGTAACCAATAATCATCGCAAAGCCGCAGACGATCGAGAAAGGTGTTAACCAATCAAATGGCCCACCAGTATAGAGGCGGTTGCTTGCCTCAAGACCTTGTACAAGCGCCCCAAGCATAATACCTTGAGAGAATGTAGCAACGACTGAACCAACAAAAAAGAAAGTATCCCATACGTGACGACGTGACGATGCTTTGAAGCGAAATTCAAATGCCACACCGCGCATTATTAGACCGAATAGCATAAAAGTAACAGGCAGATAAAGCCCCGTCATAATGATGCCATAAGCCACTGGGAAAGCAGCGAACAAGCCGCCACCGCCCAATACTAGCCAAGTCTCGTTACCATCCCAAAACGGGGCAATAGAGTTCATGATGCGGCTACGGTTTTTATCTGAGCCAGCAAAGGGAAACAAGATGCCGCAGCCTAAATCAAAGCCATCAAGCAATACATAGATAAAGACGGATAGAGCGATCAGTCCGCCCCAAATTAAAGGTAAGTCTAATACATCACCGTAGTTAAACATTAGCGTAACCCTCCATCATCGACGTCGTTTGCAGGAGTATCTATATCTTCTTCAGTACTCTTAGCAGGATTGCTATCGCCACTGAGCGCACGACCTTGGCTTTCGGTCACTGAGTGCTCATAGAAATTATCATCGGCAGGATCTTCGTACGGTTTTGGTCCTTGAGCAATCAAGCGTAGAATATAAAAACTGCCTGCACCGAAGACAAATATATAGAGGACAATAAAACCAATCAACGTGGTTGCCACTTGCTGTGCTGCGAGCGGTGACATACTTTCTGCGGTTCGTATCACACCATATACAGTCCACGGTTGACGTCCTGTCTCGGTCACAAACCAGCCCGCCAGTAATGCGATAAAGCCGAGTGGGGTCATCATCATCCAAGCACGGTGGAACCAGACACTTTCGGGATTATATTGCTGTTTTTTAAAGTATTTATAGAGACTAAATAAGCCGACTAGCACCATTAACATGCCAATACCAACCATGATGCGAAATGCCCAGAATACAATCATGACCGGTGGTTGGTCTTCAGGTGCCCAGTTTTTTAGACCTTTAACTTCCCCATCTAATGAATGGGTAAGAATCAAACCTGAAACATAGGGAATGCTTATTTCATATTTATTGGTTTGGTTTTCTTGGTCAGGAATAGCGAATAAGCGTAACGCTGCGCCGCGCTCATCCTCCCAAATACCTTCCATCGCTGCGACTTTGGCTGGCTGATGCTCTAAAGTGTTTAGACCATGCTCATCGCCAATCAATACTTGAGCGGGTGCGACGAATATCGCCATAATCATCGCCATACCTAGCATGACACGACCATGTTGACGGTGTTCGGTGTGTTTTTTGGACTGAATATAATAAGCACCAACCCCGCCAATGACAAAGGCAGTCGTCAAGAATGCCGCTGTCATCATATGAGCATAACGGTAAGGGAATGACGGGCTAAAAATGATCTCAAGCCAGTTGGTAGGATATAAAAGACCATCTGCGCCCATCATAAAGCCTTGCGGCGTCTGCATAAAGCTGTTGGCGGCTAAAATCCAAAAGCCTGAAATCAGTGTACCAATGGCGACAATGGCAGTGGAAGCAAAGTGCATACGTTTGCTCACGCGCCCCCAACCAAACAGCATAATACCTAAAAAAGACGCTTCTAAGAAAAACGCGGTCAATACTTCGTAGGCGAGTAGTGGCCCCAAGACATTACCGGCTTTGTCAGAAAAGACCGCCCAGTTAGTACCGAACTGGTAGGACATTACTACACCGGATACCACGCCCATACCGAATACCACGGCAAATATTTTGACCCAATGCTTGTAAACTTCAGCATAGATAGGCTCGCCTGTTTTGAGCCAACGGAATTCAAGCACCGTTAACCAGCTGGCAAGTCCGATAGAAAAGGCGGGAAAAACAATATGAAACGAGATAACAAAAGCGAATTGGATACGCGCGAGCATCAGCGCATCGAGCTGGTCAATCATAAACGTAGCGAACATAAACGGTTACCCTTATCTGTTAGCTGAATAGCGCTGGCTTCCATAAAACGCTCAAGTAACTGCCCGCAATCGTCTATAGATTAAGGTAAAAAATAGTACGGGCAATGGCTCAGTGTTGATTAGCGAGCAATCTTAGGGATAGAGTGCGGCTAAGCTAACGACTGTTTAGCTGAATTAAGTAATTTATATCCCTATAAATTAATACATTACTGTCAGGTGCTGTCAATATATTATGCGCTTCCCTCGATGCACACGCAAGCTGCGCAACAGATTGGTCGCATACCTGATAGTCATTAAAAACTGCTGAGATAAACCCAGATATATCAGACTAATCGCTTGGGAAAACAAGGTGTTATCAAGTTCACCTTAATAACAGTAATGTTTTATTTGTGTAGTAGTATAGGCACAAATATCCAACAGAGTACAAAGTTGCAAAGCCATCTGCTTTACTCTTAATTTTAAAGCGCAAAGACCAGTGCAGTGCTATATGATACAAGCAATCATCATTCCTGTAATTGTTTGTGTAAAATCTGGCGCAATGTCAAAATAGTTTGCGGGTTAGTTTGAATGCTATGACCACCGCTGATAATCGTCTCAGAGGCCGCGCCATCAAGATGAGCGCTGGTATAAGGAACAATACCATCTGAGAGACGTTCAGTTAGCGCTTGGCTGATATCTTCATTGACGGTGACGGCTGCAACTAGCGGTTGGGCAGAGAGCCTTGAGCTATCAGAAGGGCTACTTGTACCGACTGCCTTATCTTCGGTGTCTTCTTCCTTATCTTCGGTGTCTTCTTCTACTGCTTGTGATAAATCAACCTTTGCACCAGCTGGCTGCATTTGCGCCAGTCCTTTGGTAATATCGGCATCATTATTGGCAATGATAGAATGATAGGTAACACGATCATTGATGGTGATGTCTTTCGTTAGCTGTATAAAAGAAGATTTGTCGCTCAGCTGACTTGCGCCATTTTGTAAATATAATGCACCCAAAGGATTTTGTGCCAAATCACCTTGCGTGGCAATAGTTGCCAAGTTGTCCGTGACAGTTTTTACCAAACCGACTGGCAAATAGACGATACGGCGCAGTGCCCGAGTGAACCAGCGATCTGCATAGTCAGTTCCACGAAAAGGCGCTGATAAAAAGACAGCCGTATCTACTTGTGGTAAGGCTTTTAGCTCAAAGCGTTCTTTTAGCTGATCTTCGCCAAATGATGCTTTAAGTGCGTCACGAATCTTACGTTTTTCACTATCAGACAGCACATTTTGATCGTCTAGTCTATCTAGGTCATCGACCAAGTTCTCATCAGATAGCATCATGCGAGCGATAATGGCACCCATACTATGACTGATAATCACGCTGTTTTTGCTGGCGCGATTTTGTACTTTAGGATCAGTTTGCTCGTAGGTGCTGTTGATTAACTGTTGTATTTGATAACGGTTTTCTAAAATGGGCAAATTGGTTGGATAGAATATCTGCCACACTTGATAGTTATCACGCAACTTATCGTCGTTGAGAATATCGTTGGTTAAATTGACCCAAGTGGCAGGGCTAGAAGCCAAACCATGCAGCATAATCAGGACGCGCTTATTGGGATCATAAGGCTCAAGCATGAATAATTTGGGCAGTCTGGCCTCTGGCTGGCGAGTGATTAAATTGAGATAACCGACGCCATCCAGCTGGTTCTCTGACAGCCACAAGCCATAACCTGCAGAAAAGTTAGCCGCCAGTGGATAGTCACTATTAAGGATGTTAACGCTTTCGCTTTGGTATGGGTTGTATAAATGAATATCGAGCTTGCGACTGCTTAGTACATCCAGTACGCTATCGCCGCTTGGTTCAATCAATCCTGTTAATAGCAAATGTCCAGTAGGGTAGATACGCGAACTTGGCTTGCTCTCATCTGTGTCTCCATCTTTCTCATTGGCCAATCGACCTGACAATGATGATACTAATAATTGGCGAATCGTGGTGGTATAGCGGTCATCCAGTGAGGCCACCAAGCTGATACCTAAGCCTGGACGTTTGCTGATTGAGTTAAGCCCAGAGAGGCGTAATTCGTAAGTGGAAACCAAGTCTGCTAGTGCAGAGGTCTGCTTATGTGCATTTTGCAAATAGTTATTTTCATTAGGCAAATAAACACCAAGATCATAATCATCAATTTGTATTTTCATGACGTTGACTTGCTCAGTCGGTTTGCCCTTGAGCGGTGAGTAATTGGCAATCGCGGCTTGGTTACTGTCATTAAGATGGCTAGCGGATGTGGGCAAATAATCTACTTTGGTGCCGCCCATCAACTTATTTGAGCCGTTGGTTGATCTATAAAGCTGGGTTATCACATCATTACTGGCGGCATTATAGATGTCTTGGGTCTGAATATCGGTGTCATTTGGAATACGGTTCTGTGCCTGAGAGGGGCTTTTGTCTTGATCTGCGCCCTCAAAATCATGCGTCAAACTGTCATAAAATAAATAGGTATAACTGGATTTGATAGCATCGAATAATCGCTCTTGATAACCTGTTAGACAGCGATTGGTGTTTTCTTGCTGGACTTTAGCTTCTGTATCTTCTAAAGGTGCATTGGCATAATAAGGATCAAGTGGCGGGCGAGCCAGCGCATTGCGGCAGTCTTGAGAGGCAGAAAGCTGTCGCGCTTTTGCGTAGTGTAACTCTGCAAAAACTGCCAAAGCAGGACGGTAGTGTTCATTCAAAATACTGTCAGTCAGCTGAGTGAGGCATAAATCAAACTGCTGCATACAGGCTTGCTCATTGAGCCCTGCCGATAAGAGCGCTGATGCCGTATCACTGCTTAGTTTCTTGGTGGTGACGATATTACCGCGCTGCGCAGTAATCGTCTTCGCTGACGCTTGCTTATTCACTGATACCGTACTGCACGCAGGTAGTAATGCTACCGCGGCTATCAAGGCGACTGATGTGATCGAAAATGGGGTTTTCTTAGCATGCGTCACCATATTTTTGATAGGGTTAGCGAAAGTCATAGGTGAGTCCAGTTAGTCGTAAAAGCATGGTTGAGTCAGTAATTTATAATAAGAAGTGTAGCGTAACTTTTCGCATTAAACTATTTTATTTAAATTTCAAAAATACTGTTTAAACTTCAATAATTGAATCGAACACGCATTTAAATAAGGTAGACAGCAAGTTGGATTCAATGGAGTTTCGCTAGACATAAAAAAGCCCCTGACTCTATATTGAAGTAATTTCGATATAAGGTCAGGGGCTTAGTCGAGTCAATCTAGCTTATGGAGCAATCATGGTATTTGGTGAACTTACTTAATGACATTTAAATACCCAATCGATGTTAAGCACTAGGCTTAACATTGATGTTAGGCGCAGGTATATCCCAAATGTAGAATTTACCCTCTTCAATAAGTTTGATTTGCTGACGAATGATGTCATTGTTAGGGTTTTTCTGTTCAAGACGACGTAAGCGCTCTAGCGCATTATCGCGGCGATCACTTAACAAGTCTGACTGTGCCAAGCTTTGCTCTGCTTCGGTATAGCCGAGAGACACTGCGCGGTCTAGGTATTTTTGACCTTCTTTAAAGCCGCCGCCTTCTGACAACATCATGCCATATAAGAAGTTGGCTTCTCCGCTATCAGGTTTAAGTTTAATGGCACGGTCAACATATTTTCCACCACGTATCGTATAGTCTGATCCCAAATCTAAGTTACGTCCCATGCCATTGAGTTTAGCAGCACGAATCAATACATCATAAGAGGCATTTGGTGATTCAGCATAAGGCTGTATCCATTCAGCCAATACTTTGATTTTTTCACGCGTATAATGGCGCTGTGAGCGGTTAGGGAAGTTTGGTGGGTAATGACGGGCATTAGGTGAGACGTCTTCGATGAAATCATCAAGCAAGCTCACGTCTAGCTGATCGTTGTTATTACCGTTTTGCTGAGGAATCAACACAGTCGGTACAAAGCTTACGTCTGACAATTGCACTTGCGGCGTTGGAACATTGGCAAGCTGACCACTACGCAGGTCGATACCAGTAGCGGTCAAAGGACCAGGCTCATAAACTCGAGTGGTGCCAGTGAACTCAGGTATTTTTGGTGCTGGTACAACATCTTGTGGTTGCAATGTACTCATTGGCGCACGATACGGCTGAGCATTATTTGGCAAAGGAGCGCTTTGTGGAACGCTATTGCTTTGAAGGTCAGTTGGTTGAGTATTGGCTGTCACCGCCGCAGTCGGTAAAGTACCTGATTGTGCTGTACTAGCCGCAGTCGGTCGAGCAAGGCGAATCACACGTTTGCTAGAATCCATAGCGCTAGGCACCGATGTGGCAGTAGTATCGGTCTTTGCAGCATCTGTTGCCGCATTGGTTTCTGCCGCATTGACAGGCGCTGATAATAGCATGGCACAAGCTGTTGCCAGTGCTGTCAGAGTTGCCAGTTTAGGCGACTTGCTAGACGAACGGGCAGAGAGAGTCGATTGGTTGATGGCTTTCATAAAAATCGTTACCTTAATTTATTTAGTTGTTATTTAGCAATTGAATGGTTATTAGCTCATGTCTTTGCGGCAAAATCATACAAATTTTTAATACACTAACAAATTCAACTGAGCGCTATCAGTAGTAGGATTGTTAATAATAACGCGATAGCGTGTACGTCATGCCAGCGACAGCAGGGTAAATGAGAGCAATATCAATAATAAAGCGCACTGTACTTACCATTACAACGCACTTACCACCACAACCTATCGCTCAAAACCTGCTATAACAAATGGCAATTACAAGTGATATGCCGTGGCTTTCATGCGATTGGCCATCCAGCGCATAGTATGACGTACAGGCGGTGATAACGCTGCGCCGCCACTTGCTAATGCCAACTCACGATGATGCAACTCTTCAATATCCATTTGTGCCAGTATCTCTTTTGAGCGTTTATCGTGCTCTGGTAATTGGGTGATATGGTCTTGTAAATGTTCGCTGACTTGAGCTTCTGTCTCTGCGACGAATCCCAAGCTAAATTCATTAGAGATGGCACCCGCGACTGCGCCAAGACCGAAAGACATGCCATACCATAATGGCGTAAAGACACTGGCATGACTGCCAAGCTCGTCTAATCGCGTCTCGCACCAGACCAAATGATCGACCTCTTCTTCGGCTGATTGTTGCATGGCTTGCTTGACGCCACTGTCTTTGGCGGCAAATGCTTGACCATGATACAGACCTTGCGCGCATACTTCACCAGTATGATTGATACGCATCAATCCGGCGACATGTCGCGCCTCGGTGATAGTGAGCTCAGGAATCTCGTCACTGCTGACTGGTAGTGGACGAGTGCTAGGGTTTGAATGTGGTACGACAGCTCGTAATGCCTTATCGACCCCAAGTAACAATTGGTCGACTTTGGATAAGGGACGCAGGGCCATGATTCACTCCTGATGGCTTAAATACGATCAAAAAATTAAACTTATCTGTTCTGCTAAAAACATTATCTGTTTTTCTAAAATAATGATAGTGATTAACGCATAGGCATTACTATAGCAAACAATCCAAATTATCAGCATCAATATTATCGGTTTGATAACACATTGATTGCTATAGCAGCATGTCAATCTTACTTATGGAGCCACTTCATCATGCGTTTGGATGACCGCATTTTTAATATGTTTATTGAGCTTACTGTATAAAAAGGCACCGAAGGCAATGTTTATGAGTCCTGTCACTAAAAATAGCTGAGGTAAATTGAATCCCAAAGCGTTCAAGATCACGATAGAGAAAATCGCTGAGGTGACCATAAATATCGCGTTAAAGATATTGTTGGCACCAACGACGCGCGCGCGGTGGCTCTTGGGTGCATAGGCCTGCATAGAGGCATATAACGGCACGATGTATAAACCGCCGCTAAAGCCCAAAAAGAATAAATCAGCAAACACGCGCCAGCTGCCACTCACCGCAAATAACTCACTGATGCCAAACAGAGTTGCATTATTCACATTGATGTTGAGACTTGACAGTGAAAAATACAAATCAATCGCAAAAATACTTAAGCCCGTGATACCAAAGGGCAAAAGACGTAAGCTGACTTGGTTTTTGGTTAGTGATTTGCATAATAATGAGCCAATCGACACACCAACAGAAAACAAGGTTAATAGGAAAATAACCACTGATTCATCACCATGTAAGATGACCTTGCTGAATTCTGGCGTTTGGGTCAAAAACGTCGCGCCATAAAACCAAAACCAGCTATTACCAAGGATGACAAAGAACAAAAAAGGCAATGAATATAAGTAGCGCACCGTCGCCACACTAGTGGTCACAATGTTCCAGTTGATTTTTAGGTTTGGCTGCATCGCTGGCATGTGGGGTATCAATCGTGCGACAAAATAACCCAATACGGCGATGACCAATACGGTCACACTTATCCAATAGAGCGGCTGTGTTATCTGGGTTAAAACACCCGCGATAATCATACCGAGTAAGATCGCTAACGATGTTCCCATTTGAAACAAACCATTAGCACCAACCAATTCATCTTCTTTCATCGCTTGTGGTAAGTAGGCGTATTTAATAGGCCCGAAAAACGTAGATTGAGTGCCCATGAGAAACAACGCAACAAATAACAATGCGTACCACTCAAACACGAACCCTACTGCCGCAATCACCATAATCACGAATTCAAGCAATTTAATCAATCGTGTGAGTTTTGATTTTTCGAATTTATCCGCGATTTGTCCTGCCAGTGCAGAAAACAAAAAGTAGGGCAAAATAAACAACATCGCGGCCAAGTTATTCAAAATACTGACTTCCATGCCCAACTGACTCGCAGCGGTGTAAGTCAAAACCAGTATGAGCGCTTGCTTAAAAATATTGTCATTAAACGCGCCCAAAAACTGGGTAAAAAACATGGCGCTAAAACGGCGGTGCTTAAATAATTGAAACTGATTGGCCATGAAAATTCCTACAGACGGGTCGCGGTTGCTAGATCAAAGAAAAGCGCTGAATACCGCTTTTCAAGTGAAAGTAATTATCGATATAATTATTAACAGTATCAAAAACTTATCGAAATATAGCATAGGTTTTATCAATATTAAGCCGTATAATAGCAAGGCTTTGGTAAAAATACATGCGCTCGACGCTATGATTTCATAATTATCTAAGTTATGATTTGTAAATTTTGCATGGTTACGTCGCGAGGTGTGAGTGATCGCAAAGGCTTGCTACCACTCACGCATGTCGATATTTTGATAAAAACATGGTGCTAATCTGACACCAAGGTTTGCGTTATAAACGGTCATTATCCAAAGCAAGACAGTAAACCATAATTCAGCCAACTGCTATAAGTTTATTCACCGGTAAGACTAGGCGATTGTTATCGTTCATAATATTGTGCCGCGTGAGGTGATAGGAAATACACATGAAACACCAGCCTTCAACGCTTGCGCGCAATGTATCGATGATGCAGTGTGATACGGATAATGTTCGAGAGGATATTGAAATTCAAGATTTTCAGAGTGACCGTTTTCAAAAAACATGTCGTGCAGCAGCTATGGCAACTCATGGCAATGCGCCGCGCATTCATTTTACGCGCTCAGCACTTTTCACTGCGCTAGCGACTAGCCTGGTGGGTTTCGGTATGGCACCTGCTGCATTGGCTGATACCACAAATAATGTCAGTTCTCCTAAACCACCTACGAGCAATCAAATAGCTGTCGATCAATCAAACATTCAACCAACCAGTACTCAATCAACCAGCACTCAATCGACCACACTGTCAGATGATGATACTCAGCTCGATATCGCTTTGGATGCATTGCGCCTAAAAAAGGCAGTAGAGCAGGGCATTATCGATCAGTCAGTATTGGATGAGTACAGTGAACAAAGCCTAGGCATTAAAAAGTCTGATGCTCAAGATAAAAGCGCTAAAAAACCAGCTGCTCAGTCTCAGGGTATGGCCAATTCTCAGGCAAATGCCATGGATAATATGGCTGGCGCAAATAATGCTCAGCTCGATCTTTCCAATAACGCCAATGATGACTTGTTGCAACAAGCCGCAGCCATACAGCAGCAGGGTTATCAGATGATGACGCCTGAAGAGATTGATCGTGAGCTGGCTGCGATGGACATGCAGAATGCCAAAGATATTGATGACATCAATAATAGTGCGGACGTTAATAGCAGTAACGTTAATAGTACCAATTTTAATAACAATAATAATGATATCAGCAATAACGATCGCGATTTTGACGCGCCAATTGCTACATTAGATGATACAACCCCGCCTATTGGTTTAGATGTGGATTTGGATGCAACCAATCTGCCAACTCCTAACAATCTTGAGACATTAGGTAGGAATGAGAGCGCCGCTGAAAGTGCACAGACGGCTGAAGTTATGTCGCGTCCGATTGATGTTAGCGACTCTGTCAGTAGTGGACGCGTGGATGGAAGCGGTACTTTCGATAATGAGATTGTCGCCAATGCCAGTGATGAGACCAATGAAGATGGTACAACGTCAGATATCATCAATCCTGATGACTACTTGCCAGACTATCAAGCGGACTCTCAGGGAATAAACCAGAGTATCGAACAAGCGAGTAAGCCTAAGCCAATGGCACGTAATAAAGGCAATATCGTGAAACGCCTTTATAATCGTTTGTTCAATGCAGGTGTGATGGCATTACCACATGTAGATACCACAATTTATCTACGGCAGGCGACCGCTGAAGGTGCTGTCGATGGTAAGCCAAAGCTCACCAAAGCGGATAATGACGTTCAGCCCATGAAAAACATCAAAGCCGCCCTTGATGATACGACAGTTCAGTCAGTTACCGACTTTACGGCCGCCTTGCCACGCCTACGCCAAACAGCATTAGAGGCAGCCCAAGCAGTGGGTTACTATGATATTACGTTACGCCTACGTCAGCGCAATGCTGACACGATCGATGTCATTATCGAAGAGCTGGGCGAGCCGGTACGTGTGGATAGCCGTATTGTTGAGATTCGCGGTGAAGGCAGTGAACAACCAGAATATATAGCACTTGAAAAAGACTTGCCGCCACAAGTGGGTGATATCTTCAATCACCGTGTTTATAAAGATAGCAAGGCGGCCCTTGAGTCGCTGAGTAATACTTATGGCTATTTTGATCAATATTGGCTCAACAAATCCGTTGATATTATCTTGCCAGATAATACAGCAGATGTGTCGCTGGTCTACAACACTGGTGATCGTTATGAGTTTGATGACGTTGTGTTTTTTACATACGATGAAGAAACCAACACCTTAACCCAAGATCCTGACAAGCTACCTGTTGAGTTGTCACTATTACAACAGTTGTTTGACTTTAAGCCCGGTGACCCTTTTTATCGTCCAGCGGTGACCGAGTTTAGCAATGACTTATCAGCGACTCGTTATTTTAATACGGTCAACGTTGAGTCGATATTGCCGCCAGATGAACGCAGTGAAGCCAGTACTTTGGCTTTTGATAACACGCCTACCAATAATAGCGGCACACTCGACGACGATATTAATAGTGATGGCGCCTTAGACATTGCGGGCAATAATGGTGCTGAAAGTTCAGCTGCTTCTAATAGTAGCCGTGTTAATCAAGACAATAGCGCTGATGATGGTGATGAAAATAACGCAGAGAGTGAGGACAATACGACTGCGAATAGCGGTGAAACAGTCAATCCCGCCGACATTGCGGCGATCGATTTTGAAGCTGATGCAGCAACACTTGATAAACTACAAGCTATCAAACAAAAAGCAGAGCGTTTGAGCCGCTTACCAAATGACCGTGTATTGGATGAAAAAGACCAAGAGGCGGACAATCTTTTGGGTAAAATAAGCGACGGCATCAGTAATATTGCGCAAAAAATATTCCCTGATGAAGAAAGCTTAATCACTGATGAAAACTTTGTACCACCAACGCTGGCTGGTCGAAAAACCCCGCAACAAGTGGCAGAAAGTAAAAAAGTACCGTTGTATGTTTTTGTCTCTTCAAGTAAGCCGCGCGATGCCCAAGTAGGTCTTGGTTACGGCACAGATACGGGCGTGCGAGCGACGGCAAAAATAGACTATAATTTGCTCAATCGTAAAGGCTACCAAGCTGGTGCGGAGACCGAGGTTTCCAGAATTACTAAAAACGTCGCTGTTTATGCCAGTCGACCTTGGAAACATCCACTTAACGATAAATTAGATGCGCGTCTTACCTATGAAGAAGAGGTCATCGACCAAGGTGAAGGTAACTTCGACCTCTCTACTACGACGCTAAAAGCAGCATTGGCGCGTAATATTCGCCGTGACAGTGGCTGGAATCGCAGCTACTCTGTGAATTACCGTTTAGATGAGCTAGAGACTGGGGTCGATGAGACAGAGTTGGACGACCTACCTATCCGCTTTACTTCCTCTAAGCCTAAGCAGCAAGCGCTGCTATTTGGTTATGGTATGAACAAAACCGATGTAGACAGCGTGACCAATCCGACTCGCGGTATGCGTCAGTATTACTCGCTTGAAGCAGGGGCTGATAAAGCCCTTAGCGACACTAATATGGCAATCATTCGCGCGGGTGTCAGCGGCATTTATAGTTTTGGCGATGAGCAAAAGCATCAAGTACTGGGCAGTCTGAATACAGGCTACATCTGGGCAGATGATTTTTATGATGTGCCTTATAAATTACGCTTCTTTGCGGGTGGTGACCAAAGTATTCGTGGCTATGACTATGAGAGCTTGTCACCGCTCGACAAGGGCTATTTGACTGGTGGGCAAGTGCTTGCGGTTGGTAGTGCAGAGTATAATTATGAATTTAAACCAGGATTCCGCGGGGCATTCTTCACTGATGTGGGTAATGCTTACGACAAAAACTTCGAGACTGAGACAAAGGTCGGCGTCGGTGTTGGTATCCGCTGGGCATCGCCAGTCGGTGTGGTAAGAGTTGATGTGGCGGCTGGGGTGACAGAAGAAAGCATACCCGTTAGACTGCATTTCTTTATTGGCTCGCCTTTATAGCCATGTAATCCAGTAGTGACATCATTTAGCACGTATTGAACATTCTTAAGTCGTCTCCGTTAGTGAAATTGAGACAGGTTCAATACGCGCTATTAGCAATATCCGTTGTATTTCTTATTTATCGTGCCGATTGCCGGTGACCATTCTTTAACGTAGTTGAGTGTCATGCTGACAAAAAATACCCCGCCTAATAACGCCCCAGATGAAGATCCAGCACAGCGCGACGCTCGTGCCGTCAGACGTTGGTATCCGCTGTCATTTTTGCTCAAATTACTGGTGCTTATTTTAATTGTGCTGGCCATCATGTTTGCCGTGTTTTTTTACGCAATGGGTACAGAGTCGGGTACGAAGTTTATATTAGAGAAAGTCAGTGCTGAGACGGGCATTGATTTTAAATATGGTCGCGGTAATTTACGTGATGGTATCTGGGTCACTGATGTTGATATCAAGGCGACTGAAGACCTTGAAGTATTGGTTGATAAAGCCTACGTCAAGATAGGCTGGCGTGCCATATTTGCCAAAGAAGTGCATCTGCGTGATGCAGACATACAAACCATTGAGATTATCAATAACAAGCCACCAACGGGTGAGCCGTTCGATTATAAAACGTTACAGCTACCAGTGAACTTACGCTTTGATCACGCTAAAATAAAAAATATTACTTATAAACAAGTGACCAAAGAGCCAATCGTTGTGCAGGATATTGTTGCCCGTGATTTGACATGGGTCGGTAGCATGGTAACGGTTGGTCGCGGCGATTTACAATATGCTGATATCGTCAAAATCAGTGCCTTACAAGGTGAAATTGATTTACAAGGCGACTATCCGCTAGATTTAAGCGCGATTGCAGAAGTCAGTGCGCTAGAAAAAGCCTATGTTGACCCATTGAATATCACAGCAACAGGGACGCTAAAACGTACGGTTGGTAAGGTTCATAGTCGCTACAATGACAGCGATGTGAGCGGTGATTTTGTTGTCCAAGGTTTGGATCAGGATTCGCCATTCCAGGCAAAATTGCAATGGGATGATATTTTGATCCCTTATGCGGAAAGCCAAAAAATTCGTTTGAAAAGTGGTACTGCTACCGCGACAGGGGTTATCTCTGAAATACGTCTGCGTATCAATACTGAGCTGACGGCTAAAGACATTCCGTCTGGTCACTATCAAGGTCGCGCCGTTATTGCAAACAGTCAGATGCGTATTGATCGCTTAGATGCTCAGGTGCCAGCTGGAAATTTAATTCTGCAAGGTATTTTAGATTGGCAAGACAGTTTTGATGTAAAAGTGCGAGCGACAGGTAGCAATTTTGATATTCGCCGCGTTATTCCTAATGACTATGTTGATTTCAAAGCATATGCACCGCAAAAGCTGAATGGTCGACTGTCATTACATTATCAGCAGCAAAACAGTACTGGTAACATAGAGCTTGATGCAGATTTGCGTCAACGTGATGGCGAGCATGTGAATGCTAATATCGTCCAAGGCAAAACGTCAGCGAAGTCGACACAGGTAGCGCCTTGGTATATCGATGCCAAATGGCAAAACCTAATCCGCCGCGATGTGCCTAATATCGGTAATATTGATAGTCCGCGTGGACAGGCGGATGTCATCATTCGTGGCTCACGGTTATCAGTAGATGCCAATGCGGTCATTAATGAATTGAATGCCGCTCCTAAAGGTAACTATGACGTGAGCGTGCGCAAAGCTGGGGATGTCATCGACATCAATCGCCTGAATTATAAAGGAGTCGTGGGCGACTTATCAGGTACTGGGCAGATTCAATTGGCAAATAAAAAGCGTCCGCTCACATGGCAGATAGATGCGCGTACCAATGGATTATTACCCAAACAGTATCGCAGTGATTTGCCGCTTGAGCGCCTAACCGGTAGTGTCAGCGCGCGTGGTCGTTTATTAACTATTACTAAAGGTGGCGTTAGTGGTCAGCGTCATATTATTAATTTAAAAAATACCGACTTGCAGGCGCAACTTGATGCGACTCAAGATGGCCGTGCTATTGGCATAACGGGTGCGGGTGATGCCAAAATCGATATCGTTGGTGGCGAGCTGTCTATGTTCGATGCGCGCTTCAATGGGCAAGTCGATACTGCAGATGTACCAAAAGGACGCCTATCTATTGATGCGGCTGGCACGCCAAAGTTTATCAGTATTCGTAAGCTCAATTACAATGGTGAAGCGGGCGCAGTGAATGCCAAGGGCGTCATCGATTTGCGTAAAAATATCGGCTGGACGATAGATGGTCGCTTCGACAAGTTCAATTTGGGTTATTTTTTACCCAATAATCCAGCGATTATCACTGGTGATCTAAAAACCAGTGGCGAGTGGCAAACTGCGCCTAAGAATAGTAAAAATACCGCAGGCAAACTGCAACGTTTTGCGGTGAATTTCGATGGAGTGCTAGATGCAGAGCAACTGCCAGCGGGCAAGCTAACCATTGATGCCAGTGGCGATGACCAGCTGATTCGTATCAAGCGTTTCCGTCATGTGGGCGCGGCAGGCAGTATTGATGCCAAAGGGACGGTTGATGTACGTCAAGGCATTGCGTGGGATATTGACGCAGTGATGGATCGTTTTAATATTGGTTATTTCCTCAAAGATACCCCAAGCCTTATCACCGGTACTATCGATACGGATGGGCGCTGGAGTGACTCGCAGCAAATCATTAATATCAAAAAAATTGATTTAAGAGGTATGTTAAAAGGTCAACCGCTTAGTGCTAAGGGTAGCTTAGCGGCGAAGATGCGTCTGCCAAAAGATTTGGCAAGCTATTTCAAGCGCCTACAAACGCAAGATGCACAGGCGCAATATAAGCAAGTAAATGCCTTGATAGACAGCTTAAACGCGGATAATTTAGTGCTACGTTGGGGTGATAATTATGTCACTGCTAATGGCAATGCTAAGCAATTACAAACCAAAATTAATATCACCAGTCTGGATCAGTTGTCAGATAAATTGGCTGGCAAAGTCACTGGCGGTGCGACCTTATCACAGCCAGTAGGACAAGCGCTGCCAACCATTTATATCGATTTGGTTGGTGAGCGGATTGCGCTGCCGGGCTTTATTTTGCGCCAAGGTCGCGTGCGCGGTAAGCTGGTCAATTTAGCAAACAGCCCAAGTCAGCTTATTATCACCGCTGAAGGTTTAGATGCAGCTGGACAGAGTTTTAAAAGCGTTAAAGCGACTTTTAATGGTACTGAACAGGCGCATGTGGTCAATCTTGACGTTGCCAATGAGCAGCTCACGATTGGCGCAAGGCTTAAAGGCGGCTTCAATCGGGATAAACTGAGCTGGTCTGGCGTCATCGGTAAGGGCCGTGTTCAATCTAAATATGCGACCTTAAATCAGTTACAGCCAGCGCAGTTAATTGTTAATTTACCCAACAATCAAAATGGCAATAATAACGATTTAAAAGTACAGTTGGCAGCGCACTGCTGGCAAGCCACCGATCAAACGGGCAAGGTATGCTTACGTGAAAACTTAATCGCGTCACCTGATAAAGGTGAGGTGAATATTGCCTTACAAAATCTGGATACGTCATTACTATCGGTCTTTTTACCCAAAGATATCGACTGGCATGGCAAAATTAATGGTAAGGCGATTGTTGGCTGGCAACGTGGTCGTCCACCGACGATTAATACCACACTGTATTCAGACAACGGTAAAATCGGCTTGATTCAAGATGGTGATAGTTTACCCGTCACTCTGCCTTATAAGCGGGTCTCATTGATTGCACTGTCCGTCCCTGAAGGCATCAAACTACGTACCGATATCAATACTGGCGGCGGTGCGCGTGGTTATGCTGAAGTGGTCGTTGATCCTTATAAGACACCTAAGCCAATTTCGGGTGCTTTGGTATTGAATGAGCTTAACCTTGCGATATTCAAGCCTTTCTTCCCAGGTATGCGAGTGCTAGAGGGCAATGTCACGATGGCAGGAGGATTGGGCGGTACATTAGATAAGCCGCAATTCTATGGCGATGTGAAACTTGCTAATGGCCGTATTGCGATGCTTGATTTGCCCATTAATTTAACCAATGTAAATACTGACGCCAAAATTCGTGGTACGCAAGCGACTATTGATGGAACCTTTAGCAGTGGTACGGGTAAAGGGGTTTTGAGTGGTACCGTTAATTGGCAACAAAAACTCCAAGCCAAGCTTAGCGTCAGCGGCGAGCGTTTGGTGATTACTCAGCCACCATTGTTAGTGGCAGAAATCAATCCTGATATTGATATCATCGTGCGTCCAGGCGATCGTTATGTCGATATTAAAGGGGCGGTCAGCGTACCGTCAGCGACCATTCGTCCGCCAGAAGCCAGCGAAGATATCATTACTCAAACCGAGGATGCAGTAGTTCTTGATCGTCGTCTCATTGGCAATATTGACGAGGTATTGGCAATATCGAAACCTTGGTCAATCAATGCGGATATCGGTGTCGACTTGGGTGATGATATCAACTTCCGTGGTTTTGGTGCCGTTATTCCTTTAGCTGGTGCGATTAATATCACTCAAAATGGCACGGGTGTCATGCGTGCAAAAGGGGTGGTGCAAGTATCACGTCGTACCAATATCAACGCTTTTGGTCAGAACCTAGAGCTTAACTACGGACAAGTGCGCTTCAACGGTGATGTGATGAAACCTAACCTCAGTATTGAGGCGGTTAAAACGATCAGTGGTAAAACCGTAGGTGTGCGTGTCAAAGGCAATACAGAAAGTCCCAATATTATTGTCTTTAATAATGCAGGCTTGACTCAACAGCAGGCGATGAATGCTTTGGTGACAGGTCGAATTAATAACAAGGGCGCCACCCAAATCAGTGAGCAAGGCTTTAAATCGCAAGTGACGAATAACCTAGCCGCCGCGGGCTTAAGCTTTGGACTGAGTGGCACGCGCAATCTAACCAATCAAATCGGTCAGATTTTTGGTTTTCAGAGTTTGACCGTTGATGCCTCAGGCAGTAGTGAAGATACCAACGTCAACGTCACCGGTTACGTGACGCCTGACTTGTATATACGCTACGGAGTAGGGGTCTTTAATGCTCAAAATAGCTTATCCATTCGTTATCAGTTAACTCGACGTATTTATGTAGAGGCAACCTCAGCGGCAGAAAACGCGGTGGATGTGGTTTACAGCTGGCAGTTCTAAATCGCATCGTTTTATCCAATAAAAAAACGCCTTTTAATGAAGGCGTTTTTTTATAGGTAGGCTAGGATGTGTCCTTAATTCAATCGATAGTCATCTAAATGGGTTAAAAATGGCTAAATCTTGCCAAACGGCGTCGAATAGTTGACTAATATCTCGATATTATCGGCGCTATTTTCCTTGTTTGACTGCAATTTATCTCATTTTTATCACCATTTTTAAAACGAGGACACGCCCTAATATTGATGATCAATGATATTAATCTATTTAGTCAGGATTAAGCGATTATTACGTGTTAAACGTAATCGATACTCTTCACCCTCATGCTCGATACGCACTTCTTTAGTGAGTGCAAATAAGTGTTGTGATTGCAAAGTTGGTAAACGGTTTTCACGGCAATTCAAGTAACGAGAGATAACCATGCTCATAGTAAATTCCTTTTGATAAAAAATGGCTGAATAGTAATGGCGATACAGTAACTATCTTTAACGATAATAATTATCATTTACATTGAAAGATTTTGCAAGGTAATTGATAAAATAAAATGCAGTCATTGTGTAAACTTATCTAAAACAGTTTTTGTAAATGAGATTTAAATAAATAAAAATTAGCTAATTATTATTATAAATCAATAGGTTGGTTTTAGATCGACTTGGTTTTTTGAAGTTATAAACCAATCAAATAGCACTTTAAAAAAACAGTAATAAAGGAGACGCCGATGCCAAATGAAGCAGACAACCACGTTGATGGCTCATATAACAGCGAAAAAGTACTTATCGTAAATGTGGCAGTTGCGGTCATTCATCATGAAGCCCAATATTTACTTGGATTTAGAAACGCCGCCCAGCATCAAGGGAACCGCTATGAATTTGTAGGTGGCAAAATAGAAGCCAATGAAAACGCCGAGCAGGCGTTAATTCGGGAAGTTGCTGAAGAGACAGGCATTGAGATTTGTGACAATACGATGGTCAAGCTTGGACGTCTGCATCATGATTATGGTGATAAACAGGTCAGTTTACAGATTTACAAGGTTGAACTGACTGCGCAGCAGTATGAGCAGCATAAGCATCGCCAATATGGGCTAGAAGGTCAGGCGCTAACGTGGGTAAATAAGGCAGATTTATTAGCAGGAAAGTATCATTTACCGGCTGCTAACCAGACGATCCTCGAATGGCTGAGTGTGCCAACAACGATAGCAATTACCTATCCATTGACGCATTTTGATGCCGCTCCTGATCCAGTGGCCGCATGGCTGACTTTTCATCAAAACAAGCTAACAGCCAATGCTTGGGTATATATTCGAATAAAGGCAGCTGGCTCAGCAAGTATAGCAGCGCAGTTGATGCATATGCGTCCAGATATTAAGGCGATTGTCCCTTGTGATGTCAATGGACAGACCCTAACCATTGAAGCGCCGCTAGCAATGAAAGATACAACCACTGCCAATTCAATCGTTGCCAATCAGCTGTCTCATACCGCATTGTTGCAATGGTCGGAGGATACACAAGATAGAGTGCTGTCTAAAAATTATCCGTTAATAGTCAGTTGTCATGATGCCGCCAGTATTGATGCTGCCAATAAACTGGCTCATGCTCGGTTACAGCAGCAATTACCGCCCGTCATTGGCGCTTTTTTGTCTCCTGTACTAGTCACCCATACACATCCTGATACTGTGCCACTTGGTTGGGAATCATGGTCAGCATTGGCACAATTGGCTGACATGCCGATTATCGGTTTGGGTGGTTTATCACCTGTGATGATTCATCAAGTATTAGAGCATGGTGGTATCAGTGTTGCTGGCATTCGACAGTTCTTTGAATAGTAAAAAACTAATAGAGGGAGTGTTGGCACCAATGTTGACCAGTTCTGAACCAGAATTGCCATTAATTGGCATCTATCAGGGCAAATAATTGATTTTTAATATATTTATCCAATCAGTAACTATGTGTTTGTTCTACTGCATAAACGCATAGTTACTTACAAACCGTTGCTTTTTCCTACATTGCGACACTGTTTTAATAGTCGAGCTGCCATTAATATATATCACCTAAACAAAGAGTATTTACTCTATATTCTTATAAGCGAATTGCTTATCAATATACCTCTATAAGTTCTCTCATAATATTTTGCTTCTGTAGCGCCAGCTTTTACATTCAATATATTTTTAAAATTTGAAGACGCACAGAAGATGAGAGTACATATAGGGCATATAAGAAGAATAGTTAACAGTCACTATCAATAATGGTACCTCTATGAAAACCAATAAGTTACCTCAATCAGCATGGTCTGATACAAAGGAAGCTGGTTCTCAATCTAAGCAGACTACCCAGTCGCGCCACTATCATCTCAATGAGGATAGAACACGGCAGGCAGGTCACGCCAGCAACGATGCTAGCTACAACCATGATAATCTAAATGACCAATATTCTACCCATTTGGCAAAAAAAACGTCTTCGCAAGATCACTATTTTGGATATAAAAGCGCCGATAAGAGCCTTGTACAGGCAAAAGAGTCTGCTATGATTAACAGCAACAATAACAAGGACGGCGATTCAAAACATAGCGAAAGCAGTAATTTCGTTAGTGATTACTGTACTAAGGATAGTGGTCACTGCACTAACGATTATAAATGGTCACAAGAGTTGAGCGAAAAAGAATCTGGACAGAACCACCATTCAAAGCAAAATGCTGATTCATCATCAACCTCTACTTACTCATCATACAAAGAAATACCGGAGCGTATATTTATGAATGGACTTATCAAGCATACGGGTATAGCGCTAGCTATTATCATACCATTAGCTGCATTTTCAGCGTATGCGGCGACGCCACCGGTTAATGCTACCGCTGACATGACTGCTAACGCCACTACTGATAGAACCACTACAGAGACATTGTCAGTCAAGCCAAGCGCCATCATTCATAAGTCTGCAAGCACACCGACCACAGTGGATAGCATTGATCTAAAAAAGTATGCAGGAACATGGTATGAGATAGGACGTTTGCCCATGTATTTTCAGCGCAATTGTGCCAGTGATGTCACCGCCAATTATACTGAAAAAACCGATGGTTCAGGTATCATAGTCACTAATAAATGCGTACAGAAAGACGGTTCTGGTATTACTTCTCAGGGTATCGCTAAGCCTGTTGATGAGTCAGGCAGTAAGTTAAAGGTCACCTTTTTACCATCGTGGATTCGTTGGTTGCCAGTTGGTCGTGCCGACTATTGGGTACTAGCACGTGATGCTGATTACAAGACTGCTTTAGTAGGAACACCTGATAAAAAATATTTATGGTTATTGGCGCGTTCGCCAAACGTCACTCAAGAAACCTATGCCAAATATCGTCAAATCGCTCAACAGCAAGGCTATGACTTAAAAGAATTTAAGTTAACCTCGCAGACCAATCAAACAGTTAGCCTCGTTCCATAACGAGCATCACTTACTAGATACTGTGTTAAATCGTAATGTCGCTTTATCATCCACTATTTGATACTGGCAATAATAAACAATAAGGCAGCATAATTGGCTGCCTTTATTTTCATAATAACCTGCATAACTCAATAAAATGCTTTATAAGCGTTAGCAGATCGGTTATCACTGGCAAAATAGGCCGTTTTAGGCTAAAATCTAGACGATCTCAATACTCTATATCAATAACTGACACCAATATCGTGCGGTTGCCATACTAGAGTGATTGCGTAGACCACACATAATCTATCTAATCTGTATTCTCTATCATTTACTGATCACACATTACTGACCATAAGGATGTTTCTCGTGAGCAACGCTGATACCTTACGCCAATTACATCAAGACCACTTAAGCAACTACAACAATCAAGAGCAACAAGCGATTGAGCTGATGGGGCTATTGAATAAGCTCTATAATGAGCAAGACGTACAAGTAACCTTGTTCGGTGACACGTTAAATACGACGTCAGTTGGTCAAATATTGGCATTGCATCAAAAAGTAGCCTTGCGTAACCAAGACGCTAAATCTATTGATATCGCTGACACTTTAGCCATGGTTAAAGCGCTAGCGGCTAATGATAAGCTTCAGTCTGCACAGGTTGATGTTGGTCAATTAATCGCTAATGACAGTGATTTACAAGCAGCACTTCAAGCAGTTAATGTTGATGACACTACGGTTAATCCGGCGACTGATGTCGTGCTATACGGTTTTGGTCGTATCGGTCGTATCTTAACTCGCCTGCTATTATCACAAGCGTCAAGTGCTAAAGGTATGCAGTTAAAAGCCATCGTCGTACGTCCTGCGGCATCTGGCGATTTGGCCAAGCGCGCCTCATTGCTAGAGCGTGATTCGATTCATGGTAGCTTTGCTGGTGGCGTGGTGGTTGATGATGAAAACAATGGCTTGATTATCAATGGTCGCTTTGTTCAGGTCATCTACGCTAAAGATCCAAGCGAGATTGATTATACGACTTACGGTATTAATGATGCGTTAGTGATTGACAATACGGGCATTTGGAAAGATGAAGCGGGTCTTGGCAAGCATTTGCAATCGACTGGTGTGAAAAAAGTCCTATTAACAGCCCCAGCTGGCGGTGAGATTAAAAACGTTGTTTATGGTGTAAATAACGAAACAGTCGGTGAAGATACCATCGTCAGTGCGGCGAGCTGTACCACCAACGCAATCACCCCAACGTTAAAAGTATTGAACGATGAATACGGTATCGAAAACGGTCACGTTGAAACGATTCACTCATTCACTAACGATCAAAACTTGATTGATAATTATCATAAAGCGGATCGCCGTGGTCGTAGTGCTGTATTGAATATGGTTATTACCAGTACGGGTGCTGCTAAAGCGGTTGGTAAAGCACTGCCAGAGCTTAGTGGTAAACTAACGGGTAATGCCATCCGTGTACCAACGCCAAACGTCAGCTTAGCGATTTTAAACTTGAATCTTAAAACAGCACCAGAAAATGCTGATGCGTTAAATGAATTCATGCGTAAAGTATCTAATAGCAGTCAGTGGCAAACACAGATTGCTTATACAGATTCTACCGAAGCGGTATCGACGGATTTTGTTGGTGATACCCATGTAGGTATCGTTGATGCCCAAGCAACTATTTTGACCGACAATCATGCCATTGTTTATATCTGGTATGACAATGAAGTTGGCTATAGTACGCAAGTATTACGTTTAGCCACACAAATGGCAGGCATCAGTTATACACAGATTCCAGCTTAATACATTTGTACAGCAGTAGTGAGTTTCTAATATTGAGGTACTCTTTATAAGAAAGTATTTTAATAGTCACTTTTAGCATGGACAAATAGATGTGATTTTTTAAGTTAATATATACCGCACCCGATAGTCCAATTGGTTATCGGGTGTTATTGTCATAAATAAAGCAATGATATATAGCAACATAGACGTAAGTCTCCTATTTTTTAAAAGATACCTATAGGCAAAAGAAGCAGTATATGACTGCTATTGAGTCTATAAACTAGAGTGTAAATAAAGGAACGTAAGATGCGATTTATTGATGAAGCCGTCGTAACGGTAAAAGCAGGTGACGGTGGTAACGGAATCGCCAGTTTTCGCCGAGAAAAGTATGTCCCACGTGGTGGACCTGATGGTGGAGATGGTGGCAAGGGCGGAGATATTTACGTCATTGCAGAGGATAACACCAACACCCTAGTGGACTATCGTTATACCCGTCGTCATGATGCTATGCGAGCAGAGAATGGCCACAGTAGAAACTGTTCAGGCAAGGGCTCTGATGATTTGTTTTTACCAGTACCTATCGGTACCACGGTAGTTGATACCGAAACTGACGAAGTGTTGGGTGACTTGATTGAACTTGGTCAGACGTTACTGATTGCCAAAGGTGGTGATGGTGGTTTGGGCAATACCCATTTTAAGAGCTCTACCAACCAAGCACCGCGTAAATCGACGTCTGGTTTTGAAGGTGAGTTAAAAGTTCTTAAATTTGAGCTAAAAGTTGTGGCTGATGTTGGCTTGATTGGTTTGCCTAATGCTGGTAAATCTACCTTTATTCGTCAAGTCTCTGCTGCTAGACCAAAAGTTGCTGACTATCCGTTTACCACCCTCGTTCCGAATCTAGGTGTGGTTGATATCGGTCGTCATCGCTCATTTGTGATGGCAGATATTCCAGGTTTGATCGAAGGTGCTTCAGAAGGTGCTGGACTTGGCATTCGTTTCTTAAAACATGTGGCTCGTACTCGTCGTCTATTACATGTGGTTGATGTAAAGCCAATTGATGGCAGCGATCCGGTAGCCAACGCTCGTGTTATTTTGAATGAACTTGAGCGTTTTTCGCCTGAGTTATCCAACTTGCCCCAGATTTTGATATTAAACAAAATTGATCAGGTGCCTGACGAAGAGTTAGATGAGCTTTGTACTCATATTGTCGCCGAGCTTGATTGGACAGGCGATGTATTTCGCACGTCAACCTTAATGGGTGAAGGGACTGATGCAGTTAAATATCATTTAATGAATGAGATTGAACTAGAGCGTGAGCGTGAACTAGAAGATCCTATCTTCGCTGAAGCACAAAGAACCCGTTTTGAGCGCTTAGAAGTAGAAGTCCGTCTAAACACTGAGGCGCAGCGTGAAGCCTATCGTGCGGCTCGTAAAGCGGCTCGCGAAGGTGTAGATTTAAGCGACGACGATGCTGATTTTGACGATGACGACGAAGATGGTGTTGAGGTCATTTATGTTCCTTAAGCTAACACGCTTGAGCTGATATACTTGAATTTTTTAGATCAATCCCCGTAATCAATTCACATGAGAGACAGGAGTTTATATGGCAGGTGACATAGAAAACACGACCGAAGAAGCAAGGTTTATTAAACAAACTCGCAACTTTGATATTCAGCGCGTTATTGTCAAGATTGGCTCATCGTTGTTAACCAATAACGGTCGAGGGCTGGATCGAACTGCCATATACGAGTGGGCAAAGCAGATCGCTAAATTGCACAAGCAAGGCGTTGAAGTACTGCTAGTATCGTCAGGTGCCGTTGCTGAAGGGGTGGTACGAATGAACCTTGAGGAGCGCCCGAAGAAACTAGCAGCACTACAGGCCTGTGCTTCTATTGGTCAAATGGGTTTGATTGAAACGTGGTGGTCAGCATTAATCCAACATGGTATTCAAAGCTCGCAGCTGCTACTAACACATGATGATTTGTCTAATCGTAGCCGTTATCTCAATACGACGGGCGCGTTGACACAATTATTAGAATGGCGCGTGCTACCAGTGATTAATGAAAACGACACTATTACAATTGATGAAATTAAATTTGGTGATAACGATACTTTGGGCGCGATGGCAGCGGCGATGGTCAATGCCGATTTATATATCATTTTAACCGATCAAGATGGGGTGTTTACGGACAACCCACGTGACAATCCTAATGCAAAAATGATTCGCCAAGAGCGTGCGATGGCGGATTACTTATTTGATATTGCAGGGGATGGTGGCAAGCTTGGTCGCGGCGGTATGCTGACCAAAATTCGTGCTGGTCGTCTTGCTGCGATGGGTGGTTGTCCAACCGTTATCGTGAGCGGTGCTATCGATGATGTTATTACTCGTGTGGTATCAGGCGAAGCGGTTGGTACTTTATTGACCACCAATGATCAAGACAAAATCATTGCACGCAAACAATGGCTTGCCGCACATTTACGTATGTCAGGCACTCTAATAGTCGATGCAGGTGCAGCAAAAGCTGTAGTTGAGCATCACAAGAGCTTGCTACCGGTCGGCGTTGTGGAAGTACGCGGTGATTTCGATGAAGGTGACGTGGTTGAGGTGGTGCATCAAGATACGGGCGAGCGTTTAGCGGTTGGACAAGTGAACTTCTCATCTCGTGATGCTTGCCGAGTGGCTCGTGAGCGTACTGAGCAGTTTGATAGAATTCTTGGTAATAATGAAGAGCGTGTGGTCATGGTACACCGTGATAATTTAGCGCTGACCATGTAGACCATTGATGGTATTCATCTAATTTCAAATATGAGCAAGATATTATTGATTAAAGACTAACGGCAAATGACGCTCTAAAAAGCACAAATACTTTTAATGATTATTGTTTTTATGATTGTTAATGCGAGAGATATTAACCAATAAATTGTTATTAGCGAATATCTCATTATTTGTGGTTTTTTTAGCATAGATTGTCGCTATCTAAACGTTTTAATATTCTTTTATTCAACTTATTTTATCTAGCACCGTATTCATTGATGATCATGAATGCGGTGTTGTTTTGGAGATTTGTACATGAGTGCTTCAGACAATAGTAACTCGATTCAGCAAGAATTTGCGCCTTTAAAGAACGACAGATTGTTACGGGCATTACGCTTTGAATCAATAGACACCACGCCAGTCTGGATGATGCGTCAAGCTGGTCGTTATTTACCAGAATATAAAGCCACTCGTGCAGAAGCGGGCGACTTTATGAGCCTGTGCAAAGATACGGACCGCGCCACTGAAGTCACTTTACAGCCACTACGCCGTTATGATTTAGATGCTGCTATCTTATTTAGTGATATTTTGACCATACCTGACGCTATGGGATTGGGCTTATACTTTGAGGCGGGCGAAGGTCCTAAGTTTAAACATCCTATTCGTACGCAAGCAGACTTAGATAGATTGCCAGTACTTGAACCCAATGATTCTCTTGATTATGTCATGCGTGCGGTGACGAGCATCCGCAAAGCATTAAATGGTCAAGTGCCGTTATTTGGTTTCTCTGGTAGTCCATGGACATTGGCCACCTACATGATTGAAGGCGGCAGCTCAAAAGACTATCGTTATACTAAAGGCTTTTTGTATAGCAACCCTGATTTCTTGCATCAATTATTAGATAAATTAGCCACTTCTGTTATTGATTATCTAGATGCACAGGTGGTCGCTGGCGCTCAAATTCTACAGATTTTTGATAGTTGGGGCGGGGCGCTTGGCCATCGTCAGTTTATCGATTTTTCTCATGCTTATAATAAGCGTATCGTCGCTGAATTAAAAGTACGCCATCCGCAAATACCAGTGGTATTATTTACCAAAGGCGGTGGGTTATGGTTGGATGTGCAAGCAGATAGTCAAGCTGATGTTTTAGGGTTAGATTGGACGATGCCCATTGATCGTGCACGCCAAGTATTGGCTGAAAGTCAGCGTCAATTGACCAAACAGCATAAAAAACTACAGAGTAGTAAAGCCATTCAAGGCAACTTGGATCCAGCAACATTGTATGGTTCACCTGCGACGATTCGTGCTGAAGTAAATGCAATGCTTGATAGTGCTTATGCAAGCGGCGAAAAAACGGGTTATATAGCAAACTTAGGTCATGGTATTACGCAATGGGTCAATCCTGACAATGCCAAAGTATTTATCGATGCGGTGCACGATTATAAAATCTAAAGCCGCTAGAATCTAAAAATGACAAAGTTCAGGCCTATAAGCGAGCTTTCTATCTAAGATTTGTTTAACAAACACTGATATTTACCAAGTAAAATAAAAAGGAATATCTTATGATTTCAGCAGCGATTGTTGGTGGCACAGGTTATACGGGTATTGAACTGATTCGCTTGTTATCTGCGCATCCTGAAGTATCTATTGATTTGCTAACCTCGCGTAGCGAAGCTGGTACACGCGCTGATGAGATATTTCCAAGCTTACGCGGTATATCAGATATTGTCTTTAGCGACTTGGGCGATGAGACGCTTGCAACGCTGCAAAAGTGTGATGTGGTCTTTTTTGCCACGCCACATGGCGTAGCGATGAAGCAAGCAGAGGCGCTAACGCAAGCCGGTGTGAAAGTCATTGATTTGGCTGCTGATTTTCGTTTGCAGTCACTGTCCGATTTTGAACACTGGTATCAGCAGTCGCATGCTTGTCCTGAGCTACTAAAGACAGCTGTTTATGGTTTACCTGAAGTGAATCGCGATAAACTTGCCACTGCTTTAGTCGTCGGTAATCCGGGTTGTTATCCGACTACCGCTATTTTGGGTTTGAAACCAATAATCGATATGCAAAATAAGCAAGCAGAGAGACTGGTAGAATCACGTATCGTTATTGATGCAAAGTCTGGTGTTTCTGGCGCTGGTCGCCAAGCTTCACTTGCGCTTAATTATGCTGAAACTACTGATAACTTTAAAGCTTATAGCGTTGAAGGACATCGTCACCTGCCTGAGATTGAGCAAGGCGTGGCGCAGTTATTAGGCAGCCAGTTCACCCATCGCATTCGTTTTTTACCGCATCTTGTGCCGATGATACGTGGCATGCTGAGCTCTATTCATCTTGAGCTGACGGATGCGGGTGCTGCTATTGATTGGCAGCAGATATTTGAAACATGCTATGAATCAGAAGCGTTTATTGATGTCATGCCAAAAGGTATTTATCCGGATACCCGTAGTGTCCGCGCCAGCAACCGTTTACGCATTGCTGTGCATCAAGACAATGAACGGGCTGAATTGACAGTGATTGTCGTACAAGACAATTTGGTAAAAGGCGCCGCAGGACAAGCTGTACAAAATATGAATGTCATGTTCGGATTCGATGAAACAATGGGACTGAATTTTGCGCCTATCGTACCTTAGTACGAGATTTTTTGTGGCTAAGTCATTCATATTTATGCTACTAGGTATTGATTATAAATTCCGCTATAATATTGCCATTACTGTTAAGAGATATTGTCTAAATGCGTGTCAAGCTTGTACGACGCTTTTGCTCACAGCCCGCACTTTCATCGTGCAAAGACTCTGATTTGTATCATTTAGAGCGTAGTCCGCATTCTCTTAAAACCAATGCTAGTTCAGTAACTAAGGTAGGTGGTACCCAACAAGGGGCATCCACATTGGTGTTGGCTCTCTTTGTCGTTGTCATATTGGTGACTGCCATTGTTGGATTGATATTCGGTCATAAACTTGGCTATCAGCGCGGCTTGCACTCAATGCAAACAGAAGCCAAGCAAGCAATTATTAATGGCACTGAGGCAACAGAAGCGCTGGAAGATTTACGTCTTAGTCATAAAATAGCGGTCAATCAAGCCGCTACTGCTAAGCAGGAGCTGGCGATTAGCTTGGCTAACATCAAAGAGTTGCGTGAAAACCAGCAAGAATTAACGGTTGAGAATAGACAAGTCTCTCAACTGAATGAATTATATGCTGATGTCCTTCGTGACAAAGGCGGCATGCCTTTACAAGTAATAGCAGCAAAGATTGAGCCGTTACCTGAAAATGCCTTCGAATATGGTTTCGATATAGGCATGCTTGCTAGCGATGGCAAAGCCAAACGCCTAAAGCCAACGTTGACTTTGCTCAATGACGATGATTTTGTAGAGGTGCCGCTAGATCCTCCAGTTTATACTATTGAAGGTATCGTTCGTATTCGTGGTCGTTTCATGATGCCATCAGGCTTTAAACCGTTACAAGTCAAACTCAGCTTACAAGCTGGCGGACAACAAGTGGAGCAGCTCTATGATTGGAGGCTTGGCGACCGAGTTGATAATATGCCGCTATCACTTTTAGATTTACCTGAAGTCGACGAAAGTCCGATTGAGCCTTAATCTATTCATATTTAAGAGCGCTATAATAAGCATTGCATTTGCCAACCTCTGTTAGCGCTCTTTATTCTGTTATAAATATAACCATTAATTTGTATGCCAATTATGATAAAACGAACCCTATTGCAAGCGTTGCCAACTGTTGCTGATTGGCACTTTCCAACCATACCTGCTCATCGTGCACAAGATGGCGATACGGACGGCGAGACCTCGCCACAAGCAGATGTACTGGTAGCAGAGCCAGAAGTGGCTAAGCCGCCTATGTATGCCGTCGTTATGTATAATGATAATTATACGCCGATGGAGTTCGTTGTTTATATTTTACAGTCTGAATTTCGTCATAGTATGGATTCGGCAGTCGAAGTTATGCTGACGATTCATAACAGTAGCAAAGGCATTGCTGGTATCTATCCTAAAGATATCGCTGAGACCAAAGCCAAAAAGGTAAACAGTCTGGCACATCGTGAAGGCTATCCATTATTGACCCAGATTGAGCCACATCAAGGCGAATAAGAAAATAGCGTAAATATGAATTTAAAGTTCTATCTTCTTTTCGTGTTTTTATCTTATTATTTCCAATGGTTTTATCGTTTAGAAACCCTATCAAGCTCTAAAAACCGCTCATTGTGAGCTTGATTGGTACTCTGTATCCAAGCAATCACTCATAAATTCCTTATTATAAAAATTTCCTAACCTTGATTTTTCTTTAATATACCCTTATCTATATTAAGTCATCACACCAAACAGCTGTCTAAATTTTATAGAAATGATTGCTGAACTCGTATCATTTTCTAGTCATCCTATTAACTTGAATTTTTCTATAATTTAATCAGTTGATGGCTTAAAAAAGTCACTTGTATCCTTCACTCTCTCATTTATTATTCTATTACCCATTTCTCCTTTATTTGCTCAGCTTTTGAAGCTTTCATGCTATTTCTTTACTATAAATATTGATGCGCAGTACGCCTTGATACATTTTAGTCTGTGTTAATAGATTGACTCTTCTTAAGTATCGTGTTGAGATAAAGAAAGCAAGTATGAGTGATCAAAACGCTTAATTGGTGATAAGTAGATAGCACTGCTACTTGAGTAATACATGGTCAATATCATTTAGCGCTGTCTTTTGATAATACAGAGTTAGCCCTTGAACAATCCATCTGTCGCCCTGATTTACTTACTAACTCATTCATAAAGCTATCAATTATAAAGATAGGTATAACCGTAGGAAGTCGTTATGTTAAGTCGTCATCTTGAAGTTTCTTTGCGTTTAGCAATGACACTTGCGCGCCAAAAATCGCATGAGTACCTCACTGTTGAGCATCTATTATTGGCGTTATTAGAGAATACTCACGCTGCCAATACACTAACTGCCTGTAATGCCAATGTTTCAACGCTGCGCACCGAGTTAGAAGCTTATATCAATAAGCATACGCCAACGGTAGACGCAGACACCGAGCAGTCACCGCAGCCAACCCAAAGCTTTGATCGTATTCTACAGCGTGCTATTTTCCATGTGCAATCTATTGGTGGTGGTCGCCTTGTTGAAGGCTCAGACATTTTAGTGTCTATGTTTTCAGAGCACGATACTTATGCCGTTTATTTGCTCAAAAAGCAGGGTATTAGTCGTCTTGAGTTAACCCAATACTTATCACATGGTCAAGATAAAGACGAGCCATCTGAGCCACGTGCTTCTATGACGGGTGAGCGCCGTAGTGCCTCAGAAAAAACCAGTAAAGATCCCTTGGTTGAGTTTGCGACCAACCTGAACCAGCGTGCGGCTGAAGGTAAGACGGATCCATTAATTGGACGTGGCCCTGAAATTGAGCGCGCCGCGCAAGTACTGTGTCGTCGCCGTAAAAATAACCCGTTATTGGTTGGTGAGCCTGGCGTCGGTAAGACCTCTATCGCTGAAGGTTTGGCGTGGTTGATTATTAATGATAAAGCACCGAAACCATTGAATGGCTGCGTGATTTATAGCCTTGATATCGGCTCATTAATCGCTGGTACTAAATACCGTGGTGATTTTGAAAAACGCATGAAGTCACTGCTTGATGCGCTAAAGAAAAAGCCCAATGCAATATTATTTATTGATGAGATTCATATGATTATTGGCGCAGGGTCGTCAATGAGTAGCAATATGGACGTATCAAACTTGATTAAGCCAGCACTTGCTAATGGTGAGCTGCGTTGTATCGGCTCAACTACCTTTACCGAATACCGTCAAGTGTTTGAAAAAGACCATGCACTGTCACGTCGTTTCCAGAAAATTGATGTCAAAGAGCCGAGTGTTGACGATACAATTGATATTTTACGCGGTCTGAAGCCTCGTTATGAGGAATTTCATAATGTTGAATATACCGATGAAGCGTTGGTCACCGCCGTTCAATTATCTGCTAAGCATATTCACGAGCGTTTTTTACCAGATAAAGCGATTGACGTGATTGACGAAGCAGGTGCCTATAAGCGTTTAGGCGTTATTCCTGATGCTGATGATATTGATGCAGAAGAAAGCTTTATTTCAGATATAGAGCAAGATTTTGATGCTCAGATTGATGCCGATGTTGAGGGACTCGGTGGTGACACGTATAGCGATAGCGAAATGCAGGATGAAGCGGAAACTGCAAAAGCCAATGATCGTGCCAAATCGTTCAGTGAGTCAAAAAGTGCCAAGGCTAAGAAAAAACCACCGATGAAAATCGATGTGGCAGATATTGAAGCGATTGTTGCCAAGCTTGCACGTATTCCGCCCAAGTCAGTATCGAGTGATGATAAGAGTATTCTTCAGCACTTAGATCGTGATCTTAAGCACTTAGTGTTTGGTCAAGATGAGGCCATTGAAACATTAGCCGACGCCATTAAGCTATCACGTGCCGGTCTCAAAGCACCAGATAAGCCAATTGGTTCCTTCATGTTTGCCGGTCCTACTGGGGTGGGTAAAACCGAAGTTTCACGTCAGTTAGCGAACCTACTTGGTGTCGAGTTAGTTCGTTTTGATATGTCAGAGTATATGGAAGCGCATACTGCTTCACGTCTGATTGGTGCACCTCCTGGCTATGTCGGTTATGATCAAGGTGGTTTGTTGACTGAAAAAATCAATCAACATCCACATTGTGTGTTATTGCTTGATGAGATTGAAAAAGCGCACCCTGATGTCTTTAACTTGTTACTGCAAGTCATGGATCATGGTACGTTGACTGATAACAATGGTCGTGTGGCTATCTTTAAGCAAGTGATTGTGATTATGACGACCAATGTCGGTGCTGATAGTATTAGCCGCTCTTCGATGGGCTTTACTCACCAAGACCATAGTCGTGATAATACGGAATCGCTCAAACGTGTCTTTACGCCAGAGTTCCGTAACCGTTTAGATGCAATTATTCAATTTAACCCACTAGATACCTCAGTGGTGGTGTCTGTGGTCGATAAGTTCTTGGTTGAGTTGCAAGTCCAGCTTGATGACAAACAAGTCACCTTAGAGATTGATGACGAAGTACGCGATTACTTGGCTAAAAAAGGCTATGATCGCCTAATGGGTGCCCGCCCAATGCAACGTCTGATTCAAGATGAAATCAAAAAGCCATTGGCAAGTATGATTTTGTTTGGTAATTTGGTCAATGGCGGGGTAGTACATCTTACTTTGGAGCCTGAAGCCAATGATGAGCAAGATGGTGATTCTGTCAAGCTTGATAAGTACAGTGGTAAGACGGATTATAACTCTACAGATAAAGGATCAGCAGATAGTCGTATTATCTTGACGGTCGTTGAGACTCATGAGCCACATCCAGACTCTGAGTCACTCGCCAGCTAAGTTTTTGCTACTAATGTAATAACAACGGTTACCATGTTACTGTGGTAGCCGTTTTTTTATTGCTATAATTCATAACAACATCAAGGTATGAAATCACGAGCTCTCATGTGCGAGATTGGTTCACGCCCTCCATTCGATATTTATCTAATCGATAACAAATATAACAGGACATACTATGGAATTATTCGATGAACAAACGCCAAAATCGCCAGCGCAAAAGCAGGCTATTTTAGACAATGTGCGCTTGCCAGAAGATTGGAAAACGGCGTTAGCAGACGAGTTAACTTCTAACAATATGGACGACTTGCGTGCGTTTTTAAAAGAAGCCTATCAATCAGAAAACAGTATCTATCCGCCAGCACCCTTAATATTTAACGCGTTAAACCTGACCCCTTTATCACAAGTTAAAGTCGTGATACTAGGTCAAGATCCTTATCATGGACCAGGGCAGGCAATGGGCTTATCGTTTTCAGTGCCCAAAGCCATTCCAAAGCCACCCTCACTCAATAATTTGTTAAAAGAGATGGCGAGCGACGTTGGTATCGCACCCTCAAAACATGGCGACCTGACTTACTGGGCGCAGCAAGGAGTTTTGCTATTAAATAGCTCTCTGACCGTGCGAGAAAGTGAGCCAAACAGTCACCAAAATAAAGGCTGGGAGCAGTTTACCGATGCGGTGATTGATGTGGTTAATGAACAAACAGAACATACCGTATTTATATTGTGGGGCAGTAAAGCACAGAAAAAAGGCAAATATATCAATACTGATAAGCATCTCATTCTGACCGCTGTACATCCATCACCACTTGCTGCCAATCGTGGTGGATTCTTTGGTTTCAAGCCGTTTTCTAAGACCAATGATTATCTGGTACAGTATGGGCAAACGCCTATCGATTGGCAATTACCGCAATAGTTGTCAAAATACATGAAACATAAACAAAATATAAGCTTGAAGCCACATCCAACCGCAAATAGTCAGTTAGTTATTGAAGATATGCAAGCCAGCGCATTTTGGTCACTTCAAGATATGAGCTGGATGAACATAGCTCTTAAACTTGCTAGGCAAGGTGCTGAGCGTGGAGAAGTGCCGGTAGGAGCGATACTGGTACACGACCAGCAGATTATTGGTCAAGGATTTAATGAACCAATTGGTCGTCACGATGCGACCGCTCATGCCGAGATTGTCGCATTAAGAGAAGCGTGTGCGCGCTTAAAAAACTATCGCTTACCATTACAGACAACGTTATACGTTACCTTAGAGCCTTGTACGATGTGTATCGGAGCGCTCATTCATGCGCGGGTCGATAGATTGGTCTATGCAGCGAGTGAGCCAAGAGCAGGCATGGTTGGCAGTCAGATGAACTTACCTATGCAGCCTTTTTATAATCACAGTATTCAGGTACATAAAGGCCTGTGTAGCGAGCATAGTAGTCAAATACTCAAAGGCTTTTTTCGTGAACGAAGAAAATTGGCTAAAACGAAATCAAAATAAGCTGTTAACAAGATAACGGACTTGCTGCTAGTGATGGGTAGGTTTCTTTGCTATAATATCGCCCTATTTGATGACGAAATGATGAATTGATTGTCAAGCGTTTGATAAATAAGTAAATATTTTTCTGCAGCTAGCATGTACTAAGCCGTATCAGTATCGTCTACTATTAAGTGAGTATTATGACCGTTTCTACAGCTGATAACGCTATACTTGATAACTTTAGTTCTGGTAGTAATGATAACCAAGCGCCAGTGTTGCGTTATCCAGTTATCTGCATTGATGGACCAAGTGGGGCAGGTAAAGGTACGGTGACGTGGCGTTTGGCCCAAGCATTGAATTATCAACTGCTAGATTCAGGTGCTTTGTATCGTATCGTTGGACTCAAAGCATTTGAAGCTGGATTAGTTGCGGCAGACGGAAGCCAAGCCATTGACGAGATGGCTGTATTAGCACTAACGCAGCGCCTAGAGATTGCTTTTGTACCTAACAATGCATCAGGACGTGTTGATGTTTTAGTGAATGGTGAGGCGGTTGGTGAGCAGGTTCGTAATGAAACCGTGGGCGGCTATGCATCACAAATAGCCGTATTTCCAAAATTTCGTCAAGCATTACTACAGTTGCAACAAGATATGGCAACTCACTCTGGATTGGTCGCTGATGGTCGCGATATGGGGACGGTGGTGTTCCCAGATGCGGATGTAAAAGTATATTTGACTGCCAGTGCTGAAGCGCGTGCCGAGCGCCGTGTAACACAGTTAATAAATGCTGGTCAGACGGCAGATTTTGACGCGATTTTAGCGACAATTAAAGCTCGTGATGATCGTGATGAGAATCGGTCGACTGCACCATCAAAGCCTGCAGAAGATGCTCTACTACTAGATAGCTCTAACTTAGATGCTGATGCAGTTTATGCACAAGTGAAAAGACATTGTCAGGATAAAGGTATTTTCTTTAATAGTTAATAAAAACAAGTTAGTAAGTATGAAAAAGTTTCCTATACGCTTGATTTTAGTATAAAATCACAGTAGTAGACGCTAATAATCTCTAGAGAGTGATAAAAATATTCTTTCTAAATCATAGAGATTTGAAAGTATAAGGCATTGCAATATAAGACAGTTGTTGCTAGTGAGTTTAATAAGTTATGTGCTTACTAACAACAAACGTTTTTATATATGATTGTATGGGATATAAAACCAGTATTCTCGTTTTATGCAATCATAAATTTGATCCGTACTGTGCTGGACAGGATACGGCTATACAAAGGTAGACATAATGGAATCATTTGCTGAACTATTTGAAGCGAGCATCGAAGAAACAGGTCTGGATATCGAGCGTGGCTCGGTTATCACTGGTACTGTTGTGGCCATTGATAACGACTGGATCACTGTTGATACTGGTCTGAAATCTGAAGGTATCGTCGCTCGTGAAGAGTTTTTAAGCGAAGAAGGCGAACTTGAAGTTGAAGTTGGCGATAGCGTTGATGTCGTGGTTGAAGCGGTTGATAACGGCATGGGTCAAACCTTGCTTTCACGTGAAAAAGCCAAACGTGTTGAAACTTGGAACTTCCTTGAAAAAATCGCTGACAATGATGAAATCGTAAAAGGTATCATCTCAAGCAAAGTGAAAGGCGGTTTCACTGTAGATATCGGTTCAGTACGCGCGTTCCTACCAGGTTCATTGGTAGATGTTCGTCCTATCCGTGACACCACGCATCTTGAAGGTAAAGAGCTAGAGTTCAAAGTCATCAAACTTGATCAAAAACGCAACAACGTTGTTGTTAGCCGTCGTGCAGTTATGGAAGCTGAAAATTCAGCTGAGCGCGAAGAGCTATTGAACAAGCTTGAAGAAGGCATCGAGATCGAAGGTATCGTTAAGAACCTTACTGATTACGGCGCATTCGTTGATCTAGGTGGTATCGATGGTCTATTGCACATCACTGACATGGCATGGCGCCGTATCAAGCATCCATCTGAAGTTGTTGAAGTTGGTCAGGACCTAAAAGTTAAAGTATTGAAGTTTGACCGTGAGCGCAATCGCGTTAGCCTAGGTCTAAAACAACTTGGTACTGATCCTTGGGATAACGTTGGCGGCACTTACCCAGTAGGTAGTGTGGTTAAAGCACGCGTAACCAACTTAACTGATTATGGTTGTTTCGCTGAGATTTCTGAAGGTATTGAAGGTTTAGTACACGTTTCAGAAATGGATCATACCAACAAAAACATCCACCCATCAAAAGTTGTTCAAGTGGGTGATGAAGTTGAAGTAATGATTCTTGATATCGATGAAGAACGTCGTCGTATCAGCTTAGGTATCAAACAAACTCTTGCTAACCCATGGGATGAGTTTGATAAGAAACATGAGCGCGGTGATAAAATCACTGGTACGATCAAATCAATCACTGACTTCGGTATCTTTATCGGTCTAGACGGTGGTATTGATGGTCTTGTTCATCTATCTGATATCTCTTGGAACGAAACTGGCGAAGACGCTATCCGTAACTACAATAAAGGCGACACCGTTGAAGCAATGGTATTGTCAGTAGATGCAGAAGCAAACCGTATCAGCCTAGGCGTGAAGCAGTTAAGCTCTGATCCATTCAACGAATACCTAGTCAACAATGACCGCGGTGCTATCGTTAATGGTAAAGTAAAAGAAGTAGATGCTAAAGGCGCTACTATCGAGCTTGCTGACGAAGTTGAAGCGTATCTACGTGCCTCTGAAATTCAACGTGATCGCGTTGAAGATGCGACTAAGCATTTGAGCATTGGTGATGACGTTGAAGCTAAAATCATCAGTGTTGATCGTAAAACTCGCAACATCAACTTGTCTATCAAAGCGAAAGACGAAGCTGAAGAGCGTCAGGCGATTAAAGAGCTAAGCAGCACTAGCACGACTAGTACTACTGTCAGTTCTGATGCACAGCCAAAAACAATTGGTGACTTGATCAAAGAGCAAATGCAGTAAGCTGCACGTTATTGATATAAGATTATAAAAGAAGCGACTATGGTCGCTTTTTTTTTGCTTAAATTTTAAGTGCACTATTAATCAATGAGGTTTTTGCTCAAACAGGCAAACTCTTATTTCCATTTACCGTAATATCCGCTATCATTTGCAACATTGAGTAACGAGATGTGAATTATTACTTATTTAAGACACTGATATTGTTTTAGTGAATGGCTATTTATCCTTATGATCTTGATGTATAGCTTGTCTTAAAAGTAACCAACTATCGAAAATGATGGTTCAATTCACAGTCATCTTATCCATTAATCAACAAGGCAAGCGTAATAATGCAGCAAGCGATTAACAAGTCCGAATTTATTAGTAATTTAAGTGCGAACTGTGACAATATGACTGATACTGTAGTCGATGATGCAGTACGTGAAATATTAAACTTGATGACCGATACGTTAGCCAATGATGGACGCGTAGAAGTTCGTGGTTTTGGCAGTTTTTGTCTGCACCATCGTCGTGCCCGTATGGGTCGAAATCCTAAAACAGGAGAAAGCGTACCTGTACCTGCCAAAGCGATACCGCACTTTAAACCAGGTAAAGCATTACGTGAAGCAGTCAATGATACAGTAGCAAATAGCTAAGTGTGTTATAAAGTATTTATTGGGTAAAATTGCCAACAAGAGTGCTTGCCAGCCACTTTTGCTAGAATTTATCACTAGTGAGTTTATAAGCATATAAATGTGTGGGTTGATGAAGGTTTTAAAGTGCTATTTTTAAAACACTAACGACATTCCAAATCGAGGTAGACGTCTCATGCGCTTTTTACTATTTGTATTGCTGTTTTTGAGCTTTGCTTATGCACTTGGCTTGGTGTTGGCAAATAATACCGAAGTTGGCGTAAATTTATTATTCTCGCAAGCACCGACGATGAATCTAGGATTGCTGCTGATTTTATGCCTTATGCTTGGTATTGTTATCGGCATCTTGTTGGCACTGCTTATCTTCCGTGTCTTACAGAATAAGTGGGAAATCTCGCGTTTGCAAAAAGCGAATGTGAACCTCCAAGCGCAACTGACACAAGCCAATGCTGTCATTGATCGCCAAGCAAGTGCACCAACGTTGGAAGAAGCTGTTTATGGTTCGACAGCAACCAATGTGCAAGTGCAAGACGCAGAAGTACTTACTGTAGATGAAGGCGCGACACTTACCAAACAAAAACGAGACTAAATTATATTCTGTACTGATCTATGAGCAGTCCATATATAGTGTTTTGATAATTCTGATATAGATATGGTAAAACCATGAATAATACAATGAACTCCCCAGTCATCGTTGCCTTAGATAATATGACGATGGAGGCATCGGTAGCATTAGCTGATCAGTTAGATCCAACATCATGCCGCTTAAAAGTGGGTAAAGAGCTATTTACTCGCTGTGGTCCTGAGATAGTTAAGGCGCTACATCAGCGTAATTTTGACGTATTTCTAGACTTGAAATTCCATGATATTCCTAATACTACCGCTCAAGCGGTACTAGCGGCAGCTGAGCTTGGCGTATGGATGGTGAATGTGCATGCCAGCGCGGGCTTAGAGGCGATGTCATTGGCTAAACAGCGCTTGTTAGACGGTAATTTTGATACCTTGCTGATAGCCGTCACCGTGCTGACCTCTATGGATAATCAAGCATTGATGCAAACAGGTATTACCGATGGTCTAGATGCGCAAGTGAGTCGATTGGCACAATTAACCGAGCAAGCGGGTCTTGATGGTGTGGTCTGTTCAGCGCAAGAAGCTAAAACGCTTAAGACACTGTGTGGTCAGGATTTTAAATTGATTACCCCTGGTATTCGCTTGCTAGACGACAATGCAGATGATCAAAAGCGTATTTGTACACCGAAACAGGCGTTAGACGATGGTTCTGATTATTTGGTGATTGGTCGTTCAATTACTCAGGCAGCAGATCCTGCGGCTAAATTACAAAAGATACTCCGAGGTATTTAGATACTTATAAAATATTTGGATATTTACAAAGTGTTTAGCATTTTATAGTATCAGCATAATAAAAAAGACAGCCTAATCCGCTGTCTTTTTTTAATTTTTGCGGGTATATCAAAAAGTGCTAAACTATTTATGTTTATTTAATGATATTAGAACTTATGAAATTACAGATTTTAAGTGACTTACATATTGACAGTTATGCGCGTCAGTCACATCCGCTAGGGCATATTCCCAAAACTGATGCAGACGTGGTATTAGTCGCGGGTGATACTGCCAACAGCGATAGTGGTATGCCATGGCTACAAGAGCAGGCAGCACGTTTGCAAGTGCCTGTGATTACGATAGCTGGTAATCATGAATACTTTAATGAAGATGTGCTACATTTTGATAAAAAGCTGGCGACTTGGGATAATTATAATGCCCAGTCGCAGCAAGGCGTCCGTTTTCTACAGTGTCAACATATTGATATTGGTGACATACGTATCCTAGGTTGTACTTTATGGACAGATTACCAATATCAGGTCAATGAAGATACTATAGCTGCTGCTATGCGCTTTATGCGTGACTATAAACAAATCTATGCTGGAGGCGAGCTTTTTTCACCTGAAGTATCGATGCAAATCCATGCTAAGCAGCGTCAATGGTTAAAGCAAGCATTGATCACCGCCAAAACACTTGGCAAAAAAACTGTTGTGATGAGTCATCATAGTATCAGTCCATTATCGGTGTCTGAGAAGTATGCGAATCTACCAAGTAACGCAGCTTTTATCAGTGATTTGTCTGGCTGGATGCATGAAGATTGGGCGCCAATACTATGGGTACATGGACATACACACGAAGCATTTGATTACCGTATTGGTAATACACGAATCATTGTCAATCCACGTGCGTATCCAAATGAGGTGAGCAGCACTGCATTAGCATTTGCGTGGGACAAAGTCATTGATATCGGCTAAGTAATTTTAGCCTCTTGAAAGTAAAAATGTTTTTAGTTATTTGTCACCTTGATTCGCATTTTTTAAAATAGTGAATATAAAATAGTGCTTATTTTAAAGTCTAACCGCCTAGACTCGTAAGCAATATTGCAATCGAACTGTTATTTTGTTCATTCATATCAAAAAATCTGCTACGCTTGCTACCATGAGCAAATATCTCAATAACAATCCCTCAAAACTGTCTGCTGAAAAACTTGCGAGTCATACTCCAAGTGCTCCGGCGCCTTCGCACCTGCCTAATAGTATGATTTCCTCAGTCAGCTTATTGCCTGAAGATAAACGGCTGATTTTATTTACCAGACATTCCTTACGTGAACGCTCTGATGGCAATGGTTTTGCCAGTTATCAATTACCACTAACACCTAAAGGTCGAGTACTAGCGAAGTCGTGGGGGCGTTGGTTGGCAGGGCATTTACCGTACTCGCTTGATGTAGACAGTATCTCAAGTCCGATTGGACGCTGTATTGACACGGCGCAGCTGATGCAAGCAGGTGCGGGACTACAACGTGATATTACGCATCAGTCATTGTTGGTCGAGCCTGGTAGCCTCGTGACTGAGCCTGAAATAGCAAATCCAGTATTTAAAGAAATTGGTGTGCTCAACTTTATCAATCGATTTTTGCAAGGTAATTTAGAGGGAACTAAAAACGCTTACCAAGGCGGTCTCGATATTTTATCGCTGTTTTATCAACATCAGCCGCAGCAAGGGCATCTCATGCTTGCTGTTAGTCATGATACTTTATTATCTGCTTTTTTAGCAGTGATGTTTGATGTGGTCGAGATTGATTGGAATGATTGGCCAAAGATGATGGAAGGGGTGTTCTTGTGGTTTGATGATAAGCCGTTTGAACAAGCAAGTGCACACTTCGTTTGGCGCGGTGAAGTGTATGTGCGCCCGATTCATACTTTATTAGAAGACTACCGTGCTGCCGGCTTTCATCCTAATACATTGCTCTTACCACCAGAAGTGAAATGGGTCTAAATACTATTTAATCTAAATACTATTTAAAAGATTACTACTCATTTTTCAAGCAGACATAAAAAAACCTTGCCCTAGTATTAGAACCAGTGACAAGGTTTTAGTCATCACGCTATAAAGGCGAGATGTGGTCTAAACGTTAACAATCTTAAGCTTGTAGGCCTTTGATGGTTTTGTTTAGGCGGCTCTTACGACGAGCAGCTTTATTCTTATGAATAATACCTTTGTCAGCCATACGATCAAGAACTGGTACCGCTTTTTTGTAAGCTTCGGTAGCCGCGTCATAATCTTTAGCTGCGATAGCCGCATCAACACGTTTTAAGTAAGTACGAACCATAGAGCGTTGTGACGCAGAGTTCTGACGACGTTTGGTGTTTTGACGGGCGCGTTTACGAGCTTGTGCAGTATTAGCCACGCGAATCTCCTTGATAAAGACAGATAAAAATATGAATGTGGATTACAATAAAAAAGGGTTTAACCATCATCGGTAACGAGCAGCCGTCTCGCCAAACATGATGTCGATGTCTAATATTAAAGTACCTATCTGTTATTAAAGGCACCTAAATGAGCAATAGAGCATCGCAAGCGCCAAAACTGTTTGGAATAATTAAACAGCGTTAACGTGTAAAGCCGGTTATCTTAGCAAATTATCGCCCTTAGAACAATATATTTGATGATTAATGCTTAAAGAAGTTGTGTGATCATATATATGACAGCTTTTGTGTCTCTGCTCAGCTGTTTTTTGAAATATTTATCAATATTGTTGCACTAAAAACCGCTTATGAGTGAATAAATCGCTTAGCCGATAAAATCTCTTACAATAAATTCTATAGAATACCTTCAGTTATGCGTTAATTTAGGTATGATACTAGGGCATGTCCTCAATTCAATCGATGGACATCTAAATGGGCTAAAAGTGGCTGAATCTTGCCAAACAATGTTAAAAAACAATGTCAAATAGCTGGTTGATATTCCGATAGTATTTAACATTCTGATAGTATCTGCGCTATTTTCCTCATTTGACTATGATTTATCTCATTTTTATCACCATTTTCAAAATGAGGATACGCCCTAAGATGAAAAGCTTTGGTGATAGGCTTTAAAATCAGATTTTTCATTATCATCTATTTTCCAACACACTATAAATGGATAGGCTATGCAGCGAAAAGCAATTGTAATTGGCGCGACAGGATTGGTCGGACAGCATCTTGTCAAACAGCTTAGTGAGCTTTATGACACGTTAATTGTGATTGCAAGGCGTCCGCCACGCTATATCAATACCAGCATGCGTTTTTATCAGGTTAATGATTTTGATAATTTGGCTGAAATATTTGCCAGTGTTGGCGTTGATAGAAAGACGGACGCTTTTAGCTGTCTTGGTACGACAAAGAAGCAGGCTGGTAGCGATGAGGCCTTTCGAAAGGTTGATCATGATTATAATGTCAATTTTGCCAAACTGTGCCAAGAAAAAGGTGTTGAAAATTTCTTTTTGTTATCATCCATGAATGCTGATATTCATAGTCGGTTTTTATACAATCGCGTAAAAGCTGAAACTGAGCAGTCTATTATGGCGCTAGGTTTTACGCAGCTAGTTATTTTCCGTCCGTCCTTGTTACTTGGCAAGCATAAAGGTCGTCCGCTCGAAAGTATTGGTCAAAAAGCCTTTCAGCTGATATCGCCCTTAGTTTCAGAATCATTGTCACTGCATCCCATTTCCGCCAAACGCGTTGCCAGTGCCATGGCGATGAGTGCGCATGATGTTTATCAGCGTAATAAATACCGTACTGAACCTGCTATCCAAACCACTGATATCATCGAAAATAAGCAAATGCTAGCGATGACTAAAGTTAAAAAATAGCCTAAGTATTAAGTTAAAGGAACAATTAAAATTAAGCCCCAGTCATACATAACAAGGAGCGTCACTATGTCAGACATGCCAGAATCAATAACAATGGATAAAGAGAACTTTGTGACCTGTGATTTATTGGATGCCAATCCTGAGTCGCAGGTGTGTTTGCCTAATATCGAAGGTAAGTCTTTTCATAGCTTTGGCGGCAAAAAGAAATTCTGCGGTGAAATTGTGACGGTGAAATGCTTCGAAGACAATAGTCGCGTCAAATCATTGCTAAATAGCGATGGTAAAGACAAAGATGGTAACGGTAAGGTATTGGTCGTTGACGGCGGCGGTTCGATGCGTTGTGCGCTGCTAGGCGACATGATTGCGCAGTCAGCGATTGATAATGATTGGGCGGGGGTTATCGTATACGGCTGCGTCCGTGATGTTGATGATATGGCAGCAATGGACATCGGTGTGATGGCGCTTGGTTGCATTCCGCGTAAATCGAATCGCCGCGATGAAGGTCAAACCGATATTGAAATTAGCTTTGGCGATTTAACACTAAATTCTGGTATGTTTGTCTATGCAGATAATAATGGCATTATCGCTAGTGATAAGCCATTAATTTAACACTAGCTTAATAAATAGCACTCAAAAACCTCAGCTTAGCCGTTGAGGTTTTTTTATTGAGTGACAACTTCAATGCTGTAGTGATAGCTTATAGACTGTCATAGGTATTTTTAAGGTTTTTCGGTAGTGTTTGATAAGAAGTAAAATGCTAAGTGACAAACCGTTACGGCATAAATTTTGGTAATTGCTGAAATATTCGTATAATAGCTCTCTGACTCTTAACATTGATCCTACTCTTTATGCCTATCACTGCTTTGACTGACGCGTTTGAACCAATTAACCAGCAGTTGTTTCCTATCCAGAATGCCGAGCGGCGTTGGCTGGCACCTGTGCATGGTGCAGTCAGCAGTTTGTGGCTAGCAAGTCTGGTGCAAACACCGCTATGGAATGTTGCCGACCGATTAAAAGTTGTGGTGACGCGTGACCAAAACCAGCTCAATCAAATAGAGACGGAATTGGCATTTTGCGGCGTCGATGCTTATGTGTTTCCCGATTGGGAGACGTTGACCTATGATGAGCTGTCACCACATCAAGACATTGTTAGTGAGCGTATCAATCTATTAACCGATATGCCAACGTCAGGCGTGCTGCTCATCTCGGTTCAGGCGTTGATGCATCGTGTCGCACCGCCAAGCTGGCTGATAGGGCAGCATTTTGATTTGAGTGTTGGTGATCGATTTGATATCAATATCCAGCGCGGATTGCTGGCAAAGGCAGGCTACCGCGCCGTTGAGAATGTATTTGAGCCGGGTGAATTCGCGGTACGTGGCAGCATCATTGATATCTTTGCCATGGGTCAACCGTTCCCACTACGTTTAGATTTGTTTGATGATGAGATTGAGACCATTCGTTTTTTTAATCCGCAAACCCAGCGGACATTGACCGTTGATGACCTCAAAACAATGATGAGCGGCAACGATAGTAGCATGGGTAAAGAGTCACTATCACTGTTACATAAGCTGCCAGATATCTCAAAACCTATCGAACAGTTTCAAATATTACCAGCGAAAGAGTTCCCGCTTGATGAAGGGCGTGAGACGTTTCGTACCAACTTCGCCACGATGTTCCCTAATGCGAGCAGCCGTAAGTTTGAGCTACATAAAGACGTAATGGCAGGTATCGCTAGTAGCGGACTTGAATATTATCAGCCGCTATTTTTTGATTTAAAAGAGTGGACAGCAGAGAGTAGCTTGTTTGCTTACTTACCAAGCGATGCGCTTTTTATCACTGATGAACTGATTAATGAAAAACAGGTAGATTACTGGTCACAAATTCAGCGCCGTTATGAAGAGCGCCGTCATGATATCGATAAACCTATTGTCGCCCCTGAATGGTTATATTTGCTATCAAATACCTTAAACGCGCATCTTAATCGTTATCCACGGGTGATTCTCAGTGCGCGCAATGAGCTGGCTAGCATGACGGATGTTGCTGCGATTGACAGCGATGATTCGTTATTGGAAGATGCTTCATTGTTAGCAGATGGTTCATTGCTGGAAGTTGAAGAGCAGTCAGATTCACAGCCACAACTGCCGCTTGCGCCGAGTAAGCAACAAGGCTTGGTGACGCTCAGTGCGCAAGAGCCGCCACAATTGGCTGTTAATCACCAAAAGTCTGAGCCTCTTACCCAGCTATTAGAATTTTTAGAGCTGCAAGCACAAACAGCGACGCCAGTATTGATCGTTGCTGAAACAGCGGGTCGCCGCGAAATTCTCATCGAGTTGTTTAAAGGCAAAATCGATATCAAAGCTTATGATAGCTTTGAGGCGTTTTTAGCAGCGGACAAAACCAACAGCGTTAAAGGTAATAAGCTACCGCAGGTTGGTTTAACCGTTGCGCCCATTGAACGTGGGGTATATGTTCCTGAGCGTTTGGTGCTGATTAGTGAGACGCAGTTATTTGGTCGCCAAGTATTGCAAACACGCCGTCGTCGTCAAAGCGGGGTGTCTGAAGAGTTTTTGGTTAAAAGTGTTACTGAAATAACCGAAGGCAGCCCAGTGGTGCATATCGAGCATGGTATTGGGCGTTACAATGGGCTGATTACGTTAGATGTGGGTGATGGCGAGCAAGAGTTTATTCACTTAAAATATGCCGATGATGCCAGTATTTATGTGCCCGTTGCTAATTTGCAAATGATTAACCGTTATAGTGGCGGTGATCCAGCGCTTGCGCCATTGCACAAAATCGGTAGCGGAAAATGGGATAAAGCCAAGCAAAAAGCGCTTGAGCAAATCCATGACGTAGCGGCCGAGCTGCTTAATATGCAAGCGCGTCGTGAAGCTAAAGTCGGTATTCATTTTAAAATAGATGCGTCACAGTATGAGCTCTTTGCCAGTCAATTTGCCTTTGAAGAAACGCCGGATCAAGCCAATGCCATTCATGCGGTGATGGAAGACATGCGACAAAACCAACCAATGGATCGGCTCATCTGCGGTGATGTGGGTTTTGGTAAAACAGAAGTGGCTATGCGGGCAGCATTCATTGCTGTCAGCGCAGGTTATCAGGTGGCAGTGCTAGTGCCTACGACCTTGCTGGCCGGTCAGCATGAAGACAATTTCCGTGATCGTTTTGCCGATTGGCCAGTGCGTATCGAGACGCTCTCACGCTTTGGCGGCAAAAAGCATCAAGAAACGGTGTTGACAGATTTAGCAGCAGGTAAAGTCGATATTGTCATCGGCACCCATAAACTGTTACAACCTGATGTGAAATTCTCTAATTTAGGTTTGATGATTGTCGACGAAGAACATCGCTTCGGGGTGCGCCATAAAGAGCGTATCAAGGCGATTCAGACTGATGTGGATAGTATGTCGATGACAGCAACCCCCATCCCTAGAACGCTCAATATGGCGCTCTCAGGTATGCGTGACATGTCAATTATCGCGACACCTCCAGCACGTCGTTTGGCGATTAAAACCTTTGTCATGCAAAAAACGGATGCTCTAATGAAAGAGGCCATCTTGCGTGAGTTATTGCGCGGTGGGCAGGTTTATTTATTACATAATGATGTGGCGAGCATTGAGCGTATGGCAGAAACCATACGTGAATTGGTGCCTGAGGCGAGAGTAGGGGTTGCTCACGGGCAAATGCAAGAGCGCCAACTTGAGCAAGTGATGCAGCAGTTTTATCATAAAAAATTCAACGTACTGATATGCTCCACCATTATCGAGACTGGTATTGATGTACCAAATGCTAATACCATTATCATTGAGCGCGCTGATAAGTTTGGCTTGGCACAATTACATCAGCTGCGTGGTCGTGTCGGTCGTAGTCATCATCAAGCGTACTGTTATCTACTTGTGCCTTCTATCAAAGGTCTAAAAGGCAATGCTAAACGCCGGTTGCATGCGATTGAACGCGCCAATACGCTGGGTGCAGGTTTTATGCTGGCTAGCGAAGACTTAGAAATTCGCGGTGCTGGCGAAATACTTGGTAAGCAGCAAAGTGGTAATATGCAGGCGATTGGTTTTAGCTTATATATGGACATGCTAGAGCGAGCAACTAAGGCGATTAAAGCGGGTAAAGAGCCTGATTTAAGCACACCGTTGTCGCTGACTAGTGAGATTAATCTGCATAGCTCAGCATTGATACCAGAAGAATATCTCCATGATGTCCATCAGCGTTTGTTATTTTATAAACGCATCAGTAATGCCGATGATAAAGAGGCATTGATTGATATTCGTACCGAAATGATTGACCGTTTTGGTACATTACCAGAGCAAACTAAGCAGTTGTTCGCCATCCACGGACTGCGTATACAAGCTGAGCCGCTCAAGATTAATAAGATTGATGCCAATAGTAATAGCATGACATTAGAGTTTGCGCCTAATACCCCAGTCGATGCCTTGGCAATTATTAAGTTGATTCAGAGCAATGGTCAGCGTTATCGTATGAACGGTGCTTCTGGTATTCGTTATCAAGATGCTGATAAACTGGCAACGCCGCAACAGCGCGTCACCGCGATTCAAGAATTATTACGCTATTTTAGTGAGCATATGGTGGCAGAGTCAGCGTAGTTGTTTTGGCATTTCGGCATTTTGAGAGCTTAGCAATGATTTTAGGTAGATTCAATCAGCTCAATAAGTCAGCTAGCCAGTGCTCAAGTAGGACGTCAAGACAATGAGTCATAGCGCTATTTTATCGGTCGGATAACTGATAAAATAGCAACATCCTATATTTAGCCTATTGTTTTTTAGTAAATTAAATTCTGCTTTTCTAGATTCATATTCCTTTTATCTGTGTGTCATAACAAGAGAACCGTCATTATGTTCCAACTTCATCATAAACTTGCTGCCGATAGTTTTTTAGTGGGTGATTTCCCATTATCGACTTGTCGTTTAATCAATGATTGCCAGTTTCCTTGGTTAATATTAGTGCCGCGCGTATCAGGTATCAAAGAGTTATATGAGTTATCTGAAGCCGATCAAACACAGTTTTTACGTGAATCGAGCTGGTTGTCGAGTCAGCTAGCCAAGACCTTTCAAGCTGATAAAATGAATGTAGCTGCACTCGGTAATCAAGTGCCCCAACTTCATTTTCATCATATCGTTCGCTATCAAAATGACATGCAATGGCCAAATCCAGTATGGGGCGTCCCTGCTATTCCTTATACTAAAGAGGTGTTGGCGCAGATGCAGCAAACGTTAATGATGGCGCTACGTGGTCATCATCAAATGCCATTTGATTGGCAAATGTAATAAATGCCTGAGTAGTAACAGGTCGGTAAGTTGATTGGCAAATCGATAATGATACTCTATTGGCTAGGTATCGATTAACTAGGCATCGATTGACCCATCAAAATAACTAGAAAAATGGCCAAACATTTAAAGTTAAGCTTTATTTTGGTGTCTTAGTCGTTTTACGGTTATGCGCCAACGTTATGCTCGGTTATTACATGACTTAATTTTTATATATTAATAGGTTTTAAGTATGTGAAATCCAGATAAATATTATCTGGATTTTTTGTGTTTGGCTCAAACGATACGTCTTATAATCCCGATTTGGTAGCAAATTAAGACAAGATGAGTGATGAGTGGTAGGCTTTTGGCTATCAGTGACATGGGTTTTGTTGCATTTAAAAAGTATAATGTAATCATTGATTAATTTTATACACAACTTGGCATAGAGGTAGGTAGTACGCGTGTGCTATCCTCAAGCCTTTTAATTTTTTACATAGCCTGTTTCACGTAAGCGAATACTTCATATGCCTTTTTTAGACACGCTGAGACCAAATCACTCTTCAAAAAATGAAGGGATTTATCGATTTGACTATCCAGAAGTCTTCGTTTTAATACTTACGGTCATACTCCTCGCTGTACATTTTAATTTTAGACCTACTTCAATGGCACTGCTCGTTATTGTTTGTCTGCCAAGTTTAATGATTTTGATTTATAACTATCGCCGCCAAAAAAGCTTTTGGACGTCTAATATTGTTATCATTTTACTATCGATAGTTATTGGATCGATACAGTTTTGCACGGTTATTTCGCTTAGCTTAGCCGCGCTCATAGCACTCAGAATTATTATTAGCAGCCCTGAAAATCATTTAAAATTGATAGCCGTCTCTGTAATAACTGTCATTGTTTTCTATTATGTTAGCGTTACCCTAAGTAGTGCTGATATAGATTGCCATGAAGGCTGGACCACACCGATAATATTATTAGCCAGTATAATCGTTATACTGTATCAGTTTTGGCATGTGTACCAAGAGTATATTGGTTATGAAACTCGTGCTCATCAGGCCGTTGGGCGATTAAGCACGATGGTCTCCGTCATTAATAAGTTGACGCGCTTCATACCTCCGCAAGTTTGGGAGCCTATCGTAAAATCTGATAGCCCAGTTACCGTTGCTAATAAGCGTGCTAAGCTGACGATTATGTTCTCAGATATCGTTAGCTTTACGGAATTGTCAGATAGTTTGAGCGCTGACAATTTGGCTGATATCTTAAATACTTATATGCATTGTATGACATTGATAGCAAATAAGCATGGCGCCGTACTTGATAAATTTATTGGTGATGGCATGGTGTGTTTTTTTGGTGAGCCAAATAGTCGCGGTGCGCGCCAAGATGCTTTAGACTGTATCGCAATGGCAATAGACATGCGTCGCGAGATGCGAACTTTGAGGCAGAAATGGCGATTGATGGGCTTTGAGGGGTTGTACATCCGTATCGGCATCAGCACAGGTTATTGCCATGTTGGTAATTTTGGTAGTAATAATCGCCTAAGCTATACCCTTATTGGTAAAGAGGCCAATCTAGCGGCAAGACTGGAGTCGAGCGCTGGTAAAGATGAGATACTGGTCAGTGAGAGTACCTACGATTATATCTGTCATAATTATGACTGTCAGCATGCGGGTGCGTTCAAGTTAAAGGGTTTTGATAGCAAGGTAAATGCATGGCAAGTGCTGGATCCAGATACGTATAAAGGTCATTTATCAAAGTGGGTTGATCACACACTACCAGGTTTCAATTTGCATCTAAATTTTAAAGATATGAAGGATAATGATTATCAAGATATCAGAGCACGCTTAAATTTTGCGCTTGAACGTGTCGAGCAGGAGCAAGAAAAAGTGGCAACTGACATAGCGGCAGCAAGCAAACGTAATGACAATCAATGACAATCATCATAAATAATCATCCAAAAATAATGTTTATAAAATCAAGCGCAAGAAAGCCAGCTATTATTATGATAGCTGGCTTTCTTATCTAATGAAGTAAACTGTAATATTAGAACGTGTTCTAGCGTTTAGTGGTTTTCTTTTGCATGGTTGAGCGTATATTTAGGAATCTCAATGGTTAAGTCTTCATCATCGAGCATGACCTGACAAGATAGGCGTGAGTCAGGCTCTAATCCCCAAGCACGATCTAATAAATCGGCTTCAATATCATCCATTTCATCTAAACTATTAAAACCTTTACGGACGACCACATGGCATGTGGTACAGGCTTTTGACATCTCACATGCATGTTCAATTTTAATGCCTTTTTCCAATAGCGCTTTACATAAGTTGCTGCCAGCTTCTAGCTCGACTTCGGCGCCTTCAGGGCAAATTTCATGATGCGGTAGTACGGTAATTTTTGGCATAAATCGTCTTTCCAGTGCTAATCAATTAAAAGAATAAAAATATAAGAAATGAGCTTAGTATGGTGACTAAATCACATTTTAAATGTATCTGCTACCAATCTTGGGCATTCGTGCCTGCCATGCTGGCTTTGACGCTTTGATTCATAATACGGGCAGCAAAAGCATCACTGTGAGGCTTGAGCTTTGCTTGCTGTGCTTCGATAAGTGCCAAATCATCAGTACTGAGCGTTGTCTGCAACACTTGTATTTGCTCAGCCAATGAATGCTGCTCCTCAGAAGACAATAAGGCTGCAAATTCTTTAAGGGCAGATTGTAGCGCTAATACTTCACGCTCCGCTTCTACTCTGGTCTCGATTAAAGAACGTGTATTTTTATCTTCTTCTGCATGCTTGAATCCTGCGACGAGCAATTGCTCTTTTTGCCCATCTGATAACCCATAAGAAGGCACAATCTCAATCTTACTTTCTGTCTTGGTTGTGGTTTCCTGTGCACTGACGGTTAGCTGTCCATTCGCATCGATACTAAAGGTCACTTCAATACGAGCAAATCCAGCTTTCATCGGCGGGATACCATATAGCTCAAAACGACCCAATGAACGGCAGTTATCTACTGTCTCGCGCTCGCCCTGTACCACATGAATCACCATGCCTGTTTGACCATCTTGATAGGTGGTAAACACTTGGCGTTTTTTGACAGGAATAGGCGTATTACGTGGAATCAGTACTTCAACTAAGCCGCCCATGGTCTCAAGACCAAGCGATAGCGGCGTTACGTCTAACAATAATAGGTTGTTATTACTATCGCCATTGACCAATTGATGCGCCGTTTGGGCAGCACCCAAAGCCACGACTTCATCGGGATTTAGACGACAAAGTGGTTGCTTGGCAAAAAACTCTGTCACGACTTGTTGTATAGCAGGCATACGAGTAGAGCCACCGACCAAAATTACTTCGTCTAGATCAGCACTCAAAAGCTTGGCATCACGCAGGACTTGTTCGCATACGCTCAATGTACGGCGGCTCACTGGCTCTGCAATAGCCAGTAAATCTGTACGGCGCAGCACACCTTGATAAGATTGCTCGTTGACAGTGATGTCAATATTGACTTGTTCAGCATCCGTCAGGGCTTGTTTATAAGCCTTGGCTTGTTGGGCGAGTATCGATTTATCATGACGACTCACATCTTTAGGATCGATATTTAATTGCTTGATAAGCCAATTGGTCATTAGACGATCGATGTCGTCACCACCTAATGCACTATTACCGCCAGTTGCCAGTACTTCAAAGACACCATCAGTCAGCTTTAAGATAGAAACGTCAAAAGTACCGCCACCCAGATCGTAAATTAAATAATAACTTTCTTTATCGCCGTTTTGCGTTGACTGGTCGAGACCATAGGCGACGGCAGCAGCAGTAGGCTCATTTAGCAGACGTAAAACATTAATACCAGCCGCTTGGGCTGCATCTTTGGTCGCTTGACGCTGGGCTTCATCAAAATAAGCAGGGACAGTAATGACCGCACCCTCGATACTGTCTGCAGGCAATGCGCTCGCTGCCCGTTGCTCAAGCGCTGCTAAAATACGTGCTGATACTTCAACAGGCGATACTTCACCTTGAGCCGTCACAAATGCTGGCATGTCATCTTTGCTGCCGCTTAACTCATAAGGATGAGAGAATTTGATATCAGCTTGACTACGACCCATAAAACGTTTAGCCGAGACGATCGTATTTTTTGGATCATCCGCTAAGTGGGCTAATGCATCAGAGCCAACCAACGGCTTACCTATACTTGGATAATAGACCACAGAAGGTAATAAGGTATCGGTAGCTGCGCTTGCCTCTAAGACTTGCGCCTTGCCTGAGCGTACTACCGCGACCAATGAGCGCGTAGTACCAAGATCAATTCCTAGGCCAAAACGATGCTGATGGGGTTGGGCGCTTTGATTGGGTTCGGCAATTTGCAATAAAGACATAAGATAACTCAAAGATAAAATGAAAAAGATAAAATGAATAAGTGAAATGAAACAAATATGATAAGCGCACTATTGTAGTTTAACTGCGTTGTATGCACGTGAAAACGAAGATACTTAGCGATTAAAAGTGCTTAAAATAAGGGATTATACGGCATCGCTGTGACTATTTTAACCATCGCTTATAATATAGTTTTCAAATAAGCGTTATAAGCTAATACCATTTATAAATAAATTTGGCATATAAAATAAATTAACAAGCTTATACGTCAGTTAGTTAGACGTATAAATCATCATCATCTGAATGCTCAGCAGTTGCTAACTCATCGATACCAGTAGTGACGTCAGCATTTAATTTGACTAAGAATTTCAGTTTTTGTGTCGCATCAATCGCCGTTTGCCAATCTTGGTTTTGGTAAGCATCATTAAAACGCTTAGACTGTTTTGCCAGTCGTTCGGTGATTTGAGGGTGTAGTTGTTGCAATGTCGCACGATCCTTACCCTCGATAGCGTCATCTAAATCCATGCGCATCTGCATCGCATCTTCTAAAAAGTCCAAGTCTGCAATTGAATGCTCTAGATTCTGTGCTTGATCTGCCATGTCTAGTAGATAGCTAGCACGACTATCAGGCGCACTTAGCGCTTGGTAGGCTTGGTTGATTAACGCTGAGGCCTGCTCAGACTGCTGTTGCGCTTGCGTAGTATTGGCTAGATTCTTGTTGACATTATCAGGATGATAACGTTTTTGTAGCAGACGTAGATGCTGATCGAGACTCTCTTGATTGACTTCAAACTGTACAGGCTGCTCAAATAGGGCAAAGAAGTTATCAAACTGGGCTTCTGCAGTAATGTCTGTCATATCATACGCCTTGCTTGTTATTTATTTTGAAAGTTTTCTTTAGCTGAGAACATATTTATTATGGCTTGAATATAGAATCAGGAAACTCTAAACTCAAGGGTTTTTTAACCTTTGAACCATTAAACGGTAAAAGACTCGCCGCAACCACATTCGCCTTTTTGATTAGGATTGGTGAACTTAAAGCCTTCGTTAAGACCTTCTTTTTCGTAGTCCATCAACAAACCATCTAAATAGACCAAACTTTTAGGATCAATAAAGATGTTAACGCCGCGGCTTTCGTAACGCGTGTCATTTTCATCAGGGGTATCTACAAACTCTAAAACGTAAGCTAAGCCTGAGCAACCCGCGGTACGGATACCCACTCGAATACCTTCACCTTTGCCGCGATTGTCCAAAAAGTCTCGAACATGCTGAGCGGCGCGTTCTGTCATTTCAATCATGCCAACTCCCATTGACTATCAATGATAAATATCAATCAAAAAAATCTGTATAAACTGGCAATGAAAATAGCGCACTTGCCAAAAAAATCTTAATAACGACCAGTTAAGAATCACTAGAAAATAAAAGGTGACAATTACATTAGCGTTATTGTCACCTTTTTAGCGTTAGTAGCTGTTCAATACATCGACTACTAAAGTACGGCCATTAAGACCGTGTACTTAGAAGTACAATACTTACGCTAATAGGTTTAGCTAGCCGCTTCTTCTGTCTCTACTGCTGCGCTGTGCTTGCCTTTATAGTCGCTAATAGCGGCTTTAATGGCGTCTTCAGCAAGTACAGAGCAATGCACTTTTACTGGTGGTAAGGCCAACTCTTTCGCGATATCGTTGTTTTTGATTTCGCCCGCTTGATCCAAGCTCTTGCCTTTTAGCCACTCAGTCACGAGCGAGCTTGAGGCGATTGCTGAACCACAGCCATAAGTTTTAAAGCGTGCATCTTCAATGATGCCATTATCATCAACTTGAATTTGTAGGCGCATTACATCGCCACAAGCTGGGGCACCAACCATACCAGTACCAACATTTTTGGCATTTTTATCAAGATTGCCGACGTTGCGTGGATTTTCGTAATGATCAATAACTTGGTCACTATAGGCCATGGGGTTTTCTCCTAGTTAGATGATGAGTAGTCAATTACTGACTTTAAATGTCTAACTACTCATCGATAATTGGGGTCAAACATTTAGTTAATAGAAACGGTATTTATAAAAACGGTATTTATAAAAACTGGATTTATAAGTGTCTGATCAATCGTTTAATGGTTCTATTTGATAACTATGTCGTTGCTTTCGGTAATTTTAGTGCTCAGCCCATTCGACTGAATCTAAATCAACACCTTCTTGGTACATATCCCAAAGTGGTGATAAGGCACGTAATTTATCGACCGCTTCATGCATTTGTTTGATGACAGTATCGATATCTTCTTCTGTGGTATAACGACCGAAGCTGAAACGAATTGAGCTATGTGCTAATTCATCTGGGCGACCAATAGCGCGTAATACATATGATGGCTCAAGCGTCGCTGAGGTACAGGCTGAGCCTGATGATACGGCTAAGTCTTTGAGTGACATCATGAGAGACTCGCCCTCAACGAAGTTAAAGCTGATGTTTACGATATTAGGTACACTGTTTTCAAGATCACCGTTTAGGTAAATCTCTTCGATATCTTGTAGACCGTCCCACAGTTTTTGGCGTAGCTTGGCTGCATGTGCATGGTCTTCTTCATAACGCTCATTGGCTAAAGCAAATGCTGCTCCAAGACCAACGATTTGATGCGTCGGTAATGTACCTGAACGCATACCGCGCTCATGACCACCGCCATGCTGCTCTGCTTTCAAGCGGATACGTGGCTTACGGCGAACAAATAATGCGCCAATACCTTTAGGACCGTAGGCTTTGTGACCTGAGAAGCTCATCAAATCGATCTTCGTGGTTTCAAGGTCAATCAATACTTTACCAACAGATTGTGCGCCATCGACGTGGAAGACCACACCCGCTTCACGAGTGATTTCACCAATGGCAGCGACATCAGTAATCGTACCAAGCTCATTATTTACCATCATGAGTGATACTAAGATAGTATCGTCACGTAATGCTTCTTTAACTTGCTCTGGTAAGATTAGCCCAGTGCTTGGCTGTGGCTCAAGATAAGTAATCTCAAAACCTTCTTGCTCAAGCTCACGGCACGTATCTAAGACCGCTTTATGTTCGATTTTGCTGGTAATGATGTGCTTACCACGAGACTGATAAAAATGCGCTGCACCTTTAATCGCTAGGTTGTCTGATTCTGTTGCACCAGAGGTAAAGACGATTTCGCGTGGATCAGCATTAATGACTTCAGCTACTTGTTGACGCGCTGTTTCTACCGCTTCTTCTGCTTGCCAGCCATAGCCATGCGAGCGCGAGGCTGGGTTACCAAAGATGCCATCTACTGTCAGATACTCACTCATCTTAGCAGCTACTGATTTTGCAACTGGTGTGGTGGCGGCATAATCTAAGTATATAAGGTTGTTATGTTGGCTCATGCTGGGTTTGCCTCGCTGTTCGATAGGGTAATAGTGTTGATATCTTTTATGGAAATCTCTTTGGTAGAGCTGTGCTGGCGCTCTGACACTGACTGCACATTTTCCATGTCTAATAATTGCGCTAATGTTATATTTTTCAAGTACTGTTCGATATGATTGGACAGTGCACACCATAAATCATGGGTTAAGCACATTGTACCACCTTGACAGTCGCCACGTCCTTCACACTGCATCGCATTAACCGACTCGTCAACGGCAGATATGATGCTCATGACATCTATTTCATGCAATGGTTTGGCTAGATGATAGCCGCCTGCTGCACCTCGGATGCTAGTGACCAGACCACGTTTACGAAGTTTGGAAAACAGTTGTTCAAGGTAAGAGATAGAAATCGATTGCCGCTTGGCGATATCAGATAAGGAGACTGCAGTGTCTTGTTGGCTGGTTTGTAGTGCCAAATCTAGCAACGCAGTAACGGCATATCTGCCTCGAGTAGTCAAACGCATGTGTTATCTCCAAACTTTTAAGTCATTTTTATTTAACAACGACCTTAGCAAAATGATAGTGGTGGCAGCTTGTAGCGCAATATGAAAGCTACTGATGAAATCACATAACCGCTAAGTTGTGTCTTATCGTTATTAAACAGCAGATGATGAACCCGATGTGTGCAACGATTAAGCCAATTATACTTAATCCTGAGTAATTTAGTCAAGATTAAAGTGTGGTTGAATGGTTAATCGAGCTTATCACTATGATTGATAAAAACAATGGTATTAAAAGGAGGGGCTATAAGATTGAGAACACTGATTCCTAGCATTTTTGAAATACTAAAATACAGTCTTAAGGTTTGCGTCTTACGTTTTTTTAACTTCTATCAATTATATTAGGGCGTGCTGAATGTTCAATACGCCCCAGTCATCTAAGCGCTTAGTATATTAAGCGCTTAATATGCCTTAATCGGCATCAAACGCGTTTGGTAAAGTAAGTAGCTTGTTATTGGTAAGCTGTCATTGGTAAGTCGTCGTTGGCGACATTAATTCATTAATAGCGCGATAATAGCTGCGATCATAATGACGAGAGCAGCCACGGTGACGATTATCAGGGTTTTCTGTTTGCTCTGTAACTCTTTAACCGTGATTTCAAGCTCACGGTTTTTAATAGTTAAAGTGTTTATTTGGGTTTGTTGCTCTTTGATGCGTAATTTATAGCTGTCTTTTTTGTCAGCCATTTCAGCTTCAGTAGGCTTGGTCTTACCTTTGCCACCTTTTATCTTTTTAATAAGACCTTGAATTAAGCTGCCAAGACCGAGTTGCATAATAAACTGCTTGACCAACTGTACTTGAACAGACTCGCCGCGCATTTGTAGTTTTTCGGTGGTTTCGCTGTCATGGGTGGTGATCGCATTGATCACTTGGATGCTATAAGCATTAATGATGACGTCAGGTTCGCTGCGGTCAATAGGTAACTCTGCGTCTAATAATACGCCTTTGGTGCTAAACGTGGCAAACACCTCAACATGCGGTAGATACAAGCGTAGCGCCACGACAGTACCTTGCTTGGCAAGTGGGTAAGCAGCTTTACGTAGTTCGGGATCTAAACGTAACAATAGTGTCAGCGCCGACTCGATGAACACCAGAATGATATTAAGAAAAGAGTGAGACAACGTAGAACGCTTCATGTAAATAATCCGTTTTATATTTGGCAAATTAGAGGCAAAAGACAAACAAGAGTCAAAATTGACCCAAAAGGTGCAGTGATATTTTGCTTATAGTAACGCCTTTATAATAAAAAGTAACGCTAGTTTCTGTCAGTTGGGAAATTATTACTTTACAATTTGGTAATCAACAAGGACACAGATATTTATGACTGGCGATGCCTCAGTATGAGATGACATCTCTTTGAACGATAAGGCAGTATAGAGGTTGACTCGCTAAGTCGAAGTTACGAAAAGCCAAGGTTACTAGCAGTTATGACAGTTGCAGAAGTTTTGCGTAACATTGAGTGTCAAATACGTAGTACAGTAGGCAAAAATATGTAAAATCGCTTGCGCTCCTTATGCTGCCTTGATATAAAGACGATAACAAAGCGAAACCTGTTGATACGCCAGTCAGGCAGTTTTTATTGCTTAAATGCTATGAGAGCGTTACAATGCTTGGCGTGAGCGTTTATTATCCCCCTTAAACTTGAAGGAAATTTTATGAATAAGTCAGAATTAATTGATAGCATCGCAGACAAAAGTGGCCTAAACAAAACCCAAGCTGGCGATGCATTGAATGCTGTTATGGAAAGTGTTGGTGAAGCGCTAGAAGCTGGCGATAGCATCTCATTGGTTGGTTTTGGTACTTTCAGCGTAAAAGACCGTAAAGCACGTACTGGCCGTAACCCTAAGACGGGTGAAGAGCTTAGCATTCCAGCAAGTAAAGTACCAAGCTTTAAAGCGGGTAAAAACTTAAAAGAGCGTTTAAACTAAGCCGTTTTATTAAAAATGGATGCTGTATAACGACGTGATATACGAATCAACACAGCATTTACTTAGTAAAGCACTATATGGTTTATAGCATGGCTGAAAAGTCATAATATGAATCATAAAAAAGCACCTAGATATTAGGTGCTTTTTTTATCGCTATAGTTTGTATCATACCACGTGAATATTTTGAGTCTGCATCAAAAATCACGTATCATAGGGCGCGCGATAGATGCGTTGTTTAAATAAGGCCGTTTTACTCAGTCTTGTTGTTCTATATCAAATTCACACGTTCTTATTCTTACCATTGCCTGCTTAGATAGCATTGATATTAATAGTAATATTACAATGGTTTTTCATCAATATAGGTTTATAAAGCAGAGATAACTATGGATAAATTGCGCGATTTCTTAAAAAGCTGGCCAGGTCGCATTTTATTGATTTTATGCCTATCGCCGCTCGCTCTATTGGGTGTCGAAAGCTATTTTGGAGGCGGGGTCGATCCCAACCAAGTCGCTCAGGTGGGTGAAGCAAGCGTAGGGTTGTCCGAGTATCAGACTGCCGTAAATAACCGTCGTACTGAAATACTAGAACAAGTTGATGATGCCAGTCTATTAAATGAAGATGTGTTGCACGAGCAGGTGCTCAAAGGTCTCATTGATCGTACGCTATTGGAGCAGCAAGCGGGCAAGCTTGGTATGACAGTCTCTGATGACACGATTAATCGTTTGTTGCGTGAAGAAGAAATTTTTAAGGACGCAGAAGGCAATTTTTCTAACGACCAATTCTCAAACTTCTTGCGCCAGCGCGGCATGACTAAAGATCAGCTATTTGCTGAGTTTCGTAACCAGTTAAGCCTCGACCAACTCAATGCCAGTATTGTTGGCACGGCAGTATATCCTATGCAAGCGGTCAGTCAATTGATTGACTTACAACTTGAGTCGCGCAATATCTGGCTGCATCGATTTAATTGGCAAGATTATGCAGATCAGGTCAAGTTAAGCAAAGGCGATATACAAGCCTATTATGATGCCAATAAAGACACGCTAAAAAGTGCGGCGATGGTAGATTTGGCATATTTGCAATTAAGTCCTAAAACCATTCAAGTGAATGAAGTTACGGAAGAGGATTTGCAGCAGCAATATGAAGCTTATAAGCAAGGGCTAGCGGTCGTCGATGAACGTAAGATCAGTCAAATCCTATTAACGGGTAAAGACGCGAAGACCAGAGCGGCCAAAATCAAAGCTCGCTTGGATAAAGGTGAGTCTTTTGCGGCATTGGCTAAAACCGAGTCAGATGATCCATCGGGAGCAACAGGTGGCGATATTGGTACCTTTAATCCCTCTGTGTTTGGTAATGATGCCGCAGCGGTTGAGCAGGCTTTAGAAGGCTTAAGTGTGGGTGATGTAACAGCACCTATTAAGACTAGCTTTGGCTACCAGATATTTACCGTAACCGAAGATAACGGTAGTAAAATCCCAAGCCTAGAAAGCATGCGTGCAGAGCTGACAGCAAAAGCCAAAGAATATAAGCGTCAAGAAATCTATGCAGATAAAGTGACAGCGATTAATGACTTGGCAGCAGATGGCTTCAGTATTGAAGACATCGCTCAGCAAGAGAACGTAACGCTAAAACGTATCAAGGATTATCGTAAAGAAAACAACAAATCGGAGTTATCACAACCAGCAGTGATTAAGCAGGCTTTTGATGAGTTTACCATTCAAGATCAGGCAGTAACCGCAGGTATCGAAGTTGGTAACGGGACGGTATGGGTGCAACCAAGCAACTATCGTCCTACGAAAACGCTTAGCTTAGCTGCTGCTACGCCAAAAATCACTCAGATATTACGTCAAGAAAAGGCCACGGCATTGGCTCTAAAAGAGGCGAAGAAACTAGCCGCTGGTATTAAAACGCCTGCTGATATCAATAAACAGCCAGTACGTTTTCAATCATTAGGTGAAGTGAATCGCCAAACCACTCTATTGACAGAGAAAGAGCGCGGATTGGCCTTTAGTCAGCAAGCAGCTAATAATGGCGTCGTTGCTATTGCCAGTGAGACTGAGATGGGCGCGACTTTGTTGGTCGGTGATCGTATTAAAACAGAGGAGCAGTCGCCATTATCTGATGTGCAAAGAGCACAAACAGCTGCCATCATTCGTGATAACTTGGGGCAAGATCAGCTACAAGATTACTTGGATTATCTCCGCTTGGTATATAAAGTTGAAGTTAATGACGTCAATATAGCAAACGCGCAAGGGCGTTAGAAATAAAGCTATTAAGGAAAACTTGAGATACTTACTTAGTCATTCTTTCTAAATAATCTTCTCAAGTTTGAAGCATAAAAAAGCCACTGTCTACAGTGGCTTTTTTAATGAGTATTACTTTTATCATAAAGATTTAGCATTAATGGCGATATAAAATTCAATACTGCTATTAATGCTACTATTCAAAGTGATACGGAACAATTTAATGGCGGAAATGACGCATACCAGTGAATACCATCGCGATGCCATGCTCATTTGCCGCAGCAATGGTTTCATCATCACGCATAGACCCACCTGGCTGGATAATAGCAGTAATACCGACTTGGGCAGCGTTATCGATGCCATCACGGAAAGGGAAGAAGGCATCTGATGCCATAACAGCACCTTCAGTAGCCAATCCAGCGTGCTCAGCTTTGATAGCAGCGATACGCGCTGAGTTGACACGGCTCATCTGACCAGCACCAACACCGATAGTACGCTGACCTTTGGCATAAACAATCGCATTAGATTTGACGTATTTTGCCACATTCCAGCTGAATAATAGATCGGCGATTTGCGCTTCTGTTGGTTGTACATCAGTGACAATCTTTAAGTCATTGGCTGTAATCAAACCGAGATCTTGCTCTTGTACTAGCAGGCCACCGTTGACGCGCTTGTAGTCAAGCTGACTATCGCGTTGATCTGGCGCTGGCAGTTCGCCGCACACCAATACACGGACATTTTTCTTAGCAGCTGTCGCTTCAAGTACACCATCTTCGATGCTTGGTGCAATAATAACCTCTACAAACTGGTTGTCGATAATGGCTTTAGCAGCTGCCAACGTCAATGGGCGGTTAAAAGCAATGATGCCGCCAAAAGAAGACTCAGGGTCAGTACTAAAGGCAGTGTTATACGCGGTTACTTGATCGTTATCCACAGCGACACCGCAAGGGTTGGCATGCTTAACGATCACGCAAGCAGGTGCACTAAAGGCTTTGACGCACTCAAGGGCAGCGTCAGTATCGGCGATATTGTTATAAGACAGTGCCTTACCTTGTAGTTGCTTAGCAGTCGCTATAGAGGCTTGTTGGCTTTTTAGCGGATGGTTTTCCGTATAAAAAGCGGCGTTTTGATGTGGGTTTTCGCCGTATCGTAGATCCTGTGCTTTTTCGAGCTGCACATTAAAGGTACGTGAAAAATTCTCAGGTTGCTGGCTTTCATTGACACGGCTACCTAAGAAATTGGCAATCATTCCGTCGTACTGTGCAGTATGCTCAAAAGCCTTCACTGCCAAGTCATAGCGCAAAGCAGGTGTCAGCTCGGTGCCATCACCTAAAGCGGCAAGTATGCGCTCATAATCTGCTGGATCAGTCACGATACCCACATGAGCGTGGTTTTTCGCCGCAGAACGCACCATCGTAGGACCACCGATGTCGATGTTTTCGATAGCATCGTTCATGGTGACATCCGCACGAGCAATGGTTTCAGCAAACGGATATAAATTCACGACAACCAAATCAATACGCTCAATCGCGTGCTCACTCATGACGGCATCGTCTGTACCACGGCGTCCTAAGATGCCACCATGAATTTTAGGATGTAGCGTTTTGACACGGCCATCCATCATTTCAGGAAAACCTGTGTAATCGGATACTTCGGTCACAGCGACATTGTTTTCTGTGAGTAAACGATAAGTACCGCCAGTAGATAGTAAGCCAAAGCCTGACTTAATAAGGCCTTGCGCAAATTCAACGATATTGGATTTATCAGAGACTGACAATAGAGCAAGTGGGATTGTACTCATAAGAAAATTTCCATAAAAAAAGCCTGACGTAAACGTCTGGCAAGGTGACAATGACAATTGTTGCAGACAATATCATGGTGGATAGCGTCAATAACGTTAAATTGCCATACATAATGATTGGTAATAAAGACAGAGAAATGCATATAGCAGATGCTACATTAAGTCATAAGTTTTGAGTTTTTTGCGTAAAGTGCCACGATTCAGACCTAAGATTTGTGCACACTTGGTTTGATTGCCTCGCGTTTTTTCAAGGACAACCGATAACAGTGGCTCTTCAACTTGTTTTAAAATAAGCTCATACAAGTCGGTCGGCATCTCATCACCTAGCATTGCAAAGTACTGTCGTACCACACGCTCCACATGTACGCGCAGTGGTTCATGACGCTGGCTCGCATAGCTGTCTAATGAGGAGTCAACATGACGAGTTGAATGATGGTTAGCTGTACTATAATCGGCAGGATGCTCAGAGCTTGTGGCAAAATGATTGGCATTATGCTGTGCATGAGGTGCCATAAGATAATGTCCTTGGGATTGGAAAGAGTCAAACCATAAGATATCAGGGTATTATATCAAATTAATATCGTTTAGCGCTGACAGATTAACCTTATATTGGCAGCAGTATGACTAGGGTATATGCTTACTATTATAACATTGCCACAAAATATAACTGGCTGGGTCGCACTTGCATCACTACTAAACTTGCGACCTGCCTATGTTTTTCTGACGGCTGAAGTTTTAAAAGACGAGGTTGTTTATAGATAGACAGTATTTTGTTGGTAATTATCTATTCAATACAGAGGGCTTATAGTCACTTCTCGAATTTGTCTATTAGCTACAGGGATGGTAAATAATATGTTTCGACTACTGTCCGCCGCTAATTGGCTTTGCTTGCTTAATAGATAATCAGCTGGCGTGGCGATGAATTCTCCAATCATATCATTTGCGCCGTATACGCTGACTTTAACATTCGGATACAGCTGTGCTTTGGCACTTTGATTGTTTAATGTGGCACTGACATCGCTCGACTTTCCATCCATCTTAATCTTACTCGATTTATGATTAAGGTTGGTAATCGTGAATGCTGTTAGATCGGCACTAGGTAAACTACAGGCAGCCACTGCACATACTGATTGTAAGCGCTCTGCATGCACTGGGTTTTTCATCAAAGTTTCTAGATTGAAAATGACGTATTGAGCAAAAAGTAGCAGTGCTAATACTAAGCATCCTAGTGTCCATAGTAAGGATGCGATAGAACGTCTCTGCGGCGTAGGTGTGAACTTTGCTTGTGCTTTTCTCACACGCTCTTCGGAGGTTGACGCTTCATCTTTCAGTGGTACACCCATATCGAGCAACAGTTGTGATAAATCGGTATCGTCTTGTCGAACCTCTTCGCTTTTATTTTGTTCTTTTAGGAGCTTTTCGAGCCAAGAATTATCCGCAGTATCATCCACATTGGCATGAATATCATTAGCGGCTGCTGAACTGAGCGCCATTTGTGCTGATGAGGAATTTTCTGTTGTCGCATCAGATGATACTTTCGCTGATGACCCGTTGTTTTTATCTGTTTTTTTAGAGAGGTTGCTTGTTGGTTGGTTGTCTGCTGTAGAAGTATAACTGCTATTGTTCATATTGCTTGCTTGAGTCAGCCAAGCATCCATACTATCTAGAGAATCATACTCTAAAACACTTTCTTCTGGTTCATCGCTATCCATATCATCATAGATTAAGCCGTCATGAATCAAATCATCCTCAATTAAAGTATCAGATGAAGCATTTTTTGAGTATGGAGGAGTGAGTGGTGACTTAGCAGCGCCTGCTGCATGTTGATTTTTATTATGATTGTCAGCGGTTTGTGCAGAATGTCCATTTGAATCGGATAGCGTCTTGGTGTCAGTCGTTGTATTTTTTTGAATAGCGGAAGTACTGACAGCATCGGCAGTGAGGATAAGATGTTTATTGACCAAAAAACTCTGTTGGCATTGATCACAGCTAACAGTGGCGTTTACTTTATTCAACTGTGTTTGCTGTATTTTAAAGCAAGCTTGGCAATGAGGGCACTGAGTTTTTATGGGCGTGGTCATAGGGTCGAATCCAAAAAATTATGGTTATCAATACCGCTTAGCCACTCGCTAATAGTTGCCTATAGTGCTAATACTGCCGTTTGTATCAGCTTTAAATATTAGCTGTAAATGTCCATAAATCATGAATAAGGACAGAGTGGCGTCAAATGCATGACATTTGACTGCCCTCTATCGTAACAGATGTAATTAAATGTTGCTAGCCTGTAAATGTACCAGATAAACGCTGCCAATGTTGGTCTTCTTGCGCTGTAAAAGCATGCTTTGCATCAAGCGCAAAATAAGGTTGATAAGCCGCCGTTACCTGTTCGGTTTGTGACTCTATTAGACCGGCCAATACAATGCGACCTTTTGGTGCGATTAAAGTGGCGAAGTAAGGCGCTAAGCCAATAAGCGGCTTGGCTAGAATGTTTGCAACGATTACGTCTACAGGTAACACATCGTTTTGTGCGCAGTAGTCAGTGAAGTCTTCTGGCAAAAACGCTTGCAGACGATCCCCAACGTGATTGCGTGCGGCATTTTGATTGGTTGCCAGCACTGCTTGTGGGTCGATATCGACGGCATACACGTGGCGTGCACCTAATAACAAAGCAGCAATGCCTAAAATACCTGAACCGCAACCATAATCAATCACCACTTTGTCTTTTAGATCTTGTTCTGTTAACCAGTCAAGACATAAGCGGGTAGTGGCATGATAGCCTGTACCAAAAGCTAGACCAGGATCCATAATAATGTTAGTCGCCTCAGGATTGGGCGGCGTCAGCCAGTTGGGTACAATCCATAAATTATTGGCACATTCGATAGGATGGTAATTGCTCATCCATTCGCGCTCCCAGTCTTTATCATCGACAGCCGTGAGCCAGATACGGGTGGCTTGCACTTGTGCTGCGATTTCATGACTGAGCTGCTCGACTGCCTGACAACTGCCAGCATCGGTGGTCGCATCAAATAGCCCTGTCAAGATAACCTCATCCCATAGCGGTGATTCACCAGGTAATGGCTCAAATAAAGGCTGGTCACCTGCGTCGTCTAAGGCGATGGATAATGCACCTGCTTCTAGGAGCAGTGCCTCAGCCAAATCGACGTTTGCTTTTTCACATTGTAAATGCAGTTGTTGCCATGCCATAACGATAACCTTAATTAAAAATAAATGTCTATTTTGGATAAATGATGCGTATGCACAATATAAAAAGTGAATAGATATCAAGTGATAAACTTGGTATCTATTCACTTCGCTATGTCTTGATATTAGCGTAAGGCTTGCTTCGCTTCACTGATGACGCGAGCGTTGCCTTGGGCTTGTCCTGATTGCAAAATAATTTGCCACAGCGCGCGGCGACGACTGGTATCTTGAGAAACACTCAGACCACGGCGTGCCATGGCTTCTGCCTTGCGCGGCTGGTTCTTTTTCAATGCCACTTGTGCCAAATAGAAATACACCGCAGAAGATTTAGGTGCTAGGCGCTGAGCACGGGTAAAGCTGTTTTCAGCATTGGTCAGTTTGCCAGCTTTTAGTTGACTGATACCTGCTTGCATCAAATTGCGAAATGCTGGCAAGTTACTATTGTTAGTGGTAGCTTGCTGTGTCCGTTGCTGCGAGTTTTTTCTTGCCTGTTCTAGCAATTCGTTGTGTGACGGTGCTGACGGCTCAGAGATGATGTAGTCATCACGCGAAGGGATGATAATAACTGGATCAGGTTGGGTCAACACAGGATTAGATGGTGTAAATACAGGTGTCTCTTGAGTCAACGGATTGGTTGATTCGGCTGGTTCGGAGGAATTATAAGGCTCAATGGGGTAGTCGTCCTCTGTTCTGACAATGGGCGCTTGCGTCACAGTCGCTATGGGGGCTTTAGCTGTTTGCGATGATGGCAGCGTTTGAGTCGGTACGGTTTTCATCACGGTAGGCGCAGTCTGACAAGCGCTCAAACTCAACATGCCAGCTAGAGCACTGACTGCCAGCATCGTATTGGCTGGCTTGATTTTGATAGACCGCGTTATGACGGCTGACCTAGCTGACACAGTTTGCTTGAGAAATAACATTAGATTGAGACCTTTTTTAAGTTTCACAAATAACTTTAGAACCATTCAACGGCACGATCATACCAAGTATCGGCACGACTTTCTGCATCATTACCATTTGAGCCATCACTGTTTTCTTGGTTGTCGCTATCAACAGCTTCGCCATTTGGAATCTCTAAACCTTCACTACGGCGCTGCTGGTTTTGTTCACGAGCACGATCTTGTTGATATAAGCCGACAGCGCAACTGCTGGCTTCTTCTGGTAAATATGCCGACAGGACAGGCAGATAGCGTGCATCAGCACAGCGCTCATTAGACAGCTTGCCTGAGTTGTTCTCTAACCACAACCATTCAATACCTTCAGGCTCTGGTAGTGCCACAGGCGTCAGCTTCAAGCGATTCATATAGTCAACCCAAACTGGCAATGCGCCAGTACCGCCGCTTAAACCAATTGGCTTGTTATCATCACGGCCAACCCAAACCACACTGACATAGTTGCCACTGTAGCCTGCAAACCAAGCGTCGCGGTAATCATTTGTGGTTCCTGTTTTGCCAGCAAGATTTAGATTGCTACCAAGTGATTGCACGCGTTTGGCAGTACCGTTTTTGACCACATCTTGTAAAGCATAGTTAATTAAGAAATTGGTCTCAGGCGGAATACTACGCTGAGTGTTGAGTCCAGTACGTTGTAAAATACGACCACGGTCATCAATGACGGTGCGAATACTATGGATAGGCGTACGGAAGCCACCAGTTGCAAAGACTTGATAGACACCAAGCATGTCCATTGGACTAAGATTAACAGAACCTAACAGTGCTGACGGGTAGGGTGGTATTTTTTCTTTAATACCCATGCGCTGTAACTGCTTGGCAAAGGTATCGACCCCAAACTCCATACCTAAGCGTACCGTTGCTTGGTTATAAGACTTTGATAAAGCGGTGGTAAATGGCACATAACCATGGTCACGATTGTCATAGTTCTTGGGGTTCCATTTAGTACCATCGCTTAGATTCACAGTAATCGGTGAGTCATCGACTGAGCTTGCAAGATTATAGCGTCCACTTTCAAGTGCTGTCATATAAATAATAGGCTTCAATAACGAACCCACTTGGCGCTTGGCATCGACCGCACGGTTAAAGCCGGTAAATTCACTGCCACTGCCCACCACAGAGACCAGCTCACCAGTCTCAGGATTGGCACTCACTAGAGCACCTTGCAAGTCTTTGGTTTTGCTACTGTTACGACGCAGCTCACCCAATTTTCTATCAACTGCTTTGTCTGCGGCTAATTGTGCAATAGGGTCTAAAGTACTGATAATGATAAGACCTTCATTCTTGAGATCATCAGAATAGTACACGGTATTCAGCTCGCGCTTGACGATATCCAAAAAGTCCGGGAATTGACTTTTGCCTTCGACAGGTTTGTCCACGACACCAAGAGGCTGCTTTAGCGCTTTCTCATAGTCTTCTTGACTGAGTGAGCCAACGGCCAGCATGTTGCCCAGCACGACGTCACGGCGCGCTTTTGAATCGTTTGGATGGCGACGTGGGTTGTAGATACTCGGGCCTTTTGCCATACCGACTAGCAGGGCTTGCTGATCCAAGCGCAGCTCATTCAGTGGTTTATCAAAGTAAAACTGTGATGCCAAGCCAAAACCATTAATAGAGCGGTTGCCGTTTTGACCCAAATAAATCTCATTGAGGTACGTTTGTAGAATTTCATCTTTGCTATAATGTAGCTCGAGCAATACTGCCATTAACGCTTCGTTGGCTTTGCGCTTCAGCGTACGGTCTGAATTGAGATAGAAGTTTTTAATCAGCTGCTGAGTGATGGTCGAGCCGCCTTGTCTAGAGCCACCAGAGAAGTTGTTCAGTACGGCGCGTGCAATGCCTCGTATAGAGACGCCTTTGTGCTCATAAAACGCACGGTCTTCCGTGGCTATTAACGCATCAATGAGTGGTTGTGGTACTTCATCTAACGAGACGACTAAACGATCTTCATTACTGTCAGGATAAATGCCACCGATACTCACCGGCTCTAAGCGAATGATGCCGCTTTTGGCAGGCAAAGTGCTTTGTACGGACTCAATCTTGTTACCAGCAATGGTCATTTTTATGACTTGCTCTTTATCCACATCGTTGGCGCTATAAGTAAAACCGCGAGTATGAATAAAGTAGGTATTACCTGATCTATGATAGGTTCCCGTGCGATCATAAGCTTTGTTGCTCTGATAGTTCAGCAACTCCAGCCATGTCTTCATCGTATCTTTGTCGACACTCGCGCCTTGATACAATTCAAGCGGCTGCGAATACACTTTAGCAGGAATATCCCAGCGCTTACCCTCAAACTTATGAGTAATGGTGCGATCAAGTTTGATTAAATATAGCGCCAAGAGCACCATGCCAGCAATAATGACAATTAAGATAAGACTACTAAATACCAACCCACGCTGCTGTGAAGGGAGCGTGTGGTTAACAGATTTAGAGGACTGTGTTAACTTGGTATTTGGTAACTTGGAATTGGATGTTTGCACTGATGTCGCACCATTTTGGTATAAAAAACTGCCTCATAATGACGCAAATTGACAAATTTTTCAATCTATCATCGTCAACGCAGGCATTCATTGATTTTAAGCTGTGAGTGGTTATGCTCTTCACAGCACTTGCTTATAGTATAATCTCTGTTAAAACACGGTCATTGCTAAAAAAGCATTAAAAGCTTTAGATTGACAGTATCATTGGCATATAAGTGTCATATTAGCTTCATGTCACCATGTCACATAGCCATGCACGATAGCAGTTTAGAGATGCGCCAACGATGTGTTTTTTATGAATTAACCGCTACTGTTATTGTTTTATTTTTTGTGAGCCGTGCTGAGAGTTATTTAAAATAGCTGTTTTAGATAAGTCTTCTGCATAGGCGTTTAGTCTCGTTAGTGATAGTAAGTTTACTTAAAGCGAATAAGGTTCGAGCAAACCTGTCTAAAGGAAGTAAGCGCGATTATGTCCAATGTCCCATCATCAATGGCATCGACCACCAGCCAGCATTATGAAGATAACTCTATCATCGAAGGTTTAGTACTGCCACTCGCAGGTCACTGTTTCCATTGCGGTGATCCTGTACCGCAGCCGCCGTTCCATGCCAAGATATTGGGTAAGCTGCGTGAGATGTGCTGTATGGGCTGTCAGTTAGCCTCTCAAAGCATCGTAGAGGCAGGACTTGAGCAGTATTATCTGGATCGCTCAGAGATTAATCGTACGGCGAGTCTACCGACGCAGTTGACTCGCCTTGAGGCGTATGACCATGACGAGATCAAATCACAATTCGTCTATGCTCAAGACGGACTGTCGGTTGCAGAGCTGTCCGTCAATAACCTACGCTGCGCGGCATGTACTTGGCTAATTGAGTCGCGTCTCGATGAGCTAGAGGGCATCAGTAAATGTCAGGTGAATTTGACCAATCAGCGTATGCGTGTGATTTGGAACGAGGATAAGCTGCCGATCAGCCGTATTCTTGCCACCATTAATGAAATCGGCTATGAAGCCAAGCCTTATCGTCAAGATACGCATGAGGCGATGCTGGCGCGTCATAACAACCAAATGCTGATAAGATTGGGCATTGCCGCGTTGGGCTCGATGCAAGCGATGATGTATGCCGTTGCCATCTATTTTGGTGAATACAGTGATATGCTAATATTTCAGCGTGATTTTTTGCGCTGGGTATCTTTATTTGTCAGTACGCCCGTCTTCTTCTATGCGGGTATCCCGTTCTTTACCTCAGCGTGGTCGGCAATTCGTGCCCGTCAAGTTAATATGGATGTACCCGTCAGTATCGCGCTGATTGTGACTTTTTTCGCGAGCCTATATGCGACCATCACTGGGCAAGGGGAAACCTATTACGATTCGGTTAGTATGTTTATTTTCTTTTTACTGGCAGGGCGTTACATTGAGCATAATGCCCGCCTAAAAGCCGCCACCATGGCCAATGACTTGGTCGTGGTTGAGCCAGTACTGGTACAAAAAATTGCGGAAGATAAAGAAGCCGCCGCGCTTATATTACAGCAGTTAAAGAAAAATGAGCTCGAAAAAACAGCTGTAAATGAAGACGTGAGTAATCAAGTCAGTAATTTGGATACAAGGGAGGCGAGCACATCAGCCAATCCAACGCCTAATTTTATGCAAAGCATGGATGCCAATGTTCATCAGCTCACATCAAAAATTGCACAAGACTGGCAACGCACGCGTACTCAAAAATCAGCCATATCAACAACAGCAGATGAGGCAAAAGAAAAGAAAATGGTCACCGCCCATAGTTTGCAAGTAGGTGATATCATTTTAGTTGAGGCTGGCTCTGAAATCATCAGCGATGGTATTTTGCTGAGTCAGATCGCTACCGTGTCGCAAAGCCTGTTGACGGGTGAGGGCGACTTGATTATCAAGAGCCAAGGTGACTATATCGTTGGCGGTGCACAAAACGATAGCCAACCGTTTGAGATGCTGGTCACAGCATTGCCAGCAGACAGCCAAATTGGCTTGATTGATCGTCTGATGAACCGTGCCATGAGTGAAAAGCCCAAACTGGCACAGCAGGCTGATAAGCTGGCACGCTGGTTTGTGGCGCGTATTTTAGTATTGTCTGTCTTGGTATTCATTGGCTGGTATATCGTTGACCCAAGTCAAGCGATTTGGGCTACGGTCGCGGTATTGGTCGCGACTTGCCCTTGTGCACTGTCTTTAGCGACGCCAATTGCGCTGACGGTCGCGACCAATCGATTGGCAAGCTATGGCTTTTTGACGACGCGTGGACATACGCTACAAACGCTCGCTGAAATCACTCATGTCGCTTTTGATAAAACAGGCACACTCACTTATGGTAAGCCAAATTTATTAAATATTGAGCTGCTTAAAGACAATGATATTGCAACGGCTACAGATGAGCAAAAAGATACGCTATTAGCAATCGCCGCTGCCTTAGAAGTGGGCAGTCGCCATCCTATTGCATACGCGCTGCTTACCGCTGCCTATCAGTTGCATTTGCCATCGACGCAGGCCTTACAGCATTATCCAGCAGGCGGTGTCGAGGCAATGATTGATGGCGTATTATATCGAATTGGTCATGTGGATTTTGCGTTGAACGATGCTGATAATGATATGGTTATCGATTTATTATCACAGCGCGCCAGCTCAGCGGTGGTTTTATCTTGTCAACAAAATGATTCGTTCACTTGGCAAGCGCTGGCATGCTTCTATTTCAATGATAAGGTGCGTGATAGTGCCAAAGCCATGCTCGATACGCTTAAAGAGTTGGGTATTGAAACAGTTATGTTGACTGGTGACCCAAGCCCGCAAGCGCTGGTATTGGCTGAAAGTTTAGGAATGCATTCTGCTTACAACGGTCTGTCGCCAACAGACAAGGTCACTCACATTCAAAAGCTACAGGCGCAAGGTGGCGTAGTGTTGATGGTGGGAGACGGTATCAACGATGCGCCAGTGCTAGCAGCAGCAGATGTCTCAACTTCTATTGCGGGGGCGGCAGATTTGGCACAAGTATCGAGTGACAGTATTATCTTAAATGGTCAAATCGACGCTATTACTGCGGCTAAGCGTATCTCTGATAAAACGGAACGTATTATCAAACAAAACTTCCGCTGGGCACTCATTTATAATGGCAGTGTGCTAATACCAGCAGCGTTAGGCTATGTGCCACCTTGGCTGGCTGCTATTGGTATGTCATTAAGTTCATTGTTTGTGGTTTTAAATGCGCTGCGCTTAAAGCGTGCTTAATACCCATTCAAAAAACGATTAGCTGCGTCAAACTTACTTAGCCTACTAATGTATAGTCAAAGAAACATAAAACCGATACGATTGTATTATGGTGCTGCTGGGATAAAATTTTACTTGCTTGCTGTATTCACAGAGGCTGCGAAAATTTTATCCCAGCAGCACTGTAGCGATTTAAAAATACTTTGACTATAGTACTGAGATTAATCTTCCTTGCTAATCAAGTTTTTGCAAACAGTATGTCTATCATAAGTATTTAACTTTACCCATAAAAAAACCGCCTTTAACTATATACATAGCTAAGGCGGTTTTTTATTTAAATAACGATCTGATTTAAATAATGATTAACTGGTTTTTAGACTAGTCTTGTAAGTAGCTAAGCAAACGCATAAATTCAATGTACATCCACACGAGCGTGGCAAGAATACCAATACTAAATAACCATTCGTAATCTTCTGATACGCCCATTGCCACACCGCGATCGATATTATCGAAGTCTAATAACAGCGTGAAAGAAGCGATAACAATCACAAATAGGCTAAAGCCGATAGCGATAGCACCACCTTCAAATAAGAAGGGTAAGCTTGAACCAAACGCTAAAGAAAGTACCCATTGCGCCACATAAACTAGCATAATCGCAATCAATGCTGAAGTCACAATTGAGCGGAACTTTTCAGTCACCTTGACCAGACCTGAGCGATATAGCCCTAACATAACGGCTGCCGTCACAAAAGTGGCACACATAGCGGTCACTGGCACGCTTGGATACATCCGCATAAAGAACAGCGAGATGCCACCTAAAAATATGCCTTCTAACAGTGCATAAGGCACCGCAAAGGTTTTGGCCTTATGTGGTTTAAAAGTGATAAAAAGCGCGAGACCAAAAGCGGCAAACATACTACCGAAAGCAGCCATCGTAATAAAGCCTTGCGACAAGCCTGCCATAAGGGCATAAAAGAAAAAGCCCACACCAGTGATCGCAGATAATCCAAGTAATAGACTGGTCTTTTGAATCACGCCCTTGACCGTCATTGGCTTACCGCCGATCGCAAGTTCTGCGCGACTGACAATAGGATTGGCCATAAAGTTGTCCTTAATAAAATATAAATAATAGTGATGCTAGCTACTTTAGCAAAACCGCCATTATTGTCAACTGTGTTTACGTGACAGCCATCAAGGCCTCACGACCTTATGGAGCTATTATTAGTTGATGTATTTTGGCGTATTGCCTAGCTAAACAAACACGTTTAAGAGTAACGTGCGATGGCTTTTATATGGGGTTGATTACGACAGTTAACAACGATAATTCATAAACATGCTAGTCTAAACGCTCGTTTATCGCTATCATTGGCGAGTACTTTACCGTTATGCCGAGTCGTTTTATGGAAAACTCAGCGCAATCCGCAAGATTGCCGCACTTACATGAATCAGAGCTGTTCCACGCTATCAAAAACCCTGCTTTTAGGCGTATTGGGCTCATGGGCCGCGCTGGTAAACGCAGTGTCACTCAAAGCTTGGTGCAAATTGCCCAGACTATCAATGAGATGAATCTCACATTGATTATGGATGTGCAGACGGCGAACTTGCCTACTTTGAACCTTACTGAGATTGAAAAGGTCAAAATCGTTAAGCGTAGTCTAATCGGCGAGATTTGTGATTTGGTTATCGTTGTTGGCGGTGATGGCTCGATATTGCACGCGGCTGAAGCGTTGGCACGCTACCGTGTACCCGTGCTCGGCGTCAACCGTGGTCGGCTTGGTTTCTTAGCGGATGTAAAACCTGATGAAGCGGCGTTTAAATTGCGCCAAGTATTGATGGGTGATTATCAGTTGGATCATCGTTTTCTATTGACGATGGAGATACGGGAAGGGCGCACTATTATTCATGAAGATATGGCGCTCAATGATATCGTATTGCATGCGGGAAAATCGGTTCATATGATTGATTTTCAGATGAAAATCGATGGTCAAGATGTCTACCGTCAGCATAGTGATGGTTTGATTGCAGCAACGCCTACCGGTTCAACGGCCTATGCACTCTCTGGCGGCGGCCCCATCATCCATCCGAGTATGGATGCTATCTGTTTGGTGCCCATGCATCCCCATACGCTGTCTAGCAGACCGATTGTGGTGAGCGGTAATAGCGAAGTGTGCATTCGCATTCACGAAGACAATCGCACTCAGCCGATGGTCAGTGCCGACGGCAAGCCAAGCGTGCCACTTGAGCAAGAGCAACGGCTCTATATTCGTAAGCATCCAGATAAGCTTACTTTATTGCACCCGCCAGGGTTTGATTTTTATGAAGCTTGTCGCACCAAATTGCACTGGAACGTCCATGCTGAGGAATTCAGTCTTGACGTGGATGATGATATTATGGACGACGAATAAGTGTCTCTTTTATATAAAAACGTTATAGAAAATATGTTATAAAAAATAGTGGTGGAGAATAGGTAGGATGGATAAGCAAACGATATTAGCAAGTTTAACGCCAGAAGTGGTGGATAAATTCCGCATGGCGATTGAGTTGGGTAAGTGGCCTGATGGTCGCAAGCTGACGGCTGAGCAGCGCGAAACCTGTATGCAAGCGGTGATGGTGTGGGAACACGAGCATCTACCACCTGCTGAGCGCACAGGCTATATTCATAAGCCAGTCAAAGACGATGGTTCTATCGTCGGGGCAGAATGTGATGTCGAGCATGAGCATCATTATCCAAACATGCCTAACCCTAAAGGTGCGGTACAACCGGTTAAGTTTCGTGATAAATAGACTGATGGCTAAATTTTCTAATAAAAAATGAAGCACATAAAAAAGGCCACGCTAATCAGCGTGGCCTTTTCTTATTTAATAACTTTTTAAAGCGCCGTCGTATCAACACTAGGACGAACCGTTAATGGGTTTTTTTGCATCAAAAACCCTTGCCAGCCCCAATGTAAAAAGTTGCGGATATTGGCATGATCAGTACCGTTAGGAGTTGCTTGAACTTTGGCATAATGCTCGCCAAAAAGTTTTAGCGTGTCCAATTGATTTAAACCATGGTGCTTGGCAAAGCCAAAAATTTTCGCACTACCTTCATTTTCACCAGCTGCATTGTGTACCATACCGTTCACAAACGGGGCAGGTGCGTAGCGATAAAAATCATCAATAAAACTGATGACATCATTGAATCCAATGGCTTTTTTATCCAAACCATTAAGTAGAGCCGATACATCTGATTGGCGGATACTCATAAATAAATGACCTCAGAGCAGATTAAAAAAGTGAAAGTATGTAACTTAGCGATTGAAATAGTCTTCGTCATCAAATGAAGGCGCAAAATTGCCTTGCTCAAGATGTTGCATTTGCGACTGTACAGAACGCTCATGCTGAATACGTTGGTAAATCTCTTCGCGGTGTACGGCAATATCTTTCGGTGCATTTACACCGATACGTACTTGATTGCCTTTGACACCTAGGACAGTCACACTGACCTCATCACCAATCATTAGCGTTTCGCCCACGCGGCGTGTCAAAATTAACATGCGTCACACTCCTTATGTCGCATCAACAAATTATTACTCATCAGATTACTTCTCAATTGCAGGACATTACCGCAGCACTAGAAAGACAATGTATCAATGATAACCACAATGCTTACTGTTGTGCCAATAGCGGTAATGATAGGTAGATTCATTTAGCCCAAATGAAAGCCCCATTATAGGGGGCATAACAGAGACTGTCACGGGTTTTCACAAAACTATTGGGTAAATAGTTACCCTAGCAATAATAAAAAATAAAAATAGGATCTAAAAAGACCCTATTTGATTTAATACATTGTTGAAAGTAAGTGATAATGACTTAATGCATAACTGTTGATGCTAAATCGATTATTTTAAGCGTTTTAAAATAAGTTATAGCCCAGCGATTTTACTTTCGCCATCTTCACGATCCAGACCAAATGCGGTATGTAGTGATTTAACGGCTTTTTCTAAATACTGTTCTTGGATAAGGACAGACACTTTGATTTCGCTGGTTGATATCATTTGAATATTGATATTGTTTTCAGCAAGCGTTTGGAACATGAGACTCGCAACACCAGCATGAGAGCGCATACCGACGCCGACTAAAGAGACTTTAACGACTTCATCATTAGCCAATATCTCTTTAGCACCGATCTCATCTTTGACTTCATTTTCCAGTACTTTCATGGTTTTGTCCATGTCAGTACGGTTGACAGTAAAAGTAAAGTCGGTGGTGCCGTTGGTAGAGAGGTTTTGCACTATCATATCAATTTCGATATTGGCACGACCAATCGGGCTTAGGATAGCGGAGGCAATACCAGGATGATCAGGTACACCGCGCACGACTATTTTTGCTTCGTCTCGATTAAAAGCGATACCTGAGATGATTGCCTGTTCCATATTGTCTCCTTCGTCTATCGTAATTAGGGTGCCGACATTGTCTTGAAATTCTTGGTCGAAGCTACCATCGTTGTTTTCATCAAAGCTAGATAATACGCGCAGTGGCACACCATATTTACCGGCGAATTCTACCGAACGAATCTGTAAAATCTTAGAGCCAAGACTTGCCATCTCTAGCATTTCTTCAAAGGTAATTTTTTCAAGTTTTTTGGCTTTTGAGGTCACACGAGGGTCAGTGGTATAAACGCCATCAACATCGGTATAAATCTGACATTCATCAGCACCCAAGGCAGCAGCAATAGCGACACCTGTGGTATCAGAGCCGCCGCGCCCTAATGTGGTCGCGTTGCCTTCGTCGTCAATACCTTGAAAGCCTGCGACGATGACGACATTGCCTGCATCGAGTTGCTCACGGATATTTTTGTCATCGATACTTTCGATACGGGCTTTATTGTGCGCATTATCGGTTCTAATCGCGACTTGACGACCAGTAAATGAACGAGCGCCTACACCAAGCTCTTTAATCGCCATGGCAAGCAATGAAATCGATACTTGCTCACCGGTTGAGACCATTTGGTCGTATTCACGGGGGTCAGGCTGAGTGCTAATTTGGCGTGCTAGATCAATCAAACGATTGGTTTCGCCGCTCATAGCAGAGACGACAACAACTATTTGATGACCGTTGTCATGCCAGCGTTTGACTCGTTTGGCGACGTTTTTGATGCGGTCGATACTGCCCATCGAGGTGCCGCCGTATTTCTGTACTATTAACGCCATAAAAATCTACCTATTATTCATTAATGGCCTTTTATTATCATCAATGAGAGCCAATATGCGGATGTGACGCTCAATCAATGCTTGTATAGATAAAGCCGTATTATAAGAATTGCGCCCATGCTTTTTGTTTATGTATTCAGTAGTGCTGACTAGGTAATGCACGCACGATGCATATAAACGTTGACCTTTATATCATATCTACGTCACAACGTTAAGTGCCCGTAGCGCTTAGATACATGGCGATTGGTTATAACCGTTATAACTAATCGCGTATTTTATGCGTAGTAGATCCAAGTGATGCTATGTATTCATGTATTTTTCAGGACTAGCTAAGCTGAGTTTCAATCCAAGCAGGTAGGGCGTTGATAACCGCGGTACTGTTGCCAGACTTTGGCGCGCCGCCTTGTGCGTAATCTGGCTTACCACCACCTTTACCGCCCAGCTCACTTGCCAAATGACGAATGATATCACCAGCTTTTACTTTCGCAGTCACAGACTTTGCCACGCTTGCAGCTAAGGCTAACTGTTCGTCTTTATCACCAATTAATACAATCACGCTATCAGGAAGTTTAGATTTAATATCGTCCATCAGGGTGCGGATAGATTTACCGTCGATACCGCTTAAGGTACTGATAAGCACCGGCGTGCCTGCGATGGTCTGTACTTCATCGAGTAAATTGGCTGCTTGGGCGCTGGCAATTTTTTGCTCTAAGCGCTCCAGTTGTTTCTCAAGTTCGCGCTGCTTATCCGCCATGGTACGTACGCGCTGTGCCACTTCAGGACGTTTCACTTTTAGCTGACTGGCAAGCTCGCTCAGCTGCTGCTCACTTTGCTGAATGTTTTTAATCGCATTCATGCCAGTGACAGCTTCAATACGGCGGATGCCAGCAGCAATACCTGATTCGCTGGTAATTTTTAGCACACCAATATCACCAGTACGTTTAACGTGCAAACCACCACAAAGCTCAATAGAGAAGGGCTTGCGCTGACCATCGACGATACTGTCAGTGCCCATGGTTAAGACGCGAACGTCACTGCCATATTTTTCGCCAAACAATGCCATCGCACCTTGTTTCATCGCTTCGTCGATAGACATATTCTCGATGCGAGCAAGGGTGTTGGCTTGAATTTGCTCATTGACTAAGCGTTCGATACGCATAATTTCAGCAGTGCTGACAGGCTTGTCATACGAGAAATCAAAACGTAAGACTTCGCTTGATACTAGCGAGCCTTTTTGCGTGACCGCGTCGCCCAATACTTCTCTTAATGCGGCATGCAATAGATGCGTGGCAGAGTGGTTTTTGGCACTGGCTGCGCGAATACTCGACAAGACTTGCGCATCGGCGGTTTGTTTGGTGTTAATGTCGCCCATGGTCACAACACCATAATGGATGATGGCTTGACCAGATTTTTTGGTATCTTGCACTTCAAAAACGCCCGTTGCAGTGCGAATTTCGCCAAGCTCACCAACTTGACCACCACCTTCGGCATAGAAAGGTGTACGGTCAAGAACTATAACGCCTTCCATGCCCTCAGCTAAGCTATCGGCTGGATTGCCATCTTGATACAGCGCATCAATCGTGACGCCTTCTTCTGCAAGCTGCTCATAACCGATAAAGGTCGTTGGGTTTTCTACTTGAATGACGCTGCTATAATCGACGTCAAATTTGCCAGCATCACGCGCACGCTCGCGTTGCGCTTGCATATGCTCGTCGAACTCAGCTTCATCAATAACAATACCACGCTCACGAGTGATATCCGCAGTCAAATCGATCGGGAAACCATAAGTATCGTACAGTTTAAATGCGGCTTCCCCAGATAACGTGTCGCCATCTTTTAGACCTTCCAGCTCGCTGGCAAGTAGACGTAAGCCTTGAGCCAAAGTTTTGGCAAACTGTGCTTCTTCTTTTTGGATGGCATTTTCAATGACGCTTTGCTTATCTTTTAGCTCAGGATACGCCGTACCCATTTCAGCAACCAAGGGCTCGACCATGTTATAGAAAAACTCACTGTCAGCACCAAGTTTATTGCCATGACGTACCGCACGACGAATGATACGGCGCAGTACATAACCACGACCTTCGTTGCTTGGCGTAACGCCATCAGCAATCAAAAATGAAACAGCGCGAATATGGTCAGCGATGACTTTTAATGACGATTGTTGCTGGTTTTCAATCTCTAAAATCTCAGCCGCCGCATCCATCAAATGTACAAATAAATCTATCTCGTAGTTGCCATGGACGCCTTGCATGATGGCGCTGATACGCTCAAGTCCCATGCCAGTATCTACGCTTGGCGCTGGTAGCGGTAGCATAGAGCCGTCTTTTTGACGATTAAACTGCATAAAGACGCAGTTCCAAATCTCGATATAACGGTCGCCATCTTCTTCAGGTGTGCCCGGTAGACCGCCTTCGATATCAGCACCATGGTCATAAAAGACTTCGGTACAAGGACCACAAGGACCGGTATCGCCCATCGTCCAAAAGTTGTCTGAGGCGTAAGGCGCACCTTTATTATCGCCAATACGGATAATGCGCTCGCTAGGAATACCGATGTCTTTATGCCAAATATCAAAGGCTTCGTCGTCAGTCTCATAAATGGTCACATACAAGCGGTTTTTATCGATTGCTAGCCATTCATCTGAGGTCAAAAACTCCCAAATATAGCCAATACCGGCTTGCTTAAAATAATCGCCAAACGAGAAGTTGCCTAGCATTTCAAAGAACGTATGATGGCGCGCCGTATAACCGACATTATCCAAATCATTATGCTTGCCGCCAGCACGTACGCACTTTTGCGACGTCACCGCACGGGTATAATCACGTGGCTCCATACCCAAAAACGTTTCTTTAAATTGATTCATACCAGCATTGGTAAATAGCAATGTCGGGTCATTGTGTGGAATCAAACTCGATGAGGCGACGGGGGTGTGCTGCTTGCTTATGAAAAAATCGATAAAAGCTTGACGAATATCGGCTGAGCGAAATGGCTGGCTCACAGCGGCTCCTTACTGGCGAATAGAATTGAGTAAAATAATTTTGCAAACGATTTTAGCACAAACGCCCAAGCTCTTGGTACAAGAGTTACAACGGCTAGGTTATTCTGCGCATGTAGATGCTCGATGGATTTGTAGCGCATCAAAGCCAGTTGGTCAAAAAAGCTAATTGGTCAAAATCGCCGCATCAGTCTCGTCCAGTTTATCTTGTATCAATGGATTGGACTCAATGACTTGTACTGGCAAGTAGCGTAGCTGTAGCTTAATGGGTAGATATTCAGGGAAATTCTCTGCCATATCTTGAGTAATAACGGTTTCGATTTGCCGTACATCGTATGAGGTAGGCGTCGTCTCTCCACGAATGACCGCACGTACGATCTTATTTTCTTCTGAAGTATCAAACTGAGTATTGGTCAGTACGTTACCTTTATCGATAAAGTAGCTATTGATGGCTTCTTTGACGCTACTCTCAAAAACCTGCTGCTTGGCGTTGGTCTGTAGGTTGATGGTCAAATACGTCCCCAATCCACCTAACAATAATAACGTCACCGCATTACGGCGTAAAAAGGTCAAATAGTTGCTGGATTTATAATCATCATCGACCAAACGGCGAAAGCCTAATAACCAAAGTACTAAAGCATTGGTAAACTGGATAGCAATAATATTGGTTAGCGCCAGTAGCAGTGCCCCAAGTCCAAGCTGCGTCTCGCCATTGGCAAATAATATCCCACTCGCGGCAAGAGGTGGCACCAATGCAGTGGCTACCGCCACGCCGACCACTGCCACTGATAGGTGCGGTGAAACCATCGCATAAGCACCAGCAGTACCACCCGCTAGAGCAATCATTAAATCCATCGAGGTTGGCTGAGTGCGCGATAATATCTCTGCGGTCAGTGGCTGATCTTTGTGTAACCAGCCGACGATAAAACCAACCAATACCACCAATGACACACCAACGATAACCGTAATCAGTGATTTACGTAGCAATGGCATACGATGATCAATAATCGCTAACGCTATGCCAGTAATGGGACCTAACATCATGGCAACCAACATGGCGCCAATGACGACGGCAGCTGAATTGGTCACCAGTCCATAACTGGCGATGATGGCAGAAAGTATATTCATAATGAAATACATTTTGCTAGGCAGAGCGTTGGCCTCGATTCTGACCCGTACTTCTGGATAGTCTACCTTTTGATTGCTAAATTGCTCGGCAACAAATTGCTTATAAGACTCCAATTTAGCTTCTTTTTCTTCTTTAATCTCGTCTTCTAGTTCTTCCTGATTATCGACTTTATCTTTCACAGTATTTTTTACGATAGTGTCATTATTTTTCGGCGTGTCTGGCTGTTTATCAATTGAGGACGGTTTTGTGTTGTCACTATTTGCTTTGCTTTCTTGCTGAGGGCTATCAGAGATAGGATAAGTGCCCTGTGCATCAGCGGGGGCAATACCCTCTACCGTTACCTCAGCGTCAGCATCTTCTTGAGACGTTTGCTCGGAAGCGTTATCTTCTTTTGCTTGAGCATGTTCTGCTGATACATTTTCTAGATTTTGATGATTGGGCGCTGTTGTCAATTTTAACGATTCATTGGATAGTGGTGTCTCAGGCTCAGTGATTTCACGTTTAGTTATTTCAGACTCATTGTTAGGCTTGGCAGTTTCTAACGTTGCCACTACCTCGTCAGCATCAAGGGACTTTATCGCTATCGTTGTTTCAGGAGGCTGCGCACAAGCCATATCCTCGCCACAGTCATTGTCATCACGAATCTCTGAGCTTTTTGAAGACTCAGTATGTTCGACAGTGCTATCTAGTACAGAGCTACCATCTGCGTCAGTTAGCGCCGCTTTTTTGTCTGGATAATTGGCCGTGCTTGAGGCATCTTTTATAACTGAAGAATCATTAGAGGGTTTGTTTTCAGGTGAGGTCATGGCAGATGGCTTTCTTAAAAAGTAAAAGAAAGACATTATTGTAATGATAAAAAGAGGACAACGTATGGGTTTTTTACGACTAAATAGAGCGCAGTGTCATTAAGTAGTAATACTTAAAATAGTAAAATTATGCATCATTAACTAATAACAATAAAAACCTTAACTCTAACAGGGTTTTTATGCTTAGTCACCTACTATAGCTGGCTCGCAGGTTTATAGGAAACACTTACTTTCTTTGTGGGTTTAGTGTATAAAGGTACTATATCCACAATAAAAATGAGGAATAAGTTATGAACTGGCCATTATTCTCTGTTATCTATTCAATCGCAGCAACCGTTACCATTGGCGTTTTTATGATTGGCGCTTTAGTCACAGGTTTTAATGAAATACCTCATATCCAAATAGCAGTAGCACTAGGCGTTTTGGTGTCTATCCCTGCAGGTATGTTTTTTACCAAAAAAGTTGGTAGCATCACTGGTAATGAAGAAGGCTATAAAGCATAAAAGCGAATAATGTTGTCAATTTAAATGAATAAGTCCGATTATCAGCCATAAAAAAAGACCTTGCTATCAAGGTCTTTTTTTTATTCATCATTTATAACTTATTATTTAAGCTCAACGGTCGCGCCATTTTCGATATTGGCGTAAACCTCTAACACATCCCAGTTGGTCAAACGCACACAACCTGCAGAGGCTTGGCGACTGATGCCTTCAGGCTTTGGTGAACCATGAATACCATATGAAGGTTTAGACAAGCCCATCCATACGACGCCAACAGGGCTATTTGGTCCTGGTGGTAGCATATGTATTTGTTTGTCTGCGCCTTTACCAACGGTTGCTTTATACCAAGGCATTTTCACCTTGTTAATGATTTTAAACGAACCTTGTGGCGATGGTGTGGCATCGCTACCGATTGTCGTTGGGTAAGTAGCCACCAGCTTATCGCCGTTATAAGCATATAATGTCTTATCGGCTTTATTGGCAACCACACGGTTAATACGCTGCTTAAGTGGTGCACGGGTATTTAAAACAGTGATGGTTTCGCCCGCTTTATATTGCTTATTTTTGTTCAGCTTATCTAAATAACGCACATCCATATGGAAGCGCTCACCAAACATCTCTTTAATGTCTTGATAGTATAAGCCTTTCATTTTGGACTTGGCTTCTGAACCTGCAGGTGTGCTGGCAAAGTTGGTCTTGATATCATCTTCAGTGATGGTGTAAGTCACGAGCACAGGCTTGTTGGCAGGGATATTTTTATTTAACGCATCCCACGTTTTTTGATCCATTTTGCCCGTCGCTGGCAGACCTTTCATGGTTTGAAAGTTGATCAGCGCTTTTTTACTGTTCATGCCCCAGCCGCCATCGATGGCGCCAGGAGAAGCATGGTTCCAATCAAGCAGTGCCTGCATTTTGATTGTCATTGCCGAGTTAACTTTCATATTCGGTGTCCATGTGGCACCGTTTACCTGTTTGGCGTAATTCGACAAATTCAGCGTAGTATGTTTTTTACCATTAACATCTTCGATGCTTTTGATAGAAGTATCTGCTGGGCTAGCATCAGATATGGCTGCGGTAGGGGCAGCGACGGCTTGACCTTCACTAATATCGTCAGTGCTATCAGACTGCACATCTTTACGAGCCAGCTCTTCTACCGTCATATTATCAGCACTGACTGCTTGTTGCGCTGTCTCTACATCGACTTCCTGCTTTTCGTCAATCAGCTGAGTCATACGGTCAGGCGTATTAGGCTTTAAAGCAGGCGTGGCTACGACAGGAGCACGACCATCGATTGAGCTACTGCGATTCTCTTGTACATCAAGGCTAACTTTTTTGGCAATGCTAGGCATTGAGTCAGCGGTTCGTACTGGTAGGGTGCGCGTATTATCAGCAGGTGCGGCAACAGCGCTGACACTGGCAGTAACGATAGCAATTGATATAGCGGTAATAAGAGGCTTCATTTTCATCATATTGGGATACTTATGGTTATAACTAATGGGGCTATTATGCGCATAATTTGAATGCTTCGCAAACTTTTGACACATCTTTTTTCATTAAAGTCTTGCCAAACGTCAACCGTTGACGTATTCACTACAGTTGGGCAATAACTGAGCGAGGGTATGCATAAGATGATGCGCTATTCTTACTTACAATCCTCATTATTCACATTGTTTTTAGAGCCATTTTTATGAATATAAAACTGCAAAAATTGGCGCAACTTAGCGTTTATGTCTATAATGGTGAATAAATTTTTATTTAATAGATCGGCTTTTAATAAAAGGCGTTTTAACCCATCCGCATGTAGTCAGTGAACATGTAATCAGCAAGGTGCGATATGTCAGAAGACCAAACAATGAGCGCAGAAGAGTTTCAAAATCAATACTTCAATGACGATGGTCTAGAGAGTGAAATGGTGTTTGATTTAGAGAGTGGGATTCTGGGTGAAGACGATCAATTTGCCAATTTGCCTGCAGAATTAGAAGAGGCCCGCGAGCAATTGGTCAGTATTCGTGATTTTATTCGCTTTTCGGTTACCCAGCTTCGTAATTATGATGTGGTCGTTGCACAAGGCACCACCGATGAGTTTGCTGAAGCATCCGCCATTGTTTTGCATTCTCTGGCTTTAGACTGGTCAGCCAATGAGCAGATTCTCGATTGTCGCTTGACTACCTCAGAGAAGCAGTTGGTACTGAGTTTATTAGAAGAGCGTATCGCTGAGCGTAAACCATTAAGTTATTTGATTAATTTATCCTACTTCTGTGATTTGCCTTTTTATGTCGATGAGCGGGTGCTAATTCCAAGATCGCCTATCGCAGAATTGATTCGTCAGCAGTTCCATCCATATTTTGATGTCAATGAGCTTGCCAAACCACTTGGTAAGAGCGTCAACGAGCAGGCTGCTGCATTTTATGATCACGGTTTAGAGGTCAAGCAGCTGTCGCAGCCTGAGCGTATTTTAGATTTATGCACTGGCTCTGGTTGTATTGCTATTTCACTTGCGACGCGTTTTGTTGATGCGCTGGTTGATGCTGTTGATATCGATAAAAGTGCGCTTGAAGTAGCCATGGTTAACGTCGATCATCATGATCTTGGGCATCAGGTTAATGTGATTGAGTCCGATCTGTTTGCTAAGATTCCTGCTGAACACCAGTATGAGTTGATCGTCACCAATCCGCCGTATGTTGATGCGGCTATCATGGCAGAGCTGCCACCTGAATTTTTATATGAGCCAGAGCATGCGCTAGCCGCGGGTCAAGATGGGCTGGATTTGGTGCATCGTATTTTGTTTGAAGCGCCAGATTATCTGAGCCCTGAAGGCTTGCTTGTCTGCGAAGTGGGCGATAGCGAATGGGCATTAAAGCAAGCCTATCCTGAAATCCAGTTTGATTGGTTGAAATTTGCCCACGGTGGTCACGGTGTCTTTGCGATTACCTATGATGAGCTCATGGCACATCGTGAGCTGTTTGCTGCTTATGTACAACTGTTAGATAGCATTTAATAGAGCTATCGAGTACTAGAACTGTTGAGTAATAAAACCATCGAGATTTACGTGATACTTAAAAATCTACTTCATTTGTTTAAGGATAAATATGGCAGGCAATAGCGTTGGACAGGTTTTTACAGTCACCACGTGCGGCGAGTCGCATGGTGCAGGTCTTATGGCAATCGTCGATGGCGTGCCACCGGGTTTGGCCTTATCTGCAGATGATTTGCAAATCGATTTAGATCGCCGCAAACCGGGCACGTCTAAATACTCTACCCAGCGCCGCGAGTCCGATGAAGTTGAGATTATCTCTGGTGTGTTTGAGGGTAAGACGACTGGTACGTCTATTGGCCTGCTGATTCGTAATACCAATCAAAAATCCAAAGACTATGGCGAGATTAAAGACACGTTTCGCCCCGGTCATGCCGACTATACCTATAGCATGAAATATGGCTTTCGTGATTATCGTGGCGGCGGGCGTTCCTCAGCGCGCGAGACTGCGATGCGCGTGGCGGCAGGTGCTATCGCTAAGAAATATCTACAAGAGCGCTTAGGTGTGCAAGTCCGTGGTCACGTCACCCAAATTGGCAATGAGTACAGTAATGTCCTAAACCCAAGCCAAATTGATTGGGACTTTGTGAACAGCAATCCGTTTTTTTGCGCCGATGCCGATGCTGTCAGTCGTTTTGAGACCTTGATAGACAGTTTACGCCGTGAAGGCACTAGCTGCGGTGCCCGTCTTGAGATTATCGCTAGCGGTGTGCCAGTCGGACTTGGCGAGCCAGTATTTGATCGTTTGGATGCAGATATTGCCCATGCGATGATGAGCATCAATGCCGTAAAAGGCGTTGAGGTCGGCGACGGCATGGCCGTGGCAGGACAGTTCGGTCATAGCTCTCGTGATGAGCTGACGCCAGACGGTTTTACTGCAAATCATGCTGGTGGTATTTTGGGCGGTATCTCTTCAGGGCAAGACATCCGTGTCAGTATCGCGCTTAAGCCAACCTCTAGTATTACGACGGCTGGCAAGAGTATCAATACACAAGGCGAGTCGGTTGATATGCTAACTAAAGGTCGTCATGATCCTTGTGTAGGGGTACGTGCCACACCTATCGCAGAAGCCATGCTGGCTATCGTTTTGCTCGATCATTATTTGCGCCATCGCGGTCAAAATGCGGATGTTAAGCTGCCAGTAGCATCTATTACTTAGATTGTTTACCGTAAAATTATAAACCCTCTATCATTTCTTGTTAGAAATAATAGAGGGTTTTTTTTGACTGATTTTTTATAAATAATTAACAAGCCAGCAATTCAGTTAATAAGATTTAATCATTAAATTGAATGAATTTTTAAGCCGCTATTTGATAGTGGTCAATAGCCACACATTGCTGGTGGCGAAATACCAATAGCAGTTGTTGACTGGGAATGGCTAACCAATGCCCAAAAGCGATACTATCAATCCCTTCACCTGACAGCGCTTGTAGGCAAAAATGGCGACTACCACCTAAACAGTTTTTTATAATTTGGTTTTGTTCAATAGCTTCTTTCATGGTCTTTCTATCCTTAATATGGATTACGAATTTGAATAACGCTATCGTAAAACAAGCAGATAGAAAACCTGTGTAGGAATGATGGAAAATCCATGAACTGGCATTATTGCTAATCGAAAATAATTTAATGAATTTGAGTAACTGTCTATTTTATCTAAGCCTCTATTCTTTAGTCAAAGGCAAGGTAATACTAACCATCACGCCTGAATATCGCTTAATAGCAGCGTTTTTTTCATTACTATTGTGACTACTGTCATCGCTATTTGCTTGAATATTAGTAATGGCCACATGACCGCCATGATGCTCAATAACTTGTTTCACAAGGGTTAGACCAAGGCCAGTGCCTTTTTTTAAGGTATTGCTAGCCATGCTAGGCGGTGTTTGCGTAGTATCGGATGTTGAGTGACTCTCTGCTGAAAAGTCTGATAGATGCTCTGAGGTTTTTTCAGCAGCTTGACTCTGATGCGATAAGCTAAAATAACGGTCAAACGCTTTATCAACGGCATACTCAGGGAGCAATTTACCATTATTAAAGATATCAATAGTCACAGTTTGCGCTGAACCATGTCGCGCGATGCTGTGCAGATAAATAACGACTGTGCTATCGGCAAAATGAATGGCATTGTCCAATACATTTTGCAGCACTTGTACCAACCAAAACTGATCAGCGAAAACGCTAGTATTTGCCAAGGCATCTGGCGATAAAGTCGCTGTTTCAGTCACCCGTTTATTATTAAGATAGATGTCGATAGGCGCTAGGTGCTGCTGTTGCAATTTAGCGCTATTGTCTTTTGCAAGGGTTTGCAACAACGGTAGTAGAGGGGTCAGCTGGCGATTCAGCTTAAAGCTCGGTTGCTCAACCTTAGCAAGTAATAGCAGCCGATCAATCAATTGTTGCATTTTGATGCTTTGTTCACCAATGGACTGGATGAGCATCTGTTGATCTTCTTTATCGAGCCCGTCGTCTTCTAGCAACTCACTACTGGCACGAATGGCGGTTAACGGACTTTTGAGCTCATGGGTCAGGGTATGAACATAGTCGGTGACATAGGCGCGATTTTCCAATCGATGTTTCATAGACTCAATGGTATCTGTTAGGCTATTAAGTTCATGACCTAAGTAAAAATAGGGTTTTTTGGTGTCTTCTGCCAGTGCACTGGTATATTGGGTCACAAGGCTGATACTTTGCTTGAGCCACCATGCGACCAGTCCTGCTAATATAAGGGCAGCAATACTCATGAGCAGTGCTGTGATAAGCATGCGATTGCGCGTATCGTCCAAATAAGGCAACACGCTAGCGACAGGTTTGCCAACGCTGATGATACCAATCAAGTTGCCAGTTTCATCCTTTATCGGCTGTGCCACATACATGACCGTACCGTCGCGCTGATTATGATCTAGCGTTGTACTTCTCGCGCCATACTGACCATTTAACGTTAGATAGACATCATTCCAGCGGCTGTAATCTTGTCCTTCATCATTGTCAGGTTCGGGTAGTGAGTCGTATATGACAATCCCTTTATCATCGGTGACATATATCCGAAAGCTGCTAGGGCTTTTATTTTTATATTCTGGATCTGTTGTTTTACTTATCGTGGGCGTGCCGATAAATGCCGCATCGAGTTTCGTTTGATACTGCTCATCGTATAATTGTCCTGAAGATAACGGCATCTGCAAACTTGCCGCTAGCAATTTGCTGGTATCTAACAACGTATCTTCGATGACTTGCTGCGCCGTCGGTTTGACATAACCAAACAGCTGAGTAAATACGACCACACCGCAGATAATCAGCACTAACGCCAACGCGAGCCAAATCCTAAAAAATATACTTAAATTCAGCAGTCGTTTTGGTTTAGTCGTTTGCTGCGCGGTGCCGATAGGATGCAGTTTTGCATACCAATTACTTTGGCTGGCATGTGTGCTGTTATCAGCCTTATTAATATGAGTATTAGGATGGCTATTAGCACTATCGTTGGTTTTATGATTCATATTTTCAGGTATATTATTTGACGTTATAGAATATCGGTTTTAATCAAAATATGGCTATAGGCAGTGCAGCTAGGCGGGACACAAGGCGTAACCCAAGCCGCGATGGGTATGGATAACATCGATGCTGGCATCGACAGTCGCCAGCTGCTTACGAATGGACTTGATATGACTGTCTATGGTTCTCGCCAAGCGATGATCGGGATAGTCGCTCACAGCGCCGAGCAGTTGCTCACGGCTAAAGACTTGATTGGGCGCTTTTAACAGAGTTAATAAGATTTTGCGTTCTGTGTTACTCAGCTCAAGCTTTTTCTCTTGCCATATCAAGGAGTAATTGAGTAGTTGGTAATGCCAGATGCCAGATTGACATTCAAAGGTTAACGCTTGCCCTGACATATTATTTGGATAGGCAGGGTTGACTGTATCGCTGGCTTCTGTTGTATGGGAGGTGGAGGACTGAGACAATAATTGCTCACGTCGCCAAATGGCTTTTAGACGGGCGACCAACTCGCGCGGGCTAAATGGCTTGGCACAATAGTCATCGCCGCCCATCTCTAAACCCAAAATACGATCGACCTCATCGCTACGAGCCGTCAAGAAGATGATAGGAATGTCTTTTAAGCCAGCAATATCAGGGGTGTGGCGTATTTGTTGACAGAGACTGAGACCATCGCCATCTGGCAGCCCAACATCCAAAATAATCGCCGATAGATCTTGCGCTTCAGCACTTTTATGTAAATTGCGCAGCATTGGTAATACACTGCTGGCATTATCGAGCCAAGTGATTTGCCAGCCTTCACGCTTGCAAGTGACTTTCAGTGACATCGCGATAGCAGGATCGTCTTCTACCAGTAAAATATGGGTCATAAGCTCTATATCGCTATATAAAGAAAAACTATTTAAGATGAAGGGGTTATTAATATCTAATGAGATACGAACATTGAAAAATGAGTGTAGGGCATCATACAGTAGATAGAGTCAGTAGCTATGTTAATAAATTTATCGTAGCATAAAAGTAGCACTCGCTTTTATTATCAGGCCTTAAAAGATGTGAAAAGTTGATGGAAATAGGCATTATTAGCGAAGACTTTTTTGACTAGCGGTTTTGATGAAAGGCTGTAAAATAATCAGTATTATTATAAAAAATATTGAAATATAGTGCGAATGTCAGTTTTACTAAAAATAAGTTTGATGTACCTACCATTTTTATTTAAAGGAATTTAAAAATATGAGTGACTATTTAGATGCGGTCATCGTTGAGCATAATCCAACGCAAAAAAAGATAGATAGAGCCGTTATTTGGCTACATGGTTTGGGCGCGAGTGGTCATGATTTTGAGCCAGTGGTACCACAGCTCGGTTTAGCGGATAATATGGCAGTGCGTTTTATTTTCCCGCATGCACCAAAGCGCCCAGTGACGGTGAATGGTGGTATGGTCATGCCAGCATGGTACGACATCTTAGAGATGAGCCTAGAGCGTAAAGTCGATGTCGCTCAGATTGAAGAGTCTGCGCAGCAAATCCTTGATTTGATCAGCCGTGAGATAGAGCGTGGTGTTAAGCCTGAACACATTGTAATCGCAGGATTTTCGCAAGGCGGTGCAGTGGCATATCATGTGGCACTTGGCTACCCGCATCGTTTAGCTGGTTTGATGACACTCTCTACTTATCTAGCGACTAATGATAATATTAGCTATAGCGCTGCTAATAAAGACATGCCAATATTGATTGAGCATGGTAGGCATGATCCAGTTGTTCCTGTAATTTTGGGCGAGCAGGCGCAGCAGTTATTATCCGCTAAAGGCTATAATGTTGTTTATCATACTTATCCGATGGCACATCAAGTTTGCATGCCGCAGATTGAAAATATCGGTAAATGGCTCGATAAAGTACTGGCTTAGAGAGTGCAGCTGTAACGTAATGTAATATAGATATTATATATGTTGAAAGTCGACCTATAAGTCCTATATAATAGATGACCTTATTGGGGATGTTCTGGCTTCGACGCTGGTAATGAAACTCAATGATGCATGTCGAGAGTATATGTCCTCTCGTTAATCAAACATATATTGTTATAGTCGCAAACGACGAAAATTACGCTCTAGCAGCTTAAACCCTGTTTACATGGTTTAAACCTGTTTACTTAGTTGCTGATCACCTACAGTTGGTCAACTAAGTTGAAGCGTCCGCATGTAGGCTCGCCACAAGTGATTGTCTCAATCGCTTGGGTTCAAAAGTAGAGAATCGTCCAATCCATCCTGACTGTCGGATCGGTGCGGATTAAAACTAAAGACAGAAACTAAACATGTAGATTCATGAGCGTAATGCTGGCGGACGCGGGTTCAACTCCCGCCATCTCCACCAAATATTTTAAATAAAGTCAGTCACTTAGGTGGCTGGCTTTTTTTATGACATGATTTTGACATGATTGGCTGGTAAGAGAGCGTCATTGTTTGCAACTTTATTATCAAGGCAAGCTTTGTATTAACTGAATAACAAAAAATCACTGTAGCAGCAAGATATTACGCTTTTTTATTGATATTCAATGAGATGGGTTTGCCATCTCATTTTTTTGATCTTAATCAATGCCAAGTCCATTTTTCAGTGTAGGGTCAAGATCAAACATATGTCTTTGAAGCTCTTCAACATCTTTGTTGAAATCTTCTAGGGTTTCTATACCTCTAGATACATTGGAATCTCCGGAAGGTTGCTTGCTGATTGCCAGTTGATGGTCTTTTTTGTGTCGCCACATAAATGCAGATATCACATAAACACAGTATTCAGATAGAAGCATAATTTCTGCGTAATTCTTTGGAACATCTGCATCAAAGTATCTCTTATCTAAACACGTTGGTTTTCCTTGATCGCTATCGTCGCGGAAGCCATGAGCTAACACAGTGTTTCTTAAACCCTGAATCCCAGGCCAGCTTTTAAGTCTTTTAATTGCTGGGGCTGTTATTTTCATCGTATCTCGAATATATGGATCGTCCTTTGCATAATGGTTAAATCTTTTGTACTCATCCAAGAATGAGCAGATATCTATGAGCATTTTGTTACTTAAAGACCACTTAACATTGTAGTGGCATAATAAACTTGGACAGCGTATAGGAGGTTTATACTAACCCAAAGAAGGAAAATAGTATGACCAACAAACGCAATCAATATGCCCGAGAATTCAAACTTGAAGCAATCAGCTTAGTCGTTGAACACAACCGCACCATACCTGATGTGGCAAGCTCACTGGGCATTGGCAAATCCACCTTACAGAAATGGCTAAGTCAGTATCGCCAAGAAATAAATGGCGAAGCGCCTAAAGTCGGCAACGCTTTAACGGATGAACAGCGGGAGCTACAAGAATTACGCAAACAAGTTAAGCGACTGACCATGGAGCGTGACATATTAAAAAAGGCTTCTGCTCTGCTGGCCTTGGACAGCCTGAACGGCTATCGCTAATAAGCAAGCTTGCAGAGCAGGACAAACAGGTCAATAAAAGCATTCTGTGCAAGCTGTTTGGGGTGATGAAAAGCAGTTACTACTACGGAGTAAAGCCCAAGTTAATTAGCCTTGACACTATCAAAACCAAAGCCTTAATACGCCAAATATTTAACAACTCGAAGCACTCAGCAGGCGCTCGCAGTATTGCCGCCATACTCATGAATGATCATAACATCAAGCTGACCCGTTATATGATAGGTAAACTTATGAAGAGTATGAGCCTTAAAAGCTGTCAATTGAAGACGCACAAATATAAGCACTGTGACGAGGCGCATAAAAATCATAACAATATCTTAAATAGAAACTTTAGCCCATCAGCGCCCAATCAAGTCTGGACGGGCGATGTCACCTATATTCGTATTAAAGGAGGCTGGTGCTATTTAGCAGTGGTGTTAGATTTATATGCTCGGCGTGTGGTGGGCTTTGCCGTGTCAGATTCGCCTGACAGTATACTGACAACCAAAGCACTACAGATGGCATATCAGACGCGCTTACAGCCAATTAGAGTGCTGTTTCAGTCTGATCAGGGAACCCATTACACCAGTAAGACATTCGCTGAATCCGTGGTCAGTTGTAATGGCATGATACAAAGTATGAGCCGTCGCGGAAATTGTTGGGATAATGCGCCAACCGAACGATTCTTTAGAAGCTTTAAAACAGAATGGATGCCAAAAGGTGGTTATGAGAATATCGCTGAGGCATCAACCGCCATTGCTGATTATATCTGGGGCTATTATCAGATCGTGAGACCGCATCGTTTTAATAATTATTTGTCACCGCTAGAAAAAGAGAAGCGATACTTTAACCAAAACCTCTTATCAGTTGTCCTAAATTAGTTGACCACTACAGAAGCAGGTGGTGGACAATAGGTTGAATGAGAACAGTTAGACCTCGAAGCGGACATTAGTAATGATGTATCAAAGAAAGAGAGCTGATGCTCTCTTTTTTTTATGCCTGATGTTACTCAAGGTTGTCAAAAACACCTTTCTCTATCGCATTGTATGAATCTGTCGCATTGTATGAAAATAAACATTAGCTAAATTATTTTCGAATTTAATGTTGCTTATTATAATTTTGTTAACTAATATTGCTATATTGTTAATATCTCTAAAAATTTAGCAGTATCGATAGATCACTTGATAAGCTCATTGAGCTGTCTATTTTCTGAATATCTAAGTCGTCAATAACAGCTATAACTTATAAGGTAAAGATAAGTATATGATTAATATTCTCCTCATAGGGACATTCATCGTCCTAATTTTGCTAGGAAAAAAAGATATTGCTATTAAGATTGTACAATCTTATCTTAGAACGCTATTCACTCAATTTATCGATTTTAAAACAAGAACAACTAATGCATGGTTGTATATATTTAGTGTTATAAATATATTTATAATACTTAAGACTGGTGAAGGTGCACTTGAGTTTGCATTCGAGTCTGATACCTCGCCTATTACATTAATTAAGCTAGTTATATTTTGCTTATGTATCGTATCAAGTTTTAGTATTTTGGTTAGACGACTACATGATATAAATAAACCAGCATGGCTTTTGATAGCGGGTATGGTTTTCCCTCCATTCCTTATTATATTAATGTTTATGTTCCTATTTCCTGGAACTGACGGCGCTAATAAATATGGTAGAGACCCTAAAAGCCTGCCTTATTGGTACTTGAGATAGTACAAGCATTACTTAATGATTTTTATGAGTTAATCACCTAAATTTTTATGACTTTTTATTTTAAAGAGAAAAAGGCTTTTTAGTTAATAATATAGCTTTCAATGTTTATTAGTATTCAAACTTTAGGCAAGCTTCGCCCTTACCCTTTAAGCATCTCAAGCACTTTATCCTCTCCTAGCTCAGCAATCAACGCTTGTAGCTGGGCAGTAGAGTCAGCTTGTGACTGAGCATCCGTTCTAAATTCAGCTGTGTCATGACCTTCCCTGAGCGCATCTAAGTAGTTTGCCCATTTCTGCATCATGTCGCTACGATCGTCGATGTACTCAAACCGACCGTAAGCAGTTCCATTAGGGTCTTTAGTAGTATGACCTAGAGCCATCTCAACAAGTACAAGAGAGTATTTTAGCTGCTCTTGCAGTATGGTCTTAGCTGTCGCTCTAAAGCCATGAGCACAATGTATATCTTTATAGCCTAAATCCTTCAAACGCTTATTAGCGGTAGCGTCAGATATGATCTGATGCTTTTTTGCCGTCTGGCTAAAAAATACGTAGTCAGTATGGCCATTAATCTTTTGCTGTTCACGCAATATAGCCACAGCTTGACGAGGTAGGGGAACAACCATATCCTTAACCATATTTATCTTACCTTACCTTGGCCTTTTAAAGGCTTCAGCAGCCATCTGCCAGCCTCTAGATTAAGCTCGTCCCATCTCATACGTCGCAAATCACCATTACGCACGAAGAGCATTGCCAATAGCCTAAGGGAGTTTATGGTATTCAAATCACATTCTAAGGCTTCAATAGCTCGCAGTAGCTTAGCCAAATCTTTAGGCTTAGTGATGGCAGGACGATGACCATAGCTAGACTTAGCTAATTGACTCTTAATAAGCGCCGCAGGACTGGAGATAATACTTTGTTTAGGATTTGAAGGCGGGTAGTATCGATACATCCATGACTTAGTCTCAGTAGGACGTACCATTAAGAATAGTTTAGGATGATTTTTGACAGCAACGAAGTACTTCTTATCTTCAGGCTTATGGCTGCTGATGCTGCGGTCGGAGCTGATTGGCTTACGCTGTTTCATGACTAATACCCCAATGTACATTTAAAAACAGGTGTACATCACAGTGTACATCAGATACATAGATTGGGATAGATAGAGCTGGACAGTATAGAACACCAGATACAACAAAGCCTCTGATATCAGAGGCTTTAGATGTTCTATAAGATAGTATAGGACTATGTAATGGTACCCGGAGCCGGACTTGAACCGGCACGCTATTACTAGCGAGGGATTTTAAATCCCTTGTGTCTACCAATTTCACCACCCGGGCAAAACTTGTATAATCTAAAAGTAAGCTTTCTACTTGTTAGATAGTGGTCGCTATTATAAGCATTTATATTAATAAAGCAAGCTAAAATTAATATAATATGAATAAAATTTTAACCTAAATAATTGGAGGCTGAGGTCGGAATCGAACCGGCGTTAACGGAGTTGCAGTCCGCTGCATGACCACTCTGCCACCCAGCCAATCAAGGACGCCTATATTAGCAAATATAATTTAAATTACAAGTTATTTTTTAGCTAAATGCGAATTATCTACTTAATTCTTCTTATTTGACCATAAATTAATGACTATTCAAAGTATGAAGAGGTCAAATTAAGCCATTATCAAGCTTAAAAGTCAGAGATGGTTCGTCAAAAAACATCATAACCATCGAATATAATGTACGAAATAATATCTTTATTATTTCGTTGTGTGTTTGATAAAACGAGATAGGGAATAGATAGTGTTTTAGAAAAGCTTTGATTGTGATAAAAGGAGATAATGTATGATCGAAAAAATAGGGTTATATGTCTGTCATTAAGGCGCTGCAAATGAGAGTTTATGAATAAGTGCGCTCAATGAGAGAGTCGAGCATAAAACTTTATAGGTCTGAATAATTCGAATAGTAAGTGACTCTGTTATCACGCAAAAAACCTGCTAATCCTAAGCCATAACGCTCAGCGACACGCACTGCCGTACTGGTAGGTGCAGACATGCCGACTAGCCAAGGGATGCGTCCACGAATGGATTTTTGTACCAGCTCAATCGATAGGCGTGAGGTCATAAGGACGCAGCTAATCTCTACTTTATTGCGCAGTTGCCAACCGATCAGCTTATCAAGCGCATTATGGCGCCCTACATCTTCGAATAAGTATAGCTGCTGATTATACATCGTCGCAGCGGCGTGTACGGCACCGGTCAATTGGTGCGTATGCTGCATTGCATCGACTTGCTGGCGTATTGCTAATAGACAGTCAAGATTTGGTGCATCTGCCTTTTGTCTGTTTTGACGATAGATGCTCAAGTCAGGCAGTGCTTGTGTTAGCCCTGTGATGCCGCACATACCACAACCTGTACGCCCTGCTAGCTGACGTTTTTGCGCTTGGATACGCTGATGACAACGCTGGTTTAGTAATAGCTCCACCACATAAATGTCATAATCTTGCAGTGACGATAAGCTTTGTTCAAATGCTGCAGATTCAAAACTTTCATCCGTAGCATCTCTTATAAATCGTTCCTTTATAAATGAATCTTGCGTGAATTGTTGATAATCTGCAATATCATTCAGTTGGGTAACTTCCCAATCAAGCAGCTCATGACTATGTTGAATTAAGCCTTCGCTAAACAAAAATCCGACGGCTAAATACTCTAGCTGATGAGGGCTTGCCATTAATACCGCATAGTGAATACCGTTGATAACGATAGCAACCGCCGCTTCCACTGCTAAGCTCGCTGATTGGCAATCGATACTGATTTGCTGCATATGGGTCTGTGCAATATTAGTCTTAGCAACACGGGTCTCAATAATGTTGTTAGGGTTATACTTATCTGTCGGATAATGATGCTTTTGCGCCCAATGATTACGTGCAAGCGGCGTTGCAGATGACTTTAGAGTTTCTGATGTTTTATTTGTTAGGGTATTTACCAAAAAATTATCGCTATATTTTGCGTCAGTTTCAGTATCACTTTGGGCAATCATAATACCTCTTTATATCGTATGCTCATTACCAAAGTTATCGTTCCTTTTAAATATATGCATTATTCAATGATCCGCCCGTTGCTGGCTATGCATGATTGGTCGTACCAGCATTTGCCTCAACGCGTTGCAAAACAACGGTCGTCGATTTATACGCTGGTATGTGAGAGTCTGGTGCATGCGTGTCTAAATCAAATAAATCATTACATTCAGGGTAATAAGTTGCGACAGCGTTAGCAGCGATATCCATCTCAGTCAATATTAACGGCCCTAGCGTGCGTGGCTGAACGGTACCGTCTGTATTGTTTGAATCATTTGAGGTGGCATGACGGGATACCATTACTCGGTCACCTGCTTGCCAACCCAAACGAGTCATTTCATCTGGGTGCATAAATAACACATCACGGCGATTGGTTTGGCGATAGCGATCTTCAAATCCGAAAATCATGGTATTAAATTGGTCATGGCTACGGACACTGGTCAATTGCCAAATTTTTTGTTCATTGTTTGGCGCATTATTAGTCTTATCATTGGATTTTTTGTCATGGTGAAAGGCTAAGGAGGTCTCTGCCATTTGTGCTGCGACGTAGGTGATAGGGTATTGTGGTACTTCAAATTGCGCTTTGCCACTATCAGTATTCCATACACGATGACGCGCAGAATGGTATAAATGAAAGCCACGCTCGGTTTCGCGAATACGCTGATTAAAGTCTTCAAAACCGTCAATCGCTTGGGCGATATAGTCACGAACGATGTCAAAGTCTTCACTCATTGCTTGCCAAGGAATGGACGAATCAGCACCAAGCACATGAGTGGCGATATCTGCCACAATTTGTGCTTCAGACTTCAACGTATCGCTGACGGGTTTCAGGTTGCCTCGAGTGGGTACAATCTGACACATGGAATCTTCGATAGTGGCAAATTGCTCACCTTTGGCAGTGATAATACGTTCGGTACGACCTAAGCAAGGTAAAATAAGATTATTCGCGCCCGGATACAGCATAGTTTCATTAAGTTTAGTACCGACAAAAATATTGAGCTGAGTGGTGGTTAAAGCTTGCTGAATTGCACTGGTATCAGGTGCTGCCACGGCATAATTACCGCCCATACTCATAAAGACCTTAAGCTTACCAGCAATCAATGCTTTCGCACCAGAGACCACATCAAAGCCATTTTCTTGCGGCATCGGACGTTCAAACACACGCTCAAGGCTGTCTAGTAGCTTTTGTGCAGGGCGCTCATGGATGCCCATGGTACGGTCGCCCTGTACGTTAGAGTGACCACGAACGGGAGACGCGCCTGCGCCATCAATACCAATCATCCCCATCAATAATAATAGGTTGGTAATCATCGCTACGTTGTCGTCGCCTTGGACGTGCTGAGTGATGCCCATGCCCCAGGTGCAAATGGTCGCAGGACTCGCCGCTACCAATTTTGCAATATTAATGATTTCCTCTTTACTGATACCAGACCCGCGTTCCACATCAGGCCATGATTGTTGGCGAAGCCACGCGTCGAGTACCTCATATCCTGAGGTATGCTCATCGATAAAGCTCTGATCGATTTTATTATTTTTAGTCAGCCACTTAGCGATACCAGTTAAGAGTGCTGCATCGCCGCCGATCTGAATTTGAATGACCTCATCGACCATCTCATCACTTTGACCTGCCGCCATATGCGTGGGCTTTTGCGGATTTCTAAATTTACGTAAGCCTTGTTCGCGCATAGGGTTGATTGAGAGGATTCGACAGCCTTGCTCGTGAGCATGGGCAAGCATTTCAAGCATGCGTGGATGATTGGTCGCAGGATTTTGTCCAAACATCAATATCAGCTTTGCTTGCTCAAAGTCTTCCAGTTTCACAGTCGCTTTGCCAATACCCAACTGTCTACCGAGCATTACCGACGTTGGTTCGTGACACATATTGGAGCAATCTGGTAAATTATTGGTGCCAAAACAGCGCACAAACAGCTGATACATAAAGGCGGGCTCGTTAGTGACACGCCCTGAGGTATAAAATAGCGCCTCATCTGGTGAGTCAAGCTGTCCTAACTGTTCAGCGATACACTGATAAGCCGCTTCCCAAGAGATTGGTAAGTAGCGCTCTTGCGCGGCATCATAATATACAGGCTCTGATAAACGACCACTATGCTCAAGCTCATAGCCCGACCAGCCTTGTAATTCGGTGACGCTATGTCGCGCAAAAAACTGCGCATCGGCTTTTTTTGTCATGGTCTCACTGGCTATGACTTTGATGCCGTTTTCACAGACATCAATAGCTTTATGTGACTTATGATCTGGCCAAGCGCAGCCCGGACAGTCGAATCCGCCTTTAGGTTGGTTGCTTTTTAGCACACTTACGCTACCCCGTAAAAAAGTTTGATAGTCCATCAGTTTACGAGTAGAGGAAATCAGCGCAGGCCAACCGGCAGCAGGGTGGGAGTAGACAGGGATTTTGCGCATGACAGACCTCATAGTAAATGGCGGTAGCGGACTTTGATATACAGCAACTATATAGTGACGAGCGAGAAGTTTGTAGAAGCATTAACTATAGATAACAAAAAAACCTTTAAGAAAAATGTATTTTCTTAAAGGTTTATCGTGTCTATGCTCACTCACAAGCGAGCATAGAATGATGTTTGCTTAAGTAAAGTCCTCTTAACTGAAGTCTTCATAAATACCATCTTCTTAAGATATCAGTAACGCGCGTCTTTAGGTTTTTTACCATTTGGCCAATCATTGACCTTGCCAGCAAAGTCAGGGCGCGGCTGATGAGTAAAGAAGTGCGCCACATCGACGGCATCTTGATCGCTCAGCACATTTCCGTGACCCCATAATCCTTTGGTCTGAATACCCATCGGCATGTTGTATTTTACAAAGGCCGCTGCTTTGTAAGTACGTGCCATACCAGCACCGATATTAAAAGATTCATCACCCCATAGCGGCGGAAAGACGATATCGCCACGACTGTCTTTGATGCCTTCACCATTGTCTCCGTGACAGGTCGCACATTGAGCTTGATAAATCTTTTCACCGTGAACAGGATCAGGTATCAGTGATTCGTCTACTTTACCGGCATTATCAATATTTACTTTTTGATTTTTGGGTGTGTTTTGTGCCAACCATTCCATGTAAGCCAATATCGAGAGCATTTCTTCTGATTCGGGTTTCAAGGGCTTGCCATTCATCGAGCGCTGGAAGCAGCCATTGATACGCATGGTCAAATCCACTTCTTTACCAGCTCTAGGCATGACGCGAGGGTAGAAGTTATGACTGTTAATATACGGGTCGCCAAGTGGGATTTTACCTTGCGCGATATGGCAGCTATTACAGTTCATCTGAGCGCCAACATTGTCTGGTAGTAGACGCTTGGTTTCGTTCAATAAGCGTTTGCCATAGATGATTTGGTCAGCGTTCGGTTCATCGGCAATAGAGGTATCTTGTGGTAGCACATAAGAGCCGATATCTTTATTGGCATCGTCAGTGGTGACCAGTTTGTACTCAACTGGGTTACGATCGGTAGGCTCTGGTTGTGAGCAGCCACTGATTCCAATGGCAACCATAGCGGCAGTCAATACTGTAATTGTCGATAAATTTTTAGGTAGATTGTTCATTATTTAGCTCCTTTTACAGCAGCATCTAGACTATTTACATTATCAAGACTAAGGTCTGGGGCAACGTCTGTACCACTTTTTGGTTTTTTGGCAAGGAAGGCGCGCATTTTCACCACATCATTAACCGTAATTTCAGGCGCTTGGTTGGTCCAGCTATTACGGACATAATTGACCACCTCTGCCACATCTGCATCGCTAAGATTGCTGAATTCAGGCATGGTAAATGCCATACGGTCATGTGGGGTTTCAGGCATACGACCACCGCTTAAGGTAATCTGTAGTACCGAATCGGCATTGTTAGAATAAACCGCACTATTGCCATCAAGCGCTGGGAAAATACGCGCGACTCCTTTACCATCGACACGGTGACAAATTTGGCAATATTCGGCGTACAAAATCGAACCGCGTGAATCATAGTCACCATCTAGTAATTTTTGCGTAGTGATGTCTTTTTTCGCAGGCAGTGTGGCTTCTTTGTTTGGTGCTGGCGTTAACGTTTTAAGATAGGATGACATGGCGTTGATGTCGTAGTCGGTCATATACTGGGTGCTATGCTCAACCACTTCGGCCATGGCACCAAAAGCCGCAGTGGTATCAGTACGACCAGTTTTGAAGAAGTCATTTAATTCTGCGACCGTCCAAGTGCCAAGTCCGCGATGTTCACCGCGGATGCTTTTGGCGCGCCAACCATCGATGATTGCACCGCTCAAATACTTGTTAGAATCTGCATTACTTAGAGCGATTTCTTGAAAGCCGATACCGCGTCCAGTATGACAAGAGCCGCAGTGCCCAGGACCTTCGATTAAGTATTGACCACGAGTCAATAGGGCATCGTCTGTCTCAGGCACAAAGTCACGTTTGCGATCAAATAAGACCTGCCAGTATGCCAAGGGCCAGCGCCAGTTTGCTATCGGAGGTAGCTCGCTTTTTAGATTGGCTTGTTTGACGGCTTTGACATCGGACATAAAGAAAGCGTACATCGCGGCTAAGTCTTCGTCTGGCATGAGCTGGTAAGAGGGGTACGGCATAGCAGGGTATAAGGCTTTATTATCACTGCGTACACCATGCTTAACGGCATTTTTAAAGTCGTCGAAACTATAGTGGCCGATGCCAGTTTCTTGATCGGGTGTGATATTGGTCGAATAAATTGCCCCAAGTGGCGTTAGCATAGGCAGACCGCCCGCATAAGTCTCGCCATCGAGCGTGGTATGACACGCGACACAGTCAGCAGTGCGCGCGATATATTCGCCCTGCTTGATGAGAGCAGGATCAGTGATATTGACCTCGATATCGCTACTGCTGGTGCGCATATTTGGCAGTAATTGCCCAATAATAAAGGCAACCACCAGCCCGATGATGGCTGCTATTATTATAATCAGTGGCCATTTTTTCATAAGCCCGCCCTCCATAAGATATTTTTACCAAGCTTATAATTTATCACCCATATTTAATGAGGTGTATTAATCATTCTTATTGAAATCACAATTGAAATCGAATATTTGTGATTTAAGCTCAGCGAATTAAAAGTTACACGACTGTCATATAGTATAGGGTAGCGGGTAATATTGTGATATTGTGGAAAACCACATTATAATTAAGGTTTTTACTTATAATGTACGTTTGGTAGGTCAAATATAAGGCTAGGTGTATGCATAAAAAGTCTAAAATTTGGACTATCTTAAAGGCTTGTTTTATTACCGTGGTAGCATGGGCTGCTTGGTTATCGCTCTCCAAGGCAACCGCCCAGACTTACTATTTGGGTGTGCTGGCACCGCAAGGCGAGGCAGCCGCACAAAATCGCTGGCAGCCGTGGCTTGACGAGCTTAATGATCAGTTGTCAGATGACACCGTGATATTGGTACCTTTGGCGCTGGAGAATTGGCAACAGCAAATAGAGGCACAGCAGTTTGCGCTAGTGCTTGGCCCGCAAGTACAGTTTATAAAAATGAATACCATCAGGTGGCGCTGGCTGGCTACCTTACAAACAGAGACGGCTCAATTAAATAGCAATGCGCAAAACGCTCGTGATAAAAGTTCTCGTGATAAAATTTTTAGCAATCAAGGATTTGATGCTGAGGGTGTTAATGGGCAACAATCCCAAAATCAGCTATCGACGACAGTCACCCTCGCCAATGAATTTAATAAGCTAAATGAATATACGCCATTAAAACAGCCGAGTGCGATGGAAGAGGTCGCCAGTGCTCTATGGGTCGCTGCCGACAGTGATATTTATCGTTTGCAGGATTTGGAGCAACGTCATATTGCTGCCGTCGACACTGACGCATTTGGCGGTTATTTATTGGGCGCGCATTTATTACAGCAAAATGGCATTATGCCAAGCCACTATCAAACACAGTTTGTCGGTTATCCGATAGAGCGCACTTTGCATGCCTTGGCTAGCGGCAAGGTAGACGCTGCCATTACGCCGCTTTGTTTGATGGAGGAGATGGCAAGGCGCGGTCAAATCAATGACAAGCAATACCGTCTCATTCATCCAGTCGCCACTGTATCCAGCTGCCACTCTTCAACGAAAATATACCCAAATTGGACATTGGCAGCGACCGAGCAAGCGCCAGATGCTTTGGTGCGCCAGATCAATCAACATTTATTTGGCAAGAATCAAGCAGAGCAGCGTTGGCTGCCAGCAGAATCGAGTAGCGATGCTGAGCGCATTCTTTATGAGATGAATCGCCATCCCGCCCAAAAGCAGCTGAGCGCGTATATGGTCGACTGGATAAAGGCGCATCGATTATGGATGGCTGTGATTATTTTGGTTATCCTGATATCGACAGTAAATTATGCTTGGATGAGCTGGCTGGCATGGCGGCGGCAAAAAAAGATAGTGCGGCAAAATAGACTAATCCGTGATTATGATCAGCAGTTACACCAATCAGAGCGCTTTGCGGTCATCGGTGAGATGAGCGGTGCTATCGCTCATGAAATCAATCAGCCGCTAGCAACCATTCAAAATTATGCGCAAGGGTTATTGATACGCAGTCAACACGCAAGGTTGTCTAAAAATGCTATCGACATAGCGCCACTTGATAATGCGGCAACAGAGAATGCTCTACAGCAGATTGTCAATGAAACAGAACGCGTCGCTGCTGTAGTGACTAATATTCGCCGCTGGGCTGGACGGTCGCAAGCGAATGAAACTCGTGTCAATATCGCAGCTATCTATCAACAGTGCATCTTATTATTGGGTGAGCAAGCAGTAGTTGTCAATTTTTGGCTGGCAAGTGATTATCAGCATTTAACCTTGCCAAATTTGCTATTAGATCAGTTACTGATAAATAGCATGACCAATGCTACGCAGCAAGGGGCGACCAATATCATGCTACGCTGTCAGGCAGAGGAACACGATGGCAAGCAATGGTTGGTACTGCATCTAAGCGATGATGCTGGCGGCTTTGATCAAGCTCAGTTGCAGGGGCAGTATTTACCAGAGAACCTACCCAGTCAGTATGCTACTCAATCAACGAAAGCAGGCGGTCTAGGATTAGGACTGATGATATGTCAGCGCTTATGCAAGTCGCTGGGCGGTATGATGCAGCTAAACAATATTGACACCGAGCATGAAATTGAGCAATTTTACCAAGTAATGAGCAGCGAGCAGCATCGCTTTAAACGTACCTTAAACGGTAAAATCCAACTGCTACAAACCAATGCTAACTATCAGCTGTCAAACACGGTGGGCGCACAAATATCTTTTTATCTGCCATTATCTTTAGCGAATAACGACGAAAAACTCTAATGAATATCAATAATGTATTTAGCCATAAGGTCACATATGACGTCTAATCAACTCTCAAATGAGCCTACGTGCTGGCAAGATGAAAACAGTCATCTGTCTGACGATTTATCAGGCATTACGCCAGAATCGCTTATTATTCATATCATTGATGACGAAGAAAGTGTGCGCATGTCCTGTGATTTTTTGATTAGCAGCTTAGGGCTATCGACCCAAGTGTGGGCAAGTGCGTTGACTTTTTTGCAGCAAGTCAATATCTATCGCCCAGCAGTGATTGTGAGTGATTTGATGATGCCAGAGATGAGTGGTCAAGCGCTACAAGTGCATCTTAGTCAACAGGACAGCCCTATGGCATTGATAGCGCTAACGGGAAATGGCGAGATTGCTGATGCTGTCAATATGATGAAGCAAGGTGCGGCTGATTATCTAGAAAAACCAATTAATAGCCGCCGGCTACAAGAAGCGCTTGCATGTGCGCAAGACCTCACTCTAAAACGCGCCACGCTTTATGATATTAAAAAGCTCTATGCGCAGCTGACCGATAAAGAAAAGCAGGTTGCCAATGAATTGTTAGAAGGTAATCTGAATAAAAATATCGCTGATCATTTAGACGTTTCCGTCCGTACGGTAGAGGTGCATCGTTCACAAGTGATGAAAAAAATGCAGTCACAACATGTCAGTGAGTTGATTCAAAAGTTAGTATTGCTTGATGCTTAAAAATTAAGACAGTCGTATCAATTAAAGCAGTCATAAAAAAACGCCTGATATTAAACAGACGTTCTATTTTTTCAAGATTTGAAGAATTTTGCTAAGTTATTTAACTCAATATCAAGCTATCATCTTCGACTTTTTCGCCGCGAGTTTGCTCAAACATATCAAGTAAGTCATGTACAGTCATGCCTTGACGTTTATCGCCAGCCACATCTAATACCACTTGTCCTTGATGTAACATCACTGTTCTGGTGCCATGCGCCAATGCCTGCTGCATTGAGTGGGTAACCATCATCGTTGTAAGCTGATTGTCCGTTACAATCTTATCGGTCAATTCTAAAACGAAAGCAGCAGTCTTAGGGTCGAGGGCCGCAGTGTGCTCATCAAGCAATAAAATTTTGGAAGGTTGCAGTGAAGCCATCAATAGGCTGACGGCTTGACGTTGACCACCGGATAACAGACCCATACGGTCGGTCAAACGATTTTCTAGCCCCAATTTTAATACTGATAATTTTTCGCGAAATAAATCACGGTTATTTTGGTTGAGTGCAAAGCTCAAACCACGTTTGCCGCCGCGCTTATAAGCCAGCGCCATGTTTTCTTCAATGGTCAATGCTTCACAAGTCCCCGCCATCGGGTCTTGGAAGACACGAGCCACCCAATGGGCGCGTTGGTGCGCGGTTTTTTTGGTGACATCGATGCCATTTAATAAGATTGAACCGCTATCGACGCGCGTGGTACCACTGACCGCATTTAAAAAAGTTGATTTACCCGCACCATTGGTACCGATGACAGTGACAAATTCACCATCAGCGATGTTGAGATTGATACCGCGTAGGGCAGGGTTTTCAATGGGCGTTCCAGGATTAAAGGTCAACCGCAAATCTGTAGCTTGCATCATAATAATTATTCCTTATGGTTGCACATTGACATTAAGCCCGAACTTTACGACTTAAAAATTTATTTTTAGCTTTTGGCAATACCAAGGCAAATACGACGAGTAGCGCTGTAATCAAGTTTAAATCTTGCGGGCCAAAACCAATACTACGTAGCGTATCGCTCGATAGCGCCACCTGAATAAATAGCTTATATAGCACCGCACCGACGACCACGGCAAAGGTAATCAGCCAAATACGCTTGGCAGGAATGATGGTTTCACCAATGATGACCGCTGCTAAACCGATGACAATGGTACCAATACCAATCGAGATATCTGCGCCACCTTGAGTCTGCACAAATAATGCACCTGCTAAAGCAATCAAACCGTTAGAAATCGCCATACCAATGATGGTCATCCATGAGGTGTTAATGCCTTGCGCCTGTGCCATTCGGAGGTTGGAACCCGTCGCCCGCATCGAAAGACCCGTTTCGGTACTATAGAACCAGTTTAAAAATAACATGGCAGCTATCACCACGACACCAATAATTAGACAGCGCATCCAATAACCGTTGCCATCCATGACCAAGGTGCTAAAGACCGTGGTTTCACCCAATAATGGCAAGTTCGGCGCACCCATAATCCGTAAATTGATAGAGTATAGTGCGACCATTACCAAGATACTGGCAAGTAGTTGCAGGATGCCAAGTTTGACGTGTAGCCATGCCGTAACAATACCAGCAACGGAACCTGCCAACATACCGAAAGCACAGGCAAGCCATGGGTTGACACCAGCGATGATAGAAATACCAGCGACAGCGCCACCTAGTGGAAAACTACCGTCAGCGGTCAAGTCGGGGAAGTCGAGGGTGCGAAATGAGATCAGCACACCAAGTGCTACTAGGCCATAAATCAGACCGCTTTCAAGTGCACCAAAAAAAGCAATTAAAGACATAAGAGATCAGTAAGTCATAACCAAGCGTTTAGCCACTAACGTTCTAATATCGATTCATAGAATGAGTGCGTGAGATAGATCAGCGCTGTCTCATCTATACGTCAATTTTAGCTAAACGACTAAGCGGTGAATTTAACAGATTAAACAATCTGCGGTTAGGGTAAACCAAAACATGTCACGATCAACAGCTATCATAAGCTACCTAGGTTCAAAGCTTTGATTAAAAAAAGGGCAAATTTAGAAATGACGCAAATACTTTATATTTAATCAATGTGGTTTAAATAAGAAGCCCAGCCTACTGCTTCATAGCTGGGTTTCTGATGTTAAACATTTAGCCTCATCGCATAAAGGTAGATGACGGCTGACACCAAATCCATCAAACTCGGTATCTACCTTATGATAGCTGTAATGAGCTAGCTATAAAAGTGCGTTATTCTACCACTTCTTTTGCTTTATCGATAACCGCTTGTGACAAAGTAATGCCTTCTTCTTTGGCATGCTTTGGACTAACGTATAGATCCAACATTTGCGGGGTGTAGACAGGAATAGCGCCTGCTTTTTCACCATTTAAAATACGTACCACGATTTTGCCTGTTTCGCGACCAAGCTCGTAGTAATTCACGCCCAATGCGGCAATCGCACCACGCTCAACGGAGCTAGTGTCAGACGCAATCAGTGGAATTTTGCTCTCTTTGGCGACTTGATATAGCGATTCGTAAGCCGATACGACGTTATTATCAGTTGAGGTATAGATCATATCGACCTTACCTTCGAGGCTGCGTGCTGCCATCGCAATATCAGTACTACGCTGGGCAGGCGCTTCGAGTACATTGATACCTAGTGGTGTCAATTTTTCTTTTAAGTTTTTCAAGATAATCGTTGAGTTGACTTCGCCTGGGCTATAAACATAGCCGACATTTTTCAGACTAGGAATGATTTGACGCATCAGCTCAATTTGTGGCTCATAAGGCAGGGCATCAGAGCCGCCAGTGACATTGGTGCCAGAGCCATCTAGTTTTGTCACTAGTTTGGCGGCAACTGGGTCAGTGACTGCTGAGAATACTAAAGGGATACTGCTAGTAGCAGCAGCTACTGACTGCGCTGATGGAGTACCAATCGCAACGATAACGTCTGAATTGTCTGCGACGAATTGCTTAGCAATCTGTCCAGCAGTGGCAGTGTTACCCTGTGCGCTTTGGAAATTAACCGTTAAGTTTTCACCATCTTTAAAGCCTGCTTCATTGAGCTCGTCGATAACGCCCTTACGAACGTCATCAAGCGCTGGATGTTCGACGATAGCCGTAATAGCGACGGTCTTCATCGCTGTGGCTGCATCGCCAGTAGCAGCTGTATCAGTAGTGCTGGTATCTTGTGCTGATTGATTACAGCCAGTCAAGATGGCAGTACAAACGCCACCTAATAATAGTGCTTTACTAAAGTTAAAATGACCAAAACGATTTTGATACAACATGGGTCTCACTCCTGAAAATAATAATGTGTCCGTACATTATTTAATTTATAGATAAAAGGTATAGATGGATAAAGGGTAAAGCAGTTATCTGTATAGAAGGCTAAATGTTATTTTTCAGTGCTACTTGTCAAAACTATTTATCCGTATTATTTATCCGCACTCTGCGCTTGTTTGTCGACATTAATGGCATTTTTTAGCAGCTCATCAGTCAGGCTGACGCCTTGCTCAGCAGCATGTTTCGGGCTTGCATATAAGGTTAAGGTATTCATCACTTCAGGCTTGACGCTGCTAACTGCTTCGCCATTTAACACACGATACACCATTTTGCCTGTGGTACGACCGAAATCATAATCATTGACACCAAGCGCCGCAGTCGCACCACGTCGCACACTGAACTCGTCTGAGGCAATGACAGGAATATCAAGCTCATTGGCAGCACCTGCCATCGCTTCAAAGGCGGATACCACATTGTTATCTAGTGAGGTATAAATCACATCAACACGACCAGCAAGGCTACGAGTCGCCATCGCCACATCCGTTGGGCGATTGGCGGTGACGTCTAATATCTTAAGCCCACGCGCAGGCGCAGCTTTTTTAAGTTGATTGAGTACCACCACCGAATTGACTTCACCTGGACTATAAACATAGCCAATGGTTTTTGCATTGGGCGCAATTTTTTGAATATTGTCTAGTTGCGGCTCGATAGGTAGCTCACTAGAAAGTCCTGTCACATTAGATTGGATAGGCGTATTGTTCTCGTTAATGAGCTTTGCCGCGACAGGGTCTGAGATAGCCGTATAAATAACTGGAACCGTCTTAGTTGACGCAACGATAGACTGAGCTGATGGCGTCGAGATTGCTACGATGGCATCTGGATTGTCTCCTGCAAACTGCTTAGCAATCTGACCTGCTGTCGCTGTATTGCCTTGAGCACTTTGAAAATTAATGGTTAGATTTTGGCCTTCAACATAGCCATTATCTGCCAACTCATCAATAATGCCGCGGCGCATCGCATCTAATGAAGGATGTTCGACGATTTGAGTGATAGCTAATGTCTTGGCAGGCTTGTCAGAATCTGCGGCGGCACTTGTATCTGTCGTTGCAGCAGTGTCGGTCGTGTTTGAGCAGCCAATTAATCCAAGCGCGGCGCTCATAGCAGCACCGAATAGGCTGAAGCGTAAAGTAGTAGCAAAGGTCATTTTATTGGGGCTCATAGGTTAGAGAGTGCAGGTTACCCGAGTCAATGTTATGTGCATGCTGAGATAACGGGCTAACATCAAAGTAATCAATCCATTGATCATTACGTCCATATTATGACAGTAATGTAACTTATGGCAATAAGAAATTAAAACGCGTTTGTCATTACTTCTATAAAGAACGTGCTGAGTCAATATTCATCGATATTATCTTCTATATAAGCACTGATTTTTGCGATTGACCAGCGATAGTTTTGGGACAATAAAAAAGATGCCCAGCTGGACATCTTTTTTGTTTGTTGAGTAAGCCTAACTATTAAGCAAGCACATCGCCAATCACGCAGTTGTCAGGTAAAGTAACCACTGTCAGCTGAGTTTTGGGATTGCCAGTAGATAGCACCATACCTTCTGAGACACCAAACTTCATCTTACGCGGGGCAAGATTGGTCACGCAAATGACCTTTTTATCTAGCAATTGCTCAGGCTCATAGAACTTACGGATGCCGCTAAACACATTGCGCGGTTTGTCTTCGCCAACGTCCAAGGTAAATTGTAAAAGCTTATCTGCGCCTTCGACATGATTGCAGGCTAGAACGTGAGCGACTTTCATCTCAATTTTGGCAAAGTCTTCGATGCCGATATAGTCAGTTTGCTCAGTATTTGTCTCAGCATCTATATCAGTAGCAGCTTCTTTTGCTGGCTTATTATCTTTTTTAGCAACGGCTTTGCTAGCCACAGGAGCAGCAGCTTGAGCCAAAGATTCTTTTGACGCCTCAACCATCGCGGCAACGTCTTTTTCTTCTATACGCTGCATCAAAGGCTTGAACTTATTGATTTTATGACCCAGTAGCCACTCATTACGGCTGGCAAAGCTTAAGTCGTCAATGTTCAAAAACTCTTTGGCATTGGCGGTTAGCTCAGGCAATACTGGCGCAAGGTAGACCATCAATTGACGGAAGATATTAATCGCGACCGAGCAAACATCTTGAACTTCTTGCTCTGCGCCTTCAACCTTAGCAAGTGCCCATGGTTTTTTCTCATCGATATATTCATTGGCTTTATCAGCACATTGCATAATCAAACGCATGGCACGCGAAAACTCACGGTTCTCGTAAGCGGCAGCAATCTCATCGCCCGTTTTGGTAATATCTTCTAATAAACTTGGCTCAGCGCAGACTTCTGTGAGCATGCCGTCGTACTTTTTGACCAAGAATCCAGCACTGCGGCTAGCGATATTGACCACTTTACCAACCAAGTCAGAGTTAACCTTTTGCATGAAATCTTCTAAATCAAGGTTGATATCTTCGACTTTATCAGACAATTTACTAGCAAAATAATAACGCAAGTATTCAGGATGTAAGTGATCAGCATACGTTTCGGCTTTAATAAAAGTACCGCGTGACTTACTCATTTTTTCGCCATTGACCATCAAGAAGCCATGAGCAAAAACACCCGTTGGTGTACGGAACTCACTACCAGCAAGCATAGCAGGCCAAAATAGCGCATGGAAATAAACGATGTCCTTACCGATGAAGTGATACACCTCGGTTTTATGCTCGTTTTCTTGCATCCAATAACGGTCGAAATCAAGCGCCTCGTCTGTACCTGCGCGCTTATCGCATAGGTTTTTGAAGCTCGCCATGTAACCCACTGGCGCATCTAGCCAAACATAAAAATATTTGTCTGGCTCATCGCTTGGGGTATCTGGAATCTGAAAACCAAAGTAGGGCGCATCACGGGAAATGTCCCACGTTGCCAGACCTGCTTCAAACCATTCTTGTAGCTTATTGGCGACCGATGTTTGCAATCGATTGTCACTACGCGTCCAATCTTTTAAGAATTGCTCAAATTCAGGCAAATTAAAGAAGTAATGCTTGGAGGTTTTCAGAATAGGCGTGGCATCTGATAGCGTTGAGTGTGGGTCTTTAAGATCCGTTGCATCATAGGTCGTACCGCACACTTCACAGTTATCGCCGTATTGGTCTGCCGCTGCGCATTCAGGGCAAGTACCCTTGACAAAACGATCGGCTAAAAACAACTGTTTTTCAGGGTCAAATAGTTGTTCGACATCTTTGGTACTGATATGCCCAGCATCATTCAAGCGACGATAAATCAGCTCAGAAAAATGCTTGTTTTCTTCTGAGTGGGTGCTGTGATAATTGTCAAAGTTAATCAAAAATTTGGCAAAATCTGCTTCATGCGATGCTTTCACCGCGGCAATTTGCTCCTCTGGCGTGACGCCATTGGCTTCTGCTTTGAGCATGATTGCCGTACCGTGTGCATCGTCTGCGCAGACATAAGTGACCTGATGGCCTTGCGCTTTCATGGCACGCGCCCAAATGTCGGTCTGAATATATTCTACAAGATGCCCCAAATGGATATAGCCATTGGCGTAGGGCAGCGCACTGGTTACTAGAATCTCACGCACTTTTATCACCTATATTTTTATATAAACGGGTTGGTTATCAAACGTCTTAAGCGGTTTTGAGCTATTAGACGCGATACTATTAATATCAAACTATCAATGCTAAAACGTATTAAGCAAATAAAAATTTAAAAAAGTGTGCCTATGATACCGTAATTCAGCCAAATTTGTGACATTACCTGAGTAATTAATATAGTCGCTAATAAAGCGATTAACTCTATACGGGATATAGAGTGTCAATCAATTATGAGAGATAAATAGTCGGTTGTATTTAGAGGTAGTAATGAGAAAGCGTGCATAAAAAACCCACCAAGCAATCGCTTAGTGGGCTCTTCGATATCAAGCAATAATCATTAAATTTAATTATCTTTAAGGTTTAATAAATGCCTCATTTCAGGACGTTAGAACGAGCCAAACATCGTCCCTAAAATGATAACGGCGACCACAGCAATAAGTGGAATCACCATCGTTACCATGGCGACGTTTAGATAAGACTGCTTATGGGTCAAACCACAAATCGCAAGTAAGGTGATGACCGCGCCACTATGCGGTAGCGTATCCAAACCACCCGCTGCCATCACAGCAACACGGTGCATCAATTCTGGGTCAATACCCGCTGCGACCGCCATTCTTAAATAGTCCTCACCCAACGTCGAGAGGGCAATGCTTAAACCGCCAGACGACGAGCCAGTAATACCAGCCAGCGTGGTCATCGCCACCGCTTCTGAGATTAAAGGATTGTCAGGTGTCAGATTTAAGATACTATCACGAATGATGAGAAAGCCTGCTAATGAAGCAATAACCGCGCCGTAACCAACTTCTGAGGCGGTATTAAAAATAGGCAACATCGAATCATAAGTACCACGGTTGATGGTTTTTTGCAGATTATTCCAATGACCGATACGTAACAAAATTAACACCGCACAAGCCACGACTAACGAGATGATAATTGACCATAAACCCAGTGAGCCTGCGATATTTAGATCAGGAAACTGAGCTTGTAAGCCGCTAAAATCCACTGATGGAAAGATAGCGTAAGTTAATAGAGCATTTAAGCCAATGACTAACACCAGTGGAATCATAGCAATAGTAAATGAGGTGTGATGCGTATTTAATACCTCAGTGTCTTTTTTGGCTGCGCCAACGCCGCCCACATCCTCTTCGTCATGCTGACCATAGCCTTCGCCTGCTGCATTGGCTTTTCTAGCGCGTGATTGTAGCCATAACCAACCACAAACAAACATGATGGTACCGCCGATAATACCCAAGATAGGCGCGGCAAAAACGTTGGTATTATAGTAAGGAATCGGAATGGCGTTTTGAATGGCAGGCGTACCTGGCAATGCCGTCATCGTAAAGGTGAATGAGCCTAAGGCAATCGCTGCCGGAATCAAGCGCTTAGGAATATCAGCGGCTTTAAACAAGTCTTTGGCGATGGGATAAATAGCAAATGCCACCACAAATAACGAGACGCCACCATAGGTTAAAATGGCACAAACTAAGATAACTGCTAAGATGGCTTTGCTGGCACCAAGCTTTTCGACCACGGTTTTGGCAATCGCGGTCGCCGCACCAGAGTCTGCCATCAAACGCCCAAATAGTGCACCCAGCAAGAATATAGGGAAAAACTTAAGTAAAAATCCACTCAATGCGCCCATAAACACATCGGTATAGGCAGGAATTGTGCTTAAAAAATCACCTGATAATAGTACGGCTAATGTCGCCATAATCGGTGCTAATATCAGCACGGAATAACCGCGATAAGCAAAAAACATCAGTAATAATAAAGTAATGACAATAGCAAAGGTACTAAACATGATCGCCCTCCTTGGCAAAGTTCAATCAGCGAGTATGCAGAGCATAGTGATATTGGTCAATAAAATTACTTAAAATAGCCAATATTTGATATTTTATTAAAAATAAATCCTGTCTTAATGAGATATTGACCCATCATCTATACCGCTACTGCGCTGGCTTGTATATTCCTATGGTTATTCTCTTCTCGCTACGAGAATAATATGGTAAGTTAGCACAAGATTTTTAATTATGATATATCGATAGAAATTGTATTAGTATAAATATGGAAATATTGAGTGATGTCAGTCACTCATAATCATTGATGATAGAAGTTAATAACAAAAAATAGACTTGCAAGGAGATAAGCATGAGTCAATCAAAAGTATATAGCAGTGCCGAAGAAGCGCTAAAAGGTATCGTCAGCGATGGACAAACGCTCGCTATCGGTGGTTTTGGTCTGTGCGGTATTCCTGAAGCGTTAATCGCCGCATTGCGTGATAGTGGTGTTAAAGGGTTAACTTGCATCAGTAATAACGCTGGGGTCGATGATTTTGGCTTAGGATTGCTATTGCAAACGCGCCAGATTAAAAAAATGATTTCATCCTATGTCGGTGAAAATAAAGAATTTGAGCGTCAATACTTGGCAGGCGAGTTAGAAGTTGAATTAACGCCGCAAGGGACTTTAGCGGAAAAACTACGTTCGGGCGGTGCTGGTATTCCTGCGTTTTACACCGCCACTGGCGTCGGCACACTGGTCGCTGAAGGCAAAGAAACCCGTGATTTTGACGGTCGTACTTATATACTTGAGCACTCATTGCGCGCTGATGTGTCATTAATCAAAGCGCAAAAAGCGGACAAAGCGGGCAATTTAATTTTTAACAAGACGGCGCGTAACTTCAATCCAGATTGCGCCATGGCAGGCAAAATTACTATTGTCGAAGTCGAAGAAATCGTAGAGACGGGCACCTTTGATCCTGATTATGTGCATCTGCCGGGTATCTTTGTGCAGCGTATCGTCTTGAATAGCAATCCTGAAAAGCGTATTGAAAAAACCACGATTAAGGCCGTTGAAGGCGCTTAGTTAAAGGCTTTATAGATTTTTTTAAAGTGTTAAATTAATAATAGAATATTGTAAGACTATTCCTAAAAATTTGAGTGGCAAGGAAAACGAGTGAAAGTGCTACATTTAGTAGACTAAGCGAGTTTCACACCGCTCATCATATTTTTTGGGGTCGTTATAAAAATAAGGAAGTTATCATGGCATGGACAAGAGAGCAGATGGCACAGCGTGCCGCACAAGAGCTACAAGACGGCTATTATGTCAACTTAGGCATTGGACTACCAACCCTAGTCGCCAATTATATCCCCAAAGATGTCGATGTTTGGCTACAGTCTGAAAATGGTCTATTAGGTATTGGCGAGTTTCCGACGGCAGAAAATGTCGATGCAGATTTGATTAATGCGGGTAAACAAACCGTCACTGCCGAAGCGGGTGCCAGTTATTTTAGTAGCTCAGAGTCGTTTGCGATGATTCGCGGTGGTCATGTCAATCTTGCGATATTGGGTGCGATGGAAGTATCAGAAAAAGGTGATTTGGCCAACTGGATGATTCCCAAAAAGATGGTCAAAGGCATGGGCGGTGCGATGGATCTAGTCGCTGGCGTGCAGCGCGTGATTGTCTTGATGGAACAAGTCAATAAACACGGCGAGCCAAAAATTCTTGCCAATTGCGAGCTACCATTGACAGGCAAAGGGGTGGTTGATCGAATTATTACCGAACTTGCTGTACTAGACGTCACTGACAACGGTCTAAAGCTAGTTGAGCTGGCAGAAGGTGTTAGCTTTGATGAGCTACAAGAAAAGACGCCAGTGAGCATTGCTCAATAAGCTTGTTAGATATATTTGGCACAGACCTCTAAAAAACCTATTTGATAATGGACTATAAAATATGGCGACCCAATTACAACAGGATTTGTCGGGCAAAGTGGCATTGGTGACAGGCGCTGCCAGCGGTATCGGACGTGATATCGCTGAAACTTATGCCAAAGCAGGCGCAGCGGTTGGTATTGCTGATATTAATCTTGAAGCCGCTCAGAAAACCGTTGATGCTATTGAAGCGGCAGGCGGACGCGCATTTGCCATTGCCATGGATGTGACTTCAGAGGAGGCGGTAAACGCTGGTGTGCAGCAGCTTGTCGATACCTTTGGTGGTATTGATATTCTTGTCTCCAATGCTGGTATTCAGATTATCGATCCAATCCATAAAATGGCGTTTGAGGATTGGAAAAAAATGCTTGCTATCCATTTAGATGGGGCATTTTTGACCACCAAAGCGGCGATACAGCATATGTATAAAGATGACAAAGGCGGTACGGTCATTTATATGGGGTCAGTCCATTCGCATGAAGCATCCATGTTTAAGGCGCCTTACGTCACAGCGAAACATGGGTTACTTGGGCTGTGCCGTGTATTGGCCAAAGAAGGCGCTGAGCATAATGTACGCGCGCATGTGATTTGCCCAGGGTTTGTCAAAACACCATTGGTCGAAAAGCAAATTCCGCAACAAGCGGCTGAAAAAGGCATCAGTGAAGAATCTGTAGTCAATGATATTATGCTGGTTAATACGGTAGATAAAGAATTCACGACGGTTGACGATATTGCCCAATTGGCATTGTTTTTAGCAGCCTTCCCAAGCAATGTATTTACAGGTCAGTCTATCGTTGCCAGTCACGGTTGGTTTATGAATTAACAGCGTGGTGAATTAATGGGTTCGCGGGTTGTTTGATTGGTTTAAGAATCATTGGCTTGCTAATAAAAGACCAATCCATTAGCATCTAGTTTTATATTAATTTGAGCCAATTAGATTGGCTCTTTTTTATGAGCGCTTGAATACCGTTTCGGGTCGCACGGAGTAAGTATAATGAATGATAAGGATTTTGCAAAAACGCTTGCAGCAAAATTAAGCCGTGCTATCGAGCAACAGCAGTTTGAGCAATCAATCAATCAACTTCAAAATTTGCGCCCGATTGATATTGCCGATGTTCTGGCACTCATGGAGCCAAATCTTGCGTGGCAGCTACTTGAGCATCTGCCCAATCGTTCTACCGTGTTCTCCTATTTAGAAACGGATATTCAGGTTGCACTTGCCTATGTATTTCCTCGGGCTATATTAGCAAAGATAATAGGCGAGATGCCTGCGGATGAGCGCGCAGATTTATATAAGCGCCTCAGTCAAGATCAACGTGATGCCTTGTTGCCCGCATTGGCACAGGCACAACGTGAAGATATTCGTAAGTTATCTGCCTATGAGGAGCGCACTGCTGGTGCGTTGATGACGTCTGATTATGCGACTTTAGCTGCTCATATGACTGTCTCTGAAGCATTGGCAGCACTGCGCCTAGAAGCACCTGATGCCGAAACTATTTATCATGCTTATGTGATTGATGATGAGCGTAAATTATTAGGCGTTGTCTCTTTACGAGTACTTATTTTAGCGGCTCCTGAACAGCTGATTAATGACATTATGATGAGTACAGTAGTGTCTTGTAATGTCAATGATGATCAAGAAGACGTTGCGAAAGTCGTGGCTCGCTATGATTTAATTGCGCTGCCTATTACCGATGATAGTGGTGCTTTGGTCGGTATTGTTACCCACGATGATGCGATGGATGTGGTGAGTGATGAGGCAACCGATGATTTCCATAAGTCGGGAGGTGTCTCGACCATGGTTGGCAAATTAAAAGACGTCAGCGTTCGGGTGTTATACCGTAAGCGGGTCTTTTGGTTAGTGTTCTTAGTATTTGGTAACTTGCTCTCAGGCTTTAGTATTGCAAAATTTGAAGATGTGATTGCCGCCAATTTGGTATTGGTGTTCTTTTTACCTTTATTGGTCGACAGTGGCGGTAACGCTGGCTCGCAGTCAGCGACCTTGATGGTGCGAGCTTTGGCGACTGGCGATGTGGTCATGCGTGACTGGTTTTCGTTATTGGGTCGAGAGGCGGTGGTTGCGTTGATGCTTGGGGCGACGATGGCGGTGGCTATCTCAATCATCGGTTATGTACGTGGTGATGCAGTGGTGTCGTTAGTGCTGGCACTGAGTATGATGTCGGTGGTGATGATTGGTTGTGTGATTGGTATGAGCTTACCTTTTGTGCTTAATAAATTAGGTTTTGACCCTGCCACTGCCAGCGCGCCTTTGATTACCTCTGTCTGTGATGCCTCGGGGGTACTTATTTATTTGTTTATTGCTTCACAGTTTTTGTCTATCGGTTAACGCTGCTATAAAGCCTAGTCCCACTAGCGTTGTGGTTTTTTTATAGTGTTAATTCAGCTACACTGTCACTATAAAAGGTCTGGCTAACACGCTCACGAGCGGTATTGTTCACGACAGTATTCACTGAGTTTTTGCCATGCCCACTCACTTGTATAGGCAGTAATAGTCGCTATGTTTAACTTTATGAAGAAAACCTCCACCAAAAAATCAGAAACACCAGAGCAGCGAGCAGAGCGCGATAGTGCCGTGGACAAGGTGCTGCTTGGTTATGAGGTAGGTACTGTCAGTATTGCCACCATGGTAACGGGGCTTGAGCGTGATGGTGACCAGCTCACCTTAGACTTGCGTCTACCCGTAAATAGTAATCCTGAAATTATCCAACAAGAACTTGGGCAACTGTTACATCCGCACGGGATCAAGACTATTCATATGAATGTTCGTCTGCCCGCACCGACGAAAGGCTCGGGGTCAAGTCTGCCAAAAGCAATGCCAAAAACCACTAATGCCATGGACAATCAACATAAACCAGCGGCAAATGCTGATAGCAATACTACTGTTGAACCACCAATTACCAAAGCCGCGCCGACACAAGCGTCACTCGCCGCGCATCCGCGTATTCGTCATATTATCGTCGTGGCGTCGGGTAAAGGCGGTGTTGGTAAATCCACTACTACGGTCAACATTGCTTTGGCATTACAAAAGCTAGGCAACCGTGTTGGCGTACTGGATGCCGATATTTATGGTCCTAGTATGCCAACGATGCTGGGCGTCGATAATGTCAAACCTGAGCTGGAAAACGAGCAGTTTGTTCCTATCAATGCGCACGGCATGGCAATGCTATCGATTGGTAGCTTGCTCGATGGTGACAATACTCCTGTCGCATGGCGCGGACCAAAAGCCACTGGTGCGCTGATGCAGCTGTATAATCAAACCAACTGGCCGCAGCTAGATTACTTAGTGATTGATATGCCACCGGGTACGGGCGATATTCAGTTGACACTAGCGCAGCGTATTCCCGTAACGGGTGCCGTGATTGTCACGACGCCGCAGCATATTGCCTTACTTGATGCGCAAAAAGGCATTGAGATGTTTAACAAAACCAATATCCCAGTACTCGGTGTGGTCGAAAACATGGCACTGCATACCTGTAGTAACTGTAATCATACTGAAGCTATCTTTGGTACAGGCGGCGGTGAAAAAATCGCTGAGCAATATCAGGTGCCGCTGTTAGGTCAGTTGCCATTGGCGAGCGGTATTCGTGCACAAGTGGATAAAGGTGAGCCGAGCGTATTAGCCGATGATGAGTTTGCGCCGTACTATCTTAGCATTGCCAAAAATATCGAAGCCAATATTAATAAATTCGCCAAGCCTGTCAATGATAAGCGTATTTTTTAATAGTTTTATAACGGTTCTCGATGATTTTTAGCGATAGCTAAATAGCCTAAGTATAAAAAATTGCAAGGATTTGGGTTTTAAAAAGGGAATATTGTGAGCTTATCGATTTATCAACGACATTTAGATAATATTCCCAAACAGTATAATCTCCTAAGATTATTCCGCCCGCCGTTATATGTGATTGATCTCTCAAACAATCAAGTCATTGCCGTTTGCTACTATAAAGATGGGAGTAGCAAACGGCATCAAGTTAATGATGACTTTAGTAATCGCCGCATGGTGATTGCTGATTTTTTTAAAGCGGTACAAGCGCTAGCCAATTTACTACTTAAATTTCCTAAGCATCCGTTTGGAATAAGTGCTTTTGCAGTAGTCAATGTCTCTGAAGAATTGGCAGATGGATTGGAGATGATAGAAATAAAAGTGATTAGAGAAGCAAATTGGGTGGCGTCCGCAAAGACAAAAAGAAGAGTCGTAAGTACCACCGTCAGCTACCAAGGACAGCTAATCTCACAATGATATTTGGCTAGGATGCCATGACTATGAATAAAAACTTTAATAACCAAAATCAGCAACAATTATCTACCAGCATTAAGCCAGTTGTGCTCGATGAGCTGATTAAAAATGGTCAGCCTACTTTTGGCATCTTTGCTCACGTTAAAAATATCAATTATTTGGACTATCACAGTCATCTTATTTCGCAAAAGGCGCTGCCAAACTGGCGCAAAGAGTTAAAAGCCAATCAATTCTGCTTTATTCAAATTATCCAGCCGCCTTATCGGATTTGTCTGGCATTGGCAACGATTAAGTTGGCAACCAGTGCCTTTGTTTATCTTTATAACGATGAGGCTGAGCAGTTAGAGGTTTGTGAAGCATTGCAACCTTTGACGCATCAAACACAGTTAGAAGGCGATTGCTATCAAGGGCAAATGGCATTTACCCATAGTAGTCTCACATTAACATTGGATTTTACGCCTTCACAAATCGAAGTAGCATTGGATAGTAAACACATTACGCTTGATGCGACGCTACAGCGGCAAGCAGCGCCATTAGCAGTCTGCACACCAACGGGCAGGCGTGGCTGGACCTTTACTCAAAAAGAACCGTTGACGGGTATATCTGGTCATTTACTTATTAAAGCCTATTCAAAATTTAACACTGATGCTCAAGCCAAACAAATCCACTTTTCCGAAACAACTATCGCCAATTTCGATTGGACGCTTGGTTATATGCGCCACGAGACCAATTGGTTTTGGAGTTGTATCAATAGCTATTTGCCAGACGGTCGTCATTTTGCCCTAAATCTAGCGATGGGCGTCAATGAAACGGGGGTTAGCGAAAATGCGTGCTGGCTGGATGGGCAGATTTATTATTTACCGCCTGTGATGTTTGTCCGTGATGGTTTAAATTTACCAGCTAATGAGCAGGATGATACTGCTAAAACTATAGATTATACGCGACAGCCTTGGCGCATCTATCATCAAAACCTAGGCTGGAGCAATGTTGATATTGACTTAACCTTCACGCCGATAACCGTTTATAAAAAGACGGATAACTTTGGTGTGCTTGCCAGTATATTTGAGCAATGGCTTGGCTTTTATAGTGGTGAGATTCGTCTAAAAGATGACGTGATTAAAGTTGATAAGATAATGGGCTTAGCTGAAGATCATTTCGCAAAATGGTAGGCGGTTGATTGTAGATTTATATTAAACGCAGGCAAGCCTATAAATTAAGCGCTCAATTCCGTATAATCGTCGCTATCAAAATACCGTTCATATCGTAAATTTTATTTTATAGCTGCTAAGGAACAACAATGTCTATCAAGTCTGACCGCTGGATTCGTAAAATGGCTGAAGAACACGGCATGATTGAGCCGTTTGAAGCGGGCCAAGTACGTTTTAATGATGCAGGCGAGCGTTTGGTTAGCTACGGTACGTCAAGCTATGGTTATGATGTACGCTGCGCGCCTGAATTTAAAGTTTTTACCAATGTTCATTCAGTGATTGTAGATCCAAAAAACTTTGATGAAAAAAGCTTTATTGATGTTATCGGTGACGAGTGCATTATTCCGCCAAACTCGTTTGCGCTAGCACGCACCATGGAATATTTCCGTATTCCACGTGATGTGTTGACGATCTGTCTTGGTAAATCAACGTATGCCCGTTGCGGAATTATCGTCAATGTGACGCCGCTGGAGCCTGAATGGGAAGGGCATGTCACTTTGGAATTTAGCAACACCACCAATCTACCAGCGCGTATTTATGCAGGCGAAGGAGTGGCACAAATGCTATTTTTCCAAAGCGATGCTGATGACGTATGTGAAACCAGCTATAAAGATCGCGGCGGTAAGTATCAAGGTCAACGCGGCGTGACATTGCCAAGAACCTAGTAATTTTATATGCTAACTGAAAGTGCACAACGATAAATCTTTTAGATTAATCACAAAAAGGCTGACCGTATATAATACGACCAGCCTTTTTTATACCGAAAAATTGACTATTTCAACACTTTTAAACCAGCTTTATTATCACGTTTGGCTTTAGGTGTCGCAGTAGGGCTCTTCTGTGAGCTTACTATCGCATCATCTTCAGGTTGATAGTTGTCATATTCATTGGGGTCAAAAAACATCCCTTGCGAGTTTTCTTTCGCATAAATACCTAATACCGACGTCATTGGTACCCAAATATCTTGTGACACGCCGCCAAAACGCGCACTAAAATGAATATAATCATTTTCCATACTCATATTACCAGTCGCACGGCTGGCGATATTCAATACGATACGACCATCTTGCACGTGTTCCCTTGGAATCTGTACATTTTCGGCAGTGGCATCAACCATCAGGTAAGGCGTTAGTTGATTGTCTTCTATCCACTGATAAAGCGCGCGCACCATATAAGGACGTGTTGGGGTAATAGAGGTGGTTTCGCTCATCTAAGGGTTTCCTATACTGATAATTTGAAGATAATAATCTAAAGATGTTTTGTTGTTTTCTATTTTAAGACAGCGGTTAAGCATTGTCTAGGGTGTGTCCTGCTCTTGCAAATGGTAATAAAAATTGCAGCCAAACAAGAAAAATAGTACTGATAATATCGAAATATAAGCAAGCTATTTGACACAGTTTGACAAAGATTTAGTCATTCTTGGCCCATTTAAGGTTTAATGATAAGATTTAGGATACACCCTAATTAACGCACACTTTTTTGAAAGCTAGTACGCTCAAAGACCCGCTGTTGATAATCAAATAAGGGGCGACTAATTGCGCGTGGCAGCTCAATTCCCATTTCTTCAAGTCGCCATAACAAAGGTGCTAACAATACATCACACCAGCCAAAATCGTCTGCCATAAAGTAAGGTTTATGAGCAAACAGTGGTGACAACGTAATCAAAGAATCGCTTAACTGTTTTTTCGCAATAGCAGCTTGTGCTTTATTAAAGCTATTAGGGTGCATGAGTAGACGCTTACCGAGTACCAGCCAATCATGCTGAATACGCCAAGCCAATTGGCGAAATTGGGCACGCTCTTGCGGGGTATCTGGCAGTAGCTTGTTTGTATGGTAACGTTCTTCAAGATACTCAAAGATAACGTTGATCTCATACAGTGCGATTTCACGTTGTTGCAGAACAGGTAAGGTGTGATAGGGATTCAGCTCAGTTAAATCTTCAGGCCGTTCAGAGTGCAAGCGTGATAGATAATAGGCAAGCTTTTTTTCCTCAAGTAATAGGCGCACTACATGACTGTCGTAGCCGTCATCAGCGTATAAAATCAGCTGACTACTTGGAATGTCGTTCGCATCAATCATGAAAGCCTAATGTTAATAGTAAAGCCTATCATCGTAAACAAAGTTGCCCTGATTATCAAGGCAAGGTACGTAAACATTGCGGGTGAGCCTTGTTTTAAATAATGGTTCAGTGTTTTATGGTCTTTTAAGAGACAAAAAAAGGCACTACCAGAGTAGTGCCTTTTTTTTCGATAAAAATATATTTTTTAATACTTAATTATTTTACATCTTTCCAGAATTCTTTGTTCAATAAGTAAACTGGAATGAGTAATACTAATAAGAATAAAATCACAAAGAAGCCAATCACTTGACGGTCATGACGGTTAGGCTCTGCCATCCACGCCATAAAGTTAACCAAATCACCCACTTCAGATTCAAACTCTTCAGCACTCAGCTCTTCTTGCATATTATGCAAGACATGAGGCATCGCCGCATTGGCAAGTACTAAGTTATTGGCACCCCAAGGACGGCTTGGGTCTTCATAGAAGGATAACAGGTAAGTATATACCCAGTCATCGCCACGTAGTCTGGTCTCAAGTGATAGATCAGGAGGCGCTGCGCCAAACCATGATGCTTGTACTTCAGGATCAATTTCAGCATTAATATGATCACCGATTTGATCGGTAGTGACCATCAAATACTTTTCAACCAACTCAGGTGGTATCTCTAAATCTTTAGCAATGCGCGAGTGACGAACATACTGTGCAGAGTGACAACCAGCACAGTAGTTCATAAAGATTTTCGCACCGTTTTGTAGCGAGCCCTTATTGGTAAAATCAATAGGAGCAGTACTACAAGCTAAGTGTTCTTCAACACCCTCAGCATTGGTGAATGTGCCACATCCACCGCCACCAGCTGCCAGTGCAGTACCAGCCGTCAAGGTTAATGCCGCGCCTAAGCCTAGACCCGCTAGGGATTTAATTAGCGTGTTCATCAGTGACCTCCGGTAACGCGTTCTGGTGGCTGTTTACACTTCTCAATAGAGGTATAAATTGGCATCAGTAAGAAAAACAAGAAATACAAGACAGTGAAGATACGAGCCATCAATGTTGCTGTTGGTGTCGTTGGCGTCGCGCCTAAGTAACCTAAAACTAAGAAACTAATCGCAAACACGGTTAAAGCAATTTTAGATAAAATGCCTTTATAACGTATAGAGCGTACAGGCGATCTGTCTAGCCATGGTATCAAGAATAGTACGGCAATCGCACCACCCATCGCAATCACACCACCTAACTTGTCAGGAACCGCACGTAAAATGGCATAGAATGGCGTGTAATACCATACTGGTGCAATGTGTGCTGGTGTCTTCAATGAATTCGCTGTCTCAAAGTTTGGTGGCTCAAGGAAGAATCCGCCGCCTTCTGGGAAGAAGAATACCACTGCAAAGAACAAGATAAAGAAGACCACGATACCAATCATATCATGCACTGTATAGTACGGATGGAATTCAATACCATCTAACGGCACGCCATTTTTATCTTTTAGCTTCTTGATATCAATACCATCAGGGTTGTTCGAACCCACATGGTGTAGCGCTACAATATGCATGAATACTAAGCCCACAAGTACGAGCGGGATAGCAACCACATGTAGAGCAAAGAAGCGGTTTAGAGTGATACCTGAGATAATATAATCACCACGTACCCATTCTGCAAGCCCATCACCAATCACAGGTAGAGCAGCAGGAAGGTTCAAGATAACCTGTGCACCCCAAAATGACATATTGCCCCAAGGAAGTAGGTAACCGAAGAAACCTTCTGCCATCAATGCTAAGTAAATACCCATACCGATGAGCCAAATAAGCTCACGTGGTTTCTGGTATGAACCATATAGCAGTGCTCTGAACATATGCAGATATACGACCACAAAGAACGCAGATGCGCCAGTTGAGTGCATATAACGGATGAGCCAACCACCTTTGACATCGCGCATGATGTATTCAACAGACGCAAATGCCCCTTCGGCACTTGGGTTATACATCATGGTCAGCCAAATACCTGTTACCAATTGGTTAACCAATACCACCATTGATAACACGCCAAAAAAGTACCAAAAGTTAAAGTTTTTTGGTGCATAGTACTTTGACATATGGTATTCATAGGTTTCGGTCGCTGGAAAGCGTGCGTCCACCCAATGCATTAACTTTTTACCCATGCTCATATTAAGCCTCCCCAATCGTCAAGATGGTACCATCCATGTTGTAATCTGGGACAGGTAAGTTAAGCGGTGCAGGAACGCCACTATAAACGCGACCCGCCAAGTCATATTTAGACCCGTGGCATGGGCAGAAAAATCCGCCATACCAATCATTACCACCCAAGTCAGCCGCGCCAACATCAGGACGGTAGTTTGGTGCACAACCTAAATGCGTACAGACGCCTTCTACTACCAATACTTCTGGTGAGATAGAGCGTTCTGGATTTTTACAGTATTCAGGTTGTAATGATGCATCAGATTCAGGGTCAGACAGTAAAGGTTTTACTGACGCTAAAGTCGCTAGCATGTCTTCTGTGCGTTTGACCACAAAAATGGGTTTACCGCGATATTTGACAACGATCATCTGTCCTGCTTCGATAGAACCAATATCTTGGGTCACTGCAGCCCCTGCAGCCTCAGCTTTAGCGCTTGGGTACCAAGAACGGACAAAAGGTGTTGCCACAGCAGCTACCCCAGCTGCACCAATCGCGGCAGTCGAGGCAATAAGAACTCTACGGCGTTGTACGTTAACGCCTTCGGCTTGGCTCATTAATACTTCCTCCAGGTGAATGAAATGGGATTATCCCACACTGGGTTTGTGGCTTAGAAAATGTACAATATCAAGCCACTTTGGCTGTGCCTAATTTTGCTAATTGTTGCTATTCTAAGCTATTTCGGTGATAAAATAAATTATTGCGTTAAAAATAAAGCAACCTTGATAGGACATACTCTAAGGTTGAATAGGAGAATTGATGCAAAATAGCTGCATTATCAATGTCTCACATAGATTTTTTGGCAAGGATTATAAGCGTGATGACCTTATAATTAATAAGGATATTTTGCAATAGCGAATGATACTCGAAATTAAGGTAATGTTCACTAACTTTCAGTACCTAACCACTATGTAAGTAGTCGTAAACCAATAATCACCGCTTTATAAGAACAAAACGGTGATTATTTCATTACTTTTTATGTCTTATCAAACTTCAAGTTTTATAAAACATCGCTTCAGTCGCTAACGTTAGCTCTCAAGCTCACTCCAACGCTCAAGCTTACTCATCATCTCATCTTCAATCGTCAGTAGGCGCTCACTGGCGGCAGTCGCTGCATTAACATCAGTGGTGAACCATGAGCCATCTGCTAGTTTCTCTTGCAATTGCGCTTGTTCAGCTTCTAATGCAGCGATTTCTTTTGGTAAATTGTCCAGTTCACGCTGTTCATTGAAATTGAGCTTTTTGGCAGCTTTGTTAGGTTTTGCTGCGGTTGTCTTATTGGTAACTTTACTGGCAGTATTTGTATTATTGGCTGGTGTTCTAGCCGCGTGTGCGGCTTGCTCACGGTTTTTCTGTACCAAGTATTCTTGATAACCACCGACATACTCTTTGACGATACCTTTGCCGTCTTCATCTTGGTCAAATACCCAAGTAGAGGTAACGACATTGTCCATAAATGAGCGGTCATGGCTGATGAGTAAAATCGTACCGCCAAAGCTGGCGACGGACTCTTCTAGTAGCTCAAGTGTCGCCATATCCAAGTCATTGGTTGGCTCATCGAGTACCAAAATGTTGGCAGGCTTCAATAGCTGCTTGGCAAGTAGTACGCGGTTACGCTCACCACCTGATAGTGCTTTGACAGGGGTACGCGCACGTTCTGGGGCAAATAAGAAGTCTTGTAGATAGCTCATGATGTGTGTCTTGCGACCACCCACTTCGACGAAATCTGAACCTTCAGAGACGTTTTGCGCCACACTGGCTTCAAGGTCTAACTGATCGCGCAACTGGTCAAAGAAGGCAATTTTTAAGTTAGTGCCTAATTCAACACTACCAGTTTTGGTGACTTCATCATCAGACATATCGAGTAAGGCTTTAATCAGTGTGGTTTTGCCCGCACCGTTGGGTCCGACAATACCGATTTTATCGCCGCGCATGATAGTGGTCGTAAAGTTATCAACCAATACGTTGCCATCATACTCAAGATGTAAGTTTTTGACTTTACAGACCAGCTTACCGCTTTTCTCGCCTTGACCCATGGTGATATTAACGTTACCGACTTGCTCACGGCGATCGCTACGCTCTTCACGCAGTGCTTTTAGCTCACGGACACGGCCTTCATTACGAGTACGGCGGGCTTTGATACCTTGGCGAATCCAAACTTCTTCTTGCGCCAGTTTTTTATCAAAGTTGGCGTTATTTTTTTCTTCAGCGAGTAACTGTAGCTCTTTTAGCTCTTGATAGCGTGCATAGCCACCTTCGCCTTGAGTGACGTCATAGCTGGTCAATTGACCACGATCTAGCTCAATGATGCGCGTCGATAGTTTATTGACAAATGCTCTATCATGGGTGACAAACAACAATGTTAGACCTTGCCAATCCAATAAGAAGCGCTCTAGCCACTCAATACTATCAACGTCTAAATGGTTGGTTGGTTCATCGAGCAGCAGTACATCAGGTTTGGTGACCAATGAGCGTGCTAGGAGTACACGGCGCTTACGACCACCTGATAATGAAGATAAATCATCATCTGGATCCAGCCCCATGGTTTTGATCAGGCGGGTGGCTTCTCGTTCTAAATCCCAACCGTGTACCGCATCGATATCATGCTGTAAATCGGCCATACGCTCACAAGCATCCATGTCGCCGTTGGCACATAAGTCAGTTTGGGCATTGTAGTTGATAAGCAGCTCAGCCGTGCGGCTGCTACCACCCATAACGATGTCTAGGATACGTCCGCTTGTCTCGGGAACGTCTTGTTCTAGCATCGCAACGCGCACGCTGCTATTGATAATGACTTCGCCGCTATCAGGTTGTAAGGTACCGTTAATTAGCTTAAATAAGGTGGATTTGCCTTCGCCATTACGGCCAATTAAACAGACACGTTCACCTGCTTCAATAGCAAAATCAATGCCATCAAGAACAGGAGCGACGCCAAAAGCAAGGTGGATATCTTTTAAATGTATCAGAGCCATAGAATATCTTAAGCTTATATAATAGTGAGGTAGGGGTTGCTGCAAAATTGCGAGCAGTATAACATGCCATCACGTGACTGTAGTGAGCGTAAATGATTTTATCCGCACTATTTATGACTTTTGTTCAAGGCTGCTATTTTATAAAGAGCATCGTCGTCTAATTGCTACTTTTTATCGGTCATTGAGCCATTTTATTAATGAATTCTACCAGTCTTATGTTTATGATAATTCAGAGAAAAATATGAATCAATTTAATCCTAAAGATAAAGCTCAGAACGAGGCTTTATCTGTGCACACGGACCTACAAACGCAACAAGTCATTGATTTACAGATGAGTATGGCGCATCTAGAAATGACAGTAGAGCGACTCGATGAGGTAGTTGCGCGGCAAGATAAAGATATTCAGACATTACAACGACAGTTGCAGCTGATTTATAAACAAGTGGAAAGTCAGGATCCTGAAGGCGGCATTGCACCTTTTGATGTAATGGCAGAAAGACCCCCTCATTATTAATATCTGCAAAATTAATATCTGCAAAAACTGAATGGTTGAAAATTTATGACTATTATATTCGCATTGTGAAATACGGATACTGTTCAGTCATAATCAGGAAATAATGTGTTTTTGCAGTTGTTTTAATGTTCGAAAATCATTACTATCCTCCACCTCGGATGCTGCTTGCTTATTAAAATTAAGTAAAGTAGTAAAACAATGCGGACGTTTGGAGATACATAATGCGCGCAAATTTTCATTTGAAAACTCTCACAGTAGCTGTCGCTGCTCTTTCTATTGCTAGCGTTGCTAGTGCTGCTGGTCTTGATCGTTCAGGTCAAGATATCACTGCATTCTTACAAGATGGTACTTATGCTGAAGCTGTCTATACGTATATCGATGCTGATGTGACTGGTGAAGACGAATCAGGCAACAAAATTGATGACATCGCAGAAGACTATGACTTTTTCCGTTATGGTGTAAAAGCAGATATCAATGAAACCTTTAGTATTGGTATCTTATATGACGAGCCATTTGGCGCGGCTGCGGATTATAGCGGTAAAAATGACTTTGTATCTCATGAACCGAATCCTAATTTTGGTGGGCTCATACAACCAAACGGTGAAGAAACTAACGTAGAAGTACGTACTGAGAGCATTACTGGTATCCTGGGTGCAAAGCTTGGTATGAATAAAGAGTTTCAAGTGTACGGTGGTCCAGTAGCCCAACGTGTAAAAGCAGATGTAAAGTTGCGTGGCAAAGCTTACGGTTTAGCAGACGGTTACACTACGCATATTAGTGCTGACCAAGATTATGGTTGGTTAGCCGGTGTTGCTTACAGCAAGCCTGAAATTGCTTTACAAGCTGCGCTGACGTATCGTTCAGAAATTGACCATACTTTACCTATTTCAGAAAGCTTCCCAGCACTGGCTTTCCAACAAAAAAATCCAAATAGAGCTGGTAAAATTGATATTACTACACCTGAATCTGTAAACTTTGATTTCCAAACGGGTATCAATCCGACGATGCTTGCGACTGCTAAAGTCCGTTGGGTACCATGGAGTGATTTTGCTATTGTTCCGCCTCTTTATAATGAAGCGAGTAACCTATCACTAGTAAGCTATGATGAAGATCAATGGCAAGTTGAACTAGGTCTCGCTAAGCGCATGACGCCAGCATTAGCAGTGACAGGTACTGTTGGTTGGGATAGTGGTGCTGGTAATCCTGTAACCTCACTAGGTCCTATTGAAGGCTATTACAGCGCTGGTTTGGGTGCCAAGTATAATGTGACAGAAAACTGGGCAGTATCAGCTGGTGGTAAATACTTATGGTTCGGTGATGCTGAAGGACAAATACCGAACAAAAATATTGTGAGTGATTTTGAAGACAACGATGGTTTTGCACTCGGCATGAAGCTTTCTTACCAAGCAAACTAATGTAATTTGCTAAATTATAAATCTATAGCCTAGATAATAAAAAGCGATCCTGATTGGGTCGCTTTTTTATGCCAGCGTGTTTAAGTTTAATAAAGGATTAGAGTGTTTTAGAATTATTAAATTATAACAGATAAGTATCTGCCTGCTATCTCTAAAAAATACTGAGAGCAATTTAAAAAATATCAGAATGAAAAACTAGATATTAGTTTTGTACGTGTATCTTATTTGTACTGTCCAGTCATATTCGGGAAATAAAGCACTTTAATTGTTGTTTTAGTGTCAAAAAGGCATTAGTATTCATCTCAGGACACGACTTTTATAATCATAAAGTTATGCGCAGCAATGCTACATATTGATTATTTAAGTAGTAAAACAACAAGGACGTTTGGAGATACACAATGCGCAATACTTTTCATTTAAAAACTCTTGCAGTAGCGATTGCCGCTTTTTCTGTAGCTAGCGTAACCAATGCTGCTGGTCTTGACCGTTCAGGTCAGGATGTCACAGCCTTCCTCCAAGATGGCACCTATGCTGAAGCTGTTTACACCTATATCGATGCTGACGTTAGTGGTTATGATAGTGCCAATAACGTTCCTAGCAACAATACCTATGTTAGAGGTGATAAGACTGGCGATATCGCTGAGTATTATGACTTTTTTCGTTATGGTGTAAAAACAGATATCAATGAAACCTTTAGTGTTGGTATCTTATATGATGAGCCCTTTGGCGCAGCAGCGCAATACACTGGCGACAACAATTTTGTGTCGAAAGGCGATCTTGATGCTTCTGTCGCTGCCATTACTAACAATCAAGCTCCCACTTATGCCGCAGCTTTGGCTGGAATAGGTGCGCTCACGCCAGGAGAAACGGCTGGAGTCTTGACAGATGAACAGCAAGCGCAGTTAGATGGTTTGCGTGGAGCAGTAGGTATCGCAAATGCTGAAGCAGCTAATGCAGGGGAAGGTACTAATGTTGAAGTACGTAGTAACAGCCTGACAGCTATTCTTGGGGCAAAATTTGGTGCCAATAAAGAGTTTCAAGTATACGGTGGTCCAGTCGCTCAGCGTATTGAGTCTGAAGTGAAATTACGAGGTTTGGCTTATGGTCCTGCTACTGGCTATACCTCACGTAACAGCCCTGATATGGATTATGGTTATATAGCTGGTATTGCCTATAGCAAACCTGAAATTGCCTTAAAAGCAGCGCTGACCTATCGCTCTGAAATCGACCACAACATGAAGATTGCTGAAAATTACCCGATTGCAGGTGCTTTAGCTGGTGATCCAGCTGCAGCCAATCGCACCAGTAATATGGAAATTACTACTCCTAAATCCGTAAACTTTGATTTTCAAACCGGTATTAACCCAACGACGTTAGCAACTGCAAAAGTGCGCTGGGTACCTTGGGGTGACTTTAAGATTACGCCGCCACTATATAATGAGGTTAGTAAAAGATCTTATGGACCTGATGGTTTGAACTTGGTTGAGTACGAAGAGGATCAATGGCAAGTAGAGCTTGGTCTAGCCAAGCGTGTTGCGCCAGCACTTGCAATTAGTGGTACCGTTGGTTGGGATAGTGGTGCTGGTAACCCTGTCACGTCGTTAGGTCCTATCGAAGGCTATTACAGCGCTGGTTTGGGTGCAAAGTATAACGTGACAGAAAACTGGGCAGTATCAGCAGGTGGCAAATACCTATGGTTTGGCGATGCCCAAGGTGTGTTGCCAAGTGACAAAATTGTTGGTGATTTTCAAGACAATGATGGATACATATTCGGTGTAAAATTGTCTTACCAAGACACTAAATAATACGTATATTTAGCAGTATCAATACATAAAAAAAGCGATCCGTGATGGGTCGCTTTTTTATCGGTGTTCGAAATAGAAATTGATATAAAAGAACATTAAATCAACGACTTTAAAGTGTGCATAAAGGTTTTTAGCAAAATAATAAATTTATTTGACAGCCTTTTTTAGGCGATGTCTAAGAAGGCGGTGATTGGTTTCTTGCCTGCAATGAAACGATATTTGCCTCAAACATAAGCCACAACATCATTGAGTTATGACGATCATAAGTATATTTCAGCTGAAATATACGCTTCTTGAAACACACTTAAATCCAAGACTCATTGACCTCTCAGCGCTAATAGATATCATAACTGCCATATCTCTAACTTTTTAGCCTCGCTGAGGTAGTTCTGCTTATCCATTTATCTTTGATATTTGAGGTGCATTATAAATTTATTCAGTAGTATATCTTACACTAACAAGTTAGATGATTAATGACATAGCATAAGTGGCTACAAGCGTGATGATTGAGTGAAAAGTTAACACCTGAATTATGAAATGTTATAGCGCTATTAGCTAAGTATGAGATCTCTAATAGAAATAACCATAGCTTACTTATGTACCAATGTCCTAGGTATTATATTTAATAGTCATCAATAAAAAACCTCGCCAATAATGGCGAGGTTTTTTTATAGTGATAATTATATCGATAAGCTTATTTATTTAAATTAAGTTCCATTTCTTTAAATTTCGCAGTAACAGAGGCTTTTGGACCGCCTGTCATGATACTTACCGCAAAAATGGCGATTGTACTTAAGATAAAGCCCGGAACGATAGCATATAACCAGCTATTGAGTGCCATGCCATTCATCTGGAAAGGACCGTAAATCCATAGGATAACCGTCAATGCACCGACGACCATACCAGCAACTGCACCGTTACGGTTCATACCGCGCCAGATTAGGCTGAAAATAACCAACGGTCCAAATGCGGCACCAAACCCTGCCCAAGCGTTAGAAACCAAATTCAATACTGAGCTTTCTGGATTAGAAGCCAGTAAAATGGCAACAACGGCGACAATGATTACGGAAATGCGGCCGACCAATACTTGACGCGCCTCAGGTGCATCTTGATCAAAAAACAACTTATAGACATCTTTAGTCAATGAGCTTGATACCACCAATAGCTGTGATGAGATGGTACTCATAATCGCAGCTAAAATTGCAGCTAATAAGAAGCCTGAAACCAATGGATGGAATAAAAACTGCGTAAATACTAAAAAGATGGTTTCAGGATCATCTAAAGTCATCGCTGTCTTTTGCACATACGCACGACCAGCAAAACCTGTCATCAGTGCCCCGATAAGGCTGACAATCATCCAGCTCATACCGATATTACGGGCAGTAGGGACATCTTTGACTGAGCGAATGGCCATAAAACGTACAATGATGTGTGGCTGACCAAAATAGCCTAAACCCCATGCCATTAATGACACAATACCAAGGATACTCATACCATTAGTAATGTTAAGCAAGCTTGGATCGATATTTCTAACCGCTTGAGTAGTGGCTGAAATACCACCCAGATCAGTGAAAGCGACGACAGGAACAATGACCATCGCAAACAGCATGATGATACCCTGTACAAAGTCAGTCATCGAAACAGCTAAGAAACCACCGAATAACGTATAAGCAACGACAACGCCAGCGGTGACCCATAGACCAGTGCTATAAGAAAGATTGAGCGAGCTTTCGAAGAGTTTACCACCGCCTACTAGGCTTGCAGCAGTATAAACCGTGAAGAATAAAATGATAACCACGGCTGAGATAACACGCAGCATATGCGACTTATCTTCAAAGCGGTTGGCGAAATAATCGGGTAGAGTGATGGCATTGTCAGCCACTTCGGTATAAACGCGAAGGCGCGGTGCCACGATAAGGTAGTTTAAAAATGCACCAAGTGTCAAACCAAGTGCGATCCATATACTCACGACACCGTCAGCATACATATAGCCGGGCAAGCCAAGTAGTAACCAACCTGACATATCTGATGCACCTGCCGATAGTGCAGTGACTGCTGGACCTAAACTGCGTCCTCCTAACATATAGCCTTCAGTATCATTGGCTTGCTTAAAGTAAGCGTAAATGCCAATACCAATCATCACTAAAAAATAGGCGCCAAGTGATACCAGCACGCCACTAGAAACTCCGTTCATATAAATTGTCCTTAACCAACATGGTTGGCGGTAATTATTTTAACTATAAAGATTAAGTGTTATAAGACGATGTCCCAAACAATATCTAAAGACGAAAAAAGCCATTAAGTAGGACATAATGGCTTTTATTCAATATCTGCTGTTAGTTTTATATGATTGATGCTGTTCTAGGGCTAATACGAATTCGCAGTGCTTAGAGATCAATAAGAATGTCATATTACATCATATCGATTGCTCGTATTTGCGACTCAGTTATCAGTATCGGCCACCTATATAACCAATCATTTAAAACCATTAAACCTACTATCAACCATCATATATTACTCGAAGTGTTCAATATATGACTATCAGTGTTCTTATAGTAAATTTTTGTTATAAAAACAACGTCAAGCGTATTATAACGCATGAGGGTCATAAATGCGAATAGCGTGCTTTTTAGATTCCATAGCACGCTCTAATCATCGTTTAGCGGGAGTCTTATTCAATAGGCGCTAACAAGTCTAACAAAGCTGTAACGCTGCTAGATTGCGTCAATTTCGGATTGATAACCACACCCAAATAGCGTTGTAACTCTATATTGTCTGCCATATCGATACGTTCTAAATCTTGACTAATCATGGTTTGCGGTAATACAGACCATCCCAGACCAACAGAAACCAGCATGCGAATAGACTCAAGAGGATTGGTGCTCATCGTGGCATAGGGTTTCAGATTGTGCTTAGCAAATTCAGCCAAGGTAATTTGACTGGTAAAGGTGTTGGCAGACGGTAAAATAGCAGGATAGCGTGCCAATTGCTCTAGTGTCACATTAGATTTGGTCGCTAAAGGCGATAGCGTACCTGTCATAAAGTAAAGAGGGTCTGACCATAGCGTATGATAGGTCAAACGCTTATCATAAACGGGCGGCAGTGTTAAAAATGCTAATGATAAATCGCCATCGAGTACGGCTTTGTGCGCTTTTTCTGAATCGACGAAATGTACTTCTAGTTGTACGGCAGGATAAGCTTGGATAAAATGCTTAAGTACAGGCGCTAAATGGTGCAAGCCAATATGATGACTGGTACCGATCACTAATTTGCCAGATACGATATGCTGGGAGTGTTGCAGATTAATCTTAAAATTCTCATAATCTTCTAGCCAACGCTTGGCGTGCGGCAGCATTTCATTGGCTGCTTGGGTTGGTACAATGCCGCGTCCCACCGTATCAAACAAAGTAATGTTGAATTCATCTTCCAAATTTTTGATACGTTTACTGACGGCAGGCTGTGTGATAAACAGTTTTTCTGCGGCACCTGAGATGCTGCCAGTGTGCATAACGGTAACGAATGTCGTCAAGTTTGTGGTGTTCAAACGGATGTCCTTAGCTACTTTGCGAGCTATAAATAAAAGTTGGCTGACCCAATCACAATGTATTAGAAATAAAAGTTTGCGTCTGGGCAAAAATCATCAATTATTATTATAGGATTAGCCTGCTATAATCACAAGACATCAAGACGTATTGTGACATATTTATTCTATTAAATTGACTATTTGCAGCTTATCGCACGTCTTAAGTGCTGATAATAGTCATCAATGTAAAATCGCCAATATAAAAATATCGATTTTGATACAAGCGCTGCTGACGATGCCGCTGATGATAAAGTATCGCGACGTATAAAATTTTTACCATAGGCTATAGTCGAGTCAATTTAAAAGTAGTACAAGGCAACCGAGTGTAGATGTATATTAAATACTTCAAGCGAGGTTAACGCTGTAATAATTTTATAGTGGAATGACTATAAGCAAGTAAAAAAACCAGTAATTAGCAACCAATAAAGGATAGCAACATGGCAGGTCAAACGTTATATGACAAACTTTGGAATGCTCACGAAGTCACCAAGCGTGACGATGGTTCGAGCCTGATTTATATCGACCGCCATCTGTTGCATGAAGTGACCAGTCCGCAAGCATTTGAAGGTTTGGAGTTAACCAATAGAGCACCGTGGCGCCTGTCGGCTAATATCGCCAGTCCTGACCATAACGTACCCACAGTCACTAAAGAGCGTTTAGAAGGCGTGTCTGGTATCAAGGACAAGGTATCACGCTTGCAGGTAGTGACATTGGATGAAAATTGCGCCAAATTCGATATCGCTGAGTTTACGATTAATGATGCTCGTCAAGGTATTTTACACGTCGTTGGCCCTGAGCAGGGTTTGGTGTTACCGGGTATGACGGTTGTTTGTGGTGATTCTCATACCGCTACTCATGGCGCGCTGGGCTGCTTAGCGCACGGTATCGGCACATCAGAGGTTGAGCATGTATTGGCAACGCAGTGCTTGATTCAAAAGAAATCAAAAAATATGCAAATTCGTGTCACTGGTAAGCTTGGTGCTGGCGTGACCTCAAAAGACGTGGTATTGGCTATCATTGCCAAAATTGGCACGGCTGGCGGGACAGGTCATGCTATCGAATTTGCTGGGCAAGTATTTGAAGAGATGAGCTTGGAAGGTCGCATGACCGTCTGTAACATGGCAATCGAAGCGGGTGCTCGCGTGGGTATGGTTGCGGTCGATGACACAACCATCGAGTATGTCAAAGGTCGTCCTTATGCGCCAACCTCTGAGCAATGGGCACAAGCGGAAGCTTACTGGCGTACCTTGTATTCAGATGATGACGCGGTATTTGATACCGTGGTTGAGTTGGATGGTAGCCAAATAGCGCCACAAGTCTCTTGGGGAACCTCTCCTGAAATGGTTGTCGATATCACTCAATCTGTACCAACACCTGATCAAGCGGCAGATGAAGCACAAGAAGAAGGCTGGTTACGTGCTTATACCTATATGGGTTTAGACGCTGGGCAAAAGATTACCGATATCCAGCTTGATCGCATTTTTATTGGTTCATGTACCAATTCGCGTATCGAAGATTTGCGTGATGCCGCCGCAGTCATTAAAGGTCGTAAAGTCGCGGACAATATCAAAGAAGCCATCGTTGTGGCAGGTTCTGGGCAAGTGAAGTTGCAGGCTGAAGCAGAAGGCTTAGATGCCTTGTTTACTGCGGCGGGTTTTGAGTGGCGTGAGCCGGGTTGTTCGATGTGTCTTGCCATGAATGCGGATAAGCTTGAGCCACAAGAACACTGCGCTTCAACGTCTAACCGTAACTTTGAAGGTCGTCAGGGCAATGGTGGTCGTACCCATTTGGTAAGCCCAGCAATGGCCGCTGCCGCCGCATTGGCGGGTCACTTTGTCGATGTGCGGACGTTTTAACTTTGCATTTCTATAGAGCATAAAAATGAAAATGCTGTTTGTTTTATTTTGCTTATTGGGTAGCTCTCAGCTAGCAATGGCTCGTGATTACTGTAATGGAAGATTTGCCTATTGTGTCGATGTGCCAAATCAATTGGCATGGTTGCCTGAGGCAGATAATGGTGATGGTCGTCATTTTAAGTTACCCAATTCTAATGCCACTATTTTGGTCTTTGGGAGTAATACACCAACTGTTTTCTTTTATACAGATAGTGATTATCTAAAAGAGAAGCAGCATCGATATAAAACAGGCATGACAGTTACTTACGAGCTGTTAAAAGATAAAACCTATACAGCAAGCGGCTATAGAAAAGACGGTCAAGTTTTTTATCATGTTATTAAAGTTAAGGATGGTCAGGAAGCAGTATTACATCTGAATTATCCTGAAAGTGAAAAAACTAAAATGACAAGTATTGTTAAACAAATGGCACGCTCTTTTAAGATTCATTAGACCGTCAAAAAAATTTACGTTAGTAATCGATATTTTAAGGAAAACTCATGCAAGCTTATAACACTCAAACGGGTATCGTTTGCCCATTAGATCGCGCAAACGTCGATACCGATCAAATTATTGCAAAACAGTTTTTAAAGTCTATTAAACGCACAGGTTTTGGCGTCAATTTGTTTGATGATTGGCGTTATCTTGACGAAGGGTATCCTGGTCAAGACAATAGCACACGCGTTATCAATCCAGAATTTGTGCTAAATAAGCCACGTTATCAAGGCGCGACGATTTTGCTGGCACGCCGCAACTTTGGTTGTGGTTCTAGTCGTGAGCATGCGCCATGGGCGTTGTCTGAATATGGTTTTCGTACGGTGATTGCACCAAGCTTTGCCGATATTTTTTATAACAATTGCTTTAAAAATGGCATGCTACCAATTGTCTTGGACGAGGCAATTGTAGATACATTAATGAAAGACACGCTTGCTAATGAAGGCTATGAGCTAACCGCAGATCTTGAACGCCAAGTCGTCATCACCTCAACAGGTAAAGAATATGCATTTGACGTGGATGCTTTTCGCAAACATTGCTTGTTAAATGGCCTTGATGATATTGGTTTAACCTTGCAGCAAAGCGATGCCATTAAAGATTATGAGCATAATATAATGCAAAAAACACCATGGATATTTAACGATGTACGAGCATAAATAATGAATCTGCAAGCCATTACTTATAAAACTGCTGAACAGTAATAATGTAACGTTGAGTTATGGCGGTGAACTGGCTAAAATGAAGGGTAGTTTTTTTACGATATTTTATTATTTCTCTCATAAATAGTAGCCGCCATTATGAATAAAAAACGTTATGCTTTATGGACAAGTACGGTTGTTGCCGCAAGCTTATTGTTGTCAGGCTGTCAGCTATTGACTGGGTATCAGAAAATAGATGAGGCAGAAAACGCTAAAGCATGGGCAGGTAAGATTCAACCGATTGCGGGTGAAGTCAATATTGCCTGTATAGGAACCTATCATTGTGAAATTGCACGGATAGATAAGACACGAGTGATAGGGGCTGATACGCATGAGCCTATCAATCCTGCCATGCTGGTCGCGATGAAAGATATGAGTGCAAATGGCAGAAGTCATACCAGCAGTCATACCAGCAATAAGCATGCACAAACATCAATGCACGCAAACTTAGATATGACACCACTCGCTCATAAAAATGAGATTAAAATTGTACCATTGTCTGCTTCAGGCATGCCGGGTCTAACCAATTATTATGCGCGAGTAAAACCTGCAAAACGCGAAGTACAGGTGAATTTCTATCCAGAAAACAATCTGGGCTATGTTGAGCGTTTTACTTTAATTCACGATTTTATTGACGCTGATACTTATCAATTACGGGCTTATCAGAAAAAGTCTAACGATAATTCTGGCAGTTTATTAGACACCGCTTCACCACAGCCGCTATGTGTTGATCTGTATCAAGGCAACACTGTACAGCGCCGCTTTTGTAAAGAGCTGTCTGCTGAGCATCAAGGAGAGTTTGTAGAAACTCGTATCGTGAAAGCATTGCCTGCATCATCGAAAGTAAAAGCCAAAGCTTAAAGCCTATTTGATTTTCGAAAATAGCAACTAGACCACGGTTTTTTGTGCTATTGAAGGCACTAAAAATCGTTTTTAGGAAAATATCGTAAATTTGTAGTATTAGGGCGAGTCCTCAATTCAATTGATTATCCTCTAAATGAGTTGAAAATGGCTAAATTTTGCCAAACATCGTTAAATAGCTTATCAATATCTCGATATTATTTGCGCTACTTTCCTTGTTTGACGGTAATTTATCTCATTTTTATCACCATTTTTAAAATGAGGGCATGCCCTAACATAAATAAAAAACTACCTACCCACAAGGATTAGCATGGCAACGATTTTAACATTAGCGGGCGATGGTATCGGTCCCGAAATCATGACTCAAGCTATTGACGTACTGAATGCGGTCAATAAGAAATTTGCGTTAGATTTGACACTTGAATCTGGATTGATTGGCGGTGTGGCCATTGACGCAACGGGCGAGCCCTTGCCAGATGAGACGCTAGACCGTGCCCGTGCAGCAGATGCGGTATTGTTAGGAGCGGTCGGTGGTCCTAAATGGGATGGTATTGAACGCAGCAAGCGCCCTGAACGTGGTTTACTTAAAATACGTGGTGAGCTTGGTTTGTTCGCTAATCTACGTGTGGCAAAGCTTTACCCGCAGTTGGTCAATGCGTCTAGTATCAAACCTGAAATTATTTCAGGCTTGGATTTGCTTATCGTTCGTGAGTTAACGGGTGGTATCTATTTTGGTGAGCCACGTGGAATCCGCACACTAGAGAATGGTGAACAGCAAGGCTACAACACCATGGTCTATAGCACAAGCGAGATTCAGCGTATCGGCAAAGTTGCTTTTGAATTGGCAAAAACGCGTGCGCAAGCAGCAGGCACAGCAGCGAAAGTCTGCTCAGTGGACAAAGCAAACGTATTAGAAGTCACCGAGCTGTGGAAGCAAACGATGACCCAAATGCAGCAAGCAGATTATAGCGACGTGGCGTTATCGCACATGTATGCTGACAATGCTTGTATGCAATTGATCAAGAATCCTAAGCAGTTTGATGTCATGGTGACAGGCAATATGTTCGGTGATATCTTGTCTGATGAAGCTGCTATGCTCACTGGATCTATCGGTATGTTGCCATCAGCCAGTCTTGATGAAGCAGGCAAAGGCATGTATGAGCCGTGTCATGGTTCAGCACCTGATATTGCTGGGCAGGACAAAGCCAACCCATTGGCGACTATTTTATCGGTTGCGATGATGCTGCGTTATACCTTTAAGCAAGAAGCAGCGGCACAAGCGATTGAGCAAGCAGTGAGTGATGTGCTTGATGACGGTTTGCGTACGCTGGATATCTTGGACAGTAGTGAAGCTGGATTGAAGCAAGTAGGGTGCCAAGAGATGGGTCAAGCAGTATTGGCTAAATTACTCTAGTCCCACTATAGTGATATAGATTAAATTTTCCCCTGTTTTATTTCGATAGGGAAAAATTCTAACCTTTATCATTTATCGTCGTTCTAAACCCATAGTTTGCTCAGCAAATTATGGGTTTTTTTTATGTTCATTATTGATCGCTTTCTAGCGGTAACACACTAAACCAGATAGTTGTAAAAAAGTACTTGTTTTAACAGAGACACCGCAGGACAAGGGCTTTATTAACATAAAGCTGTTATATGCTCACAAGGTAATATGGCACTATTAACAGCTTACAAACCACTAGAATCTTAGACTTTCACGTTATCAGACTTTCACGTTAGAAGAGAGCTGATGAAAAAGTGTTTGAGTAAAGTTGGGTAGTAAGGCGTTAAAACTCAAAATAACAAGCCTTGATGACAACATAACAAAATAAAACTTATTATTTTTATAAAAAATTAGGAGCATGAGGTGTATCAATTAAAAAAAATCAGCACGGCAGTAGCGATGATTGGTTTTTCTACGGCAGTTTTCATGGGGCAAAGCGTTGCAGCACCACTGGATAGTGTAAATGCTAACAATCAAGCAACGACCAATAACTCTGACAACCAAGCACCGACCAATAACGATGAAGCCAGTATTAGCAAAAATAATGCTAATAAGGCGAATGCTGCTGAAGAGGTCAGCCCTGTGACCAATGGCGTTAGCCAAAAGCTAGCACGTGATAGCAAAACCGCAAATGCTTCGAACAAATTTTTACCTACTATTAAGTATACGACAGACAATTTATCAGTTGCTGCGCAAAAGGTGAATAAGGCCACTTGGAAAGAGGGGATGAGTATCGACCGTGTCATCGGTACTAAATTGCAAGCCTTATTAAATTGGCATCACAATGGTGTAGGCCCTGTTGATGGTTATTGGGGCAAAAATACTCGCAAGGCCATGCAAGCGTTTCAACAAGCAAATGGTTTGGCAGTCACTGACACGCTAAACAACGAAACATGGCAAGCGCTGACAAAGAATGAAAAACTCACGGTGCAGCCAGTGTTGGTCAGCTATCAGATAACTGATGCGGATGTTAATATTAAAATGACAGAAATACCAGCTGGTGCTGAAGCCAAATCCAAACTTGAGGGATTGTATTACGAGAGCATCACGGAAGGGCTAGCAGAAAAATTCCATATTAGTGAAAGCTATCTCAAAGCGTTAAACCCTAAGGCTAGCTTTACGGCGGGTGAAACCATCACAGTTTATAATCCTGGCAATCCAAATACCAAGCCTGTCAGTCGAGTCGTTGCTGATAAAGCCACTGAAACGCTATATGCCTATGATGATAAAGACAACTTAGTTGCCAGCTATCCGACCACAGTAGGTAGTACGGCAACACCGTCACCAACAGGGACGCATACGGTAGAGGTGAAGGTACATGAGCCTAATTATACTTATACTGCTAAAGACGGTAGCAAGTCTATTCTTCCACCTGGCCCTAATAATCCAGTGGGCTCGGTATGGATCGGGCTTAGTAAGCCTTCTTATGGTATTCATGGCTCACCAGATCCTGATCGTATCAGCCGTCAAGCTTCAGCGGGTTGTATACGCCTGACAAATTGGGATGCACTTGCTTTGCTAGGGGTGATCCAAAACGGTGCGACTGTCGAGTTTAAATAATGCCTCACTATTTCTTAATCATGCTACTTATTAATCATGATTTAAAAATTTGAAAGTAAGTCAACTCATAAAATTTAGACAAAAAAATACCGCTGAAATTTAGCGGTATTTTTTATGATAAAAACAAATAACTAAGACTGAATCACTAAAATATTGATAGGCAATAATGAGCAGGTTAGCATTTTCATTATTATTATCAGTTAAACCACCCAAGCGTCTATATCAGCTATCAGCGAAAAGAAGCCATTTAGCAACCAGCTGTATTTATATAAATGCTTTTATAACCATTTTAGTTTATAAGAAATTAGTTTTTGCCACGATAAGTAATACGACCTTTTGATAGGTCATAAGGTGTCATTTCGACCTTAACTTTATCACCTGTCAAGATACGGATATAATGCTTACGCATCTTACCTGAGATGTGAGCAATGATTTCGTGTCCGTTTTCTAAACGAACTCTAAACAGGGTATTCGGAAGGGTGTCAATGACTTCGCCTTCAAATTCAATAATATCGTCTTTTGCCATAGTTGGTATCAATCAATTAAAAATAAGCCCATATTATACGTAAGTTAGCGGATTAAAGCAATACAGCACTAGGTTTTTACTTGACAGCCTGTAATCGTTATGTATGCCAACTCCTATTTATTTAGTCAGGTAAATTTAGCCAAATGGGGGTTAAAGGAGCATTTGGCAGTCGTTGTTGAAAATGCTCAGGATAGTAAGCATTGATAAAATATAGACCATCACCAGAGGCAGTAGGCGGTGCGATAGTACGATCTTTTTTGGCTAAAATATCTAAAAAGGCTTCCGGCTGCAACTCGTGGCGACCGATGGCATACAAGGTGCCCATTAAGTTACGAACCATATGATGCAAAAATCCATCTGCTTGAATATCAAAAACGATAAACTGACCATGGGCAAAGAGTCTTGCGTGACTGACTGAGCGTACCGGTTGATTAGACTGGCAAGCAGCGGCGCGGTAGCTACTAAAATCGTGAGTACCGACGATCTCAGCCGCCGCCAGTTGCATCGCTGCTAAATCGAGCGGTTCATAGATGTGAGTGACTTGGTGATTCAAAATAGCAGGGCGCTGTGCTTGATTCAGCGTGATGTAGCGATAGCGACGGGCAATGGCACCAAAACGCGCATGAAAGTCGTCAGGCATTGGTTGAATCCAGCGCAGGGCGATATCATCAGGCAATAGACTGTTTACTCCGCGCAGCCAGTTATGAGTAGGACGATAGGCACGTGTCGTAAAGTGGGCAATCATATTACTGGCATGGACGCTTGCATCGGTACGACCAGCCGCGACGACTTCTACCGCCTCATTTGCGACTTTACCGATAGCGGTTTCTAACGCTTCTTGTACGCCTAATACTTCTCGTTGTCGCTGCCAGCCATGATAGCGCGTGCCCAAGAACTCAATTGCAATGGCTAATGTATAGGTTGTGGGCGTTTCAGCGTTGCTGCTGTTAATCTCGGACATGTTAATCTCGGACATGATTGGTATTGAATATTTTCGTATTGGCGCTTATAAAGTAAATATATTTAACGATAGTCTAACGTTTCTTAATAGTGGTGCCCGCCTGATTGACATTGTTCAACCAACGCTGTCTGCGCCGAGTGGGATTGTCATAACGCAGCAATAGCCATAATAATCGTGCATAGATAGCAGGAATCGTTAAGCGTCCGCCAGCAATCACATGATACTCATATTGCCAACTACCAGCCGCATAGCTGTCACTGACACCGCCAAATGGAGACTGGCTAGCGCATATCACCATGTGGCCATTTTTATAAGCAAGCTCTAGTGCCTCTGCTAGCGCTTGTGAATAAGGAACATTACCTGCGCCAAATCCTAATAGAATAATGCCACATGGCGGCTGTGATAATAACGCCTGTAGCTGGCTAGTCATTACCTCAGTGTCGTTTGGCAAGCAATATAAAGCATGAATGCGTGCTTGCTCAGCTCGAGATTCGATATGGTTAATCATTGCTTGCTGATCATCGAGCCAATGCTGGCGACGGGTATCCGGTAATTTTTTGATATAACTATTGGCAGGATAGGAGGCTCTGGAGTGACCCGCAAATGCCATCAAATCATGGCTATGAATTTTTTGTACCGTTTGCGCAGGCCAAGACTCACCGCCAAAAGCAATCTTCACACCCGACTCACCAGCAGCAGCCAGTTTTAGTGAATCGCTGAGGTTATCCCATGCGTCGCTATGGTCATCGATATCATAGGAATGTATCACCTCGCTGTCTAACAGTGGGCGCATACTACCAGTGACGACTATACAAATATCACTGCCAGCAAACGCTTCTGCTAAAAACGCACCCAAATAACTCAAAGTATCTGTACCAGTGATGAGCACAAAACGCCTGTCGCCTTGTGCATAGGCTGCTAGCAAAAGCTGATAAAAATGTACAAAGTCGTTAGGGGTAAGTTGGCTACTGTCTTTAATTAAGGTGTTATCCAGCCATGAGATTTGAGGCAAGTGGTTAGCGTTATCTTGGTCAGTCAATAGCTTTTGTAAAGTCGGTAAGAATGCTTCTGCTGATAACGGTGCTAAGGGTCGTCCATAGCTACCAAAAGTACCGCCAGCATAAATGATTTTGACAGGATTGGATAATGTATTTGTCATAGCAGAAAATGGCATAGTATGAGCCGTAATAAAGAAGTATGTGATAAAAAAGAGAGTTTAAGGTTGGATGCTAATAGCGCTCAGTAATAATAAATAGTATAAAGGTTAAATGCAAAAAAAATCAGCAAGTATTCTTAGTGTTATAGAATACTTGCTGACCAAAGAACGATGGGGCTTTTACGCAGTACGATCTAGTAATACTTTTGCTTGGTTCTGTTGCTCACTAGTGCCCTGAATTAATACCTCATTCAATAAGCGTTTGGCACTGTCGTATTCACCCAATTGTAAATATTGGCCTGCCAAATCTAGCGTAACTTGGGTGCTATCTAATGATTTGACAAAGTCAAAGTCGGCTGCAAAGCGCGAGGAAAAGTCTTCTGCTGTTTCAGCAGCATCTTCGGCGGTAAGGGTAGACTCGTCCTCAATTGGAGCAACTGGGCTGAGTGCTGTTGAAGAGTGAGTATCGAATTCATTGTCTAATAAAGAGTTATCATCGAATAGCAACGGGGCTGTCGGTGTTACACTAGATTCTTCAGCAAGAGTATATTCTGAATCATTATTATCAAGCGCTTGTGCTTCGAGATTAATATTTTCAAAGCTTTCAGTCTCAAAGCTCTCAGTTTCGAAACGATCTTCTTCAATAATGAAGTTATCAGTATCACTATTCTCTTCAAGTACAGGCGCTTCGCTTTCTGTTAATGTTTCTATGTTGTTTGGCGCATCGAGACTGTCTAAAGACAAAGTGAAATCATTTTCTTCGTCATTCTGGACAGTGTTGATAGACAATGCTTCAGCAGTTTCGTCAACACCTTTATCGACATCAGTTGCTAGATCATCAAAGTCTAAAATGAACGCGTCATCTTCTAGCGTCATTTCATCGTTGATACTATCAGGGCGGTCTGGAATGACAGAATCCGTTGCCTGCGCATCAGTTTCTTCAGATGAATCAAAGCTGAAGTCAAAATCACTAAGATCACTAAGATCATTATCTTCTGCGGACACCGCGACATCATTATCAGTTCTGTCGATATTGGCAGTGTTCAGGCTTTCATCATCTGTCATCTCTAATGATGAAGTGACTGGCGCCGTATCAGTCGCCTCAGATGCGCTAATATTACTCTCTAAATCACTCAGCGTAAGATCAAAGTTATCTTCTACATTGTCGCTAGTAAGACTGGACTCATAAGATGTGTTTGTTACTGCCGAATTAGACATGCTGTCATCTATCAGCGTACTACGGTTGTCTTCAGAGGTTACTGGCTGATCAGATAGCGCGTTCTTACTATCGATTTGATTAATCGGTAAGTCAAAATCTATGCTTTCAAAATGGCTATTATCTTCTACGGGTGCCTCTTTTGCTGCGACTTGATTCTGCTCTTCTGAAAATAAAGTTTTTAACTCATCAGCTAGCGCAAGACTTTTTGGTTCGCTTTGCGTCTTGATGGCATCATAAACTTTGTTAAAGTTCTCTGGCTGATTAATAGTCGCGTATATACTGAGTAATTTAACAGACAATTGACCATCATTCGGTTTTTCGCTTAGGCCGCGACTGAGGGTTTCAATGGCTTTGTCATAACGCTGCTGATCCATGAAGCGCTGGGCAATCGTAATATGATCAAATTTATTGTCATCATCTTTGTGGCTTTGGGCAGGAGTTTTGTGATCCGTTTTTGGCATCGGAGCTGGCGTAGTGGTACTCATTCCCGGCTGCGCTGAGGGCTTTTGCGCTTTCTTTTTGTACAATAGTAAACCGGCTACTATTAGAATAAGTACCAATCCGGCGATGATATATAGCATATTGTCCATAGTTACTCCCACGCCTATGATCACAGCACACTGCGTTGATCAGTTAGGCAATTATTGATTGCGTAGTTTTTTGAGACGAGCTTGGAGCTCAGCCAGTTTTTGGTTTTGTAATTGAATTTTTCTTGTATAGCTATCAAGTGCATTGCTGGTTTTTGACAGTTGCTGAGCTTGAGCTGCCGTACTTTGTCTTGAGGCCTTGAGCGTAGCTAATATATCTGTGCTGAGACCATTACCTGTTGCCGCTGCTGATGTTGCTTGGGTGCCATCTGCGTTGCCATTACGACCAGGTGCGAGCACTGAAAATTGTGCTTTTGGCAGCGTTTGTGTTTTAGTAATCATGGGTTTTTTACGCTGTTTAGCGACTTGATTTGTTTCAGACGGTTTTTTAGAGGGTGCTTTTGCAGCCTTTTTTACCACAGGTGAGTTTGCTCTGCGGCTATATTGTCTTTGCGCTTTAATAGCCGCTTCTAGTTTTTGTTGTGATGGTACAACATCGTAACTGGGTAAGCTAAGCTTGGCATCCGCTTTGAGTTGACCCGCGTCTTTATTAATAAAGGCATCAGGGTTTTGTGTCTGAATCTGCTTCATTACTGTTTGAATGTCTAAGTCATTTTCTTGCGCAATTTGCTGTGCAATAACCCATAGACTGTCGTTGCGCTGTACTTGATATTGGGACGCAGTAGTAGTGCTGGCTGCCGTACTGATAGAGGCGTTGTTGGTGACACTAGATGGGACAGTGGCGACAGCTGTATTGCTGGTATCAAGACTGGCATTTGGTGTACTCGCTTTGTTTTCACTCGGCGTTGGCATAATAGGAGAAGCGGCCATCATGCCAGCTTCTGATTTGCTACTCGGCTGTATCTGGCGAGTGACTTGGATATTCAAAATATCGAGCTGTTTATCAGTGACAGCTGTCGCTGATAGACTATTATCTATTGGCATGGTCTTGTTATTGACTAGGGCTGTATCATTCGCTACATTCTTAGCAGAATTGAGGTTGATATTGCTGTTACCTATTGTGGTAACGTTGCCATTTGCACTCAAGCGACCATTGTCTAATCGACTGGTTGGATTACGATCATTGTCGTTAGCGTTAAGAGTATTGTTAACGTTGTTTAAACGACCATTATCTAGCCGGCTAGGCGCATAAGCAAGATTGTTGCCTTGCGAGGTAGGAGTCGTTGTAGGTGCTTGGATATTAGGTGCTGGCAATTTAGACGCCACCAACTCGCTCGTTGACGAGTGAGTAGTCGCTAGCATGGGCGATAATGTTAATGGCGGCGGTGCACCTTCTCTAACGGTCAACGGTTTAGCCGTATTAGAGGACACACTGGGTAGATTCGGTTTTTTTGCGCCAGTAACGATATTTTTAGGCGTGTCAATGGGCAGACGGCTATTGAGCGGCATCAACAATGTCTTGGGAATGACGTTGCGTTGACCCTTATCATTTATGTTTAAAACCACATCAGCAAAAGGTGTGGATACAGGTTGTGAAGTAGTAATAAATACTTCACCGCTGGTCGCTGAGGTAGGTTTAAAACGTACGGTCATCGAATCAGTTTGGGCCAAGCCCATTTGCTGATAAATAGTAGAGTTTGCCAAACTTGCTGAAAAGTCAGCGGCTCGAATATCACTGACCACAATGCTCGCAGCTAGCGGCTCATGTTGGGCAGAGGTGACAACAGTCTTACCAATCGTTGCAGCTTGTGCACTCGATACGAGAGCCGCATAGCCTACGGAACAAAGTAGTGCCATCGAGACCGCGCGATGTACCGTAGTCAACCGATGAGATAAATGACAAGACATGTGCAGACCTTTAAGATATAAGTTATCTGTGCTGTTATAACAAAATACCATTTAGTTTACCAGTTTATTTCACAACTGTTGTGGACAATACAAAAAATGTTTGAGTATTGTTTAATCTCGCTTTCTATCGAGCAGCATTGCATCACCATAACTAAAGAAGCGATAGTGTTCTTTAATCGCATGTTGATAAGCATGCTCAATGGCATCTTTATCCGAAAATGCCGACACCAGCATTAACAACGTTGATTTGGGTAAATGGAAATTGGTCAACAGTCGATCTATTACACCAAACTTAAACCCTGGGTAAATGAATATATCGGTATCACCAGACCAGCTGGAGAGAGGCTGCCCGTTAACGGCTGTTTTTTGATACGCCGTTTCGAGCACGCGTGTGACCGTGGTGCCAATAGCGATGACTTGTTTACCATTCGCATGGGTTTGATTGATGAGCTCAGCGGTTGCTTGTGGTAAATGTGCATACTCACTATGCATGGTGTGATTGAGCAGGTTGTCCGTTTTTACTGGCGCAAATGTACCAGCGCCAACGTGTAAAGTCACAAAAGCCGTACGAATACCTTTTGCCGCAAGTTTGCTCAGTACCGATTCATCAAAGTGTAAGCTTGCAGTCGGTGCAGCCACACTCGCAAGCTTGGTTGGATCATGAAAAACCGTTTGATAACGAGTATTGTCTGTCTCATCCGCATGGCGTTCAAAGTAGGGGGGAATAGGTAGTTCGCCATAAAGCTCTAAATGCGGCAAGATCGGCGCATCAAACGCTAAAATAAATAAGTTGTCTTGACGACCAATCATCACCGCCTTCATATGACCGTCAGCAAGCTGCAAGTGTTGTCCAAGTTTGAGCGCTTTACTGGCTTTAACATGGCAAAGTGCAATATGTTCTTGATTCACGGGTTTGTCATTTGCAGCTTCTACAGATTTTTCAGCCTCTACATATAAAGTCGCTGTCTCTAAATCTGAGATATCAACCAAACGTTCAATCAATACTTCAAGCTTACCGCCAGTATCCTTTTGTCCGAAGAGGCGTGCTTTCATCACTTTTGTATCATTAAATACAATCAAATCACCTTCATTTAATAACTCAGGTAACTCAGTGAATAAGCGATCTTCTACAAGCGTAGAGTCTTTTTGATTATTGGCGGGCAAATACAAAAGTTTTGAGGCAGAACGCTGTGAGAGAGGATAGCGTGCAATCAGGCTGTCTGGCAGCTCATAATCATAATCATCAACGCTCAAATAATTCAAATCATTGTTGTTTTTTTCGGCATCAATTGAGGCGGCAGTAGTAGAGTCTATAGTGTGAAAATCGTTCATAATTAATCTTTAAATGAATGTAAATTTTGGCGTAATTGTAGCAGAAACCATGTCATGAAAGGGCAGTTTAGTAAGGACTTATGCGCACAAAAGGGTTTGTATATTAAATAGCCTAAGCATTAATTGTTAGAATAAATAATTAATAAAAGCGATGAGCGTCAGTATGTTATTCAAACAAATTTAACTGCGGCAACAATTGGGCGGCAGGTGCTAATGAAGAGAAAGTAACACCGACTAAGCGGATAGGTAGCTCACGAGGAATGTCTAAAAACAGTTTGTCCAACCAATAATGGGCAGAATCAGCACTGTTAAAGGCAGTCGATAGCGTGTGTGAGCGGGTGATTTGAGTGAAGTCTGCGTATTTAACTTTTAGAGTAATGGTATAGGCGACCAGCTGTTTTTGTTGCAGTTGATGAAAGGCATCAGCATTTTGTTCGTAAATTTGTATACGTAATTCATGGTTATTACTTAGATTGTCTTTGAATGTGGTCTCAGAACCCACAGATTTATGCGCGCGCTCAGATTTGACAGCACGCTCATCACGCCCATGGGCAATATCGTGATAAAACTGCCCACGCTTGCCGAACTCTTGCACCAATACAGCCGCTTGCATTCGCTTGAGATCCGCGCCAGTACTTATACCCATTGCATGTAAGCGCTTGGCAGTGGCTTTACCAATACCATGAAAGCGCTCGATAGGTAGCGTACTGATAAAAACATCAGCGTCCGCCGGCGTGATAATGGCCGTACCATTGGGCTTATTGATATCAGAAGCAATTTTAGCCAGCATCTTGTTAAACGACACACCTGCTGAGGCCGTTAATCCAGTATGCGCTAGTATTTGTGCCCTTAGCCAGTTCGCCATCAAGGTCGCTGAGCCTTTATGGACTTGGAGCCCTGTAACATCGAGATACGCCTCATCTAAAGACAATGGTTCAACGTGTGGCGTTAAGCGGTACATAATCTGACGAATATCGCTACTAACTGCGCGATAAACCTCAAAACGTGGCCTTACAAAAATGACTTCTGGGCAACGTTTACGCGCCTCATAACAAGACATGGCAGAGCGTACACCAAATTTACGTACCTCATAGCTGGCTGCCGCGACCACACCGCGACCACTTGGATCGCCACCAACCACCAATGGCTTACCGCGCAGTTCAGGAAAGTCACGCTGCTCCACACTGGCATAAAAAGCATCCATGTCTATATGAATGATTTTACGAGGGCTAGCATTTATAGAAGTTGTCATACTCACTATTTTACCTGATTCAAGCGCTTTGATTGAGTATCAAAATTTGGATTTATCGATAGACAGCTTTGCTAGGTTAGCAGGATGCTAGCAATGATATATGAATAATTTTATATGTCATAAATCTTATATATCATAGAGTTAGTTAATGATAAACAGTGATGTTAATTCAAAAAAATCGTATTTAGCAAACATATTTTTGCTCTTGAATGATCTAGGTCTACTGTAAATCAAACTCATTTGTACTCTTGCACCATCTGTCGTATCCACCTCACCGTTTGTCATAAATCTCATATTTAGATGTTACAGTTTTGATTCTGGTGTTTTACAATATAGTATCCGCGCTAATGGATGACTGTAAAACAATAAGTAATGCCTTGTGCGCCTCTATGACCATTTAAAAAAGACATTGCTTATCGCTCATGCCAAGATCGAAAATGGAGTTTTGGTAAAATTAACTCTTTAAGAGCTTGATGTTAGAGAGTTTAGAATGACTAAGGAGCTGATGATGAATAATGAACTAAAAGGGAGCAATTTAACAAGGGCGATGCTAGCACGCGGCGATAAAAAAGTATGGTGTGCGGTTTGTGATGATAGTGATGAGCAAGCAATGATGGATCATTGTGGTAATGATTTTACGGCTTATATCGTGTCATTTCGTGACGGACATTTTTATTGCAATGCTGGCATGCCGTGGGAGTTTGCCGTGCCCATTAAGATAATTGCGGTGCTGCAATCTGAAATAGAGAAGTAAGTATAGCAATAATATTACCGGCACAAAAAAACCTCCTAATGAGGAGGCTGATTTGTTATTAATATTGGTACCAGTGGTCGGACTCGAACCGACACGCTTATTAGGCAACGGATTTTGAATCCGTCATGTCTACCAATTCCATCACACTGGCATGTTAGAAGATAAGGTCTATTAGATAGAGATTATCGAATTGGGCTACAGGGTTAACTCTGTATAGGCTGCATATTATAGCAGCCTATTTTTATCCGTCAAGAATTATTTGATATAATTTTCAATTAAATCAAAAAAAATGGTTTAGCCTACAAAAGCACGTTCAACGGCGTAATCTGCTTGGACACCCATACGTGGTGAAACGGTCAAACCAAAATCGTCCAAAATCGCTGAAACTTCAGCATTAAATGGCATGCTACCGCAGATCATGACACGGTCGTCTTCTTTATTCATCGGTGGTAAGCCAATGTCTTCAAAGAGTTTTCCTGAGGTCATTAAGTCAGTCACGCGACCTTGATTTTTGAAATCCTCACGAGTCACTGTTGGGTAGTAGATGAATTTTTCACGGTACCATTCACCAAAGATCTCGTCGTTAGGTAATTCGTTTTCAAACATATCACGATACGCCAAATCATCGATATGGCGCACACCATGTACCAAGATGATTTTTTCAAAGCGTTCATAGACTTCAGGATCACGTGCCAACGATAAAAATGGCGCCAGTCCAGTGCCTGTAGAGAGCATATAAAGGTTTTTGCCAGGCAGTAAATCATCTAGTACCAAAGTGCCCGTTGGTTTTTTGCTGACCAACAGCTCGTCACCGACTTTGATATGCTGCAAGCGCGAGGTTAATGGGCCATCTTGAACCTTGATAGAAAAGAATTCCAAGTGATCTTCGTAGTTCGGGCTAGCAATCGAATAAGCGCGCAATAGCGGTCTGCCATCGACAACGATTCCGATCATCGCAAATTCGCCATTACGAAAGCGCAGGCCATCGTCGCGAGTTGTCTTGATGCTAAATAAAGCGTCATTCCAGTGATGAACCTCTGTGACCGTTTCGGTGCGAAGTTTTGACATAAAGTCCTCGTTAATAAGTTGCTATCGGTTTTATTAAGTTTAAATGAGTGTTAAATTAAAATTTTCAATGAAAAAAGGTATAGAAGAGTAGTAAATTTTCAATCACTATTGGAACAGCTAATCGTTTAAAACCTCTGTCACGCAAAGTAAGTAGCATAGCCGATGTTTTAACCAACGTCATGGGGCGATATTCTAACACCTTATTAAGCATTTAAAATCAGGAGAGGGACTGATAAAGTCTAAGGGTAGATATGATTTAATCTGTCTCCTGTAAAACCACGGCAATGGCTGTTGCTGTAGATGGCTTATAAGGGTTGAAAAATAAAGGCTCTCATCGAATTTATGGCTCATAATACCAAAATTTAAAATAAAAATCCGTCTGGCAGCGACGATGCGGCATGATAAAATGGAATATCGTTAGTGAGTAATTTTGTATCACTGGATAATATGCGCTAAACGCTCTCATAAAAGCAGATGCTTACTATTGAACGGTTTTTTGGAGAAACATGATGTCCGATGATAATATCTCTTTGGCGGGTTACCACCATGCGCCAATGATTGGCTACCATCGTGCCCCGTTGTCACAGAAATTTGGTGCGCCACGCCAGCCGAATTTGGTTGCGCTCACCAGTATCATTGAGATGATAGCGCCTTATGACTCGCCAGCAGCATTTGCCGGTTTAGACGCGTTCAGCCATATCTGGATCAGTTGGCAGTTTCATCATAACTATACCAATAAAGACACTCACATTGGCAAAAGCGGCACTGGCTTTCGTGCGCAAGTCCGCCCACCAAGGCTCGGTGGCAATCAAAAAATAGGGGTGTTTGCCAGTCGCAGTATGTATCGACCTTCAGCGCTTGGGTTATCTGTCGTCAAGCTTGAAAGTATCGAGGTTGTAGAAGGGCGCGTGTTACTTATTATTAGCGGTGCAGATATGATAGATGGTACGCCGATTATCGATATTAAGCCCTATGTCGCTTATAGCGATGCGCTCAGCAATGCAAAAAGCGGGTTTGCGCCAACTGCGCCAGATTTATTAGAGATAATTATCACGGAGTCTGCTTACGAGCAATTTATGACGTTGGTTGATGCTGGACGATGCGATAAAAATGACAATGACAATGACAATGGGACTGAGACTGAGAATAAAAATAATAAGAAAGCTATTCATGCAAAAAATAATAGTGTAGCGACGCTTATTCAACAAATGCAAGAGCAATTGCTTATTTCCGATATCGAGACTATTAAAGCGTTAATTGCACAAGACCCGCGTCCAGCTTATCGTCGCGCGGAGATAAATACGCCGTTTGTCATGCGTTATAAGTCTGTCGATGTGAGCTTCCAGTTGATAGAATCAGGGCAATTGCAGATAATGGCTGTTGTCAAAGTGAGCTTATAATGTCCAGTGACGCCATTACTGCCGCATGAATTATCCATAAATCACTCCTCAATAATAAAAGAAGAAAAAAATATGTCTGCTCAGAAATACTCAATCGTGATTGATTTACGTTGGTGCTTAGATGAACTATTGGCAGATAAGGTGATTGATCAGCGTGGTTACAATTTAGTGATGACGAGCCGCCGTGATAAAGCGCAGCATCCACTCCTGACCATCAGTGAATTTGGTCTGCCAAACGGTCATGCACTGGATAAAAATGTTGAGCATAAATTGACTTTGGTATGGTTGAATCAATGGTTGGCTGCCAAAGCAGGCATGGCACTTGTCCGTATTGATCCATTAAAAGTCGATGTCCCAGCCGTGACCCAACTGATGTCCTTTGAATATGCCCGCTCACAGCATATTTTGCCCATTGAAGTGACGAATGATGAAGTCGTCATCGGTACAGACCAGCCGTTTTGTACTGAGTGGCAGACAAGTATCGAAAAATTAATCAAGTCTAAAAGCTATCGTACGGTTTATATCAATCCTGAGCAAATCAATCGCTACCGTCAAGAGTTTTACCAAGTCACCCAAGCGATTGCAGGAGCAAATAGTGTACATAAGCGGGCGGCGGCTGATGTCACCAATGTTGAGGCATTACTGCAACTGGGCGACAATACCAACCCCGATGCCAACGATCAACATATTGTCAGAGTTGTCGATTGGTTGTTGCAATATGCTTTTGAGCAGCGAGCCAGTGATATCCATTTAGAGCCTCGCCGTGAGACGGGTAAAGTCCGTTTTCGTATTGATGGCGTGTTGCATACCGTCTATGAGATGCCTTTGGCAATCATTGTCGCGGTGACGGCGCGGATTAAAATATTAGGACGACTGAATGTGGCAGAAAAACGCAAACCACAAGATGGCAGGTTGAAAACCCGTACGCCAAAGGGTCTGGAAACTGAGCTGCGCCTATCGACGATGCCGACTGCCTTTGGCGAAAAGCTGGTGATGCGGGTATTTGATCCTGAAGTGCTGGTGCGCTCGTTTGCTCAGCTTGGTTTGTCAGGTAAGCAGCTCGATACTTGGCATGAGCTGACCGCGCATCCAAATGGCATTATCTTGGTTACGGGTCCGACTGGTTCAGGTAAGACTACGACGTTGTACAGTACGCTTAAGCAGCTCGCCACCGAGCAAGTTAACGTCTGTACGATTGAAGATCCCATCGAGATGATTGAGCCTGCTTTCAACCAAATGCAGGTCAATCCAGGGGTTGATTTGCACTTTGCCGATGGTATTCGCTCTTTGATGCGCCAAGACCCAGATATCATTATGGTTGGTGAGATTCGCGATGCCGAAACCGCCAATATGGCAGTACAAGCATCACTCACTGGACATTTGGTACTCTCGACGTTGCATACCAATGATGCACCAAGCTCACTTACTCGCTTGCATGATTTGGGCATTCAGCCGTTTTTAACCTCAGCGACGATATTAGGCGTCATGGCGCAGCGTTTGCTACGCACGTTATGTCCGCATTGCAAAAAAGCCCTAGACGTAGTCCCAGACAGTGAAATTGCTGTTCAGTGGCAGGAACTGGTTCAGCCTTGGCGTGCGCCCGCTCCAGCGCAAATTTATACGGCGCAAGGCTGTGAGCATTGTCGCCATACGGGCTATCAAGGTCGCGTTGGTCTGTACGAGATCATGCCGTTGTCAAATGAGCTAAAAAAACTGGTCGCCGCCGATGCCAATTTAGATGTGCTTAAGCAGCAAGCGTACCGCGAAGGTGTGCAGCCATTGCGCTTATCGGGTGCAAAGCGTATTAGTGAAGGGCTGACGACCATAGAAGAAGTAATGCGAGTGGTGCCGCTTCATTAAAAGCTGCCTTTGTACTAAAAATAAGTTTGCTAATCATGACTTGAAAAGCGCACTTATCAGAGCAATTAATGCTCTTACGACTACTAATTTTATGTTGTAAGTTATTGTTCTAACAAATTTTATTTATTTTTTAATAACGAGATTATTTATGTTTACTGATAGCCATTGCCATCTTAATCGCTTAGATTTAACCAAGTATGATGGTCAATTATCTGGCGCGATTGACGCGATGAAAACTGCTAATGTCACTCGGGCAATGGCAATTATGTGTGATTTTGCTGAATATGATGAGATTGCTCATATTGTCAGCACCTACGGTGATGAGGCGCTAAATCTTGGCATGAGCGTCGGTATTCATCCTTGTGAAGATATTAGTGTCTTGCAATCAGCGACAGTTGAGCGTTTGATCGAAACGGCTGATGCTGACCATGTATGGGCGATTGGGGAGACAGGATTAGATTATTACTGGTCAACGGAAAACAAAAAAGAGCAGCAAGCCAGTCTTGCTCGCCATATTCATGCCAGTCAAAGCCTGAAGAAACCACTCGTCATTCATATGCGTGATGCCAAAGAAGATACGATTGATATCCTAAAATCAGAAGGCGCTGAACACGGTATTATTCATTGTTTTACCGAAGATTGGGAGACGGCCAAGCGTGCACTTGACTTAGGGTTTTATATCTCATTTTCGGGCATTGTTAGTTTTAAAAATGCTCAAATGATTCAAGATGCAGCAAAAAACATGCCTAGAGACAGACTGCTTATCGAAACTGACAGTCCTTATCTAGCACCGGTGCCCAAGCGTGGTAGACCGAATGAGCCTGCCTACGTACCGTATGTCGCCAGTTGTCTGGCAGAGATGTATGGCTGTAGTAGCGATGATGTTGGGGTATTAACTGCAAAAAACTTTGAGAATTTACTGGCACAGTATCACTAAAATGGTTATGCTATGACCACTCAGTCATTTATGATACAGTCCTGTTGCTTTACGTTATTTGTACTTATGATGTGGAGCGTAAGCCTATGATTATCAATGACTATTTAGCAAACATAAGCATATTTCCTTTGGTGGTTTTCGAGCAGACTTTGTATGACGTTATACGCTTGTCGCCGATGCATTCATCCACACGATGGTCATATGCTTAATCTTGTCAGGTTTTAGGAGAGATTATGAGTCGTCAGCATCAGTTCAAGGCACGAGAAGAGAATATCTTAGCGATGGCAGAGCAATTGCTACTTGAGTCGGGCGATGGTGATATTACTTTAGACAGTTTGGCAGACCAGCTGGATCTGGCTAAAGGTACACTGTATAAGCATTTCTCCAGTAAAGATGAACTCTATTTGCGTATTATTATCCGCTATGAAGAACAACTGTTCGAGATTAATCGTATTGATGATTGTCCATCAGCAGGCGTTGCTCGTATGATCTTTCAGCAGTTGTTTAACCCACAAAAAGCCATGTTGCTCAATCAAATCGAAGAGCGTTTGGCGGCATCAGTGACGGGTCTCAATCGCTTGTTTGGTGAGCTATATGATATTCGCCGTCAGCGTATGAAACGCTTGATTGACATTATCAGCGCGTATTTACAAGAGCAGCACAGTAGTTTGAGCACGCGCGACTATTTGTCCTCGATTTGGGCGATGGGTCAGGGCGGTGCTGGACTATTAAATTCAAGCTTTTACCAGCGGTATTTGGGTCGCCGTGATACCCTACGTTATGCCTTCGTTCAGCAAATGCTTGAGTTGCCGAGCCATTATCCTGCGGCTGACGATGAGGTGATGGATGAAGATATGCAGGAGTTGGTCGAGCAAATCGATACTGAGTCAGAAGAGCACCGTAATACCAGTTATTAATATCTTTATTCAACTTATGGTCTTTTAACGCAAGTTTTTTAAATTCGTGTTGCTATATTCATTATCGCAGCACGGTGCATCCATGCTAAAAATAGATATATGCTTACCAGCTTTAGCGCCCAATTATAGTTTTATTCTTCATGCCACAACCTACTCATAGGTTTATAGGTGCAATATGCCGGTCACTGCCAAGATTCCGTCCAGCTCAGCGGTCACTTGCTATTCACACTTAAGTCATCAATATTTGCAGTATAAAAACACGGATAGATATCTCTTACCTCTGGTTTATCAGCATAAATCCTTTCCAGTACACAACGCTTACGTTTCCCCTTATAAATCCTCAAGCCTTGCTCAGGCACAACAGGGTTTCACCCTTGTCGAAATTGTAGTGGTGGTCGTTATTCTATCTATCTTTGCCGGCATGATGAGCTTGTCGGTGGGCAGTAGTGAATCGCGTAAAAACCGTGCGTTTTATGAGCATTTAACGGATTCACTGAGCTATGTACGGTTGTTGTCTGCTGAGCGTATGCAGCCGATGGGTTTAAGTTTACAAGCAGATAAACAAGGTCAAGTAGCTCCTGTGATTGTGACTTTATCAAATCCTTATATTGCCTATCAGACCAATGATACCCCGTCAAATAGCATGGACAGCACGCCTAAAAATTCGATGGAATTGTCTGCTGACCTGACAAGTAGGTCGGGGGCGATGGGAAAGCAACAGCCAGTGCCTAGCTGGGAGATTGAGCCAGAAGTCAGTTTGCCAGAGTTACCTGCTGGGGTTAGTTTAAGGGTGCAAAGCTTGGAGGCTGGCAATCTATCAATGCCTGAACAGGGGCAAACATTGCAGCCTTGGTTTGCCGATCAAGCAGTCCCACAGATATTATGGTTTGGTACAGGGCAAGCAACGCCTGTCACCATTGAGGTGCTGCATAATTCGCGTCTGGTGGGCGAGGTCATTACCATTATGCCTGATGGTAGTATGACGATCGGACAAGGACTGTAGCTGATGATAGATAAGGATGGCATTATATCTGCTGATATAAACAAAAAGCCAATGCTATCAAAGCATGAAAGCGGCTTTACTCTGATTGAGGTAATGGTGGCGTTAGCGATTTTAGCAGTTGTTGCTGTGGCTGCTAGCCGTGCCAGTAGTGCTTATCTCAGCTCAGTGGATGTCTTACGCACACGTACATTGGCACATTTTGTCGCACAGAATGCGGCCGCTGATTTGCGTATCCAAGAGACATGGCTGACGGCCAATCGCACACAAACAATCCATGCTCAAGGGCGTGATTGGCAAGTAGTGATGACGGTTAGTGATGCCATTACGCCCGCTTTAAAAGAGGTGAATATCGCTGTCGCACCCATTATAGATGGACAGACGCGTACCGCCGTGACTGATATCAACGTAATATTGAGCAATGTGGAGCAAGACGTTGGCAGTTTGGACTTAAGCAGTTTGGGTGCTGATATTGCAGGGCAGTCTGGAGGCAATCCGTGAAGTCGCAGCGTGGATTTACGCTACTTGAATTGATGGTTGCCATGGCAATATTTGCGATGCTGGCGGTGGCTGGCTGGCAAGTGTTTGATAGCGTCAACCGCGCTCGCGAACGTGCACAATTTCATGCTGATAACTTAGCTGTTTTGCAATATGCCTATTTGCAGCTACAGCAAGACATGGGTCAAATTATCCCTTATCAAATACCAAATACTCAAAATATCAGTGTGACAAATAACAGTACAAACGCCAGTGATAGCACAAACAATAGCGCCCAAGCCAATGAAACAGTGCCTGAGCCTTTTGTGAGCTTGGATGGTGAGCATGTCAGCTTTGTTCGTTTTGCCGACCCTGATCCACGTTATCAAAGTAGCATGAGTGTCCAACATATCGAATACATTTTTGCCGATGAGCGTTTAATTCGCCGTCAATATACCAGCATCGATGGTGGGCGCGATAGCATCAGCCTAGACAGTGTATTACTCGAAGGCGTCACCGCAGGGCGTTGGCAAGCATATTTACCTGAACTGAGCACCAAATTTCCCAATAAAGACAGCAGTAATAACGGCAATAGCAGTACAAATCAAACCTCTGGGCAGACGACCAATGCTGTAAGCGCCAAGCCAGCAGTGGTTTTATTGCCCAAAGGCATTGCTGTCAATTTTACTTATCAGGATATGCCCATCACTTGGCAGTGGGCGCTTGCTCCTCAACCAATGCCAATTAACAATACCAACAAAAGCAATAACAATGCTGCTAATAATGGCAATGGTAGCAATAACGATAGTAGTGATAAGACTAATAATGACGACCCGAATAGCAATGTAAATAACAATGCAGGAAGTAATATTTAAAATGTACCACTGGGTCAATAATAAAGGCGGCTTAAGTCAATGATAGCGCACTCTCAGCGCGGAGTAGCGCTGCTCACTATCTTACTATTGGTGGTCAGTATTACCGTGGTAGCGGGAGCGATGCTTGCCAGTCAAAAGATTGCTATTAGGCGCAGCGGCTTATTGTTTGATCAAAATCAGCTGTCACAAGATATCAATGCTGGTCAGCAATTAGCCATCACGATGATTCGTGCTGACGATAAGCTGAATGACACAGATAGCGAGCAAGACATTTGGGCGCAGCCATTGCCGCCTTATTCTTTAGCCAATCATAGCATCAGTATCGAATTGCGCGATGAAGCCAGTCGTTTTAATATTAATAACTTATATCAGAATGGCGCGGTTGATAGTGCCGCCTTAGCCATATTTCAAAGACTGTTGACACAATTAAATCTGGAACCTGATATTGCTATTGCTGTTCTTGATTATCAAGATACGGATAGCGACGTTTATCAAGATGGTGGTGATGAGAGTGTGGTTTATTCTCAGCAATCAAGTGGCTCAGCGAGTAAGACTTTGCCCAATCAAGCATTGGTCAGTGTCGATCAATTGCAAGAGATTCGAGGGGTAAATGCTGAAGTATTAGCGGCACTACGTCCTTATATTACGGCGGTTCCATATTATGTGCCTATTAATGTCAATACGGCCAGTCCAGTTTTGCTGGCTGCACTGATAGATGGCGCAACCAGCCAACAGATGCAGGGATTGGTCGATATGCGGGCAAAGCAGGCGTTAGCCTCTATCGATGATGTGTGGAAATTGCCGATGTTGAGCAGCTTAAATGATGATCAGCGAAAGGCATTAAAACCACTGCTCGCAGTCGATAGCCAAGCCTTTATGGCGCTTATTACCGCAACGGATAGTGCAAGTCTTGGTCAACAAAGACAACGGTTTGCAACCGTATTGATTAGTAAAATTGCGACTGATACTGGCGCGGCAGTAGGGAGTAATGCGAATAACAGCACGCCTAACAATAATAATGAGAATGGCAATAATAAAAAAGCCAAAGAAATTAAAGTGGTGACACAGCGTTTATGGGCATTTAGACCCAGTTTCTAACGTTGAGTCACCTAAAAAGAGTCTCAATCAGTGCCGAGGTAGTATATCTGACGCCACCTAATCTCCTAAGTGCGTCTCTTCCGTAGATTTCCAGTTATAAGCACCATAAAACAACATCTGTGCTTGGCGAGTGCAATTATGGAGCATCAGCTGTTTATTTTCTTCAATCTCGTTCAGATCGATTTCATCATCATGGTCTTCAGTATAAGTCAGCTCCAACCAATCGATAATCCAAGAAAAGAACATATTTACCCCAGCTTCAGCCAGTAGGCGACGGTCATAGGCATTGATATGAGTAAAAGCAGGCTGTAGCGCTAAATCATCAGCCAAGCTTTGAGCATGTTTTTTGACAAGTTCATTAATAGCTTTGCGTACAGCTTCTGAGCCACCGTAGCGCTCACTGACTAAAAATTGCCAGTAATAAGGCTGATCACTAACCATATACAAGAACAGCTGAATGCTCTTAGCAATTTGGCGATCAAAGCTACGTTTACGCCCAATTTGCAAGCTATCGCTTAGGATCGCCAGCGTACCGCCTAGCTCTTCTACCACCAATGCTCGACCAAGCGATTCCATGTCATCGAAATGCCGATAAAATGCGGTCGGCACCACGCCAACCTCACGCGTTACTTGCCGGAGGCTGATAGAGCTAAAAGACTGCCCTGTCATACATAAATCAAGCACGGCATTAAAAAAGGCGTGCCGAGTTTGAAGTTTCTTTTGTTCGCGACTGCTCATAATATTTCAAAATTGTCCAATAAGGGTTTATCATACTCATTTCAGCGTAAAAATACGACTGAAATACGCAACTTGTGTTAATTTACTAGACCTGCACGGGTCTTTTAAACCATTGTACCCCAATGGCCTTGTAACTCTTGTGCCAATCGATACGCCTCATGATCATTCATCCCAGTGATAAAGTCCAATATATTTAAGATATTATGATAGACATTATCTGATAATACCCGCCGATGCTCATCCAGATGTGGCTGTAACAACATTAGTAGGCGCTGCTGCTCAAAGGAGGTGGGGGTAGCTTTTGCGTTTGCCCAAGCCAGTGGTATAAAGGCGTCTAATAATCGGTGCAAGCATTGATTGGCCATCAATTCCATACGTACTTTACTTGGGTGATTGAATATTTTTTCGCGTGCCAATTGCTTGGCCTGCAAGATGCCATTTTGCACATTTGCATCACAATGGGTAAATAAACTGCCTTGTAGTGTACCAGCCAGCAATGCATCACTGTTGGCGACAAAAGCATCGGTCACGGTATTGACCAAGCGCATCATCGCACGGGCTCGCAATGACGCTAAGCTCTGCCTGACAGACATGTGTACGGGCAGATTGATACTGTTAGGGCGCTTACCAATCAGCTCATAAAATATGGCGGCAACCTCACTATAGGTCAGCATATTGAGATTGATACCATCTTCTAAATCGATCAAGGCATAGCAAATATCATCTGCCGCTTCTAGTAAATAAGCCAGCGGATGACGTGCAAAACCATCGTGCTGTGTTGAGCGCGGTAAATGCAAACAGGCTGCCAACTCTTCTAATTGTGCTGACTCGCTATAAAAACAGCCAAATTTTTGTACATTTTGATGGTATTTATCATTGTCATCGTTGCTGTGAGAGGCAAGCCACGGATACTTCATAAAAGCGCCTAAGGTCGCACAAGTGAGACGCATACCACCTTTATCGGGATGGTGCTCATTACGCGCCAACAGTCGAAACCCTTGTGCATTACCTTCGTAGGCCAGCAAGTCCAAGCGCTCGTTGCTACTTAACTTTTGTAATATCGCTTGAGGGTCAGGCTGCCTAAACCAATCTCGAATGGCATACTCTCCCGCATGACCAAAAGGCGGGTTGCCAATATCGTGAGCGAGGCACGCTGCTTGTACAATGACACCGACATCGGCTGGCGATACGCCTGCTGGTAGACCGCTGGCCAATTTATCATGGAGCTTTTCTGCTGCCATCATTGCTAGAGAGCGTCCAATAGAGGAGACCTCAAGCGAATGAGTCAGACGTGTATGGATACCGAGCTGATTGGTTAATGGATGGACTTGGGTTTTTTGATTCAACTGCCGAAAGGAGTGAGAAAATACCAGTCTGTCGTAGTCTTTGTGAAACTGAGAGCGAGTACTCGTATTGGTGTTAAACTTTTTGGCAGCACCAAGACGCTGCGAGTTGAGGAGATGAGACCATTGTGTGGTAGGAGACGGCAAAGAGGTTGGAGTAGTTAGCATATTGAAACATCCGAAACCAAGGGAGCCTCTAGCATAGCAAAATAGCGCCCTTGGTACAGCTACTAAGATTTCTGGCAGTTAAAAAGCACCTCTTCCTCTTCGATAGCTACATTGCTGCCCAATGTTTTATTTCGCAACGTTGCCTTGTCACCATTTACTTGCCATATAATGCCATGGGTATTATCTAATCCGATATCACTAGTATAGATGGTTTTTTCAGTACTGGCGTCGCTATCAGAAGTAGCGGTCAAATCGTATTCGATACCATCGATGAGTAGGTGCACTGTCTGCAATGGAGCATCATCATGGTAGGACACGCCGATAGTAGCAGTAGGCTCACAAGAGAATGGTGTGCTGTTGCTGGCATGTTCTGCATGATCGTGGCCTGCGTGCGCGCTTTCTTCGTGGCTATGACTTTCATGATTGTGTCCTTCATGACCTTTTTCCATAGCATCGTGCTCTTCATGAGCATGTTCAGCGTGATCGTCTACGGGCGTTACTTCTTCAGATACTACCGTATCACTTTCTGTATTAGGCTGACAGCCCAATAGAGAGCCTGTCATGATACTTCCTACAAGCGCAACACTGGCAAATCTAGAAAAAGAGAAATAGTCAGTCACAGTATAAGTCCTCAAATAGTAAAATAAAGATATGTTATAATATAACAATGTTAAGATAAAATAAAGCCGATGATGGAGAATTTCCAACATCGGCTTATTAACTATCAGTCAGGATGTACCGCTTAACGTTACACGTTAAATCTAAAGTGCATGATATCGCCATCTTGTACGATATAGGTTTTGCCTTCTAAGCGTGATTTGCCAGCGGCAGCTGCGCCTTTTTCACCGTTGTATTCGATAAAATCATCATACGCAATGACTTCGGCACGAATGAAGCCGCGCTCAAAATCGGTATGAATCACGCCAGCAGCTTGCGGAGCCGTTGCGCCAACTGCAACCGTCCAAGCGCGCACTTCTTTAACACCAGCAGTAAAGTAAGTCTGCATATCTAGCAAGTCATAACCACCGCGAATGACTTGATCAAGACCAGCTTCTTCCATATCCATCTCAGCTAGGAAGTCTTTTTTGTCGTCTTCATCAAGCTGAGCGATTTCAGATTCGATTTGGTTGCATAGAGCGATAACGATAGAATCTTCGCCAGTCGCATAGTTGCGTACCGCATCAAGGTAAGGGTTATTTTCAAAGCCATCTTCACTGACGTTAGCGATATACATGGTTGGTTTTAGGGTGATTAAACCATAGCTTCTGATGAGTTTTTTCTCATCTGCATCCAGATTGGCGGCGCGTGCTGCCTGACCTTCTGCTAATAATGGCTCAACTTTTTTGAAGATATCAAGTAATGCTTGCGCGTCTTTGTCGCCACCTTTAGCCTTCTTGGTTTGGTTGTGAATGGCACGCTCAACGGCCTCTAAATCTGCCAATGCCAATTCAGTATTAATGGTTTCGATATCATCAATCGGGCTGACGCGACCATCAACGTGGACGACGTTGTCATCATCAAAACAGCGTACGACGTGCGCAATCGCATCAGTCTCACGAATGTTGGCTAGGAACTGGTTGCCCATGCCTTCGCCTTTTGAAGCACCAGCGACTAGACCTGCGATATCCACAAACTCCATCGTCGTTGGTAATACACGCTCAGGCTTAACGATATCAGCCAATTTCTTTAGGCGTGGGTCAGGTACTGGTACGATACCCGTGTTGGGATCTTTGGTGCAAAATGGAAAGTTTTCAGCGGCGATACCCGCTTTGGTCAACGCATTAAACAAGGTGGATTTACCCACGTTTGGTAGGCCGACGATGCCGCAATTAAAACCCATAACATTCTCTCAATATAATAATAAAATCAGTTGGTATAAAGATTGGTTAAATGATAAATCAAAATTGGGCACATTGTAGCAAATTTACCTGAATAGGGGTGAGGTTGTTGTGTTGTATACTGAGATTTTGCGTTCGGTCATGACTGGCAATTTTGCTGTTTTATCGATTATGGTAAGCTGTGCTATAAAACGATAGTTTGGCTTGTCGGCGTATAACAGGTAAGCGCCTACGACTCGTTACACTGTACGAGCAGACCTCATTATTAACGCTAACTGTATTAATGTGCTAATTGATGACATGCCCTAGGTATAAATGATAAATGCGCCGTATCGATAAAGGCCGCTAAAATAAAATGAAAGGCAAAACCCTATAATGACTACCACGATTTTTGACACGCACAGCTATAACTATCCACAGAACTTCATCGAAATTAAGTCCAAGCTGGCACGACTTGAGCAGGCAATTAAAAAGCTAGAGGCAAATTTAATCGATGCTAATAATGCTGCAAATATTGAGCTGTTAAGTGACAGGCTGAATAGTGAATTAGGATTAAAAGTAGACTATGCCCGTGAACTAAATCCTGACCAGTTATTAGCAGCCACAACTATCGACGGCAAGGTGCTAGTCATTGCTGGTGCAGGCTCTGGCAAGACTAAAACGCTCACGTACCGTACCAGTTATTTATTAGAGAGTGGGGTCACGCCCAAAAGCATCTTGCTACTGACTTTTACGCGTAAAGCAGCGAATGAAATCAAAGGTCGCGCCAAAACCTTACTTGCGAATACCTTATTTGATAAACAGTCTGATGAAGACTTGGTAAAGGATAAGCTGCCAACTGATAAACGGCTCAACGATATCACCAGTGGTACTTTTCACTCATTCTGCAATATGCTATTGCGCCAATATTCAGGGCTACTCGGTATAAATCCACGATTTACGATTTTAGACACGGGCGATAGCGAAGATGCCATCGACTTAATTCACAAAGAAAAAAAGTATCCCGCGCAAAATAAGAGCCAAGCATTCCCGCGCAAAAAGACACTGCAAAATATCATTTCTAGCTCTCGGAATAGACGTATTCATATCCGTGATTTAATCGAAAGCAGTTATCCTGATATCGCCGTACATATTCCGATTATTGAGCAATTGGCAGTCGATTTTCATGAGTATAAGCGTGCCAATCATCTCTACGATTTTGACGATATTATCAGTCAGGTCGTGCGCCATTTAAAGACGAATGATACCTTTCGCCAAATGCTACAAAACCAATATCGCTACATCATGGTTGATGAATATCAAGATACCAATATTCCGCAAAAGCAGCTGATAGATTTGATTGGTGCATCTGAGTCGGTATCGCTGATGGTGGTTGGTGATGACAATCAAAGTATTTATGCTTTTCGCGGTGCCAATTACGAAAACATTCTGTTATTCGGTGAGACCTATCCCGATGCCAAGCTGATTAAGCTCGAACAAAACTATCGCAGTACGCCTGCTGTTTTGGATTATATCAATGCTCTGTCAGCGCAAATCACGCTAGGCTATCAAAAAAAATTGTACTCTGGCGCATCGATAAGTGGGCATAAGCCAGTGTTTAGACGCCTAAGCAATGAGACAAAAGAAGCCAAATATATCGCCGATAAAATCATCGAGCTAAAGTCGGATCATGATTACGATGGTTTTGCAGTACTGTGCCGCACCTCGTTTCAGTCTAACTATGTCCAATTAGAGTTTATGGAGCGTCATATTCCATTCATTGTGGTGGGCGGTATCAAGTTCATTGAAAGGCGACATATCAAAGACGTTTTGGCCTTTGTTAAAGTCCTCTATAACCCGAATGATACGATTGCATGGCATCGTATTTTAACCTTATTCCAAGGCGTGGGAACAGTCACCGCGACGCGTTTGACCCAAGCGATTAATGCCGATAACAACTCCTTTGAGCCATTACTTACGGCGAAGTTTGCTAAAAAAAGTACACAGCTTGAACCTTTATACAATACGCTCACTAAAGCAAATCAAGCTGAATCCGTCGAGACGGTCATTGAGTGTGTTTTAGCGTTTTATATTCCTATCCTAAAAACGATTGAAGAAAATTGGCGAGAGCGCAACGAGGACTTTCGTGTGCTCAAAAATTTGGCAATAGAACACAGTAGCCTTGATAACTTCTTAGAAAATTTGGCACTCGATCCGCCTAATGATTCGGTCGCAGCCATGGATAAACCAGAGGATAATGACACAGATAAAGTGACGATTTCGACCATTCACAGTGCCAAAGGGCTGGAGTGGCCAGTGGTGTTTGTTAACTCATTGGTCGATGGTATCACGCCGCACTATCGCTCTTTGGATGACTTTGAGGAGCTAGAAGAGGAACGGAAATTATTCTATGTTGCTTGTAGTCGCGCTAAGAGCAGGCTGTATCTAACGGCGCCTGATTACTTTGCCAGTTATTCAGGGTATTTTGACAAACCATCACGCTTCATCGCAGAGCTGTCTGCTGATGAGGTGACGGTAGAAACTTCTAAACAAGTGAGAGAAGAGAGTGATGATCCAGTGTGGTGGTAGTGTTTTATCGAATTCACAGTAATAATATTTCGAGGTATTAGGTTCTGTATAAGCAAATAGTTAAAGCTTTATTAGTCCCAATTATTGCTTCAATAAGTAGTTTTCCTGCTTTAGCTGTTGAGGACTGTATGCCGCCGACGAGTCACTATAGAAATATTCAATGTACTGATAATAAGCATCTATTTGTTGCTTATGATGACGATTATCGTCCACAAGCGTTACTCAATATAAAAGGTAAAGTAACAGCTAGTCTCAAAGATTTTGATAAAGTTGAGGCGTGGTTGTACAGCGATGGATTTTTTCCTGTTTTAAAAAACGATCAAGTCGGCTATATCAACGAACAAGGTAAACTGGTCGTACCTACTATTTACGACAACTTAATAGATCCTAATAATAAATATAATGAGGTTTGGGCAAACCCTGTTTATCAAGGTAAAATTGTCGTTGTAAAAGATGGTGCATATGGTGTCATCGATACTAACAATAAAGTTATTCTCAGTTTTGAAAATAACTACGCCATGATGGATTTTTTTAGCAATGACAGGGCTCCTGTTTATGACTTTAATACGGAGTTATGGGGTCTTATAGACACTAACGGTAAAGAAGTTGTTGCCCCGCAATACGACGGTCTGGATGGTCATTTGGGTGGACACTATGGTTTTCATGAAGGTCTGCTCGGTGTAATTAAAGATGATAAATGGGGGTTTGTTACCAAGACGGGAGCTGTTGCTGTCCCTTTCATTTATGATGAAATAAGACCTTTTAGTGAGCAGCTCGCTGGCGTGCGTAAAGGTAATCGTTGGGGCTTCATAGATGGTGCCAATAGAACTGTCATTCCTTTCAAGTTCTCGGACGATAAAGTACAGAGGATGAGCGTTACTTCTTTTGGTGCAATGTATTTCAATTTTAATAATGGTACAGCGCAGATAGAAGAGAAAAGTGATGGTACGTCTGTCTGCATTAACAAGCTAGGTAAAATAGTGGCTTGTAGTGAATGGTGATTCTTTAAGTTTAAGTATAGTCAAGTTCATATAAATCAGCTACATCGTCAGCCTCGATAACCATACTAATGTATAGCTTGCACTCGGCTTCCTCGTATCGGAATTATTTAAATTCAAATATAGTAGACCTCTTGCAAAAGTCATAAACCAAGCTCGAAATTAACAACACTGGCGAATA